>NZ_JANHNZ010000001.1 GCF_024543085.1 Granulicatella seriolae
CACCAGGTAGCTAAAAAGAACTAAAAAACTGACGCCTTTTGATTTTTGTGCATTCGATTTTCTAGCAATAGCTGATGCATTAAAGCGTTTGAAAAAATGATCGATGGATGACGAAATATCGTTTTTATTTGAGTTATTTGATGGTATAATAGACATGGCATGAACACTCCTTGGTAGATGGTTTTTGAACAACTCTATTTTACCAAGTTGGAGAGGTTCATGCTATTTTTATGGCGTAAAAGTTAGGTATATCAAGGGTTAGACACGCTTTTTGATGTTTCAAGTTTTAGTCACTAATTAATATGCTTCCCAATTTTTGTCCTCGATAAGACTTCAAAATAGCAATATTTAATTCCGGTGTATTGGTATCAATATGCCCATAGCCCTTAACCAATCTCACCCATACTAAACCAACAATAGTATCTCCGTCTAAAACTCCGATTGCATAGTCCCCTTTTTGCTCGCCAAAATTATCAATATACTTTCTCAAATCTGGTTGTTCTACAATTGAAAAAGGAATGATATTTTTAGGATCAGGTTGAAAAATTGCTTCATATAAAAATGTTTGAAGAATATCATAGTCAAGTTGGTACAAGCGTTCTATTGAAAATTTTTTGTCCATAAATACTTTACTCCTAAAGTAACTGAAATTATCTAAAAATTTAGTCTGAGTTTAACTGATAAGTCGTTTAAGTAGTTTAAGTATATCATAGAATGAAAGAGAAATTTCATCTAAGTAAACTGAAGATGTTAAAAAAATACCCAGCTCTTAAGTCCACAAAGGAAACTTTAAGAGCTGGGTACAATCTATTAATCTAAATAATCAACCACATCAATAAGTTGATAATATTCATCAAACTTACCTTTATTGATGTGTCCTGTTTCTTTTTCCAAGGTATTTAGAATTCCTGTTGTCATTCCGTACTTGAATACGTCAGTAACATCTAAATCATCATAGATAGCTGCTGCTAGACCAGCTACTGTTGAATCACCTGAGCCTACCGGATTGACAACTTCAATAGTAGGTATATTGGCTTTATAGAACTTATCCTTGTGTTTTATAAAAGCACCATCAGCACCTAGTGACACCACAATCCATTCCACACCATCAAACAACGGAGAATTCAAGTCTGCTTTTAACTCCTTATAATCTGAAGCAATATTTTTGTGGAGAAGTTGACTAATTTCTTCTTGATTAGGTTTGATTAAGAATGGTTTATTATTATTTTTTAAACTCTCCTCCAAAGTAGTGCCAGAAGTATCTAGCAGTACTTTTTTACCCGCATTATCCGCTAAATCAATTAGATGAGCGTAAAAATCTTTGTTTAAGCCATTTGGCAAACTTCCAGAAATGGTGATGACATCCACCGTATCCAATAAGGAAGTGAAGTGCTTTAAAAAGCCAGCAGCTTCTTCTTTGGAAATTGTTGGTCCCCCTTCTAGAATTTCTGTCTGCTTGCCATCGTGTAAAATAGCGATACAATTTCTAGTTTCTTGACTGATTTGATAAAAAGAGTGGTTAATATCGACCTTTTCTAAGGCATTTTCTATGAACTTGCCTAAGTATCCTCCTAGAAATCCTGTTGCAAGAACTGGTTTGTCTAATTCTTTCAAAACTCTTGTGACATTCAAGCCCTTTCCACCAGCTGTTTTTGATACACGGTTGGTTCGGTTAACGGTGTCTACCTTAAATGAGTCCATTGGATAAGAAATATCAATGGATGGATTCATTGTAATTGTTAAAATCATGGTTTATCCTCCTAAAATTTATTATACCCATGATTAAGTATAGCATATGACTTGAAATGATAATGTGAAAATAAAAAAAAGAACCACTTAAAGAAAAAGTGGTTAAATGTCTTCTGCAACGTGCTCTCTTGCTTGAGACAACAATTCAAAAATGTGGTGGTCCTTTAAGGAATAGATCACTTGTTGGCCTTGTTTACTACTAGAAACGATTTGATGGTCTTTTAAAAGCTTTAATTGATGTGAAACAGCTGATTGTGTCATCTGAGTTAGTTCCGTTAATTCACCTACCGAACGTTCTTTTTCAAAGAGAAAATGTAAGGTTTTGAGTCTGTTCTCATTGCTGAGAATTTTAAAAATTTGGCTCATTTTAAGTAATTCTTGACTAGTAATACTTTGCATGGCAGACTCCTTATTCTTTTTCTAATTGTAACCAGTCAACAATGGCATTGGCGACTCCATCATTATCGTTTGAGCTTGTCTGCGCTTGGGCGATGGCTTTTAATGCAGGAACAGCATTTTCCATAGCTACTCCATACCCGACTTCTTTAATCATCTCGATATCATTCATACCGTCTCCAATGGCCATCATGGAGGATAAAGGTATTGAGAGGTAGTCTCCCAGTTCTTTGAGTGCTTCTGCCTTGTTTATCCCCTGGTTCATCATTTCTAAGAGATTTCCTTGGCTACGAACGATGTAGAAATTTTCTCTCCAAGTTTGAGGTAGTATCTGTTCAAAAGCATCTAATGTTTCTGGGGTCTCTATAAAGAGTAGTTTATGGAATTTGGTTTGCAATGCTTCTTCTAATGAAAGTTCAATCAGTGGTGCGTCTACAATTCTTGCTTCTAGTACCATCATGTCAGTTGGAACCATAGCAATACTATAGCAAGCTGCCTCTCCTACTCCCATAAGCCCAATATGGTGTTTTTGAGCTAGTTCTACTATTTCCGAAAGTTTAGTCGTATCCAAAACTTTTTCAGCTAATACTTGTTTGGTTTTAGATTGAAAAATATAGGCACCATTTTGAGAGATTACATATTCATCTTTATCAGTTAACTGTAATTCTTCTAGATACGGGAGAATCCCTGTAGCCGGACGTCCTGTACATAAAACGATGGACACCTCTGGCAGCGTTAAAGCTTTAGCAATAACAGACTTATTCTTTTGCGAAATGGTGCGGTCACTGGATAATAGTGTCCCGTCCATGTCTATTGCGATTAGTTTGATCATCCAATTTGTCCTTTCTTGCTTCTATTTGGTGAATGTATTATTGGCAAAAAAATATTGATATTACGCCTTATTGTAATGTACTCTATATTGTACCAAAAATGTATCTCTTATTCCATAGACGTAAAGAAGCCGTATCACAAGGATACGACTTGGATTTTTCTTGAGATGAACTTTTATTTCTCAAGTTATACTATTTTCCTGGATTATTCACAGCATTCAAAATTACACAAAAAAGTCTACCCATCACTAGTCAGGATTTTTCCTAGCTATTATTCAAGTCTATCGAGTAATCGAAACATCTCATATTGCTCTACTTCTTCCTTCATAAAATTCAGTTTCATTAGAAAATCTCTCATATCTATATTGTCTGACATCCCTATGTTCAATTTTTCAGGTTTGAGCTGGTAGATAGAAAAATTCAAAAGGCTGCTGGCAACCATTTTTCTTCGATATTTTTCAACCACAAACAGGTTATATATCTTACCAGATGTTGTGATAACTAACGTACCCACCAAATTATCTTTGTTGTAAGCAGCAAAACAACGAGCTTCCTTATCCAAGGAAAAATAATCTGTCTCATTCTGCCAATTGATATGGAGATTTGAAATTTCATCACGTAGCTTTATAGCAGCCAAACAGTCCGTTTCTACTATTCGAATATTGTCGTTTAATGCTAAGCAGTTTAAGACATCGGGTGTATTTGCACTGTAGTAAAGCAGCTTGTTTTTCTTTTCAAATCCTCTTTTTTCATAAAAGCGTATCGCTCGTTTATTATGGGATAAAACTTCCAAACTAAGCCGTTCACATTTATTTTTTACTGCATTTTCTAAAAAAAGATCAAATAGCTTTCCACTAACTCCGCTTCCCCTATGTTTTGGTGATACACATAAGGTTCCACATCTCATGTTTTTATATCCGTCAAATTGCCGAATTCCACCTAATATTAACCCTATAGGCTCTTCATCTTCAATGGCAATGACGGAATGTTCCAATCTGTTTCCCTCTAATCCAAAAAATCGTTCAAAAAAAGAATCCATTCCAAAATTTATTGGCACTGAGTAATCTGAAAACCCAATTTTAAAGGCTTCATAGATTTGTTCTTTTTGAATCATTAAACAGCTTTTGTAGTACATTTTTCCTGACCTTTCTATTAATATCTCAACTTCTTTTGTAAGCAATGTATCACAATCTAATGTTCAATTCTTATCGGCAACTGTATTTATCTTTTTTTATCTTGCTCAACATTAGCCTGATGGTCCTAAGCGCAGACAAATTTCTCACTTATTAGCAGTAAAGTTAACTCCCCTAAGCACTCTTTGGACTATCGTAGGAAACTAATCATTTATCGATTACAAATAGTTTAACGATACAAAAAAGCTTTCCAGCAAATGTGATATACCCTTAATTATTAATTATAATAGTGATCTTTTAGGCACGATAAACCACGCAACCATTCACCATGGTTAAAAGCGTCTTCCCATAAACAGTTTTCCCTTTGAATGGTGTGTTGTTCGCTTTAGACATGAATTGATCTGGATCAATCTCATATGAATCATTCAGATTAAAAACAGCAATATCTGCTACAGAACCGACTTGCAAGCTTCCATAAGGTAACTTAAACAACTTTGCAGGAATGCTACTTAACCAGTCAACCAGCTGTTGCAAAGTGCAAATGCCATTTAAAACTAATTCAGTATAAAGAAGTTGAAAGGCCGTTTCACTACCCACAATGCCAAATGGCGCTCCAACCATTCCACCCTCTTTTTCTTGGTCAGAATGAGGAGCATGGTCGGTTGCGATACAGTCAATCGTTCCATCCAGTAAGCCCTCTAATAAGGCATCTCTGTCCTGACGAGAACGTAAAGGCGGATTCATCTTCCATTGTGCGCTATCGCTAGGAATATCGTCTTCTGACAGCAATAAATGATGTGGAGAGACTTCCGCTGTAACATTGATACCTGCTCGTTTTGCATCACGGATAACTCGTACACTTTCTTTTGAGGATACATGACAGACATGGTAATGAACCCCTGTAGCTTCTGCTAGAAGAATATCACGTGCGATTTGGGTAGACTCTGTTAAAGCCAGCATACCAGGTAGGCCTAGCTCTTTAGCACGGTAGCCAGCATGCATAACGCCATCATAGAGTAAGGAATCCTCTTCCGTATGCGCCACAATAGCCATATCAAGTTTAGCAGCCTCAAACATGGCTTCATACATAACTTTTGCTGTCTGCACGCCAACACCATCATTGGTAAAGGCAAAAGCGCCATGTTCCTTTAAAGCCTTAAAGTCAACAAGCTGTTCACTACGCAAACCTTGCGTAATGGTTGCATAAGGTAGAACACGAACATGCGCACTTTCTTCAATACGTTTTTGAATACTGTCTAAAATTTCTGTGTTTTGAGGACATGGATTTGTATTTGGCATTGCACAAACCGTTGTAAAGCCACCCCTTGCCGCAGCCGCACTACCAGTCTCTATGGTTTCTTTATACTCAAATCCTGGTTCCCTTAAATGGACATGAACATCTACTAATCCAGGACTTACAAAATGTCCTAGGCAATCAATCACTTGATCAACATCATTAGAATTGTTTGTGTCTGGAAGTGAAATGGACGCAATTAAATCCTCCTCAATGAGGATTTCTCTTAGCTCTAATTGATTATCCGCCACTAGTATAGCTGCATTCTTTAACAATATTCTCATGTGTTCGCTCCTTATCTAGAATATTTACTAAATTAGTCGATTTTTTTATACGATTCTGGTTTCCAACCTTTCCCATCAACCCACTGCATGAAAACAATATACTTATTCCCACTTCTGGTATCCGTTACGGTAGCTTCTACACGATTGTCACCACCATTACCAATCCAATTCTCAAAAACGGTATCAGCTGTAACTCGATTACCTAAAGCAGCTAGATAAGCTTTCTTAATCTCAATACGATCTTGAGAGCCATCTTCGTAATTGGTTACATGTTCACCGGTTTGGGCTGTTCCCACTGGGGCTATGTTTAATGAACTTGCTTCTGTTGCAGATGAGGAACTAGAAGAACTATGAGAGCTTGAAGAACTAGATTCCTTACTTGATGAACTTTCTATCTGAGCTGAACTAGAACTACTACTACTTACTTCTTGAGCTTGACTTGTTGAACTAACATCAGCTTGCCCCACTTGAACCGTAGCTTCCGCTTCACTAGATGTAGAGCTTACAGATTCTTCTACAAGTGAACTACTACTTTCTTCTTTGGCTTTTCCTTGCGAAACGACACGCTGATAAAAAACGAATGCAATGGCTATCGTGCATAAAAATAATAAGACAATCAGCCAGTTATTCAGTTTCTTTAATTGCTCTTTATCGTTAGGATTGCTAGACATGTCATACCTCCTTAATTAGATTACATAAACTTTATACCTGTTTATTTTACCATGAAAAGAACGTGGTATGCATGATTATGACTAGTTTTCTTAAATTTATTGCTAGGAAAAAGTACAAAAAAAGAACCGAGAAAATAAATTCTCGATCCTCTAAACTTTTAATTTAAATGAATTATAGTTTAACTACGTTAGCAGCTTGTGGTCCACGAGCTCCGTCTTCAACTTCAAATTCAACCGCTTGGCCTTCTTCTAAAGTTTTGAATCCGTCACCTTGGATAGCTGAGAAATGTACGAATACGTCGTCTCCGCCTTCACGTTCGATAAATCCGAAGCCTTTTTCTGAGTTAAACCATTTTACTGTACCTTGTTCCATGTTTGTTTCCTCCTCGTGCCGAAGCACTAAATTATTTTGATATTCTTGCTTACGGTTCGAATTGGAATGTTGCAAAAAACATTTTTCTATACCTAACAAAAACACTAGAGTAAGTATATCATCTATATTCACCTATTGCAAGTGATTTCAAAAATTTTATGAAAAAAACTTAACAAAAAAGTTAAATCGTTCTAATTCATGGCTATTTATGGATGTATTTGCGCAAAAAATAGGTTAGATAGTTTATTGATGATCAGTGTGGGGTGGAAAAATATTACTAGCTAATGAAATTAGTTTCAATTCACTACCTTGATTTCTGATTGATAAATTGAGGACTCAAATACCATAAGAAAAAAGGACTTTCTACCAAGTCCTTTTCCCTATTGCTATTGCGTAATTTGAATAAATTCTACGATGTCTTTAAAATTAACAATTGTTTTTTCTTCACAAATATCGCGCATGGTTTCGTTGGATTGTTCCCAGTTGATTTTAACAACTGCACTATTGGTTAATAGCTTATTAATCTCTCCTACCATTTTTTGTTCGCGAAAAGTAAACCGAATTCGATCTCCTACATCAGGCCGAATCGATGCTTTGATTTTGTCAATAATTTGGATAGCTTCATCATAAGAAACACCTAAGAGATGAGCTATACGAGATTTACTGGTTCCTTTTCTTAACTCGGTCTCAACTGTACTCTTGATTTCTTTCGTGACTTTTAATGTCATTCAATCGCCTCTTTCTGTGCGCTTGCCAATTTCCAACAACCAACTTTATATCAGTATACCATATTATGAATAAAAAGTCTTCAAATCGATACACCACCTTGGTTTCCCTATTTAGATGTAAAAAAAGATGACATGGTTTCGATAATTAATTGAATGTTTAAGATGGTTAAGGCAATGGAACAAACCCACCCAAGGAGGGCAATCCATAAGGAATTTTTAAACCGTTCCCCCATGATTTTTTTACTACTAGTAAATATAACCAATGGAATCATGGATAACGGTAAAGCAATACTTAGAAATACTTGTGTATAGATGAGAAGGTCATCAAGAGCTGATTCACTACCTTGAAAATAAAAGGCACAAATAAGTACAGGAATCACTGAAATGAGTCGAGTGACTAATCTTCTGGTCCATTGAGGGATTTTTAAATGGATGAAGCCTTCCATAACAATCTGACCTGTCAAAGTACCTGTAATGGTTGAATTTTGACCAGAGGCAAGCAGAGCAACAGCAAATAAGGTACTTAATACTGGGCTAGCCACGACTCCGGCCAGTGTTGGATCTTGCAGAGCGTCATAGAGTGACTTGAAAGTTCCTAAACTCTCACCTTTACCAAGAAATAAGGCACTTCCTAAAATTAAGAGTAAGCAATTGACGATAAAAGCTGCTGAAAGTTGAATATTAGAATCCCAAGTTGTGTATTTTAAAGCCAATGCAATATCATCATCTGTATCTCGTTTAAAGTTTCTCGTTTGTGATAACGAAGAATGCAGATAAAGATTATGAGGCATCACAGTTGCTCCTATAATCCCAAGAGCCATAACCAACTGACCTTTGTTTAAAATTTGTTCTTGAGGGATGAATCCAATAAGTATATCTGCCACGTTTGGCTGGGCAATGATGACCTCATAAAGAAAGACTAAAAAGATAAGTATAATTAAGCTGACAACAATGACCTCTATTTTTCGAAAGCCTAACTTCATCAAAAATAAGAGTAAAAAGACATCAAAAACGGTAATAACGACTCCAACTGTTAAAGGAATATTAAACAGTAAATTTAGTGCAATTGCACCACCGATAACTTCAGCAATATCGGTTGCCATAATCGCCAATTCTGTAACAATCCATAAGGCAAATCCGACTGGTTTACTAGTATAGTGCCTTGTTGCTTGGGCTAAGTCCATTTGTGTTACGATACCTAGTTTTGCGGCCATATATTGTAAGAGCATAGCAATCAAACTAGAAATTAGAATAACGGATAACAAGAGATAGCCATATTTGGCACCACCATTAATAGAGGTAACCCAGTTTCCTGGGTCCATATACCCTACAGCAACCAACGCACCTGGTCCTGAAAAAGCAATGAGATTTCGCCAAAAGCTCTTGGTTTGAGGGATATCAATGGTGCTGTTAATCTCCGATAGGCTTGTGCCTTTTTGACTAGTTGAATTTCTATCTAAGGTATGGTTTTGATTATCCATTCCTATCCCCCCCACTATTCTATTATTTCTACTTTATTATCATATAGCTAACCCATGAGATATTCAAACGATAAAAGCTAAATAACAAAATAAAGACACCTATCAAAAACCAACTATGATTTCTGACAGGTATCTTTTCTAGCCTGAATGCTAGTTATTTATTCTCATAATAATCTTTAAACCATGTTTCGGGTGAGTTTTTCCATTGGGTCAAAACCTGTGCTTGGTCTTCATTAATTGCATCATTGTCTTTAGCCACCTCAATTAAGGTAGAATAATTGGTTAAAGTTTGCAAATCAACATGATAGTCTTCAAAGCGTTTTTGCCCCTTAGGGAGTTGGTAGTTGAAAATAGCAACTACACCTTGAACATCACCGCCAGCTTCTTTGACAGCCAAACTTGCATCAATGACACTGCCACCTGTAGAAATTAAGTCCTCTACCATGACAACTTTTTGACCCGACGTCAATAAGCCTTCAATTTGATTTCCTCTTCCATGGTCTTTGGCTGATGAACGTACATAAATCATTGGTAAATCTAGTTCTTTAGCAATCCATGCTGCATGTGGTATACCAGCAGTTGCTGTTCCTGCAATGACTTGACAATCAGGATAGTTTACCTTAATTAGTTCTGCTAAACCGTTAGCTATCTTGTTACGTACAGCAGGAAAACTCATGGTCATACGATTATCGCAATAGATTGGGCTTCTCATGCCACTTGCCCATGTATAAGGGGCATTGGGGCTTAAGGTTACTGCTCCGATTTGTAAAAGATCCTTGGCAACCTCTTTTGCAAGGTTGTCTTGTACTTTGTTATTGATTAGGTCTGTACTAGTTGACATCGTTTTTCATCGCTCCATTCCACTGATCTTTTATCTGATGATAGACCTGAACTGGGTCATTGGCCAAGGTGATTGGTCTCCCAACTACAATGTTTGAAGCTCCATTTAATCTGGCGAATTCTGGTGTTGCGATACGTTTTTGATCTCCTGACGCTCCCCCACTTAAACGGATACCTGGTGTAACACACATAAAGTTCGGTCTGGTTACCTGAAGGATATCTTTGGCCTCTAAGGCACTACAGACTACGCCATCTAAGCCTGCATCCATCGTTAACTTTGCATAATGAAGAACACTATCTTTCAAACTGTGTTCGATCAGTTGCTCACTTTGCATCTTGTCCTCTGTAGTTGACGTTAGTTGGGTTACAGCGATAAGTTTAGGTGGATTTGACCCATTTGGAGTCCCTTCGTTTACCCCTTCTAAGGCAGCCTGCATCATACTAGTTCCTCCTGCGGCATGGACATTGATTAAATCAACATCCAGTCCCGCCAAACCTTTCATTGCACGATATACAGTATTAGGAATATCATGGAGTTTCAAATCTAAGAAAATACGATGCCCACAAGCCTTCATCCATTTAACAATTTCTGGACCATTTTGGTAATACAGTTCCATACCTACCTTGACATAAAGTGGTTCATCTTTAAACAGTAAGAGAAAGTTTTTTATTTCTTGAGTCGTTGAGAAATCCAAAGCCACAATAGGATAGTTCAAAGGATTTTCTGTAGAATTATGCTTCATAAAAGATAGTGACACTCCAATCTAGCAATAGTTTTAGTGGTTCAAGACAGCTTCTAAGATAGCCATGCGGGCGTATACACCATTAGTCATTTGTTGAACGATACGTGATTTGTCACATTCAACTAGGTCGCCTGCCATCTCTGCATCACGGTTAACCGGTGCTGGGTGCATAATAATTGCATGTTCTACTAGTCGATTCGCTCGTTCAACAGTCAAACCATAGTTACTGAGGTATTCTTCCTTAGTGAAGTGCTCATGCCCAATATGGCGCTCGTGTTGCACTCTAAGCATCATCATAACATCTACATGTTCAACTAATTCATCGATGACTTGATAAGACCCATACTCTTCAAAAGAAGGATCATACCATTCCTCAGGACCAGAAAAATAAAGCTTAGCTCCTAAACGCTTTAAGAGTTGCATATTTGATTTGGCAACACGGGAATGCTTCAGATCTCCTACAATGGCTACTCTAAGATCTTTAAAATAGCCAAATTCTTCATAAATGGTCATTAAATCTAATAAGCTTTGAGACGGATGTTGACCACTGCCATCGCCACCGTTAATTATTGGAATATGAATGGTAGGACTCTCAATAAGCTCCCTGTAATAATCATTGTCTCCATGACGAATAACCGCCACATTAATTCCAAGCGCCTGCATGGTTAAAACAGTGTCATAGAGTGTTTCTCCTTTATTAACACTACTAGTTGCCACTTCAAAATCAATCACATCAATATTCATTTTCTTTTCAGCCATTTCAAAGCTTTTATGAGTTCTAGTTGAATTTTCAAAAAAGAGATTGACGGCATAAAGATTTTTGTTGTTAGACCATGTAGCTCCGTGCTTAAATTCTTGTGCTCGGATGATTAAGGACATGACTTCTTCTTGGCTAAGACTTTCTACACTACAAAAATGGTTCAATGTTAAGGGCTTGGTTATTAGATTTGTTTGCATAATTGATTCCTCCATCGTTTTGTATTTGATGGTGAATGCTTATGACAATTCAATAGCTGTTATTTTTTGATTAGACTATTTGAAAAGACCATATAAGAGCACGCACGCTTTTGAATCTCTCTGGATTCAATTAAAGTGAAGTATTTTATCTTCTTGCAACTTACGGTTTTAAAATAGAAACATTATCCATGCCATCCATTTCAGTAACTTTGACACTAATTTGTTCATTTAAAGCTGTCGGAATATTTTTCCCAATGTAATCTGGTCGAATAGGCAATTCACGGTGACCGCGATCAACCAATACGGCTAAACTAATCTTTTTAGGTCTACCATAATCCATGATAGCGTCCAAGGCTGCTCGAACAGTTCGACCGGTGAACAAGACATCATCAATCAAGACAACATTCTTTCCCTTTATTTCAACTGGGATATTAGAAGAGTGTAAAGTAGGCTCTCGATCTATATCAGCAATATGAATGTCATCTCGATACAAGGTGATATCCAATTCTCCAACAGGGACTGTTACTCCTTCGTTTTTTTGTAACTTGCTGGCAATTCTTTCCGCCAAGTAAATCCCTCGTGATTTGATACCTATCAATACCAAATCTTCAATCCCCTTATTCTGTTCGACAATTTCATAGCTGATTCGAGTTAGTGCACGGTTCATGGCAGCTTGATCGACAATTACGATTTCATTCATAGTTCAATTCCTTTCTACAGATTGATTAAAGTCCTTTATCCCCAATGACTACAAAAAAAGCTCCAAAGTCGCAGAAATAGACTAAGGAGCTTACTAATAAGCAGTTAATGGGGTCTTCCTTATGGTCTCTCTGGACACGATTAAAGGATATTTAATTGAATTCATCATACTTAAAATGACTGTCTAAGTCAAGTCATTGTTAAGGATTAGACATTTTTTAGCAGATAAGAGTCTCCGACCGACCAGCTGGAGACTCTTGTGCTTAGAAAATTACTATATTCATCTATAGTTTTTCAACTAAGAAACATATTTATAAGTCGTCGAACCTTAATTCTTCAAGCTTATCCAAAAACTCCCTTGGTGGTTCTACTTCAAAAGACATAGTTTCTTGACTAGTAGGATGTACAAAACCAAGTGTTTTTGCATGTAAATATTGTCCAAAGGAAGTAGCTTGTTTGCTAGCTGGATGGTACATAGGGTCGTTAAGGATAGGGTGTTGAATGTAATCCATGTGTGCCCTAATCTGATGCGTTCTTCCGGTTTCTAATTGTAAGGATAAAAGACTTGCATCCCTTAAAGTTTCTATAACAGTAAAATGGGTAACAGCTGCACGACCATTTTTTTGCACACTTCTTTTCAAGCGATTGCTGGTGGAGCGTCCTAAAGGAGCATCAATCGTTCCACTCTCATGGGCAAAATGTCCTTCAACAATTGCCAAATATGTTCGTTGCATGGTGTGTTCTTCTAACTGCTTAGACAATGCTAAGTGAGCTTTAGGTGTTTTAGCTACCACTAGAAGACCAGATGTATCTTTATCAATACGATGGACTATGCCTGGTCGAAAACTTTCCCCTTGTGTAGATAGATTGCCAATGTGATGAAGTAAGGCATTGACCAAAGTGCCACTAGAATGTCCCTTAGAGGGATGAACCACCATACCTGAGGGTTTATTAACTACCACAAGATCAGCATCTTCAAAAATAATATCTAAAGGAATATCTTCGGCAGCAACAACTAGTTCCTCTTCTTGAGGAATAAGAATAGTGATTTGGTCACCAGTGCGAACCTTATAATTGGCTTTAACAGGCACCTCATTCACCCTAACCGCTCCTTGTTTTAACCATTGTTGGATAACAGAACGAGTATAGTCCCTAAACTGTTCTGATAAGACCTTATCTATCCTACCTGTTTCTTGACTAATTTGAAATGTTAATTGGTTATTTGACACTGGCATGCTCCTTTCCTTCTATAAATAGGGTATAAATAAATAAGAGCGCTACACCTATCGACAAGCACATATCCGCCACATTAAAAATCGGAAACTGCATAAAATCTAGTCGGAACATATCCACAACATAGCCCAAACGAAGACGATCAATGAAATTTCCTAAAGCTCCCGCTAATATCAAAGCATATGCTAAGGAAGCAAGAGCAGATTTTCCACGGTCCTTAAAAATAAGATATGCCATAGCAGCTACAGCAATGAAGGTAATAACATAAAAGATAAGCATTTGCCCTTCTAAAATTCCCCAAGCAGCACCTGGATTCTTGATATAAAAAATATTGACGATGCCAGGTATTAAATCCTGACCCTGCCCTTCAGAAAAATTAGCTACCGTCCACCATTTTACAGCTTGATCTACAATAATAGCTATTACACTGATTACAAAATAAACAATCATATTGAATATTCCCTCTCTTTCCTATTCTTGATTATAACTTTCCCCTGTCTAGATTGCTAGTAGCAAGTGGGCACATCTTGACTGACCAAACTGCACCAAAATCCATACTAATATTTCACAAGGTTACAAAAATGTTTCAAAGTGGTGAGTTGTACCCATAAATTATCAAAAAATGATACCTTTTTGTAATATTTAGACATAAAAATCATCATTTTTTAAGAAAAGTTTGTATATCTAGAAAAAAAACCTTATAATAACAAGTGACTATTCTAGTACTGTTTATTATAGATAAATATATATAAAAGGAGACTCGTATGAAAAACCTGAAATCTAAGGTTGTACTATTGGGGGCAAGCTTGTTACTTTGGGGATGTGGTAATGCGACCAGTCAAGTCAATACCACCCTACAAAATGTACAAGATACCTTACCAACCGTTATTCAACATCTCAACGACATACAAAGCGTTGAAGCTCAGCTACAAAGTGATTGGGAAGCCGAAATTTCACAAGACTTGGAAATGAAAACCTTTGAAACTGGTAAAGGTGCCGTTTTTGAGAACATTGCTAAAAGAAAAGAGTCTTTTAAGCAACTCAAAGAGCAAACTAAGAAATTGGCTACATTTGCAGAATCTTTAACCAAAGAGAAAGATGAAAGCTTGCCTTTAGCCGAGTTGCAAATTATTACAGGTACTTTGAACCAAATTGTGACTGCACTGAATGACTATATAACTATGGCAGAACCACAATTAGAAAGTGAATTAGTCTTCTTTAAATCACTTTCTGGGAAAACTATTACCTATGATAGTTTGAATACTGAAATTGTGAATATAAACAATCAAGCTATGGAAAGACAAGCTATATTGGAAAAACTCAACGAACCACTGAAAAATATTGACAAACCTATTCGAATTGCTAAAGCAAGATTAGCAACTCAATTAGAAAGTTCAAAGTAAGGAGGAGAAAACTTTGAATAAAAAACAAATATTGTTAGGATTAGTTACTAGCGCAAGTCTCTTACTGGGTTGTTCCAATTCAAGTACCCAAGAAAACCAAACCGTAAGCTCTTCAAGTCAAGAAGTGACAACTCAAGACACATCAAGTCAGGTAACTTCAGGACCAGAAGTTACCAAAAAACTTTATCATATGACTAGTGATTTTCGAGTTCAGGCCAATGACCCAAGTTCAGAAACGTCATCTTTAGTGTTTTTAACCTTTGACGATGCACCTGATAAGCATGCATTACAAATTGCGAAAACCTTAAAAGACAGAGGTGCGCATGCCCTATTTTTGGTTAATGGTCATTTCTTAGATGCTGAAGGAAAAGCCGTATTAAAAGAAATTTATGATATGGGATTTGAGATTGGCAATCATACGCAAACTCACCAAGATTTAGCAACCTTAACTTATGAAGAACAATTAAAAGAAGTCAAAGAAACGTCTGATTTAATTGAAGAAATCACAGGTCAACGTCCTAGATTTTTCCGGCCACCATTTGGTAGTTACAATGATGATACCCTTAATGTTATGAAAGAAGAAAATCTTTATCTCATGACGTGGACTTTTGGCTATGATTGGCAAGAAGACTACCAAACTTCACAAGCTCTTCAACAAATTATGATCAATGCTCCTGAACTTTCTAATGGTGCTAATATTTTGATGCATGACCGTTCTTGGACGGCAGAGGCAATTGGCCCAATCGTTGATGCCTACAAAGAAAAAGGCTACATCAGTGTTGACCCTAAAGCTATTGAACTACCTTTAGTGGGTGAAAGCCGATGAAGCTTAAACCAATACTGAAAACAATATCCCTTACATTAGGTGCATTAGCGCTTTTCAGTTTCTTTCGTTCAGATTTCAGCATAATCTCTGCCGAAGAATACTCCAATGAGGTACCTAAAATTAATTTAAGAAATTCAAGCCTTTTAAAAATACCCAAAAACTTACCACAAAAACTTTTTTATGACAGTGGCATCACCATTCCCTACCCATCAGAAGGTGTTAAGGGAATTTACGCTCAAGCTTCAGCTATGGAAGGTAATTCTCTTGTGTCAATTATTGATTTATTGGACAACAGTGCCCTTAATTCCATTGTTATTGACGTTAAAGATGACCATGGTGATTTAACTTTAAGCCTACCAACAACTAATCAGACGATTAAGCAAAATACCTATATTGAAATTTCCGACACTGATGCATTAATGAAGACTCTCGAGAAACACCAAATTTATCCTATTGCACGTGTTGTGGCATTTAAAGACGGTAGATTGGCTCATCAAAGGCCAGATTTATCCTTTGCTTATTCAGATGGGACTGTCTGGACAAATCCAGGCGGCGAAGCTTTCATTAACCCTTTTATGAAAGCAAATTGGGACTATCTATCAGAGGTTGCCATATCTGCTGCTAAAGCTGGGTTTAAAGAAATTCAGTTGGATTATGTTCGTTTTGCTGAACAATTTGACGGTATTTCAGACTCCTTGACCTATAGTCTTGGAGATTTCGCTTCCTATCAAGATAAAGGACAAGCTCAAATCGCGGCTATCACTGAGTTTGTTGCCTATATTCGCGATAAATTAAAACCGTTTGGTGTAAAACTATCTGTTGATATTTTTGGCTATGCCGCAACTGTTGGAGAAGAACCAGGAATCGGTCAAAACTTTTCTAAGATGGCACAACATGTAGATGCTGTATCATCAATGATTTACCCTAGTCACTGGGGCGAGGCCTATTTTGGAGTTTATCAACCTGATCTACACCCCTATGAAATCATTTATGCCTATATGCAGATTGAAAATGAAATCTTAGCTGATGTCAATCCAGCACCAATCACAAGACCTTGGTTACAAGCATTTACTGACTACAGCTTGCCTTATGGTAATTATCAAGAATACGGACCAAAACAAATTGCTGAGCAGATTAAAGCTTTAAATGACTCTGGAGTAACGGAATACCTCTTATGGAATCCCGCATCGACTTACCCAAGAGGAGCTGACTATTAATGAATACTAAACGTATCAGTTTCAGCCGTTTACAAGTAACACTCATTACCATCTTACTAGGTACTATCGTAGTTTTAGGTTGGGTTTTCTTTCGGCAGTCACAAGAAACACCAAGCCAGACAAGTGAAGCTACTGCAAGTAGTTTAGGGAAACCAGTTACAGAAGACGGTGTCGATTATCTTAGTTATCATATTGATTACCGCCCTAGTAACTATATTACCTTACCTAATCAACTACCTAAGCGACTAACCTTTAACAGTTCTATAACAATCCCCTACCCCTCAGATGGCGTTAAGGGGATTTACGTTACCGCTAATTCAGCTAATTCAAGCTATTTTAACCAACTCATAGATCTACTGGATAAAACAGCTCTTAACAGCATGGTAATTGACATCAAAGAAGATTTGGGAAATATAACCTTAGACTTCCAATCACAAAATGAATTGATTAAAGCCAATACGGATGTGACTATCACAGATAAGGATGCCATGATGAAATCTTTAGAGAAACATCAAATATATCCTATTGCACGTATTGTGGTTTTTAAAGATAGCAATTTGGCTATGAAACATCCAGAGATGTCATTTGTTAACCCAAATGGTTCTGTCTGGTTAGATAATAACGGGCACGCCTTTGTAAATCCATTTCTCAAAGAGGTTTGGGATTACAATATTGAAGTGGCAAAAGAAGCGGCTCGTTTAGGGTTTAAAGAAATTCAATTCGACTATGTTCGTTTTGCTGAAGGTTTTGAATTGATTGAAGACCGTCTAACCTATAATCAAGGTGATTATGCCAATTTAGATATGGATTTAGGGCAAAAAAGAGTTAAAGCTATTACTGATTTCCTAGCTTATGCTAAGGAACAATTGAAGTTCTATAATGTAGAAGTGTCAGTTGATATCTTTGGATATACAGCAACCTTAGACGAGGCAACAGGGATTGGACAAAACTTCTTAAAGATGTCTCAACATGTAGATGTTGTTTCCTCAATGATTTACCCAAGCCACTGGGGAGAAGCCTATTTTGGAATTGTTAGTCCCGATTTACACCCTTATGACTTGATAGCTGCCTATATTCAGGAAGAAAACAAACTATTGGCTACTTTAGAAAAAGCGCCAACGACTAGGCCATGGCTGCAAAACTTCACAGCTTCCTACCTACCAGACGGAACTTACCAAGTTTATGGACCATTCCAAGTTTCTCAACAAATCAAGGCTTTGAAAGATAACGGAGTTAATGAATACCTATTATGGGATGCTGGAAATGAATATTTTGAGAATGCTGATTATTAGGTAAAATGAATTAAACAAAAAATAAGTATTAAAAGCACATAAGGTCAAGTTTCTAAAAACTTGACCTTATGTGCTATTATTCTAGCTATCAATCACAATATTTTCTCCAATGGTTAAAAGACACAGAACCTTTCTAATAACGGGCTTTCCTAGGCTCAATTCTAAGGCGTCTGCATATACAGCTAATTGACCTTGGTACTTTTTGACCATACTATCAATTTGCTCTGGCTTTGCTTGAAGATAATCTGTTTTGAAGTCATACAATACGATGCCCTCTTCCAGTTCGACGTAACCATCAATAATCCCATGGACTAAGATATGATCACTTTGGTCGGTATGCAATTCTTGGAACAATTGACTGGCTGGTAGAACATAGGAAAAAGCTTGTTCTTTTTTAACACGGTTATGCTCTTTTAGTAACCATTTGCCAAAAGTGGTGTGATAAAAGGCTATGACTTGGTCAATTGATATGGATGCTGCAAGAGCTTGACTGAATATACCGTCAGCTGTCAAATTATTCAAAACTTCTTGAACATAGTCCTCACTTATTTCTTGGCTTAAATCAAGTTTCTGCATCAATAAATGCATAGCTGTTCCTCTTTCGCTTGCCTTGACTTGTACCTCTTCTTGTAAAAAACGTGGTCGTTTTAAGCTTGGAGATAGGTAGATAGATGGTAATTTATTTTCAACCGGACTTTCTCTTACAAGTATACTATCTGGTCTAGGCAAATCTAAATCTCCTGGTTCTTCAAAAAGTCGTTTTATCTCCGTAACACTTTGAAAAGAAGTTGTTTGGCTACTTGCTTGATAAGGATAGGTTTTCGACAGGTTATCTAATTGACCTTTTAAGTCATAAAACTGAACATCTTTAGGATCTATTCTCTCAAGAACAGATTCTTCTGTAATGATTGTATCGTTATTGCGGTTAGCAATCCATTCCCTACTTTTCATTTGTAATTGATCCATTGGGAAATATTCCAAGTAATAGGAAAACGGTCTTCCTAAGATAGTATGATGGGTTGCTGTATCAGAATCAGCTTTCGCTCTGGCTAAACACAGGCCTATCCAATTTAAAAAGCCTTTATTGGCAATCCGGTAGGTTTCCGGCACAACCCAATCCGTCTCGCCTTTTACATATTCCCAGTCCGATTCAAAATTTTGACGATTCGTTACTGTTCCAACTATCACTAATTTATCCCTAGCACGAGTTAGGGCAACATACAGCTTACGCATTTCTTCTGATAGCTCACGGCGTAACCGTTGGCTGCGAATGGCGGTATGAATCAGTGATGGATACTCTATTCGTTTATCTAAGTCCAGATAACGACTACCGACTCCATATTGATCCGAGAAAATATACCGTTCGTTTAGGTTGCTGAGATTAAATTTTTTGGCAGCATTTATTAGGAATACCAAAGGAAACTCAAGTCCCTTACTAGCATGGATGGTCATAACCCTTATAGCATTCTCCCCTTGTGCCAAATCAACTGGCTCTGCTAAGTCTTTGTCTTGCTTTTGCATCTGTTCAATAAAATGGATGAATGACCTAACGCCCTTGAACGAAGAGGATTCATACTGCTTAGCTCGTTCATATAAGGAATGTAAATTCAAGGACCGTTGTTTCCCATTGCTTTGACCTTGAACGTACTCTAAAAATTGTGTATCTTGATAAATCTTCCATATCAAACGTGAGATTAGCTGCTTGTTGGCAAAGTCTCGCCAAGACATTAAGTCTTTTAAAAACTGATCAACCTTATCGTGAAGTTCTTTAAGCTGTTGAGCCGTGAAGTAATCAACCACTGCATCCTCTTGCAAGTTCTGAAAATCAAGTAAGGATTGGAAATAGGATTGTTTTTTATTGTCTTTCCGAATATGGGCTAAATCAACCTCATTCAATCCAACCATTCCCGAACGCAAAACACTTACTAAAGGGATGTCTTGGTAAGGGTTGTCTATAATTTTTAGTGCAGAAATCATTGTAGTAATCTCTGTCCGTTTAAAGTATTGGTCTGTTTTTTGTAGCATAACTGGCAAGCCATATTCATCAAAAACTTCACCTATTAAACTATTGTAGGACTTGGTTGGTGTTAATATAACAATATCTCGATAGTCCACGTCTCGCTCTTGACCTGTATCTGGGTCCATAATTTGAAAGCCATCTTCTTGATATTGCTTAATTTTCATGGCAATAAGATTAATTTCAGCTTCTGCTGCTGAATCAAAGCCTTCTTGCCCTAAATCATCTAGTATTATTTCGTCGTCATTGTCTTCTTTTAAGTCTGCTTTCTCCACAATTAGAATCTCTGTAGCCTTATCATGGGCCTGTGAATACGCGGTATTTCCAACAATTAATTCCGCATCTTCATCATAATCCATCTGGCCAAGTTTGGTATTCATCAATTGCTTGAAAATAATATTGGTAAAGTCTAAGACATCTGAGCGAGAGCGGAAATTCTCCGCTAGTAATATTCGCTTACCACCCTCTTTTTTACCGAATTTATTGTATTTGCCTAAAAATAAGGTTGGGTCAGCTAAACGGAAGGAGTAGATAGATTGCTTCACATCCCCTACCATAAAGAGATTATCTCTTCCTTCCTCATGGCGCGTTACTGCTTGCAAAATGGATTCTTGTACGCGGTTCACATCCTGATACTCATCCACCAATACTTCAGTAAATTTATCTTGGTAATATAGGGATGCTGCTTGTCGACCATTTTCATCTTTTGTAGCTAAGATATCCAAGGTCATATGTTCTAAGTCTGAGAAATCAACCTTATTTAAGTGAAGTTTTTCCTTTTGGAGCGTCTCATAAAAGCGTATGGCTGTTTGGCTTAAGGTTTCAATAACAGGAAGAATGTTTGATAATTGTTCCATCTGAACTTGTGGTGATTGCCAAAAGTATGTCTCTTTTAGGGAGATGACAGTCTCTTTCAATTGTGTTCTTTTGTCTTTGATAAGATTCACCTGATCCTTGCTGTCAGCAAATGCCTTATTCAAGGTAGGCCATCTATCAAAAGTAAGGTTATTGAGGGTGTCAAAGACAAGATTGTAGTCAATAACTTTAGATAATTCCAGAAGATTGGAAATTTTTTTTGACTCATCTAATAAGAGAGCAAAATGTTTTTCGGCACCAGCTATCAGTTCTACATCCCTTAACAAGATGTCATAACTATCTACAATAGTTTGGAGACTTTCTTGAATTTGTGGATGAAGATAGTCTTTTACTAACGGATGATTTCCCCAAGTCATGTCACTCTGATAAATCTGTGGCAATTTTTCCAACCACTCTTTTGGATTCGGGTTGGCTCTAGAAAAGTCAAACAACTGATACATCAAATTCGTAATGCCATCATCGTTTCGATCATTAGAATAGAAACGACATAAACGTGCAAATGATCCATCTTGATCTTCTAAAAAAAGTTGGTCTTGGAGTTCCCGCCAGACTTTTTCACGAAGCAGTAAATCCTCTACGCCATCACTCATAAGAGAAAAGACTGGATCAAGATTGGTAATATAAAAGAATCTCCGAATAACCTTTAAACAAAAGGCATGAATGGTAGAAATATTTGCTTTACCCATTAGCTGAGTTTGTTGTAGATAGTGCTGTTTGAGCTCTTGGTCTTGCGTACTATTCACTTCATTTTCTAGAGTTTTACGGATACGCTCCTTCATTTCCTTAGCAGCTGCTTCGGTAAAGGTCACAATTAATAGCTGGTCAATCGAGTCGCCACTCTTAATTCTTTCAATAATACGTTGTACTAGAACCATGGTCTTTCCGGAACCAGCAGATGCAGAAACCAATATATTCTGATGACGTTCCATGATGGCTTCCCACTGATGCTCTGTAGCACGTAGGTTAGCCGGTTTTGGGGGAATTACATAGTTATTGGTCATTGGTCTGGCCTCCCTTCTTAAATGGCTCATCGTCTTGTGTAGCACGTAAGGTTTCCTCTATTTTTTCAAGCCCATCTTGCATAGAGATCTGCTCTAATTTACGATAAGAATTTTCTGGATTACTAGCATCAAATTGTGAAATCGACGCATACGCACCTGATACAGATGGTGTATAGCCCTTATCAAATGGTGCAAGACGAGTATCTCCATTCAAAATTCGGCGCCCTGCTTCGATAATGCACATTCTTACATAAGTAATCATATTTTCCATGGAGCCTGGGTCAATAACTTTTGATTCTGCTGCAAAAGAACCATCTTTTTTAAACTTAAAAGGAAAGACATCTGAACGAGAAGAATCTTCTGCTAAAGGTGCAATATTCCTGATTGTTTCTAGCTCATTTATCATCAAGCCCTTATAGCGGAAAGCGTTGAGCCATAAGTCTTCATAATCTTTATTTTCTAAATTCTTACTAGCAAAGGTTGGGTTCTGAACACGTACATAAAATGCTCCAAATGGCTTTGCTTGCTTGTGTGCTGAAACTGTAGAGTCCGCTTGCTTCAGATTGACAAGTTTCCTAGCAATATCCAAATAAAAGAAGAGCTGCAACTGTAAGCCTTCCAAAAATTGATTCATAGCAAAGTCTTTTGTACCTGATTTGTAATCAACTATCGTAACATAAGGTGTTCCATCAACCAGAGCTTGGTCAATACGGTCAATCTTTCCTCTCAAATGAATCGAATGGCTATCATCAATAGGATAAGTGACATGGATTGACTGTGCCTGATCTGCTAGATTTCCAAAGACATATTCGGTTTGATACGGCTTGTTCATGGTCCAGCCAGCTTGCGTTTTAATCGCTTTTGCAGTTTCTATAATGGTCTTTTGAAGGAGTGATTTCAGGAATTTCATACGTTCTGATGAAGATAAAATAATAAAACGTGCATCTTGGTCTTGAACTTGGAAGAGCTTTTGTATGAGTTCTTCTAAGTGACTATCACTTATCTCCATAAGATTAAGACCCTGCTTGTTCATTTCCTTTAAAAGCAAGTCTAAGGACTCATGAAAGTAGTCTCCAGCATTAGCAGCGGTTAATTCAAACTCTACCCTTTCTTTTAAAGCTAAGCCATAGCGTAAGAAATGACTAAATGGATCCGCAAAAAATAGCTCCACTTGTGATACAGATAGATAAAGATTGTTTCCATACAATTGATTGGCTAATGAAAGAGGTAATTGTTGAGGGATATTCATACGAAAGACACTTGCTATCAACTTCTGGTAGGAATCTCTGTAGTCTGGATGATTCTTTAATAAATGAGCAAAAAGAATCCACTCTGTTTGGTTCTCTTCAGGTTGGTATTTATTTTTCCTGAATTCGATTAACAGTTGCTTGAATAATTCTGCCTGACTTTTGAATTGTCTATGACTCAATCGTTCGTTCAAAAGCGTTGTTCCATCTTCCACGGGTACTGAAAAGAAGTTCGCAATTCTTTGTAGATAGGAAGATATTTCTTGAAGGGAGTTCGAATCTGCTTGTGTTTTTGAATAAGACAAGTAAAGATTGTCATAGGCAGACGTTAGGATTTTATAAAAAACATAAGGTTCAACTGATTGGTTTTGGCTAGAATTTGGTCTTAAAAACCGTCCAGAATCCAGTTCTTGTGTCAAAAGGTCTCTTTCCTCGTCTGTAAAAAGACTAGTATTATCAACCGTCCGTGGTAAGACACCTTGTGACAAACCAATAGCAAAAGTTATCTTTTTGCTCTCAAAGCGTATCGAATCAATTCCTGTACACAGAACTTGGTCTAAAGTACTTGGCGCCATTTTGTAGGATATTTGTTCAAAAGCAGCTTGAATCATTTGTTGAAATAGAAGTTCGTTAAATGTATCTTGTCCAAACAGGTCTACATATTCATCTAAGATGTTGAGAAATTCTCCCCAAACTTGTTCTTGTTGCCGAGCTAACTGTACTTGTCCGTTTTGAGCATACCAATCTCGCCAATACAAGATAGCCTGATCGACCCCTAAGTCTTCCAATAAAGTATATAGCAGGGTCACTGCTTGTCTACCTGTTTTAGCTTGGCTGAAATGTTTGTAGAATTCAGTTAGTGAGCTACTAACCATTTCTTTTAGCTGAATGGCTACCTGCACATCATTGATTACCGTTTCTTCAAGGACCTGGTCAGCATCACCTTCCTCATCTTGGCTTGGTGGGCTGTAGGCCCATCGACTGTTCTCTAACCAGTCAGAACCTTGGTAGCCATTTGCTAGTATGATTGTTTCACTGGTGTCTACCATCTGTCTAAAGGCTACCAGAGTTTCTCTACTTTGCTCTAGCGAATCTTCCTTAGTAACAGATTTTGGCCAAAAACAATATTCTGTTCTTAGAAGGTTAAGAATATTGTCTGCTCTCCAGTAATAATTCTTTATTGCAAAGATACTTTCTAAAACTTGAAATAAGGGATGTTCTTGTACGGACTCACTTGAATCAAGGAAATATGGAATCTTGAATTCTTCTAAGATTGGTTCTAAAAGCAATCTATCTTGGTCTAGGGTACGTGATAAGATTTGGATGTCTTTGTAACGATAGCCTTCTTTTAAAACCTTATCCTTTATCCTAGCAGCAAGTGCTTGAATTTCTTCTTGTTTGGTGACATAAGAAGCAAGATGCAGTCTATCTAAAGGCTGTGATTCTACTGTAACCTTGCCAGAAGGATAGGCATGGCTCGTCTGCAACCAATAGTCTTCTAGTAGATAAAAGTCTAAATGATATTTGCTATTTTTATCCAATATTTCTAAGCTAGAGTCTATTTCTAAGCCAAAACTAGCTAAAAAATCACTTACTCGTTTGACCAATTGACTATTTGAGAAAAATAATGATTGTGGATTATTGCCATTTTCTATGAAGGAATGGCGGGTTAACGTGATTTGCAAATCTACCGTATGAGCCTTTTCAACTAAGGATTTAATCACCATTTGTTCTTGCGCCCTAAAGCTATAATAGTGGTCAATAATCACTAACGTATGCGATAAATCTGTTTGTAAAATTTGATCAGCTAAAGCAAGTAGAAGTTCTTCTGATTGTATATAGGCTCTCTTTAACGCTTTTTGAAAATAACCATAAAGAATACCGAATTCCTTCAGTCTTTGCATGAAATCACTAGATGTTTTGGTTTGATCTACTTGTGCTTCCATAAATGTTTGAAAATCTTCTGGTTCGATGGCTCCTTGACGAAACTCTTGGAAAAGGTCAACCAATTGCTCAACAAATCCCTTATGATGTGCTTCTGCTCGAAAAAGAAGTAGCTCTTCTTGATGTTCTACCAATATTTTTTGAACTAACATAGCCAGACCAACTTTACTTAGTCCTGGCCTCGCTATAATAGCTTTGTCTTTTAAAAGATACCAAGCCAGACGTGTAAAAGAGAAAACTTGAAGTTTGGTCATTGCTATTTTTGCCTCTGACCCAGCCTGTAGACTCCCAACCTCTTTTATCATGGAAAGTTCCGCATCAAATTTGATATGGTCTGGCACAATATAAAAAACTTGATTATTTTTATCAGCATCAAGCCAATGTCTGATTCGTTTAGCAGTTTCGTGTTTAGAGTCTGCTGTTTCTTTCATAAAAATTCTTTGTAAAGGCATATGAGAATTCCCTCTCTTCGCTTAAAAATAAGAAATGCTTTTCACTACTTCACTCTTCTCTATTGTACCCTTGAATGACCTTAGGGTAAATGAAAGATACCAAGTCTGCATAAAAAAGTTGCTCCCATCACTAACTGATAAGGAGCAACAAGTTGAAAAACTATTCTTCTATACTAAATCTTCTTCAACGAGTTCGAGGTCTGGACTTACTTCTACAACAGTTTCATCCTCTTTGTATTCCTCACCGATATTAAAATGTGAACGGACTTTACGTTCAATAATATCTTTCACTTCTGGGTTCTCCATTAGATATTTTTTAACATTTTCGCGCCCTTGGCCAATACGATCATCACCATAGGAATACCATGAACCACTCTTCTTGATAATATCAACATCGGCAGCCATATCAATCAATTCACCAACCTGAGAGATTCCTTGTCCATACATAATATCTACTTCAGCCACTTTAAATGGTGGAGCAACTTTATTTTTAACTACTTTAATCTTGGTACGGTTACCAATCACATTGGTGCCATCTTTGATTTGTTCAGCACGTCTGACTTCTAAACGTATCGTCGAATAGAACTTCAAGGCACGCCCTCCAGGTGTCACTTCTGGGTTACCAAACATAACCCCTACTTTTTCACGGATTTGGTTAATGAATAAAGCAATGGTCTTAGTTTTATTGATAGTTCCAGAAAGTTTACGTAGAGCTTGAGACATTAAACGTGCTTGCAAGCCTACATGTGTATCTCCCATTTCACCATCGATTTCTGCACGAGGGACAAGGGCAGCAACAGAGTCAATAACAACAATATCCACCGCACCAGAAGACACTAAGGCTTCTGCAATATTCAATCCTTGTTCACCAGTATCAGGTTGAGATAACAAAAGATCATCAATGTTAACGCCTAGATTTTGGGCATAGTCAGGGTCTAACGCATGTTCTGCATCGATAAATGCCGCAATCCCACCAGCTTTTTGAACTTCTGCAACAGCATGTAAAGCAACTGTTGTTTTACCGGATGATTCTGGCCCATAAACTTCAATAATACGACCTCTTGGATAGCCACCCACGCCTAAAGCCACATCTAATGCTAACGAGCCAGATGGAACAGTTTTAATCTTGGTATCGGCTTTTTCGCCCAATTTCATGACAGCACCTTTACCGTAATTTTTTTCTATGTTTTTTAAAGCTTCTGCTA
This sequence comes from Granulicatella seriolae, assembly GCF_024543085.1. Lineage (GTDB taxonomy): Bacteria > Bacillota > Bacilli > Lactobacillales > Aerococcaceae > Granulicatella > Granulicatella seriolae. The sequence goes on from NZ_JANHNZ010000001.1 coordinate 26,892, forward strand.
AAGCTTTCTCACGACTTTCACTAATTGCCATTCTATAACCTCCATGGGATGATTCCCTTTTCTTTTCATTCTTAATACTACTCTTTTTTAATTAAAAAGGCAAGTAAAATACGAACAAATATTCGTATTTTATTTCTTAACAAACAAAATAGCCCATTAATCTATTATCTACGACGCGAAAGTAGCCATCTTCTTAATACATCTAAACCTTGTTGGACAGCAAACTCTCGATTACCATTTCGATTTCTAGCAAAATGAAATTCAAAGTTCGCACTAGTTTGTCTATCAACAATACCAATAAATACTGTCCCTACTTCTTTTCCTTCCAAAGGCTCTGGGCCAGCAACACCAGTAAAGGATATGGCAATATCGGAATCAAATAGTTTACGAACATTTTCAGCCATTGCATGAGCGCACTCTTTACTGACCATACCAAATTCATCTAGCAAGTCTTTTGGAACCTGTAAAACAGATTCTTTAGCACTTCTTTGATAAGAAACGATACCGCCTTTAAAGACAGATGAAATCCCGGATTGTTCCACTAGGCTAGCTTGAAATAGACCCCCAGTTAAGCTTTCCGCCACTGATATTGTTTCATTGGTTTCTTCCAAAAGTTTAGCTACTTCTTCTACTAGACTACCATGTTCTCCATAGCCGTAAAAATATTCCCGAACGTCAGCCATTATTTTTTCTTCAAGATTATCTAGTAGAACTATACACTCTTCTTTGCTTTTACCATTTGCTGTTAAACGTAGGACAACTTCATACTTGCCGGCATAAGGAGCAATTGTGGGATTGGTCTGTTGATCAATTAATGGCGCCAAGACAGTTACCAGTTTTGACTCTCCTATACCAAAGAATCTTAAATAGCGTGACTCAAATTGAATTGTTTGACCAAATTCATTTTCTAACAAAGGTCTAGCTTCTTCTTCGAACATCAGTCGTAATTCACTAGGTGGTCCAGGTAAAACTAAATAAGACTTAGAATCCTTCACAAGATAGCTACCAATCGCCAACCCATTGTGATTAGCTAGCACTTGTCCATTTTTAAAAGTTAGAGCCTGTCTACGATTGTTCTCAGGCATATCTCTGTGAGATTGAACATGATAAGCAATAATCTTGTCTAAAGCCGATTTATCCTCCACTAGCTCTTCTCCTAAGTAAGTTGCAAGAGCCTGTTTGGTAATATCGTCTGTTGTAGGCCCAAGTCCCCCAGTTAGAATAATGATATCAGCACGACTACTAGCTAAATCAATGGCATCAATTAAGCGAGCCATATTATCCCCCACAACCTGCTGGTAGTAGCTGGTCAAAGATAGAGAAGCCAACTCCTTCGCTAAATAGGCACTGTTGGTATTAATAATCTGCCCCATTAATAGTTCTGTTCCAACCGCAATGATTTCTACGTTCATTTATTTACCTCCTCATACTATAGATACGCAAAAAAAGTCAAAATTATTTTATTTTCTTGAAGAAATTTAAAAAAATCGCTCTTTTAGCTTTTTCCACTTAGAAAGCCATTCAAGCTTCTAAGGTATTGACTAAAAGAGCGATTTTTTATTCACTTCCTTAAAAAGAGTCTGAAAACACATGTTTATTTTTTACAAAATAATCTACTCCCGAATAGATGGTAAAGAACAAACAGATATAAAGTAAGATAGTTCCTAGTGGAAATCCTAAACTTTTAACTGGTAGGTCATCCAAGAGCAAGAAAATAATGGCTAACATCTGTGTAGCTGTTTTTATTTTTCCTGGCCAAGCGGCTGCCATAACTTCTCCATCCGTTACCAATAGAATCCGTAAACCAGTAACGGCTAATTCCCTACAAACAATAATTGAAACCACCCATGCCGGTGCAAGGTTCAAAGAAACTAAGCTAATAAAAGCAGTCATAACAAGCATTTTATCTGCCATTGGATCAGCAAATTTACCAAAGTTGGTGACCAAATTATACTTTCTGGCAATCACACCGTCCAAATAATCGGTAAAGCTTGCAATAGCAAATACTAGGGTAGCCAATAATTGTAAAACTGGAATTTGAGAGCCTAATAAGCTGATACTTGTATGGGAAGGGATGGCAACTAGAACAATAAAGACCGGGATTAGTAATATCCGAGCTATGGTTAATTTATTCGGTAAATTCATTTAGAACTCCTTTTTAGTTTACGATAGTAATGTAGTAAGATGTCGCATAAGAGTCACTTGGTATCTTGAGTAAAGTACCGTTAATATAAACATCAGCTGTAGGCGCATAACCAAAACTGATACCAATAGAACTAGAGCCTTGTCCCACTGTGGCGGTTATGCTCTCACCAGAGGTTAAAACACCATCGACCTGAGCAACATCGTCTGCACTGATGCTAGACCATAAATCAAGGTCACCACGGTTATAAACCTCTACTCTGATTGGGAATGTTTCGCCAGATAAGTTGTAAGATAAGCTGTCACCATTGTTGCTAACTAAGGTTAAGCCTTTTGGTGTTTGACTAGAGCTTGAAGAGGCTACACTACTCTCAACAGATGATGAAGACTCTGCTTGAGAACTTACTGCGGATGAGTTAACAGTAGATTCTACAATACTGGACTCTACTTGACTAGATGAAACTTGACTAGAGCCTGCCGGAGTTTCTTTCTTATTGTTAACAAAAGCATTTACGCTAGCATAGATAATAGCAACCACTAAAAGCCCCATTATAATAGCAGGAAAGTATGCTCGTACTACTGAGAAAAGATTCCCCCAAAATGAATTATTGCTCATCTTCAGATCTGTTCGTGAGCGATTGATTGGAGAAGTCACTTCACTAACAGGTTCAATAGGTTTTTGAGGGATAACATCAGCATACTCTGCTAACAGTTGTTGCCCATCTAAACCTACCGTTTCAGCAATTTGTTGAATAAAAGCTCGAGTATAAAAATTACCTGGTAAAGTGTCGAACTCATTATCTTCTATCGCAATCAGGTAGCGTTTTTGAATTTTTGTAATTTGTTGTAAATCGTCAAGGGTATATCCTTTGCTTTGACGAGCCTGTTTTAGACGTTGTCCAATTGTTTGATCCATTTCATCACCATTTCTATTATTTTCATTCAAAAATAGTATACCACAGATTAAAAGCTATCTGTAAAAATTGCGAATTTTAATCGAAAAAACTTCTTACAAATGTGTAACAGAGTTTTTGGGTATTGTTTTTTCTAGGCTTTATAGCGATGTTTTTAAAAATGATACTGTTGGCATAGCTGTAAGCCAAATTATTCAGGCTGTACCCTGCTCTTCAATATTAAGGCAAAACCACTCCAAGTGAAAAACCACCTCTCAATCTTTAATGGTTGAGAGGTGGTTTTATTACTCATTTTATTTTTCATCTTCACCAAGGTTCAATACAGACATAAAGGCTTCTTGAGGAACTTCTACAGATCCCACTTGCTTCATCCGTTTTTTACCTTCTTTTTGTTTTTCTAATAGCTTACGTTTCCGTGAAACATCCCCACCGTAGCATTTTGCCAAGACATTTTTTCTCAAGGCTTTTATGTTGGTTCTGGCAAGAATCTTATTTCCAACAGCTGCTTGAATCGGTACTTCAAACTGTTGTCGCGGAATTAGGGTACGTAATTTTTCCGTAATGGCTTTTCCTCGTCCATAGGCAAAATCTTTATGCACAATCAGACTTAGTGCATCCACGACCTCACCATTTAACATGATATCCATCTTAACCAAATTGCTTGGGCGATAACCAATCAATTCATAGTCTAGGGATGCATAGCCTTTGGTACTAGATTTTAAGGTATCAAAGAAGTCGAAAATAATCTCAGACAAGGGCATATCATAGACCACGTTGACGCGGTATTCATCTAAGTAATCCATCGTCACAAATGAACCACGTTTTCTTTGACAAATCTCCATAACCGCTCCGACATATTCGTTAGGCACCATAATAGAAGATTTTACGTAAGGTTCTTCAATAGCTTGAACGGATGATAAATCAGGCATTTCAGCAGGGTTAGATACCACAACTTCACTACCATCTGTCTTTTTAACATGGTAAATAACCGATGGCGCTGTCGTAATAAGGTCTAGGTCGAATTCTCTTTCTAAACGTTCCTGAATAACATCCATATGCAACAGACCAAGAAAGCCACAACGGAACCCAAAGCCAAGTGCTTGTGAAGTTTCTGGCTCAAATTGTAAAGCTGCATCATTGAGTTGTAGTTTCTCAAGAGCTTCTCTTAATTCAATATACTTGGATGAATCGATTGGGTAAAGTCCACAATAGACCATTGGATTCATCTTACGATAACCTTCTAAAGGTTCAGAGGCAGGATTATTAGCTAAGGTCACCGTGTCCCCCACACGAGTATCTTGAATGGTTTTGATGCTAGCGGTAATATAACCGACATCTCCAACCATTAGGAAATCTCGTGAAATTGGTTTTGGCGAAAAAATCCCTACATCAACAACATCAAAGGTTTTTCCATTACTCATTAACTGAATTTTATCTCCAGGACGTACAATCCCATTCTTAATTCGGACATTTAAGATAACGCCACGATAAGCATCATAGAGCGAATCAAAGATTAAGGCTTGTAATGGCGCTTCTAAGTCACCGGTTGGAGCTGGAACTTTTTCTACGATTTGTTCTAGGATTTCATCAATCCCAATCCCAACTTTTGCACTAGCCAAGACTGCCTCAGAAGCATCAATTCCAATAACATCTTCAATTTCTGTGCGTACACGTTCTGGGTCTGCTGCTGGTAGGTCAATTTTATTAATAACCGGCAAGATTTCTAAATCATTGTCCAAAGCTAAATAAACATTGGCCAAGGTCTGTGCTTCAATTCCTTGAGCAGCATCCACCACTAGAATAGCACCCTCACAAGCCGCCAAACTACGAGAAACTTCGTAGGTAAAGTCCACGTGTCCCGGCGTATCAATCAGATGGAAAATATATTCTTGTCCATCCTTGGCATCATACGTTAACTCAACAGCATTTAGTTTAATGGTAATGCCACGTTCTCTTTCAAGATCCATGGAGTCCAATAACTGTGCCTGCATTTCTCGTTCAGCAACTGTATCTGTTGATTGTAAAATACGGTCAGCTAAAGTTGATTTACCATGGTCTATATGAGCAATAATCGAAAAGTTCCTTAATCGCTTTTGTCTTTCTTTCATTTCTTGTAAATTCATTAATTTTATCTCACTCTCTATCCAGAAATTTCCATCCCCTAATTATAGCAGATAGAAGCCTAGACTGTCATCTTCTATTATAAAATTAGTGGCAAAGCCAACTGAGCCAAACTTAAAAATATAAAAAATCCAAAAACATCTGTTGCGGTCGTAACGAAAATAGTTGAAGCCAAAGCTGGGTCCATATTGAGGTGTTTTAAAATAAGTGGAATAAAATAGCCAAATATAGCTCCTACCACCAAGTTACCCATCATAGCCAAAATAACAATTAGTGACAAATAGAAATTTTGATATGGAATATAAATACATATAGCAGCTATTAAACCTGTAATGAAACCATTTGTTAGTCCTAGCGAAATCTCTTTAAAAACATATTTTTTATCGTCTTTTAAATTAATTCTACCTAAAGCAATTCCTTGTATAACCAAAGCTAGGGTTTGAGAAGCTGAATTTCCGCCCATACCAGTAATGATAGGCATAGCAACAGCTAAAGCGACTACTTGTGAAATGGTATCTTGAAACAGACCGATTACAGCAGAGGCTAAAAAAGCAGTAGCTAAATTTATAACTAGCCAAGGCGTTCTGCGACGAAGTGAGTCCCAAAAAGAGCCACCAATCTGTTCGTTTTCCTGCACCCCACTCATCAGCAACATATCTTCATGATACTCTTCTTGCAAAACATCCATAATATCATCAATAGTAATAATCCCCAACAATTTATTACGAGAATTAACTACCGGAACTACTGATAAATCATATTTAGCCGATAATTGGGCCACTTCTTCTTGATCGACTTCGGGTAGTACACTAATAACATTTTTATGCATAATGGATTGAAGCGTATCAGTCATTTTATTAATAAATAAATCACGGATATCTAGCCAGCCAATTAGTGTGTTGTCTTTGGAAGTCACGAATATGGTATTAATCACTTCTGTATTTGGTGAAATATCACGAATCTTATAAAATGCCTGTTCCACGGTCAGCTCTTCATTGACAGTAATAAATTCCGTCGTCATAATCCCACCAGCTGATTGTGGGTCATAATCAAGCATTCTACGAATTTCATTTTGCGATGCTTGTTTCATCATATTCAAATAACGCTTGCGAATGCCTACAGGTAGATTCCCTAAAATATCCACAATATCATCATTAGACATATGTTGAAATAAGGAGCTGACTCTTCTGAATGGTAAATTTTCCATCATCCGTCTCTGAGTATTTACATTGGCAACCTCTAATATAGAGGCAAGACGTTTATCTGAAATGCCAAACATAAAGGCTTTTAAGGTTTCTTCATCACAATTTTCAAGTCCTAGGGCTATATCAATCGGATAATTCTGATTGATTAGTTCTAATATTTTTTTAGCATCTTTACTTTCAACAGCCTGACGAATCCATTCCTCCATAAATACTCACATCCTCTATTCAATGTCTAGGGCTAGCCATGCTACCAGTATAGCACAAAAAAGACCTGCAACAGCAGGCCTAAGTTAGACTTATTTAAAATTATCTCGAAAAGCATCCTTTACCTTATCAAAGATATTGCTATCTTCTGTAACAGTTTCGCCTGCTTCTTTAGCAAACGTTCGTAAGGCTTCTTTTTGCTTATCAGTTAGGTGTTTTGGTGTCACAACTTCAACTTGAACTTGTTGATCACCATTACCGCTACCACGTAGTTTAGGAGCACCTTTACCACGTAATCTAAAGACTGTTCCACTTTGCGTTCCTGCAGGTACTTTCAATTTGACCTTACCATGAACGGTAGGCACATCAATCTCATCTCCTAACCCAGCTTGCGCAAAGTTAATTGGAAGTTTGTAGAAAATCTCAGAACCTTGGCGATCAAAAATATCACTCTTTTCAACACGGAAAACAACATACAAGTCTCCATAAGGACCGCCGTTACTACCAGCTTCACCTTGTCCTCTTAGAGGCATTTGGTTGCCGTTTTCAACTCCGGCAGGTACATTTACGGTTAATTTATGTGATTCAGTGACAGTGCCTTTACCATGACAGGTTGGACATTTTTCTTTAATTTCTTTACCGGTACCATGACAAACATCACAAGTAGCTTGAGTCATCATACGACCAAATGGTGTTTGACGCTCCACTTGAACCACACCTGAGCCATGACACTTAGAACAAGTAACTGGTTCTGTTCCAGGTTTAGCTCCTGACCCATGACAGGTGTGACATTCAGCATTTCTTTGATAATGAATGGTTTCTTTCTTCCCAAAAATAGCTTCTTCAAATGTTAAATCCATGACATATTGCAAATCAGCACCTTGACGAGGAGCATTAGGACGTTGTGTTCTCCCACCACCACCAAAGAATGACTCAAAAATGTCTTCAAAGCCACCAGTGTATTGAGCGCCACCGAAACCACCTTGCCCACCAAAACCTTCAAATCCGCCAAAGCCACCGAAACCACCTGCATTAAAGTTAGGGTCGTTGGCCGCATGCCCATATTGGTCATAAGCAGCTCTCTTTTGGCTGTCACTTAAAACTTCATAGGCTTCAGCAATCTCTTTAAACTTTTCTTCCGCACCAACTTCTTGATTGATATCAGGATGGTATTGTTTTGATAATTTACGGTATGCACGTTTTATTTCATCCTCTGAGGCATCTTTGGAGACACCAAGGACATCATATAAGTCTCGTTTTGCCATAATCGTCTCCTCCTAAGTTTCTTAGTTTGTGATAGTTGTTTATTGTCAAACGATTCATATACATCTGACTCTCACCCACTATCATAAAACAAAACAAAAAGTTAGGCAATGCCTTTACTTTTTGTTTTTGTTTTACTTTGCTTATAGAAGAAAGATTATTCGTCTACTTCTTCAAAGTCAGCATCTACTACGCCATCTTGAGGTTCACTTGCTTGTGCTTGTTCACCACTAGCAGCTTGTTGTGCTGCAGCTTGTTCATATAATTTTACAGTAAGGTTTTGCACGATTTCATTCAAAGCATCACGTTTTGTCTTCATGCCTTCAAGGTCATTTGCTTCTACAGCAGCTTTTAATTCATCACGAGCTGCTTCTGCTTTAGCAACATCTTCTTGATCTACTTTGCCTTCTAATTCTTTCAATGTTTTGTCAACAGTGAACAATAGTTGGTCAACTTCGTTACGTAGATCTACTTCTTCTTTACGTTTTTTATCAGCTTCTGCATTTGCTTCGGCATCTTTTACCATACGTTCGATTTCTTCATCTGATAAACCTGAAGAAGATTTGATTGTGATAGCTTGTTCTTTTTGAGTACCTAAGTCTTTAGCACGTACATTTACGATACCATTTTTGTCGATATCGAAGCTTACTTCAATTTGTGGCACACCACGAGGAGCTGGTGGAATATCCGTTAATTGGAATCTTCCTAATGTTTTGTTATCAGCCGCCATTGGACGTTCACCTTGTAGTACATGTACATCTACTGCTGGTTGATTATCTGCTGCTGTTGAGAACACTTGTGATTTTGTAGTTGGGATAGTAGTGTTACGATCGATTAACTTAGTGAAAACACCACCCATAGTTTCAATACCAAGAGATAAAGGAGTTACATCAAGTAGGACGATATCTTTTACGTCACCAGAAATAACACCAGCTTGGATTGCTGCACCCATAGCAACTACTTCGTCAGGGTTAACTGATTTGTTTGGTTCTTTACCAGTTTCACGACGAACAGCTTCAACAACTGCAGGAATACGAGTTGAACCACCAACTAAGATAACTTCATCAATATCAGATTGTGACAATCCAGCATCTTTTAGAGCTTGACGAACTGGTGCTTTTGTACGGTCAACTAAGTCTTCAGTTAATTGATCGAATTTCGCACGAGTTAAGATAACTTCTAAGTGCAATGGACCTGCAGGACCTGCTGTGATAAATGGCAAGCTAATTTGTGTAGATGAAACACCTGAAAGATCTTTCTTAGCTTTTTCAGAAGCATCCTTTAGACGTTGCATAGCCATTTTATCTTGTGATAAATCAATTCCGTTGTCTTTCTTGAATTCAGCTACTAAGTAGTCGATAATTTTGTTGTCAAAGTCGTCCCCACCTAAATGGTTATCTCCTGCTGTTGACAATACATCGAAAACACCATCGCCTAATTCAAGAATAGATACGTCAAATGTACCGCCACCTAAGTCAAATACTAAGATTTTTTCTTCGTGGTTAACTTTGTCTAAACCATATGCTAAAGCAGCTGCAGTTGGTTCGTTAACAATACGTTCTACTTCTAAACCAGCAATCTTACCAGCGTCTTTTGTTGCTTGACGTTGTGCATCGTTGAAGTAAGCTGGAACAGTGATAACAGCTTTATCAACTTTCTCGCCTAAATATTCTTCCGCATAGCCTTTTAAGTATTGAAGAATCATAGCTGAAATTTCTTGTGGTGTATATGTTTTTCCTTCCATTTCAACTTTATAATTAGAATCACCCATATGACGTTTAATAGATGATACTGTGTTTAAGTTAGTTACTGCTTGGCGTTTTGCCACCTCACCAACTTGGATTTCACCATTTTTGAAAGATACAACTGAAGGTGTGGTACGGTTTCCTTCTGGATTTGGAATAATTTTTGCTTCTCCACCTTCTAAAACAGCTACAGCAGAGTTTGTTGTACCTAAGTCAATACCAATAATTTTACTCATTTTCTTCACTCCTATTTCATTAATATTTAAAAATTTTAGAGAATATACATTATTGTGAAACAATAACCATCGCTGGTCTTAAAACACGGTCATTCAAGAGATACCCTTTTTGGAATACTTGAACAACTTGATCTGGCTCTTGTCCTTCTTGAACAGGAACCGTTTGAACAGCATGGTGTCTTGTTGGGTCAAATGGTTGATTGAGTGCTTCAATCTCTACGATACCTTCTTGCTTCAACGCATAGAGAAGACTTTCATAAACCATCTCAATTCCCTTCTTCAAACTCAATGCTTGTTCTTGGTCAAGCTCTGTATCCAGTGCACGTTCAATATTATCAATAGCTGGTAATAGATTTTGAGCTAAAGATTGTGAACGATACTTAGCAGCATCTTGCCTTTCTTTTGCATTGCGTTTTTGAATATTGGAAATCTCAGCGGACAAACGATAGACTTGATCTTGTAAGTTGGTCACTTCTTCTTCCAATTGACTAACTTGATCGTTTTGATCTAAGATTTCTTCTGGACTTTCTTGATTAGTAGTTTGATCAATTTCTGTTGATTCATCAACCGTTTCTTGTAATTGATCGTCTGCATGATTAGTCAAATGCTCATCTCCTTTATTCTTTCCTATTCTTATAATAGTCAAACATTGTTTTTGACAACTCTGTTTGCAAGCCATTTACAATGGATATAACCTTTGAATATGGCATATTAACTGGTCCTAAAAGAGCAATAAACCCTTTTTCTAAACTTGGTGTTTCGTAGCTAGCAGTAATTAAACTATAATCCTTTAAAATAGGATTATTCATCTCGCTACCTAACCTAATTTTAACACCACTTTCTTGAGTTGCAACTAATTGATTTATGACATGAGAGTCATCCATCAAACGATAGATATCTTTTAGTTGGCTAACATTAGAATGGGTATCTAAATAGTTTAGTAAATTTCTTTTTCCGGAAACATGCAATCGATCCTGCTCAAATTTTTGAAGAATTTGATTCATAGCAGAGATAACATGTAGCTGAGACCTAAAGTATTTCTGAATTAAATTTGGTAATTCATATTGAAGTTTTTGGACGACTTGTGGTAATGGTAGTCCTACTAGTTCGTTATTCATTACAGTTACAATCTGATGCAATTCATCATCTCCTACCTCTTTTGAGATAGAAAAAACTTTATTCTCAACATGTCCTGTGTCTGTTACTAGAATAACCATCAATTGTTGGTCATTCAATCGAACAAGCCGAAAACCAGTTAAGTGACTTGAGCTAAGTTCTGGTCCCAAGGAAATGCTAGTATAATTAGTCAATGTCGCCAATATATCAGCAGACAAATGAAATAATTCTTGCATTTCAAAAGTGGGGTTTTGAAATTTAGCTTTGATGTGCTCTCTCACCTGTTGCGGAAGATGACTTGGCTGTAATGGTAAAATATTGTCTAAATAATACCGATAGCCTTGATTAGAAGGAACTCGTCCTGAAGAGGTATGATACTTTTCAAGAAAGCCTAAATCTTCTAAGCGCATCATCTCATTGCGAATGGTTGCAGAGCTGTAAGGCAAACCAGCAACTTTTATGAGTGTGTTTGAGCCAATTGGTTCAAGTGACTCTGTATAGTGCTGAATTATGAGTCGTAGGATTAGCATTTGTCTCTCGGTTAACATGATTCGTCACCTCTCTTTAGCACTTGACAAAGATGAGTGCTAATCACATTAATAATTTACCATGAAGGTCAAAATATGTCAAGAAAAAACCCATGAGACTTTAGACCGATTTTTTCTAACTAAAATAGCTAAAAAAAGCAATGGTTATCAGTATTCTGACGACCATTGCTTTTGTATGTTCATTCTCTTAATCCAATAAAAACGATTGGAAAACTTCATTCCCTAAAAATTTACCTTGATTTGTCAAAGCTATTCTTTTTTCATCAAGTGAAATTAATTTTCTGTAGCTTAGGTCGCTTAATACCTCTTGATAATAATCCGTAACCTTAGAAGAAAAACGTCTTTCAAATTCTTTAAACGTTACACCGGACATTTTTCTTAAACCCAAAAACATGAATTCTTCTATCAAAGCTTGTTGGTTTAAGGGTTCAGTTTGTAAAATGGGTAGTTGTCCTTGTCTAAGTGGTTCTAAATAATGTTGAATCGGACCAAAATTTTGATAGCGACTCCCATTGACATAGCCATGTGCTCCAGCTCCAAAACCGTAGTATTCATCGGCATTCCAATAATGAAGATTGTGTTTGGATTCATATCCTGGCAAGGCATAGTTACTGATTTCATAGTGCATTCTACCATTGCCTTGCATGGTATCCATCGCCATTTGAAACATATCTGCCTCTTCGTCTTGACTAGGTAATGGCAATTTTCCTAAACGCATCAAATTATAAAAAATGGTTTTTTGTTCCAAAATCAAGGAATAAACAGAGTAATGTGGTAAATCCAAGGCAATGGCTTGCTCTAAACTGTCTTGAAAATCAGCCATTGTTTGTTTTGGCAATCGAAATATCAAATCAATCGAAATATTATCGAATCCAGCACGTCTTGCAGCATCAACAGTTCTATAAACCGTTTTAGCCCGATGTTTGCGGCCGATAGCTTTTAGCAAATTATCATTAAAGGATTGAACACCCATGCTAATTCGGTTCACTCCATAGTCTTTGAGTGTTTGCAATTTTTCTATCGAACCATCATCTGGGTTTAACTCAATGGTAAATTCAGCCTGATTTTTGATAGGCAAATATCGATAAATACCCTCCAACAGTCTTGACATTTGTTCTACGGACAAAGTCGAAGGTGTCCCACCACCAATATAGAGGGTATCCAGTGCTTCTATCTGGTCTCGTTGAGAAACCAAAGCCATCTCTTTTATCAATAGATCAACATATTCATCTACCGGTTGGCCTTCGATAAATACTTTATTGAAGTCACAGTAGTAACAAATGTGAGAGCAAAAAGGGATATGAATGTAGGCTGATTTCATAGTGGTCTACCTTATCCTTTCTTTGAGAAGTACTCCTCAGTTGCCATCTTATCTTGATCTAATTGTTTGATGAGTGCATCAACAGAATCAAATTTTAATTCTGGTCTTAGATAGAAATACCACTTTGTTTCAATCACTTGTCCATAGATGTCTTGGTCAAAACCTAGGATATTCACTTCTATCGTTACTTGTTCTTCAGGAACAAAGGTGGGGTTAAAACCAATAGATGACATAGCAGGATACCAGACACCATCAATCTTTGCTTGACAAATGTAAACACCCCTTGCTGGTAGAAGAACTTCTTTATCCACTTTCAAATTGGCTGTTGGGTAACCAAGTAAACGTCCTCCTCTTCCATGTCCATGTACAACCTCACCAGAGAATTGATAGGTATATCCTAGAAGTTTATTAGCCGAATGCATTTGACCACTTTCAAGGGCTTGGCGGATAGCAGTTGAACTAATCTTTCCATGTCGATTGCGTTGTTCGGGTATGGTAACAATTTCAAAACGATTTTGGCTGTATGTTTGTAGCAATTCCATATTGGCAATTTCGTGAGGGCCATACGTATAATCGAAACCTGCAACTACAACTTGTGTATGTAAAGCAACTATATACTGGTCTACAAATTCTTGTGGTTTTAAACTGGCAAAGTCTTTGTCAAATTGAACGACGTAAAAATAGTCTACTCCTAAGTTTTCTAGTAGTTCAATTTTTCGTTCCATCGGTGAAATGTATTGAATATCTTCAACTTTTGCATTTCCAAAGACAACTGAAGGATGGTGGTCGAATGACATGACGGCTAGTTTATAGTTGGATGCCTTCGCAATTTTTGCGGCAGTTGTGATAACTTTTTGGTGTCCTTTATGAATGCCATCGAAAAAGCCTAATGCTAGGACAATATCTTCTTTAGGGATTTGATTTTCTTTGTAAGGGTGTGTTAATTGTATGACTTGCAAAATTTTTCTCTCCTTTAATCTTGGGACTAGGCAAAAGTCTTTGTTTACCTTGTAAGTGCCACTCCAACTGATTTGCCCTCAAATCTAATTCTGTTCATCAGTATTTTTGCCCTGTTCTTAGAGTGGTTAAAACATCTTATATGGTTTTATTAACCCTTCTTTTTGTGCATGTTTATGATATAAAGCAATGAGATTTCCTTGGTAGTAAAAAGCGACTGGCCATGTTAATTCTTCTTGAAATAGGCTTTCTTCTAGTAATGCACCATGTTTTACTTTATCAAATAATTCCGAACTTAAATCAACTTTTTCAAAACTATCTAGCGCTGTTTCAATAGGTAAGATAGCTTCTTTCACTCGGTCACTAGCAACCAATTCTTTTAACTGTGCCAAAGTAAGGCAATCCTCTTTTTGGTAACTTGCACTCTTAATACGTGTTAATTGCGACATATGGGCTGGAAACCCTAATTTCTTGCCTAAATCAACTGCTAAGGTACGGATATAAGTTCCTTTAGAACAGTGTACTTCAAAAGGCCATGTGACCGTCTGGTTATCTGCATGGTATATTGGTTGACCTGTTCTTACAAAAGAATAGATCTCAACTTGACGAATTGGTCGGGTAACTTCTTGACCCTTTCTAGCATATTCGTAGAGTCTCTTGCCATCTACTTTGACTGCTGAATACATAGGTGGGACTTGTTGAAGTGTCCCCTCCATATCTTTCATTAAGTCATCGATCAGGTCAAGTCTTAGAATATTGTTAAGAGCGACTTGTTCTACCACGTCACCATAAGCGTCCTCCGTTTCCGTAGAAATTCCAAGACAAATTTCTCCTTGATATGCCTTTTCAGACTCTAGTAAAAACTCAACTACTTTAGTAGCTTTTCCAATACAAATAGGCAAAACACCATCGACTTGAGGATCTAGTGTACCAGAATGTCCCACTCGTTTCATCTTTAAGAGCTTTCTGACTTGAAAAACACAGTCAAATGATGTCATTCCCTTCTCTTTCCATAATGGAATGATGCCATCCATATAAAAACTCCTCCATATTCCTAATAATCTTCACCAGTTTCAAATATAATCCAACTAGCTTCTTTGCCATGATAGTATACCATAATAGAGGGGCTACTGTTTGCGATTTGCAATGATTTTCAAAAAATAAAGTGAATTTTTTAGAGACTTGTTCAAGAATATGATATGATAACTACAAATAAAAGTGTAATGAAGGAGTGAAAGTATGACAACTATTCGCTTGGTTACTGATTCTACTTCAGATTTAACCCCTGAAGAGATAGAGAAATACAGCATAAGTGTTGTGCCTTTAAATATTTCTATTGATGAACACCATTATGTAGACGGTGTGACCATAAGTAAGGAAGAATTTATAAAACAAATGAGACAAAGCGCCAATCTCCCAAAAACAGCTCAGCCGGCTATTGGTAAGTTTGTTGAGGTTTATGATGAATTAGGTAAAGAAGCTACCCATATTATTTCTATTCACTTAATGAAATCTATCAGTGGAACTGTTGATTCAGCCAGACAAGCAGCTGATATCACGGAAGCTTCTGTTACGGTTATTGACTCACAATTCACCTCTAGATCCATGGGCCAAATTGTGCTAGAAGCTGCTAAAGCTATCGACGAAGGTAAATCCTACGAAGAAGTATTAGACGTGATAAATAAAGCTATCGAAAATACAATTTTATACTTGACTGTTTTGGAATTGGATAACCTAATCAAAGGTGGACGGATCAGCCGCTTGATGGGGGCTTTTTCAAACCTTTTAAATATTAAACTTTTTTTACAAGTGATTAACGGACAAATAGAAATCATCCAAAAAGGTCGAGGCTTAAAATCTTTGCAGAAAAAATATGACCAAGTCTTCCAAGAAATGCTTGAAGTTCCACAAGGTATTAAAGCTATTTCTATCATGCATGCTGGGCTTAATGAGTTTAACCAAGCTAACATTGATATTCTTAGAAAACTTTTCCCAAATGTGCCTCTAACAGTCGTTGTGACTTCCCCTATCATTATGAGCCATACTGGTGAAAATGCTATGGCCTTAACTTATTTGATGAATGAGTGAAAGTTAAAGGAGCAGGCCAAAACTTCGTAAGGTTAAAATCTCTTTCTAAATCACAAAAGAGTTCCCGAGAAACATATCAGAAATCGAAACGGTGGCACCGCCGTGAGCCTTGGTCTCACGGCTTAGCTGTCTACGTATCTGTAATCGACTAAAGTCGAAACAGCTACTGTGCGTCAGCTATGCTTTACACCGCTATTTTCTGATATGTTTCTCGGGAACTCTTTTGTTTTGTTATAGTACGAACTCTATGCTAAGTCCTTGAACATTCACTCTGGTTCGCGGTAGAATCTTCCATAAAAATTTATTGTAGATAGTTGGTTAATAATAATGTGTGGGTCCGCATCCTTTAAAACTTGAACAGCATCCATAACTTCATAGGAAGATAAAACCGTATGCAGCAGGTACATCCTTTCATGACTATAACCGCCCACTGCTTCA
Source organism: Granulicatella seriolae (assembly GCF_024543085.1). Lineage (GTDB taxonomy): Bacteria > Bacillota > Bacilli > Lactobacillales > Aerococcaceae > Granulicatella > Granulicatella seriolae. The sequence continues at coordinate 43,190 of NZ_JANHNZ010000001.1, forward strand.
ACACAAGAAATTCCATGTCTAATTTGTTTAAGATAGGCATCCATAACAGTATCAGCATGCTTAGTCGTAATCTGCAAAGTAACTCGTTGATAGCGCCTGTGGAAGGTGCTAATAACCTTAGTCGAAATATATTGAAAGATGATGGAATAGCCAGCATGCTCCCATCCAAATAAGGCACCAAAGATTAGTAAAAGTACAATATTGAAAAGAAACACTTGTTGCCAAATTGTTTTACCACTCTTATTGGATACATAAAGCGCAATAAAATCTGTTCCTCCTGTTGATGCGTTTCCCTTTAAAGCCATGGTAACCGCAAGCCCATTCAATACCCCACCAAAAATCACATTCAAGATAATGTCATCACTGATGGGTTTGAAATTCAAGGTAGAGATAAAGAAACTTGAAATAAATACCTGAAGGATAGAAAAAATGGTGAATCGAGGACTAATTCCTTTAAAACAGATAAAAGCAACTGGTATGTTAATTAGAATCATTAACGCTGCAATGGGAATAGTTATGCCAGAAAGTTTTGCTATTTGATTGACTAGAATAGAAATTCCCAAAAAACCACTTGACAAGAGGTTTGAAGGTTGAATGAACATTTTTAAAGTTGCTGCTTGAAGAAAACCTGATGCTGTAATAGCAAGGAGCGTTACCATGGTTCTTAATTTTTTGTGTTTTCTTAGCCGTCGTTCATTCACGACATCTAATACACTCATGCTTTATCCCTCACAGTTATTTGAATTGGAATGTGATTAGGATCTTTAAAGAAAAGATCCCCATCTTTATAATCATATACATAATTTGCTTCTTCTAGGCGCTCCGCTAACATCTGCATGTCACGAATAGACGGTGCCATAAGTGTCAAACATTGAACCTTTTGATCACCAGGGAAAACAAAATCTTTGTCTGCCAACCACTCATTAAAACTAAGACTATAGTGATTATGGTTCATAACTAAATTTTTACGCTTGAACAAATAATCTAAGGTTGTTTTAAAAGGCAAGATTGATGTATAAAAACTTTCAGACTTTTCCAGAGATGTCACTGATAAATGGACTTGCCCTAATATTGTCCCTTGTGGAATAGCTTGGTAAGGCTCTCCTCCCAGCTTTAGAAAATAATCTAACTCAATTTGAGTATTAGTCCCCTCGCGATAAGCGGGATCACTAGACTTGTGCTGTGCTTGAGGCTTATCCCAGTAAACTTTGACACGATTTCCTTCTGGGTCTAAAAGATATATCGCTTCACTATAGCCATCATCACTACTGGCATTGATGACCTTATCTTCTAACAATAAATGGTTTACTAAGCTCCCCATTTGTTTTTGTTTTGGTAATTTAAAAGCGAATGAGTATAGATTGCTTTCACTACTAGTAAAAACTTGCTTTGAACTTCTTTTAACCAATTTGAGTAAAGGCACACTTCCATTGGCAATGCCTAAAAGAAGCATATCGTTATGCTGTTGCAAGACTGATAAGCCTAATATTTTTGTATAAAAACGTTTCATTGTATGTAACTCTTGGACAGATATACTCAACAAACCAAGTGTCCATTCAGTATCATCTGACACATTCACATGAAATAAATCCTTAAGATAGTCAATCAACGATTTCATAATATTCCTTTCTTCTCGTACAAAAAACTCAGGCTCTAGCCTTTTATCGTAAAAAAAGACCGAGGATTTCTTAGTCTTTCATAAGAAATCCTCGAAAGAGAGAGTCACTTATTTGTCAAATGCTAGTGTTAACGGTGGTACAACTTGTTTCTTTCGAGAAACAACGCCAGGTAAGACCAATAATCCATCAAGATATTCAGATTCAAAGGCTTGGGCCACAAGTTCTAAGTCTTGACCAACTACTAAAACAGTAGATTCGCTCGTTAAGATATTGGTAATGACTAAAACAAAGACATGATAGCCTTCCTGTTGATTTTCGGTTTCCATCACTGACTCTAATAATCCTCTTCTACTCAATAAATCAGCAGTATCAACCGTATTCACTTGAGCAATACGGACTGTTTTTCCACCCATTGGAAATGACTTAGCATCCATGTTTAACAATTCTGCTTCCGTTTTAGTTGCTAAATTAGTTCCAGCTTTCAGCATTTCTAAGCCATAGGTATTGATATCTAAGCCAGCAATTTCAGCTAACTCTGTAGCTGCTTCAATATCTTCTTGAGTGCATGTCGGTGATTTGAAAAGTAGGGTATCAGAAACAATAGCTGAAACCATTAAACCTGCAATATCTGCTGGAATAGCGATATGTTTTTCTTTGAAAAGTTTGTAAATGATCGTGTTAGTACAACCAACTGGCTCCGCACGGTAGAATAAAGGATTAGCTGTTTGGAAATTAGCAATTCGATGGTGGTCTACCACATAATCTACTTGCACTTCCTGGATATCCGATACGCTTTGTTGTGCTTCATTGTGGTCAACAAGTGCCACACGGTCAGTTTCGTTTGCTGCTGTTTCAATGACACGTGGCGCTTGTTTATGGAAGTAGTCTAACGCAAATTGTGTTTCTTCACTGACTTCTCCTAAAGCCACTGCCTCAGCTTCTTCTCCTAATTGATTTAATAAATATGCATACGAGATAGCCGATGTGATGGCATCTGTATCAGGGTTTTGGTGACCAAAAACTAGTAATTTACCCATGTGTTAAAACCTCTCAATCTAATGTTATGTAGTTATAGTTTATCACAATTGGTTTCACTTACCAATGACTTTATCAAAAGTTTACTTGGTTTTCATGTTTTTATGAAACCTTTATCAGAAACTAATCATGCATAAGCGTTTTATGTTTTTTATATGGATGTGTTTTGATAAAAAAATTTGAATCTCCAGACAATCGGTCAGAAATGATGGTGTAAAGTATAGCTGATGAATAGTGATTGTTGGGGCTGGGCAAAAACTCTGTAGTAAAATAAAAGCATTTTAAATCATAAAATAGTTCCCCAAAAATCTATCAGAAATGGGAACGGTGGCACCGCCGAAAGCCTTGGTCTTTCGGCTTAGCTGTCTACGTGGCTGTAAATCGGCTAAAGCCGAAACATCCACTGTGCGTCAGCTATGCTTTACACCGTTATTTCGGATAGATTTTTGGGGAACTATTTTATTTGGTTACCATTTGGACTTTTTGTCCAGCCCCATCTCAGGTACATAGACAGCTGAGCCAGAAGACCTTGGCTTACGGTAGTGCCACCGTTCTCATTTCTGACCGATTGTCTGGAGCTTCAAATTTGTTTAATGGCTGGTCGGTGAGGAATGACCTTGATATTCTGTTTTCATGGGGTCACGTCCTTTCAAAATTGGGTGAAAAATAGACACCTTTTTTGAAATGTCTTGCCAAAAATAATAGGAAATGTATGAAAAATTATTTTCTCTTGTGAGCAGTAATTATTGTATAACTATTTGCGTTAACAGTAATAGTGCAGTCTTTGTTTTGAATATACCAGTTTTTACCCTTTCGACTAATGACGCTTTGATTAGATTTAATGATTGATTCACACCAATTAACAACATCATCAGTATTTAAGGACAAATTTCGTTTAATTCTCATTATACCTAATTCTGTTGTATGTAACTTTTCTAAATGATCAATCAACTTATCCTTTTGTTCCATATGTCTATTCACCTTTCAAACTATCTTTGATTTAACTATATCATTCTCTCACAAGAATAGACACCTCATTTTTGAAGTGTCCCCCTTTACAAATTCAGCTTTGATTGGAAGTGTCTTTGTTTCCTCACGTTTCAAGGGTAAATCGTCGTATCGAAGCTCATCCATAAGTATTGAAATAGTAATGATTTGATTGTTAATCTCCTTAATAAACTCGAATAAGTCCAGTGTTTATGTGAATAATCAGATTTCCAGCCTATTTTTAAATTAAAAACTGCTACAAAACTCAAAGGTGAATTTTGTAGCAGCTTATTTAAAATGAAATTATTTTTTCTCACAGGGTCATTTCAAGATATAAAAACCTTTTGTTTCTTTTTTACCCTTGTCCATAATAAGCGCCTGCTCCATGTTTACGGAAGTAGTGTTTGTCCAAAACGAATTGTGGTAGTTTATTTTCTTTTCCGCCAATTTGCTCTGTTTGTGTTGCCATATCAGCTACTTCATCCAAAACATAGGAATTTTCAATAGCTTTTGCTGGTGTCTTGCCCCAAGTGAATGGGCCATGTCCATTGACTAGAACAGCTGGTATCGCATCTGGGTCGATGCCTCTTTCTTTGAAGGTCTCCACAATGACTTTCCCTGTGTTGACTTCATAAGCATCTTCTACTTCTTTTTGGCTTAACTGCCTTGTGTTGGGCACAGGGCCATAAAAAGTATCTGCATGGGTCGTCCCATATACTGGAATATCTCGACTTGACTGTGCCCACGTTACTGCGTGCGTGCTGTGTGTATGAGCAACAGAGCCGATTGACTCAAAACCTTTGTAAAGAATAACATGTGTTGGTAAATCAGACGAAGCTTTAAGTCCACCTTCCTCTAACAGATTTCCATCCAAATCAGTGACCACCATTTGGTCTGCTGTCATGCTTTCATAAGGAACACCACTTGGTTTAATGACAATGACGCCTAATTCACGGTTAATCTCACTAACGTTACCCCATGTTAACTTTACAAGCGCCCAATCTGGTAATTGTAGATTGGCTTGGTAGACACGTTCTTTCATGGCGTGAATAGTTTCTTCTCTAGACACGATATCCCGCCTCCTTTAAGATTGGTAACATAAATTCTTTAGCCCCTTTAATTTCTTCATAGGGATTATCAGACGTTTCGCTCCACATTTCTAGCAGGAATGTGCCTTCGTAGCCTAAGCGTTTCAAAGTTTTTAAGGCTCCAAGAAAATCAACATCACCTTGTCCCCATGGTACTTCCTTAAACTTTCCAGGAAACGTAGCCGTCACATTTTGGGTATCCTTCAAATGAACAGCCACAATGGAATCAATACCTCTTTCCAATTCAACATTAAGGTTATTCTCTGGCCATGCAGAAATGTTACCAATATCTGGGTAAACCTGTAACCATGGTGAAGGAACTTGTTTTTTTATCTGATTGAATTTGGTAATGGAGTTGATAAAAGGGTCATCCATAATTTCTATGGACAGCATGACTTGCTTAGCCGCTGCCATATTTACAGCAATTTTTAAATTTTCGATAAAATATTCGCGTGTTAGAGGTGATTTTTCTTCATAATAAACATCGTATCCTGCTAATTGAATATTTCGTACACCCAAATCACTTGCCAAATCAATGGCTTTTTTCATAATCTCTAACGCTTTTTCTCTGATACTTTTGTCTAAAGAACCAAATGGGTATCTACGATGACCACTTAAGCAGATTGAGAAAATATTTACCCCACTTGTCTGTATAGCTTGGACCAGTTCTTGTCGTTCTTTAGTTGTCCAGTCTAGCCTTGCTAAGCGTTCATCCGTTTCATCAATAGACATTTCAACAAAATCAAAGCCTAATTCTTTAGCCATGTTTAGTCTTTCAATCCATGTAATATGTTTCGGAAGTGCTTTTTCATATATCCCTAAACTTGTCACTTTATCCCACCTTTCTCTATATTTCAGTAGGTGTCACACATTTCTATCCCCAAAGTTCTTTGATTTTATCTTGGAAATCTTGTGCGGCTTTAGCCGGATTTTCTGCTTGGGTAATGCCTCTTCCTGTAATAAAGGTATAGACATTGACACCTTTAAATAAGTCTAAGGTGTCTACATCTAATCCACCTGTTACGGATACTTTGAAGCCCATATCAATCAGTTTTTTTACTTTATTGAGATCTTTATCGCCCCAAGTTTCTCCTGCTAAGAGTGCATCACGACTTTGGTGATAAATCGCTTGATCAATCCCTGCATCTAACCAAGCTTGTGCGTGTTCGTAGGTCCAATCACCATAGAGTTCAACTTGTACTTGGTCAATCTCTTTTGCAGCAGCTTTCATGGTTGCCACCGTTGCTGAACAGATACAAGTCATGTAATCTGCTCCAGCTTTTCTAATATTGGCAGCGACTGTTCCACCAGCATCAGCACACTTAGGGTCGGCAACAATTAATTTGTCAGGATAAAGTGCTCTGAAACATTTGATGGCTTCATCTCCTACTTGTAGTAAGAGCACAGTACCAACTTCAAGAATATCAACAATATCTCCAACAGCCTTAATGTCGGCTAATGCACTTGGTAAATCACTATGATCGCAAGCAATTTGTAGTTTTGGTAAGGTCATTTTCATTCTCCTTTATTTGACAATCTCGTGTTCAACCATTCTTTCTTCGATTTCTTTTTGAGACATTGGATTTTTTACACCCACAACTTTGACCCCTTTTTGTGCAGCTTGGTCAAACATGCTGACAAAGTTGGCTGGCGTGAACACTACATCAAAATTCTTCGCAATACTTTTCCCTTCAGAAATGGCGCAGTGATGAATGTTGGTAATGCGAACATCTTTAGCTTTAAACGCTTTTTCAACGGTTCTCCGAATCATTAGACTAGTACCAGACCCATTTCCACATGCTACTAAAACTCTCATTATTTTATTCCTCCGTTCATTTATTTACTATACTACTTACTCAGCGTGCATGATATCATCAGATGGTGAAAATTTTTCTGCATAGGCTTCATAGTCTTTTACAATCAAGAAATAGCCTTCTTTGTTGGCACGGTATTGGAGTTGTGGAATGATAATTAAGACAATCGCTACAACCACGACACCAATAATGCCTAAGAATTTCATGATAACCGTAAACATTGGCCATACTGTTGCCCAGTCGGTCATACCTAGATATCCACCAAAGCCTGACAAACCTACCCATGTCGCAATCAAAGCAGAACCAAATACTTGAATCAAGCCGTTTATGAATGGGAAGATAAAGGCATACTTAGCTCCACCACGGTTATTGGCAAAAACTGAAATAACGGCATTATCAAAGAATAGTGGGATAAATCCAGCTACAACGATGGTTGGTGAGTTGAATAACAGTAGAATTCCAATAGCTAAAAATTGTCCAATAGCTCCAGAAATAAATCCGATTGTTACTGCATTTGGTGAACCAAAACCAAATGTTGCTGCAACGTCAATACCGGGTACAGAATTTGGCAAGAATGAAGTTGCAATCCCTTGGAAGGATTCTGTTAGTTCGGCAACGAAAGTTCTAACCCCTAACTGTAAGATAGCTAGGTAAACTGCAAAGTATAGTGAGGTTTGCAAAATGTAAAAGAAGAAGTTATCCTTTTCAGCCATGAATTCCGCACCAACAAGATAAGGTTTACCAAGTACTAATAGAATTGCTCCAAAGAAGAGGGTCATTAAGATACCTGTAGCAACCATGTTTTCATTAAAGATGGATAACCAACCAGGTAATTCCACATCCTCTAAACGGCGGCCTTGTTTTTTACCTTTTGCTTCATCTCTTTTTCTCATCTTTTCTGCTAATTTAGCAAAGAAGAAAGTTCCAAACATTTGTTGATGGGCAATAGCAAAACCTGCACCTTCCGTCAACTCTTGTGTGATGTCAACGGTTAAGTTAGAACCAACTGCCCAGTACAAGCCTAGAAGCACAGCCATAACTGCTAAGATTTCCCATCGACCTAAGTTAGGAAAACAGAAGAAGATTAACCAGAAAGCTGTAGCGGCTTGTTGGATTTGAACGTTACCTGTTGTAAAGACAGCACGTAACTTGGTATATCTAGAAAAACGAACCAATAGAATATTCACAATATAAGCAGTTAATAAGAGAATCATCACATCCCCGAATGACTTACCCGCCTTTTCCATGGCAGCTTGAATAGCATTTTGCCCAAAATATGGGTCAATAACCATCGCATCTAGTTGAAATCTTTCTCTTAATCCAACAATAATTGGACGGAAATTTGTAATCAAACCGCCAGACCCTACTGTCAGAATCAAATAACCAACTGTCGCCTTAATAAATCCAGCTAAAGATTCATACCAAGGACGTTTCAAAAGCATATAACCAATAAATACAATTAAACCAATTAAAAAATGTGGCTTTGTTAAAATGTTTGTAACGAAAAACTCCCAAATGCCAACTAAAAATTCCATATTAACCTTCCTTTCTATTTACCCTCTTCTATTAGTAGTTTGTCAAAATCTTCAAGTGTTTTTGTAGCTAACATAGCGTCAACATTTTCTTCTTCCATCAGTAAGTCCATTAATTGTGTAATATTATTTAAATGAGCCTCAGCATCTTCAGCAGCTAAAGTGAAAAATAAGGTAGCTGGTCTGTCTTCTCCAGTTTCTGCATCATGAAAAATAACTTCATTAGGAAATTTAGTGTAAGCTATGGCTGTCCCCTTAACTCCTGGGCTATTCCCTTCTGCATGCGGCATAGCTATTTGATCTGCAATGATAATATAAGGGCCAAATTTAACGACATTTTCTACAATTTCTTCTATATATTCTTCAGTGATATACCCTTGATTTACAAGTTGTTGGCAACTAACTCGTATAGCTTCTTGCCAATCTTTGGGTTGCTCAGTCACATAATTGACTAAGTGGTTTTCTTTAAAATATTTCAGCATAGAGCTTGCTCCTCCTAATTATAAGAACGAAGGGAAAGGTAGGTCATTTTCACCTTCAAAAACATCATGAAATCCTCTATCAAACATGAAACGAATTTTGTTCTTATCTTGTGGGTAATTGTATTGGCCGCCCACTTGCCAAATAAACGGTGTGAAAGCATATTGTAATCGATCTTTTTTGAAATTCCATAAAGTAACGATTTCTTCTGGGTCTGCCATGAAGTTCGTCCAAATATCATGATGCACAGGAATAACGACTTTTGCTTGTAAGGCTTCTGCCATACGCAAAACATCTACTGAAGTCATTTTGTCTTGAATTCCTGGAGGGTTTTCTCCATAGTTAATTAAGGCAACATCAATATCATGTTCTTTACCGTGTTTTGCAAACATAACAGCATAATGTGAATCTGCTCCATGGTATATATTTCCGCCACTAGTTTCAAACAAGATATTAACGGCAATATCATCCATGTCGATAGGCATTTTTCCTGCTAGTTTTTCTTCTGGGTCATTAATGGTCACCAAAGCTGTTCTATCAAAGGATTCCAATGCAACAACTTCAACACTTCCAACAGTAACTCTGTCATTAGGTCTAACCACAATAGTTCTCTCTTCAGGCACACCCCATTTAATCCATGTGTTGACTACTTCTTTAGGTCCAATAAATTTTGCTTGGGGACAATTCTTTGCCACTGAGGAAGCAGTTACGATATCCAAGTGGTCAGAGTGTATATGAGAAACAACCAAAGCATCAACATCTTTTAATTCAAATGGGTCAACGACAAAAGGTACATTTCTTAAGTTTGGTTGCATGTTGCTTACGCCACCAATTCGTTGCATCTGATGACCTTTCTTCATCTTGCCATTTCCATGAGTCTGCTTGCCAGTACCGTTCCACATGTCCATGACAATGTTTGTTCCTTCATGTGTTTTCAACCAAATACCAGTACAACCTAACCACCACATAGCAAATGACCCTTCATCCACTTCCTTTGCAGCTATTTCTTCATTTAACCAAGTTCCCCATTCAGGAAATGTTGCGGCCAACCATTTTTCTTTTGTGACTTCATTAATATTTTTCAATCCAATCACCCTTTCTCTTTGGTAGCCCTATCATAAATGATATAGTAAGTGCTTACAACCCACGTATATGTTCTTTTATACTTGTATACGTTCGTTTATTGTGTATAATAGACTTATATGTTAATTAATTCTTACTAAAGGGGTAAACGAACATGAAAAACTCTCTCGTTAATGTCAACCAACGTCGTGAAACAATCATCAATTATTTGTATCACCAAGATGACCTAAGCATGTCAGTCAATGACTTATCTGGCATTATGGGTGTCTCCTCAATGACCATTCGCCGAGATCTTGATATTCTAGAAAAAATGGGTAAAATCATTCGAAATCACGGCGGTGCCACTATTAATACGCAGCAAAAAAATGAAGGGGATACAGAAAATAAATCCCTTGAACTGATTAAGCAAAACATAGCCAAACAAGCTGCTAGATACGTAAAGGATGGGATGACTTTATTTATCAATTCATCATCCACTGCCTTAAGAGCTTTTGACTATCTGGAAGACCGTATTCTTACCTTAGTGACTAATAATTTGCGTGTTGATCGCAATAACGTTCATTTAAATACCAATATTATTCTACCCGGTGGTGAGATTCGTTTTCCAAAAAAAGCTTTAGTTGGCGATCTATGTGTCACTAATCTAAGTGTCATACAGTCAGATATTGCTATCATTGGCTGTTCTGGTCTTAGTGCTGAAAAAGGTATTTCTACCAACAATATACATGAGCACAGGGTCAATAAGGTTATGATAGAAAATACCAATGATTTAGTCATCCTCGTTTGTGACTATCGTAAAATCGGCAATGATAGTACCTTTATGGTAGCAGATATCACATCCGTAGATATCCTTATTACCGATGAATACGCCAATCCCAAAGCCCTCAAAGCCATTGAAGATAAAGGTGTGACAATAGTTCAAGTAAATGCTTAGGCATTGGAATTGAAGACTAAACAATTAGATGAATAGGTTTTGAATGCCATACAAATTAGAATATAAAACTATTATGAATTTTTCAAGAAAAAATCGAATAAAATCTATTTCAAAATTACAAAAAGAGTTTCCGGGGAAGAATCAAAAATTGCGGTATCACCGTTCTCACTTCTGATTCTTTCTCGGAAACTCTTTTGTTTTATTATTAGTAAAACTTCTTGCCTAGCCTTTTTATCTAGAATAACTTTTCCTATTCTACTTAAATTACGATTTAAATACCAACTACTTCTCTCTCGCCTCCATAGATTGTAAACGATACATATCATAGTAAGTTCCTTGCAAGGCAATCAACTCATCATGTGTACCTCTTTCGATAATTCTACCTTTGTCTAAGACAAGAATTTGATTCGCATCATGAATGGTCGATAATCTATGGGCAATAGCGATAGTGGTGCGGTCTTTACGCATATTTCTCAAGCTATCTTGAATGAATTCTTCTGTTTGGGTATCGATACTTGCTGTTGCTTCATCAAGCACTAAAATCTTAGGTTCGCGAATAATGGTACGGGCAAATGACAGCAGTTGCCGTTCCCCACTTGAGTATGATGCCCCACGTTCTATCACCTTTGAATGATAACCATTATCCAAAGCTTCAATAAACTGGTCAGCATGAACAAATTCAGCAGCATGTCTAACATCATTATCTGTCAAATCCTCATCCATTAATCGGATATTGCGGGTGATATCACCATAGAACAAGAATGAATCTTGTAGGACCAGCCCAATATTTTTGCGAATTTCTTCAATTGGGTATTCTTTGATAGAATGCCCATCAATTAAGATATCTCCTCGCTCAAATTCATAAAACCGCATGAAGACATTGATGATCGAACTCTTACCACTACCTGTATGTCCTACTAGAGCGATCGTTTGTCCTGGCTCTACTGTAAAAGAAATATCCTTTAGAACATCATTTTGCCCATCATAAGAAAAGGATACATGTTTAAACTCAATTCGTCCATTTTTGATTTCCAATGGTTGAAGAGCATCTTGTTTTGGTGCCATTTCCATGTTATCTAAAAGGTCTAAGACGCGAGAACTAGAGACGACACCATCTTGTAAGACACTAAGGTTATCCATCAGCATACCCATTGGCCTAAAAAAGTTTTGGATATAGGAAGTAAAAGCATAAACAACTCCGACTTCAATTGGGCCAACGAGAGACTGTAATCCGAACATATACAAAACGATAACCAAAGCAATCCCTTGCAATAAGTTAATGAGTGGCATGAGCAAGAGTGCATTCATTTTAACCATTCGAATCTGGTTTCTATTGTAACTATCATTGATTCGATTAAATTCATCTTGAACTCGTTTTTCCTGTCTAAATTGTTGAATGATTGACATGCCCGAAATAGATTCATTGAGCTTAGTATTTAATTGCGATAGACTTTCCCGCATAGCTCTATATACTTTAGAGCTATATTTTTGGTAATACCAAATAGCCCAAACCATCACTGGAGACAACAATAAAAACACTCCTGTTGCCTTAGCATTTAAAACAAACATGGCTATTGAAACGGATACCATACCAAAAGAACTTTCCATTAAAGCGAGGAAAACATTCCAAAATTGTTTAATAGTTTCTGTATCATTTGTAATGCGTGATACTAAGGATCCTGCAGGCGTTTGGTCAAAGAAACGCATACCTAGTTGATTAATCTTTTCAAAAAGATGATTACGGATATTTTCTACTGTTTGTTCTGAAGCCAGTGAGAAAAAATAACGGCCATAATATTGAGCTAACATTTTGCCAAAGGTTCCTAGCAGATATGCGAAGGCAAAATAAATAGAAATAGTTAGAGTGATATTTCCTTTAATTAGATAATCATCCATATAGACCTGCAGTACACGAGGGATTAAGATATTAAAGACTGTTAGAACTAGAGTCCACAAAACTGCAATCAAAAATTGTTTGCGGTAAGGTCTGGTAAAAGATGAGATTCTACGGGTGATAGTGACTTGTTCTTTAAAGGACATTGTTTTCTTCCATCCAGATTTACTTGCTTCCATTAGTCAATCCCCTCCCCGTCCAATTTTAATTCCAGTTGTTGTTTGTCATACATTTCTTTATACCAACCATTTAAGGAAAGCAATTCCTGATGATTTCCTCGTTCGACAATACGTCCTTGGTCCATTACAATAATTTCATTGGCATGCATCACACTGGAAATTCGGTGAGCCGAAATAATAGTGGTTTTGCCTGAACGAAATTCTTTTAAGTTAGACAATATTTTTTCTTCAGTCTTTGCATCTACTGCTGACAAAGAATCATCCATAATCAATAGCTCTGGTCGAGTAATTAAGGCTCTAGCAATAGAAATCCGTTGCTTTTGTCCACCAGACAAAGAAACTCCACGTTCACCAACTAAGGTTTCATACCCTTGAGGAAAGTCCAAAATGTCTGAGTGAATTGCGGTCATTTTCGCAACAGAATGAACCTCTTCCATAGAATAATCTAGATTCGCAAAACGAATATTCTCACTAATGGTGGTCGAAAACAAGAAGTTGTCTTGCGGAACATAGCCTATTCCCTTCAAATAGGTATCTAACATGTAATCCTTAACCGCTATATTGTTGTATACAATACTCCCCTGATAGTTGTCGTATTCTCTCAATAAAAGCTTGAAGATGGTGCTCTTTCCAGACCCTGTTTTGCCAACTATACCTAAAGTCTCTCCCTGTTTAAGGGTAAAGTCTAAGTCCTCAACAACAGGAATCGTCGCACCAGGGTAAGTAAAAGATTGGATAGAAACCGTCAAATCACCTGTTAAAGCCTGGTCTACAGGATGATCTGCTTCGTAAATGGAAGATTCTTGAGATAAAAGCTGTTCTATTCGATCATAAGAAGCACTGCCTCTTTCTAATACATTAAACAAACTACCAACAGCTAGCATTGGCCAAGTCATCATACCGATATATGAAATAAATGAAACTAGTTGCCCAATGGAAATGACGCCAGTCACCACAAAGTTTCCACCAAAGATAATGGTTAAGGCAAAGGTGATACCTAATATTAAATTAATTGCTGGATTGAAAAGAGCATCTATCTTAAATACTTTTTTATTCGCATCAACAACTTCTTTGGTAATCGTTTTAAAATGCTCAACATCTTTTTCTTCTTCCCCAAAAGTTTTAATAACTTTAACACCTGAAATACTTTCTTGGGTCTTGTTATTCAGCGTTGAAAAAGCTTTTTGGGCTTGCTTGAATTGTGCGTGCATTCTGGTTCCTAAAATTCGGGATACCAAAATCAATAAGGGTAAAGGAAGAACCACCAATAGAGTTAGCTTCCAATCCACCACCACAGCCATAGAAATTAAGGTTAACCCACCTGTTGTCAGGGAATCGGCAAATGTCAATATACCTGCAGCTGCAACCTGTCTGACGGCATTCAAGTCATTAGTTGCATGAGCCATTAAGTCCCCCGTTCGATGTTGGTGAAAAAATACCGTATCCATTTGAGTAAAATGATGGAAAAGTCGTTCACGTAAAATTTTTTCCAATTTTACGGAAGTCCCAAAAATATTGACCCTCCACAAATATCGGAAGACATATTGTCCAACTGCTGATCCCAACATTAAGGAAAGCCAAAAAACCATGGAGTTCATCGTTATGCTTTGATCAGCAATTTCGTCAATTAATTTCCCCATCATCCATGGATTGGCTACCTGTAGCAAGGCAACCAGGACTAATAATGTGATTCCTATCCCATATTGTTTCTTTTCCTGTTTAAAAAACCAAGATAATTTTTTAAAAATTGCCATTATCTCCCAGCACCTCTTTCTGTTTAACTATCTATCTATTGTATCAGTCTTTCAGACAAAAATAAAAATAGACACTCTAAAGTGTCCATTTTTATTAAGTAATAACCTTATAAGGGCTTATTTTTTCTTTTGACTGTTCTTTTTAGCTTGTGCTTTCATAGAAGCAGCAATTTGTCTTACTTTTGTTTCTGATGGTTTTTGACCCATTTGTGTCATCATCATACGTAACATTTCTTCATCAATTGGAGGGTTTGCTGCAAAATAGTCCATCATGTAACGACGGGCTAAAAAGAATCCACCAGCTGCACCGGCAACTACACCAAGGATGACAATTAAAATCCAAATTCCTGTACTCACGTTTCTATCTCCCTTCACTAATACTCCATTATCATATTGTACTAAAAAAACAGCTCAATGAAAAGTCTAAAATGATTCTTTCAACTGATTCAGTCAAACAAACTTAACTGTTGATAGGCAGAAGTCGCCTCTTCTAAAAGCCCAATGTTGACTCCGATGAGTCGGATATCTTCTTGTCGATATATTTTCTCAAATAGATCAATGACTTCTGTAAAAATGGTGTTTTGATCATTGAAATAATACGTCAAACTATGGCTTCGATTCATCGTTTGAAAGCTTTTATCTCGTATTTTCAGACTAACACTTTTTCCAACCAATTGTTTCATTTGTAATTCTTCTGCTATTTCTTTAGAAAAATTCTCTAAAGCACCAATTAACTTCTGTTCATCATCTGTATCGGATAAAAAAGTTCTTTCTTTAGAGATGGACTTCCTTTTGCGGTTTAGTACCAAAATATCATTCGATTTCCCTCGAACCTGATGGTAAAGAATATAGCCTTGCTTGCCAAATTTACGTGTTAGGTCTACTAACTCCAAGTCTAGCAAATCTTTACCAGTCTTAATGCCCGATTCTTTTAATTTTTGGGCTGAGACTTTGCCAACGCCATAAAAATCTTCGATAGGTAGCTCTGCAATAAAATTAGGAAAACGTTCATAATCCACTACCGTTATTCCTGCTGGTTTTTCAAAACCCGAAGCAACTTTGGCTAAAAATTTATTAAAAGACACTCCTACAGAACAGGTCAACCCAGTCACTTGAAAAATCTCTTCCTTGATACACTTAGCAACAATTGTGGCCGAGCCAATATTGAGTTTATTTTCTGTCACATCCAAATAAGCCTCATCAATAGAAAGAGGCTCTACTAAGTCAGTGTACTTATAAAAAATTTCCCGTACTTGTCTAGAAACTTTGCGGTACAACTCAAAATTAGAAGATGCCAAAATCGCTTGAGGACATAAGGCTAAAGCTTCCTTTACAGGCATGGCTGAGTGGACACCATATTGACGAGCTTCATAAGAACAAGTAGAAACCACGCCTCTTTGAATAGATTTCCCACCAACAATCACCGGTTTTCCACGCCATTCAGGATGCTCCCGCTGCTCAACTGATGCAAAAAAAGCATCCATATCAATATGTAAAATCTTTCTCCCCACCATGTTTACACCCTCCAAAGGAACATCTGTTCGCTTATAAGTATAAATGAAATAAGAGAGAAAAACAAGTAATAGAAATGGGTGAAGGACTCAAATATTTTAAGTACGGTAGGCTTTCCTAGAAAATTTGAACCAGTACCATATAAATTATTGTGGGAAGAAAGATGCTTAAAAGTGTATTCTTTTTCCAAACATGTAAAGCAATCACCAGAAGCACACAAATTATTTCAGGCAAGCCATATGGACTAGTGGTAAAATTCATTTCTTTTAAAGAATAAATGACCAAAATCACCATGATAGCCATAGGTAAAGTGTAGCTAAGGTATTCAAGTGCCAACGGTAGCTTCTTCATCTTTGAAAACAAGAGAAATGGCGTTGCCCTTATCCCAAAGGTAATCAAACCTGAAATTATCAAGGCACTATAAACATAAAAGCTAGTCATGACCTTTTCCTCCCTTCAAGCGACCATCAGATATTCGTCGGCTTTCTTCTACCACAAACAAGAGAATAATTGTAGCAATTAGAGATGGTAGTAAAAAATAGGTTGGACCAAATACAATTAAAGAAATGATGCCAGATACAGCACCAATAATAAATGGAAAATAAGAAGCAGCTTGACTCATTTGATTTATTACAATAACCACAAAGAGTGCTGTCATAGAAAATTCAATTCCTTTTGTGGAAAACCCGATATAATCTCCCACGAAATAACCAATAATCGTGCCAGAAATCCAATACAAATGATTAAATACAGCCACCCAAATAAAGGTTTCTTGAGAATATTTTTTACTAGACTGCTTCATTCCTAGGAAAATAGAAAAGGTTTCATCCGTTAAGGCAAACATCATATAAGGAGCCTTCCAGCCCATTTTTTTATAATCTTCAATAAAATTAATCCCATAAAATAACATTCTAAAATTAATGACAAGAGTCATAAGTGCAATCATCCATAATGGCATTACCAAGGAGAGCAAGCCTACCAAGGCAAACTGCATAGAACCGGCATAGACAATCATACTTGCCAGTGTAATCGGTAAAAATGAAAATCCACTTTCTCTCATTAACAAGGCGAAAGCAATAGCTAAAAATACATAGCCAAAACTGATAGGCAAACTTAGTCGAAACGCCTCTTTCATCTCTTTAGTCATCACTTAGCTCCTCTCTATTTTGAACTTCCCTTTAGAAATAGCAAAAAGGCTGAGGAGTGCTCAGCCTTTTTGCTATACAAATTCTTAGTCAGAGAACTGATTATTCAAAATTTGAAATATAGTTAGCACAGATGTTTTCCACAGTAAAGCCATATTCAGCCATAACTTGGTTTCCGTTTCCTGAAGCACCGAATCGGTCGATTCCCATAACAACCCCATCTAATCCTACATAACGTTCCCAACCAAAGCTAGCTGCCATTTCGATAGCTAAACGGTTTCTAACTGAGTTAGGTAGAACACTTTCTTTGTAGTCGTTTGATTGTTGGTCGAAAAGATTCATCGCTGGAATAGACACTACGGATACATCATGTCCTAATGTTCTTAATTGTTTTTGAGCCTCAATAGCTAGAGAAACCTCTGAACCTGTAGCCATTAAGATTCCGCTTGGAGTTTCGCCTTCTTGTGGGCTAAGAACATAAGCACCTTTTTCTAGGTAATCATATGCTTTCTCTTTTGTATTAGGCAATACTGGTAAATTTTGTCTACTCAATACCAATAAAGTAGGTGTATCGGTTGATTCAATGGCTACCTTCCAAGCTGCCGAAACTTCATTTCCATCAGCTGGTCTGATGACATTCAAGTTTGGTGTCGCACGGAATGCGGCTAATTGTTCAACTGGTTCATGAGTTGGTCCATCTTCTCCAACAGCAATAGAGTCATGGGTAAAGACATAAATAGCTGGCAAATGTGAGATTGCCGCAACACGAATAGCTGCTTTTAAGTAATCTGAAAAGACAAAGAATGTTCCAGCATACGCTTTTGTGCCACCGTGAAGCAAGATTCCATTTAAGGCTGCTCCCATTGCAAATTCACGAACACCAAACCAAATATTCCGTCCTTGATAGTTATCTGCATCAAAGTCACTATCAGCCTTATTCATGGTGTTGTTGGATGAAGATAAGTCAGCTGAGCCACCCCAAAAGTTTGGAAGAGCCTTCCCTAATTCTTGAATGGCATTTTGGCTAGTGACACGAGAAGCCAATGCTGGGCTATCAAGATCATAAGTTGGTAAAATAGTTTTCAAATCAACTTTAATATCTTCGCTAAATGCATCTTCAAATTCTTGAGCCAATTCAGGGAAAACGGTGCGATATTCTTCGAATAAAGAAATCCACTCATCTTGGTCTTTTTGACCAGTTTGTCCCAAAAGTTTTTCAAAGCGGTGTGAAACAGCTTCAGGAACTTCAAATGGTGCATAATCCCAACCATAATAGTCTTTTGCTGCTTGTACACCGGCAACTCCAAGAGGTGCTCCATGAACTTTATGGGTTCCAGCTTCTGGCGCACCATAACCAATAACTGTTTTTATTTCAATAATTGAAGGTTTTAACGTTTCACATTGAGCTTCCTCAATTGCATCAGCAATGGCATCCAAGTCGTTACCATCTTCAACACGCACATAATGCCAACCTTGGGCAAGGAAGCGTTCTTGAACATTTTCATTAAATGATTTATCAAGTGGTCCATCTAAAGAAATGTCATTTGAATCATATAAAACAATTAACTTACCTAATTTTAGGGTGCCTGCTAAAGAAGCAGCTTCGTAAGAGATTCCTTCCATCAAGTCACCATCGCCACATAAGGCATAAGTATGATGGTCCACTATTGGAAAGCCGTCACGGTTATAAGTAGCTGCTAAATGAGCCTCTGCCATAGCAAATCCAACTGCATTGGCAAACCCTTGTCCAAGTGGGCCAGTTGTCGCTTCTACCCCATCAGTATCATGAACTTCTGGATGTCCAGGTGTTTTGCTACCAAGTTGGCGGAAATTTTTCACATCATCAATAGAAACATCGAATCCTGATAAATGCAATAATGAATAAAGTAACGCTGAACCATGACCAGCTGATAAAACAAAACGATCGCGGTCAACCCAGGTAGAATCATTAGGATTTACTTTTAAATATTTAGACCATAAAACATAAGCCATTGGAGCTGCTCCCATTGGTAA
Organism: Granulicatella seriolae; assembly: GCF_024543085.1. Lineage (GTDB taxonomy): Bacteria > Bacillota > Bacilli > Lactobacillales > Aerococcaceae > Granulicatella > Granulicatella seriolae. The sequence continues at coordinate 62,259 of NZ_JANHNZ010000001.1, forward strand.
TCCAGGATGTCCAGAATTTGCAGCTTGCACCATATCCATACTCAAAGTACGAATAGTATTCACAGCAAGTTGATCGGTATTGTCAAACATGTTATCACTCCTTAATTTTATCAAGCACTTACATTATTTTACTTTGTTAAGCTGTAGAAAGCAATCACAAGTTATTAGCAAGATAACATTACTCTTCTTGATTACGTCCATGTAATCCCTTTTCAGCTTGGATCTGTTTTAGTTTGTCTGGGGTAACGTCCTTACCTTCTTTGTCAACAACCTTAAGTCCTTCGATATGATTTCTCATGCCACTCCTAAAAGACTTCAAGTAAGCTTTTCTAAGCTGTTCTTGTTCAAGTGTCTCCTCATCCGTTAAACCTTCTTCTTTCTTCTTTTTTGCTAGCTCATTAAGCCGCTCTATTTGCTCCTTATCTAACATGATATCCCTCCAATTTAGATGATACTTGCCTCTTTTATAGTATATGTGATTACTAATTTTACTGCAAACATATACTACAATCTTTTATGTTGATTTCATGACTTCATCTCTAAATATGCTCATAATCTTAGTAGCTAGCATTTTCTCATAAAATGGTTATTGTTTCAGAAAATCATTTCTAAAAATATACGAACATTCGTTTGATTTCAAAAAAAGTTTGTGCTATACTTCTATTAAGAAATCGCATAAGAAACGGGTGAAACGAATGAAATCAGCAAAAGAATCCAGACAAATAGAAGTTTTGCGCTATATTTATAGTGAAGTGAAAGAACATGGCTACCCACCAACCGTTAGAGAAATAGGAAATGCCGTTAACCTTTCCTCTACCTCAACAGTTCATGGGCATCTATCTCGCCTAGAAAAAAATGGACTTATTCAACGTGACCCAACCAAACCACGTGCCATAGAAGTCACACCAGCAGGTTTAAAAGAATTAGGAATTGCTTCAGAAAATATACCTATTCTTGGAACGGTTACTGCTGGCGAACCTATCCTGGCTGTTGAAGAAGCCTCAGACTTCTTTCCTATTCCACCTAGTTTGAAACATGAAGAATCTGATTTGTTTATGCTAGTTATTCGTGGAGAGAGTATGATAAACGCTGGAATTCTTGATGGAGATTATGTCATCGTTCGTAAACAAACCTACGCATCTAATGGAGATATTGTAATTGCTATGACTGATGAAGATGAAGCTACCTGTAAGAGATTTTTCAAGGAGAGCACACATTTCCGTCTGCAACCAGAGAACGACCGACTTGACCCTATTCTCCTGCCGAATGTCAGCATACTAGGTAAAGTCATCGGATTATTTAGAGATAGAATTTAATATCAATCAAAAAACACCTAAAATCACGTTTAGCCTTAAACGATGATTTTAGGTGTTTTTCTAATGATCCAGGCAAAAAATTTAACAAGTAATATCAAATCCTAAACTACAAAGGAGTCTCCAACTTATACCATTATCTGTCACAAAAAGGTGCAACTGTTCTCATTTCTGATAGGTATAGGCTGGAAACTCGAATATATGCAGTCAAAATAATTATTTTTTAGACCTACTCTTCATCTTCCGTATAGCCCATTAAAGTAAAAATATCATATTCCTTAATCTTTTCACGGCCTTTAAGATCTAAGAGCTCGATTAAAAAGGCTAGCCCAACAACTTGACCACCTAATTTTTCTACAAGCTTAGCTGCTGCTACCATAGTTCCACCAGTCGCTAATAAGTCATCACAAATCAATACTTTTTGACCTGGTTTAATAGCATCTTTATGCAGATGTAATTCTGCAGTGCCGTATTCTAGATCATACTCAACAGAAACAGTTTCACGAGGAAGTTTTCCTTTCTTACGTGCAGGTGCAAAACCGATTCCTAATTCATAAGCAACCGGACATCCCACAATAAAACCACGAGCTTCAGGACCGACTATCATTTCAGCCCCTACCTTTTTAGCATAATCAACAATTTGTTGTGTTGCATATTGGTAGGCAGGGCCATCAGCCATCAAAGGAGAAATGTCTCTAAAAACAATGCCTTCCTTAGGGTAATCTTTAACACTTGCAATATACTTTTTTAAATCCATCTTTTTTCTTCCTCCTAATAAAACTCACTTCATTTTTCAAAATAGTTCTTAGTTGATTGGTCGTACGAAAGAACTCCAATTAACCCAACCATTTGGTTAAATCTTTAAAATTGCTGTAGATAAATACTTTTTCTAGCCAAATTTTCTGGGCTTGTTCTTGAAAAGCACTTGTTTCTTCTAGCTGTACTCCTTTAGAAATCGGTTTGGTTTCAAGAGAGCCACCTGCTATTGTAACAAATCCAATCTCAAAAAACATCTTTAAAATAAGTTTGAAGCGTTCAAGTGGAATTTGCAGAAATGGCGCAATTTTGGCTAGATTTTCAGACACTTGAATCTGTTGATGACCTAGAAGGTACTGGTAGACATCTCTACATTCCTTTTTACTAGGAAGCCCCTGCTTTGTAGCTGATTCGACCTGATAAGCAATTATATAAGTATTCAAGTTATTTGGGTAGGAGACTACTGTTTCAACTGCTTTTCGATTTATAGGACACTCTAAAATTACCCAATTACTTTTATTAGTGGTCACAAAGATATCTGCATCAATATCTTCCCATAAAAGAACTTGAGAACTCTTAGGAATCATTTGTGTAATACTTGCTACCTTATCCGATTTATTAATCATATAAATAGCATTTTCAACTTGCAAATGCTCTGGTTTTAATATGGAAGAACGCCAGTCAAAGTACATACGCTCTTGTGAGCTGACATCTTTAATAATCAGTTGTGCAGCTTGATTTCCCTGCCATTCATTAATAGTGAGACTTCCAATCATAGAAATCGAAGCACCTACCATTAATCGCTCACTCCAACTTCCTTTTCCAAAGCCGATAGCCTGCAAATCAACATTTTGGTCACTGACTTGAAGTTTTAGATGAGTTTGCTCAGCACCCAAACGTCTAATTTGGCTTAAGGTAACATCATCAATCTCAACAAGCGGTTCGCTATTATCCGTACCAAATGGCTTTAATAAATGAAATTCCTTAATTAAAGAAACAGAAATATCTGAAATTGGAATAGCACTGGTCACTGAGATACTTGGTTGACTCTCAATTGCTTTTTGAAATTTTTGAGCAACCTGATTAACTTGACCTTCCAATTCTTTCAAGTTGTCCAAAGGCACACTTAATCCAGCAGCCATGTGATGACCACCAAATTTTTCTAAAAGACTTGAACAAGCTTGTAAGCTTTTAAAAATGTCAAGTGATTCAATAGAACGAGCTGAACCTTTAGCCATCTGTTTATTCTCATCAATTGAAAGAACAATGGTTGGTCGCTGAGTCACTTCCACAACTTTGCTGGCAACAATACCTAGTACGCCTTCGTGCCAATCCTTGCCCCAAACAATTTGTACCAACCTATCTTCTTTTGTAGCCACTTGCTCGAGAGCTTCTTCAGTAATCTGCTTAACGATTTCTTGCCTTTGACTATTTTGTTGCATCATCAGATCAACAATATCCGTTGCAATACTTTGATCAAACGTGGTTAAAAGTTCAACTCCTGGTGAAGCGTCCCCTAACCTTCCCAAGGCATTTAAACGAGGCCCAATCTGAAACCCAATTGTTGTTTCATCTACTTCATCTAGCTTTAAGGAAATTTTTTTAAAGAGTAAATCCAGTCCCAGCCTAGAATTTTCCTTCAACTGTAGCAAACCTTGTTTGACAATGGTGCGATTTTCATCCTTTAAGCTGACCAAATCAGCAACGGTCCCGATTGCAGCGAGGTCTAATAGTTCGATTGGAACTTCTCCAAGCAGAGCTGTCACCAATTTGAAGGTAACGCCAGCTCCGGACAAATCACCGAAAGGGTAATTTCCTTCAGGATGTCTTGGGTGAACAACAGCATACGCTGTAGGTATTTCCCGAGGGATTTCATGGTGGTCTGTTATAATTACATCCACTTGGTTTTCCATGGCAAATGCCACTGCTTCATGAGCAGCAATTCCACAATCAACCGTGATAATCAGTTGAATACCCTTGTTTATATATTCTTCAAAAACTTGTATATTGGGTCCATATCCATCAGTGAAACGATTAGGGAGATAATACTCCACTTGTGCCCCAATAGCCTGCAACCCTTCAAGTAAAATGGTTGTTGAGGTAATACCATCTGCATCATAATCCCCAAAAATTAGAATTCGCTCATCTGAATCAATTGCCTGTCCTATTCGTTCTATAGCTTTTTCCATATGATGCATTAGCATAGGGTCGTGAAAAAGTGTTGGATTTGGCTCAACAAACTCTTCAATAGCTTCTTTTGTATCAAGATTTCTCTCTAAACATACACTTAAAAAATAGGGACTATAAGGTAAGTCAGCTTGTAATCTTGCTAATTTATCTTGGTCTACTTCAAATGGCTTTTGCCAATTTAGCTGTGCAAATGACATGACACTCTCCTACTGATTGCAAATATGAATCGATTAAATTTCTCTTGGTTCTTGATGTATGCTTACATTGTTTAGCTCACTCTGAAGTTTGCTATTCTCATCCTTCATTTTATATAAGTCCTCTTCCACTTCATTGAGTGTTTTTCTATACCGCTCTTCTACCGCTTTTACCTCTTCCCGTAAACGAACATTATCTTCTTTATATTGATTGAATTCATCACCATATTTTTCATCCAATTGTCTGATTTGACGGTTTTTCGAAAATAAGGTTTGTAGTGAAAAAAAGATAGTCGCAACAGCCCCCAAAATAAAAGCTATGATGATAATTACAATCAGCGGACCAGATATTTTTGCAAACCCAAAATTTATCGGTACAGTCGTATTGTTCATTAAAGCAAAGATTGAAACAAGTAAAACGACTAATCCACTAATCACTAAGGTAACTTGATTTTTCATCTTTACACCTCACTATTTTTTATTAAAGAGATTCCCAGCAAAATAATCTCCTGTTTTAGGAAAGATTGCATATATTTTACTAGCCATATTCATTAAAGTTGGAATATTGATTTCACGTTGTGGTTGATTGATAAGGTCAATTATTTTTTCGGCAACAGTCTTAGCATCCAAGACTGTCCCACCTAAAGCTTTTAAGTATTGACCAGTTGGTTCTGCTTTAGCAAAGAAATCCGTATGAATTGGCCCTGGATTAACACTACTTACTTTTATACCATTCGACTTCATTTCTAGCCTTAAAGCATTGGTGTAGCCTAAAACAGCAAATTTAGTAGAAGAATAGATAGATGATTTTGCCGTAGCCATCTTACCAGCTTGTGAAGCTATCTGGATAATATGTCCCGTTCCTTGTTCTAACATTTGCTTACCAATTCTATTGGAGAAATCCATCAAAGCGAACACGTTTACTTCAAACATATCCTTGATTTCATTTTGGGTAAACTCTACGGCATCCTTGTATAATCCATAACCAGCATTGTTTATGAGCACATCTACTTTTCCATTTTGCAAAATGGTATCGATACATTGTCTTCTTTCTTCTTCAAGGCTTAAATCAGCACTATAATAGAAAATCTGTCCTACAGATAGTAGTTGACAATTACGAGCTACTTCTTTTAATTGTTCTTGACGTCTGGCAATAAGGACCAAATTGGCGCCTCTTTTGGCAGCAGCTAGCGCCATCTCTTTGCCAAGTCCTCCACTAGCACCAGTAATCACGATGTTTTTTCCAAGTAATTCTAACGTTTGTGACATAATATCCTCCTTAATCTGAAAAAGGAACCGGAATAATATCAAGGTCGTTGACGATGGTTGAGTTGGCAAAAACTTGCTTTGCTTCTTTTTCTAATTCTTTGGCTAAGTAGCCAACATAACGCGAACTAATATGTGTTAGTAAAAGTTTTTTTGCCTGTGCTTGATTTGCTACTTGAGCTGCTTGATGCGATGTTGAGTGAAAATACCGTTTAGCCAATCCTTTTTCACTAGCTTCAAAGGTCGCTTCATGTACTAAAACATCCGCATTTCCCGCCAACTTAGCAGCGTTTTCACAACATCTGGTATCCCCTAAAATAGTCACGATCCGCCCTCTTTTAGGCTCGGAAATATAATCTTTACCATCAATAAGTCTACCATCCTCTAACTCAATCGTCTGACCTTGTTTCAGTTTCCCAAATAATGGTCCATAAGGAACACCCAGTTCTTTTAATCTATCCGCTTGTAATTCTCCCGGATGGTCCTTTTCAACAATACGATAACCAAATGACGGAATTCCATGATCTAGTTTTAAGGTTAACACCTTAAATTTGGCATCATCAATGAGCTCCCCACCATCAGTGAATTCCTTATAGTGAATGGGATAGCCTAATCTAGACTGAGATAAACGAATGCTGGTTTCAACATACTCTTTAATTCCTTTGGGACCGTAAATTGTAACAGGACAATCCCCAGCTTGAAAGGTACGGCTACTCAAAAAACCAGGGAGTCCAAAAATGTGGTCGCCATGTAAATGGGTTATAAAAATTTTAGTGACTTTTCTTGGTTTTATAGCCGTATGAAGAATCATGTGTTGAGTGGCTTCACCACAATCAAATAGCCAAACCTCATTAATTTCATCTAATAATTTCAAGGCAATACTGGTAACATTACGATTTTTGGAAGGTAAGCCAGCCCCTGTACCTAAAAATTGAATTTCCATTCGTCACCTTCTATCCTCTTAAACTTGCATAAATTTGTTTGGTGATAAATAAAGCCATTTCATTTGCCCCTGTGGGATTGGTGTGAACCATATCTTCATAAAACCATTCTGGATGGTCTTTGCTGTAGCTCGCCCAATCGATAACGTGTACGTTTGAATACTTATCTGCTCCTGCTTTTAAGGTATCATTGACTTGATTTTTCCAAGTTCTGGGAACATTAGTATTGACAAAAAAGATTTGCTTATCTACTCCGATAGTTTTAATGAGAGATTCTAGTTGAGCAAAAGAAAATGCCCCATTTGAACCTAGTAACAAGACTACATTATTTTTTAGAAGTTTCTTTGATGCGAGTTCTTCTATATCAGCCGATGATTGATAGAGTTGGCGACCGATTGACCCGTCTAAAATAGCATTTGGGAAGATTGGTTGTAAGCTATTGGCCATTGCCAAAAGTGTTGAATCTCCAACAAAATTTACTTCCAGTGAGTTGCTGAATACCGTTTCTTCTCGTGTCAAACCAGCCACATTATTAATTGTCCGAACGGTATCTTTATCTGTACTTTGCGAATCACTAATCAATGTTGAGTTTTGACTGATAGTGTTTTGCAATGCTACTGTTTCTTGTGTAACCTGAGAAGTCGATTGCAGCAAGCCAATCACGCTAACGATAGGAAGAAATAGTAAAGCAGCGAGTTTAGCTAATCTTTTCCACTCTTTAGAAGGATTGGAAACAGCATCCTTTACCAGTTCGAATTGTTCTTGTCGTTGTGTTGCTGTGGCAAGACCTAGGTTTAGCTTACCATTTTCCAGTAATTGGTAGGATAACTCGCCGAATACAATAATTAGTAGACTTTGGATAAGAACATGAACTTGAGGTAGGTTGCTTAAATCACTTACCTTATCTTGGTAAAGGGTAATAATTGGGAAATACCACAAGTAGTAAGAGTAACTTCTTCGCCCTACCCATGTTAATGGCTTAATTCGAAATAGATAAGACAGCGCTGATGATGAATGAAGGCCAGTCATAATTAAGAAAGCTGTGGCCAAAGAAAAAATAAACATTCCGCCTCGATATGTCTGCCAGGTTTGATCCGACAAAAAGAAGATTAGAAAAATAAGAGACGCAAATGACAGGAGACTCATCCAGCCAAATCGTTTTTTCTGAGTAACTGACAATAGCTCTCTAAACTGTGATAGTGGCCAAATCAATGCCATGCTTGCCCCAATCAATAGTGAGAATGAACGTGTATCGGTACCAAAATAAACTCTAGATGGGTCAGTATCTGGCGAATACAAGAAAAACATAGCTAGTCCTGAAGCAAGTGCCAGGGCAGCAACACTTCTAAGGAGCCATTTATGATTTTTAATCAAGGTACTTAAGAAAACAAAAATGATAGGCCAGATAGCAAAGAGTTGAACCACCAAGGACAAGTACCATAAATGGGTAAATGGTGATTGCCCCGAATAGCGATCAAAATAAGAATGGCCATTGGCAATCTGCCACCAGTTATTCACAAAAAATAGAGATGACAGTAAGGATGGTCTCAAATTGATTAAAAGGTTTCGTTGAAATAAGGTAATGTAGGCTGTAACTAGCATACACATCCAGAGCATAGGTCTAATAATGCGGCTTAAGCGTTTCTTCAAAAAAGAGCGCAAAGGAACCTTTGAACGATTCATCAAACTTGACATTAAATTCGAGGTCATCAGATATCCTGAAATGACTAAGAAGATATCCACACCCAAGAAACCTCCAGGTATAACATGAGGTGTTAAGTGATAAAATATTATACAAAAGATGGCCACTGCTCTTAAACCATCAATGGCTGGAACATAAATTTTGTGTCCAATATCATTTCTTTCTACCATATCATCACCTAATCTACAAACTCAAATTCAAAACTCTTGATTCGAACTAGGTCACCATTTTTAGCACCTTTTTCTCGCAAGGTTTCATCTACACCCATACCACGTAGCTGTCTAGAGAAACGCATAACGGACTCATCGTGTTCAAGATTTGTCATTGAGAATAATTTTTCTAAGCGATCACCAGAAAGTTCCCACACCCCTTGAGAGTCTCTCGAAACGGTAAATGGTGCTTCATCTTCCAGTGTATAAACAACGTGTTCTACTTCTTCAGGGTCTTCAAGTGGGAAGAAGTCAGTAGCATCTAAAAGAAGAGCTGTTTCATTCAGTAACGCATCTAGACCTTCTTTACGATATGCAGAAATCGGATAAACTTTTGGAGTTTCTTGTCCTTCTTCTGAATAGTATTCCTTAAGCTTTTTAGTGAATTCTTCTAGGTTGTCACTAGCTTGGGGTTGATCCATCTTGTTAGCAACGATAATCATTGGGCGTTCTAATAAACGTAAGTGATAAGAAGCTAATTCATCCATAATTACCTTGAAATCATCAAAGGGATCTCTACCTTCCATTGTTGCCATATCGATAACATGGAGCAATACTTTAGTGCGTTCAATGTGTTTTAAAAAATGTATTCCTAGTCCAATTCCCGTGTGAGCACCTTCAATTAATCCAGGCAAATCAGCAACAACAAATTGTTGACCATTTGGAGCTTGTGTCATTCCTAATTGTGGCACCAAGGTCGTAAAATGGTAGTCAGCAATTTTGGGTTTGGCACTTGAGATAACAGACAAGAGCGTGGATTTTCCTACAGAGGGAAAGCCAACAAGACCAACATCCGCTAAGACTTTTAGTTCTAGTTCCAACTCTAATTCTTGTCCCGGTTCACCATTTTCAGCAATATCAGGTGCTGGGTTTTTATGAGTCGCAAAGCGGATATTTCCGCGGCCGCCACGACCACCTTTGGCAACTACAACCTCTTCTCCTGCATCGACCATATCTGCAATGAATTCCTTGGTAATGGCATTGCGAATAACCGTCCCAGCAGGAACCTTAACAATTAAATCTTCAGCTCCACGCCCATACATACTCTTGCTCATACCGTTTTCGCCATTTTTTGCTTTAAAATGACGATTATATCTAAAATCTAAAAGGGTTCTCAATCCTTCATCTACTCGAAAGATGACACTGCCCCCTCTACCACCATCTCCACCAGCTGGACCTCCATCAGGAACATACTTTTCACGTCTAAAAGCGACCATTCCGTTTCCACCGTTACCGGCTTTGACGACCACTTTGGCTTGATCAAAAAACACTGCCATTTATTTGTTCCTCCATCTTCATTTACTCAAAAATTTTGATTTTTTCTTATCTAACCATACCATAAAAGTGCAAAAATTACTTGCTAGCGCAACACTCTTTAGTATTAAAATCTACTTTCTTTTCTATTTCACATTTAAGGAAGAGAAATTAGCTACTACCAACATCATCTTAGCTAGTTGCTTTAATAGATTCAAGCGGTTTTCTCTTACTTTAGGGTCTTCTGCCATAACCATGGTTGTTTCAAAGAAATCTTTGATTTGTGGGCTTAGCTCTTCTAAAGCATTGAATTTTTCTTCCAGAGACATATTATCATAAGACTTGGCTAACCCTTTAAAGGTGTGAACTAGCTTTCTTTCACTGTCGTTTTCCAAGAGTGCTTCATCAACTGGTAAGGCATCTATTGCGTCTAGTTCCTCTTTGGTCGAATTCTTTAGACTTAGATTGATAACCCGAGTCAAGGCCTCTGTTGTTTCTTTAAAACTTTCCAAATCATGTTTTCTATCTAATAAACTTGCAAATACCATTAGTTGTGGAATAGATTGATTGCTGCTTTCTAGAATAGCTTCGATAACATCGTGTCGTTTAGTGATTAGGAATAATCGTTGTGCAATTCGATCTTTTAAGAATTGGCTAACTGTTTCTGCTACTGTTTCTTGATTGTCCTTGGCCATATCTTTGTAGTCTGTTCCAATCAATAAACGCATAAACTTATCTAAAGATAATTCCCAATTGAAAGCAATGGCAATTTGAACAACACCCATTAATTGTCTACGAAGAGCATAAGGATCGTTTGACCCAGTTGGAATTAGCCCTACTGATATGAAGCTTAGGAAGCTATCTAACTTATCAGCAATGGCTAACAGTGCGCCAGCTGTAGACTCTGGAAGTTGCCCATCAAACGATGTTGGCAAGTAGTGTTCTCGAATCGCTTGGGCAACCTCTTTACTTTCACCCTGCTCAATAGCATAAATCTCTCCCATGACACCTTGTAATTCAGGAAATTCCCCAACCATATTAGTCACTAAATCAAATTTATAGATTTCCGCAGCTCGTTGAGCAACAACTAAGGTATGCTCATCTATCGATAATTCTTTAGCCAAACGAGCAATTAGCGTTTGAACGCGTGCCATTTTTTCAGAAATAGAACCGATTTTCGCATGGAAATTCAATTTATCTAATTTTTTTAGATAGTAAGATAAGCTTTCTTTTTGGTCTTCATGATAGAAAAAGAGAGCATCCTCTAAACGTGCGGTTAAGACCTTTTGATTTCCTTTAGCAACATTCTCAATCGCTTTGTCATTCCCATTACGTGCAGAAATGAAAAATGGTAACAGCTGAGAATCATGATTGTAGACAACGAAATAACGCTGATGTTCTCTCATGCTAGTGACCAAAACAGGATCAGGAACACTTAAGTATTTTTCGTCAAATGATGCCGAAAAAACAGTTGGGTATTCCAAAATTGCAGAGACTTCTTCCAATAAATCTTCATCCACTGGAATAACCCAATTATTCTCTTGGGCTTTCTTGGTTAGCTGGTTGCGAATTTCTTCTTTACGTTTATCTTGGTCTGCAATAACAAAAACAGATTCTAAAGCTGCCTCATAGTCATCTGCATGTTCAATAGAGACTGGTTTGCCTAAAAAACGATGTCCTTGGCTAATTCGATCAGCTTGTATGTTTAATACGTGAACTTCTGGAATAATATCAGAGCCGTAAAGTGCAACGAGCCAGTGTATTGGACGGATATATTCAAGGTTATGAGCGTTCCATCTCATAGTGACACCAAACGTCATTGAGGTAATCACTTGGGATAGGCCTTTTAACACATCAATTGTTGCTAAACCTTTTTCCTCTTTTTTGACGTGAACGTACTCTATTCCATTCACCTCTTCAAAGTAAATATCTTCAACAGTTAAGCCTTTTCCCCGAACAAAGCCTTGAGCTGCTTTTGTCCAGTCGCCATCTTTTTGTGCAACTTCTTTTGAAGGTCCTTTAAAGATTTCGAGACGATCTTCTTGTCTTTCCGCCACGTCAGCCACTCTGGCACATAAACGTCGTGGTGTCGCAAATACGTCAACCTGACCATGAGAAATATTGGCTTCTGTTAGAAAATCATCAATTCGTTTTCCTAGTTGGTCAGCACTAGTTCGCACATAACGTGCTGGTAACTCTTCAAGTCCTATTTCTAATAATAGTGGTTTAGTCATTTATCTATTCTCCTTTATCTACTAGCATACACATCATTATTTTTCTTTTAAAAGTGGGAATCCTAGTGCTTCACGTTCTTCTACAAAAGTTTTTGCAATCGTTCTAGCCATCTTACGAATTCTACCTAGATATCCTGCTCTATCTGTAGCCGAAATAATTCCTCTAGCATCCATTAAGTTAAAGGCATGAGAACATTTTAGAACATAGTCATAGGCTGGATGAACTAGTTTTTCTTCCATCAGACGAGTTGCTTCTTTTTCATACTCATTAAAAAGCTCCATTAAGAGTTGCGGATTAGAGCTTTCAAAGGCATATTTAGAATGTTCAAATTCAGCTTGTGTGAAGATTTCCCCATATTTAACATCTTGAGTCCATACTAAATCATAAACACTATCTACATCTTGAATGTAAGAAGCTAGACGTTCTAAGCCATAAGTTAACTCACTGGTAACAGGGTGGCATTCTAAACCACCAACCTGTTGGAAATAGGTAAATTGAGTCACTTCCATCCCATCTAACCAAACTTCCCAACCTAAACCGGCACAACCTAAAGAAGGGTTTTCCCAATTGTCTTCTACAAAACGAATATCATGTTCTAAAGGGTCAATGCCTAAAGCATACAAACTTCCTAGATATAATTCTTGAATATTCTCAGGGGATGGTTTCATAACCACTTGAAATTGGTGATGTTGAAACAAACGGTTAGGGTTCTCACCATATCGGCCATCCGCTGGGCGACGTGACGGTTCAACATAAGCAGCATTCCAAGGTTCTGGTCCTATAGCCCGTAAAAAAGTATAAGGACTCATAGTTCCTGCTCCCTTCTCTACGTCATAAGCTTGAAGTAAAAGGCACCCTTGCTTTGACCAATATTCTTGTAAGGTTAAAATAATTTCTTGAACAGTTAATCCTTTTGTCATTATCATTCTCCTAGCATCTTATAGTTATCTTATATTTTTTGAAATAGTTCTTTCCTATGTTCAATTAATAAGCTTGAACAACTGGATAAAAATCATAAATCTTACCCGGAATTATATCTACAATTACTTGTCCGATCTCATCAAGTGATGTTTGAAGGGGGTAGATTGTCTGAGAACTTTTTGTCTCGAATTCTTCTTGAATGATGCCTAACTTATCATAAACATTTACTAAAACAGGGGTCATCGAAACAACTTTTAATTGATTTTTACTAAACTTATCTGCTGGTATTTTTACTTTAAATTCCATCTTATTCTCTCCTTTATCATCCTTGTCTGGAAAACTTAAGTATTTGACAACAAAAAAAGTCCCTATGTCTATGAAAACTCCATAAACATAGGGACGACAAGAGTCGCGGTTCCACCCTAATTCCTTAGCAAATACTAAGCTTCATTTGAAATAGACTCCAATGTGCCTTTCAATCCTATTTTTTAATTTGGCTTTCACTATCCCAAACTCGCTAGGTAAAAAATAAAATTTACTTTCATTGTCAACGTCTCTATTTAACTAATCTAATAGTACTGATAAGAAGGCTAAAAGTCAAGCCAGGCTTATTCTTTACACTTAATTTGGTTCTTGCCTTCTTTTAACTAATTCCTGACTCCAATTGCTCATCTGGTCGATAAATTGCTTACTTTTCAAGTGAATACCAACAAACTCCTCGTAGATTGCATCGACCAACCGCTTTAATTCAGACATGGTTTCAGGCGAAATCCGTAATTCTCCAATTTGATTTGGTTTAATCCTGACCAATAACTTTGCAATATGCAAGGCCTTGGGGGCGATATGTAAGCGATGAGGATCATCTTGCCAATGTCGTTGACATAGAACTCCATGCTTTACCATAGAAAAGTCAAATGGTTCCTGCTCCGATTGGCATAGAACACATTCTTGCAATTGAAGATAGGTACCAAATAGTGGCAAAAGTTGTAACTCAAAGAGATGAGTGATTAATTGAGGATTTTTTCCTTCTTGGATGGCTGTCAGACAGGCACTATACAATTCAAATAGACTTGGAACAGGCACCCTATCGTCAATAACTGCATCAACTAAATGAGTCATGTAGGTAGTGTAGGCATTGGCATCAATATCATCCAAGGCAATAGATAGGTGACCTAAATCCCTAGCATCTTTTAGAAAACTCAACCCTTTTTCATTAATGTGACCCAAAAATATTCCCTTAGTAAAAGGGATAAGGGCTTGCGCTAAAGGATGATTGGCTTGTTTACTATTTTTTATAAAGAACATGGTTTTCCCATGTTGCAAACTAAAAATTTTGACTAGCCCATCTTTTTCTCGGTGGCTTCGATTTGATAAAACTATTCCTTGAAATTCTTCATAATAAGCCACAAGACCTCAATCCCTATCCTTAATTTTTATAATCAGAAGTGCGGTACCCAAAATCTTGTAGGTTCCCCTTCTTCTTACGCCAATCTTTTTGAACTTTTACCCATAATTCTAAATAAACTTTATTGCCTAAAAGTGCCTCAATGTCTTTACGAGCGCGTACACCAATTTCTTTTAGCATTTGTCCTTGTTTTCCAATGATAATACCTTTTTGACTGGATCGTTCAACAATGATATTAGCATAAACATGAACCTTATCATTTTCATTTTTTTGCATTTTATCGACAGTCACTGCAACGGAATGTGGGATTTCTTCCTTAGTCAATTGAAGAATTTTTTCTCGAATCAATTCTGAAACAACAAAATATTCTGGATGGTCCGTAATTTGATCGCTTGGGTAGTACTGAGGCCCTTGAGGCAATTGCTTCGTTAAAAGAGCTAGTAGTTGATCCAGATTGTTGCCTTGTAAAGCAGAGATTGGTACTACTTCAGCAAAATCAAGTGAGTCTTGGTAACTCTCAATTCTTTCCATTACTTCTTGAGGGCTAATTAAATCAATTTTATTGAGCACCAAAAAAATAGGTGCTTTAATCCCTCTTAATTTTTCGATAATAAAGTTATCACCAGGACCTCTTTTTTCATTAGCATTAACCATAAATAAGACAGCATCTACTTCTCTTAGAGCTGAATAAGCACTCTCCACCATAAACTCACCCAATTCATGTTTGGGTTTATGAATTCCCGGTGTATCTAGGAACACAATTTGAGAATCTGTTGTTGTGTAAACACCTTGAATTTTATTTCGAGTTGTTTGCGCCTTATCAGACATGATAGCAATTTTTTGGCCTAACACCTTGTTCATAAAGGTTGATTTGCCCACATTAGGTCTCCCTACGATAGCAACGAAACCTGATTTAAAACTTTTTTCTTCTGTCATATCATTCTCCTATCCATTAAACATTTCTTGGTACAGTTTCCAAAATTTAGGCAGAAAAATAATGGAAGCTACAATTACTGTAAAAATCGCTGTGACCAAAACGGAACCAGCTGCGATATCTTTAGCACGCTTAGCTAAAATATGATAGTTTTTATCTACAATTAAATCAACAATGGTCTCAAAAATAGTGTTTAAAAACTCCATTAGAATAACAAAAAAGATACAAAAAATTAATAGAATCCATTCAACCCCAGAAACACGAAAAAATACAGCCAGCCCCAATGGAAGCAACCCAAAAAGAACATGATAACGCATGTTCCTCTCTTCTTTAAAAATAGTCACAATTCCATCAAGAGCATGTCTGAGAGAACTCAAAAAATTAGAATTTTTACCAACTTTGCTTTTACTTGTCTCTTTTGAGTCCATAAGATTCCAATATCTCCTCTTGTAAGCTGTTCATCTTAGATTCTTCTTCTATTGTCTGGTGATCGTAGCCGTTCAAGTGCAAAAATCCATGTAAGGCTAAAAATCCTAGTTCACGGTCTAGACTATGACCATATTCCTCCGCTTGTTCCTTAGCTCGATCCACTGAAATTAAGATATCCCCAATCACTGTAACAAAGTTTTCATCTTCAGTTGCAATATCGGCAATTGAAAAAATATCATCTTCTTCATCATCCAAGGCAAATGAAATGACATCTGTCACTTGATCTTTCCCTCTATATTCCTTGTTGATTTCTCTAATTCGCTCACTTGAAACGAATGTAACATCGCACTCTCTATTATTAGGAAGTTCCAAAAATTTTGCCGCATGAACAATCACTTGTTCAACTAATTCTTGGTAGGGCATTGGGACTTGGTTTGTCTCATCCACAATTTCAACCAACATGAAACATCACTCCTTTTTCTCAATATCTTTTTGAAGGGTCGGATACTCAATTCTAGAATGGAAAGTTCCATTTAGAGATTCAATAATTTTTTCTTCCACTAAAGCCAATTCGTTAAAGGTCAAAGAGGATTCATTCAATTGTCCGTCTTTGATACGACTATTGATAATACCCTTTACTAAGGCCCTTACCTTTTCTATCGTTGGTTGCTTCATAGCTCGACAGGCAGCTTCCGCACTATCAACAATACTGATAATAGCAGCCTCTTTTGTTTGTGGTTTTGGCCCAGGATACCTAAAGTCTTCTTCTTTACAATCAGGATTATTTTCTAACTCTTTTGCATAGAAAAACTTCATCAACGTTGTTCCATGGTGTTGAGCGCAAATATCAATAATTGGTTGTGGTAAATTATTCTTTTTAAGAATTTTAACACCACTAGTCACATGGTCAAAAATAATATTTTTGGATTCACTAGGGCTTAAAAAATTATGTGGATTTTCCATACCATTTGGTACATTCTCAATAAAAAAGAATGGATGGTCAGCCTTTCCAATATCATGGTAGTAACAGGCAACTCTAGCTAACAGGGAATCGCCCCCAATGGCTTCAACACAATTTGCTGAAATATTGGCAACCATCAAACTATGGTGATAAGTCCCTGGTGCTTTACTAATCAATTCTTTTAGAAGAGGTTGATTAGGATTAGACAAATTTGTTAACAAGAGTACCGAGTTGTCCTCAAACATCAAGTCTAAATAAGGTATAAAGACTAATGGCATAAAATATGACAAGATACTATTAGCTACAGCAAAAACAAGCATAACTAATACCGGGCCAGAAGTAAAAGCGTAATTACTATAAAAAATCCACGGAATCAAAGCAATCAAATGTAACGCCATAAAGATAAGGAATTTGACAATATAAGGTAGATTTGTTTTACCAATCGGAATAGTGATACTGATAATCCCAAGTAGCAGGTAATAGGAAACCAGAACAATCATCATAGAAAAATCAGATTCGTTATTGTAAATAAACCAACTTGACAAGGATAAGATAACCATCGCAAAGATACCATATCGTCTAGACTTTGTAGAGTGCATAATCAAATAAATGAAACCAGCCATTGGAAAGACTAGCCCAAAATTATCCATACCCCTAGCCTGAATGGATTCAACAATTTTTAAGATTAGAATGGCAATCAATGAAATCATTAAAAAGGCACTAATACGGTTTTTAGTTGACCAACGATTATTCTCGCTATTATTCTTTGAAATGCTTAAATAGTAATCTGTAAGTACAAATAGTGCCACAAAGATTAGAATAGCAAAATAGCCACTAATCATATGGTAATTAGCCACACCACTTGTAAGGCCTAATAATTGTAACTGTCGAAGATCAGCTTTACCGACAACTTGGCCTTCTTGTACAATCACCTGTCCTTGAAGGATTCTAACAGGTGGCACCGCATTTGACGTTGCAACTTTAGCTGCTTCAGTAGCATCAATATCCACAACATTATTAGTTACAATTGTATTCTCAACTAGTTCATTTAATACATTTCTTTCCACATCAGTGTAATTCCCATAAAACAATTGTTTTTTAGCCTCTTCTTGAGCTACACCAATGCCCTGTTCTTTTAGAGACTCGCTCATAACTGATGAAATAGCAGTCTTCAAAGAACTCTCATAAGCCTCAAGTTTTTCACTAGAGCTTGTCAGTAAAGAGGTGATGACCCAATCTGGTATAAAGATTGCGTAATCTTTCAAGCCACTGGATAGACTATCTAAATTCTTTTTAAAATAAGCCGTTCTTTGATCGTTTGTTGCGACTTGCACTCTTGAGCTAGAAGATTCATTTGTTGCTGCAGACGAATTAGTATTGGGTGCTACAGATGCTAGAATCTCACTAGACGGCTTAGAAGCTACCACTTTTATTTGAGCAAATAAATTAGATAGCTTTTCTTCTTGTTGGGTGACAATTTCTTTGTTATAGACATAAATATCTTGCACATTGTCTACAGCTAACTTTTTATTGATCTCTGTTTGTTCTTGATCTTCAATGTTTTTTGTTGCACGAACAGTTTCCTTAGCAACTTCATTTAAGGTAAAGGAGTATTGGTTTGGCTTTACGCTAGACCAACCAATAGCCAGTGCGCTCAAAATAAATAAAATAAGAAGCAAAGGGATATAGGTCACACCTAAAAAATCTTGAATCTTTCTAAGTTTTTGGCTCAAAAGTTTCCCTCCACTTCTTATTTATTAGATTAATCATTTGAATAGGCATTAATCACGCTAGAAACCAAAGGGTGTCTGACTACATCAAAGGAATCAAACTCAACAAAAGCAATGCCATTAATCCCTTTTAACTTATTTTCTGCGTCAATCAAACCACTGACCGTATTTCCCTTAGGCAAATCAACTTGTGTCTTATCCCCATTGATAACCATTTTTGAACCAAAACCAAGTCTGGTCAGAAACATCTTCATTTGGGCTCTGGTCGTATTTTGGGCTTCATCTAAGATGATGAAAGCATCTTCTAGGGTTCTCCCCCGCATATAAGCTAATGGTGCCACTTCAATCACACCACGATCTAGGAGTCGATTCGTATGCTCTACCCCATAAACATTGTACAAAGCATCATAAATTGGCCGCAAATACGGGTCAACTTTTTCCTTCAAATCTCCCGGTAAAAAGCCTAAGTTTTCACCCGCTTCTACTGCCGGTCGAGTAAGAATAATCTTTTTAACATCACCTTGTTTGAGCGCCGTAACTGCCATGACAACTGCCACATAGGTCTTTCCAGTTCCAGCTGGACCAATGCCAAATACCATATCTGCTTTTTTAATAGCATGGACATACTGCTGTTGTCCATATGTTTTCGCCCGAATTGGTTTGCCAGAATAGGTGCGGCCGATTTCTTCATTATATAAATTAATAAAGTAATCTAGTGTCCCTTTTTTAGTCATCTTAATAGCTGTCACAATATCTGTTTGAGAAATGGTAATCCCTTTTGTTAATAGATTTTGCAATTCAGACAATAAGTTACTAACCTGTTCAACATCTTCATGTCGCCCCTTGATAATAATCTCTTCTCCACGACTTGATAAAGTAACATCAAAGGCTTCCTCAATCAAATGTAGGTGCTTATCGTGTGAACCAAAAAGACTAGCTAAAACAAGTGGATCAAAAACGGATAAGCTTGTTACGGTTTCGCTTGTCAAAGATGAGTTCCTCCCTAATATTTCTTAATTAGTTTTTTATTTGATATGAATAGTATAACAGACTTTTCTTTATTTCGATAAAAATGCCTTCACTTGGTCCTTAATAACATTACCATCAGCTTGGCCCTTCAATTTTCCAGCCACTGTCCCCATCAATTTTCCAAATCCTTGCATGGAATCCACTGATAATTCAGCTGCTGTTGATTTGATGACGTCTTGAATCTCTGCAACGGATAATTGTTTCGGCAAATATTTTTCTACAATCTCAATTTCTTTTTTTACATGGTCTACTAAATCTTGACGTCCAGCCTTTTCAAACTCAAGTAAAGAGTCACGTCTTTGTTTCACTTCTCTAGATAAAATGGCTAGCTCTTCTTGTAAATCTAATTCTGCTTTTTTATCAATTTCAGCAGATTGAATGGCTGATTTTATCATACGAATAACAGCTAAGCTATCCTTATCTTTAGCTTTCATAGCTACCTTTAAATCATTATTGATATTCTCTTTTAAACTCATGATTTGTCCCCCTAAAAAAATTAAAAGAGACTGGAAATAAATTCCAGTCTCTTAGTCAACTGATTAGATCAGATCAGACTAGAACTTACGTTTACGTGCTGCCTCTGATTTTTTCTTACGTCTGACACTTGGTTTTTCATAAAACTCACGTTTGCGAGCCTCTTGTAAAGTACCAGTTTTTGAAACAGTACGTTTGAAGCGACGAAGAGCATCATCAAGTGATTCGTTTTTACGAACAACTGTTTTTGACATATTCTATTCCCTCCCTCCGAGCATTAAAAGTAACTGTTTTCTTTTGAATAGAATCATACTAACAAATGAAATTGTCCTTTTATCATTATAACTAAGCAAATTGATTAAGTCAACCCGTTTAAAAATGAAATTTATAGCTTATGAAAAGGAAGTCAAAGGCTAATATATCGGCTTTATCTAGACAAAAGCGACCTTATGCTTTTGCACTACATTGTGGGCATAGACCAAAAATTTCAAAACGATGGCTGAGGATTTTACATCCTTCAAGCTGCTCTTGGAAGAAATCCATTGGGCATAAGTCAATTTCCTTGGTTCTACCGCACTCTTGACAGATAAAATGATGGTGATGGTGCCCATGTTCCATGCAACCGATTCGGAATAATTTCTCCCCGTTCAACTCTGTTTCTTCAAGAATACCTAATTCAACATAGGTATAAAGATTCCGATAGATGGTATCATAAGATAGGTTAGGAAAATCTTTAGCTAACAATTCTTGAACAGATCTAGCAGAAAGATACCTATTTTCTTCGTTAAATATTTCTACTAATCTTTCTCTTTTTTTTGTGTATTTATAACCAGCATTTTTTAAAATAGCTATACAGTGGTCAACTTGAGTTGGCATGCAGGTCTCCTCCTCTTAGGCAATCATTTTCTAAATCGTAATGATACCTATATTCTGTTTTCCATTGTACGAGACTTGCAGCCACTATGCAAGTTAAAATGCTTGCGGGAGTTGGAGCTGCTTATCACAGAGATCTTTTCAAAACAATGTTGTTGTCCTAAAACAAAAGAGTTTCCGACAACTGTATGAAAAATCGAGGTGTAAAGCATAACTGATGCACAGTAGCTGTTGGGGCTGGGCAAAAAGTCTGTAATAAAATAAAAAAATTCTAAATCATAAAAGAGTTCCCCAGAAATTTATCCGAAATGGGAACGGTGGCACCGCCGAAAGCCTTGGTCTTTCGGCTTAGCTGTCTACGTGGCTGTAAATCGGCTGAAGCCGAAACATCCACTGTGCGTCAGCTATGCTTTACACCGTTCTGTACGGATAAATTTCTGGGGAACTCTTTTATTTGGTTACCATTTTGACTTTTTTCCCAGCCCCAACTTTTTTATAAAACTTACATTAATCGAAGGGACAATTCTTGTAATTGTTGAGGAGATACAGTAGATGGTGCTTGTGTTAAAACATCTACAGCAGAACCATTTTTAGGGAAGGCTATTACTTCACGGATATTTTCTTCTCCAGCTAGTAACATAACTAGGCGGTCAAGTCCTAGGGCAATTCCTCCATGTGGTGGGAAACCATAGTCTAACGCATCCAATAAGAAACCGAATTGTTCTTTAGCAGCTTCTGGAGTAAAACCAAGTACCTCAAACATAGCTTCTTGCATTGGTCGATTAAAGATTCTTAAAGAACCCCCACCAATTTCGTAACCATTCAATACAATGTCATAAGCGTTAGCTCTTGCCTCTTGAGGATTAGTTAGAAGTGCTTCAGCTGATGGGTTTACTGGACTGGTAAATGGATGGTGCATAGCCACATAACGTCCTGCTTCAGGGTCTAACTCTAGTAATGGCCAATCAACAACCCATAAGAAATTGAACTTATTGGTGTCAATCAAGTTATGTTTTTTACCAAAGTGTAGACGTAGTTCAGATAAGGCTTGAGCAACAACACTAGCATTGTCAGCACAGAAGAAGATAATATCACCAACTTGTGCATCTAGACGTTCTCTCAAATCACTTTCTTGATTTAGAAGGAATTTAGCAATTGGTCCTTTAAAGCCATCTTCTTCTACTTTAATCCATGCTAACCCTTTAGCACCAAATTTTCCAACTAGGCTTGCTAATTGGTCAGCGTCTTTACGAGAATAACTATCCGCCAAACCTTTTAAATTGATGGCTTTAACTTGTCCGCCAGACTCAACGACTGATTTAAAGACTTGAAGTTCAGAATTTTGAACAATATCACCAACATTGATTAATTCTAAGCCAAAACGTGTATCCGGCTTGTCATTGCCATATCTTTCCATGGCTTCTGCATAAGTAATACGTGGAAATGGTGTTTGGAGTTCCACACCCAGTGTATCCTTCATCAGTTTGCTGAACATGGCTTCCATGTAGGTTTGAATTTCAATGTCACTTAAAAAGCTTGTTTCAATATCGACTTGGGTAAATTCTGGTTGACGGTCTCCTCGCAAGTCTTCGTCTCTAAAGCAACGAACGATTTGATAGTATCGGTCTAAACCACCCGCCATTAACAATTGCTTGAAAATTTGTGGCGACTGAGGTAGAGCATAAAATGCCCCTTCATGAATTCTAGACGGCACTAAATAGTCTCTTGCCCCCTCTGGCGTTGACTTCGTCAGATACGGTGTTTCGACTTCAATAAAGTTATTTTGGTCTAAGAATTCACGAATCGATTTTGTTGTTTGGTGACGCAATCTTAAATTTTCTAGAACTGGTTTGCGACGCATGTCTAGGTAACGATACTTCATTCTCAAGTCATCTGAAGCACTTTGGTCGTCCTCAATATAGATTGGTGGTGTTTTAGATTTAGAAAGTAACTCAACTTCATGAGCTTCAACCTCCAACATACCTGTCTCTAATTTAGGATTAATTAATTCTGGAGCACGTGGAATAACCTTTCCAAACACTTGAATAACAAATTCTGAACGCAAGCTTTCTGCTATTTCAAAGGCTTCTTGATTAATAGAAGGGTTAAAAACGATTTGAACAATTCCTTCTCTATCCCTCAAATCAACAAAGATTAAACCACCATGGTCTCTTCTTCTTTGAACCCATCCGTTCAAAACCACTTCTTGTCCAATAAATTCTGGACTAATTTTTCCACAATATTCTGTTCTTGTTTTCATGGTGATCCCCTCATTCTTATTAAATTTTATTTAGCTAAAGTACTCATCAATAGCTCTAGTATCCATGGTTGCTTGTCTAAAAATAGTTTCAAAATCCGTTTTCAAGTCTTCAAAAGATACAGGAATAACTTTCTCGTTTTTAACAATTTTTAAGTTAGCTGTTTGCTTTTCAATCTCTTCTTGACCAATTGTTAAAATGGCTTTTGCTTCATACTTTTGTGCCTGTTTAAATTGTGCCTTTATCTTACGATCAAAATAATCTCTATCAGCTGAAAAACCTTGTTGACGAAGGGCTTGAACCATAGAGAAGACTTCTTCATTCGTTTCTTGACCAAGTCCTATCACAAAAACGTCTAGATCATCCGTGCTAGGAATATCAATGCCCTCGTCTTTAATCAACATGACAAGTCGCTCCATGCCCATTCCAAAACCAAAGCCTGGTGTTTCAGGTCCATCCAAGTCTTGCACTAGTCCATCATATCGTCCGCCGCCACAAATAGTTGCCTGAGCACCAAACGCAGCTGAGTCTGTCATGATTTCAAAAATAGTTTCTTGATAATAATCCAAGCCACGTACCATGTTTGCATCAATTTCATAAGGAATATTCAAGGCTTTTAGGTAGCTTTGAACTGTTTCAAAATGCTTAGCAGATTCTTCTGACAGAAAATCAAGAATACTTGGCGCATCTTTTACTAACTCTTGGTCTTTTTTATCTTTGCTATCCAATACTCGCAAAGGATTCTTGTGCAAGCGTTCCTTAGAATCTCTACTCAATTGGTCACTTAAAGGTTCCAGATAATCAATTAAAGCTTGACGATAACGTTGGCGATCACTTGGTTGTCCCAGACTGTTGATGACTAGTTTAATTTTTTCTAAGCCAAGTTCTGTTAGCAAATCCCAGGCTAATGCAATGGTTTCCGCATCAATAGCTGGATTGGTTGAGCCGAAGACTTCCACACCAATCTGATGGAACTGACGACTACGACCGGATTGCGGACGCTCATAACGAAACATGGGAGACATATAATAGACCTTATATGGTTTTTTATGCTCTGGTCCAAACAACTTATTTTCTACAAAAGAGCGAACGATGGAAGCCGTGCCCTCCGGTTTAAGTGCCATATGACGCTCACCTTTGTCGTAAAAATCATACATTTCTTTTGAAACAATATCCGTGCTATTACCAACTCCCCTAGCGAACAGGTCATAACTTTCAAAAATTGGAGTTCTCATTTCTGCAAAGCGGTAATCATTCATCAAAATTCGTGTTGTTTCTTCAATGTATTGCCAAATACGAGTGTCTTCAGGTAACAAATCAGCTGTTCCTTTTGGTCTTTGGATCATTTTATCCTCTCCTTTACATACTTGTTTAACAGTTTTCGAATAGAACTAGGGTTGAATATACAAAAAAAGCCTCACTTCATAATGAAGTCAGGACGAATTATCGTGGTACCACCTTGGTTTGAAAAGTTAACCTTTTCCTCTTGAAGTAACGGCTCTTACCGGAATAACTTTGCATTATTCACCTCAGGATTGTCTTCGTCTCAATAGTCTACAAAAAGCTTTCAGCCACGGCTTTTCTCTCTAAATGCTATCTCAAGTACTCTCTTCCTTCAAAGGTTTTCTTTGATAGACTCTAATTTACTAGAAGAAAGGGCATTTGTCAACAAAATGAAACATAATTTTTTGCACAAACAAAAGTAATATTGGTATAATGACTAAAATAAGTAAAAGAAACGCTTTACATTTGGGGGACAAACATGAAATCGATACAAAGATTCTTTTTAAGACTCTTTTCAATAGTAGCTGTAAGACAGCTTTTAATCTTTGTAGCTATGATGGCTACTTTAACCGTTTTGGTCTGGCCATTAATTGGCACACCTTCAACTACTGAAAATATGGGCTTAACCACAGCAAAACCATTATATAGTGATTACACAAAAACAGACCATGTCTTAAAAGAACTACCGGTCGGAACCAAGTTCACCGTCATTTCGACTGAAAATGGCTGGACTAAAATTAAATTAAGCGATGGATCAACAGGCTGGGTTAGCGGACTAGATCCTAATCAAAACCCAGAAGAAACTACTTTTCTAGATAACCCAATCGACCAAGTTGCTACCATATCCAGCTTAACCGCAAATATTTATGCACTGGCTCAAAAACAATCACAAGTATTAGGGTCTGTTAACAAGGGGGATCATCTCTTTTTATTACGAGACTTTGGCAATGGATGGCTACAAGTTCAATACAATGGACAGGTTGGTTGGCTTGACGCTAAAGAAGCTAACATTCATGAAATTGTTTCGGTAATTGCTGGTGAAGATGTACCTTTGTACGAAAAATCTTCAGTCACTTCCCCTGTTTTAACATCTTTAAGCGCAGGAACTACTTTACAGGTTCTTGAAAATCAAGGTCAATTCCTCAAAGTCTCTTATCAAGAATGGACTGGCTTTATTGAAACAGATTTAGTGAATTTTTCAATTGGCACTATGAGAAACTTATTGCGTGACCAGGCGTCCTTGCCCACAACAGCTAGCAATAAGAAAATATTGGTGACACGTTTGAATGGCACACCAATTAACCAAGAAGCTGATGCTAACAGTCGAGTAGTTGAGACTTTATCATCTGGAACTATTATTGATTACCAAGATCGACAAGGCGATTATTACCGCATTACCTTAAAAGATGGAAGTACTGGTTACCTTGGCTATTGGCTAGTATCCACCAATTTCCCTAGCATCGAAAGTGATAGCACCATCCCTAGTTCGCTGGCAACTGCAACTATAGTCATAGATGCAGGACATGGTGGTGATGATCCTGGAGCAGTCGTTGATTTTTCATCGGTACACGAAAAGGACTTAACCTTAAGTACTGCTAACAAGCTCAAAAGTCTCTTAGAGGCTGTTGGAACGAAAGTCATCATGACTAGAAGTGATGATAGTAGTGTCAGCCTCATCAATCGAGCAGAAATTGCTAATGCTGCTGATGCTGATATTTTCATCAGTATACACTATGATGCCTCTGAAACAGATAGCCTAAGTGGTACAACAACTTACTACTACAATCAAAATAACCGTTCTTTAGCTAACACTATTAATAAATATCTAGCTATGAGATTGCGTTTACCAAACAATGGCTATTACTTTGAGAATTATGCCGTGCTAAGAGAAAATTCTCAGCCAGCTGTCTTATTAGAATTAGGCTATATTAATAACAGAAGTGACAACTCTATCATTTCAACACCTTCGTATCAAGAAGATGTAGCTACAGCTATCCTTGAAGCCCTACAAGAATACTTTCAACCATGATGTTGTGATAGCAACGAGATAGTTCTCTCTAATTTGATGACTCTTTAATTTCTAATAGCAGAAATACGCTACAAGAATCATTTAACTAATGATTCTTGTAGCGTATTTTTAAACACTATTTGTCTTTGGAATCCAAAATAATAGTAGCTGGCCCATCATTGATTAAAGAGACTTGCATCAAAGCACCAAACTCTCCCTTTTCAACTACATGCCCCTTTTTTACCAAAGACTCATTGAAATATTCATATAATTTTTCACCAAGCTCTGGTGAGGCTGCATTGGTAAAACTTGGCCGATTGCCCTTCTTGGTATTGGCCAATAAGGTGAATTGGGAAATAGATAAGATAGAGCCATTCACTGCTTCTAAATCTAAATTTGTCTTCCCTTCATCATCCTCAAACAGCCTCATCTGACTAACTTTACGAGCCAGATAGTCACAATCTTCTTCGGTGTCATCCTTACCGACTCCGACAAGTAACAGATAACCTTTCTTAATAGCGCCAATGATCTTCTCATCAACAAGAACGCTAGCTTGGCTAACACGTTGTAATATAACTCTCATTTGTCCTCCTATGAAATGACCCGTCTAACACTGTATACATCAGGAATCTGCTTAATCTTATCAACAATGAAATCCAATTGTTCTAGGTTTTGGATACCAATTTTCAAAGTAATCATAGCAATCTTATTGGCATCAACCTTACCATTCACCGAATTAAGATTTTTTGTGATGCTATTGATGACATTTAAAACCTCATTCAAGAGTCCATTACGATTATAACCTTCCACAATAAGTTCAGTATCATACTGTTGTTTACTGTCACTGGTATCTTCCCAATCAACTTCAATTAAACGGCTCTGTTGTTCTTCAGGAAGTTGTACATTAGGACAGTCTTTTCGATGGACAGAAATCCCCCGACCTTTCGTAATATAACCCACAATTTCATCCCCTGGAACTGGATTACAACAGCGGCTAAGACGCGTTAAGAGATTGTCCACTCCTTCAATGATAACTCCACCTTCATGGCGAATTTTCATTTTTTGATTGTCTTTATTGGACTTAGTTTCTTTCTTTTGAATTTCAAATGTCTCTTCTACAGTTTTTTGTTGTTCTAGTAACCGTCTTGCTTTCTCTGTTAAGCGATTGGCAACAGTTTGAACAGAGATTTCACCAAAACCAATAGCCGCAAACAAGTCGTCCTCTGTCGTAAAATTAAATCGACTGGCCGCTTCTTTAAGAGCTGTTTTGGTCATAAATTCCTTTGGTGAAAATTCCAATTCAGTTATTTGTTTTTCTAACAAATCTCGTCCACGAATAATATTTTCATCACGATCTTGTAATTTGAAAAAGCGTTTAATTTTATTTTTTGCCCGACTTGTTGATACAAGATTAATCCAGTCTCTGGAAGGACCGAATGAATTGGACGAGGTTAATACTTCTACAATATCCCCATTTTTTAATTGATAGTTGAGGGGTACAATTTTGTTATTAACTTTGGCTCCTATGGTTTTGTTTCCAATCTCCGTATGGATATTATATGCAAAGTCCAGTGGTCCTGACCCGGATGGCAACTCTGAAACATCGCCTTTCGGTGTGAAAACATAGACCTTGTCTTTAAAAATATCTTCTTTAACACTCTCCATAAAGTCATTGGCGTCATTAGAGTCATCCTGTAATTCAATTAGGTCATTAAACCAATCTAGCTGCTTTTGAAGTGGGTCACTAGCTACTTTTTGAGTGGTACCTTCTTTGTAAGCCCAGTGAGCTGCTACCCCGTATTCAGCTACTCGATGCATTTCAAATGTTCTAATCTGAATTTCGACTGGTTTTCCGCCAGGGCCGATAACCGTTGTATGAATAGACTGATACATATTGGCTTTAGGCATAGCGATATAGTCCTTAAATCGACCAGGCATTGGCTTCCATTTCGTATGGATGGCCCCTAAAACAGCATAACAATCACGGATGGTATCAACTAAAACACGAATAGCTAATAAATCATAGATTTCGTTAAACTGTTTCTTTTGATCCTTCATTTTTCGATAGATAGAATAAATATGTTTTGGGCGGCCATATATTTCAGAATGTAATTGTAATTCTAAAGTTGCTTCATCAATATTAGAAATGGTTGTTTGAATATACTGTTCTCTTTCTTCACGTTTGGAGTTCATCAGGTGAACAATGCGATAGTATTGTTGCGGATTTAAATACCTTAAGGAAGTATCTTCCAACTCCCACTTTATTTTGTTCATCCCCAAACGATGAGCTAACGGAGCATATATTTCTAAGGTTTCATTTGCAATACTTCTTTGTTTTTCAGGTTTATGAAAATTAAGCGTTCTTAGATTGTGCAATCTGTCTGCTAATTTGACCATAATAACTCTTAAATCGTTGGCCATGGCTAGAAGCATTTTTCGATGGTTCTCTGCTTGCTGTTCGACATGCGATTTAAATTTAATCTTCCCTAGTTTTGTAACGCCTTCTACTAAAAAGGCTACATCTTTTCCGAATTCATATTCAATGTCATCGATTGAAAATCCTGTATCTTCAACAACATCATGCAAAAAACCAGTGGCAATTGTATCCGGATCTAGTTTCAACTCGGCTAAAATGCCTGCCACTTGAATAGGATGAACAATGTAGGCTTCGCCAGATTTTCGAATTTGTTCTTTATGAGCAAAGGTTGCAAAATCAATTGCTTTTTCAATAAATGCAATATGTTGTTCATTCATATATTCTTTGCATAAATTCAAGACATCATCGGCTGTGTAATTTTTATTTTTTGACATTGTACTTACCTCCTATTCATTTTATTTTGCTTATTATATCGTAAAAATCTTGAATTGTCAGACAAAAAGTCTCTTTTATAACTAATATCCAGTAGTATCACCACTAGCTTGTTTTTCAACAATAGCAACACCGTTAGAGGCACCTAGACGAGTTGCCCCAGCTTCAATAAATGCCATAGCATCTTCATAGGTACGAACACCACCACTTGCTTTAACACCCATATCAGGCCCAACAGTTTGACGCATTAGGGCAACATCTGTAACGTTTGCTCCACCACCAGCAAAACCAGTAGATGTTTTAACAAAATCAGCTCCCGCATCTTTCGCCAATTGGCAAACTTTCACTTTTTCATCGTCGTTTAACAAAGCTGTTTCAATGATAACCTTGCTAGTTACTCCATTAGCAGCATCAACAACAGCTTTAATATCTTCATGAACTGTATCAAAATCACCAGTCTTAGTAGCCCCAATGTTGATGACCATGTCTACCTCATCTGCTCCATCAGCAATGGCTTGTTTTGTTTCAAAAGCTTTCACAGCAGCAACATTCATACCTTGAGGGAAACCAATTACCGTACACACTAAAACATCTGAACCGGTTAATGCTTCTTTAGCCGTTTTTATCCAGTAAGGTTGCACACAAACCGATTTAAAGTCATACTCTTTTGCTTCTTTACACAATTGTATAATCTCTTCCATAGTAGCGTCTGGTTTTAATAATGTATGGTCAATCATTTTAGCTAATTTTGTCATCTTGTCATCCTCTTTCGTTAATTAATTCTGTTTGATAGGAAATAGCTGATAAAGCATATAATGGCGCTGTTTCTGCGCGTAGTATTCTTGGTCCCAAACCACAAGGAACAACTCCCTGGCTCTGTAAAAAATCAATTTCGTTTTGATCAAAACCGCCTTCTGGTCCAAATATCATTAAGATGGAGTCTCCACTTTTTACCTTAGACACTAAGGATGCGAAATGCGAAGTCTCTCCCTGTCTAGCACTATCTTCAAAAGCAACTAGACTGGCCGTATAGTCACTTGCTTTTGAGCATAAGTCTTTAAGTGAATGAACTTGGTCAACAAACGGAACTAGACTTCGATGCGATTGCTCTGCAGCTTCTTTGGCTATTTTTTGCAATCGTTGAATTTTCTTTTGACTCTTGTCTTCTTTCCATTTTACCATGGTTCTTGTGGTATCTAGTGGGATAATTGAAAAAGCACCTAATTCAGTAGCCTTTTGGGTAATCCATTCTAGTTTATCACCTTTAGGAAGTCCTACTGCTATGGTTACTTTGACTGGCATCTCAGCAGACTTCACCTTATCCACTTGCAAGCTGACTTCAAGTTCTTGGTCATGTATTTGCGTAATGGTAGCAATAAAAGTTTGTTGTGATTGGTCGACAAGATAAAAAGAGCTGCCAATGCCCATTCTCATCACACGCAACATATGATGGAGTGTCTCCTTGTCAAAACCAATCGTTGATTCCGACTCATTTACATCTCTATCAATAAAATATCTTTGCATAACTAGTCCTCATTCCCTTTTGTGAAAATGAGACAGTTCCAGTCTCCCAGTTGCATGGATTGTTTTAGATAAAATCCATGTTCTACATATGCATCTACTACAGAGTCTTTTTTGCTGTCAATAATACCCGATAAAATTAAATGTCCCTTGTCTTTCAAGTTTCTGTAAGCATCTTGAGGCATCTTAACTAAAATTTCAGCTAAAATATTAGCGATAATAATATCTGCTGGAAGATCAATTCCTTCTAATAGATTATTTTCAGAAATTTTTATATCAGAAGCAAACTCATTCAAAGAAATATTTTCTTTGGAAACACGTGTAGCTAGTTCGTCAATATCAAATGCGTAGCTGTCACAAACTCCTAGTGCCTTAGCTGCGATGCTTAAAAC
This sequence comes from Granulicatella seriolae, assembly GCF_024543085.1. GTDB lineage: Bacteria > Bacillota > Bacilli > Lactobacillales > Aerococcaceae > Granulicatella > Granulicatella seriolae. The sequence continues at coordinate 93,347 of NZ_JANHNZ010000001.1, forward strand.
TCCAGAGCCCGTACCAACATCTAAAATCGTTTCACCACCCCGTACCAACTGTTCTAAAGCCATTAATGACAATTGAGTGGTTGGATGTGTTCCTGTGCCAAAAGCCATACCCGGATCCAGTTTGATAATGATTTCATGCTCTTGACTAGCTTTGTAATCAATCCAGCTAGGTACAATGGTCAAATAACGACTAACTCGTACTGGAAAATAATAGGCTTTCCAAGCATCAGCCCAATCGCTTTGCCCCATTTGAGAAATTTCTAAGGTATTTTTTCCAAGCTCCAAACCAAATTCTTTCAAAGCTTCTAGTTTTTGCAGAATGTCAGCTTGTAATTGGTCATTCCATTCTTCCTCAGTAAAATATGCTTTGACAAAGACATCTTCATTGGAAAACAATTCTGACTGATTTACTTTTAGCCATTGCAACTGCTCTTCATTTAGTTGAAAAAAATCTGCTGGATCTTCAATGGAAACCCCTTTAGACCCTGCTGCGATTAAGATTTCTGAGATAGCTTCAACACTTTCTGTATGTGTTTTAACAGTGGCTTCAATCCACTCCATTTAACTCCTCCTTTTTTGTTTTAATAGCGCTCACCTATCTTGAAGGCAAACAACTTTACCTCTTTTTCCTATTACTCTACTATACAACACTTTAGCCAAATTGACGAACTTTATTATATTTAAAAAATGTCTAAAAATAGTATAATATTTGCTAGTGTATTTGTATTTGCTCGGTATTTTTAGTATTATAATAGAGATAGTTGACTAAGTCAGTCTTCTACTATTTAATAATCATAAATCTAGAGACTATAAAAATCAATATGAGGTGTAAGTTATTTATGGTAAAAACATTATTAACAACAAAAGATATTTTAAACAAAACCTTCAAACACTCTTTTAGAGGCTTTGACATTGGAGAAGTTGACGAATTTTTGGACGCAGTTATCAGAGATTATGATGCTTATCAAAAAGAAATTGCTTTTTTACAAAATGAAAATGAGCGTCTTATTGCTAAAGTCGATGAATTGTCAAGACAAGCCAACGTTTCTCAAGCAACTCGTCAAACAACTCCATCCGGCGGCGTAACCAATTTTGATATCTTAAAACGTTTATCGAACTTAGAAAAACATGTTTTTGATTCAAAATTATCAGAAAACACTACGGAACCTGACCAAGCAAGTGATGATGACCTTTATAAAACACGTGTCATCTCCCCAATAAACGATTAATCATTATCTTGTAAATTCTGAGTAATTGCGGTCTATTTGACATAGGCTGAGGAAAGTCCATGCTCGCACAAGCTGTGATGCTTGTAGTGTTCGTGCTTAGCGAAACAATAAGCTAAGGCAATCAATTGATTGACGGCAGAAGAAATGGCTAAGGGCGATGTCTATGCCAGACTATTCTTGAAAGTGCCACAGTGACGTAGCAATCTCGGAAACGTGATTGGTGGAACGCGGTAAACCCCTCGAGCGAGCAACCCAAACTATAAGGTAGGGGCACTCTTTTTAGGAATCCAACGATAAAAGAGACATATGAACATATGTAGACAGATAATTACTGAAGCTAACAAGACCTGATTGTTAGCGGAACAGAACATGGCTTATAGGAATTTACAACAGGTTTTTTTATCTGAGACGTTTGTCTCAGATTTTTTTAGGAACTTTACATTTAGATAGATAAACCAGTTAGAAATAGGAGGTTATTTATGCACCAATATCAATTAGTGGCTACTGCAGCTGCTGGTATCGAAGCCTTAGTAGGCAAAGAATTAAAAGACTTGGGCTATGAGTGTCAAGTTGAAAACGGAAAAGCTTTTTTCAAAGGAACTGATATGGATATTGCCAAAACCAATATCTGGTTAAGAACAGCTGACCGGATTAAGATTGTTTTTGGAAACTTTACCGCTACTACCTTTGACCAACTTTTTGAACAAACCAAAGCTCTCCCTTGGGAAGACATCTTACCAGTTGATGCCGAATTTCCAGTTTCAGGAAAATCTGTGAAATCAACTCTATATAGTGTGCCCAATTGCCAATCCATTGTAAAAAAAGCCATTGTTACACGATTAAGTGATGCTTATTCCAGACGAGGACAATTACCAGAAACCGGGGCCCTCTACCCTATCGAAGTGGCTATTTTGAAAGATGTGGTATCTTTAACGATTGATACTAGTGGGACTAGCTTATTTAAACGTGGTTACCGTACTGAAAAAGGTGGCGCACCACTAAAAGAAAACATGGCTGCTAGTCTTGTCAAATTAACCAACTGGTACCCAGACAAACCATTTTATGATCCAGTTTGTGGTTCAGGAACAATCCCTATTGAAGCTGCCTTGATTGGTAAGAATATTGCACCAGGTCTAAATAGAACATTTGCGGCACAAGAATGGACTTTCTTTGATTCTAAAGCTTTTCCAACCGTAAAAGATGAAGCTCGTAAGGCCATTAAAGAAGATGTTCAATTGGATATTCTAGGGACGGATATTGATGGCTCCATGATCGAGATTGCTAAAAGGAATGCTGAAAAAGCTGGCGTTGCAGACCAGATTGTTTTCAAACAGATGCAACTGTCCGACTTCAAAACCAATAAGGACAATGGCGTTATCGTAGCTAATCCCCCTTACGGTGACCGGTTACTTTCTGAAGAACAAGCCCAAGCCCTTTACGCTCAAATGGGTGCTACTTACAAACCTTTAACAACATGGAGTAAGTATATCTTAACCAGTGACTTAGCTTTTGAGACACACTATGGTCAAAGAGCAACCAAGAAAAGAAAACTATACAATGGCGCAATAAGAACTGATTTGTTCCAATTCTGGGGCAAGCGTACTCCAAGAAAAATTGAAAACTAAAGAATGGCTTACCTACTATTTGTAACTAAGTCCTCAAATGAGATTGATCAGAAATAACAGTGTAAACCATAGTTCAAAAAAATTAGCTTATTCAAAAATCGTCAAGTTTCTCGAACAACTTTCGAGAAACTTGACGATTTTTATGTCAATAAAAATAACTGTCAATACAGCTCTTTCAATAATTATTTGGCGTAATCTACTTAGGTGTATACTCAATATCAAGAGAAGGAAGTTGTTTTTGATATCTTTACCACAAGGTAGTTTAATAATCCTCCATGTTTAAGTTTTTTAAATCTACTCCTATTCTCTCAATCATTTGCTCTAGATCTGCACCCGTATCTCGTTCATCATCTGCAATAGCCTTCTTTACTTTATGTCCAATTAATTCATCATAAATATCTTTAATCTTTTCATTAAATCTATCATTGTATCTGTTGGATATTCTTTTCCATACAAAAAAGTTTTTATTGGCATCAGAATCTATCTTGGTTTCATCAGTAGAAACAGCCTTATTTTTGACATGGTCACGCTCTTTTAGAAGCATAAGAAAATAGATATACGCTTTTGGAATGAGAATACAAATAGTAGGATTCTCTCGAAAATTATTGATGAAATGATAAGAAACATACTGATCTCGTGTTAACCATCTCATTGGCAACTCTTCCTCATTCATCTGAACGATTTTACGACCACTAAAGACAGAACGAGAATAAGCAAAAAGGATCATTTTAAGTAACATTCTTGGGTGGTGATTAGGACGACCCGTAAAGATTAAAGAGTCAGAAAATTCGGTATCTGGAATGGAATCAACGAATTGACTGATAAAAAGTGCATCATGATCTTCAGGGATCGTATAATCAAAATTTGGTACAAGTGAACCTTCTGAGCTATCATACTGTTTATACATTCAAGCGCCTCCTGATTGTGGTTTTCTGTTACTAACATTGTATCATGTAAGCACTTTGTTGGTTGCAAAATTTTGTATTAAAAAAAAGAAAAAGATGCTTCTCACAGGATTTGTGGAAAGCACCTTTTTAATTGTCATTTATGCATATTATGCGGTTAAGAATCCTGTATAAGAATCTGTATTCAATATTCTACGTGCATTTTCAACACGTTCTGGTGTTGGTGGTTCAATACCATCCAACTTATATGGGATTCCTAGATTTTTCCACTTGTATACCCCTAATTTATGGTAAGGAAGAATTTCAAATTTCTGAACATTTTTTAATTCTGCAACAAAGTCGCTCAATCGGTATAAGTACTCGTCATAGTCAGTTCTCTCAGGCACAAGGACATGACGAATCCAAACTGGTTGACCTTTTCGAGAAAGATATCTTGCCAATTCTAGAATATTATCGTTTGGCCAGCCTGTCATTTTGCGGTGCCCTTCTGAGTCAATGTGTTTTAAATCCAAGAGAATCAAATCAGTATATTGAAGTAATTCTTCAAACTTGCTGAAAAATGGTTCGTCATAAGTGAAAGGCATACCACAAGAATCAAGCGTTGTGTGTACCCCTTGTTCCTTACATTTTCTAAAGAAGTCAATTAGAAAATCTATTTGTAGAAGTGGTTCCCCACCGCTGATGGTGACACCACCCTTTTTCCCCCAGAAAGGACGATATTTCAAAGCTTCTTGTAACAATTCATCTGTTATTCTTTTGTGGCCCGTGCCAATATTCCAAGTGTCTGGATTATGACAAAACTCGCAACGCATACGACAGCCTTGCATAAAAGTCACAAATCGAATTCCAGGACCATCTACTGAGCCAAAACTTTCAGTAGAGTGAATATAACCGACTACAGGTTCAGTCATTTCTGTCCCACTCCTTTTCACTAATGTAAATAAGCGAATGGACGACAGTGTCCATCCGCTTATTTGTTGATTTCTATTCACAACATCTTAAGTGAGTTTGTCTTACATGCTTTCGTGCATTGTACGGTTGATAACATCCAATTGTTGTTCACGAGTTAGCTTGATGAAGTTAACTGCGTAACCAGACACACGGATTGTTAATTGTGGGTATTCTTCTGGATGTTCCATAGCATCTAATAAAGTGTCACGGTTGAATACGTTGATATTCAAGTGATGACCACCTTTAAATGCATAACCATCAAGCATAGCCACTAAGTTATCTTCTTGTACATCTAATTCACGTCCTAAGGCTTTAGGAATGATTGAGAATGTATTTGAGATTCCGTCAAGTGCATATTCATAAGGAACTTTTGCAACTGATGAAAGTGACGCTAAAGCACCATGAGTGTCACGTCCATGCATTGGGTTAGCACCCGGTGCAAATGGTTCGCCGGAACGACGTCCATCAGGTGTGTTACCTGTTTTCTTACCATAAACAACGTTAGATGTAATGGTAAGAATTGACGTAGTGTGTTTTGCATTACGGTAAGTTTTGTGTTTTTTAACTTTGGTCATGAATTCTTTCAATAACCAGATAGCAATGTCATCGGCACGATCATCATTGTTACCAAATTTAGGGAAATCGCCTTCTACATCGTAGTCAACTACTAAGCCGTTTTCATCACGGATAGTTTTAACCGTTGCATATTTGATGGCTGATAATGAGTCAACTGTTACAGAGAATCCAGCAATACCTGTTGCCATTGTACGTAGAATTTCTGTGTCATGAAGAGCCATTTCAAGTCTTTCATAGCTATATTTGTCATGCATGTAGTGGATAATGTTTAGAGTATTTAAGTACATACCACATACCCATTCCATCATGTCGTTAAATTTGTCTACAACTTCTTTGTAGTCTAAAATTTCGCTTGTGATTGGTTGGAATCTTGGTCCAACTTGAGCTTTAGATTTTTCATCAACACCACCATTGATAGCATATAACAATGTTTTCGCTAAGTTCGCACGAGCTCCGAAGAATTGCATTTGTTTACCGATACGCATTGCAGATACACAACATGCGATTCCGTAGTCGTCTCCCCATTCAGGACGCATAACATCATCATTTTCATATTGGATTGCTGAAGTGTTGATAGATGTTTTAGCAGCGAATTTCTTGAAGTTTTCTGGTAAACGTGTTGACCAAAGAACTGTCAAGTTTGGTTCTGGCGCTGGGCCTAAGTTGTTTAGTGTGTGTAAGAAACGGAAGCTGTTTTTTGTTACCAATGGGCGTCCATCTTCACCAACACCAGCGATTGATTCCGTTACCCAAGTTGGGTCACCTGAGAATAAATCATTGTATTCAGGTGTACGAGCAAATTTAACTAAACGTAATTTCATAACAAAGTGGTCAACAATTTCTTGTGCTTCTTCTTCTGTTAATGTTCCGTTAGCTAAGTCACGTTGTACGTAAATATCTAAGAAAGTAGATGTACGTCCTAATGACATCGCTGCACCGTTTTGTTCTTTAATAGCTGCTAGATATCCTAGGTATAACCATTGGAAAGCTTCTTTAGCTGTTGTAGCAGGTTGAGAAATATCAAAACCATAGATATTTCCTAATTCTTTTAATTCTAATAATGCACGGTATTGTTCAGAAACTTCTTCACGTAGACGGATAACGTCTTCTGACATAGTTCCATCACCAATGTTAGCATAATCTTTTTGTTTTTCAGCAATTAGACGATCTACTCCATATAGAGCGACACGACGGTAGTCACCAATGATACGTCCACGACCATAAGCATCAGGAAGACCAGTGATAACCCCACTCTTACGAGCTGCACGAATTTCAGGTGTGTAAGCATCAAAGACGCCTTGATTATGTGTCTTACGATAGTCACGGAAGATATGAGAAATTTCTTCATCAATCTTGAAGCCATAAGCTTCAGCTGATGCTTCACTCATACGGATACCACCAAATGGTTGCAAGCTACGTTTAAATGGTTTTTCAGTTTGGAATCCAACAACTGTTTCTAAATCTTTGTTTAAGTAACCTGGTCCGTGTGAAGTAATAGTAGATACAACTTTTGTATCCATATCTAATACGCCACCAGCTTCACGTTCTTTAACATTAAGTTCCATTACTTGTTTCCATAATTCTTTTGTTGCTTCAGTAGGTCCAGCAAGGAAACTGTCGTCTCCTTCGTATAGGTCAAAGTTTTCTTGGATGAAGTCACGTACGTTTACTTCTTGTTTCCAAACATTACCCTTAAAACCGTTCCATTGTTCCATTCTTGTTCCTCCTTAAATTTTTACCCTTTGTGAAATATATAACAGTTATTTACATCTTTATTATAACACTTTTTTAGAAAAGCGCAACAGATACAAGAGGAAAAAGTCAAAAAAATTTAAAAAAATGCCTATAAACACACAAAAAAGCCAATATTTGGCAGTATACAAAAGAATTTAAAAATATCAACAACCACTAGATATAGAATAAACTGTATTAAAAAGCCACAGATAACTGTTATATAATACAGTCATCTGTGGCTATACAGAGCATTTTATTCTCCAATAGATAGAATATTGACGTGGTTTTTCACAATGTCTGTAACCTCTTCCACATCATCCTTAAACAAGTATGACCCATTAGAAGTACGTTCTGACAAAGCATAAGAGGATGGGTCTACGTCAAAGACTTGTCCTTTATCGGTTCGCACGGTAAAGCTTTCTTCTTTAGTAAGCAGATTAGATACAAAGATCATTCGGTGAGGTCTAACTTTCAGTTCTTTAAGAACCATAAGCCCTCGCTTGGCCCGACTTAAAATTGAAACTTCCTCAGGATTCATTCGTTTAACCCCTCCTCTTTGCGTCACAAAGAGTAAGGCAGGACGACTAGTTTGAGATGGATATATAGTTCCGGCCACTAAGTAATCTTCTTTTCTAAGATTAATAGCTTTTACACCGCTAGCTATCGTTCCAACAATAGGTACTTCATCCAAGGTATAACGCAAGGCAAAACCACAATGGGTCGTCAAGAAGACTTGATAGTCTGGTCCAGTTGCTAAATGGATCGCAACAACTTCATCACTTGCCGTTTTTAACTTAATAGCTTTACTGGTTCGAGTTTTGTAACCTCTAAAAGATTGGAAATCGTGGAAATAGGTTTGTTTAATCATACCCTCTTTGGTCATGAAAACTAATGTATCAAGCCCTTCGTTTAACAGTTTAGGAACGATTTGGGCTCTTAAAACCCCTTCATTAGCTACCAAAGTAATGGATTGGCTGATATGTTGTCCCATATCTTTCCATTTCATATCTGGTAATTCATGAACAGGAATATGGATATAATTACCCTTATTGGTAAAGGCAACCAAATTCGATAGTGTAGATGTTTTTTGAGCTAGCAAGATCTCATCATCATCTTTCATAGCTGGCGCTTCAGATGCAGAGGCCTGATAAGAGCGCAAGCTAGTCCGTTTGTAGTAGCCTTGTTTAGTGACAACTACCATGACTTCCTCATCTGGGATTAGGATTTCTTGTTCTATCTTAATTTCTTCTATCTTATCTTCAATTTGTGTTAAACGTGGCGTAGCATAAGTCTTCTTGATGGTTCGAAGTTCGCTCTTCATGACTTGTAGAAGAACCTTTTCAGATTTTAAGATACTTTGATAGGTTGCTACCTGTTCATTCAAATCGAGTTTTTCATTTTGTAGAGCTGTAATATCGGTATTGGTTAGACGATATAATTGTAAGGACACAATAGCCTCTGCTTGAATTTCAGAGAAACCAAACGCTTCTTGTAACCGATTCTTAGAATCTTTTTTATCTTTACTCTCTCTAATCAATGCGATTACTTCATCTAAAATCGATAAAGCTTTCATCAATCCATCTACAATGTGCAATCTGTTTTGAGCTTTTGCCAAATTGTAAGTTGTTCTCTTGGTGATAACTTCTTTTTGATAGTCAATATAGGAACTTAAAATCTTTTTTAATCCTACTTGCATAGGCCGACGTTCATCAATGGCTACCATATTAAAATTATAATTGATTTGTAAATCAGTATTTTTAAAAAGATAGTTCAATATGCCATCAGCATTCGCTTCTTTTTTTAATTCGACAACAATTTGGAGGCCTGTACGGTCAGATTCATCACGAACTTCCGCAATGCCTTCGATCTTACGATTGACACGAATTTCATCCATTTTTTTAACTAGATTAGCCTTGTTCACCTCATAAGGAATTTCAGAAATGACAATTTGTGACTTTCCGCCTTTAATAGCTTCTATAGCTGTTTTTGAACGTACGACTACCTTACCTCTACCTGTTTGATAGGCAGATTCTAATTCTTCAACCCCTTGTATAATAGCACCTGTTGGAAAATCAGGTCCTTTGACAAAGGTCATCAAATCCTTAACGGTTGCATTTGGTTTGTCGATAAGATGAACAGTAGCATCAATCACTTCGCCTAAGTTATGAGTAGGTATTTCTGTTGCGTAACCAGCAGAAATACCTGTTGATCCATTAACCAATAAGTTAGGGAAACGGGCTGGTAAAACAGTTGGCTCTTGATCGGTATCATCAAAATTTAAAACAAATTCTACTGTTTCTTTGTCAATATCTCGTAATAATTCTTCCGAGATTTTTGACAAACGGGCTTCCGTATACCGCATAGCAGCAGCTGGATCGCCGTCCATACTACCATTATTGCCGTGCATTTCGACCAATACTTCTCGCAATTTCCAGTCTTGGCTAAGGCGAACCATGGCTTCATACACAGACGAGTCTCCATGGGGATGGTAATTACCGATAACATTCCCTACCGTTTTTGCCGATTTCCTAAATTGTTTATCACTACTGTTGCCTTCTGCATACATAGCATATAAGATACGACGCTGCACTGGTTTTAAGCCGTCACGAATATCAGGAAGGGCACGGTCTTGGATGATATATTTAGAATAGCGACCAAAACGATCGCCCATGACATCTTCTAGGTTCAATACTTGAATGTCTTGTTCAGTGGTCATCTTATTCCTCCTCTAACAATAGAGATAATTGTTGAGCATCATCTAGATTCTCTTGGTGATGAATTTGTTCTTCCATAAGCTCTTCACTCGTTACATTCTTGGCCGCAGCACGAGGAAGTTCTGTTTCTAGAATGCTCTTTTCATCGCCTAAACGAAACTCTACATGTTTTTCAATCCATTTTCTACGTGGTTCTACTTTGTTACCCATTAAAGTGCTGACACGGCGTTCTGCTTGAGCTTTGTCATCTAGAACCACACGAATCAAAGTACGTGATTCCGGGTCCATAGTCGTCTCCCACAATTGATCAGCATTCATTTCCCCAAGTCCCTTGTACCGTTGCAATAGATAACCTTTGCCCACTTTTTTAATCTTTTCTTCAAGTTCACTTTCTGTCCAGGCATATTCGGTTACTTGTTTCTTTCCAGTGCCTTTAGAAATTTTAAATAACGGTGGTAAGGCTAAATAAATTTTACCAGCTTCAAAAAGAGGCTTCATATAGCGATAGAAGAAGGTCAAGAGCAAGACTTGGATGTGGGCTCCATCTGTATCGGCATCCGTCATGATGACGATTTTATCATAGTTACAATCTTCAATTTGAAAATCGCTTCCTACACCAGCTCCAATGGTATAAATCATAGTATTAATTTCTTCATTTTTTAAAATATCAGAAATAGAGGCTTTTTCTGTATTGATAACTTTCCCTCTAAGAGGTAGTATAGCTTGAAATTTACGGTCACGACCTTGTTTGGCTGAGCCACCAGCAGAATCTCCCTCAACTAAATATAATTCATTTCGTTTTGGATTTTTGCCTTGAGCGGGTGTTAGTTTCCCTGATAAAATGGTTTCATTTTTCTTTTTCTTACCATTGCGTGACTCTTCGCGAGCTTTTCTTGAAGCATCTCTAGCTTCACGAGCCTTAATAGCTTTTCGCAATAGTTCTTGTGCGATTTCGCCATTTTCAGCCAAAAAGTAGCCTAGTTGTTCATTAACAATGTTATCAACTATTCCTCTAGCCTTTGGAGTTCCTAGTTTGTCTTTGGTTTGGCTTTCGAATTGAAGAACTTCTTCTGGAATTCGTAAGGATACGATGGCTGTAATCCCTTCTCTTACATCACTTCCTTCAAGATTACGGTCCTTTTCTTTCAACATACCAATTTTTCGAGCATACTCATTAAAGGCTTTTGTCAAAGCTGTCTTCATCCCTACTTCATGGGTCCCCCCATCTTTGGTACGTACATTATTGACAAATGACAGAATGGTCTCTGAGTAGCCATCATTGTATTGAAAGGCAAATTCCGTTTCAATGCCTTCAATCTCACCATCAAAATAGACAACCGGTGAAACGGTATCTTTTTCTTCGTTCAGATAATCAATGAAATCACGAATCCCATTGTCATAATGGAAGACTTCTGATTCTCCAGTCCGTTCATCCAGTAAACTGATGGTTAAGTCTTTTAAAAGAAAAGCTGATTCACGTAATCGTTCCGCTAATGTTTCATACGACCAATTCAAGGTTGAAAAAGATTCTGCACTCGGCAAAAAGGAAACTGTCGTTCCAGAATGTTTTTGAGCTGTTTTAGCCTTTTTCAAATTGCCTTTCGGTTTTCCGCCTTGAACAAAATCTTGAGTGTATTCAAAGCCATCACGTCGAACTGTTACTTTTAACCAGTCTGACAAGGCATTTACCACACTGGCACCAACGCCATGTAGACCTCCAGATGTTGTATAGCCGCCCTTACCAAATTTACCACCCGCATGTAAGATTGTAAAAATTACTTGAATGGTTGGTTTGCCAGAAGCGTGATTCCCAGTTGGCATACCACGTCCGTTGTCAGTCACGGTAAGAGACAAGTCTTTGTGGATAACGACATCTATTTCTGTTGCATATCCAGAGAGTGCCTCATCAACTGCATTATCCACAATCTCATAAGCCAAATGGTGCAATCCTCTTTGGTCGGTTGAACCGATATACATGGCTGGTCTTTTTCTAACAGCTTCCAAGCCTTCTAGGACTTGAATAGATTCATCATTATATGCGTTTTTATTTACTTTTACCATTATCTAACTCCTTTACCTGATCCCTATCTAAGTAGATGACCACTATTGCAAGAACATCTATTCTATAATACTTCAAATCTGTGATTTTGCAAGACATTGACAATTATTCCTTAAAGAAAATACACTTGTAAAAGACAAAATTTAATTTTCATGATAAACTGGAAATAGTTTACAAAAGGAGTAATTGACGTGAATCTACCAATTATAATGATTAACTGCCTTCTGGCTTATTTATTAGGGTCCATTCCTTCTGGTGTATGGGTTGGCCAATATTTTTACCAAACGGATATCAGACAGATGGGTAGCGGTAATATGGGTACTACCAATACCTTCCGCGTCCTAGGTCCAAAAGCAGGAACCATAGTCTTATTTATGGATCTTGCTAAAGGAGCAATTCCAGTTCTCATTGCTACCTATCTACTACCAACATTTCCATTTAGTCCTCTGTTTGTTGGAGCCTTTGCCGTTTTGGGGCATACCTTTCCTATCTTCGCCCAATTCAGAGGCGGCAAGGCTGTTGCAACCTTTTCTGGGGTAATGCTAGCCTATATTCCTCTAGTTGTTTTAGTTTGTCTAGTAATCTTTCTAGTGACCCTTTACCTCACTAGAATGGTTAGCTTAACCAGCATGGTCACTATAAGCATTGGTGTTCTTTTAACCTTGTTTTATCAGGATTGGTTTTTAACCACAATATCCCTTGTAGCAGACCTCTTTATCATCTATCGCCACCGCTCAAATATCAAACGAATCCTAGACGGAACCGAAAGCAAAGTGACCTTCCCTTGGGAGAAGAAACAAGATACAAAATAAGTGAAAACTGAATACAAATTCTAAGCATTAAAAAAACGCCCAAATTACGGTTCAAACGGAATTTGGGCGTTTTTCGATTTGCAAACTTATTCGGAATTCATTTTGAAGTCTAATAAGATAGTTATAAAAGAATCTCGGATAATCTGGCAACTCTCCTAAAAAACTTCAATCGTGTAATCCATAATAAACTCTTTACCAGCATCTAAATGTTGGATACCTAACTTATCTTGCAACTGTCCATTAGAATTGATATCATCTGGCAAACCAGTCCATGGCTCAATACATAAAAACGGCGCATGATTAGTTAACGTCCACAAACCTACATAAGGAACACTAGAATAAGTCAGTGCAACACCACTTGGGTCTTTTTCACTACGTATGGAGATTTTAGTCGCATTTGGCGTTTTATACAAAAGTAAATCATTGGTAAACAAGTCGTGTTTCAAAGCGATTTGTTTAGGAGCATCTCTAACAATAAGAGATTGATCGATGTAGGCACCATTTAGCGGGTAACGATCGATTGGGCCTGCTGTTTTGATCTCAACAAAGTAATCTTCAAAGCTTAAGTCTTTTGCTAATGGTACGTTAAAGGCTGGATGACCACCAACTGTGAAATACAAGTCATTGTCACCAGCAACCACCTTGTATTTAACAACTAAGGTATCCTTAATCAAATGGTAAATAATATGAAATTCATAGTCAAATGGGTAGTTTTCCAGCTTGGTAGTTCGGCTAGATAAAACAAAATCCAACCGATTAATAGACTTATCTGCCAACTCAAAGATATGATCTCTGGCAAAACCATGTTTGGTCATGCTATACGTTTGCCCTTGATAGGAATACTGGTCATCTTTCAAAGCCCCAATAAACGGAAATAAAACGGGTGATTGTTTGTTCCAAAAGCCTTCTTGTACTTGATAAAGATACTCTTTTTGATTGCCTCTTGAGAATAAAGAAGTTAATTCAGCTCCCTTATCTTTCACGGTAATCGATAAATAGTCATTTTCAATTGTATAGTTCATACGTTTTCTTCCCCCAGTAACTCTTAGTCTTTTTCTAGCTCTTGACGAATGGTCTCTGCAATATTCTGATTCTTAATCTTAATAAATGTCCCTTTCATACCCAGACTGCGACTATCAATGATTCCAGCAGACTCCAATTTTCGAATGGCATTAACAATGACTGATCTCGTAATCCCATATTCTGTGGCAATTTTTGATGCGGTAATAATCCTTTCAAGACTATCCAAATTGTCAAAAATAGCACGAATAGCTTGCAGCTCACTATAAGATAAACTGTTTAAGGCTAGTTGCACATTACGTCTCTCCCGATTGACTTGTGCAATTTGCTCTGTTTGCCAGTGTAGCAGCTCAGTCCCGATGACTGTCGCAGCATGTTCGGCTAAAAGCAAATCACTTGTTGAAAAAATTGGCTCAATGCGCCCCATAATAACAGAACCTAAACGACTACCAGAGGCAAAGATTGGAATAATTGTCGTTTTACCCGAAATAAATTGAACTTTTTCTTCTACTGGAAAAATAGTCAATTCTGAGTCAAAAGCAATATTTTCACTGGTGCTTTCTATATGCTTTAGTTGGTCTGTGTAAAAACTAGGCAACTGACGTTTTTGAATATAGTCAGTTAAGCGAGGATTAGAAACTTTAAATTCATCATGATACCCTAATATTCTGCCTTCTTTTGAAATGATATACAAGTCCACCTTTAACATGGCACCCAACATTTCGGCCAAAACATCAAAAGGTAAATCAGATGCAGACTTATCTACCCACATATTTTCATGTTGCAATACGCGATTAATCTTCCGTAAATCTCTTAAAACACTTTCCACTCAGCCATCCCCTTTTTTCTATTTGAGTAATGGTTGCTTATAAATCAACCATTACTCAAACCCATTTATTTTTATAGAATGTATCGGCTTAAATCTTGATCTTCTTGAATGCTTGCTAACTTACTGTCAACATATTGTTCTGTAATTTGGATAGAACCCATATACATATCAGGAGCTTCAAAGAGTAATTCTTCTAATAGCCGTTCTAAAATAGTATGCAAACGACGAGCTCCAATATTTTCAGTACGACTGTTAACATCAAAGGCAATTTGAGCTAGACGTTTTACGGCTTCTTTGGTAAAGATGACCTCAATATTTTCAGTTGCAAGTAAGGCCTTGTATTGTTTTAATAAGGCATTATTTGGCTCCGTTAAAATTCTTTCAAAGTCCTCTTCCGTTAAATCTTGTAACTCCACACGAATTGGAAAACGCCCTTGCAGTTCTGGCATTAAATCACTTGGCTTAGCCACATGAAAGGCACCTGAAGCAATGAAAAGAATATGATCGGTTTGAATCATCCCATATTTGGTATTGACTTGACTACCCTCAACAATTGGTAAGATATCTCTTTGAACACCTTCTCTAGAAACTTCTCCACCGCCACCTTGATGGTTTCTAACGGCAATCTTATCAATCTCATCAATAAAGATAATTCCTGATGTTTCAGCTAACTTTAAGGCTTCTGCATGAATATCTTCTTGGTTAACTAGTTTGTCCGCTTCTTCTTGAGTTAATAATTCAATGGCCTCCGCTACAGTAACGGTCCGTTTTGATTTTTTAGCCGGTGTTAGGTTTTCTAGCATAGATTGGATTTGACCCATTTGCTCCATAGCCCCACCAAAATTTCCAGCTTTTAACTGTTTTTCAGTAACTTCAATGGTGACTTCTTGGTTTTGTAGTTTGCCATCACGTAATTGTTGTTCTATTTCTTTGCGTGATTTAGCAACTTCTTCCGTTACTTCTTCTTGCACCTTAGGCTCCATACCCGTTTGAGGAAGTCCTAATGATTCAAACATAGATGCCATTTGGTCACGTTGTGGGTCTCGAACTTGTTTCATAATGCCTGGTTTCATTAACTTGGCTAATTTCTTAATAGCGTTGCTATAGGCTTGCCCACGAACTTCTTCTTTTTTAACCTTTGCCACAATCTGAATGGCATTTTCAACTAAGTCACGAACCATCGATTCAACGTCACGACCAACATAGCCGACTTCCGTAAACTTAGTCGCTTCAACCTTGACAAATGGTGCATTGACCATGGTTGCCAAACGACGAGCAAGTTCCGTTTTACCGACTCCGGTAGGTCCAATCATCAGTAAATTTTTTGGCGTTACTTCTTTTTTCATTTCTTCATCTAGGAGAAGACGGCGGTAACGATTTCTAAGGGCTACAGCTACAGCTCGTTTGGCATCATTTTGTCCAATAATATAACGGTCTAATTCCGCTACAACTTCTCTAGGTGTCATATTAATTTCTTGATTCATAGATTTTTTTGTCTCCTTATTCTTCTCTTTTTAGAAAGTTATCTTATAATACTTCTGTCAGGATAGAGTTATTAGTGTAAACATCAATCTCTGAAGCGATTAGTAAACTTTCTTTAGCAATTTCTTCTGCGGTTAAGTCCTTGTCACCAAAACGTAGCAAGGCTCTAGCACTTGATAAGGCAAAATTTCCGCCAGATCCTATGGTTAAGATGCCATCATCCGGTTCGATAACTTCCCCTGTACCTGAAACCATCAATAATTGGTCCTTATTCATGACAATTAAAAGCGCTTCTAATTTTTGTAAGGAACGATTGGTACGCCATTCCTTAGCCATTTCAATCGCAGCTCGTTGCAAGTTGCCTTTGTATTGTCTTAATTTTTCTTCAAACATTTCTTCTAAGGTGATAGCATCTGCCACTCCACCTGCAAATCCAACCAAAACTTGGTTGTCATATATTTTACGGATTTTGCGGGCACTGCCTTTCATAATCACTGATTCGCCCATGGTTACTTGACCATCACCTGCCATCGCTGATTGTTGGCCTTTTTTTACTGCACAAATTGTTGTCATAGTTTTCTCCTTATCTGATGTTCTCGTTTATTTGTCAAAACTACTTGGATCAAAGCCGTCCTTGGTAGTCGTTTTTTTAGCTCTTGGAAAGAAATTTTGGTAGTTTTTTTGCAGACTCTCTTTGGATACATGTGTATAGATTTGTGTAGACGAAAGACTAGCATGTCCCAATAACTCCTGAACTGTCCTAAGATCAGCTCCATTATTCAATAAATGGGTTGCAAAGGAATGCCTAAATGTATGGGGATGAACTTGGTTTGTCAAACTAGTTTTCTTGATAGCTTGGTCCAAAATATACTCAATGCCCTTAGGTGTTAGTTGATCGCCCAAATGGTTAACGAAAACAAAGTCATGTTCTTTATGGTGAGCCAACATAAGGTCCACTCTTGCTTGATTGATGTATTGTTGCAAGGCTTTCTTAGCTTGTGAACCAAAAGGAACATACCGCTCCTTATTGCCCTTACCAATGACCAGTAAAACGTCTACATGCCAATCAATTTGGTTAAGGGTTAAGTTAACCAGTTCGCTGACCCGTAAACCACAAGCATAGAGAATTTCAATAATGGCTCGGTTGCGAATGTCCAAAGGCGTATCCCCCTGTAAAGACTCGAAAAAAATAGCCATTTCTTCTTCATAAATAACTTGTGGCAACCTATCTTGCCCTTTTTTATAAGAGACCTGACTAAAAGGATTGGAGTCATAGCCTTCCATATCCACTAAATAGGTATAAAATGACCGTAATGTTGACAGATACCTAGAAATAGATGTACGACTTTGTTTTTCTTGATGAAGTTCTCCTAGGAAAATTCTTACATCTGCTAAAGTCACTGCACTAAAGTCTTGAATACCAACCTTTTCCATAAAGGTCATAAACCGATCAATATCTCTTCCATAAGCAATAATGGTCTGAGGAGAGTAACGTCTCTCCACCGATAGATTGGTAAGAAATTGTGTTTTTAATGTATTCATCTTTCAACCTCTTTTTATGACAAATGCTTATTGTCAAACTATTCAAAATTGAATATATATCCAATCTAATTTATATTATACACAAAATGACTTCAGTAAGTTAACAAATTATCTTCCTTTACAGAACTTTAAGACTTATATACTAAAGATTTCACCAATCATTTATTATAGCTTCATAATAAAAAAGGCAACTCTGACAAGTTATGCAAGAGCCACCTTTAGTAAAGCTTTATCAAAGAGTTTTATTTAGTTAAAAATTGAGTCTCTAGCCCATTTGTCGGAAATCACGGTGTAGAGCATAGCTGACGCACAGTAGCTGTTTCGGCTTTAGCCGATTTACAGCTACGTAGACAGCTAAGCCGTGAGACCAAGGCTCACGGCGGTGCAACCGTTTTGATTTCTGACAAATGGGCTAGAGACTCTTTTCTACTTAAGAACTACTTCCATTTCATCAATATCTCAGATTGGGAATTTTCCTTTTATATTTTTAGCACTCTCATCATTTTTGCACTTCTTCAGAGTAATCTCCCTTGCTACAAACAATTTGTTTGCCACCTTTGACTTTCTTTTCAACGAGGTAGCTTTGACATTTTGGACAATCTCTTCCAATTGGTTTATCCCAAGACACAAATTCACACTCAGGATATCTGTCACAACCGTAGAAAATTCGATTCTTCTTAGATTTGCGTTCGATAACTTGGCCCTTATGGCAAACAGGACATTCTACTCCAATCGTTTTCACAATCGCTTGCGTATTATGACATTCTGGGAAGTTGGAACAAGCATAGAATTTCCCAAAGCGACCTAGTTTAATAACCATCGGACTTCCACATTGATCACAGTCAAAGCCAGCAGGTTCATCTTTAATTTGAATCTTTTCAATTTCACTTTCAGCTTTTTCTACTTCTGTAATAAATGGTCTGTAGAATCTATCAATGACTTTGGTCCATTGTTCTTGACCTTCTTCAATCTGGTCCAAATCGGTCTCCATAGCCGCTGTAAAATGAGTATCAACAATATTTGGGAAATACCCATTAATCATGGTATTAACAATCTCACCAAGTTCTGTTGGTTCAAATCGTTTTGCAACTAATTTGACATAGTACCGTTTTTGAATGGTTTCAATGGTTGGTGCATACGTTGATGGGCGACCAACACCGATTTCTTCAAGTGTTTTAATTAAAGTCGCTTCAGAATAGCGAGCTGGTGGTTGGGTAAAGTGTTGTTCTTTATCCAGTTTCACTAGGTTAACCAAGTCCCCAACTTCTAACTCTGGTAATCGGTTATCTTTTTTAGCATCCGTTTGATCTTGGTACACTTTTTGATAGCCTGGAAACTTAATCGTTGAGCCGTTTGCTCTAAACATAACAGCTCCTTGCTCAATATCAACTTGCACTGTGTCATAAACTGCCGCAGTCATTTGACTTGCGACAAAGCGAGACCAAATTAAAGAATACAGTTTTAATTGATCTTTGGACAAGTAAGATGCTATCGAATCTGGTGTTCTCATAACTGAAGATGGTCGGATAGCTTCATGGGCATCTTGTGCGCCTTCAATCTTCTTGGATTTTTGACCTTGGCTATTAGAATATTCTGCACCAAACTGGCCTAAAATGTATTCCTTAGCCTCAGCTTTAGACGAATCAGATACTCGAGTTGAATCCGTACGCATATAGGTAATCAACCCCGTAGACCCTTGTCTCCCCAAAGAAATCCCCTCATAAAGTTGTTGAGCAATCATCATGGTTTTACGCGTTCTAAAGTTTAACTTACCAGAAGCTTCTTGCTGCAAACTACTAGTGGTGAATGGCAATCCCGGATTACGGCGTCGTTCCTTTTTAGTAACTTTTTCAATCGTAAAATCTTTTTTCTCGTCAATTTGTTTGAGAATATCTTGAACTGATTCTTCGTTAGATAATGGTAGCTTCTTGCGATTAACTCCATAAAAATTAGCCGTAAATTGACTTCTAGCTTTTTTAAATTGCCCTGTTAACGACCAATATTCTTCTGGTACGAAGGCCTTAATCTCATCTTCACGGTCGATAATTAACTTTAAGGCCACGCTTTGTACTCGACCAGCACTCAACCCTTTTTTAATTTTCTTCCATAAAATAGGTGAAATCGTATAACCAACAAGTCTATCTAAAACACGTCTAGCTTGTTGAGAATCCACCAAATTCATATCAATCGTTCTTGGATTTTTAAATGCATCTTTGACGGCATCTTTGGTAATCTCATTAAACTCAACACGAATTGGCTTTGTTGTATCTAACCCTAGTAGATGAGCCAAGTGCCATGCAATAGCTTCCCCTTCTCTATCCGGGTCACTTGCTAGATAAACATTATCTGCTTTGGCAGCTTCTCTTTTTAGGGACTTAATTAAATCTCCCTTACCTCTGATAGAAATATAATGTGGCTCATAATTATTTTCAACATCGACACCCATTTTGCTTTTTGGCAAATCTCTTAAATGTCCTTTACTTGCAACGACTTTAAAATTCTTCCCTAAATAACGTTCTATCGTTTTTGCTTTCGTGGGTGATTCGACGATGACTAAATTTTTTATTGTTTTAGTTGCCAACCAATTTGCCCCTTTCTTATGATGGCGACCGCCACCCTTAAATCGTAATACATCATATTCTATTCATATAGGCTTTGTCAAATAGAAGAGAAAAAAGCAGAGAACTTTACCAAATTACAAGAATTACTGATTACTTCTATTATATGAGTATATGAGCTCATACCAGCTCTTTAGTTATAATAATCCAAACAATCTATTAGGTCTGAACTATCTGTTACTGTAGTAGCACCAGCAGCAATCAGTTCATTAGTCCCCATTGAAAATGGATTAAAAATCGACCCTGGTACGGCAAAGACATGGCGATTCTCTTGTAAGGCTAGATTAGCTGTAATCAGACTCCCACTTCTTTTTTCTGCTTCAACCACTAGAACCCCATGACTCAAGCCAGCAATAATACGATTTCGATAAGGAAAGTGATAGCGTAAAGGTTTGCTACCTAGAGGGTATTCACTAATAAGCAATCCTCGTTTAGCTACATGTTCTTGCAAGAAAACATTCTCTCTAGGATAGGCACGATCAATGCCACAACCTATAACAGCAATTGTATTACCATTTTCCTCTAAGGTTAGTCGATGAGCGCTACTGTCAATACCCATGGCTAATCCACTCACAATAGTTATTCGGCTTTGACACAAGTCTGGCAGCAAGTTCTTGAGTACTTCTTGCCCATATGCAGAGTGCCTTCTCCCACCCACAACTCCTAAACAAGTCGTTTTTAAGAGCTGTAAATTCCCCTTGGCAAATAATACAATAGGCGGTTCAAATATTTCTCGCAAGCGTTCAGGGTAGTTGATGTCATCTATGGTTATGATATGGATAGACTGGTCCATGTATTCCTTGTATAAGTCCGTTACATTTTTGTCTTCCACCCAAGTAAGAAATTTTGTCGGCAATAGGTCAATAACCCTGCCCATGGGAAAGCACTCTACTAAACTAACTCTCTGACTTAATAGTTGGTAGATTGCAACAGATTCTTTGGCAGTCAAACGCTCACTCCAAGCCATAGCCGTTAATAGACTTCTTTTTGTCCAAAACACAAAAAACACTCCTTTGATATTAATATAGTTGGTTCACTATATAGATACGCAAAAAAGTGTTGATTGATTAATCATGGCTACAAATAATTTTTCACTGGAGCAAATGTTTTTCGATGAATAGGAGAAATCCCCACTGTTTCTAGTGCTGAAAGGTGTTGGGCTGTCCCATAGCCCGCATTCCTCTCAAAGCCATAAGCAGGAAATTCTAAGGCATAGTCTTCCATCATCTTATCTCGAATCTGTTTGGCTACGATAGATGCTGCAGCGATAGAAATACTCTTAGCATCGCCCTTAATAATGGAGTCTTGAGGCAAATCCAAGTCTAAATTCATGGCATCCAACAAGAGATAGTCAGGAGCAAGTGACAGGTTTAGAATAGCCTCTTTCATAGCTTCCTTACTAGCTTGATAAATATTGATGTCATCAATTCTTTGTGGTGAAATAACTCCTACACCTACCGCTACTGCTTCCACCATAATTTTATCGAAAATCTCTTGGCGTTTGCTTGCAGATAACTTTTTAGAATCATCAAAACCTAAGTCTTGTATTCCCTCTGGTAAAACAACTGCAGCAGCAACCACAGGACCAGCCAACGGACCACGCCCAACCTCATCAATACCAGCTATCCACTGAGCTCCTCGACTGCGAGCTTGTCTCTCAAAAAACTGCATGCCTTCAAACTGCTCTATCCTAGCTTGCTTCTTTTCGTATTGTCGATGCCAAGATTTAAGAAGAGCTTTAACTCCTGCTCGTTGGTCATTAGCAAGTTCTATAAGAAACTTATCCTGAACATCCTCAATCAAGGCTAGCTGTGCTTTAATATCTTTTATTGATTGCACTAAGCATCTGCCTCCACTTTAGATACTACAGGTGACACAGGCGGCGTATCCAAGGTATAGGTCCCTAACTTTCCACCACGAATATCATATATTAGACGTTCACTAGCCCTATCATAGTCATCCTTCATACCAAGATTGGATGTTATCTTCATGAGAATCTGAGGATTATCCATCTCTAAATCACTGTCAGTTAGACGATAGACCCTTTTGAGACCTTCAGGATTGGACTCCTTAAAAACATCTATGGCATACAAAGCTATATCATCCATTTGTAAAAGGGTATCTTTGATAGCACCTGTCACAGCTAATTTTTTCCCAATTAAGGCATCTTCAAACTTCGGCCATAGAATCCCCGGTGTGTCTAAAAGCTCGAAGTCATTTCCAATCTTAAGCCAGCGTTGTCCCTTGGTAACACCTGGTTTATTGGCAGTTTCTGCTTGGTTTTTCTGGATAATTCGGTTGATAAAAGTTGATTTCCCTACGTTAGGAATTCCTAATATCATTAAACGAATTGGTCTTGGTAGCACGCCTTTAGCAGCTAAGCGGTCAAAGTCGGCTTGCATCATCTTTTTCATAGCGGTTTTAACGGTCGCTAATCCCTTCCCATCTTTAGCTTGTAGTGGGTAGGCTTCGATACCTTGAGAACGATAAAAATTAATCCAGCGGCTAGTTGATTGGCTGTCCGCTAAATCTGCCTTGTTTAATACCATAATGTGTTTCTTATTGCTCTTAATCTCCTCTACTAAAGGATTACGGCTTGATTCAGGAATTCGTGCATCAACACACTCAACCACGATATCCACTAATTTCAGTTTTTCGATCGCCTCTCGCTTGGCTTTAGCCATATGTCCGGGGAACCATTGAATTGTACTCATAAAAAAACTCCTTTCAAGAGGTTGAGTCTTGGCTCCTTCTTATTGAATGATGAATACAATAGAAGGAATACTAGCCTATTATAACATGATTCTTGGAGTTTTTATGTATTACTGTCTACGAAGCTGCAAGGAACTGAGTAAAAACTCCATAGAGACTAGAAGTCATTTCTAAATCATAAAAAGAGTTCCTGAGAAATAAACCAGAAATCAAAACGGTGGCACCACCGTGAGCCTTGGTCTCACGTAGACAGCTATGATTTACACCGCTATTTCTGATTCATTTCTCAGGAACTCTTTTACTTGTCGTACTATAAAGTTGTTATTCAATTTTGATAATTTTTATTTACTCTAAATGGATGCCATTATTTTCTATTACCTTTTGATACCAATAGAATGATTTTTTCTTAATGCGTTTTAAACTTCCCTTGCCTTGATTGTCTTTATCAACATAGATAAATCCATAGCGTTTGCTCATCTCACCTGTTGAAGCAGAAACTAGATCAATGGCGGACCAAACAATATAGCCCATAACTTCAACACCATCATGAATTGCTTCATTCATTGCTAAGATATGATCGTTTAGATAGGAAATACGATAGTCATCTTCGACCTGTCCATTTTCATCAACCGTATCCTTAGCACCAAGCCCATTTTCAACTAGAAATAATGGTTTTTGATAGCGGTCGTAGAGCCTGTTCATTGTAATTCTTAGCCCTTTGGGATCAATTGCCCAGCCCCAATCACTTTTTTCTAAATATGGATTGGGCAATGATTTCACGACATTAGCTTCACTTTGTTGGTTCATCGTTGCACTAGCACATCTTGAAGAATAGTAACTAAAGGAAACGAAATCAACTGTATTCTTTAATAGATTCTCATCATTTTCTTCCATCACTAATTCAATATTTTTTTCTTTAAATAAACGTTTGCTGTAGCTAGGATACTTTCCGCGAACTTGAACATCAATAAAGAATAAGTTCTCACGGTCTTTTTCTAATGCACTCCAAACATCATCAGGGTGACAGGTCTCCGGATAAAAATCACCGCCCGCCAGCATACAACCAATTTGGTTATCTGGGTTAATCTCATGAGCTATTTTGGTTGCTAAGCTAGAGGCTAGTAAAACATGATGTGCTGCCTGATACTTAACAAAATCTTTGTTCTCCCCCTCTTGGAATACTAAACCAGCACCAGAAAAAGGACTGTGTAAAAGAATATTAATTTCGTTAAACGTTAGCCAGTACTTAACCAATCCATCAAACTCTCGAAAACAAGTTTGAGCATACTTAACAAAGTGATCCACCATCTTCCTACTACGCCAAGAACCAATTGTTTCAACCAGATGCATTGGTGCATCAAAATGACAAAGTGTCACTAAAGGTTCCATATTGTATTTGTGACATTCTTTAAATAAGTCTTGGTAATAGTCAATGCCTGCTTGGTTTGGTTTTTCTTCATCACCATTTGGAAAAATCCTTGTCCAAGCAATGGATGTTCTAAATACTTTAAAGCCCATTTCAGCCATTAATTTTATATCGGACTTATAGGTATGGTAGAAATCAATGGCTTGATGACTCGGATAATAATTACTAGATTTTAAGGTCAAATCCGGCACTAAGCCAAGTTTATAGTCCATCCGCTCTTGTCCATGAGGGATAACGTCTACAATAGATAACCCCTTGCCATCCTCAAGGTAAGCACCTTCCGATTGATTTGCTGAAATGGCGCCACCCCAAAGAAAATCATTTGGGAATTTTTTAATATCCAAGATTTATTCCCCCTCTTTTAAATCCTCAAAACCAATAAGTAAGGTCAGTACAAAAGAGAGCACGACGGATAAAATCATAATACCTATTGTCCAAACAACAGACATTGGGTCTTTGGGATCAAAAAATTGTACTGCTGTTGCAACTCCTGGTGATGCCATTGAACGACTAGCTAATCCAGCAATACCAGCCAGTCCACCACAAACAAAACCAGTTATAAGGGAAGCAATCAGTGGACGTTTCAACCTAACAGCCACCCCATATAGCCCCGGTTCTGTAATACCAGCAATTATCGCTGAAAATGCTGCCGCAATAGATGTTTGGCGTAATTCATGGTTACGTGTCTTCCAAGCTACCGCAAGAGCTACACCACCTAGCGACAGGTTAGCACCAATCTCACTTGGCATTACCATAGCTTCCATACCAGTTGCTGCAATTGTCATTAAAATCGTTGGAGTGAACACACGGTGCATACCAGTAATAACTAATAACGGCCAAATGGCACCCATAATAGCAACTGCTAGGAAACCAAGATGATCATGAATGGCATAAACAAGACTTGAAATGGCATTACCAAACCATACACCTGCAGGACCAACCAACATAATAGCGATAGGTGAAGCAATCAAGAAAATCAACATTGGTTTTAAAAAGTTTTTAGTAACTTCTGGAGTGATTCTATCCACAAACCGTTCAATATAAGACAATAACCAAGTCATTACAAGAGTTGGAACAACGGTGTAGGTATATTTTACAGAGGTCATAGCAACACCTAGAAAAATTACAGTTTCTCCATCGGCAATAGCTTTCATTATTTCAATAAAGCTCGGGTGTACAAGAGCACCAGCAATCGCCATAGCAATATATGGATTGGTATTAAATTTCTTAGCGGCCGAAGCGGCTACCATAATTGGTAGGAAGAAAAAGGCACCATCCCCCATTACAGTTAGTAAACGATAGGTATAACTGGTATCTGGTAATACTCCTATCATATTTAATAGTAAGACTAACAATTTAATCATTGAGCCACCAATAATAGCAGGAATCAATGGGCTCATTGTAGAAACAAGTGCGTCTAAAATATTGGCTCCAATTTTCTTGAGGGTTAGTGGTTCTTTGATTTGCCCCTTTGCAATCTCGCTTTCTTGACCAAAATCTCCAATTTTTAAGACTTCCTTGTAGGCTTGTGCAACAGCATTTCCAATAATCACTTGGTGTTGTCCGCCATTATAGATGTAGCCTAGAACACCCTTGATATTCTTTAAGCCATCAACATCTACCTTACTGTCATCTTTTACAACAAAGCGCAAACGTGTCATACAATGTGTAACACCAGAAATATTATCTTTGCCACCAATCTTTTCTACTATTTCCTTTGAAATAAGTGCATAATCTTTTGCCATAATGTTATCTCCTCAATAGTTCTTTTTATGGTCTCACTTTAGCCCAAATTGATAGCGTTCACAATAACTCTTAAGGCTTTAAAAACAAAACGTATGCGATAAAAAATTGTTTCCTGTAGAAAACAATATGTTTTTTCTGTAGGAAACAATTCAAGGTACAAGCGCTGACAATTATGTTACTATTATTGTCAAAGACAATGTAAAATGATTAAAAATGAGGTGCATCTATGTTTAGTCCAGATATCATAAGAGACTTAAGTCCAATACAACTTTCCATTTATAACTACCTTTTGGATAATAAAGAAAAAGTTGCTTATATGAAAATTCGTGAATTTGCTCATGAAAGTCATGTGTCAACAACTAGCATTTTGAAGTTTTGTCAAAAATTAGGTTTTTATAGCTATACAGAGTTCAGAATGGCTTTTAGACAATACCTTCAAGAAGATAAAAAACAAAGTTTACTCACAAATGATACATCCGAAATAATAGATTTCTTAAAGAGAAGTGATTCCGTTGAATTTAACCAACAAATTAATGAAATTACCAAGAGTATTCTAGAAGCTAAACAAACCATCTTTATTGGTAGTGGCAATAGTGGCGTGATGGCGAAGTATGGCGCGCGTTTTTTATCATCAATTGGTGAATTGACTCTTTATATTGATGATCCACACTACCCCATTAAAGGCAACCTCTTCTCTGATTCTGTCGTAATTATTTGTAGTGTTTCTGGCGAAAGTAATGATATTATTACTCATATCAATAGCTTTAAGAGTAAGAATTGTAAGATTATTTCTATTACAAACAATCAAAGCTCAACTATTTCAAAAATGAGTGACATCAACTTATCCTACTACATTTCCCAAAATAAGAATGACCGATATGATATTACATCTCAGATTCCTGTTATTTCTATTATCGAGAAGATTGGTAGAAAGCTTTATCAGCTTAAATCAGAGGAAGAAGTCCCTATCTAATAACTTAGTATCAAACTATAAAAAGAGTCTCCAATACCCTTATTTTTGATAGAGGTATTGGAGACTCTTTACGCATGAACACTACCTGCTAACATTTCCTAAACATCAGTTCAATCGTCTGGCATTCTTCCGTAACCCAGCAAAGCATACCAAGCCACAGATTGCACCAAAAACAATAAATGCTTGAACCAAAGGCATAAAGTTATAGGAATTTAATTGCCAAGCTTTTGTAAGAGCGCCTGGTAGTACTGCTGTTGGTAAATATATCAGAGCGCCTTGGACAACTTTAGGCAAGTCTTCAATCTGTAGTCCCATTAACCCCGATAACATCATAATAGCGAAATAAAGAGTCATGGTAATTCCATAGGCAATGCTAAAGCGACGTACCAATAAACAAATTCCATAAGCTAAGACAAATAGAGATACACCTAAGACAGCAAAAGTCACTACTAAAGCAAAGAAAGCAAAAAATGTTGGAGTCGATAAATTGATATAAGAAGCAGTGGCAACAGTATATAAAATAATAGCTAAGGTCGTACCAATCGCATTAGCAATCATCTTAGCTTGCATCTGCTTGCCTTCACTAATTCCAAACAATACTAATCGATTAATAACCCCCTTTTCAATTTCTTGAGAAAATAGTGCTGAAAATCCAATAAATAATAAAGCCAATGGTATCACTAACATCATTTGCACAAACAATTGAACGCTTACCTGAGCTTTCATTACTTCAGGAACATTTTTAATGATTACTGGGTACAAAATATACAACATAACAATTGGAAAAACTAATCCAAAAAAGATAGCAAAGAAATTTCCTAGCATACTTCTCAATTCATATGTCACTAATCGTCTCATTTTTTATTCCCTCCTATAGCATTCATGCTTAGAATTTCAATATCGTAATTACTACGCTTAAAGGACACATTTTTTTCAACTAACAATTGAACAAGCCCCATTTCTTCCTCAGGTGTTTTGCAAGACAAGGCTAGCATTCCTTCAGGCGCAATAATTTTTTTGTAAGAATCGATTAAGGTATGCTCAATTTGATTGGCATTAAAGGTTACTACAGAATGACCACAATATTTTCTAAACAGTTCTTTGGTATCACCAAAATCAATCAATTTTCCTGCATCTAAAATCATCAGCTTGTTGGTTAACCGTTCTAACTCTTCGTAATAATGGGTAATGAAAATAATACAGGACTCTTTATGGTCATACCATTCAAGAATTTTATCAATCAGACTTTGTCTTGTTGAAAAATCTAATCCTGTAGTAACTTCATCAAAGAATGTGATAGGTGCATCTTGCATTAAGACCAAAATCAGGGTAAATCGTTGCTTTAATCCACCTGATAAATTTTTATAGTGTTTTTTCAAATGGTCATTAAAGTTAAAAAAGTTGATTAATTCTTGCAGCTTTGGATTTTTGTCAACATCGGTATTTAAAATAGTTTCCATAACATTTTTAACACTCATAGTATCTACATACTCATTAAACTGCATATGGACTGACATTTGACTAGGTGCTACTTCTGTGGCAATGGTTCCCTCATATGGTAATATTCCTAAACATGCTTTAACAAAGGTTGTTTTCCCGGCACCGTTTGACCCGATAACGCCCACACGGTCATGGGCATTGATCTCAATTTTGCGGTCAATATCTAAAGCTTTTACATCTTTGTAGCTTACTTGTAAGTCATTAATGGTTATCATAAGAATCTTCCTCCTTTAAATAAATGACGACTTGCACACCTGATTCTTGTAAATCTATCATCCCCTCTTCAAAATTGTCAATCGTCCATCGCAAGCCCAGCATATCGATGAAGGTATCTACCAGATACAAACCTAGTCCCGTTCCTCGTTCTTGATTGTCTTGAGACCTTACAAAGGCTTCCTTAATTCTCGGCAATAACTCTTCATCAATCGTCTTGCCAAAATTGCGTAAGACAAGCTTGTCTTGAGTAAGCATAAGGATCATCTTTCCACCTTGTGGGGTGTATTGGATAGCATTATTGATGATGTTTTCTAAGATGGAATAAAATAATTCTGGGTCAGTTGTAAGCTTGACTGAGTCAAGTGCTGTTTCAATCTGAATATGTTTATCCTTAATGCGTTCAGAAAACTGGTTTAGACAATTTTCAACTAGGTCATTAAGAGAGATTTCTTCTAAATCAAGAGTCTGGCTCTTATAGGCAAAGCTTGCGATAACATTCTCAATAATGCTACTCAAGCGAATCAGTTCCTGCTCAACTTTTGGTAGATAAACATCCGTATCAGCAAACTTACCTACCTTATGCTTCATTCCCTCTACCAACAGACTTGCTCCTGCAATTGGTGTCTTTAGTTGATGAGAAGCATTCATCATAAATATCTTTTGCTTTTCTTTTTCAGCTTCCAAGGCTTCATTCTGCAATTGTAGCTGAGTCAATTTCTGTTGAATATCTTGGTGCATGTCATTCAAGGCATCCTCTAGTACTTTGAATTCATCTCCTTGGTTCTTCTGTTTAAACATAAAATCTTTCTGACCACTACGATTACGAGCTTGCTTTGCCAGTGTTTCAACTGGTTCAGCCAACTTTCGGCTAAATAATGAAGCAGAGATTAGTGAAAACAGTAATAATACTAAAACAATCATAGGTGTACTAATTAGAATGATGGGCATCAATTCACTCAATTGTGGTGTCATGGTTGAAGCAAACGTAATGTAATAAACGCCATTTTTTTGCTTAAATGCTATAATGTTTGTAAATTGAGTTTTATTTGATTCTATCTGGCTAATCATCATTTTCGAGCCATCTTCTAATTGTTTGAAATCTGATATAACAGCACTATCGTCAAGCATTTGGATATTATTTTTAAACTCTTTGATGGTTACCATCTGATTGAATTGGAATTCTTTACTCAAGTCTTCCCATTGTTTCGTATCGAATTCTATATCTATATCTTTGCTATCTTCATTTGAACTTGACATCTGTACAAAAGACTTGCGCATAGAGTCAATCAACTCTTTTAATTCTGGACGAATCACTTCTACGGTTGATGAAAAATATTGATTGAGTAGTTTAAACTCATAGCCGCTTTCAGGAAGTTGAACGCTCATCAAATAGATATTATCAGTAATCAATTCTCCTAAGTTTTCATCTTCACCAGCCACCAAACTTTTTTGAACTTCACTAATTTGTTCGATATATTTATCGTTTTTATAATCAACATACAATCCTGGTAGCATAAAAATAAAGTAACCAATAATTACTAGTCCAACAAGAAAAGTAGTTGCGCCGGTATATAAAAAGACTTTTTTTGAAAGTTTCATTCTGTCACCTCCTGATACTGGTAACCCACACCAATAATTGTTTTTATGACATTGTAAGGCAGTTTTTTTCGTAAGTTTTTAATATGAGCGTCAATCACTCGGTCACTAACAATTAGATTATCTGGGTCAATCTTGTCTAAAAGCTCTTCCCTAGTAAAAGCTTTGGTCGGATAATCTGACATACTCTTAAATATCAAAAACT
This sequence comes from Granulicatella seriolae, assembly GCF_024543085.1. Classification (GTDB taxonomy): domain Bacteria; phylum Bacillota; class Bacilli; order Lactobacillales; family Aerococcaceae; genus Granulicatella; species Granulicatella seriolae. The sequence continues at coordinate 123,817 of NZ_JANHNZ010000001.1, forward strand.
CGGTAACTGTGAGATGTAGCGATTTTTGTCGATAAAAGACTTGATAACTTTCTTCTTGAATAAGAAAGCCTAGATTGCTCGCACTAACCGCTTGCGGACTCCCCCTTCGCAAAACAGCCTCCATTCTCTTCAAAAGAATTACTGGAGAAAAAGGTTTAATAATGTAATCATCTGCAAAATAGTCAAAAGCCTGAAGTTGATTCGTTTCATCCCCCAAAGCTGTTAACATGATTGTTTTAGTTGAGGGATAAGTCTTAGAAATGTTTTGTAAAACCTCAAGACCAGAAACATATGGCACCATAATGTCTAGAATGGCTAAATCAAACTCATTATCTCTTAATAAGTCTAGTGCGTGTCTCCCATCTATAGCGTGCTTTGCACTGTATCCTGCCAAGAGCAAATATTCCTTAACAACCTCACTAATAATCGGGTCATCTTCTAAATATAGTATTTTCATCCCTAACCTCCTGTCTAATTCTTATCTTTCTTGTTTACATACATATTATAGCAAGACTGTATGAATCTCATATGAATTCAGAAAAAATGACAAAAAAATGATGGGTTTCCCCTTTTGATTCAGTCTTGATTACTGAATCAAAAGAGGAAAAACCATCATTAATTGGATTTCTTATCTAATGATAAGATTTATTTTTTTCTTTTACCTAAACTCTTTATTCCTAGCAAACCTAATAAGAATCCGCCTACTTGAGTTAGCCATAAACTACTTGTACCAGTATTTGGTAACTGTTTAGCAGTGGTCGTTGGTTTTACAGAAGTAGTTGCAACTTGAGAAACCTTGATTTCTTTGTCTTCCTTCGCTCCACTTGCTACCGGTTGCCCACCCTCATTTTCATCAACTCCAGGAATGGTAACTTTGCCTGGGATTGGTTTAGTCGTTAAGTCTTCTTCCTTCACATCTTTCAATGCGTGAGAATAGACTACAGCATATTGACTAAAGTGAGGCACCGTAAAGCGAACGCTTTTACCAACAACTTGGAAATCAATCGCTAAATTGCCATTTTCACCAACATAGTAAACAAAGATTGGCGTTCCATTAATTGGAATCACTACCTGAGCATCACTTTGGATTGGCGAATACTGACCATCTGGATTGGCGAAGCCTAGTTCATAAAGATCATAAGCTTTGCCATCAAAGAGATCCAAAATATTTTCTAAGATGCTTGCATCAAAGACCGCACCTGGTTTAACACCATCCTTATGAATGATGACTGTAATTTGTGTGTCACTATCAGTTACAGTGATAAACTCATCTACTACTGGAGCTGTTGGATCTGTTGGATCTACTGGATCTGTCGGATCTGTTGGATCTACTGGACCTACTGGATCTACTGTATCTGTTGGGTCTACTGGAGCTGTTGGATCTGTTGGATCTGTTGGATCTACTGGATCTGTTGGATCTACTGGATCTACTGGAGCTGTTGGATCTGTTGGAGCTGTTGGATCTACTGGATCTGTTGGATCTACTGGAGCTGTTGGATCTACTGGATCTACTGGATCTGTCGGATCTGTCGGATCTGTTGGATCTGTCGGATCTGTTGGATCTGTTGGATCTACTGGATCTGTCGGATCTGTTGGGTCTACTGGATCTACTGGATCTGTTGGATCTGTTGGATCTGTTGGATCTGTTGGGTCTACTGGATCTACTGGATCTGTCGGTTCTACTGGATCTGTTGATTTAATATCTTTCAATAAACTTATCTCAGCTGCAGATCCAAAACCGGCATGACCAGTTAGTACTTTGAACTCAAAGAGATTAGATAATACTGTGTTTTCAAAAGTTGCATATTTTTCTTCTGTATTATTTTTCCAAGTTCCCTCAGATACTTTTACTAAACTACCATCAACTTGAGCATATACTTCATAAGCAGTAACAACACCATTGCCACCTGCTGGTCTAGGTACATAAACTAATCCATTCACTTTTTGTTCTTCATTCAGTGTAATGGTTACAGTATAACTTGCATCTTTTTTAGTCCAATTTGAATGCCAAAAAGTAGCTTTGTTTCCATCGAAAGCTAGTTCTACTGGTCCCTCAACATTATCCCCAGGTTTTTGCTCACTTGAGGCCGTTACTGATTTAATCTCATCTGATTGAATCACTCGTGGATCAATAAATTTCTCATTACTTAGCGTTAGTCTGTAGATAACTCCATCAAAACCGCCTATTTTACCTAAAGGCATAACAAAAGTAGTATGAGCAAGCTTTGGAAACTCAGTAATTGCTAGTCTATTTTGTTTCATACCATTAACATATAGATCTGTTTGTTGTTTAGCTGTAACAAATCGTAATTCAAGAAGTTCATTTAAAGGTAATTCAGTATCAAATTCAATATCAAATTGTTCAAACTTATAAGCTACTTTTCCATTTTCATTAACCAAATATATACTATTAACACCATTTGTTGAGAATACTTGCTCTCCTTGACCTGTTAGTTTTATTTCCATAGTCAATACCGCATCTGGACCAACCTCTTTGGCGCTTGTAATAATATAGGAATCTTTGCTTACGTGAATTCCTTTATCATCATTTTCAATACCGAATGTTTCAAATGCCTCAATTGTTTCTTTAGAAATATCAAAGAGTTGCTCTTTCGTGATTTTAAATTCTGGATTTGATGAAGGAGCATATTTTAGATGTTCTGGTAAGAAACCAAAATCAGCATATGCTTTTGGTGCACGGTTTGAACCCCATGTTTTTGCAGCTGTAACTTCTAGTGATTTAAAGAAACGAGTAAACATGTCATAAGAAGTAATTCCTGTTTCATGTAAATCAATATTATCATTCCATAAGGCAAATCCCCCTCCTAAAACATTCGGATGAGATTCGTTTAATGTAACTCCTCCACTTGCAGAAAAATCATTTGGTGCCCATGAGTTGTATTGTCTAATGTAGTCTGCATAGTCTTGATAAGGTCCTTTAGCACCACTTCCACTTGGTACAATATAGGTTGGAATATCAAGAATATTAATGATATGAGCCCCCATATTGATTGCATCTGTAGGATTTTGCCAACTTAGTGCCCATAAGTGCATCTCTGTATCGGATACATCAACAGTTGTATTACCATGTTTATTGGATAATGAACCCCAGAATCTTGGTACAATACCTTTTCCTTTAATGAATTTAATCATTTCGTTGGTATATTTACGGTAAGTTTCAGAATCACCATAATATTCATCTGTTCCAATATGAAGTGTCTTAATTCCACGCAATGGTGCATCATCACCATCTAAAAGCTCGTTATAAACAGATTTTACGAAAGCAAGAGTTTCGTCATATTTACCGTCTAGATCAAGCATGGCTACACGTTCAACATCCGCATGGTGACCAGTAACTTGACCCTTATACATCAAGTCTGGTCGAACTTTTACAAACGATAGAGCATGTCCAGGCGTATCAAATTCTGGAACTAAGTTAATTCCCAACTCGTTAGCTCTCTTCAGTAAATTTTGGAACTGCTCAGCTGTATAATGATCATCAGATGTTAGCTTAACACCATTTTCCCCAACAACATTTGTAGCAATTCTGAAACCATCTTTTGCATGTTCTAATACATATTTGATTTTTTCTTCATTGGTCATATTTTTATCTTTAACATGTTCATTTAAGAAAATGTAGTTATCGTTTAAATGAAGTTGTAAATCATTCATCTTATAATAAGCCATATTTTCCATGAATTCTAAGACCATGTGATAAGGAACAAATTTACGACCCGTATCTAGCATAAATCCTCTATGTCCAAATGCTGGATAATCTCTTAGCAATCCATTTTGCAGGTCTTTTTCACCCATTTGAAGTAGGGTTCTGGTTCCATAAAACGCTCCTACATGTGAATTAGCCTCGATAGTAATTACTCCATCTTGAATTGTAATACCGTAACCCTCATCAGCGTAGCCTTTATCTGTAACTTTCTTGAATTCAATTCGTTTACCATTTGATGTTTCCCCAATGGCCAGACTTAAGCCTCTAGCTTGTAGATCTTTTTGATACATTTCAAGAGCTTTTGCAAAGTCACTTGTCATAACTAAAATCGTTTCATTAGTGATAGAAGTTTTCCCTTCTACTCCATGCCATTGCTGAACAACCGGTACTACAACTGGTTTTTCACCAACACCTTCATTTTCATAGAGTCCACCAACTTCAATAACAAACTCTTTCATTCTAACTTGATTATTATGCGTTTGTTGTAAGGACACTTTGACACTTTGATTGGTCAATGGTTTATAAACAGTACCTGTTAAATCAACTACGCCTGATGCATTTGTTCCTACGATAACCACTTCACCTTGTAATTCAGGCAGAATGATTTTAGTGCCATCTTCTGATAAGGTTAGTTGCGTTATTTGATTAAGATTATCAATGACCGCTGTATCTGCTGTGTTTGAGTAGGCACGAATTTCATTGATGGCTACATTGCGCCAGCCCAATTTTCCAGTGACATAATCTGTCACGACTAGTCTTAAATGCGTTGCATCTATACCTTTATCAAGTTCAATAACTTCATTTACTTGTGCAGCAGTTTTACGTTCGTGAGCAAGGGTCCAATTTGAAATGTTTTCTAGCCCATTCGTATCTTTCGTTTTAATATAGTAAAGTTTCCATGCATTTACATTTGGATCATCTTGATTAGCACTAGTACGTTTGTCCCAATCAATTTCAATTCTCTCAATATGCGTTAATTGGTTCAAAGCAAGTGTTAAAGTTGGATCAACAACATCTTTATCAGTTGCCCAACGTGTCGAGTCATTTCCGTCAATGGCTTTATCAGCAGTATACTGTGTGTTAACTTCAAAGTTATTGGCACTAGCCTTTGCGCCACTTAAGTGATTCACATTTGGTGTATTCAAGGCAGGTTTTTCTGATTGGTTAGAGAAAGCTCGAATCTCATTAATTCCAACATTACGCCATTTGAGATTACCTTCAACGTATTCAGTAATGACTAGCTTCAGCTGTTTAGTAGTAATTCCCTGACTCAAGTTAACAATTTCATTGATACCTGTTGCCTGATTCCGTTCATGTGCTAAGATCCATTCACTTTCACTAGCAGCTAATCTATTGGCAACTTTATCTTCTTTAACATAATAGAGTTGCCATGAATTTACATTCGGGTCTGCAACTGTCCCATTGTTTTTTCTTGGGTCCCAGTCAATTTCAATTCTTTCCATATAGGTAGGCTGGTCAAGTGTTATGAATAGGGTAGGCTTCTCTATGTTTACATTAGTCGCCCAACGAGTATCGTTTTTCCCATCTACGGCTTTATCTGCAGTGAAAGTCGTACCTTTTTCAAAGTCGCTAGCAGTAGCTGTGGCATTTAATAAATGGTTTACATCATGTGTATTCTGAACGTTTGATTGACTTCCCTCTTCTGGGTTAGTGCTTTCAGGATCAAGACTAGTTTGACTGTTTGCTAACTTACCTTTTGCATCTACTGTTAAGAGATTTATGTTAACAATCTCACCCTTAAATACGCTCTCAATTTCACTTCCCCAATCACCTTCCTCTATAGCATAAAGTAGTGTCTTTTTATCCACTTGTTTAATGAACTTAGCTATTTTTCCATTTGATAACACTAAGTCAGGTTGTTCAACTGCTAGTACACCATAATCAAAGGCAACTTCGATTTGGTTATTATCTTTTTGTTTAATAGAGTCAACTTTAACAGTTGGTAAAGAGGATTCTTCGTTAATGATAAAGTCCCAATTGAAGCGCTTGAACATTAGACTATAGTCATTGTATCCACTTGGGCTATGCTCATAGAGAATACCAAACTCTTCATTATTTATTTTTTGAATTGAATTATAGGCAAATTTGCCATCTTGGATTGCTTGTGAGTGTGTCCATTCTAGAGTGCCATCAGCTTGTACTTTTGCTAAGCGCACATGGCCATTTTCTCTTTTAGGACCATTTGAATTTGCTAGAAGAATATATTCTTGTCCCTCACGTTCAAATTGGATGGCTGATAATTGTACATAAACATCTGTAACATCATTCAGTAAAACAACATCATCTTCCCAAGTTGCTCCACCATCTTTACTGGTTGCCATTTGGACTTTCTTATTGAGGTTACGCATAAAGAGCTTTAAGTCACCATTTTTTAATTGAACAACTGTTGATTCTGTATTTTGTGCAAAAGCATTATTCATTGTAGTGGAATGAATTTTACTCCCATCAGCTAAAGTTCGATTATCATTTACCGCTTGACCAGGTTTCCAAGTTACTCCGTTATCGTCAGAATAGATAACCGCTGAAGATTGAGAACCATTTAAATGAGAAGCATGGTTAGTAGAGTATACTGGAATAATAATTCTTCCTTTATGCTCTCCACTGTGTAGTGCAATACCTGTACCAGGTCCAACGCCAAAGAATTTGTAGTCATCAGACTTAACTTGTGGTGTAATATCAGTTGGTGCAGACCAAGTTTGGCCATCATCATCACTATAGGACATCCATAAATATGAAGTTTTAGCACTTCTAAATGGACTTGTTGGGTTGTCAATAAAGTAGATGTTTCCAATTTTTTCAGAACCTTTAAAGATATCACCCATTTGAGAATATGGTGCCTTTTCTGGTTTCACAACTACTCTGTACACTGTTACTTTGCCGTCAGGTGAATACACGATTCCATCATCACGAACCGTATGGAATTCAGATGTTTGATTCTCTTTATTAGAATACAGTTTTAGATATTTTTTGCCTTCAATTTCGCTATATGGATCTTCTCTTGGACCGTTCATACCAAAAATACCTTGCATTTGAGGAAACATATCATAAACAGAGAAAATTCGTTTGGTATCTGGATTTTGCGCCAAAACCATATCAATATTTACAATACCATTAACGCTTGCATCTTTAGCATTTGGATTGATTTGTAAATCAGTAATTGGGATAATATTGCTCCAGGTTTCTCCCTTATCCGTAGAGCGACGAACAACCATATCAATATCACCCCAGTCAGCAGAGTGGTTATGACGTTGATCTGCACCTGCAATCAGTGTTCCTTTATCCGTAACTAGGAGTGCAGGAATACGGTAACTAAAAATCCCCTCCTTGTTCTTTTGATTATTTTGGCCACCCTTATAGACTGCTTTAGCATCGGTCACCTTTACATTTTCAGGAACATTTAATTTATAAGATTCTGCAGCAAAAAGATTTGATCGCTCTGCCATTTCTTCATTGGTGAAGGCTTTATCGTAAACTACAAAATCATTTAGATAGTACCCCTCATTCCAAACTTCTTTTGAACCTCTTACCGTTTTACCAAATTGAGCAACTTGGTCACTAGTTTTAGCCGATAAATCTTTGATGAATTTCGATGACACTTTAGTAGTACGTGATAAAACACCATTTACATATATTCTTGCAAAGCTATTATTTTTATCGACTACTAGACCTACTGAATTCCATTCGCCTGGTTTAACTTGCAATGGTGCATCAGCATAATTGCCATAAAATGCAGTTTTATTTGCATCCTTAGCTTCTACACCAACTACACCTTTAAAGACATATAGTGATAAATAATCTTCAGAACTTGTATTTGTTGATACAGAGTATAGGTTAATGTAAGTGTTCAGGTTTTCTGGTGCCTTAAATTCCATATAGAGTGTTGCATTAGATAAATTCTTTAGAGTTTCTACATCATTCTTTACAACAACACGATTATTGTTGTTCTTATCAATGGAAATATTTCTGTGTCTAATTACTTCATTGGCAGCAAATTTATCAACTACAGGACTATTTTCTTTGACAATTAAATCTTTTGTTGAAGCCTCATGGAGAGATGCAACCTCCTCAGCACTTACTGCTTTATTGTAAATAGATAAACTATCGACCTGATAATTGGCTCCCCATGGTTTAACAGTCTCTCTAACAGTTGCACCAAACTGCATATTATCTGCATTCTTTAAATCTTTTAAAAACTTAGATGTTTGTTCAGCTGTCTTAGCAATTTGCCCATCTACATATAAGCTTACAGTGGATTTCTTTTCCTCATTAGCTTGACCTACAACAAAAGACAAAGAATGCCAACTATCCGGTCTAAGTTTCTTGTCTGTTGCACCAATAGCAGTATAGAATTGTTGCGTATTATCTCTACCTTCAACTCCCAATACTCCTTTATTCAGATAAAAAGTCAAATATTCCGCTCTATCTTTAGAAGATGAAATTGAAAATAAATTCATAAAGTTAGGAATTGCTTCTGGAGTTTTAAAAGTTAAATGAATAGACCCACTTTCCAAGTCCTTAACTAGCTTTAGATCCTCACTCAAATCTACCCGTTGATCATTACTTTCGTTAATTGTCTTGTCTTCAACAACTAGGACTGGTTTATCCGTTGAGGTTATAGCTTCTTTACTTTCAGTACTTTCGGTATTTTCTTCAAGTTTTTTATCCTCTAAAACCTTCTCACCTTCTGCCACTTTAGCGCTTTCATTTTTTTCTAAATCAGTCTTATTATTTTTTTCCAGACTATCTACTTCTGTTACAGATGTAGCCTCTTCTTTGCTTAGCTCATCTAGTACTTTCTCCTCCTCAAGTGACTCCGTTTTTGAGTCTTCACTTTCCAAAATCACATTGGTCTCAGAAATATCTTCTTTCTTTACCTCTTCCTCTGTATCAACAGCACTTATATTAGTCTTATCTTCAACTGCTGCTAGTACAGCTTTATTTTCTCCCTTAATTTCTTCACTATCAGACACATGTGCATCTGGAGTAAATGAAATACTTTCAGTTACCTTCCCTTCCTCACTTGCTCGAACTTGATTATTACTATTCATTCCAATAGTAGTTAGTACAGCTACAATAACCGTACTGGTAATGAGTAATGGTTTTCTATTTTGATAAGGTTGCCGACTCTCTCCAAAATCTAGAACTTTCTTATCAATATCTGACCTTTCCTCATTTTTTCTGCTTATCATATCCCAAACACCTCCTAAACTATTTATAGCAATAAAATTATTACCATATTTTTATAATACTAAAATGAAGGACATTTTTGTGTTCTATTAATTTAAGAATTCCTTAAACTTTTGAAACGCTTTCATAAGTCTGTGTTTTTCTATATTTTTAAATGTAATGTAATTTACATCAAACTCTTTTCTTGTCATGTAAACTAGTAATTATTTTCGTTCAGAAAGTTTTAGCCTCATAAAACCAAAAAAACGTCCCTATCAGTAAACCCGATAAGGACGATTTTGTAAGTATAATTCTAAAAACTCCAACCTACAGATAATAAAAGACAGCAAAGAACATAAAAATTGCCCCAGCTAGCACAAATAGGTGCCATAAAACGTGGTAAAGGTTGTTGTATTTCTTTCTATAAAAGATTGTTCCTAGTGAGTAACTTACTCCACCCATAACTAGGAAGAAGATTCCCCCCCAGCCAATAGATTCATAAAGCGGACGAATCGTGAAAATGACTGCCCAGCCCATTGCTAGATAAAGAAAAACTGAAATCTTAGATAACTTTTCCAGGAAGAATGTTTCAATGATAATCCCACCTATAGCAAATGCCCAGATGGCAATACAAATCCCCCGACCAAAGGAGCCACCGATTCCTAATAGACAGAATGGTGTATAGGTTCCTGCAATCAAGACATAGATTGATGAGTGATCAAACCGTTGCAAGTACTTTGCGGCTCTAGTAAATTTTAAACTGTGATACAGAGTAGAAGCTAAGAACAAGAGAATGAGTGAGGAACCGTAAACAATAAATGACGCCAAGGCCGTTGTATTGTTGACTTGGAGTGCCTTCAAGATTAAGAGAATTAAGGCTGTGATACTGAGCCCAACTCCTATTCCATGTGTTACTGCATTTAATACTTCCCCTACAATAACGGATTTTTTTGATTGAATTGGATAGACTTTTTTTGTTTTCGTTAAATCTGTCATAATATCACCCTCAATTTATTTGTATATGTTTATTATAGGAGTAATTCTATCGTTTGTCTAATCGAATTGATAGAATTTTATCATTAAATATTTCTACTGGAATGATTTTTTATCAGCTATCACCTAAAAATAGCATTCATGTAGTGTTTATATAAGGTTGCAAAACGATAAGAGTAAGACTTTGCCCAAGGTTTTCTCTTTCCACAAAAATGTAAGATAACTGTATTTTTCATCACCCAATCGAGGTCATAATCTCCTCCACTTCTAATCATGTAACTCGTATAGTATCTAGCATCATAATTCCAGATAGCATCATCAATTGCTAAGGTAAGACTTCCATACAGGAAATTAAAAACATCTTGATCAGGTAGTATGAGCTCCCCTTTATAGTTGCTCACACATTGAAAAATATCCTCAGCTTTTACGACTTCCCTTGCTACTTTTAAGTTCATTAGCAAGACACCTGTATTAAAATAATCATGATTTGTCCCCAATCGAATTCGATTAACACCATTTATAATATTTGTAACTCCGATATGTGAAGCAGCCGCAAATATATATTCATTCAAAGACATTTCCCACAAAGGTCTAATAGAGTTGATGACAAGAATATCCGGATCCAAGTAGAGAATTCTATCAAGAGTCGAAGGAAGAAGGTGTGGTGCTAATAAGCGATAATACATTTCTTGTGGGTATTGTTTTGAAACAGGAGCCTTCTTAAAAATAGCAGAATCTACCTGAATAGGCGTTAGTGAAACACCCTGTAAGTCACAAAAATCTCCTAGGTCTTGTAGCTCCTCCGATGAGATGCTGCTATGTAGTAACCAGATATGGATGGTTTCATGTGGATTATTCGTAACGAGAGACTTTAACATAGTATGAAATGGCTTTATGTAGCCTTTATCAAAACTGACAAGTATATTGATGGCATTAGTCGACACGTGTTCCTTCACCTCTTTAATGATTGATTCAAAATTAGTAGCTTCTATCATTTAAGATTATACGATACATATCTAGTAATTTCCAATCACTCTCCCACCAGAATACACTCTATGAGAATGGATGCTTAGTAAGAGATTGACCATCTGATTAATAGCTAACCCTCTTTTTATGGTATAATTCAATCAAACCATATCTTTTAAAGGAGTTGAGGCTATTTGAACGAGCAAGAAACAAATCAAAGAAGAGTTCAACAAAATGTAAAGAGAAACCCATGGAAAATTGCTTTTTTTAGTCTTCTCATCGGACTAATTTTGGCACTAGGTGGAACTTATCTATATATCATTAATCTCATCAATTCAAATCAAAATACGGTTAATACCATTTCAAATCAAGTAACAACAAGTCAACCAACCAGTGAAACAAACCTTGCCTTTGATGTGAACCTTACTAAGGCTCAGTTAAGTCAGCTACTTAATCAGTCTCTGCAAGATACCAACAATCTAGCAGATCCAATAACCATTGCGATAGAAGATAAGGTTATTCTAAAAGGAACCACCGAATTTTTGGGATTAAGGGTTCCATATGTGTTAGAATCCAGTCCTTTTATCATGGACAATGGCAACCTTCAACTAAAAGTAGATTCCTTTAAGTTATCTGGTCTCTCACTTCCATCAAGCTCCGCCCTATCATCTATTGGCAATCAAGAAAATCTTCCCACTTGGTTAGGAATTGATAGTCAAAATGGACTGATTGTATTACAATTAAATCAGCTTAACTTTGGGGAAAAGAATGCTGTTGTGGTTAAATCAATTGATTTGCCAGCAGATTCGATTGTGTTTTCAGTTTCATTTTCACAAGAACAGTTACAAAAAATATTAGAAAAACAATAGGAGAGTGTCAACATGAGTGTTCATATTTCAGCTACAAAAGGTCAAATTGCAGAATCAGTTTTAATGCCGGGAGATCCATTGCGTGCTAAATACATTGCAGAAAACTACTTAACACAAGTGGAGCAATACAATGCCGTTCGTAATATGTTTGGTTATACTGGTTTATACAAAGGACAAAAAGTATCTGTCCAAGGGTCTGGTATGGGAATCCCTTCTATGATGATTTATGCAAACGAGCTTTATACCGAATTTGATGTACAACGCATTATTCGGGTTGGTTCAGGTGGTTCTATACAAGAAGATGTACACGTTCGTGATATCGTTCTAGGTCAAGCCGCAACTACCGATTCCTCTATCATTACTAATATATTCAGAAACCAAGTAACCTATGCCCCTATCGCAAGTTTTAACCTACTAGATAAGGCTTATCACCATGCTGTAGACCGTGGAAGTAGAGTACATGTAGGAAATATCCTTTCCTCCGACCGTTTCTACAATGCCGAGCTAGATAAGATGAAGTTAGCCGAATACGGTGTTTTAGCTATTGAGATGGAAGCAGCAGGTCTATATGCCTTAGCAGCACAACATAAAAAAGAAGCCTTAGCTATCGTGACCATTAGTGACCATATCCTAACTGGCGAAGAAACTACCGCTCAAGAACGGGAACAAACCTTTAATGAAATGATGGAAATTGCTTTAGATACCGTTATCTAATTTTAGAAAGAAGGAAATCATATGGATGAATTTGAACCACAAGCACATGATAAAAAGGGTCAAGCTACAGGGATTCGTCCATGGGTCTTTGCTTTATCACTCTTCGCTATGGCCGTTATCGCAGTATTTGCGACCCTCTTTGTTACTGGTAAGTTAGAGACGTCTACTCGAGGAACCGGTCCAAGTGTCAGTGATGTCCTCAAAATTCCGACCAGCCCCAATAGCCAAGTACCAAAAGGTGAACTGGCAGAAATTGAAAAAGTTTATTATTACCTAACCAACGGCTATGTCAATAAGGACATCACCTCACAAGAGATTGTAAATGGTGCCTTAAAAGGAATGGCAGATGCTGTCGGTGATCCTTATACCACTTATATGGTCAATGAAGAAACTATGCAAATTGATCAAACTCTAACTGGTTCATTTGGCGGAATTGGAGCCGAACTGAAAAGTGAAAATGGACAAGTTATGATTAGTACAACTATGGAAGGCACCCCTTCACGTAAAGTTGGTTTGCAGACCAATGATGTCATTCTGAAAGTTGATGGCAATGATATGACTGGCAAAACAATTAGTGAAGTGGTATCCGTAGTTCGTGGGCCAGCAGGAACAGATGTTGTTTTAACCATCCTGCGCAATATGCAAGAGATGGAAGTGACCATTACTCGTGCTGAGATTGCTATTGTAACAGTAACTGGAACTGTTGATGATACTGATAAGACAATCGGACATGTCAAGATTACTAGCTTTTCCAAAAATACAGCTGATGAATTGAAAACAGCCGTTGAATCGTTGCGCCAACAAGGTGTTACGTCTCTCATCTTTGACTTGAGACATAATCCTGGTGGTCTTTTAGACCAAGCAATTGCCATTTCCAATATGTTCTTAAAAGATGGAGATACCATTCTTCAGATTGAGGATCGTGATGGGAATATCAGATCTTACAAGGCATCAGATCAGGATTACGGTGACTTCAAAATTACCGAGCCCTATATCCTCTTAGTCGATGAAGGTAGCGCCAGCGCATCAGAAATTCTAGCTGGAGCTTTACAAGAATCCGTGAATGCCAAAATTCTTGGGGTCACAACCTACGGAAAAGGAACTGTGCAAACAGTCATCCCTATCTCTGATACTAGCGAATTGAAATTCACCAATGCCAAATGGTTAACCCCTGACGGAAACTGGATTAATGAAAAAGGTATCACTCCTTCTATTGAAGTAAAACTTCCTGACTACGCCTTTGTAACCATTATTGATACTCGTGAAACGGTTGAACTAGGCAACGTTAGTGATAATGTAAAGAATATCGAAACAATGTTGAAAGCCTTAGGTTATGACGTTACAATAGATGGCTATTTTGATGAAGGTACAAAAAAAGCTGTAGAAGCTTACCAAGCCAGCAAAAATTTGCCTGTTAATGGACAAATTGACCTAGCAACTGCTAATGCGTTAATGGATGATATTCGTGAATTGATTGTCAAAAATGATACACAATACAAAGCAGCTGTAGAAGAATTAAAAAAATAGGAGGACGACTATGCGTTTTACCAAAGAACCTATCGAACCAGAAGAGCAAGAACGAGAATTTATTCCTCGTAATCAAGCCCTAAAAGTTAAGACAAGTAAGAAAAAGAAAAAAAATAAGGTTGACCAAAATAAAACTAAACTGCAACGATTCATGTCTGAAGCTTTTAGTATTATTGTGACCTTTCTGGTTTCTTTAGCCATCCTATTCTTGCTACAAACATTTTTATTTAAGTTCTTTACAGTTGCTGGGAACTCCATGTATCCGAGTTTACACAATGGTGACCGTATGATTATGAGTAAGATTAATAGCATAAACCGATTTGATATAGTTGTGATTGACTCCCCCGATGAAACGGAAGAATACATCAAACGTGTCATTGGGATGCCGGGAGACGAGATTACTGTTTTCCAAGGCCAGCTCTACATCAATGGTCAACGAGTAGATCAACCTTTTATCAACTCAGAAGCAGTAGAAACAAAGACCGTTCCTATTGGGGATTTCACACTCTATAGTTTGTTTGGTGTTTCTAAAGTTCCAGAGGGAAACTACTTTGTTATGGGGGATAACCGTGACATCTCTAAAGATAGTCGCATGATAGGTTTCGTCTCTAAAGAACATATTAAAGGTGAAGCCGTCTTTACCTTATGGCCATTAAATCGAATTGGGATACCAAAAGGGTATGCTGACCTCTACTCCGATTCTAGCTCATCAAGTTCAACAGCTACACCATAAGAATAGGTAAGATTTTCTCTAAAATTAAAACACCACCTAAACCGTTAAGTATCTACGGTTTAGGTGGTGTTTTTTGAACAAATAGTTAGGACGGCTAGCTTGAGATTCGTTTGAGTATTGTTGCTCTTTAATTCCTACTTCCGAATAAATAACGAAAAGGTATGGGGATAGGTATTATTTTCGTCTAGACTTCCTTCGACTGATTTTTTTAGTTGAAACTTGTCCCAATCCAGCTTTGGAAAATAGGTATCCCCTTCAAAAGTTTCATGAATCTTGGTCTGGTACAAGACATCGACATCATCTAAAAACAATTTGAATATATCTGATCCGCCAATGATATAAATATCGTCCTCTTTAGCATCTTGCAGTATGGTTTCCTTGTCTAGTAAAACCTCTGCCCCATTGCCATCGTAACCCGTTTGTCTAGTTAAAACAATAGTCTGTCTACCCGGTAAAAGACGCTTATTCATCCCCTCAAAGGTTTTTCTGCCCATAACGATCGTACCGTCCATAGTGATTTCTTTGAAAAATTTTAAGTCATTCGGCAATGTCCATGGTAAAGTGCCATTCTTTCCGATTAATCCATTTTCATCTTCTGCCCATACAAATGCTAGCATTGTTTTCCTCTTTTCCTCTAGTTAGACTGCAATAGGTGCCTTGATACCTGGGTGCGACTGGTAGCCAACCAATTCAATATCCTCTGGTTCAACCTCAAAAATGGATTTCTCTGGGTGACGGAGTAAGAGTTTTGGCAAATCATATGGTTGACGTTCCAACTGGCGATTAATTTGGTCCAAATGGTTGCTGTAGAGATGTGCATCACCAAATGTGTGGACAAAATCGCCAACTTCTAAGCCAACTTCATTGGCTAATAGGTGCGTTAGCAAGGCATAAGAGGCAATGTTAAATGGTACCCCTAAGAAAATATCTGCACTTCTTTGATACAATTGACAACTCAGCTTGCCATCTGCTACATAAAACTGAAAGAGTGTATGACATGGTGGTAGAGCCATAGATGGGACATCTTCCGGATTCCATGCTGACACAATCATTCTCCGTGAATCAGGATTGTTCTTTAACAAATCAATTAAATCACTTATTTGATCGATGGTTTCTCCTGACTTAGTCTTCCAAGATCGCCATTGTGAGCCATAGATATTGCCTAGATCGCCATACTTAGCAGCAAATTCTTGGTCAGCTAAAATCTGGTCACAAAAAGCTTGTTTTTCCTTTTGGTAAACTTGATTAAAGGTTTCGTCTTCTGTCGCTCTGATACCAAAATTGGTCATATCTGGTCCGTGGTAATCAGGCGATTTCACATAGCGTTCAAACGCCCACTCATCCCAGATATGATTGTTGTGTTGCAATAGATAGCGGATATTGGTATCTCCTTTTAAAAACCATAAAAGTTCACTCTTTATTAGCCCGAAAGGTACTCGCTTGGTGGTTAATAATGGAAATCCATCTTGTAAATTAAACCTCATTTGGTAGCCAAATACGCTTTTAGTTCCTGTTCCCGTACGATCTGTTTTCAAGCTTCCTTGATCCAAAACGTGTTGGGCAAATTCTAAATATTGTTTGGTCATTGCTCTCGCACCTTTCTATGCTTCTATGATTGCGGCAAGTTCTTCCCAGCGACTATAGAGTCCTTCTATTTCTGTCTCCACTTGGCTGCTTTCTTCTTGTAAGACTTGTAGCTTAGTAAAATCAGATTGGTTAGCCAACATTTGATTCTGTAAATGTTCAAGCTGGTCTTCTAAGACTTGAATCTTATCTTCAAGACCGTCCCATTCTTTTTGCTCATGGTAAGTCAGCTTTTTCTTTTTGGCTTTTGGACTTACTTCAACCACTTCTTCTTTGCTTTGACTAGAAAGCTTTTGCTCTGCGTTCGCTTTCTTCTTTTCTTCCTTAGCTTGCACCTCAAGGTAGTCTGACATGGTTCCTCTAAAGGTATCCAAGAGTCCCTGCCCCTTGATGTCCACCAGAAAGTCAGCAACTTTATCCAAAAAGTAACGGTCATGAGAAACAGTAATGACAGCACCATTAAATTCCGAAATATAGCTTTCTAAAACGGTTAAGGTGTCTATATCCAAGTCATTGGTTGGTTCGTCTAGTAAAAGAACATTGGGCTTTGTCATCAAGAGTTTTAAGAGATACAGACGTCTTCTCTCGCCACCTGATAGGGTTTTAATCTGTGCACTATGCATTTGACGTGGAAAAAGAAAAGTTTCCAATAGTTCCGCAACCGATGCTACTTCACCATTTTTCTGTTTGACTTCCTCAGCATACTCACGTAAATATTGCGATAATTGCTTGTCACCCGGAATATCATCATCCATCTGTTTATAATAGGCGATTCGTACAGTCTCTCCTACCGTAAAGTTGCCAGAGTCAAACTCTCTTTGGCTAGCTAAGGCATTCAAAAAGGTCGATTTTCCAACCCCATTATCTCCGACAATACCAATTCTATCATTGGCCTGAATAATCCAATCTAAGTTTGAAATGATAGTCAAACCAGCAATGCTTAATGACACCTGTTCCATGTGGAAGACACGCTTGCCAATTCGTTTTTGGTCTAGATTAATTTCTAGCTCTTGTTTGGTCTGGTTCTGCTGAACCTCGCTTTCTAAACTTTCAAAGCGTTGAATGCGGGCTTGCTGCTTAGTGGTTCGAGCTTTAGCTCCTTGGCGCATCCATTGTAATTCACTCAGATAGAGTTGTTTTTGCTTTTGAGTCATTCTAAGGGCAATCTCTTCCCTTTGAGATCGTTGCTCCAAATAGGACTGATAGTTGCCCACATAACGTTCAATCTTTCCATTGGTCAACTCAAACATATGTGTCACAACTCGTTCTAAGAAGTATCTATCATGCGTTACAAGTAAGAGGGCTCCCTTGTATTGAGCCAGATAATCCTCTAACCATTGAATAGTATTCATATCCAGGTGGTTGGTAGGCTCATCTAAGAGTAGTAGATCAGGCTGGTCAATTAAAACTTTTGCCAAGCCTACTCGTTTCTTTTGTCCTCCTGACAAGGAGCCAATCCTACGTTCTAAATCGCCAACTCCTAATTTAGTGAGGATAGTTTTGATTTGAACCTCCATTTGCCAAGCATCTTCTTGGGTCATTCGCTGTTCGAGGGTTTCAAAATTTCTTACATACTCACTGGAGTTTGGATTTTTTTGCAGATTCTCTAAAGCTTCTTCATAGTCACGAACCAGTTTTAGCTTAGGATGATCTGACTGATAAATGGCATCAAAAACGCTAATTTCTTCAGGAAAGCTTGGATTCTGCTCCAAATAAGCCATTCTAAAATCCTTAGATTTAATAATATCTCCTGACTCAGCAGTATCTTTTCCAGCAATAATAGACATAAGCGTGCTCTTGCCACTGCCATTTTGTCCAATTAAACCAACATGTTCCCCCTCAGAAATGGTAAAGGAAACATCTTCTAACAATTGTTTCATTCCGGTACTTTTTCTTAAATTCTCTACACGAATGTCTTTCATAACGTCATCCTTTGCTAAGGTGCTTCATGCACTCAAATTCTCTTATATAGAATAGCATAGTTTAGGAAATTGTGCGATGCATTTACCTAGCAAGAAAATCTACTCTTAGAAAAGTCCGGAAACACGCCCCTGTGCATCAACATCCATATTTAAGGCGGCAGGAACTTTTGGCAGACCAGGCATGGTCATTACGTCACCTGTTAGGGCCACGATAAAACCTGCTCCGATTTTTGGTACAAATGAACGAATATTGATTTCAAAGTCATTCGGTCTACCCAACAGTTGAGGATCATCCGATAAAGAATATTGTGTTTTTGCCATACAAACCGGTAATTGACCCCAACCATTTGCCTCAAAGGTTTTGATTTGATTCAAGGCTTCTTTGGAATATGTGACGCCACTTGCTCCGTAGATTTTTTTGGCAATCTTATCTATTTTTTCTGTGATGGTTGAATCAACTTCAATCAAGGGGCTAAAGACTTGATCAGACTTGTCAATAGCTTCTACGACCGCATGAGCCAAGTCTAATCCTCCCTTTGAACCATTTGCCCAGACAGAGGTTTGGATAGACTCAACGCCCAATTTTTGGCACAGTGACCTTACCAAATCAATCTCCGCTTGGCTATCGTCGGTAAATTCGTTTAACGCAACGACAACTGGTAGTTGATAGGACTGGATATTTTCAATATGTTTTTGTAAGTTGCTAAAGCCTTCTTCGACAGCTTCTAGATCCTCTCCTTTAGTCAAATTAGCTAGGCTAACGCCACCATGTAATTTAAGCGAACGAATAGTCGCCACAATAACAACGGCATCAGGCGCTTTACCGAGTTGTGGAACTTTAATGTCTAAGAATTTCTCAGCACCTAAATCAGCACCAAAACCAGCCTCCGTCACCACATAATCTGCCAATGACAAGGCGGCTTTTGTCGCAATAATACTATTACAACCATGAGCGATATTGGCAAATGGCCCACCATGAATAATTGCTGGAGTATGCTCTAAGGTCTGTACCAGATTAGGCTGTAGAGCATCTTTCAATAGTAAGGTCAAGGCTCCTTCAACTTGAAGGTCAGCAACCGTTACAGGTTTACGATCATAGGTAAAGCCAATAACAATCCTAGCAATCCGATTTTTCAAATCAGCTAAATCACTAGCCAAGCAAAGAATTGCCATTATCTCACTGGCTACGGTGATATCAAAGCCATCTTCACGAGGAATGCCCTGTAGTGGTCCACCCAATCCAACGATAACTTTGCGGAGGGCACGATCGTTTAAGTCAACCACCCTTTTCCATGAAATACGCCTTTGGTCAATGTCTAGGGCATTGCCTTGATGAATATGGTTATCAATCAGAGCAGATAAGGCATTGTTTGCCGCACTAATAGCGTGCATATCTCCTGTAAAATGCAAATTAATATCTTCCATTGGAACTACCTGTGCATAACCACCACCCGCAGCACCACCTTTAATGCCCATAGTTGGTCCTAATGAAGGCTCTCTTAAGGCAATCATGGCATTTTTGTCAATAGCACGTAAGGCATCCCCTAAACCAACAGTGACGGTAGATTTGCCTTCACCGGCTGGCGTTGGGTTAATGGCTGTAACCAAGATTAATTTCCCATTTGCTTTCCCATCACTTACCTTGTCTAAATGAATTTTAGCCTTATAACGACCATAGACTTCTATGTCCTCTTCCGTCAAACCCAAATGTTTGGCAATGTCTAAGATATGTTTTGGTTGGTTTTCTTGAGCAATTTCAAGGTCTTTTTTCAATGTCTTTCCCTCCAGAATTTGATTTCCTCTACTAGCTTTATACCATGAAACAATCTAAAATACTAGAAAAACGTTCAGAAACCCAATGGATTTCCGAACGTTTTTCATGTAAAAATTATCAATTGTTTGGATTAGGTTGTTTTTCTATCTTTTGCTTGTGCTTTTTGATGTACTTATGTTTATAAGAGTAATAAGTATAAGAAAGTGGAATAACGGCTCCCAGCCAAGCTAGTGGGTTTGCCATAGTTGCGCCGACAAAGCCAAAGATTTGAGATAGAAAGATAGCCGCAATCATACGCATAACCAACTCCATAATTCCGGCAAGAGTTGGAATGAAACTTTTCCCTAGCCCTTGTAAGGTATACCGATAGATAAAGAGTAAGGATAGTAAAAAGTACATAGAAGAATTTGTGATAAAATACCAGCGTCCCAACTGAACAACGTCTTCTTGACCCGGCCCTACAAAAAGAGTTATCAGCTGCGGGCTAAAGAGAATCAAGAATATCCCAATAGCGACTGAGAAAGTTAGAGATAGCTTAATACACGTTGTTACCCCATCCCAGATTCGTTGATAAAGTTTAGCACCAAAGTTTTGAGCTGTATACGTAGCCATGGTAACACCAAAGGACATCAAAGGTAAGATGGCCAACTGGTCAATCTTTTGAGCAGCGGTATAGGCTGCAACAGAATTTGCTCCCAATTGGTTGAGCGTAATTTGGATAGATAAGGCACCAATAGCGATAATGGAGGTTTGAAAGGCCATAGGAAAGGCAATCCGTACATGAGCCATGACAAAGCCATTAGAGACCTTCAAATCCTCCCGCTTAAAATGAAGAATTGGTAGGCGACGTTTGATGTAGACCAGACAGGCAATAGCAGAAAAAGCTTGAGAAATAATGGTCGCAAAGCCAGCACCAGCTACACCAATTTTAAAGACGACAATAAACACAATATCCAAAATAATATTCATAATACAAGCAATTACTAAAAAGTAAAGCGGTGTTTTGCTATCTCCTAATGCTCTTAAAATATTGGACAAGAGATTAAAGGCTACAGATGTGCTGAGTCCAGCTAAAATAACACGTAAATAGCTTTCAGACTGATCAATAATCTCAACAGGGGTCCGCATGGTTTCTAAAATCAAGCGACAAAAAATAACACTAAACACAGTCAATACTAAGGAAACACAAGCAGCAATCAGTAAAGAAACAAAGAAACTTTGTCTAACACCCTTTTCATCTTTAGCACCAAATTTCTGAGCTAAAGGAATCGCAAGTCCCGCTGTTAGCCCTTGGGCAAAGCCCAAGATTAGGAACATAATACTCCCTGTTGAGCCTACAGCTGCTAGAGCTGTCACTCCGATAGTTCTACCCACTATAAAAGTATCTGCCATACTATATAATTGTTGGAATAAATTCCCAATTAATAAAGGAATCGTAAAACTTAAAATCAACCCTAAAGGTTTTCCTTTAGTCATATCTTTTGCCACAAACAACACTTCTTTCTACCATGAAATAATACGTACATTTTACCAATAATTTACAAATAAATTCCATCTTGACTTGAATACGTTAACAAGAGTTTAGTATACTAGAAATGGTTCAAAAATACTATTTACAAGGGAGGAATATTTTGGAATGGAAAAGAATAAAAAAGGATATCTATTTTATTTACTAGTCTTACTCTTAAGTTTTTTTGTATTTTATCAAGCAACACCTGTATTAGCCGAGGAAAGTGTGCCTACTAGTGCACAGGAAAGCCCTACTTCGGATACTAGTATAGCTCCGGGTGAAACCCCGCCAACTACTGATTCAACCGATAGTGCTGCAGATGGTGCTACTGTTGTAGACGAGACTCCTGCTGATGAACCTAAGGCGGATACTCCTGATACTGCAACCAGCATAGATTCAGCTCAAACTGCTTCAGATAGCTCTAGTGACGTAACTAGTCTAGAAGATGCTACTGTTACACCTTCTGAAACTACAGAGGCTGCTGTAGCAGAACCAGTACAAGCTAGCACTGAGGAAGTTGCTAAAGTAGATACGAAAAACGTAACCATCCTTCATACCAATGACATTCATGGTCGTTTGGAAGGTAGTTCAAGTGTTATTGGTATCGCAAAAGTAGCTACCATTGTTGAAGAAGCTCGTGCAGAAAATCCAGTAACCTTAGTTTTAGACGCTGGAGATGCCTTCCAAGGAATGCCTATTTCGAATAACTCTAAAGGTGCTGCCATGGCTGCCATGATGAACCAAGTTGGTTATGATGCTATGACTGTCGGCAATCACGAGTTTGATTTTGGCTTTGAGGAAGCTATCGGCTACAAAGACCTATTAAATTTCCCAATCGTTTCTTCTAATATTTATAAAGATGGCAAACGAGTTTATGACCCTTATACCATTATCACCAAAGATGGGATTGGGTTCGCTGTCATTGGAGCAACTACTCCTGAAACAGCTACAAAAACTCACCCAAACAATGTTAAAGGCGTTACCTTTACTGATCCAATCACCGAAACAGAAAAAGTGGTTCAAGAACTCACAGCAAGCCATCCTACCATTAAAAACTATATCTTCCTTGTTCACTTAGGTATTGACCCAACAACCAAGACAGAATGGCAAGGGGGCGAATTAGCTAGAGCACTTTCTATTAACAGCCTTTTAGCTGACAAACAGACTGTTGTCATTGATGGGCACTCACATACTACTGTTCCTAATGGCGAAAAATATGGCAACGTGCAATATGTACAAACCGGTAGCTATCTAGGAAATATCGGTAAAGTCACTTATACGGCCGGTGAAAATAACTTCAATGCACAATTAATTTCTGCTGCTCAAACAGCTGACGTTGCTGAAGATGACAAAGTGGCCGCCTTAGTTAAGGAAGCTAAAGATGAATTTGCTTTCCAAAATTCACAAGTTATCGTTGAAATGAACCCTGTCGAATTAAACGGTGAACGCAGTGATGTACGTGTTCGTGAAACCAACCTAGGCGACCTAGTGACTGACGCTATGTATAACTATGGTCAACACGGATTTGCGAATAAAACTGACCTAGCAGTAACCAATGGTGGCGGTCTTCGTGCTTCTATTGCCAAAGATGCCCCAATTACTAAAGGGGATGTTATTAACGTATTGCCATTTGGTAATATTATTTCACAAATCGACGTTTCTGGTCAACAAATTCTTGATATGTTTGCCTTCTCTCTTCGTTCAGCTATCCAAGTTGATGAAGCAGGCAACCCAATAGTAGACAGCGAGGGACTTCCTTTGCTTGGCTCGAATGGTGGTTTCTTACAAGCCTCTGGGGTAAAAGTATTCTTTAATCCTCTAGTTAGCGGCCTAAAAGAAGATGGGACTGTTGATCCAGCTAGAATTTTAAAAATTCAAATCTACAATCAAGCTACTGAAACTTATGAAAACTTAGACTTAACAAGAACCTATTTCTTAGCAACAAATGACTTCTTAGCTGTCGGTGGGGATGGTTATGATATGTTATATGGCCCACGTGAAGAAGGACCTTCATTGGATGAAGTCTTTGCCAGCTATTTAACAGATATTGACCTTCTTGACTATGCTAACCCAACTCCATATTCTCGTATCCTCCCTCTTGACCCTGCTCTTGACAATGATGGCGATGGATTTACAAATGAACAAGAATTGGCTGCTGGCACTGACCCATTTGACCCAGCTTCTAAACCAACTATTGCTGATCCGGATAAACCAACTAAAGACGAACCAACTAAACAAGAGCCTACTAAAAAAGAACCAACAGAAAAAGAAACTGCTGGTACTAAGGTAACAACAACAACTAGTAAAAAGGCTGCAGCAACAATATTACCAAACACTGGTAGTGATTCAAATCTTATCTACTTAGTTATGGGAACTTCATTTGCTTTCGCTGGCTTCGTAGTAGTTGGAAAGAAATCTAAAAAAGCGGCTTAAGTGCTTAGGATTCATACAATAGACGCTGTGAAACATCAGAGTATACAAATCAAAACAGGCAATTCTCACGAAATTTGTGAGAACTGCCTGTTTTTCATTCAAGTCATGTATACCACTTAAAACTTGTACAAAATCAAGGAAAATTAGAATAATTTTGATAAAAAATGTGGTAGACTATCTTACGAGGAGTGATGAAGATGAACCAACCAGACCCACAAAAAATCAAAAAAATAAAAGAATACCTGCAAATTATTAATCAACCTGATTCAGCAACCAATCGCTCTGAAAAGTTGACTGCTATTTCAGAACTGTTTAATTATTACCATGGAGATTGGCAAAGAGATGCTTTATATTTCGCTGCAAACAATGTCACCCTTTTTGATGATAACCAGATGCAGACTATTATTGCCAACCACAATCCTGACCGAAAATTACCAAGAACTATCATCAAAACAGAAGAACAAAGTAAATACAAGCGGCATATGAAACCTGGCCAAGACTAAGGTAGAAAAATTCAATAGAAAAAAATAACTGTCAGATAAATCAACCATGACGAAAAGTTGATTTATCTGACAGTTATTTCATTAAATTTGCTTTTTTTCTAGTAAGATAAATTTCTGTTACCCCAACTAAAAATATTAATACAAAGGCATATTTAAAACCAGTATATGCCATAGCATACATCAAACCATAAACCCCTATTGATATTGAAAGTCGTGTTTTAGTGAATGGCGATTCATTATCCCAATGGCGTAAAATATGAAATAACACTACCATAAAAATCATACACAAAACTATCTGCCCAATCCAAAATATATACGGATTAGTTGTATTAAATTGCCCGTTTATTTCTTGGTTTGCTACAAGTGAAGTAACCGTAGCAATAAATCCTAGTGTTCCATTTGAATATAATTTCATTGGCCACCCCGTTCCTAATAATCTACTCTATATAACACTATCTCTATATAGCAACTATAGCATAATTAACACTTGCCTACAATTATTTGTCCAATGTAATCTTAAAACTTCTTATAGTTTGTAAAGAATTATCAGAAGCCAACTTCTTTGAGAAATTAATTTCTGATAAGTATTTTTGCCAATCATAGTCCAATCATCTAAAAGGTATTGAAAAAAATCTAGGCTGCTATACAAACAAAAGACTTTTGCGGAAATCTTATCAGAAATAACGGTGTAAAGCATAGCTGGCGTACAGTGGATGTTTGGCGCTTTCGCCGATTACAACCACGTAGACAGCTAAGCCAGTGAGACCTAGGCTCACCTTGTTTATAAGAAAGCCACCGTTCTCATTTCTGATAAGATTTCCGCAAAACTCTTTTGTGATTTAGAAATAGACTATATTATTTATGGATGCCCCCCACCCCTAATACCATCGTTCTGATGTCTAACAAATTAGTTGGAGAGTCCCATCACAATGTCAATCATTGACTCCATTCTAAAAAAATTAAAACTTCCTGAAGCGCTCATACCTATCTTGAGCCCATTCTGGTCCTGTTCTTGATTTTGTAGAATCCAGATAGTCAATGAGTTGTTTTCTGATGTGCTGGGCTATCTTTTCAGGGCTTTTGCGTTGTTCTGGGATAACCTGGTCTACGATGGTTTGTTCCAGAAGTTCTTTGCTAGTAAAGCCCATGAGCTTACTGGCTTCTGCAGCCCGACTAGAATCCTTCCAAAGAATAGAAGCAAAGCCTTCAGGTGACAGAATAGAATACATAGCTAACTCCAAAATCCAAACCTGATTGGCTACCGCAAGAGCCAGTGCACCACCACTACCACCTTCACCAGTTAGGATGCAGATGACAGGAACTTGCAATTGACTCATTTGAGCCAGATTATTAGCAATGGCTTGACCGATTCCCCGCTCTTCTGCCGTGATACCACAAAATGCTCCTGCTGTATTAACAAAAGTTACGATAGGTCTACCAAACTTTTCTGCTTGTTTCATTAAGCGTAAACTTTTACGATAACCTTCCGGATGAACAGAGCCAAAGTTTGTTTGCAAGTTTCTCGTCAGATCGTGCCCTTTTTCCATACCAATAACCGTAACAGGTCTAGCACCCAACATAGCGATACCACCAATAATGGCTTGGTCATCCCCAAAATTACGGTCACCATGTAGCTCTATAAATGTATCAAAAACTAAGTCAATCCATTCACTAGTCAAGGTACGACCATTGTCTCTTGCCGCCTTAACAGTTTTCATAGGATTCATACACCATCACCTCCCTTAGAGTAGCTATGGTGCATCAAGAGCAAGTTTTCTATTGTTTGCTTCAAGACACTACGGTTGACGATTTTATCAATAAATCCTTGTTTAAGAACAGATTCTGCCGATTGGAAATCATCCGGTAGTTGCTGATTAATAGTCTGCTCTATCACTCGTTTTCCCGCAAAACCAACTAAGGCATTAGGTTCTGCTAAAATCACATCACCCAACATAGCAAAACTGGCCGTAACCCCACCAGTTGTCGGGTCGGTTAATACGGTTAAATAAAAGAGACCCGCTTTAGAATATTGTTCAAGAGCAGCAGAAATTTTAGCCATTTGCATTAAAGAGTAAATCCCTTCTTGCATTCTAGCACCTCCAGAAGCAGTAAAAATGATTAGTGGCAGCTGTTCATCAAGTGCAAACTCAACCGCTCTGGTAATTTTTTCACCAACAATTTGCCCCATGGAACCCATCATAAAGGATGAATCCATGACAGCAACAATCACTCGGTTACCTTGTATCATACCGTCCACCACTTTTACAGCCTCATCAAGCCCTGTTCGACGCTTGGACATATCCAATTTGTCCGCATAACCGGGGAAGTCCTGAGGAAACTTAAGCGGTAGATTAGTAAAAAGCTCCGTATAAGTATCCATGATAAGCTCCAATCGGTCATTAGCATTCAAGCGAAAATGGTGCCCACAATTAGGGCATAGTTTCAAGCGACCTAAGTCATCTTGATATATGGTTTTTAAACAGCTTGGACACTTAATCCATTTGCCATCTGGGACTAGGGGTTTTGCATTATGGTTATCTTGATTTTTGTTCTGCTCTTGGATAGGAATATAGGCTCTTTTTTTGAATAACTTCATTCGTTCACCTCATTACAGATTAGATTGGCTTAGGCTTGATCTTTCCACTGAGGTAAAAATGTCGTTTCTAGATAAGCTGTATCATAATTTGCTTGTAAAAATCCTTCTGATGTTAGTAAGGATAGTAAGAATTCATGGTTTGTCGGTACACCTTCAACGGCTAATTCACTGAGCAAGCGTGACATCTTTTGGATAGCCTGCATACGATTTGGTGCATGAACAATTAATTTGGCTAGCATGGAGTCGTAATATGGCGGAATCTGATAGCCTGAATAGAGAGCACTCTCTAAACGAACACCCATGCCACCTTTTGGCAGATGTACAAAAGAGACAAGCCCAGGAGATGGTCTAAAGCCATTAAAAGGGTCTTCCGCATTCAGACGACACTCAATCGAATGCCCAGTAAATTGGATATCTTCTTGTCTTAACGCTAGTTTCTCTCCACTGGCAATTCGGATTTGCCACTCAACCAAGTCAACTCCCGTAATCATTTCTGTTATAGGATGCTCTACTTGGATTCTAGTATTCATCTCCATAAAGTAGTAATCGCCTTTTTCATCAACTAAAAACTCAATGGTACCTGCATTTTGATAGCCAACAGCCTCAGCAGCTCGAACAGCATCCTGTCCCATCTTCTGACGCAATACTTCAGAGATATATGGACTTGGAGCTTCTTCTATAACTTTTTGGTTGTTTCGTTGCAAGGAACAATCTCTTTCCCCCAGATGAATCACATGTCCAAAATGGTCAGCCAGAATCTGAAACTCAATATGTTTGGCTGGGAAAATAATCCGCTCTAAATAAACAGCACCATTTCCAAAGGCGTTCTCTGCTTCCTGTCTTGCAGCTTGGTACTGTCGTTCAAAATCATCTAAACTGTTAACACGACGAATTCCCTTGCCACCTCCACCAGCACTGGCCTTAATAAACAGAGGAAAGCCAACTTGTTTAGCTTGAGCTAAGCCGTTTTCTAGACTATCAATCTCACCATCACTTCCCGGAATTACGGGCACTTTGGCTTCAATCATCTTTTCTCTAGCTTGTGCTTTGTCTCCCATCATCGAAATGACTTGTGCACTCGGACCGATAAAGCTAATCTGACATTCCGTACACATCTGGGCAAACTTGGCATTTTCAGAAAGGAAACCAAAACCAGGATGAATGGCTTGTGACTCAGTCAAGACTGCAGCACTCAAGATGTTTTCAATATTCAGATAGGACTCCTTAGAAGAAGCTGCACCAATACAAATAGCTTGGTCAGCTAATTCCACATGCAGTGCCTCTTTGTCGGCTTGTGAGTAGACAGCAACTGTTTCAATACCTAGGTCTCTACAAGCACGAATGATACGGCAGGCAATTTCACCTCGGTTGGCCACTAAAATTCTTGTAAACATATAACATCCCTATCTTCCAATGATAAAGGTTAAGTCAGCCTCACAAACTTTTTTGCCATCAACGAAGGCTTGCCCTTTTCCAATACCAGCGTATTCTTTAAGCTTTACAATATCCACTTGTAGGGTTAGTACATCCCCCGGAACTACTTTTTGACGGAATTTCACATTGTTTAATCCACCTAAGTAAGCTGTTTTTCCTTGGAAGCCTTCCATCTTCAAGAGAGGAATTGAACCTGCTTGAGCTAAGGCTTCAACGATTAGAACGCCTGGCATAACTGGTTCGCCCGGAA
Organism: Granulicatella seriolae; assembly: GCF_024543085.1. Taxonomy (GTDB): domain Bacteria; phylum Bacillota; class Bacilli; order Lactobacillales; family Aerococcaceae; genus Granulicatella; species Granulicatella seriolae. The sequence continues at coordinate 152,536 of NZ_JANHNZ010000001.1, forward strand.
AGTGTCCTTGGAAGAAGTGCTCGTTAAAGGTCACATTCTTTTTACAAACAATATGTTCTCCCGGTATTAGCTCTTCAACACGATCAATATAAAGAATTGGGAATCGATTTGGGATAGTCTCCATCACTTCTTGAACTGTCATAATTGTCATTTATCTTCCTCCTAAAACTCGTTTACTTGCTTATTTTTATAATAGCTTGACCGTAGTCAACCATCTGTCCATTTTCCACCAGAACTTCAAGAACCTGACCACTATAAGGGCTGGTAATCTCATTCATAATCTTCATGGCTTCAACGATACAAACCACTTGGCCTTCTTTAAGGTCTTGCCCCACTTGGACAAATGGTGCCTCTTGAGGACCTGATGCTAGATAGACCAAGCCGACAATAGGACTAGTGATATAGTCAACACTGTCTTCTTGACTCTCTTCAACGGGAACAGTAACAGGTACAACTGCACTTTCTTCTTTAGCAGTAGACACTATTTCTTTAGAAATTTTTTCTTCTACCAGTCTACTTTCAGCTTGATGAGGTTGATCTACCCGTTTGCTTAAAGCAAGGCTAGTATCTTTATGATTTAAGGACAACTCCATAATACTTGACGCATCGAATTTCTCGATAATGTCTTTAATTTCTTGTAAATCCATACTTACACCGTCCATTTTTTAAAACATAAGACTGCATTATGCCCACCAAAACCTAATGAGTTGCTGAGGGCAATATCAACCTGACCAGCCTGTCCCACATTAGGAATGATATCTAAGTCACATGCTGGATCTTGCTCTTCAACATTAATAGTAGGCGGCATAAAATCATCTTCAATTGCCTTAATACAGGCGATGGCTTCAATAGCACCAGCCGCACCCAGTAAATGTCCAGTCATGGATTTTGTGCTTGAAACCTTAACCGTATCAGCAGCTTGTCCTAGTGCATAACGAATAGCCGTTGTTTCCGCTGAATCATTAGCAGGTGTGCTAGTTCCATGGGCGTTGATATAATCCACTTGTTCAGGACTAACCCCCGCTTCCTCCATAGCTGCTATCATGGCCTTTCCTGCACCACTTCCATCAGGAGTTGGTGCTGTCATATGATAACAGTCCGCAGTCGCACCATAGCCAACCACTTCTGCATAAATATGAGCGCCTCTTGCTTGTGCATGCCCAAGACTTTCTAAGACCACAACACCTGCACCCTCACCCATAACGAAACCATGTCGTTCCTTGTCAAATGGTATCGAAGCACGATTTGGGTCTTGGCTATTTGACAAAGCGGTTAAGGCCGCAAAGCCTGCAATACCAATCTCACAAATAGTTCCTTCTGCACCACCGGCAACAATGGCATCCGCATATCCATGTTTAATATGACGGAAAGCTTCTCCAATCGCATTGGTTGCGGAAGCACAGGCAGTAACGATAGAGGTACACACTCCACGAGCACCAATCTTAATCGAAATATTACCAGCTACCATGTTACCGATAGCCATAGGCACGAAAAATGGTGCCACACGAGTAGGACCCTTATCATGCATCTTGATAATCTGACTTTCCATAACAGTTAAACCACCAATACCCGAGCCAACAATGACACCAAAACGGTCAAAATCCGTATTGTCAGGAGTAATGCCACTATCTTTAACGGCTTCAAGGGCTGCGGCAACGCCATATTGGCTAAAAAGGTCCATCCGTTTTGCTTCCTTACGGTCCATATAATCAGCAGCATTAAAATTCTTTACTTCTGCGGCTACATGAACATCCAAGTCTTTCTTATCAAACTTGGTAATAGGTGCAATCCCGTTGACACCCTCTTTTAAGTTATTCCAAAATGTTGCTACATCATTGCCTAAAGGAGTAATTGCTCCCATTCCGGTTATTACTACTCGATTCATAGAAACCTACCTTTCTTTTCATCCATTCTATTCATTAGCAGTGAGTCCCTAGGAATCACTAGATGTTTCTTTGTTTCCCTAAGTGTGCAAACCGCCATTAACCTCAATCACTTGTCCTGTAATGTAGGAACTACTTGCTAAAAAAAGGCAGGTTTGGGCAATGTCTTGCACTTGACCTAGTTTTTTCAAAGGAATCATCTTGAGCCACTCTTCTTTCACCTTTTCAGGCAGAGCATCGGTCATATCCGTTTCAATAAAACCCGGTGCAACAGCATTTACAGTTACACCACGAGGGGCTACTTCTTTAGCAACTGATTTGGTAAAGCCGATCAAACCAGCCTTACTAGCAGCATAATTGCTTTGACCAGGGTTGCCTGTGATACCGACAATACTAGTCATATTAATAATGGTTCCAAAACGTTGCTTTAGCATAACTGGAACGACAAATCGAGTCATGTTAAAACAACCTTTTAGGTTAACATTGATCACATCATCAAAATCTTTTTCGGACATACGCATAAGTAGACCATCACGAGTAATCCCCGCATTATTGATGAGGATGTCAATTTGGCCAAAACGTTCTTTGACTTCTTTAACCATTTCTTCTGCCAGACTGAAATTAGAAATATCTCCAATAAAGGTCATAACTTGACCCGAATAATCGGAAAACTTATCTAAGACAGACTGGTCAATGTCACTAGTGGCATTAAGAACAACGTTAGCGCCCTCTTTAGCAAATGCTAAGGCTAACCCTAATCCAATCCCACGTCTACTCCCAGTAATCATCACTGTTTTGTCTTTAAATGTCATTATATGCTCCTTTATCTTCTATATGACTTGGTTTCACATCGAAAAATTGTGCCAGACTTCTAAGGTTTGCAATGGTATCCACTTGGAATAGATGTATAGTTTTGTTTTGACCTTGCGCAATTTTCTTAATCATCTGAGATAAGCTCTTACCCGGTCCAACTTCCACAAAAACATCTACATCTTGCTCCAACATATGACCTACAATTTCCTTCCATCTAACTGGTTGGCTAATCTGCTCTGCCAGATTTTGACCAAACTGATCAGGTTGGTGCCAGACACCCGTTACATTGCTATAGACTGGAATTTTTGGCGTTCGCCAATCAACCTGAGCCAAAACGCCTGCCATTTGATGAGTAGCCTCCTGCATCATCTCCGTATGAAATGGTCCACTGACTTGAAGAGGGATTACTTTTTTAATGCCTTTTTCTTGTAAATAATTTTTTAGTGCATCAACTCCCTCAAGGCTACCACCAACCACAACTTGACCAGGGGTATTATAATTGGCTGGCGCCACATACAAACCTTGAGCCTGAATAGCTTGGCAGGCCTCTTCGACAGTGACATCTTCCTCGCCTAAAACTGCCATCATAGTCCCTTTTCCAGGCGGAACAGCTTCTTGCATCAGACTAGCTCGTTTATCAATCAAGCTAAACGCTGCCTGCCGTCCAATCGCTCCACTGGATACCAATGCAGGATATTCTCCAAGGGACAAGCCAGCGACAAAGTCAGGCTGAATGCCCATATCTTCCAGTACTTTTTCAATCGCCAATGATACGGCAACTAAAGCAGGCTGAGCATATCTGGTCTGACTCAGTAAATGACCTTTATCCTCTAACAAAAGCTCTTGCAAATCAAAAGGCAAAACAGAATCTGCCTCCTCAATCACTTCTTGAGCTTTTGGAAAAGTAGATAAGATTTCATGAGCCATTCCCACCTTTTGTACTCCTTGTCCCGGATAGACAAATGCCACTTTCATAACTAACCTCCAAGTTCAGATTACGATTTACTAACCAAAATTTTTTCTACATTAAAAGCGACTCAGTTGTTCTTTGATAACTTGATGTGATTCGTCCATTAATTCTAAGATAATGTCCTTACAGGATTGTTGCTTATGGACCAATCCAGCAATTTGTCCAGCCATCATGGAGCCCATTTTTATATCCCCATCAACGACTACACGTTTTAAAGCACCTTTTCCGATTTCTTCAAGACGTTCCAAGTCTGGATTATCTTTACCAGTCTCTTCTTTTTCCGCCTGCAAATAAATCTTGGTTAATTTATTTCGCAAAACACGAACTGGATGACCCGTAATTTGACCTGTAATAACCGTATCAATATCTTTGGCTTTAACCACCGCATCCTTAAAGTTTTGATGGGCAGTCGATTCAAGAGAAATCAAAAAGCGTGTGCCTAGTTGAACAGCGTCAGCTCCCAACATCAAGGCAGCAGCCATCCCGCGTCCATCACCAATCCCTCCAGCAGCAATCACTGGGATAGAAACTGCATCAACCACTTGAGGTAAAAGAACCATGGTAGTTAGTTTCCCAATATGTCCCCCTGCTTCCATGCCTTCAATGACAACCGCATCAGCTCCATCTTTTTCCATACGTTTTGCCAGAGCCACAGATGCCACTACCGGAATCACGATAACGCCAGCTTCACGAAACTGAGCCATATATTTACCTGGACTACCAGCTCCCGTGCAGACCACTTTAACGCCAGCCTTACAGACAACTTCTACTACTTCATCCACATGGGGATTTAAGAGCATAATATTGACTCCAAAAGGTTTATCTGTTAGTCGTTTCATCTCATCAATCATGTCTTGAACAATCGAACCAGGTGCATGACCACATGCGATGATTCCTAATCCTCCCGCATTTGATACAGCGCTGGCAAGACTAGGATTGGCAACCCACGCCATACCACCTTGAACAACAGGGTATTGGATTCCAATCATGTCACAGATTTTTGATTTCATGTGTTACCATTCCTTTACTTTGAGTCTAGAATTTTATTGAGCTAATTGAGCATCTACATAGTTAACCAAGTCTTGAACAGTTTCAAGTCCTTCTTCTGTATCGATCTTTACATCAAACTCATCTTCAATATCATTAATAATTTGGAACAAATCTAAACTATCAGCTTCTAATTCATCTTTTAACTTAGTTGTTAATTGTACTTCTTCTTCCTCTTTACCTAATTGGTCCACGATAATTGCTTGAATTTTTTCGAATGTCATTTTATTTTCCTCCAATAATGTTTGTTTTTTTTATGGTCTTACAAATATTTTATACCGTTAGAACAATGCTTCCCCAAGATAAGCCGCCACCAAAACCGGATAGGACAAGAGTTTGCCCACTTCCTAAGATGATTTTCTTTTCCTCAATCAACTGGTCTAATAACAGCGGTATGCTTGCTGCAGAGGTATTGCCTAATGTTGCGATGTTACTTGGAAATTTCTCTAAAGGTATAGATAGTTTCTTAGCTACACTTTCAATCAAACGCGAATTAGCTTGATGTAGAATAAACAGATCCACATCTTCCAATTCAAGCCCGGCAGAATCACAAGCCGCCTTAATACTAGCAGGAACTTCTTTAACTACAAGTTCAAATATTCCTCGACCATCCATGGTCATCTTCTGATTTGAATCTATGCGATTTCCAGCTACCAAAGCCAAGGCTCTTGAACCATCTGAGTGAAGATCGTAAGATAAAAGCTTAGTGGCATTATCTTGCGTTTTTTCAACCAAGAGTGCTCCAGCACCATCACCAAAAAGAATAGCTGTCGAGCGGTCTGCCCAATCCACACTGGATAACATCGTTTCCCCACCTATGACTAAGCCATAAGGTAAAGTAGAAGTTTCTAGCAAATGGTAGAGTGTGTTTGTAGCAAAGACAAAGCCGCTACATGCAGCACTAATATCAAAGCCATATGCTCCACTAGCACCAATCGCATCTTGGACAAGAGTAGCCAAAGCTGGACTAGAAAAATTCGGTGTCATCGTGGCCACCAGAATGATACCAATCTGCTTAGGATCAATATCAGCTTTTTCAAGAGCCTTCTTGGCAGCTCGGATACATAAATCACTTGTTGTCTCCTCTTGTGCCCATCTACGCTCTTGAATACCTGTCCGCTTCCTAATCCACTGGTCATTGGTATCGACCTTTTGCGCCCAATCTTCATTGGTCAATCGTGTTTCTGGAAGGTATGAACCTGTCGCTAACCACCTTACGCCCACTATTCCAACTCCTCATGCATATTGGTTAGAATGATTTCATGTAAGAAGTCGTAGAGATTCTTCAATCCTTTAACTAAGACTTTCACTTCATCTTCATTCAATCCTTGTATGGTTTTCTTAACTAATTCTTCATGGAATCTGCGATGCACTCGATACAATAATCTTCCACGATTGGTTAATCCTAATACTACAATTCGGCGATCTGTTGGGTGTTTCAATCGTTCAACATAGCCTTTTTTAACTAATGCATTAACGGCAACGGTAAGCGTCCCTACTGTTACATTTAATTTGTTAGCTACTTCGGTCGTCGTGTGCTCTTGGTGTAAGCCAATCGCTTCAATGGTATGCATTTCTTTTATCGACAAATCATTAAACTTACTTTGCGCAAGAGAAGTTTCTTCAATGTCTAACATCTGATTGAATACGTCAACCAAGTAACTATTTATGGTCTCTAGAGATTGATCCATGGTATACCTCCCATATATAGTTTGAACATCAAATTATTTGATATTCAAACTATATAGAATTTTACTTTGATTGTCAAACCTTTTTTTGTAAAAAATAATACTGCTGTAAATATATTAAGAATCTCCAATTGATTTGTCAGAAATAAATACGGTGGCACCGCCGTGAGCCAAGGTCTCACAGCTTAGCTGTCTACGTGGCTGTAAATCGGCTGAAGCCGAAACATCCACTGTGCGTCAGCTATGCTTTACACCGTTATTTCTGGCAAATCAATTGGAGATTCTTTCCTACCTGAAAAAAATTTTTTCCATAAGTATTTACCTATCTTCAAATTTCTAAAGTAAGCGAAAAAACAAAAAAGCACTACAAGATCAATCAAAACTGATTCTTGTAATGCTTTTGGAGTAATCTTATTTAGATTTAATATAGGTTGTTCCGTTGGCTGCTGGACCTTCTGATTTACCGATAAAGCCAACTAATACCACGATCGTAATAATATATGGAGCAATATTCAACCATACAGATGGAATATCTTTAATGATTGGAATATAGTTTCCGATAACACCAAGACTTTGTGCTAGACCAAATAATAGTGCAGAGAACATCACACCAATTGGATTCCATTTACCGAAAATCATAGCTGCCATAGCGATAAACCCTTGTCCAACAATTGTAGCGTGTGAGAAGTTTAGGGTGATAGATTGAGAAACAACAGCTCCACCTACTCCACCTAAAAACCCAGAAATCATCACACCCGCATAACGCATTAGGTAAACATTAATCCCTAAGGTATCTGCCGCTTTTGGATGCTCCCCTACAGAACGTAAACGTAGACCAAACTTAGTTTTAAATAAAATAAAGTAACATAGAATAGCTACAAGCATAGCTAGATAAGCTGGTGCTGAAGTATCTGTAAAGAAAATCCGTCCAATAATAGGAATAGAACTTAAAACTGGAATGGTTGTTTTACCAAAGTTCTGCGTAATGATCTCTGTTTGCCCTTTTTGATCGAAGAGCATACGTGTTAAGAAAATAGCTAGGGCTGGTGCCAACATATTCATTACAGTACCAGAAACAATATGGTCTGCTCGTAAGTTGACAGTTGCAACAGCATGAATGATAGAAAACAATGCACCCACAATCCCGGAAACAAGTAGAGCTACCCAAGGTGTCCATGCCCCTAAGGAATTTGCAAAATTTAAGTTAAAGATGATAGCTGTAAAGGCACCCATAACCATGATCCCTTCCAAGCCCACGTTAACAATACCACTTCGTTCTGAGAAGGTTCCACCAAGGCCAGTAAAAATTAAAGGTGTGGAGTAAATTAACATTGAGCTAACAATGATCGATAAGACCGTCATTATATCCATACTAGTTCACCTTCTCTTTCTTTGTAAAATGAAATTTATCAAATAAATATGTGATAATGTAGCTTGCTCCAACAAAGAAAATGATAGAAGCCATCACAATACTTACAACTTCTTTTGGTACTTGAGCTACTAGAGGCATAGAGTTGCCACCAATACGTAAAATACCAAAAATTAAAGCTGAAAATACAATACCAAATGGATTTCCTGATCCTAACAAGGAAACCGCTAAACCATCAAAACCAATATCTGGCAAAGCGCTAAATGTAAAGATATTTTGGAAAGTTCCTAATCCTTCCATAGCACCACCTAAACCAGCCAGTGCTCCTGAGATTAACATGGCTAAAATAATATTTTTCTTAGCGCTCATCCCAGCATATTCAGCCGCAAATTTGTTTAAACCAACTGTCTTTAATTCAAAACCAACAATCGTTTTATTCATAAGAACCCAAACAAAAATCACAGCAGCTATAGCTACAAAGATACCTAAGTGAAGGGTAGAGTTTTGCGTTAACTGGGTCAACCAAGTAGCTCTAAGAGTTGCATTTTCGGAGATTTTAGCAGTGGCATCTGCTTTTTCCGTCAACACTTCACGGATTAAATAGTTTACAACAGATAAGGCTGTGTAGTTTAACATAATCGTTACGATAACCTCACTGGTGTTGAAATAAGCTCTCAAATAACCAGCAATACCTGCCCAAAGTGCTCCACCAAGTGCCCCAACAATTAAGCAAAGTGGCAATAAAAGAAAACGTGGTAAATCTGGGAATAGCAAAGCTGTCCAAACGGAGAAGAACCAACCAAATAGTGCTTGACCAGCAACCCCGATATTGAAGAAACCAGCTTTATAAGCTACTGAGAACCCTAACCCAACTAGGATTAATGGTGTAGCTTGTCTTAAGGTTTCACCAATAAAGAACGGTCTTCCTAAAGCACCTTTTAGCATAGCATCGTATCCTTTGATTGGGTCAAATCCGAAGATAAGCATGACAATTGCCCCTAAGACTAGTCCAAAAATAACAGAAAGAATTGGAACTAGAAAGGAACGTAATTTACTTTGACTCATATTGATTACACCCCTTCCACTGAAGTTACTTCAGTTTGTTCATTTGCTTGTTGTTTGTTTGAGCCAGCCATTAATAAGCCTAGTTCAGTTTCAGTAGTTTCTGAAGGTTTCACAACAGCAACAATTTCACCTTCATACATAACGGCAATTCTATCAGAAACATTTAGTATTTCATCTAACTCAAAACTCATCAGTAAGACAGCTTTTCCATTGTCTCTTTGTTCAATTAACCGCTTATGAATGAACTCAATCGCACCAACATCAAGTCCACGAGTTGGTTGTGCTGCAATCAGAACAGATGGATCACGGTGTAATTCACGAGCAATGATTGCTTTTTGTTGATTCCCACCAGACAAGGCTTTAGCAGGTACTTTTTCATTCACCGTACGAACATCAAACTCTTCAATTAGCTTCACTGCAAGATTTTCAATTTCTTTTTCTTGCAAGAATCCGTTTTTAGATAATGGATCTTTATAGTAAGTTTGTAGCGCAATATTCTCTTCTAAACGCATGTCTAAGACTAGCCCGTGTTTGTGACGGTCTTCTGGAATATGCCCAAAACCTGTTTCCGTAATCTTTCTTGGTTTAGCGTTGGTAATATCTGTTCCAGCAAGAAGAATTGTACCGCTCTCCACTGGTCTTAAACCAGAAATAGCTTGTATCAACTCACTTTGTCCATTACCATCAACCCCAGCAATTCCCAATACTTCTCCAGCATACAATTGCAAGTTTAAATGATCAACAGCTGTTAGATTCCTAGAATCTTTGACCACTAGATCCTTAATTTCTAAGGTTAGGTCAGTTGGATTTGCTGGCTTCTTAACTGTTTTAAAGGACACGGAACGACCAACCATCATATCGGCTAACTCTTGGTTAGAAACATCTTTAACCTGTACTGTATCAATGGATTTTCCACGTCGAATGATAGTACAACGATCAGCTACAGCTTTGATTTCTTTCAGTTTATGGGTGATTAGGATGATAGATTTTCCTTCTTCGGTCAATTTTTTCATGATAATCATTAATTCATCAATTTCTTGCGGTGTTAATACAGCAGTTGGTTCGTCAAAAATTAAAATTTCAGCTCCACGATAAAGGGTTTTTAAGATTTCTACCCTTTGTTCCATCCCAACCGTAATATCTTCAACACGAGCATCCGGATCTACTGTCAAGTGGTATTTACTAGATAATTCCATGATTTGCTTTTTAGCAGCTTTACGGTCCAGAATTCCCATGTTGGAAACTTCTTTCCCAAGCATGATGTTTTCTGTAACTGTGAATTTTTTTACCAACATAAAATGTTGGTGAACCATTCCAATCCCTAGTTGGTTGGCTTTGTTTGGAGAGTCAATTTTTACTTCCTCTCCGTTTACTTTGATTGTTCCTTCTGTAGGTTCCAATAGTCCTGAAAGAATATTCATTAAGGTTGACTTTCCTGCTCCGTTTTCACCAAGTAGTGCATGAATTTCACCTTTTCGAAGATTCAGGAAGATGTTGTCGTTGGCTTTAAATTCGCCAAACTGTTTTGTGATTCCTTCCATCTCAATAACATATGGTTGGTTAGTCACAGACCTCACTCCTTTACATAGTAGTTGCTAATACATTATAAGATATTTTCTATTAATTCTCTATCAAAATTCTATATAATAATATGAAAAAATTTAATAAGTGCTTTTATCATTTCAATTTAGTAGTTTCTAGCTTGGAAAAATAGCTGAAACTAAAGTAAAGGCTTACAAATATAAAGATAAAAATATTCCTTATGCAAAATGTAATGCAATTCTGATAAGGAATGCTGAAATCTAGAGGGAAAAACACACTCGTAAGGCACTGAGAATCCTCACGAGTGTAGTTACCTTTTAATACTTTTTAATTAAGGTTTTTCTGGTACTTCTTGTTTTCCATCAATGATTGCTTGTTTGTATTCGTTAACTTTAGCAATCACTTCAGGAGTTAATTGGCCATCTGTAAGACCAACACCATCATCAGCTAAACCGTAAACAATATTTTTTCCACCGTTATAGTTCCCTTTTTGAGCTTCTTCAGTAAATTTCTTAACAGAAGTTCCTACACCTTTTAAGGTTGATGTTAAAGTAACGTTACGAGAAGCATCCACAACACCTTCATTGGATTGATCTTGGTCCACCCCGATTACCCAAATTTCTTTGCTAGGGTCCGCTTGAACAATTTCTTTTGCTTCTGAGAAGAGACCAGTACCTACTGCACCTGCTGCGTGGAAGATAATATCAATATTGCTTGCATACATTGCTGAAGCCAATGATTTACCTTTAGCCGCGTCAACGAATGAATCTGCATACTGAACGCTAACTTCTGCGTCAGGTTTAACTGCTTTAACTCCAGCGACAAAACCTGCTTCAAAACGGTCGATAACATCTCCATGCATACCACCAATGAAACCAATTTTATTCGTTTTAGTGGTTAAACCAGCCGCAACTCCTGCTAAGAATGATGCTTCATGGTCACGGAAGTTAATGGAAGCAACGTTTGGTAAGTCAACAACTGAGTCTACAATTGCAAAGTTATTATTTGGGTTAGCTTTAGCTGCTTCAGTAATAGCATCTGCTAGCTTATAACCAATACCATAAATCATATTAAAATTTGATAAAACTGCAGTGTTTAAGTTGGTCACGTAGTCTGAATCAGAGTTTGATTGTAGATAATCGTATCCGCCAACACCTTTCGATTTACCGTTTTCTTTACCCCAGTCAGTTAATCCTTCCCAAGCACCTTGGTTAAATGATTTGTCATCAATACCACCTTGGTCAGTGATAATTACAGCAGAGAAATCTGATGTTGCAGTTGATGACGCCTCTGAAGTAGACTCGCCTGTTGCTGAACTTGATTCAGTTTTTCCTGAACCTCCACATGCTACTAAAGCAACGGATGCTCCAACTGTTAAGGCTAGTAAAGCTAGTTCTTTTTTTGTCTTCAAAGTAATACCCTCCATAAAATAGATTAGTTTTCTTAACAAGAATAGTTTACCATGTTTTTTCACAAAAGGAAACTATTTCTTTACAATATTTCTTTGTCGGATGAAAAACGTTCGGTTTCTGTTTCATGACCCGCGTTTTCATTTTCATTGTTTTCATTTTCTTTCTCAAATAGCTGAATATTCACTTTTCGTGGTTTACTTCCTTCTGATGGCCCGATATAGCCTCGTTCCTCAAGTTCATCAATTAAACGAGCAGCTCGGTTATATCCGATACGAAATTTTCGTTGCAGATATGAGGTACTGGTCGTCTCTTGTTCTCGCAACATTTCTACTGCTTCATAGAAGAGTTCGTCTTCTGGTTGGTCTTTGTTAGAATTGCCGGTATCACTAATCATCATTTCTTCAACATATTCTACTTCTTGTTGGTCTTTGACATAGTCGACAACGCGCTCCACTTCCGCATCCGTTAGATAGGCTCCTTGGACACGAATTGGTTTATTTTCACCCATCGGCATGTAGAGCATATCTCCTCTGCCTAAAAGTTTTTCAGCTCCACTGCTATCAATGATGGTTCGTGAGTCGGTTCCACTTGAAACGGCAAAAGCAATTCGAGATGGTACATTGGCCTTGATAATTCCCGTAATAACATCTACAGATGGTCTTTGGGTTGCTAGTACCATATGGATTCCAGCAGCCCGAGCCATTTGTGCAAGTCGAATAATAGCATCTTCGACTTCATTACTTGCTACCATCATTAAATCAGCTAACTCATCAACAATGACCAAAATATAAGGTAAAGTAGGGTTATTTTCGCCTGACTCTAAGTTGTATTGCACCAGATGAGAATTGTACCCATCGATATTCCGCATCCCCATAGAAGCAAACAATTCATAACGTTTTTCCATTTCAGCGACTACCTTTTGAAGAGCTTGTGCTGCTTTTCTTGGATTGGTAACCACAGGGGTCAGAAGATGTGGTATACCGTTATAGACATTTAACTCAACCATCTTAGGGTCAATCATCATTAGTTTGACTTCGTGTGGCTTCGTCTTCATCAAAATACTAGTAATGATACCATTGATACAAACTGATTTCCCACTACCGGTAGATCCAGCTATCAATAAATGGGGCATCTTAGTCAAATCAGCTAGACGAACATTGCCGGAAATATCTCTTCCTAAAGGAACATCCAATAATTTATCGGAATGGAGACTTGCTTGAATGACATCACTGAAAGAAACAAAACTGGTCTTGCTGTTAGGTACTTCAATTCCAATATAGGGTTTGCCAGGAATTGGCGCTTCAATCCGAATATCTTTTGCAGCTAGTGCCAAGGCAATATCATCACTGAGGTTAACAATTTTGCTAACTTTGACACCTACAGCTGGTTTAATCTCGAATTTAGTTACAGCTGGTCCAAGTTGTGGTTCTTGCATTACTTTGGCCTCAACCCCAAAACTCTTGAAAGTCTGTTCTAAAATTTGCATATTTTTTTTGATTAGATTTTTTTCATTAGTCTGGTCAGTTTTCGCAATTGGGTCAAGCAAGGTTACTGGCGGCAATTTATAGTCAACGTCTTCTTTTTGAGCATCAATTGAAAAATCATCTAATGGCTCATCATCAATCACCAATTTTGTTTGAATAATTTCTTTTGGTGCAGGCTTCATGACAGGATCAACTATTTCAGTTTGTACAGGATTGGAAACTGGTACTTCCTCAGGAGCATAGGCTTGGTAACGTAAATCTATCTCTTCTTCGTCATGAACCGTTAAGTCTTCCTCATCGTCTTGGAAGAGTGTATTCTTAATGCGGTTAATCATTGAATGACCAGGCTTCTCTTGATTCTTTTGAGAGCGTGATTCCGGCTGGATAGATTCAGATTTAGTGGCCTCTTCTTGTTTTTCTTCTTTACTTTGTTTAGCTTCTTGTCTTACTTCCTTGATCTTTCCACCGACATTTTCAGTGATAGTCCTACCATGCCCACGAACCACAGCCATGATATCAGAAAATTTGAGATCAAATACAATGGCTGCCACTAAGGAATACATGAGAGCTATTATGAAAAACGTTCCTAGTTGTGAGACTAGAAAATAGGTCGTTGAATAGATTGCTGCTCCAACTAGTCCCCCACCCAAGACCTGTCCTGATTGGTTCAATTGAAAATCTACTACAAAGCGGTTCATCGTTTCTTGTATCAAGTTTCCTTGACTTTGAAAAAATTGATTAAAAGTAATTGCTTCTATTAATAGTAACGTTGTGATATAAGTAATCCCTATTGCCAACTGATGTTTAAGGGCTAGCTTAGGTCTTTGACCTCTAATAATTAAATATAGTCCATAAAGCAGCATGGCTAAAAAGAAAAATCTATCTGTTTCTCCAACTAAAAGCCTAATTAGATTAGCTAAAACTTGTCCTAAATAGCCTAAACGAACACCACCTAAAATAGCTAAAAAAGCCAAAATAACACCCGTCAATTCAATGGATAAACTAAAGTTCTTCTTGCTTGATTTTCTTCTACTTGTATTTCTATTGGTAGATCTATTACTAGCTCTGCCTTTATTTTGCGGTTTTTTTGCCACGATATCCCTCCACTTACTGAAACAAATTTCTATTTTATGTTATTAGACATTCTCAAAAATTTTATTATTCATATCCACCAACATCAAGCCTGTATAAAGTTGCAAATACTCCACACAGTCTTCACAGTAGAACAAGTCATCCTCATTCCAAAAGGCAGACGAATAGTCGAATTTTTGACGTATATACTGATAGGACTTCTTAAAGTCATTGAATTTAGCTTGGTAATAGTCCTTAGCCTCGTTAATGTCCTCAAAGTCCACAGAGTCTATAATATCCTCTTGCCAATCCTCAAAAAACCACCAGGGCTCAATAGCACCCTTCATAATAATTACTCGAAACATTTACTCTTCACCTCTTGCAAATTATACCATTCTTTCAATAAGGAAGAAACCAGTTAGAATTACACACCTTGCACTTGCAAGTCCAAATTTTCTTCGTTACTATTAAAGTAATAATTAAGCATTAGGTAAAATAATTCTAATCTAATACATTAATATTATAACCATAAGAAAGCCACTAGCCCATCTGTCGGACATAACGGTGTAGAGCATAGCTGATGCACAGTGGGTGTTTGGCGCTTTCGCCAATTACAGCCACGTAGACAGCTAAGCCGTGAGACCAAGGCTCACGGCGATGCCACCGTTCTTATGTCTGACAGATGGGCTAGTGACTCGGATACAGTTGATTAGCAAAAACATTTCCCTAAACCTAGCATTTCAAATTAAACAGTTGGAGGTATAACAAATGGAAACTATCTCAATTCGAGTATACGGACGAGTACAAGGTGTCGGCTTTCGCTACTTTACCAAACTCTTAGCTGACAAGATGACCATTCGAGGAACAGTAGAAAACAAGATAGATGGATCCGTAAAAATCATAGCACAAGCCGAACCAGATCTCTTAGAAGCCTTCCTATTAGAAGTCAAAAAATCTCCTGCACCCTATGGAAAAGTCACAAAAACAGAAGTAGAAAGAATACAGGAAAATAAAGAATACACAAATTTTAAGGTTACAAATTGAAAAGGCTCTAAAAATACAGTACAATAGTATTTGTCTATTTTAAAAACTACCAAAGAAAGAATGTGAATCATGAAATTTTCAAAAACAACTAAGTTAGCGACCCTCTTGGCAACAAGTGCGCTATTCTTAGCAGGTTGCGTCCAATATGACGCAAATAGAAACCCACACGGCGTAATCTATGAGTATATGGTTCTTCCAACTCAAGCAGCCATGGATTGGTTAGCAGCAACATTTAACGGCAGTTATGGAATGGCTATTATCATCATTTCAGTTATTATCCGTCTCTTGTTGATGCCATCTACATTCAAACAATCTAGAACAATGTTGATCCAGCAAGAAAAAACTGCCAAGGTAAAACCATATGTGGATGAAATCAACGCTAGAGCTAAAGCAGCCACTAGCCCTGAAGAAAGAGCAACCATCCAACAAGAACAAATGGAGCTTTATCGTTTGAATGATATTAGCTTAACTGGTTCTGTAGCAAGTGGATGTTTGCCGTTGTTAATTCAACTGCCAATCTTCAACGCCATGTACAACGCTATCCACCTATCGCCAAAAATTGCAGAAAGTAGCTTCCTAGGAATCCCATTAGGACAACCATTTATACCTCTTGCTTTAGCAGCTGGTGTGATATATTTCTTACAAAGTTACCTTTCTCAAGCTAATATGGCACCGGAGCAAAAACAACAGATGAGAACCATGCTCTTTATGAGCCCAGCAATGATCTTGCTCTTCACTTGGAGTTCTCCTGCTGGATTAGGTCTATACTTCTTCATTGGTGGAGTTTTTGCGCTGCTACAAACATGGATTCAAAACAGCATCATTCGCCCTCGCGTGAAAGTTGAAATTGATGCAGAACTAGCAGACAAAGAAGTTATTCTACCTAAGAAAACCAAATCAGGAGCTACAACATCTCCACAAGCCCAAGAAACATTTGCTGCTATTCGTAACAGAAATAACTCACGTAACCAAAACCAATCAAGAAACAGCGGCAAACAAAACCGCAAAAAATAATCTAAAAAAAGTGGTTCTCACAGAATATGTGAGAACCACTTTTTTTGTCTAACATTCAGAAGGCTAAGATAACATTTATTGGAAGTTCACTTTTATTACTAACGCAAAAGAGTCTAATGTAGAAATCAATTTTATTCATTATAGATTTTTTACCCAGCCATTCGATTCTATAAACAAACACAACTTATATTCCAGCTAGCCTACTACTCATCAGATAAACTAGGATGAATCCTACCCTCAGTCCGAATAATTGGCAACTTCATTCTAAAAATAGATCCATGATTCAATTGACTAGTCACAGTAATTTCCCCATTATAACTAGCTACCAATTCTTTAGCAATAGAAAGACCTAAACCAGTCCCACCCTTTTGACGAGAACGAGCCTTATCGACACGGTAAAAACGTGAAAAGACTTTACGACGATCCTCATCCGTCATTCCCATACCAAAGTCTTGAATAGCAATTTCAACCTTGTTCATACTCATAGATAAACTAACAATAATTTCCTTTCTATCCAAAGAATACTTAACAGCATTGTCTAAGAGGATAATACAAATTTGTTGAAAATGGTTAGAAAACATCTGAATGACAACTTCCCTAGACAAATCAGAGTCAAAGACAAATTTATAATCCGGATAAAGAATTTTAAAATTATCGACAATAGATTTTACAGACTGAAACACACTTGTTTCTGCGTCTTTATACTGCTCTTTTACTTGAGAAGCTCTAGATAAATCTAGCATTTCTTGTACCAAGACCTTCATACGTTCCAGCTCAGTCAAAGAGGAAGCCAAGGATTCTTCAAGTATTTCAGGGTCATTTTTCCCCCATCTATTCAATAGTTTTAAATGCCCTTCAACAATAGCTACAGGTGTTCTAAGTTCATGGGAGACATCTTCAACGAAGTGTTTTTGTTGTTCTATATAAAAACTAATCTTGGTTAATAATTCATTAAAACCGTCAACAACCGCTTTTAATTCTTGATTGTTGGTTGGAATTTCCAGCCTTGTACTAGAAATATTCTCATCAGTAATAGAAGTTATGAGTTTTTGAATTTCTTTCAATGGTCTAGATAATTGATAGGCCAAAACATAACCTAAGCCAACTGAAACAACCAAACCAGCTAGTACTAACCATAAAAAATAAGTCCATAACATTTTTTGTGTTGTATAATATTGCTGCAAACGATTGGTCACTTGAACATAACCAATAAGCATCCTACTGGTTTTGTTAAAAACCGGTCCACCACTTTGAATAATAGTCCGATTATTGTCGGTAACTTCTTTACTATAAAATTGTGTTGAAGGAAGCTGTTGATGGTACCAATTCTGGGTTTGAAAAATCATCTGCTTGGAATTATTAAAAACTTGAATATTAATCTCACTTGGCAATAGACTATCTAATTGTTGAGTCGGTTTGACCAACTCTATGTCTGTTAATTCATAGTGATTGGTATCATTTAAACGATTGAGAACCTGCGTTTGAATAAGATTCTCTTCTTCATTTGAAAAAATAGTGATTAAATCTTGTGTATATTTCTCGGTTTTTTCTAATTGGCTAGCTTTTTGAGCGTTTAATTCCTTTTGCATCATCATCCAAGTAAAGAATATCAATAGGAAAAAAATAGTGGTTGAAATAATCAACCACCACTTCTTTAATACAGACATGCCTGAAAAAGGAAGATTACTCAGTCGATTAACTCTATTGAGCAAAGTCATCCCTCCTATTGTCTCATCACATAACCTGTTCCACGAACTGTCTGAATGTAACTTTCTTTGCCAGGTTCATCAATCTTATTGCGGAGATAACGAATATAAACATCCACTACGTTGGTTTCAACTTCCATCTTGTAGCCCCAAACCTTGTTTAGCAGGACTTCACGTGAAAGAACCACATTAATGTTTTCCATCAGCATCAATAGGAGTTCATATTCTCTTTTAGTCAACTCAATCACTTGACCAGCACGACGAACAACACGGTTTTCTTTTTCAATTAAAATATCTTGATAAACAACAGTAGTTTGCTTGTGTTTACGAGTTTCTTCCTCAATATCAAGACGACGGAAAAGTGCACGAATTCTAGCCAAAAGTTCTTCGATGGCAAATGGTTTTACAATATAATCATCGGCTCCTTGATCCAAACCAGAAACACGGTCAATCACAGAGTCACGGGCTGTCATAATAATAATTGGTGTATCTTTCAGAGGGCGCAAACGACGTACAATTTCTAAGCCATTTAATTCTGGTAACATCAAATCAAGTAAAATAACATCCCAGTCTTCATCAATGGCAGCTTGAAGACCTGTTCTTCCGTCATTGCAAATCATGGTTTCGTAACCTTCGTGTTGTAATTCTAATTCAACAAATCTTCCTAAGTTCTTCTCATCTTCTATAATGAGAATTCGTAATTTTTGGCTCATAAAATTCCCCCTAATCCATCTATATACAGGCTTATTCATTATTCAGATTCTAATCTATTCCTAATTTTATCACAGTTGATAGAGTTTTCACAGTCTAAGATGAGAAAAAAATTGTAAAAGACTAAAAATTTCTTTAGTCTTTTACAATTTATGAATTATGCTTGAGGAATTTCGATTTCATTTGCCCAATCAAAGTGATAGGTTCCTGGTTTGTCCACACGTTCATAGGTATGGGCACCAAAGTAATCTCTTTGTGCTTGGATTAAATTAGCTGGCAATGTTTCAGAACGGTAAGCATCAAAATAAGCCAAGGCTGATGAAAAAGTAGGTGTTGGGATTCCAGCTTTAACAGCTGTAATAACGATATCACGTGCTGCACTTTGGTAAGATTCAGTAACGTATAAGAAATACTTATCTAATAATAAGTTTTTCAAATCTGCATCTCTCTCAAAGGCATCTGTAATCTTTTGTAAGAATTGTGCACGGATAATACATCCTGCGCGGAAGATTTTAGCAATCTCTCCGTACTGTAAATCCCAGTTGTAAGCTTCACTAGCAACTCTCATTTGTGCAAAACCTTGAGCGTAGCTCATAATTTTTGAGAAGTAGAGTCCCTTACGAACAGATTCAATTAATTCTTGTTTTTCATTTTGGCTTAGTTCTGGTTCTTTAATTGCGGCCAATTCTTTACTCGCTAAAGTACGTTCGTCTTTCAAAGTGGAGATGAAACGTGCGAATACTGATTCAGTAATTAGTGGTAGTGGCACGCCTAGATCAAGAGCGCTTTGTGATGTCCATTTGCCAGTACCCTTGTTGCCAGCTTTGTCCAAAATAACATCTACCATTGGCTTGCCGGTTTCTGGGTCATATTTGGTTAAGATATCTGCAGTAATCTCAATTAGGTAGCTGTCTAGCTCGCCAGCATTCCACTCTTTAAAGGTAGCAGCAATTTCTTCTATGCTTAAGCCACCGACACGTCTTAGAATGTCATAAGCTTCTGCGATTAATTGCATGTCGCCATATTCTATACCGTTGTGAACCATTTTAACATAGTGCCCAGCACCATTTTCACCGATATAAGTGACACATGGAGCACCATCATCAGCTTTGGCAGCAATTTCTTCGAGAATTGGTGCGACTAAATCATAGGCTTCCTTCTGTCCCCCTGGCATGATAGATGGTCCTAAGAGAGCGCCTTCTTCCCCACCGGAAACGCCAGTACCGATAAAGTTGATTCCTGAATTAGCTAACTCCTCATTACGACGAATGGTATCTTTGAAGAAAGTATTACCTCCATCAATTAGCACGTCACCTTTGTCTAAATGTGGCAATAAACTTTGAATCGTTTTATCCGTTGCTTCTCCAGCTTTGACCATTAACAAGATTCTTCTTGGTGTTTCAAGCGATTGAACAAATTCTTCCACGGAATAAGTTGGGACTAATTTTTTCCCTGGGTTCTCTGCTATGACTTCATCTGTCTTTGAAGATGTGCGATTAAAGATAGATACAGTATATCCTCTGCTCTCAATGTTTAGTGCTAGGTTACGACCCATTACAGCCATTCCTACAACACCAATTTGTTGTTTTGACATTCTAACTTCCTCCATATCGTCTTGTTTCTCATACTACTACATACTATCAAAAATTATTAGTTTTGGAAAGCAACACGGACTATTTTATTTGATATTGAAGCTATTGACCCGTATAAGACAAAATATTTGATAAAGTCTCTGATTTAGCTTGAAAAAATAAGAAAATCCGTTAAACTAGTAAAGAAGTATCAGATGAAGGAGCGTATTTATAATGGCTAAAAATAAAGCTGAAAAGAAAAATCTAACCACTATGGAAAAAATCACACGTGTTGTTGTTTGGTTAATGCTTTTCGCTATGGTTGGCACTGCATTTATCACACTTTTCTATGCAATTGCCTCTTACATGGGTTTTTAATAAAAAATAAGCCTACTAGCTTTTCAATGATCTCCGATTGAGGTCACTGATTAGTCAAGTAGGCTTTTTTTATTTTATTTGCGTTTTATTTTGCCGTTCCAAGCATCAAATCCGCCTTTTAAGATAACAATATTATTGTAACCAGCACGTTTCAATCTGAAAGCTGCTCGTCCACTAACATTGACACCCATATCGTAAAGGTATACCGGTTGGTCTTTACGAATTTCGCCCATACGAGCCTTGAATTGAGAATTTGGAATGTTTCTAGCACCTAAGATATGAGCATTATTAAACTCATCACGCTCACGTAGATCAATCAGTTGAACCTTTCTTAAATCTTGACCAAATTCTTGTGCCGTAACAGTTTTTGCTGAATAACGGCGAATAGCATACAAGACACCTAAATAAATGCCGTATACAACGAAAAAGCTAATTAAGGTAATATTTATAATTCGTAATGTATCATTATTCATGTAGTTTACTTACTCCTAGCAATCATTTTTTTATGTTTCTTAAAGCTTACTTTACAACTAAAGAAGCTGCACCGATAACTCCGGCATCATTTCCTAGCTTAGCTAAAGAAATTTTGGTGGATTCTCTAACTTGTTTAAAGGTATATTGGTCGAATTGTTTTTTAACCCCATCCAATAAGAAACTTCCAGCAGCAGATACACCACCACCAATAACAATGGTTGACGGATTCAAAAGGTTTCCGATATGTGCACAAGCTAGACCCAGATAAAAGGAGAAGCGTTCAAAAACAATTAACGCTAAAGGATCATCATCTTTTGCCAAATCAAATACATCCTTAGCCGTCACTTCTTGGCCATCATCGACCATGTTTTTCAAGACTGAATCACCTGCAAATTCTTCAGAATAACGACGAGTTAAGTTGACAATACCTGTAGCACTTGCGACGGTTTCTAAACAGCCAGTTTTCCCACAAGTACAGTCAAAAGGATGGTCAAAGTCTACTGTCAAATGACCAATTTCTCCACCAGCACCGGCACAGCCATGAATCAATTGGTTTTCTGCGATAATACCGCCGCCAACACCAGTTCCAAGTGTAATAAATACTACGTCTGGATCGTTATCACCAGCACCTACCCATTTTTCACCAAGAGCTGCAACGTTAGCATCATTGTCAATATAAAAAGGCAACTCTATTGCACCCTCAATCTTTTCTTTGACAGGTTGCAAAGTTTTCCAGTTAAGATTATAGGCACCAATAACCGTTCCTTTTTCACGATCTACCACACCAGGCGACCCCATTCCGATTCCTAAAATAGATGCTTTATCCAGTTGGTAGGTTTCCAAACGATGCTTAATTGATGCAATAATATCGTCAACAATATGGCTACCCTCGTCTAAAATATTCGTTGGAATAGACCATTTTTGCTGAATTTCACCTTCTAGCGTTAAGATTGCTAACTTAATTGATGTTCCGCCCAAGTCAATACCAATTATTTTCTTTTCCATTTGGTCTCTCTCCATTTCATACAATTCTTTTTCTTTACTAGTATATCAATATCCGCGTCCCATTCCTAGTACAAAAAATGCTCCAGCAATTAAAATATAGGCAACCGCAAAAATTAATCGTTGCAAGCTTGTGGTTCTACGATCTCCTCTGAAACTAATCACTCCTGCGATTAGAAAGCCACCAATCAAACCACCCATATGGCCATAAACATCTATATTGCCACCAAAGAATCCAAAAACAACATTAATAGCAATCAAAAAGCCATAAGTAGCCCCTAATTGTCTGAAGGAATAGATGTAACTATGCTTATAGGACAAGTAAATAATAAGTCCAAACAGCCCAAACAGTGACGTGCTTGCTCCTGCTGATACAGCTGTTGAAAAGGCAAAACTCATCAGGTTACCAAGAATACCACTCAAGAGATACAGTGTTGCAAAGCGCCATCTGCCAATAATATTTTCTAATTGATTTCCAAGGAAATATAGCAAAATACTATTCATAAACAAATGCTCAAAACCTATATGAAGAAAAATGGGTGTAATAAAACGCCAATATTCTCCTAACTGAATGTAGGGATTAAACTTTGCTCCAAAATTGACTAATACTCTTACATCCGTCGAACCACCTGCAAAACTCATTAAAATAAATAGCACAACCTGAATCAATAAGAAAATATTTGCTGCAGAGATATTCTCCTTTATTGTACGAATATATCGGTCTCTTTTCCACGGGTTCATCTACTGTACACTCCTCTGTTTGAGATAATTAGGTCTATACGTTTGTCAGTTTTTTCTGTAGGCCAAATAGTTTTGGGAAAAATTTGACAGGAATAAGCTATGCTGAGAGTCTTTCCATCATAATTAGTCAAGGTTCGATCATAATAGCCGCCACCAAATCCCACCCGATCTCCGTCTTCTGAATAAGCCAGTCCCGGTACAATAATGACATCTAATTGATTTAGCTCAATTGCTTGACTATGCTCCGTTTCAATAGGTTGTTTAACCCCAAAACGAGTCTCCTGCAAGAGAGTATCCTCATCCCATAATACAAAATTTAAGCTTTTATCTGCTTGCATGACGGGTAAAAATAATTGTTTTTTATAATTTCTAGCTTCCTTGACTAGAAGTTCTAAGTTAAATTCAAATTCCATAGGGATAGTTATGGCAATTTTTTTAGCTTCTTGCCAAAGAGTCAACTTGACTAGTGAGTCATAAATCTCTTCTTCTTGGGCAAGTCGTTCTTCTGGTAGTAAACGTTTTAAGTTCCGTATAATTTGCTTGCGCAAAATTTTTTTATCGATTAAGGTATTCTCTATCTTATCCGTCAGACTCTTCACCTCCAAAACTTACTACCTTTAGTGTAATCTACATATGAAAAAAAGGCTAGAACAAAGTGTCCCAGCCTTTCTTTATTCGCTTTGATTCTTCTCGTGCAAAATGTCTTATTACTTAGTTTCGCGGTGTAAAGTTACACGACGTTCGCGTGGACAGTATTTTTTAACTTCCAAACGCTCAGGATTGTTTCTTTTATTTTTCTTTGAAAGATAGTTTCTTTCTTTACATTCTGTACATTCAAGAGTAATGTTTAAGCGCATGATATTCCCTCCATGTCTGTATATATTGAAGACCTATATCTTCTAACCTAAAATATTCTACCACTATTCCCTCGTCATTTCCATAGTTTTTAAACAAATATGTAAAAATTCTTTTCAAATGACTCAAATTTAAAAGAAAAGAAAATGAAATATACTTGTAAGCGTAAATTTATCGGGATTTCTTGCGCTTTCCATAACTTTTCTTTACAATAAGGATATAAAATATTAAATGAGGTGAAAATATGCAAGTATGGATAGTTGTTATTGGGCTATTAGCTTTAGCAGTTATTTTCTTATTCATTTCCTTGTTCCTAAAAGATAACAACAATGATGAGGAAATCGATGAGTTAAGCGAAAGCCTACTAGAATTGAACAGAGAGATTTATTATCTAAAGAAAAAGATTCAAGAATTGGAAGGAACTCCAAAAGTTATTCAAACACCAACGACGTTTGAAGCTGAACCATTGTATGCAGCACCAGCTCCTACACCGCCAGTTTCAACTCCAAGCTTTACAGCTGAGACCACTACCTTTGAAGCACCAATCGTAGAAGAAACACCAACAGACTCTAAACGTCTACACAATATCACAAAGCAACATATCATTACCCTTTACAGTCACGGTTCTACCTTAGAGGAAATTACTGAACAATTAAACGTTCCTCTTACAACTGTACAATTGGTAGTAGATAATTACTTTGAAACAGATCCAAAATAATCCAGTAAAGTTGGAAAGGAGAAAGATTCATGAGAAAAACTAAATTTCGTTCCCTTGGTATTGGATTTCTAATTTCTGCAATACTACTTGTACTTGTTACATTTATCTGGCCATTTGTTCCACAATCATTAAAATCACAGCTAAGTTCTCTTAACTTACCGATTGTTTCTGAAGGAACGGCTAATGCTGAATTGCAATCTTCCTATGATTCATTAGTTGCTGAGAGTAGTTCAGCTGCTGAGTCATACAAAGCTGCCCTGGCTAGTCATTCTTCAGCAGCTACTTCAAACTCGTCTACCGCTAGTTCAAGCACACCAGCAGCAACTGGCCCAGTAGAATTCACCATTTCAGAAGGTGAAACTTCTACTTCTGTTGCTGAACGTCTACACGCAGCTGGGCTTGTCGATGATGCGGCAGCATTTGAAAGCTTCTTAGAAACGAATGGTTATGTACCAAATATTTGGGTGGGAACTTTTGAATTAAGACCAGGCATGACTTATCAAGAAATTGCCGCTATTATTGCACCAAACACGTAAGAAACTCTATTTGAATAGTAGAACGAACCTTCGAGAGCATTTTCTCGAAGGTTTTTTCATTGCTTGCTTGAGAAACCTTATTGATATGAGTTTCCCATCTAATACATAAAGAGCCTCCAGATCCCTTATCAGAAATGAGAACGGTGGCACCGCCATGTTCCTCGTTCTCCTAGTTGAGCTGTCCATGTGGTTGCAAAGGGTCTGGGCAAAAAGTCCATGCTGCTATTTAAACAAAAGAGTTTTGCAAAAAAGGTTATCAGAAATAACGGTGTAAAGCATAGCTGACGTACAGTGGATGTTTCGGCTTTAGCCGATTACAGCCACGTAGACAGCTAAGCCAGTGAGACCTAGGCTCACGGCGGTGCCACCGTCCTTATTTCTGATAACCTTTTTTGAAAAACTCTTTTGTGATTTAAAAAATAGATATTAGTCATTATAGACTTTTTGCCCAGCCCCACAACCATTGTGTGTCAACTATAGTCTACACCGTAATTTTTGACAGAGAATCTGTATGCTCAAGTTTACAGTAATAAATTGAATTGTTCGAAGTAAGGTTCTTATTTCCGATAGGTATAAGTTGGAGACTCGTTTACACAAAACAAAAAGACTAAGTAGCTTTTAACCACTTAGTCTTTCTCTATTCAATATCATTCTAGTTTACGGATAATACAAGTCATAGACCTTCCGTGCGACACCTGCAGCATACTCAGTCGGATTGACTTCAATAAAGTAGGGAGCAACTACAGCTACGACTACCTCAGGATTTTCGTAAGGTGCATAAGAAGCGAAGGTAGAATTAACTACCGGAGCTTGTTTATAGGCTTCAATTGGTCCATCGTAGAAGGCCTCAGTGGAACCAGTTTTCCCAGCAACATCTGGTGAGAAACCGGCAAATGGTGCTGTAGAAGTCCCGTTTGCACCATGCGTTACTAGATACAAGCCTTTTTTAATGTGAGTGATAATATCTGGTGCAACTTGGATGGAATTCATTACTTTAGGAGTAATGACTGTTTGTAGTGCTCCGACCCCACCATCAGCTGAAGTGGAATGGATTTCTTTGACCAAACGGGGCGCAATTCGTGTACCACCATTTGCAATGGTTGACATATACTGAGCTAATTGTAGAGGTGTGTAGAGGTCAAACTGTCCGAAAGAAAAGTCAAGTGCGGAGAAGGAATCAGCTGTCCCCCCATTGTAACCTGTACTTTCGTTCGGCAAATCTATACCAGTACGTACTCCTAAGCCGAATTGTGCATAGTAATAACGTAGTTTGTCAAAGACGGAATCATTAATATTTAATTTGCCACCAGGTACATAATCATATTGTCCACCCATACGCATGGCTAGTTTGATCATGTAAACGTTGGATGAGCGTTCTAGAGCCTCCACATCGTCCATGAGCATTTGTCCGCTTCGGTTGAACCATGAAGACTTAGGATTAGAGGCTGCGAAGACAATTGGTTCATCGAGGATTTGGTTATCGTTAAGGGAAATAACCCCATCCATATAGCCAGCTAAAACGGTCGCAGCTTTGATGGAAGATCCCATACCGTAAGAACCATTGATAGCTCCTAAGGCATCATCTTCAACACCTTTGATATTACCATTCTCATCATAGGCACGTTTCTTACCAGTAATCCCAATAATATCGCCTGAGTTTGGGTTCATTACCACGATATAAATACGGTCAGCTGCTGGATCCGATTGAGCCAGAACAGTATCTGTTGCTAGTTTTTCTAGCTTTAGTTGGAAATCCATATCAGTTGTTAAAATTAAATTATCACCCGGTTTACCTGGATAGACCTCATTAGAATTAACCACTTCTCCTGAACTATTGGTAGTGTTTTTAATAACAGATTTTGAGCCACGTAGTACTTCTTCATATTGAGCTTCCAAATAAGAAACACCCACACGGTCGTTTAGGGAATAGCCTTTTGCTCGTAATGAATTGACTGAATTAGAAGGCAAACCTGTTTTTTCAGAAGTAACTGTTCCTAGAATAGAACGCAAAGTATCTCCCATTGGGTAAACGCGGTCCCAGTCAGACGTAACATCGACTCCCGGCAACTCACTCAAGCGCTCACTAACTTCAGCTACCTCTTTTTCAGTAACATCTTTATTTTTAATGGACACCGTTGACAAAGCATAAGCACTATTCATCTTAGAAAAAATGGCGATAGCTTGTTTTTCAGCATCTGAATAGGCAATGTTTTCCGGAGTAATATGAGCTAGTTGCATTTCATAGGTTTGACTTGTGCTCAAGTTTTCTTGGTTAATTTTATTTTTTTCTTCAGTTGTTAAGAGTTTAGCCGCTTGTTCAGGGTTGGTTACAAACCAGTAGTCCTTCAAATCACGTTCTTTTAATTCAGACGTATCTATCTGAATGTATTGAGTTAGTTTCTTAGCAGTTTCGGCCATGGATGCTGCACTAGCATTCAACTCTCTGGTATAGTTAATGACCAGTTTTGCTTCATTACCAACCACGATTTTTCCTTTGCTATCGTAAATGGAGCCTCTTGGAACGGACCGACTAGTTGTTGTAGTCTCGGTTCGTCTAACCAAAGCAGCAAATTCATCACCTTTTATGACTTGGATATATCCTAGACGTATAATTAAGGCTAGAAATGAGAAAAACACAATTAAAAATAACAAATTCAATCGGAAAGGAATATGAGATTTTTTCTTTTTCATTTGTTTTTTCTTTCTAGGTTTCATATGTTCACTTCACTCTTTTCATTTTCAATTATAAAGCTTAATTCTTATAGTGAGTATATTTGACCAAACATGTTCTAGTAAACCTTGGTCAAGTTTCATTAGGTACTTTTAATAGTATAACAAAAAAATAGACTTTCTCCAAAAGTATTTCTTTAAATTTTTGTAATAGTTTTAAGGGGCATTCTAGTGAAACTTGTATCAATTCATGGTATCCTATAAGGGAATTCTTTTTTGGAGGTCAACAGTCACATGACAATCACGTCACCTAATCAAGAACCAATGTCAAGGAAGAAAACTCTTTTCTTAGCCTTTTTGGTTCCTTTTACTATATTACTATTAATTTATGCGGCTATTGGTACCTATCCGTTTGGGAACGGCTCGCTCCTGACCATTGATTTAGGGCAACAATATGTCGACTTTTTTGTTTATTACCGCCAAACGGTCTTGTCTGACCCTGCTGCCATTTTTTATAGTTTTTCAAAATCCATCGGTGGAGAAATGGTTGGTCTCTGGGCCTATTATTTAACTAGTCCTTTTAATGTCATCTTTTTGCTATTTCCCAGTGATCAAATTGCTAGTGCAGTCACTTTACTCATCCTGCTCAAGCTAAGTCTATCTTCCTTAAGTTTTTCCTATTTTATGAGCAAGAAATTCCATCAAAATGGTTTGATCAATATCATTTTCTCCATTTCTTATGGGTTAATGAGCTATGTAACAGTAAATCAATTCAATATTATGTGGATTGATGGCATCATTTGGTTACCGTTAATTATTTTAGGTTTAGACAGGTTAATTAAAGGAAAGAATCCAATCTATTATGTATTGGCTTTGGCTATTACCGTCTTTAGCAATTACTACATTGCCTATATGATTTGTCTCTTTTTGATTCTCTTCTACCCGTTCCTTTATCTGAGTCAAGATAATCTGGTAGAAAAAAAGAATCTTAAGCATTTTTCGCTAACTACTTTAAAGTTTGCTTTTTATTCTCTCTTAGCAGTTGGTTTAGTTGCCTTTTTGATTGTCCCAACAGCTTATAGCCTTTTAGGTGGAAAAGCATCTTATAGCGAAATGACTTGGAATTTTGCTTACGATTATGACCCTGTTCTCCTCTTTTCAAAACTATACTTTGGTAGTTTTGACTTTGACCAGATGCCAAGTGGTGCACCTAATATTTTTGTGGGTTCCATTGCTACACTATCCTTTTTTGGTTACTTTTTGTGTAACAAAATTGATTGGAAGGAAAAGCTTTATGCCTTTTTCATGACAGTCTTTCTATTAGTTAGTATGAACTTGGATAGTCTCAACAAGATTTGGCATGGGGGGCAATTCCCAATCTGGTACCCTTATCGCTTTTCTTTTGTCTTTTGTTTTATGGTTATTTTTATTGGCTATCGCTGGTTTAAACAAGAGAGTTCCTACAAGCTAAGCTGGGCCCTTATGGTCATAGGTCTTGTAACCTTTAGCAGTATTTTCTTTTTCATCTATCCTGAGTCATATTTACAAGGATGGCAATTGATGATTGGCTTTGTCATCACCGTCTTAGCGCTTCTCTTTCTTATCACAAAAAAAGAGGCTAATAAACGCTGGCACTTTCTCCTATTCATGCTAGTCACACTGGAGATGACCGCAAATAGCGCAGTGAATATCGCTCGCTTGTCTTACGTTAGACAGGATGCCTTTGAGACTTACCAACACATGATGCAAAGCTGGGCTCAAGATATTTTACCCAAAGAAAATCAGTTTTATCGTGTAGAAAAAACCTTCCAACGCTCAAAAGATGATGCTATCCAGGTTGGATTCTATGGTATCAATCACTTTGCCTCTACTTTCGAAAAGGAAATCCCGACTATTTTTGGTGCCTTGGGCGTTTCAGAAGGTTCAGGTTTTGTCTCCTATAGTAACGGAACCTTATTTACTGATTCCCTGTTTGGGATTCGGTATATGATTCAAAATAATAATTTGATCCCTAATTCATTCTCCAAAGATGGAAGTCTCTATGGCTTGCATGAGATTTGGACTCGAAAAGACCTGAATTACTATGAGTTCTTCTCAAGCTTGAATCAAGCAACTATTTTCCAAAATAATCATGCTCTTTCTTTAGCCTTTCCAGTGGATTCTGCCATTAATTCGGCTGAGCTATTGATGAACCAGCCCCTTGTTTTGCAGAACCAACTCTTGTCTTATATGACGGCAAATCCGTCACAATCACCGGCTGCATTTAGTCAAAGAAATTTTGGCATTCAACTGGATAATATTAACCCAGTGGACTTCAGTAATGCTAATCGTCAAAAATATGAAAAAACTGATGCTAGTCAACCAGCTACGGTAACCCTTACTTTTACTCCAAGAAGCGACAATCCTTATTATCTGGTCCTTGATGGTAATATACCAAAGGATGCCATCGCTATGACTTTGAATAGTGAGCCTTATCAATTTTACAAAACCTTTAGACATTCAGCGGTGATGAATATGACTAGTAAGGCTGGTGGCAAGCCACAAACCTTGGTCATTGAGCTTAAAGAAAATTCGATTACCATGAACATGCCTCAGCTGTATGAACTAGATGTTGCTACTATGCAGGAAGCTTTGAAATATACACAAACTCAGGGTCTTCATATTAGCAAGTTTTCACAGACGGCAATTGATGGCAAAGCAAAGATTGACCGAGATGCTACTATGCTGACCACTATCCCTTATTCCAAGGGCTGGACAGTTGAGGTGGATGGGCAAAAAGTTGAGACGTTTAAGGTCTTGGATACACTTCTAGGTTACTCAATTAGTGCTGGTGAGCACACCATTACTTACCGCTACCGCACTCCTTATCTCTGGTTAGGGATTGGGATAAGCCTGGTATCTCTAGGGATACTGTGTGTCCTGCAGTATTATCGAAAAATGAAACAAAAAGCGACTGGATAAATAGTCCTATTTGCTTAAAGATTCGAGGGGCTGGGCAAATAGTCCATAATGATACTATCTATTTTTTACATCACAAAAGAGTTTAGCGAAAAGCTTACCAGAAATGGGAACGGTGGCACCGCCGTGAGCCTTGGTCTCACTGGCTTAGCTGTCTACGTGGCTGTAAATCGGCTGAAGCCGAAACATCCACTGTGCGTCAGCTATGCTTTACACCGTTATTTCTGGTAAGCTTTTCGCCAAACTCTTTTGTTTGAATAGCAGCCTGGACTTTTTGCCCACCCCATCTTTGCTACTTTTATAATTTAAATGATTTGTTGGTTATACATTGAAAACCAACTAATAAAAAAGGCGATTCTCATAAAATTGTGAGAATCGCCTTTTTTATTAGTTGGAGCTAAAATCTTAACTCTGTTTTTATAAAACTATTTTGCTGCTTGGTAAAGTTCTGCTACGTGATCCCAGTTTACAATGTTCCAGAAAGCTGCAACATAGTCTGGACGAAGATTTTGATAGTTTAGGTAGTAAGCATGTTCCCATACATCTAAGCCTAAAATTGGTGTTTTGCCTTCTGATAATGGGCTGTCTTGGTTTGGCGTAGACACAACCTCTAACTTGTCGCCGTCCACTACTAACCATGCCCAGCCTGAACCGAAACGAGTTTTAGCAGCATTGGAAAAAGTTGTTTTAAAACTATCAAAATCACCAAAAGCAGCGTCAATGGCTTCTTTCAGCTCTCCAGTAGGTTCACCACCACCATTTGGAGAAAGGATTGTCCAAAACAGGCTGTGGTTGGCGTGTCCGCCACCGTTATTGCGGACAGCTACTTGTACATCTGCTGGTAATTTGTCTAAGTCAGCTACCAATTCTTCGATAGATTTTTCGAATAATTCTGGGTATTTTTCTAAAGCTGCATTCAAGTTTGTAATATAGGCTTGATGGTGCTTGCCATGGTGAATTTCCATGGTTCTTGTATCTATAGTTGGTTCCAAAGCATCAAATGCGTAAGGTAATTCTGGTAAAGTGTAAGTCATTGTATTTCCTCCCTAAAGATAGTATCTTATTTTCTACGTCTTACATAATAAGGATAACATGTGAAAATGGAACCGCCAACTATTCCGCTCATAGAAATTCTGATTTGTGTCATTTTCACTAGTGTTGTTGTTTGCCTATCTTATGGTATAATAGTTGAGCAAGAAGTTCCCTTAGACACTGTAGATAAAAAGAAAGAGGTAATCCATGTCATTTAAAAACTATTCACTAGCACCTTATCTGATTGAGGCTCTAGACGAAATCAACTTCAAAACACCTACACCAATCCAAGAAAAGATTATTCCATTGATTCTAAAAAAAGAAAGTGTTATCGGTCAATCACAAACTGGTACTGGTAAAAGCCATAGCTTTCTCCTGCCTTTACTAAGCTTTGTAGACCCAAGTAAAAATGAGCTGCAACTTGTAATCACTGCTCCAAGCCGTGAGCTGGCTGAGCAATTGGTGAGTGTCACCAAGCAATTAATTGCTCATAGCCCACAACCTATTCTTTTAGAGAAATGTGTTGGCGGAACAGACAAACAACGTCAAATGAACAAATTACAACAGCAACAGCCTCATATCGTTATCGGGACTCCTGGTAGAATTTTTGACTTGATGAAAGAAAATGTACTCTTCGTCCAAACCGTTACCATGATGGTGGTCGATGAAGCTGATATGACTTTCGACTTAGGCTTCTTAGAAACCGTTGACGAGATTGCGTCCCGTATGTCGCCTGACTTGCAGATGACCGTTTTCTCTGCCACTATACCAGATAAAATTAAGCCATTTTTACGCAAGTATATGGGCAACCCTACTTTTGTACAAATTCAAGAACACGAATTATTGTCGCCTACAATTGAGAATTTGCTTTTAGTAACTAAGGGAGCCAATCCTGACCAACTTTTATATGAAATTTTAACAGCTGGCCATCCTTATTTGATGCTAATTTTTGCCAATACCAAGCAAAGAGTTGATGAAGTTACAGCATTTCTGCGTAATAAAGGTTTGAAAGTAGCTGCTATTCATGGCGATATTCCTGCTAGAGAACGTCGCCGGATTATGAGACAAGTTCAACAAATGGACTTCCAATATGTTGTTGCGACTGATTTGGCCGCACGTGGAATTGATATTACGGGTGTTTCTCATGTCGTTAACCTAGAGATTCCTAAAGAGCTTGAGTTTTTCATCCACCGTGTTGGTCGTACTGGTCGTAATGGCCTGCCTGGTACTGCTATTACCTTTTACACCCCTGACCAAGAAGAAGCTATCCATACCTTGGAAAGTAAAGGAATTACCTTTAAAACCGTGGCCTTCCAAAATGGACAAATTGTTGAAAGTTATGACCGTAAGCGCCGTGAAAAACGAAAAGATACGCAAACCAAAGAAGTGGACCATCACGTACGCGGTATGATTTCTAAGGCTAGAAAAAATGTAAAACCTGGGTATAAGAAGAAATTAGCAACAGAGATCAAATCGCATCAACGAAAGAATCGCAAAAATAATACTAAGAAAAAATAAGAGAAACGCCCCTGACTGTTAGAAAAATCTAATAAGTCAGGAGCGTTTTTGTTTACTGTTTCTGGAAACTCTTTATGGATTACACACGGCTAAATAAAACCTTTATGAAAACCCTACAATCTTATGTGGCACGTATTCCTCTTCTAGATATTGAACTTCTTCAAGAGACAATTTGAAATCTAGTGCCTCTACCGCGGTTTGGACGTGGCTAATTTTTGTGGCACCAATAACTGGTGCAGCTAGGTTTTCTTTTTGTAATAGCCATGCTAAAGCAACAGCTACTTTAGTAACCTGATGCTTTTCAGCAATTTCAGCAACTCTTTGGATAATAACTTGATCTTTTTGAGCTGTTTCATCGTATTTTGCTCTTTGGATAGCATCCGTTTGACTTCTTAGGGATTCTTCTGAAGCCGCTTTGACCAGTCTTCCTGATGCTAATGGACTATATGGTGTTAAAGCAATCCCTTGGTCAATACAATAAGGCACCATTTCACGTTCTTCTTCGCGATAGATGAGGTTCATATGGTTCTGCATGGAAACAAACTTGGTCCAGCCATTCTTTTCGGCTACATTATTGGCTTTTTGGAATTGATAGGCATACATGGCTGACGCCCCGATATAACGAGCTTTCCCAGCTTTGACTACATCATGTAAAGCTTCCATAGTTTCTTCAATTGGGGTATTGTAGTCCCAGCGGTGGATAATATATAAATCTACATAATCGGTTTGCAATCTTTGCAAACTTTGATCTATTTGTGACATAATCGCCTTTCGTGACAATCCTTGACCATTTGGCCCATCAAACATTTTTTGATGAACTTTGGTAGCTAGTACAATCTCATCACGGTTACCGAAGTCCTTTAGAGCTTTGCCTAAGATTTCTTCACTTCTTCCTAGTGAATAAACATTCGCAGTATCGAAGAAATTGATACCCAAATCCAGTGCAGCTTTAATAATCGTACGACTTTCTTCTTCCTCTAGTACCCAGGGGTGAATCCAATTAACAGGGTCACCAAAACTCATTGAGCCTAAACAAATTCTAGAAACATCCAGTCCAGTCTTGCCTAATTTTGTGTATTCCATGTATATCCTCCTTAAAATTGTGCTTAAATTTTAGTGGTATAGTTCTAAGTAAATATCATCCGAAACAGGTTCCAACCAAATTGGTTTGCCTGCCGTAATGGCAATGTGCTCGAACCATGAATCTTTGCTTGCCCCATGCCAATGCTTGACACCATCATGAGTAACAATCACATCTCCTGCGCTTAAAGCTTTCGCTTCTTTGCCCTCTTCTTGATATCAACCTTGTCCACCAGTTACTAGTAAAATTTGATAGCCATTCTCATGGATATGCCAATTATTACGACAAGCTGGTTCAAAGGTGACATTCGCCACACTGACTGGAATTTCTGGATCAGCAACTAACCCCTGCAAGTAGCTTTGTCCGATAAAATATTGGGCATAAGCTTCATTTTTTTCACCTACTGGAAAAATAACCCCATCCTTTACATTTTCAAATTTTGTCATCTTGTTCCCTCCATTTTCTTTGTGCCCTGTATCCTGACTGCTTTCCTTCTACAAAAGAAACTGATAATGTTTCAGTTTCTTCTTTCTCTTCGCAGTTTTCGTAGTAGATTCCCTACCCATAAAGCTAGTAAGGAAATGACAGAAGCACTAACCAGCATACCAAAGTTTGGTAGATTCATCACACGAAACTCAAGCATGTTGGACAAACTAAAGGTAACAAATTTCGCTAACATGTATAGAGCACCAACTGCTAATGCCCAATAGTAAAACCAAGTGTCCCACGAATAAAAAAATCCCAGCAAAAGTGAAGTCATTATGCCACCAAGAGGTAGGATTATCCAAAGATAAAGAATACTAAAACCCATAGCATCTGTTGGGTTGGTATATAGCCAGAAAACAGTAATTGTAATTATCCAACATATCAAAAAAATTCCCATTAAAGCCAACTTTAAGTATTTTTTGAAAGAATTATTTTGAGGCTTGAAATCATTTATGGTCTTGGACATGATATTCCTCCTTTTTAACTGACAACTAGTCTTAGAAAGCGATTTATATATCTATCTATATCATACTAGAGCAAGGCTTGTATGGTCTAGTGAATAGGTTTGAACGAGAAAAAATACAACACACCTTGCCTACGAAAGAGTGTGCTGTATCCTTGTGTAATTATTCAATCTTTAAATCAAACTGGTTAACTGCCCTCCATAAAACTCCTTCAAATACTCAATCTCAATATCCGTAACACCATGCTCTTCATCCAATAATTTCAAGGTGAAGTTTGGGAAAAGTCGTTCAGACATGCGTTTGTGCATTTGTACGATGGAGCCTGGAGCAACCATAGTGTCTGAAACACCAACTGTCGCCAAAATTCGGCTGGTGCTAACTTCATCTTTAAAATCATAATCAAAATCAAATGAGTGCAACAAGTAAATTTCAGGTGCAAAATTAGGGTCAAGTTGCATGATACTCAATAGGAAGTTAGCACCATTTGAAAAACCGATGGCTGTAATTCGTTTGTAGTGGCTAAGATCAAAGGTTGCAAACTGGTCTAAAAATTTCTGTGCGTGTTTTTTTAGTTCATCGGTTGAGATATAGCCATCTTTAAGAATAGGGAAAAAGCGTCGACTAACACCTGTTTCACAGTCTCCCAAGAAACTTAGCACATCAGCTTGTGGATTGATTTCCCCAACGATTGGCAAGAGACTATATAGGTTTCCGCCAGTACCATGAAAGGCGATGAATAATTCATCTGACTTGTTCGAATATAATTGGTAATCCATTAGATAGTCTCCTCCCCACGCTCAAGGCATTCTTCAATACTTTCACGTTTGTACTCCAAGAAATCTGGTAGAAAGAGCGGTTGTTGCTCCCACTCAAGGTCTTGCTCAGGCAACATACCCTCTTCTTTAACAATCGGAGTAGCTACTTCAAACAAGTTGTAGTTAGGCTCTCTGAAATAAACTGACTGCATAAATTCACGATTTTTAATGCCAGAATTGACCATATTGTGCTCATTTAAGGTATCAACCAACTTATACAAATCAGACATTTCTGTCACACCAAAAGCCACATGGTGAATCCCCCCTACACCCAAGCGTTGAATTGGCGAAGTTTTGTCCTCAATGACATGGATTTCCTGCGCAAATTTGTTATTAGGTGCTTTGAAACAAGTTACTGGCAAATGCAGCAAGTTATAAGTTCCACCCTTTTCAAATTGGAAATAGTTCTCTAACAAGTAAGCTGTCGCTTCAGGATAACGTACCCGCAAATGGACTTGGGCAATCCCTTGAATCAGAAACTCTTCAGGAATATCAGGTGCCTTGTAAGGATTTAAGTCAGACAGCTCATGGTCTGGATAAACAAATCCTAAGCGCTGCCCATCAAAATCTTCGAAACGCAACATAGTATCTTTGCCATATTTTTCAATGCCATAGTGTTCTACCTCAAAACTGTCCAAGCGCTCCATCCAATAGTCTAGTGCCTCACGTGACTTGACTAAGAACATCGTTCGTTCAATAGCATTGGTTCCAAACTGGTTCTTAGGCGTTCCCTTCATCTCAAACAGAGTGAATTCAGTTCCCTCACGCCCAGTTTCATCGCCAAAAAACAAGTGATACATATTATTTTCGTCTTGGTTCACAGTTTTCATAACCAATTTTAACCCCAAGATTTTATGATAAAACTCATAAGCCTCCTTGCCATCTCCTCCTATAACTGATACGTGATGAATTCCAGTGTGCCCCATTAAAATCCCTCTCTCTTAGTGTATTTGTCTTTATTACACTATTTTTTCTGGGAAAGGGTTAGGGAAAGGGTTGTGGTGGCAAAGGTAGTAAAAATATAAACAATTGTAGGTTCCAAAGAATTTTCTTAGTAAAATATTAAATAAGCCATCTCCAACATACAAGATGTCAAGATGGCTTATATATTTCAAATGTGATGTACAATCAGTAACTAGTTCAATAAAGTAATCTTCTCTTCCAATAAGGATAGAGCTCCATCTCCTAAAGCCGTCAACCCAATCACCTAAACACCAATAAATTAGCCAACAAGGTCACAATTGGCAACGCCAGCAAGGTTCTTTCTAAGAATATGATAAACAACTGGCCAACATTGGTAGGAATTCTTGATTTCAATATAATGGCCCCTACTTCTGTCATGTATACTATTTGTACCAAAGATACGGCCCCTAAGATAAATCGTGTTTTTAAAATAGGTTCATTGGCTAATAGCAATGGAGGAATATACATGTCTCCAAATCCTACTAACATGGACGGAGAGAGGTGCATGGCATTTTCGATACCTAATAATTGCATGAAATAACCTAGTGGAATTGCTGCAATTTGAAATAGTTGGGTATATTCAACAAATATCAAGATTAGTGTTCCCCATGCCATAACTAGTGGTATCAAATCCAAGAAAAGGCTCAAATAGACATCAAGTCCAATATCAAATACATCCTTCAAAGAAGCTTGTTTAGCTCTTTTACCTGCTAAATTTAAAGCCCATTTCAGTGGATTGACACCTGTTGGAGTTTCTTCATTGATTTGCTTTCCAGCAATTTTATCATAAGTATCTGGCACATTTCGTAAAGGCCAGATACGTGGCATAATCATTGCAATAATCATACCTGTGATACATATGATAATATACCAAATCGTAAAATAACTTTCTACGTTGATTAATTTTGCAATAACGAAGCAAAAAGGGATTGAGACTAAAGAAAAGTTTGTTGATATAACTAGTGCTTCTCTTGCAGAATAAAAACCAGATTCGTACTGTCTTGTTGTCAAAATAACGGCAGCATTGGAGGCACCAAACCAAGATGTCATTAAATCGATAGCAGAACGACCAGGGCAAGTAAAGAAAAATCGTACAAATTTTTGAACCAAAACACCAACAAATTCCATAATACCAAAATCAGTCAATAATGGCATAGCAAAAGCAATAACGACTACCACTGACACTAAAACTGCAGATACGGATAGCATAGATCCACCAGTATCA
Organism: Granulicatella seriolae; assembly: GCF_024543085.1. GTDB lineage: Bacteria > Bacillota > Bacilli > Lactobacillales > Aerococcaceae > Granulicatella > Granulicatella seriolae. The sequence goes on from NZ_JANHNZ010000001.1 coordinate 190,842, forward strand.
GCTGACCAAACAAATTCTGGTCCAATTTTAAAAATCGTTAAATAACAAAATATAAGTCCAATAAAGCGACTAATCATATAAAATGGACTAGGAAAAGCAATTGATTTTAATTTTTCATTTTCCATAATAAATTTTGGTTTGAAGAAGTAACCACAAAAAGTTAGTAAACAGGACATTGTAATAAAGATCAAGACAAAAATTTCCGCAAAATCTATGCTTTCCGTTTTTAACAATGATGCAACCCAATCTATTAATACTCCTGCTGGTATGGTAAAGGATCCTTCATTAGGTATTGGAACCAAAAATAAGAATACTCCCAAAACAGAGGCAGTAATAAATTTTCGAATGTCTCTCTTGGTTACAGTTTCATCTAATTGTTTTCCCATCTCTTGGGGTTCTTCCATCTTGTTCATTAGTATCGCCTCATTTTTCTACAGATTACAAAGAGAGCTGTTCCAGAGACCCTTTCTGTCAGGAAAGACAGTTAGACACCTCAGTACAGCTCAGTCTTTAGTTTTTACTTACTAATTTAAATACTTTTTCTTTTTCACCATTGAGATAATGCACAATATTCTCTGTTGAAATGCGTTGCAGTTCATTTAGCGAGGTTTGTGTATAAAATGCAGCATGTGGTGTGATAATGACATTGGGTCTTCCAACTAAAGGATGACTCGATAAATCAGGAGTCTCATCTTGTAAGACATCTAATCCACAACCTTTTAAATAGCCATTATCTAAAGCAGTCATTAAATCATTCTCGACAACACAACCTCCTCTTCCCATATTAATGAAATACGGTTTTTGTTGCATTTTTTGGAAATTTATCAAGTTAAAAAACTCAATATTTGTTTCATTAAGATTCATATTATTGGTTATTACATCCGCTTGAGCAAAAATTTCTTCCGCATCAACTAAATCAATATCGAATTCTCTACCGCTATCTTGCGGTATAAAAGGGTCACAGGCAATCACATTCATTCCTAGTGCCTTAGCCCGTTTACCAACTGCCTTTCCAATTTTCCCAAATCCAAAAATCCCTAAGGTCATGTCACTAATTCGTTTGTTTAATGTTCCAATTTCATAGCGCCACTGATGATTATGATCAACATCTTGTATATACATTTTGATATTTTTTACCAATGTCATCATCATAGTGATTGTGAATTCTGCAACATCCTGAGTACAATATTCCCCAACTGGACAAACACCGATTCCACGTTCATTGGCTGCATCTAAATCCACATTGTCATAGCCTGTAGCATTCATGGATATAATCTTTAAATTTGGTGCGTGATCCATTGCTTCCGCATCAATTTTCGTAAAAGCAGTTAGGATAGCGTCAGCGTCTTTAATGATCTCAAAGAATTCTGGTCGTTTTTCATCAGTATATTCATAGACTACAATTTCACATGAGTCTAACCCATTAATCAATATCTCTTTTTCATAATCATGGGTAGGCATCATGGAGTCCTTGTAGTCGGTAATCACAATTTTCACTGTGAACCTCCTTCAATTAATAAAGCTCTTACATTAATTGTACTAAATATTTGGTGATTTAGCCACGTTGAGCTGAAAATGATATGTAATGATTATAGACTCTTATTAGACTGGTTAGGGGTATGTATTCAGTTTCGAAAAACCATAACTTGAGTAAATGAATTGATAGTATTATGCATATTAGTTTTTCCTCATAAGTTGGCCTCATCATTTTACTAGGAAAATTATAAAGTGTTTCGCAGTAGTTATCAACGATGCTTCAGGTTCTTATGAGTACCGTAATACCCTCACTTATTATTAGCTAATAGTACAACTATTTTCGCAATTCACAAAATAAAGTTTAAATAGTACTATTTCAAATATATTTCCCACTCAGTTTGAAAGTGTAAATTGAGGAAATTTATGCTTGATACTGATTGGGTACAATGTGAACTAGGGAATACATTCATTGGTTTATCAGGAAAAACAAAGAAAGATTTTGGACACGGTGATGCTAAGTTTGTCACCTATGTAAATGCATTTGGCAATCCAATTTCCAACCCCAATGGAACTAAGTAAATTGAGATTGACGAAAACAAAATCAAGCCAAGTTTGGAAACGTATTCTTAATAACATCATCAGAAACGTCTGAAGAAGTTGGAATATCTTCTGTATGGCTTGAAGATATTGAAAATGTTTACCTAATCAGTTTATGTTTCAGCTATCGTCCAACAGCTGAACTCGACTCTTATTATTTAGCTTTTATATTACGTTCCCAGCTATTCGTAAGAAGTTTATGTTTTAGCTCAAGATATTTTAAGATACAACATATCGAAAACAATAGTAATGGAAATGGAGGTTTCTCTACCTAATATATATGAACAAAGGAAAGTTGGAACGTTTTTCAACCAGCTCGACCACCTCATCACCCTTCATCAGCGTGAACCGTGGACTGATAATTAAATAATAGGAGGAAATTATCATGTTTGATGAAAACAATCAAAACGAACTTTTCCATGTTTATTACAAACATTGGATTTCAGTATACAAAGAAGGAGCAATCCGAAAAGTTACCATGAGCAAGTATCAGATGACTTATCAATGGCTTGTGAAGCTCATTCCTACTTTGAAAGTCAATGAATTGACTCGTATTACCTACCAACAACTATTGAACGACTATGCTCAAGAGCATGAACGTCAAACCACAATGGATTTCCATCACCAGCTAAAAGGAGCCGTTCTTGATGCAGTTGATGAAGGGCTTATTCAACGAGATCCAACTCGGAAAGCCATCATCAAAGGAAAAACACCTCGTCTGAAAAAGCCAAAATACCTTAATCAATTTGAACTGCACACCATGCTTACCCAGCTCAATCTTAGTCAAGAAATTAACTGGGATTGGTTCATTCTTCTTGTGGCAAAAACCGGTATGCGATTCTCCGAGGCATTGGCAGTAACGCCAAAGGATTTTGATTTTCCACACCAAATATTGTCCATCAATAAAACTTGGGACTATAAAATGGATGGTGGATTTTCGCCAACAAAAAATCATTCCTCAGTACGCAAGATTCAGCTCGACTGGCAGACCATCATCCAATTCTCGGAATTAGTCAAAGGACTGCCAGAAAACGAGCCAATCTTTGTACGCACCAAGGGAAAGATTTATAACTCAACCGTAAATGGTGTGCTTGAACGTGCTTGCAAACGAGCAAACATTCCAATCATCACCATCCACGGTCTTCGTCATACACATGCTTCGCTCTTATTATTTGTTGGTGTTTCAATTGCTAGTGTTGCACGAAGACTCGGACACGCCAGCATGACTACAACACAAAAAACCTATTTGCACATAATTCAAGAGCTTGAAAACCAAGACATTGACTTAATTATGCGGTCACTTTCAGTCTTAAGCTAACTACAAAATCGGTCCACGGCTTACGCTGATGAAGGGTGATGAGGTGGTCGAGCTCTTTGAAGAAAATGCCTATTCTATTTTGTTCATCAACTGATGGTACCCAAACTTTGAACTCTGAGAATTTAGAAATCCAATGTCGCTCATGACTTTTAGGTACATAATTAATATTTTTCAAAGTGTTATAAACGAAATAAAAATCTTCATCATCCGATTTCAAACTCAGTAATTTCATCGCAGAACTCTTGATTTTAAAAGGAAAATCAACATAATGAGATCCTGTTGTAAAGTCATCAAAAATGATAACTGGCTCTATATCACTAGCAGATTTTATTCCGGCAGTTTCATCAGTATATCCAAGAATGAAACTTTGACCAGCAGTTAAAACAGGCGTTTCAAAACTATCATCATAGTAAGTAGAATTTACAATATACTTGGTTGGTTGCTCATATTTTAGTAACTCTCCTAGTTCCCGTTGTTCCCAAGCGTTAGTATTCCATCAACCTTCGAAAAAACACAAACGCTTGGGTGCAGCGTAAGTATGTTCCATTATACGTTTTTTACATAAGTCTTGAAAGATGATTGGTCGGTTTCTAAAGGACTAAGCTCTATAAATGTGGATGGTTAGTTAGTATTTTGCCTAAGCTAAACGAAAACCCACTGTTAACGAATTTGTTAACAGTGGGTTAATTCTGGGTTGTAATTCATAACCTAATAGTGTAGCTCTTAAATGTTTTGGACGTGGATCATAAGTTTTCCAATCCAAATTAACTACAGCCACACCCCAATTGTCATAGTTTGACTTTTTTAACTGCGGGCTCATTGGACCCCAGTAGAACTTGAATTTATTTCCTTTTCTGTTGATTAAATAGTATTGACCGTTCATCGTAAGAAGAATGCCTCCTTCTTTGTTTGGGCTGGGCAAAAAGTCCGTAATTAAATAAAATCGTTCTAAATCATAAAATAGTTCCCCAGAAATCTATCCGAAATAACGGTGTAAAGCATAGCTGACGCACTGTGGATGTTTCGGCTTCAGCCGATTTACAGCCACGTAGACAGCTAAGCCAGTGAGACCTCGGCTTGCGGCGGTGCCACCGTTCCCATTTCAGATAGATTTCTGGGGAACTATTTTATTTGGATACTATTTGGACTTTTTGCCCAGTACCAACTCATTCACCTCTATAATCTGTCATTTTTAAATATTGTTCATTCGCATCAAGTAACTTTTTATAATACTCATCATAGCTTTTACTGAATTTTCTGATAAGAGGAATTGCTATTTCGTAATATTTGTTCTCCATCATGAAAGTTTGTAGCTTTTCTTGAATTGTTTTCATTGGACTATTTAGATAATCATCACTATTTTTATAGCTCTCATATTGAGTAATGGTATCTTGATTTTCCTTAAGCCAGTCATCAACATTTTCAATTGCATTAATTTTAGCTTTATTCACTTCTTTTAGCGTTTGAATATCAAAAGTTGAACTAATTTTGTCGATATAATCCTGTTCCTCTTTACTAAGCTCAAAAGAAGGAAGGTTATCTAAATAGTCTACATACTTCTGATAAACCTCATCTCCATCCTTACTTAAAGTTTCATTTAAAAATGGTTGATATGCTGAGAAAATCATTTGTCCATAGTATCCAGGAAAAGCTCTTCCCAATCTTTCATAAATTGTTTCTTCTGCTTCAATCAAAGCTATCTTATTATTTATCAGGCTTTGGCTTTCTCCTTTAACTATTAAGTTAAGAATTTCATTTCTTTTTTGTTCGATATCTAATTGATGTTCTTTTCTTCTTAGAATTGAAGGTAGCGAATTTCCCTTTGAAGCTAAACTCTCCTTTATTTCAGATATACTCATTCCAACTTTTCTAAATAAAGAAACTTTAATCAAGATCTTCAAATCTTCTTCACTATAATTTCTATAGCCATTTTCCGATTTCTGAGGTGTAATTAATCCTTTTTCCTCATAGTATTCAATTGCTTTTCTTGTTAAACCAGTTTTATTTTGAATTTCATTTCTTAACATGGTTTAGCACCTCCTTTATTCAAAGGATACCACTGCCCCCAACGGACAGGTCAAGCTGTTTTTTAGTTTATATCACTTGGGCTACATTAAACTTTTTCTACTCCATGACACAAAAAAATCCTTTATATAGATCTCCGATGACTTATCCAAGACCTATATTTTGAATCAGTCTTGATTGGCTTTCTTTTTCTAAGAGAGTGGCAGTCATTCATTCTTAGTATAAGTAGGACAGTTCTTTGCATTCATTGAAGCAATTTATCTGCAATACTCGTAATACTATATCCAAGATTTTGACTCAAATTCTTTTTACATAGCTCACACCAAGAAACTCAACCATCAACAAAATATAAACTTTTTTTGCTTGTATGATCGTAGTTTTCTCTGTTGATTTTTTCGTATGTTTTCCCATCCTTATTTTTTGATAATCATATTTATCGCTTGCTCCATTTTTTGTAATTGCTTATCTGAATCTAATTCTGGATTTTCTAAACATGATTTCAAATTTTCAGCGACAATCATGCCCATAATCCGGTCAACACTTGATCTAACAGCACTTAATTGAGTAATAACATCAACACATTCTTTTTCTTCCTCAATCATTTTTTGAATCCCTCGCATTTGACCCTCTGCACGCTTTAAACGATTCAGAATATTTTTATCACAGGTTCCCATAGGCTTATGCTAACTCTCCCTTCCATGCTGACATGCCACCCATCACATTGACTGTATCATACCCTTTAGTACTTAATAGATTACAAGCCATTGCTGAACGCCCACCAGATTGACAGATAACATAGTATTTTTCATCTTTATTTAACTGATCGATACGTTGCTCTAATTCGCTTAAAGGAAGTGTCCTAGCGGATGGGATATGTTCTCTTTCAAACTCATCTGTTTCTCTAACATCGATAATTGTCAATGATTCTTTTTTGAACTTTTGATAAAATTCATCTACACCAATTGAACTAAACATAGTTTAAATCCTCCGATCTTACTGCTTTATACAATGAAAATGCACCATCTAAGTTTTCTACTTTAAATCCAGCTTGTTTTAAAATTCTCTCGCCGATATAGCTTCTCAAACCACTATGACAACTTATAATATATTCTTTTGTTGGGTCTAATTCTGAAATACGGCAACGTAAATCATTCAGCGGGATATTAATCGCTTCTTTAAAACGTCCATTTGCTAATTCACTTTCTTCTCGAACATCCAATAATACTTTTCCTTTAGAGAGTTCTTCTGTCAATTCATACCATTGAATCGTGTCACTTAGACCTTCAATTTGATTTAAAGCGACGTACCCTATCATATTTACTGGATCTTTCGCAGCGCCAAATGGTGGTGCATAAGTGAATTCTAATTCAGGTAGATCAAAAACCGTAAGCCCACCTTTAATTGCTGTCGCTAGAATATCGATGCGCTTATCAATCCCTTTTTTACCAATTCCTTGGGCGCCATAAATTTCACCTGTTTTGGGATTAAACACTAATTTTAAAACTACTTCTGTCGCTCCAGGATAATAACCTGCATGATCTTTGCCAGAAATATGAACTACTGCCACATCAAGCCCAGCCATCTTTGCAACACGTTCACTTAAACCTGTTGAAGCAGCACTTAAATCAAAGACACGAACAATTGCCGTACCAATGCTGCCTTTATTTTTACGATTTAAGCCTGCAATCACATCCGCTACTTGTCTGCCTTGACGGTTAGCTGGAGAAGCCAAAGAAATTAGGGCACTTTCACCAGTGATTTGTTGTTTGACTAAAATTGCGTCTCCTACTGCATAAATATCTGAAAGATTCGTTTGATAATTATCATCAACTAAAATTCCTCCACGTAAGCCTAATTCGATTCCTGCATCTTTTGCTAGAGTATTTTCAGGCTGAACTCCAACTGATAAAATGGTTAAATCTGATTGTAATTCAGTTCCATCTTCTAAAATAACCGAGTTCCCTTGATTTCTAAATTCTGTAGCTGATTGCGCAGTAATCACTTGTACGCCTTTACCAACTAATTCATTTTTAACAAAAGCAGCCATTTCTTCATCTAAAGGAGGTAAAACATGAGGAGCTTTTTCAATAAGCGTTACTTGCAGGCCACGTTTCTTTAAATTTTCTGCCATTTCTAACCCAATAAATCCGGCACCTATCACAATTGCATTTTTAGGTTTTCTCTGCTCAATATTTTCCATAATTTTATCCAAATCAGGTACATTGCGCAAACTGTAGACATTCGTTGCTTGTGATAATCCAACAATCGGTGGGATAAATGGTTTGGCACCTGGTGATAAAATCAGTTTGTCATAAGACTCTGTCGTCAGTTGGTCATTATGCTTAATTGTAACTGTTTTATCTACTGGATTGATTGCCATCACTTCATGATGTGGTCTAACATCTAAATTGAAACGTGCACGTAAGGCTTCTGGTGTTTGTACTAATAAACTATCTCTAGCTTCAATTTCCCCAGATACAAAGTAAGGTAATCCACAATTGGCAAACGATACAAATGGGCCTTTTTCTAAAACAACAATTTCAGCGTCTTCCATTAAACGACGTAATCTAGTCGCTGCTGACATTCCTCCAGCGACGCCACCTACGATAATAATTTTTGTCATAATTATTTTCCTCCTCTTATTTGACCCGTCCATTGACTCATGCCACCACGAACATTTACTACATTATAGCCCTTTTTTTGTAATATTTTTGCAGCCTTTTTACTTCGCATCCCTGATTGGCAAATCACATAAAGTTCCTCAGTTGAACTCCCTTTATAGCCATCTAGCATATTTAACGGAACATTCTTAGCTTTCGCTATATGCCCCAATCGGTATTCATCTGGTGTGCGTACATCAAGCAAATTGATCTTATCTTTTAGTTTTTCTTGTAGCATATTCACCGAGATACTTGGTACTGTGCTAAAAAATCCAAACATACTTTTCCTCCTCATTAAAGGTTTTTGTATACCCATATAGGTATATATAACTATAATTTTAAATGAATGTCAATAGGTTTGCTTTCAAAACGAATTATAATCATATGCTAAATACTAAGGTTGACAAATATACCCTTTAAGGGTATATTTTATCTTATGTATGATGCTAAAAATAGTCGTCATTAACTATAGAATAGGAGCTATAAAATATGTCTAAAAAAATTATAATTATTGGCGGTGTTGCTGGTGGTGCAACTGCTGCGACTAGACTCAGAAGATTAAACGAAAAAGACGAAATTATCCTTTTTGAAAAAGGAGAATATATATCATTTGCTAATTGTGGTCTGCCTTATCACATAGGAGGCACTATCAAAAATCGTGAAGATCTTTTATTGCAAACTGTAGAAGGTATGAGTGAACAATATAATTTAGATATTCGAAATTTTTCTGAAGTTACAGCGATTGACCCTCAGAAAAAAACTGTTTCTGTTTTAAATCACCATACAAAAGAAACCTATGTAGAAACATTTGACAAACTAATTATTTCAACAGGTGCCAAAGCAATTGTTCCTCCAATCGAAGGACTTGACCAGGCAAAAAACGTCTTTAGTTTACGAAATATTCCTGACATGGATCACATCAAAACCTACATTGAAAATGAAAAGGTAAAGAGTGCAACGATTGTCGGTGGAGGTTTCATCGGATTAGAAATGATGGAAAACCTGGTTGATTTAGGGATTCAAGTAAATCTTGTAGAAATGTCTGCTCAAGTTATGCCAAATATTGATTTTGAGTTAGCTCAGATTCTGCACGCACAAATAAACCTTCATGGCGTCAATTTGATTCTAAACGATGGGTTAAAAGCTTTCTCAAAACAAGGAAATGAACTAATACTAAGCAGTGGGAAAACATTAACAACAGATTTAACGATTCTTTCTATTGGAGTTAACCCTGAAAGTTCTTTAGCAAAAGAATCAGGTATAGATCTCGGTCTTCGTGGTGCTATCAAAGTGAGCAAGAAATTAGAAACGAACTACCCTTTTATTTATGCAATAGGAGATGTTATTGAAGTAACTGATTTTGTTAATCAACAACAGACAATAATACCTTTAGCTTGGCCAGCAAATCGACAAGGAAGACTTGTAGCAGACATCATTAATGGGCTTGATGTAGCGTACCCTGGAACCCAAGGCACTTCTGTCGCCAAAGTATTCGAGCTAACAGCTGCTTCTACTGGAAACTCTGAGAAGACACTGCAAAGATTAGGCATTGATTACAAAGGAATTCATATCCATCCAAACTCACATGCCAGCTATTATCCAGATGCCAGCCCAATTGCTCTAAAACTACTGTTTGCTCCTGATGGGAAAATATTAGGTGCTCAAGCAGTTGGAACGGAGGGGGTCGAAAAGCGAATCGACGTTATCTCGACGGCTATGAAATTTGGTGCAACAGCAGATCAATTAGCTTCTATTGAATTGGCTTACGCTCCCCCATATTCTAGTGCAAAAGATCCAGTTAATATGTTGGGCTACACTGCTGATAATATTTTGAATCAAAAGGTAGAAACATTCGACTGGCAGGAAATACCTGATCTTCTAGAAAAAAACGCATATCTACTAGACGTAAGAGAAGAATTTGAATTAGCAACTGGTGAGCTACCCACAAGTCATGCAATCCCTTTAACGAAACTTCGTTCTAGACTAGATGAGCTCCCTAAAAATCAAATAATTTACGTCTATTGTCAAGTAGGTCTACGTGGGTACAATGCCGCAAGAATTTTAATGCAATATGGCTATTCTGTTAAGAATCTGGACGGTGGTTTTAAAACATACAAACAAGCAACTTATCGCCTAAGTGCACCAACTAGTAACATCGTAAACAATCAAAAAAGTGATGTTACATCAGCCGAATCAAGTAAACTTATCTCTATTGATGCTTGTGGCCTACAATGTCCTGGCCCTATTTTAAAAGTAAAAGAAACCATCGATAAAATGAATGACGGAGAGACACTAGAGATCCAAGCTAGTGATTTTGGATTCATCACAGATATTGAAGCATGGTGTAAAAACACTGGAAATACCCTTGTTGACAATCAATTGAAAGGTTCTAAAGTAGTTGCTAAAATTACCAAAGGAATAGCAACAAATAGTGAAATAACACCTCATTCGCTTCCCACTGAGGGAGTACTTCATGAAACTAAAAATGGTGCGACGATGGTTGTTTTTAGTGGTGACTTAGATAAGGCACTTGCTTCAATGATTATTGCTAGTGGTGCGGCAGCTATGGGAAAAGAAGTTACAATTTTCTTCACTTTCTGGGGTTTAAGTATTTTGAAAAAACAAAAAATAAAGAAACGTGGGATTGCAAAAATGTTTGATATTATGCTCCCAAGCAGAGCTTCAAGTTTACCTATTTCTAAAATGAATATGTTGGGTATGGGCTCTAAAATGATGCAAAGTGTAATGAAACAAAAAAATGTTGATTCCCTTGAAGTAATGATTGAAAAAGCAAATAACCTAGGTGTTAAATTTGTTGCTTGTACAATGAGCATGGACATCATGGGCATTGATTGTTCTGAATTATTCGATTTTGTAGAGTATGGTGGTGTCGCAACTTATCTTGGTGATAGTGAACACTCAAACTTAAATTTGTTTATTTAAAAAGAAGCTGATGCATTTGGGAATGCAACTACTTTTTGCCACAATAAAAAAACATCTAATTGGGTCATCTTTTTCTGGTAATTGACTGGTATAAGATGACCCAATTTTCAAAGTATATAGCAAAAAACCATCCTTAACTAATCCAAAGTCAAGGATGGTTTTTTGGCTCAGAAACTCAGTCTATAATCATACATCTCCTCAAAACTTTTTAATAGAGAATCGCATTAATAGCTGGTTCATCGGTATCACTTCTTAATACAATCGGTTTTATATTAGATTTCAAGCAGTGAATCATTAATTGATTATGCTCTACTGAATAGCCATCATTCTTCTCTAGGAAAATAACTTTTTTGACTAAGCCATTCGTTACATTCTCTTGGACAGCTTCCATATCGTGGACTAACTTTCCTTCTCGACTAGCATTTTCTATTTCTTGGCGTACTTTTCCTATCTTACGGTCGTATTCTTTTTCAAAAATTGCTTCCACACTGGTTTGCAATTCTTTCTTATTTGCTTTAGATAGTGGGAATGCTAGCACATCATAAACATAGGATTTATTATTGGATTCGTCTAAAAATTTAGTAACAACTTCTTGAACACCGCATAATACAATTTTGGTGTCGTCTTTTGTTGATAAATCAACTAATTTTTCATTTAAATATCTATAGTAGGTCTTTTGCTCTTTAGCTTCTTCCTCTTCTTTTGTACGGTGACCATGATATTGTCCGTCTAAACCGCCATAGTTACCTACATTTAAATTTGAATTATTATCAAAGTCTTCAAAGTAATCTGAAAGGTTATAAGCAAAATCTTGCAAGCTTAAAGGTTCATAATCCTGAATAGACCAACTAAAGAAACGATCTTTTCCAATCTCTATTAAGTACTTTGGTCGTTCAGAAGTTTCTTCCATAGTCAGCAAATCTTTTAGTAAAAACTGGTTTCCTACATAAACATATGGAGAAATGTCATGCGAGACTTCAATCTTTTCATTAGTATCTGCATCTACAAATAATAGAACGCCATGTCCAGATCCTCTAAAGAAGTTGACATCTTGCTCATGTTCTTTTAGTTTCGCTAATAGTTTCTCCCATTCTCTCTTAGGAAAACGGCTCAATAACTTCTCTTGAAGCTCTTTTAATAAATTACTATACACAATTCGACTGGCCTCAACATCCATAATAGTGCTAGCTGTTGAAAAAGCCAAGGTTATCTTAGGCATTGTTTCCGATGTACTCTGATTTAACAAGTTCTCATTCATAATTTTCCTCCTTATTGTCAAAGCGCCATAGCAAGTGTCTAGAATCCCCATCACAGTGTCTGTTACTAATTTAATGATAACATATTGGCATGCATCCTTGAAATATTATGGGTTGGGATGGATAGTAATAGTTGAAGACGCTCACATAGGAATGTTGGTATAGCAGTACAAAATGACTTTTGCTTTGAACGTCTTTGAGTATTATTCAATGAAACAAGCAATAGAAAATAAGGAGTGATAATATCCCCAATCGATATAATCACTCCTCATTCTTCTCTAACAGTGAGCTAATTCGCCCTTCTAACATTTTACATCTGAATAAACTGTTCAATCTATAATCGGACTTTTCAAATAACTATTCATCTTGTTTTAACTCTCATATCATATACATTTTTAGCTTTAACAAGATCATAATTTGTATATTCCCTAATCCGTTTAATCACTTTCACTTCATCCATACCATCAACAATCATAGCCGCTACTTCTTTTTCTTCCTCATCAGTCATCTCTCTAGTTTGATGTTCTTCTTTAATTTCATTAAAAAGAATTAAATAAACAAAATAACCTACAAGCGCAGCAACTAAAATTCCCACGCCCCTACCAAACCAAATATTTACAGGGAATTTATTAACAACTCCTTGAGCAAATTCTCCTGCTCGCATAGAAAATTGCAATAATAACCAAGCTTTTACAGTAATTACAATATTTCGATTTCTAGTGATTTTCATTGTATCTCTCCAGTCTTTTCATCAAATTTATTTTGTCGTCTATAACCAGCAGCGTTATCAGTTACAATATCATTTGCATCACTAATACGACTCAGACTGCATTACCATAAATGCTTTTCCTTGTTTAGAGATATGCACCCTTCAATACTGCACAGCCCATTCATACCTGAAAATAGCATACAATGAATTTTTCATACATCTTCCTTTGAATGTACCATGATTAGCGAAAGGTAAAGATTTAAATAATTAGTTCTCACCATCTGATACTCTCTATTCAATAATTCTTCAAATTCTCTAATATTACATTTGTTACTTAATACAGATGAGTTTAGATAGGTATGCTCATTATTAAAAGTATCATAATAGTAGCCTTTATACAAATCAATTTTATTCTTTTATCGTTTCTTCGTTTTTTTGGTTTAATATTGCTTCACTTCTTCAACATCCTGTTTTTAGGCTCCCAACCTTCAATAATATTCGTATTCAAAGCATACCAAACACCCATAAATTCTTTTTGAGTGTCAAATTGAATTATGTATACAGCAAGAAATACGACAAAAGTATTATAGAAAATAAAAATAACCCTTTACAAACATTGATTTATCAACGTTTGTAAAGGATTTTTAAACATCAACCTACACTCCCCTCCATCTCATAAGCAATCAACCGATTCAACTCAACAGCATACTCCATCGGTAGCTCTTTGGTAAATGGTTCGACAAAGCCCATTACAATCATTTCAGTCGCTTCTGATTCACTAATCCCTCTGCTCATTAGATAAAAGAGTTGTTCTTCTGATATTTTTGAGACTTTGGCTTCGTGTTCTAGGGCTACTTTTCCGTTATGGATTTCGTTGAAAGGGATGGTATCTGATTTGGATTTATCATCCATTATGATGGTGTCACACTCGATATGTGAGATGGAATAGTCTGATTTTTTACTGAAGGTCACTTGTCCTCTATAGTTGACTTCTCCGCCATCTTTGGCGATGGACTTGGACACGATGGAACTGGAGGTGTGTGGCGCATTGTGGATCATCTTTGCTCCGGTATCTTGATTTTGTCCTTCTCCGGCAAAGGCAATGGACAGCATGGTTCCTTTGGCATATGGACCTTCTAAATATACAGATGGGTATTTCATAGTCGTCTTAGCTCCTAGGTTTCCGTCAATCCACTCTACGGTACCGTGGGCAGCCGCTCGTGCACGTTTGGTGACTAGGTTATAGACGTTATCCGACCAGTTTTGAATGGTGGTATAGCGGCAGTAGCCCCCTTCTTCGACGAATATCTCTACGATAGCTGCATGCAGACTATTGGTCGAATAGGTCGGCGCTGTACATCCCTCTACATAATGAACACTAGCTCCCTCATCCACGATAATCAAAGTCCGTTCAAATTGCCCCATATTTTGGTCGTTGATTCTAAAATAGGTTTGTAATGGGACATCACAACGAACTCCTTTAGGCACATAGATAAAGGTGCCTCCTGACCAAACAGCTGAGTTTAAGGCAGCCAACTTGTTATCTGTTGGTGGAACAAGTTTTGAGAAATATTTTTTAAAGAGTTCTGGGTACTCTTTGAGTGCCGAATCGGTATCGGTAAAGACGATACCTAATTTGTCAAACTCTTCTTTCATATTATGATAGACCACTTCTGACTCAAATTGAGCAGAAGCCCCTGCTAGGTAGGCACGTTCTGCTTCTGGTATACCGATACGCTCAAAGGTTTCCTTAATCTTATCTGGCACATCATCCCATGAACGGGCCGGCTTATCACTAGCACGTTTGAAATAGGTTAAAGCATCAAAATCAATGTCAGACAAATCTGGCCCCCATGTTTGCATAGGCATCTTTTCAAATGCAGCTAGGGACTTCAAACGGAAGTCTAACATCCATTCTGGTTCGTCTTTAACACGTGAGATTTCACGCACAACGGCTTCACTAAGCCCTTTTTCAGTTTCAAATACGGGTGTGACATCTTCGTGAAATCCATATTTGTAGTCTTCTAATTCTGGTACTCCACTCATCTACTCACTCCTTTTCGTGTTTTCTTTGCTTTTTTCTAAAGCTTTCCAAGCTAAGGTAGCGCATTTTATTCTGGCTGGAAATTTTGCAACTCCTGCTAGTAAGGCAGCATCCCCTAGTGGTTCGGTATCAACTTCTTGTCCTTGCACCATTTTGGAGAAGTCTTGGGATAGTGTCATGGCTTCTTGCATGGTTTTGCCGATAATCACTTCTGACATCATGCTGGCACTTGCCATACTGATGCTACACCCGTGTCCGTCAAATTTTACTGTCTTAATCTTTTGGTCATTGTCTAAAACGACTTGTAGTTGGATGACGTCGCCACAGGTTGGGTTGTTCATTTCTATGATTTGGCTGCTTGATTCTGCTAGCAGTCCTTTGTTGCGTGGGTGCTGAGAGTGGTCCAGTATGACTTGTCGATAGAGGTTTTCTAATCTAGATAGTGCCATTGTGGAAGAACTCCTTTACTTTTTCTATGGTTGCCAGCAGGAAATCCGCTTCTTCTAACGTGTTGTAGATATAGAAAGATACTCTTGCGGTTGCCGACACGTCTAGCCATCTCATCAGTGGTTGGGCACAGTGATGCCCTGCTCGAATAGCAATCCCTTCCATATCCATAGCTGTCGCTATATCATGCGGATGAATCCCATCGATAGTGAATGAGATTACGGCACTATGGTTTTTGGTTTCAGCCGGCCCATAAATATGAACACCCGGTATAGCTGTTAACTTAGGTAAAAGGTAATCAACTATTTCTTGTTCATGAGCTTGGATAGTTTCCATGCCGATTGCTTGCAAATAATCAATTGCCTTGCCTAATCCAATGGCACCAGCAATATTAGGGGTACCTGCTTCAAATTTCCAAGGCAATTCTTTCCAAGTACTGCTTTGTTCATAAACAAAATCAATCATTTCCCCACCTGTTTCTTGAGGTTCCATGACTTCTAATAACTTTTCTTTTCCATAGAGTACGCCAATACCTGTTGGCCCTAACATCTTGTGGCCACTAAAGGCATAAAAATCGCAATCTAAGTCGCAAACATCAATTGGCATATGAGGAGCAGCTTGTGCACCATCAACAACCATGTAGCCACCGGTTTCATGCATCCACTGACCCAACTGCTTGATGGGATTGGTGACCCCTAAGACGTTTGAAATATGTGTAATCGCCATGATCTTTGTTTTTTCTGACATCATATTTTTGATGGCCGGCATATCTAGACTTCCATCAGCCAATAAAGGCATATATACAAGCTGTGCCCCTGTTTTGCGAACCACTTCTTGCCACGGTACTAGGTTAGAGTGGTGCTCCATCGGTGAGATGAAAATCTGGTCGCCTGCTTGTAGGATATTTTGTGCAAACCCCTTGGCTACCCAATTGAGGCCTGTCGTAGTTCCTCTAGTAAAGAGAACTTCCTTGGTCGACTTGGCCTTGATAAAGTTTCTGACCTTGTCTCTAGCCTCTTCATAGGCTTCTGTAGCTTCTTGCGCTAAAGTATGAACCCCACGGTGGATATTGGCATTGTGTTGGAAATAATAATCTTCTAAAGCTTGAATGACTTGTTTCGGTTTTTGTGTTGTAGCTGCATTATCCAGATAAACTAAGGGCTCATCATTTACTGAGCGTTTTAAGATTGGGAAATCATCACGAATCGCTTTAGCAATCATGTGCTTTTCACCAACTTATGTTCAATCATTTGAACCAATTCTTCTTGGATAGATTTAATAGGAATGGCGGTAATAACTGCACCTAAGAAGCCTCGAATAACTAAGCGTTTGGCTTCTGCTTGACTAATGCCTCGGCTGGTTAGATAGAATAATTGTTCCTCATCCACTTGGCCAACACTAGCTGCGTGGCCAGCCGTTACTTCGTTTTCATCAATTAAAAGAATTGGATTGGCATCTCCACGTGCGGAGTCAGACAGCATGAGGACACGACTTTCTTGTTGTGCATCAGCATTTTTAGCACCCTTTAAAATGTGTCCGATACCGTTAAAGGTCAGTGTTGAGCGATCCATAATTACCCCGTGTTGTAGGATGTGCCCAACTGAGTTTCTACCAGTATTGGTCACGCGAGTATCAATTCCTTGAACTTGATTGCCACTTGAGATAGCTACAATAGCTACTTTGGATTGTGACCCATTTCCGATTAATTCTGAATCAAAATCTGCTACTAGATTGCCATCATTCATAATACCCATAGCCCAATCAATGCTGGCATCTTTTTCAAGATAGCCACGTCGGTTCATGTAAGTATCGGTATTTTTTCCGAGTGTGTCCACAGCTGAATAATGGATTTTTGCTCCCTCTTTGGCAATAACTTCCACCATGATATTAGCGGTATTTTCTTTTTGTCCAACCGTTTCAAATCGTTCAACATAGGTAAAGGAGCTATTTACATCTGCTACGATAAGCACGTGTTTTACAAAGGCTTCATCAATCCTAGCATTTTGTACAAAATGTGCTTCTATCGGCCCTTTGACCACAACATTTTTTGGAATATAAATGAAAATTCCTGAATTAAGCATGGCAGCATGATAAGCGGTTAAAGCATCTTCCTCCATATGGACAGCCTTAGTCATGAAATGGTCTTTCACCAAGTCCGGATAGTCTTGTAAGGCACTGAAAAAATCAGTCACGATAACTCCTTGATCAATCAGTTCTTGAGCCATTTCTTCCCAATAGGTTACGGCACCAATCTGAACGATTTTTGCACCACCTTCTTGGGAAGAGTCAATATCATGTTCCAAATCTGTGGTTAGCGAATCGCCTTCTCCGATAGCAAAACTTTTAAGATTCCAGCGATTGAACTTAACTCGTTCAATCAGTGGTAATGGTAAGGCTTCCGCCAGATTCAAGGCAGCTATGCGATTTTCAAGAAACCAATTTGGCTCTTCTTTGATAGATGAAAAAAGTTGGATAGCTTCTTTCTTGTTTAACCCTTCATTGCTCACAACTGTTTCCTCCTATTCGTTAATCTCTAACTTGATGCCCAATTCCTCACTGATACCTTTGTAACCTTCTGCTTCTAGACGTTTTGCTAAGCTAGCATCTCCAGTTTTGACGATTCGTCCGTCCATCATTACATGAACAATATCTGGTGTAATGTAGTTTAATAGTCGTTGATAGTGGGTGATGATTAAAGAACCGAATTTATCACCACGCATAGCATTGACACCTTTAGAAACGACTTTTAGGGCATCAATATCTAGACCTGAGTCAATCTCATCAAGGATAGCAAATGTTGGTTCGATCATCATCAATTGCAGAATTTCATTCTGTTTTTTCTCGCCACCAGAAAAACCTTCATTTAGGTAACGCTCCGCCATTTCTTCAGGCATATCTAAGAGCTCCATCTTTTCATCTAACTTTTTAATGAATTCTCTGACAGACATTTTATGGTCATCGTCTCTACGGGCGTTGATGGCTGACCGTATGAATTCTGCATTGGTCACACCAGCAATTTCACTTGGGTATTGCATGGCCAAAAATAAGCCAGCTCTAGCTCGCTCGTCAACTTCCATTTCCAAGACATTCTCACCGTCTAATAGGATTTCTCCTTGGGTTACTTCATAGCTTGGGTGCCCCATAATGGCAGCGGATAGGGTTGATTTTCCTGTTCCGTTTGGTCCCATAACGGCATGAATTTCCCCTGTATTTATGACTAAGTCGACCCCTTTTAGAATCTCTTTATCTTCTATAGAAACGTGTAGATTTTTTACTTCCAATCTAGACATAATCTCACTCCTTTTTGCATTTTCATCTGGCCCTCATAAGCTTTTTTGCTTAGCCGATTCATCTTCCATTTTAGCTTACTTAGGGCTCTTTCGCAATGAATGGACTCTTTCAAGCTGATAGTCCTTTCTTCAAAATGACTGTCTTTTGAAAAAATGTCCTTTTTTCTTTAATTTTCATTCACAATGATGTATTATAGAGAATAACATTTTAGAGGACCGTGACCAGTTGATTTCACAAGAATTTCTAGTTATGACTCCCCTACTGAGTACAAAGGAGGATCTGTATGTTTCCAATTATTGGGATTGCTGGTAACCATCGCTTTAACGAGCTGGATACTGAAAATCTAATTTTGACCTATACACCAGATGGATTTGTTAAAGGTCTACAAAAATCAAACTCTATTCCTGTTGTCATCCCAGTTAGCGAACCTGAACTGGCGCATCACTATATTAGTCGTGTAGACGGCTTACTTTTAGCAGGCGGGCAAGATGTATCACCACTCCTTTTTGGAGAAGAACCCAACCTTAAACTAGGCAGAACCTATCCTTTAAGAGATGTTTTTGAGTTGGCTCTTATTGAAGAGGCTTATAAACAAAAGAAACCCATTTTGGCTATTTGTCGTGGGTTACAAATTTTAAATATTGCCTTTGGGGGAACCCTTTTTCAAGATATTGAAAGTCAGTACGAAAAAAATACAGTACTCCATACCCAAAAGACCATGCCAAGTTACCCTACACATAGCATTCAGATTGCTAACGGTAGTGAATTGTCCAAGATTCTAGGAACTCAAGCATCGGTAAACTCCTACCACCACCAAGCAGTTAGAACTCTTTCCCCTAAATTTACGCCTGTTGCTTGGAGCAGTGATGGAATTATTGAAGCCTTTGAGTCTCACGAGGACGGTCAAAGTATGCTAGCCGTACAATGGCACCCAGAAACCATGATCAATCAATCTGAAAAGATGCAAGGAATCTTTTCAAACTTTATTGACCGAGTTTGTCACTCTTTGGAGAAAAAATAATGTTTTACCATTCAGGTTTCCTAGTATATTAGTTAGAAATCAAGGCAATAACACTGTCCAGATTCTTACTCTCATAACTTACCTGTCCGCATGACTGTAAGGAACTAGGCATAAAGTCTGTCAAGTATAAAATCAAGTTCTAAATCATAAAAGAGTTTCCGAGAAAAGTACCAGAAATCGAAACGGTGGCACCACCGTGAGCCAAGGTCTCACCGGCTTAGCTGTCTACGTGGCTGTAAATCGGCTGAAGCCGAAACATCCACTGTGTGTCAGCTATGCTTTACACCGTTATTTCTGGTACTTTTCTCGGAAACTCTTTTATCTTATAATAATACGGACTTTTTTGCCCAATTCCATTGTAAGTAAAACTTTCTAATCTAAAGGATATAAAAGTTAGGACATTCAGAATAAATATGGTTCTACTTGGTAACCAATCGCTTTTCCAATTCCATCTACATTCTTTCTAATATATCGGATATTATAAGAACAAAAAATACTCCTGAAATCCTCGCTTACATAGGATTTTAGGAGTATCTATTTATACTAGCTACTAAACGTGTTGAATAAATAACTATTAGCACTAACTAAAAAATTAGTTTGCTAGGCACAAAGAGTCTCCAGATTGTCTCTCGTAATGGAGCTAGGCAAAAGGTCCCTGCAGCTATTTAAACAAAAGAGTTTTGCGAAAATCTTATCAGAAAT
The DNA here is from genome assembly GCF_024543085.1 of Granulicatella seriolae. Lineage (GTDB taxonomy): Bacteria > Bacillota > Bacilli > Lactobacillales > Aerococcaceae > Granulicatella > Granulicatella seriolae. Next base: position 211,331 of record NZ_JANHNZ010000001.1, read on the forward strand.
AACGGTGTAAAGCATAGTTGGCGTACAGTGGATGTCTCGGCTTCAGCCGATTACAGCCACGTAGACAGCTAAGCCAGTGAGACCTTGGCTCACGGCGGTGCCACCGTTCTCATTTCTGATAAGATTTTCGCAAAACTCTTTTGTGATTTAAATATAAACATTACTCATTATGGGCTTTTTTGCCTGCCCTTTTACTTCCGACCGATAACCTTGGGACTCGATTTCGTTCAAAAAACTAACTTTAATCTTTCATTATTTAATCAACAAAAGGAAAGTCTTGCTCAGACAAAGCCAAATATTCCTCTTCATTGACAGCACTCACCTTAACAACCCAATTGCTATCAGCAAATTCTCTGTTAAGCAAGTCCGGATTGTCTTCAATATCTTTATGCCATTCAACTACTTGTGCATTTAAAGGAGGTAGTAAATCAGTGACAGCTTTTGCAGCCTCAACACTAAGAAACGGTTCTGATCTATCCAACACATCATCGGCCGAAATTTCAACAAAAGAAACTGTTCCTAAGTCATCTTGCCCCTTTGGTGATAGACCAATTCTGTAAACATCATCCGTTCTCTCAACCCAAAAGCCATTTTCACTGTATCTTATCATCTTATCACCCCCATAGTTTAGAATATGTTTCTTCCTTAAAACCAAAAGTCGTCTTGGTACCTTCAACAAGCAAAGGTCGTCTTATCAACATTCCGTCGCTTAACAGTATTTCCAAAGCTTGATCATCCGTCAAATCATCAAGCTTGTCCTTTAAGTCCATCTCTTTATAAAGTTCGCCGCTCGTATTAAACATGTTCTTAACTGTCAAATGGTTAGCTTCTTTAATGGCACGCATGGTTTCCAAATCAGGTCTCACTTCACGAATATCTTCTACTTTGTAGGGAATACCTTCTTGATCAAGCCATTTTTTTGCTTTGAGGCAGGTGGAACATTTTGGATGGACATAGATTGTTTTCACTGATAAAAAGTCCCCTTTCTTTTATAAAGCTCGTTCTTCCTTGTCTTCAAAAATATAACTCTTGTAGTGGTAACGCATGGACATGATTAAACCAATCCCCATCATATTCCCTAAGAGTGAAGACCCCCCTTGCGAAATGAAAGGCAATGGAATCCCGGTTAAAGGAAGCAGTCCTATGGTCATACCAATATTTTCAACCACGTGGAATAGTATCATCATGATTACCCCGGTAGCTATATAGGTATAGAACTCGTTTTTAGTATCAAAACAAACCCGAATCATTTGGTAAATAAGGATAAAGTAAACCAAAATCAGAATACAGCCACCGATAAATCCAAAGTTCTCACCGATTGTCGCAAAAATCAAATCGGATTCTCGAACAGGTACGTATACTTCAGAAACACCAAATCCTTTACCGGTTATCTGCCCAGATCCAATAGCTTTCAAACTTTGGAAGAGCTGGAATCCATCTCCAGCTTGGTCACGATAAGGATCCAACCAAGAATCAATCCGTCCAAATTGATAGTTCTTAAAGCCTAAACTTAACAGTATTTGTCGGTTGTAAACTACCAAATAGATTAAGAGTGCCCCAACTGCAGCCACAGTCAGTATGAGTGGTAGTAAGATTTTCCAAGTGATCCCCGACATAATTAAGATGCCACCAAGAATGGAAATAAATACCAAAGTAGTCCCTAAGTCATTTTGTAGGATAACTAGGGCTAGTGGTGGTAGTGCCCAAAGGATTAACTTGCACAGTAACATAAAATCTGTCCGTGTTGTTTTTCTCTTGGTAGCGACATTGTGTTGAGTGACAACTTTTGCCAGCATCAGAATATAGGATATCTTAACAATCTCGGATGGCTGAAAGGAAATACTTCCTACACTAAACCAACTTCGTGCTCCAGTTAAAATGGCCGTTTCCCTATCGTATAAAAAGAGCACGGCTACTAAGAGTCCCAAACCTATAAAATAGGCCCAGGTGGTTAGTTTCCATAATTGTTCCGAATCAAATTGCATAATCACCACAACAGCGATAGTACCTACCACATACCAAGCCACTTGTAACAATGCTGGTCTAAGACTTCCTTGACTAACTTGAAAATAAGTCGTTGCTAATAAAGTGGCAATACTAATCAGGGCCAGTACTAAAACAGGGAAAATAACCCCGTAATCTATCCGTGAATCTTTTTCATCATAAGTTTGTATATTTCTTTTCATGCTTACTCCTCTATTGGTTAACTTCGGCTTTAACATCTACTTCAACGCTTTTAGCTTGAAGCTCCTCTTCATTATTTCCATGAATTCTAGCTTTTTTTAGCTGAATCTTTTTAATCTGTTCAGAATTAATTGTGTGTTTCTTTTCTTCTATTTTTTCTGGACTAGCTGTTTCTGGATGGCGATAGCGATAGATGATGACATTAATCACGCCACCTACCAAAAGAACCATACAGGTCAAGTACATCCACATCATATAAACAATAAATACCCCAAACGTATTGTTACCCGTTAATCTCCTGCCGGCAAATGACACATATAAAGTAAATAACTGGGAAATAGCTACATAACCAACAGTGGTAAAAATACCACCTGGGATAGCATACCTTAAAGGCCATTTAACGTTTGGTACAAAATAATAGGTCAAAATGACTAACAAGAGAACCGTTCCAATTAAGACTATCCACCGAAACAATTCGAAACTAATCATAACATTTTTCAGATCAATACTAAACATGTTTTCGATAAATAGAATGATTTGTCCCCCAAAAACGAAAGCAAAGGAAACAAGTCCCACTATAGCTGCACCACCTAAAGCAATGGCAAAGCTAAAGATACGAGAAATAATAAAATTTCGCCCTACTGTCGCTCCATAAACTTGATTAAGGGCATTCTGCAATCCTGTTAAGGCTTGGGATGCTGGCCACATCAAGAACAATAGACCCAAGGAGATGATATTTCCATCAACTTGCTTTAGGTAATCAATAATAACACCACCGACCAGGTTATAAATATCTGGTGGTAAAAATGCCTCCATGTAGCTTAAGACCTCATTGACCGGTATCGGCATCAATGGAATCAAATTGGCAATGACAATCAGTATAGGTACCGTTGACAGAATTAAAAAGTAAGTCATAGCTGCAGCTTCAGTACCAATGTTGAATCGAGTAAAATTTTCAATAACAACTAAGAAAAATTCCTTGATGGAAACCTTTAAACTTGCCTGTTTAGATGTTTGCATCTGCTTCCACCTTCCTAATACATTTCAGTACCTCCATTTTACCACATAGACGAAAAAAAAACTTGAACAAACAAATGTGTTTGTTCAAGTTAAGCTAAGTTTAATATTATTTTTCTAAAGCAAGTACACGTTCTTGTTCTAAAGCTGCTTGGGCAAGTAAGTTTAGGTAGTTCCAAGGACGATCAAAGACTGGTTGGAAGAAGAAGTCAACATAAGCTAAGTCTTCAATTGTCATTTTGTTTTGGATTGCTAGAGATAAGGTATTAGCAGATTGTGTGATGTCATATTTAGACATTACTTGTCCACCAACAATGCGTCCTGTTGGTACTTCATATACAAGTTTCATGTATAGTTTTTCGTAGTCTGGCATGAATTCTGGACGGTGGTTATCGACAAAGTAAACAGAACGTGTTTCTAAGCCGAACGCTTTAGCGCCGCCATCGTTAACACCAGTTGAACCAATATTCCATCCGAATAGATGTAAACCAGAAGTAGATTGTGTTCCACGGTATTTCACTTTATGACCATCGATATTTTTACCAACTAAGCTACCCATACGAACAGCATTTGTTGCTAATGGAATATAAGCATGTCCACCGTTAGGGTTGTAATTTACAGCACAGCTATCACCTGCTGCATAGACATCAGGGACACTTGTTTCCATATAATCGTTAACGATTATAGCACCATTTGGCATGGTTTCTAATTGGTCTTTAACTAGGTCAGTATTTGGACGGAAGCCAACACATAGGATAACCATGTCTGCTTCGTATTCGCCACCAGAAGTCACCACTTTGTTGACAACTCCGTCTGTTCCTTCAAAAGATTTAACCATTTCGTTTAAGCGAACTTTAACGCCACGTTCACGTAATTCGTCTTCTAAGATGTTAGTGAACTCTGGGTCAAGGTATTTGTTCAAGATACGGTCTAATCCATCGACTAGTGTTACTTCTTTGCCTTCTAAAGCGAAAGCTTCTACTAATTCGATACCGATGTAGCCACCACCAACGACAACAATCTTCTTAGCATCGCCTTTTTTAGCAAAAATTTCTTTTGCTTGGTTGTAGTTTTTACATAATTGAACATTTTCCAATTCACGTCCTGGAATTGGAGGGATGATTGGCCATGAACCTGTTGTAAGGACTAATTTGTCATAACTTTCAGTTTGTTCTTCGCCTGTTTTAAGATCTTTAACAGTTAGAGTCTTGTTGGCAGTGTCAATACTAGTCACATCATGCTCCATGTGGACATCTGCACCTAAACTAGCTAGTTCTTCTGGGTTTGAATAAAATAAACCTTGAGGATCTTTCACAACTCCTCCAACATATAATGCAATCCCACATGATAAGAATGAGATATTATCGTTACGTTCGTAGACGGTTACTTGTGCTTGTGGATTCTCATTTAAAATAGTTTTTACTGCTGCCGTACCGGCATGGGTACATCCTACAACTACTACTTTCATCTGTATTCCTCCTGAATCGTTTTTATGGCAAACTCATGTCATTTGCATCTCTATGATAACACCTTGAAGGTCTAATGTACAACAGTTTCCATCGTTTTCTAAAAAACTATTGTTTAAAGATTGATTGCTATCATGTCAATTATATTGCAAAGTTTTAATATAAGTGAAAACGATTTATAAAACACTAAATTAGTACAGATATGTTTTAAAATAGAAACAGATTATTCCCTATTAAATAATGTTGGGTAGAATCTCCATAATAAATAAGATTAATTTCTAAATCATATAAGAGTCTCCAGCTAAAGAGTCAGAAATGACGGTGTAAAGCATAGCTGACGCACAGTGGATGTTTCGGCTTCAGCCGATTACAGCCACGTAGACAGCTAAGGTGTGAGACCTTGGCTCACTCCGGTGCCACCGTTTTGATTTCTGACTCTTTAGCTGGAGACTCTTATATAAGTAAGTAGGAAAAGGTGCTTTATAACTAGTCCTTATTTAACCAATGGACTTTTCAAATAGGCATCCAATAGATTTTGGGTTGCTTTGACAGAATCCTCATGCGTTCTTTCGTAGGAATGACTAGATTCAATGCCGGCACCCATTAAGCCATGCTTAACCTCTGCTCCAGCTTTCATCGCTGCTGAAGCATCACTGCCATAATAAGGATAGATATCTAATTTATAAGGAATATTATGTTCATTTGCTAGAGCTGCTAGATGTTGACGGAAATCGTAATGATAAGGACCAGAGGCATCTTTGACACAGATAGAAACAGTATACTCATCCGTTTGTTGGTCATCTCCCATAGCTCCCATGTCCACAGCCAAAAACTCAACTGTTTCTTCTGGAATACTACTATTTGCCCCCATACCCACTTCTTCAAATGGGCTCCAATAGAAATGGGTCGTCACAGGTAGCTGCGTGCCATCTTTTTTATAGGTTTCTAATAAGTCTAATAAAATAGCTGCACTAACCTTATCATCAAGAAAACGACTCTTTATAAAGCCCGTTTCTGTTACCAAGGTCCGAGGATCAAATGAAATAAAGTCACCTACTTCGATTCCTAAAGCTCTAACGTCTTCCTCATTAGAAACCTTTTCATCTAGACGAATTTCCATATTGTCCTGTGTTCTTTCAATCGTTCCTGCATTTCGATAGACGTGGACACTAGTTTGATGCACCAAGATGGTTCCGGAAACAGTTTTCCCATTGCTGGCCACATGGATGGTACAATTTTCTCCTTCAATGGCATTCCAAGTAAAACCTCCAACTAAGGACATTTTTAGACGACCATCAGGCTTAATAGCTCGCACCATGGCACCAAGTGTATCCACATGTGCCGTAACCACACGGTGTTTGCTGTCGTCCAAGCCCGGAACAGTCACCATAACGGCTCCCTTTGGTGTTTTTTTGGCTTTATAACCAAAACTTTCTACTTGCTTTATAACATAATCCATTACTTCTTTAGTATAACCAGTCGGAGAAGGAATAGCCGTTAATTCTTTTACATAATCAATTGTCTTTGTCATAAAATTCTCCTAATTCACTTATTTTAAGAAGGCATCCAAAAAATTCTTTGCAATAGAAAAATAAATCAAAACTGAAGTCAAATCACTCAAGGTTGAAATAAATGGTCCGCTGGCAACAGCAGGGTCTACGCCTATTCGATCCATTAGAACTGGAATGAAACTTCCTGCCAAAGTTGCAACTGTGATAGCACAAAACATAGCTAAACCAATAACTGCGCCTAAAATCCAGTTTTGTTGCCATAAGCCCACGACTATTGTAATCGTAAGACCTGTTACTAAACCACTGATTAAGCCTGTCGAAATCTCATGGATTAAGAGTTTAAAGAAAGATATTTCATCTTCATGAGCACTTAATTTACGAACAGCAACCGCTAAGGATTGTGTTCCCGCATTTCCGGCAGTCCCAGTAATTAGCGTAACAAAAATAGACAAGACACTTGCTTGTTCGATAACATTTTCATATCGACTAAGAAGACTCGATGTTCCCATCCCTAAAAATAGTAGGGTTATCAGCCAAGGAAGTCGTTTTGAAGCTGCTATAAAGGGGTTAGTATTTTGTGTATCAACATTTACCCCCGCCAAACCAGAGTAGTCGCTGGTTGCTTCTTCATCCATAACATCAATAGCATCATCGACGGTAACAATTCCTAACAATTCGTTCTCTTCATCAATAACCGGAATAGCTAGAAAATCGTAATCCCGAATCATTTGAGCCACTTCATTTTTATCATCTTGCACATTTACTGTAACGATACGGTCTTTCATAATATCTTTTATTAGGGCATGATCTGGCTGTAAAATGAGGTCCCGTAAGGTAATAACGCCTTGTAGATGATTAGCATCATCCACTACATAAACATAGTATACCGTTTCAGCTTCAGCCGCCATTTGCTTGACATAGGTCATGGCTTGTCCAACGGTTTGCTTTTCTCTCAGAGCGATGTACTCAGTCGTCATCATCGCTCCGGCAGTATGGTCTTCGTAATTCAATAATTCTCTAATCTCAATGGCAGCTTTGTGGGGCATGAGACGTAGATAGGCAATAACATCTTCTTCTTTGACTTGTTGTAGGACGTCCACGGCATTATCAGCATACATATTGGCTAACATCTTAGCCGCATACTTGATGTCCATTTCCTTCAAATAATCTTCGACATCTTCAACATCTTCCTCAATAATCTCAAAAAGATCGGCCATCTCAGCTGGTGTTAAGAATTCATAAACGGATTGCCTCTCCTCTGGCTCCAAGTTTAGATAAATCTGCGCTTGATCATAGGTATGGTTATTGAGGAAAATCTCCCGAAATTGTTCCTTATCGTCAGTAGCGATGGTGTGTCTTATTTGTTGTAAAATTTCATCAAATTCATATACGATTTCTGGCATGGGTTCACATCCTTTTGTAGTTGGGGCTATATGTTTAATCTTGTTATGATACTATACTTCTTCTTTAGGAGTGGTGCTTAGTTTCTGATTAATCCATTGTTGCATATCATTCGGCATGGGTGCCACAATGCTTAGAGTTTGGTTGGTCATAGGGTGGACAAATTCAAGTTCCTTACAATGCAAGGCTTGTCGAAAGAGTGGGTCTTGTATTGGGCCACCATAAAGGTCATCACCGATTAAGGGAGCTCCAATGTGTGAAAAATGCACTCGAATCTGGTGTGTTCTACCAGTATGAAGTAGGATTTTTACCACTTGGTCTTGCTCAAAAGATTGTTGCACCCAATATTCCGTAAGTGATGGTTTGCCATCTTCTGTGACTGTCCTTGTAATAATGGAATCCCCATCTCTGCCAATAGGATAGTCAATCATACCGTGTTCTTCTAGCGGACTTAGCGCTTGAATAATGGCAGTATAGTATTTTTTTATTTGTTTCTTGCGTAACTGCTGGTCCATCCAAGCATGTGATAGGCGGTGTTTGGCAAATAGCATAATACCACTTGTATCCCTGTCCAACCTTGTGACAACATGAGGAATACGATTGGCATAGCCTTGCCTTGCATAATAGCCTTTGACTCGGTTGGCCATGGACAAGTCTGGATGTAATTTTGATGGGATTGAAGCAGTGCCACTAGGTTTGTTAACCACTAGGAAAAATTCATCTTCAAAGAGAACCTCTATTGGAATATGACTTTCTTTAGTTGTTTCATGCTCCCCTTCATCTGGGATAACAACATCAATCTGGTCACCATTTTGTAGGTAGACTAGGACAATCTGCTCAATTCCGTTAACTTTTATGGTTCCAGCTTGTTTGATTTGAGCTAATAAACGTTTAGAAATTCCTTTTTCTCGTAAAAAAGTTTTTACCATGACAGGAATGTCCTTATCATAGACCCAGTGTAATTTCATAGTGGTATTGAACTCCTAATTCTGTATACTTTTATTGGCATGGTTTTGAGACAACTCTTGCTCCGATAAAGGCCTCTTCAACTCTGTCCCAAAAGTGATTGTGGCGGTAGCGAACAAACGAAACCCGTTTTTGACTAACCTTCAACTGAACCGTCTCAAAGCTATCTGCCTCATAATTCAAATGGTCGATAGAAACCATCATGCCATCATGACTGTGTGGCTTCAAGAGAAGAACATCTTTTTTAGCCAAAATCATTGGAGAACTTAGAGTACGATAGACCCGATTATTAATTGAAGCCATCTCAGTCAACTGAATAACCTCAGAAAATGGGTGCACAATAGCACCACCTAGGGACTTATTTAAGCCTGTGGAACCAGTTGGTGTTGAAATACATAACCCATCACCACGGAAGTTTTCAAACAGCTCATTATTTATGATAACTTCACAGAACAAGGTACCATTTACTTTACGGATGGTTGCCTCATTTAGAGCAAAATAATTACAGACTTGTCCATCATTTTTTGTAATGGTGACATCTAATAAAGGATAGCTAACACTCTCTGACTGGTCTTTTTTCAAACTTTCAATCAATTCAGCAGCTTCATAATCGCGCCAATCGGTATAAAAACCTAAGTGCCCAGTATGAATTCCGGCAAACCGTACCTTATCTAACTGGTCACCGTACTTGTGGACAGCTCCTAAAAGTGTGCCATCACCACCGATAGTAACTACAACTTCAGGATTCTTATCATCACGGATAAATTGTCCATCTTGACATAGCTTGAGAAATTCCTGTACCACTTCAAGACTTTTGTCTGAATGGTTGTATACTAGTGCTACTCTCATGTTGTTCTCCAATCTTTTAAGTTATTTGGTGAGGATTTTGTGGTGGTAGGCTTTGTGAATTTCCTAAATTTCTACAGCCTTAAGCGCTACTCCTCACGCTCTTCTTTAAACGCGATCGGAGTAGCAGGGCTTATGAAATTAGATGAATTCTCTACAGCCTTTATAAGGCTTTCGTAGAATTCCCTAAATTTCTACAGCCCTAAGCGCTACTCCTCACGCTCTTCTTTAAACGCGATTGGGGTAGCAGGGCTTATGAAATTAGATGAATTCTCTACAGTCTTTTCAAGACTTCCGTAGAATTCCCTAAATTTCTACAGCCCTAAGCGCTACTCCTCACGCTCTTCTTTAAACGCGATCGGGGTAGCAGGGCTTATGAAATTAGATGAATTCTCTACAGTCTTTTCAAGACTTTCGTAGAATTCCCTAAATTTCTACAGCCCTAAGCGCTACTCCTCACGCTCTTCTTTAAACGCGATCGCTTGGGCATGCCCTCGAGATTTAGATAAATCTCAGTCGGCATTTTCATGCCTTGGTGAGATTTCCTAAAATCTTGTCGGACATAAACGCCCAAGCTCACGCTCTTCTTTAAACGCGCTCGGGTTGGCAGAGGCTAGGAAATTAGATAAATTCCCTACAGCCTCTTCAAGGCTTCCGTGGAATTTCCTAAATTTCTACGCCCCTAAACGCCGCCCCTCACGCTCTTCTATTTTCTTTATTTGTTGTAAAGATTAGTTGGGCTTCTTGGATTTCTTCTCTGATTTGGGACATTTCTTCGTCTAGTTGGAAGGCTGCTTCTGCTGCTCTTTCTAGGCGTTGGTGGATGGTTTCTGGGTACTCACCTTTGTATTTATAATTCAAGGAATGTTCGATAGTTGCCCAAAAATTCATGGCTAGGGTTCTGATTTGTACTTCGATTAGAAGTTTTTCTTCTCCCTCAATTCTCTGAACTGGGTATTCTAAAACGATATGATAAGAACGATAACCACTTTCCTTTTTATTGGTAATGTAATCTCGTTCGATAATAATCTTGAAGTCATTTCTCTGGCGCATTAGTCGCACTACTTCGTGAATATCTTCAACGAATTGGCACATAATCCGAATACCTGCGATGTCTTGAACGTCTTGAAGCATTCTATCTGCTGGGATTTTTCTGACATCCATCTTTTCCAATATGCTTTCTGGTGTTTTAACACGGCCAGTAATAAACTCTATAGGCGCATGTCTTCCTTCTTCGCGGTATTGACGTCGAATTCCTTTTAATTTTATTTTTAATTCACCAATTGCCTGATAATAGGGTGCTAAAAACGCATCCCAGTTTTGTATGATTGTTTCTAATGGTTCTTGTTCCAATTCACACACCTCGCACTCTGATTGGTATTTTCTACTTGGGGAAACTTCCCCACTCACACTATAATATCATACCATAACTGTGTTCTTTCTTATATTTTTTTGGTATAGTTAGTGAAAATATTTTGGAGGTTTTCGTGTGAGAGAGATTGAGATAGAATTCAAAAATTTACTGACTTTAGAAGAATTTACTGCCTTACAAGAAGCTTATGCTTCCAAGCTATCACTGCCTATTGAACAAACAAATTGGTACTTTGATTCCCAAAGTCATTTGCGTGATGCTAAGTGTGCTCTAAGAATACGGCTTGTGGAAGGCGAAGACCTTGGTCAAGTCACCTTAAAAGTGCCTCAGTCAAAAGTGGAAATTTTCGAATACACGGAATTGCTGCCACGAGAAGAACTACTACAACAGATTGAAGTTGGACAAATTTCTTTGCCTCTTAGTCTTCAAGTTGCATTACAATCAATTGACATATTTGATACTGAATTAGACCTAATTGCAAAACTGAATACTAATCGCCAAGAATATAAAACAGAAAACTACACCCTAGTTCTCGACCAGAGTAGCTATGCAGGAGTTCGTGATTACGAAGTCGAGATGGAAGTAAATGATGTAACAGAAGGAAAAAAAATATTTGAGCAACTTTTAAGCGATTTCAACATTCCCAAGCGTAAAACCGTCAATAAAATTATGCGAGCCATCCAAGCATTTGAGGTCAAGTAAACGCTCCCTTTGTGAAATCAAATCATATCATTCTGCTTTTTCTTTCATTTCTGCTACAATAGAAACGTAGAAAGAAGAAAAAGAATAGAGGGTGAATATCATGCGTGGTGGTAGCTATTTGCAACTAAAGGGTAGCAAGCAACCAGATAGAATCTTCGAACTATATCTTTTTATTAATCCAATCGGGTTCAACTGCTATCGTTGTGAAGAAGAGTTGTTGAAATTTATTGCCAACACAACCTATAAAGTCCATTTTAACTTTATAACCTTCCACAACTTCCAGACCGTAACCCAATATATGAAGCGTATCGGTTTAAATGACCGTGATTTGCAGCTTCGGAACGAAACATACTCCTCAATTTATGACGCCTCCTTGGCTTACAAAGCTGCTTTGCTTCAAGGGAAAAAAATGGGACGAAACTTTTTAATTACTTTACAACGGTATATTAATGTTGATCAAATTCCCTATAGCCAATCTTTATTGGATACCGTCGTTGATGAAATTGGATTAGATAAAGACATGTTTTATGAGGACAAGGCTTCTCAAATAGTTCGTATGGATTATGAAAAAGATCAACAGATTGCTCAAGAAATGAATATTACAAAAAATCCATCTTTGGTTATTTTTGATAGTCTTAATCAATCATTTGGTATTAAGATAGACTCCTTGATTACCGAAGATACCATTCGAAGTGTCTGCTTTGATTACGAGAATATGAAAACTCAGTCATCTAGACCATTGAACTATGGCAATACCTATCCGATAGAATTTTTACACATGTTGTAAAGGTAAATATATTCAAATGATAGAGGTCCTAAATGGGCCTCTTTTTTGTATGTAGAAATAGTCTCCAACCACTTATTAGTCACAAATAATAATAGTGTCCCCGTCGAAAAACCTTGATTCACGGCGGGGACACAGCTCTCATTTCCGAAGGGGCTGGGCAAAAAGTCCATAATGAATAATATCTATTTTTAAATCACAAAAGAGTTTTGCGAAAAGCTTACCAGAAATGAGAACGGTGGCACCGCCGTGAGCCTAGGTCTCACTGGCTTAGCTGTCTACGTGGCTGTAATCGGCTGAAGCCGAAACATCTACTGTGCGTCAGCTATGCTTTACACCGTTATTTCTGGTAAGCTTTTCGCAAAACTCTTTTGTTTAAATAGCAGCAGGGACTTTTTGCCCAGCCCTTTGTGGGTTAGTAAATATAATTTAGTTTAAGAATTTACAACTTCAATTCATTCGTTTTTCCTACTGTCCATAAATCTTTAGTAGGTAAGAAGCTACTCATTCGAGCTAATGGATTCCCATTCACCCTGGAATCATCTATTTTTTCTACAGTATTTTTTATAACCATTCATGATATTTTTTTATATAAAGACGTTTCACTAACTGTGTCACAATCACATAAGAAATAACGATTGCTACCGCCCATTCCCAATAGTTTCCTGGTAATGAAACTAAATCTATCCATTCACCTAAAAGACTACTTGGAATCAAAACAGCTGCTAGAATCGCAAGACCAGTTGTGATTAAAACCGGAATACTCGCAACGCTTTGAATGAATGGAATTTTTTCTGTCCGAATCACATGGACAACTAACGTTTGTGTGATTAAGCCAATCACAAACCAACCGGAATGGAACAATGCTGCTTGTTCAGGTGTATTCGCACCAAAGACAAACCACATGAGCAAGAAGGTTAAAATATCAAAGATTGAACTAATTGGCCCAATAGTTACCATAAAACGTGTCATACTACTTGCATTCCACTTTCTAGGTTGAGCTAAATTTTCTTCATCCATTTTATCCCAAGGAATGGCAAGTTGTGCAACATCATAAACAAGATTTTGTACAAGCAATTGGATAGAAAGCATTGGTAAGAACGGTAAAAATGCACTAGCTACTAAAATACTAAAGACATTCCCAAAGTTTGAACTAATCGTCATTTTTAAATATTTTTGAATATTACCAAAAACAGTACGTCCTTCAATCATCCCATCTTCAAGGACATCTAAACTTTTTTCAAGTAAAATAATAGAACTGGCTTCTTTAGTAATATCAGCCGCTGTATCAACAGAGATCCCAACATCAGCCGTCCTAAGTGCTGCTGCATCATTAATGCCATCCCCCATAAATCCAACAGTGTGATCTTTCTTTTGTAATAAGCTGATAATACGTGCTTTTTGATTTGGGTTCAATTTGGCAAACACATTGATTCCTTCAACAACTTCAGATAATGCTTCATCACTCATCCTTTCGATATCGGATCCTAATAGAATGTCATCTACTTCAATTCCCACGTCATAACAAACTTTTCTTGAAACAATATCGTTATCCCCTGTTAAAACTTTTACGTTTACGCCATATTCATGTAACGATTTAATTGCAGAAATAGCTGATTTTTTTGCAGGATCTAGGAAACCCATAAATCCAGATAAAATCATCTCATTTTCATCGTTCACCGTATACATTGGGCTGCTGTGTACATCATTTTTATAGGCAAGCCCAATAACTCGCATGCCACTTTTATTCATATCTACACTAATTTTAGTCATATCAGCTTTTAGCCTATCTGTTAATGGAACAATGTCACCATTCATTTCTACATACTTACAGATGCGAATCATTTCTTCAACGGCACCTTTTGTAATCATTTGATGGTGCCCATTGTGTTCTACAATAACTGTTAGCCGTCTTCTAGAAAAATCAAATGGAATTTCATCAATTTTTTCAACTCTTAAACGTGCTTTAAAGTTACTTTCTTCAAAGTAGTTAATCACTGCATGGTCCATTAAGTTTTTCCAACCCGTTTGATACCGTGAATTAATATAAGCCATTTCAAGTACGCTGTTTGATTGATTTCCAAAGGGATCCACGTGTTTAACTAAAACAACTTTATCTTCAGTGATGGTACCTGTTTTATCTGTGCAGAGAATATCCATGGCACCTAGATTTTGAATGGCACTTAATTCCTTTACAATGACTTTTTTCTTAGACATTGCAATGGCTCCTTTAGCTAAGTTACTCGTAACAATCATTGGCAACATTTCAGGTGTTAGTCCAACTGCTACAGCAATGGAGAAGAAGAAGGCTTCTAACCAATCCCCTTTTGTAATGCCATTAATCAAGAAAACAACTGGTACCATTAGCATCATAAAACGAATTAATAATCTACTAACATTTTTTACGCCAACATCAAAGCTAGTATCGCCTCTACCTTTAGAAACATTTGTTGCGATATCACCGAAGAAGGTATCACCACCAGTTTTCAAAACAACCGCGCGACCTTGTCCACTTAAGACATCCGTACCCATAAAGGTTAAATTTTGCATTTCTAAAGCACTTTTTTGAATAAATGATCTTTTATCAAGTACTTCTACTTCATGGAATTTTTCAACAGGTAGTGATTCACCAGTTAATGAAGACTGGTTAATAAATAAGTCTTTTGTCCATAAAATGCGCATATCAGCTGGAATCATATCTCCAGTAGATAAGACAACAATATCTCCTGGAACAATTTCATTCATCGGAATTTCTTCTTGTTTGCCATTTCGGATTACTGCAGCTGTATTTTCAATCATTTCTTTTAAAGCTAAGCTTGCTTTTTGTGAACGATACTCTTGAACAAAACGGATCCCTGCACTGAATAAGACCATTAAAATCATTACTGTTGCAGCTTCATAATCTTTCGTAAATAAAGAAACTACAAATAATAAGAGCAATACATAGGTAAACGGATCTTCAAAAGATTGAAGCAATAATTTAGGCCATCTTGTTGGTTTTTGCGAAGCAACTTCATTTGTTCCATATTTTCCTAGTCTTTCTTCTGCTTCAGTACTGGTTAAACCCTCATTCGTAATACCTAGCATGTTAAATAATTTTTTTTCATCCAAAACAGCCATTTTCTTTAATTGGATTTCTTTTGATTTTCTTTCTTCTTTTTTCATGCTTACTTTATTCATCATCATGTTTCTCATCCTCTCTTTTCCAAGCAAGAAAAGAAAGTTCTTAGCAGACCATAACTAGATAGATGGAGAATCAGCATGTCTGCTCAGTATTAACTTTTCTTGCTTGCTCTGACTACTATGATCTGAGTTATCATTTTCAATCATTAAACTTCGCATCCACGTTCATCTCCTTACTTAAGTTGATTTATTGACAACAAAAAATGCCCACACTCGAATTAGAGTATGGGCATGACATTACAGTTCATCCACAAATAAAATTGAAGTCTGCTCAAATAAAAGCAGTGCATTCAAATTTTCCCCCTCATCGAGCTTTAGCACTATATGGCGTAGATTATTTCAAATCAGCTACGTTAAAAATGGCCTTAATCCGACCAAACTTGTTAACCCATTGGCATCTCTCGATATTTTTGGGCAGCAGCATTTTTCCATATAGGAGCCTCACCTAACAGAAGCACTATTTTGTTGTTTACATGTACACTGTAACGCAGATTTTTTAGTTCGTCAAGCTTCGATGCTTTATTCAAACGTCTGTATATTTTATTTAAGAGATGATTATAAATGATAATATAAAGATGAGTTTAACTGATGTTAATTCAATAGGTCTTTATATAATGTTTAAATGTCACTTTTTAGTCCTCTTTCTTCTGGTTGAGTATCTGTTAACAAGTTTTTTTAAGTAAGAATTCTTCATCAAATGATAGAACTGGCCAAATCCCATTTTATAACAGCATTTTTCAACTATCTTATGTTCAAACTTTATGTCTGTATACTGTTTATAAGATTTGCGATATAGGTTGTTTGTGAATTAAAAACAAGTTATATTACCTTCCCTAATCAAAACACAAAACCGTCCACAAACCAACTATTTATTGGCTTATGGACGGGTTTTTATTAGCTTTATTTCATTAAATCTTCCAATTGTTGTAAACGAGCTTCAAATACTTTCATAGAATCATTTAGGTAGTCAGCTTTCGTCATGTCTACTCCGGCTTTCTTCATGATTTCAATCGGCTTGTCGCTTCTTCCAGCACTCAAATAAGCCAGATAAGCATCTAGGGCTGGTTTACCTTCTGTCAATATCTTTTGTGATAAGGCAATTGCGGCAGCCATACCAGTAGAATATTGGTACACATAGTAGTTCATGTAGAAATGTGGGATTCGTGCCCATTCATAGGCAATCTCTGGGTCTTGCACAACTGGTTTGTAGTAACGTTCGTTGAGTTCAGCATAGGTTTTTGCTAAGAAGTCTTGTGTTAAAGGTGTTCCCTCTTGAGCTGCCGTATGCATTAGATGTTCAAATTCTGCAAATTGAGTTTGACGGAAAATAGTTGATTTGACACGGTTTAAATAGCTATTCAAAATATATTTTTGACTTTCTTCATCCGTATATTTGTTTAAGAGGTACTCCGTTAAAAGATTTTCATTAGTAGTTGAAGCAATTTCTGCTAAGAAAATAGAGTAGTTTCCATAAACAAATGGTTGGTTCTTGCGAGTCAAGTAGGAGTGAACGCTATGCCCTAATTCATGGACAAGTGTAAAGAAATTGCTCAAGTCATCTTGCCAGTTTAGCAGAATATACGGTGAGGTTGCATATCCACCAGAAGAATAACCACCACTTCGTTTGCCTTCGTTTTCCAAAACATCAATCCAACGATTATCAAAGCATTCTTGAAGAATCGCCAGATAATCTTCCCCTAATGGCGCCAAAGCCTTAAAGGTTTCTTGGACAGCTTCCTCATAAGTAATGTTAAATGGTGCTTTCCCAGTGATAGGTGTATGCAAGTCATACATATGCATTTCTTCAAGACCTAAAGCCTTTTGTTGCAGTGCCAAATAGCGGTGTAACAGAGGTAAGTTTTCATTTACCACGCCAACCAAGGTATCATACACTTCTTCAGGAATTTGGTTTTTAGACATAGCTGCGTTCCGTGCTGAAGGGTATTTATGAGCTTTGGCATTAAAATTATCCACCTTAATATTGTTTCCAAGTGTACTTGCAAAGGTATTTTTCAATTCCATGTAGCGCTTATAGATGGTTTCAAAAGCAGCTTTACGTACTTGTGGATTGCTTGATTCAATAAAGGTAGAATAGTTTCCATGTGTCAATTCTACTTCTTGACCATCTTCTGTGGTAATTTTTCCGAATTTCAGATCCGCATTGTTTAGCAATGCAAACGTCTGACCGCTTCCTCTAAGAACGTCACCTGCTTCAGCTAGTAATGCTTCTTGTGCGCCATCCAAGACATGCCCTTTTTGTACACGAAGAGCATCTAAATAAGTTTTATAAACCTTTAATTCTGGTTGTTCAACATAGAAAGCCTCTAGATGAGCATCCTCAATCTCTAATAATTCTGGCTCAAACCATGCCATAGCAGCTTCTAACTCTGTGTAAACAGCCAGTGCCTTTTGATTCATAACTTGATATTTATCCTCGCCAGTATCTTGGTCATTTTTTAGATGAGAATAGACATAAGCTGTTTCAATCAATAATTCTGCTTCTAAAGACTTTTCTATATAGTCCAATAAGTCTTTGCTAGATTGATGAACTTTCCCTTGGTAAGCAGCAAGCTCAGGAATAGCATCTTTCACCGCTTGAAGGTCACGGTCAAATTCTTGGTCATCAGCATAGATTGTCGTCAAATCCCAAGTTAATTCTTCAGGTACTTCACTTCTCTTTAGTAATTTATGGTCATTTGTCATTTGCTAACCCCTTTTCTGGATGATTATCACTAGTTTATCATTAATTTCTAAGACTATGCAATAAAAAGGCTATATCAAAGTCGGATCCATTGATTTGTAGAAATTAATCTAAGGAATCTTGTTTCTTGTACCAAATGGTTGAAAAATTCTAATAACTCCTGTTCCATGGTCAACTCCCACTGATTAATGGCGCTTTTTCTTAATCGACCACACTCAATCTCCTTCTCTATCCACCTCATAGCTTGAGCCAAACTAATTATTTTTCCTTTTTTCACTTTTAACAGACGGATATAGATTAGACCGCGCCAAATGTAGGCTGGCGTTTTTAAGGCATAGCTGTACTTTGGTAAGCGCCAGCAGTCTTTGGGCAAGTCCGTCAAATTCACTTGTGACATATATAGTTGTTCCAAGAAAACTCGGTTCTCTCTTTGGGTACTCAAGCGAAGCTGTTCCATGGATTCTTGACTCCAGTAGTTAGCTGTTTCAGCTTGATTCAGTTCTTTATAGACTAACTTTTTTGACTTTAAGAGCAGTTCTAATAATAGTTTGGCAGAACTGGTTTTTAGTGGTACCTGTAAGCTTTGATAGCTGTACTTTCTAGATTTCTCTTCAATAGTGATATGATGTCGCAATTCAATTTGTTCATCATTAAAAAACAACAAAAAGTTTCCTAGTGATTCAACATAGAGTAGATTATACTCCAAAATTTCATTCAGACGGTCAACTTGCATATATTGTGGGCCAAAGAACCAAAACACACTTGTATCCGTATTTTCATACCCAAGATTACGCTTTTTCATCGTTTCCAGTGAGATTGGACTACACTGGTATTCCACCGCCACCATTTGCTGGGCTACTGTCACGAGGATATCAGGGCGCTGCTGTTCTTCCTTGATATAGAATTCCATCTGAGAGTTTGTAAAGTAGGAATGAAACCATTTGTAGAGAGCGAGCTTGCCTTCCTTATGCAAATGGCTCTCCCCTTGATGCTTATCTTCTGTTTGCTTCTTTGACGAATGAACAAAATACTGTCTCCCATCTCTACGAGTCCGCAAAAAAACCTCTTGCTGACAAGTTGGACAAAAATAGACTTGATCCTTAGATAGCAGCGTCTCCAAATGACAATAATGCAAGTTTCCATCCCTAGTTCGAGCTACTTTCATAAACCTCAACCTTTCTCAATCACGTTAGACTCCTACTTATAGATACGCAAAAATGACGAGAAAAGTTAAGCCATACTTCGTTTTTTTTGATTTTTTAAAATGAGTAAACATGGCCTGAGTATACACGAGTCTCCTTGTTAACTTTTTAAAATCGGAAACTCTCTTATAATTTAGAAATTCATTTTATTCGTTATGTACTTCTTGCCAAGTCAAGGCAACAAAAAAACTGCAAAAACCAAATATGATTTTTGCAGCATTATTTCATCACAATATTAACCTACTTAAAATACTCTCTAGCGATGTCTAGCGCATTATCTTTCATAATGACGGTCCCATACTCGGACAGGAACTCTGGCGATAACCTTGCTGGTTCACCATATTCTAAGAGCAAGGCAATATCTGTTGAAGGGTCCTCTTCCTTTTCTAATTGATCAAACACATGAAGCACATAACGCCCTTTGTAGTGGTATAAAGTGGCTTCATCTAAGTCATATAGATAGTGTTTTGCTAATTCAAAGAAGTCTTCAATCGATTCAAACACAATAGTTTGGTTCAAGCTAGCCATTTTTTCTTCTGGTTTATGTTGAACCGAACTGCCTTTTTCCTTGCTTGAGTCTTCCTTGCTATTCTTAGCAGACGATGAAGAATTTTCCTTAGAGACAGTGTTATGAATTGATTCAAGAATTTTTTTCATAACATCATTTTCCTCGATATTGCTCGCTTCGTCTGTCCAATTTTTTGAGATATAGACTTCGATCCCTTCTGAGTTGGGCATCACCTGAAAAGAGAGTGCTTCGGAACCGATAAATTGGTCATCAACTTCAAACTCTTCCAAAATTTCTTGAAAGAATGCCTCGATTTGTTGCGGATTTCCAAACAAATCCATTACGGTCATTCCACGTTCTTGAAGATCTCGATTCTCAATTTTTATTAAAATAGTATTATCATTGATCCGTTCCATTTCCATCATATACACCTCACTTATCTTAATCTATTATCTCATTGTAAATCAAATACCAGAAAAGTAAAGTAATTAGAATTATGACGGTTTGGAAAGATAGGTTTGTCTATTGACCAACTGGATGGAAGCGTTCCACTACTCGTTTCATCGGGAAATAAAGAATTGGCACTAAAATAGCTGTAACAAATGCAGTAAAAACAGAGGCTGGTAGTGCTGAAAAAGCAACAATCATAGCAGCTGTCACGTTTAAGCCTAGAGCCATTTGTGCTAATAAAAATTTAATGTAAATAACAACTAACTTAGTTAGTGCAGCCACAATTCCGGTAATGATAATATTGGCAGGCTTATCATTGCCCTTTAGCAGTTTGAAGAATACCAAATGGATCATCAAGATAACAATCAAGGACTCTAAAACGGTGAATGGGGCACTGGTTGCGTACCCTGCTGTAATATCAAAAATTAACAATCCAATAGAAGCGGCTATTGCACCTCTTTTTGAACCCATTAACAAGGCTCCAACCGCTACTAAAGCATTACCCATATGAACAAATGAGTTGCTAATAGCTGAGGGCATTGGGAAACGGAAAAAATAGATACCAATAATAATAAGTGCTGCATATAATGAAATTTCGATTAATTGAAATGTGTGGTTACTTTGTTTTGTCTTGTACATGTTTATCCTTCTTTCTTACTTAATTTTTTCTTAAACGTTACACAATTCTCTCATCGCAAGGCCTAAGTCTATCAATAGTGGCTCTATGGACAAGCCATATTTGATTGGTTTGCCACTGGCCAATGAGCGCTCAAGAATGGTGTGCATCCATTTGACCGTGAATTCTAACGTCTCTTGGACATTGACGCCTTTTATCAGCAGGCTGGAGATGAGTGCGGTTGACAAATCACCCGTCCCATAAAAATCTTCTTGGAACCGTTCGTGTGATACATAGATTCTGCTGGACTTGTCAGAGGCATAAAATCCAATCTGCTGTGAGTCAAAACTAATCCCAGTTAAAATAACCCTCTCTGGACCCAAAGCATGTAACTTATCCACCAATTGGTCTACCTGTTCCAAAGTGTAGTCATCACCTAAATATGGTGTATCCGTTAATAAACAGGCCTCGGTAATATTGGGTAGCAGGATGTTAGCTTTATGGACCAAGTTTTTCATTACTTGCGGATACGACACATCAAAACCTCGGTAAAGTTTTCCTTTGTCAGCCATCACTGGGTCGACGATGACTTGTGCTGACGTCATGAGTGGCTGCTTCAAGTTATCAATTAAAGTTTCAATTTCTTGATTCCCGGCAAAATATCCTGTCACTACATGGTCAAAAGAAATTGGTAGACTATTCAAATGGTCAAGTGAATCCTGCATGATTTGCGTCATAGGATGAATCACATTTGATGGAAAGCCACCGGTATGCGTGGATAAATAGACTGTTGGCAAAAAAGACACATTGAAGCCTGCTATGGAAAATATAGGAGTCATCATGGGACCAGCAACTTTTCCCACAGTTACCCAATCGTGCACTAGTAATATAGAGTTCTCCATAAGTTTTCTTCCCACCTTTCTTGTCAATTGACTAGCTCTACTATCTATTTTAATATCAGTCTGGTACTATTAACAGTATCAATACTAAAAATCTTTAGGTACCAGGAGGCGTTTATGTCTAAGTTCAATCAAACATCATTTACCAATGAGTCTCTTGCCAAGGACAAGCTGACACTCTATGTGGAACTCTATAAACGAGTAAAGACTTCCATCCTTCATGGAGAGTTTCCTGCTGGTTCAAAGCTTCCTAGTAAGAGAAATCTCTCTATCCAAACAGGTTACAGCATCAATACCGTCCTTAAAGCCTATGAGCAGCTTGAAGTAGAAGGATATATTTATAGCATGGAACGCAAAGGGTATTTTGTTGCCGATATTAAAACACTAATCCAACCTATTCAGCAAATACAGGAAATGAATCAAACAACCCATTCACAAACACAAGAGATTCGCTTTGACTTTACCAGTTCCATTCCCGACCAAGAAAACTTTCCCTTTACTGACTTGAGAAAAGCCTTTAACACCATTCTTATGGAAGAAGATGACTCCATCCTGAAAACTAGTCCACTAGCCGGAGACGACTCACTGCGCCAATCCATTCAACAGTACTTAAGCCTTTCTAGAAATGTACCTTGTCGCATGGAACAAATCGTCTTAGGACCAAGTTCTCAGTATCTTTTTACCCTCTTGTGCCAGATAATAGAGCCTAAGTCATGCTTTGCCTTTGAGGATCCGGGTTACCATCGCTTTATGGAGCTTATTGAGCTGCACCATTTCCAAACCTGTGCCTTACCAATCGATCAGCATGGGTTATCTATAGAAGAATTGCATCAGTCTAAAGCGAGCTTGGTCTACCTGTCACCCAATCATCAATTCCCTACCGGTAGCATTATGCCAATTGAAAGACGACAGGATTTGCTGGAATGGGCTAGTCAAGATGAACATCGTTACCTGATTGAGGATGACTATGACAGTGAGTTTCAGTATGCAGGTAAACCGATTCCTTCTCTTAGCTCGCTAGACCAAAAAGGGAAGGTTATTTATATGGGAAGCTTTTCTCGTTCCTTGGCTACCGGCTTTCGAATGTCCTATATGGTCTTGCCTGAGCAATTATTAAACGCCTTTAAGCGCATCGAAACGATGTTTACCTGCCCGATTAGTAGTTTGACGCAAAAAGTCATGGATAAGCTGATGAGGTGTGGGCAATTTGAACGTCACCTCAACCGTAGTCGCCTTAGAAATAAACGGAAAAGAGAGAGCTTGCTTGCTGCTATAAGTCAACATGACCATCAGGCAAAATTAATCGGTGCTCCAGCCGGACTTCACATTCTGCTCAAACCTAGTTTGCCATTCGATACTGAACCGCTAAATGAAGCTTTAAAGATGTTAGGGCTTAAGATAGCCTTTCTAAATGATTTTTTGAATAAGCCTAGCTGGCTAAAGAACTTTACAGAATATGAAAATACCATCTACCTTGGTTTTTCTAGTCTAAGTCTTACAGAAATTCCGCAGGCTGTTGACTTGCTCTATCAAGCTCTTAGACAACAAACAAAAAAAGTCAGGTAACAATTGCTGTTACCTGACTTTCGACTATAAGGTTTTGGTTCTAAAAATTAACGAGTTTTTGTGCTTGGCTTAATTCATAAGCACGGACTTCTTTTGGTAAGAAGCGACGAATTTCATCTTCGTTATATCCTACTTGAAATCTCTTTTCATCCAACATAATTGGACGTCGTAACAATCCAGGGTGTTCTTGAAGTAGTTGGAATAGTTGGTTTAGAGGAACTTCATCTAAATCAATATTTAGTTCCTGGAAAGCTTTTGAACGAGTAGAAATAATTTCTTCTGTACCGTCTTCTGTCATGCGCAAGATATTCTTGATTTCTGGAATTGATAATGGGTCAGAGAATATATTTCTTTCAGTGAACTCAATATTATGTTCTTCCAACCATGCACGCGCTTTGCGACAAGAAGTACAACTAGGTGACGTATATAAAGTAACCATTTAAACCACTCCTTTATGAGTATGATTCGGCAAATGCCTAAACTCATTTACAATTAACATTATATAACATTTTTCGGAATAAATCTATATAATCTTGACATAAATTTGTCTTTTTTTAAAGAATTTTTTTTACTAGATTTTTGTAAATTTCATGTAAAGCCCAATCCTATAAGTAAATATTAAGTAAATTATTTCATCCCAGCTTACTAGATTAGATTAATTATCATCTGTAAGCCTAGTCATAGTTTTTACCCAAGAGATAGGATTCCTTAGAAAAAAAGACTTTTTATAGGAATACGACTTATCTTCCTGTATAATAACCTTATGATTTGAACGTTAGGAGAAGAATTTATGAAGAAAAAAATATTTTCGGGGGTTCAACCCTCTGCCATCCCTACTATTGGAAATTATATTGGTGCTATGAAGCATTTTGTGGCTTTGCAAGATGATTATGATTGTACTTACTGTATCGTTAATCAACATGCGATAACGGTCCCTCAAAACCCAAAAAAGCTTAAAGAACAAACTCGCTCTCTAGCAGCACTCTACCTTGCTTTAGGGATTGATCCAGAAAAATCGATTATTTTTGTTCAGTCTGAGGTTCCTGCTCATGCTCAAGCCGCTTGGATTGTCCAATGCAATGTGGGTATTGGGGAATTGGAAAGAATGACACAGTATAAGGATAAGTCTCAAAAACAAGAATCCGTTTCTGCTGGTTTACTAACTTACCCACCATTGATGGTAGCTGACATCATTTTATACAATAGCGAATTTGTTCCAGTTGGTGAAGACCAAAAGCAACATATGGAGCTTACACGTGATTTTGTACTACGTTTCAATAGCCGCTACGGTAATGGCAATGATCTTCTTGTCTTGCCTGATGCTATCATTCCTAAAGAAGGCGCACGTGTTATGAGCTTGCAGACACCAAATAAAAAAATGAGTAAATCTGATGATAATGTCAAAGAATATATCTCCCTTCTGGATGAACCAGCTGTTATTCGCAAAAAAATTAAGAGTGCGGTTACTGACTCTAGTGGTGTGATTGAATACAATCCTAGTGAAAAACCTGGCATTTCTAATCTATTGACTATTTTTTCTGCTTTTACTGATCGTTCAATTGCGGATTTAGTTGAGCAATATGCAAGTTCTGGTTATGGAAACTTTAAAGCTGATTTAGCGGAAGCGATCATCGCTGTTTTAGAACCTATGCAAGAAAGATACAAGCAGTTATTAGCTTCTACTGAGTTGGATGATATTTTAACAGATGGTGCTAAAAGAGCTAACGCCATTGCTAGCAAAACTCTTAAAAAGATGGAGAGAGCTGTTGGATTAACTCGTTAATATGTACGAAAAGAACTGGGTAATAAATCCAGAAAAAACAAAAACTATTTCTAAAACGCAAAAGAGTTATCGGAAAATGTTACCTGAAATAAGAACGGTGGCACCGTCGTGAGCCTTGGTCTCACTGCTTGGCTGTCTACGTGGCTGTAATCGGCTGAAGCCGAAACATCCACTGTGCGTCAGCTATGCTTTACACCGTTATTTCAGGTAACATTTTCCGACAACTCTTTTACTTTAATTTGGCTTGTTTAAAGTTAAGTCTTTTAATTATTGGTGTTTTGTATAACTATTAAAAAACTAGATTCTAATAGGTTACAAATACTGATTGAATAACAGTCGTAACCTAATAAAATCTAGCAATAGTTAGCTTTATGGAGCCGAGGGGAGTTGAACCCCTGTCCAAGCATAACGATACATCCACTTCTACATTCATAGTTTATCTATTTGGAGGTTCGCTGCATATTAGCTGATAAACAAGCGTCATATTTAGCTAGTCTGGTTATCTCTGTTTAACTTAGACAGACGGAAAAGTTAACCGTAGCCCACTGAAAGTGAGACCCGGATTCGAGCACATGGGCGATGCCGAGCGGATCTTAGCTAGCAGGTATTAAGCTGCGAAAGCTAAAGTGTTTGTTTGTTTTTTGTCAGTTATATTTAACTGTAACGTTTTTACGTAGCCGTAACCTACGAAATGCGATGAATGCTCGACCTATACCTGTCGAATCCGTAACGACCCCTGAAATAAATTGAGCATAATTATCATAACAAATTGCCTACATACAAGCAAGTTTTACATACTCAAAGCATCGGATAAAAAAACACTACTAAATAGAAATAGTTTTCAAGATACTGTAGATTCTTAAGATAATTTGTCAAAAATCAAAACGATGGCAACGACTTGGGCCAAGGTCTCATGACTTATCTGTCTTCGTAGTTGTAAGGGGCTAGGCAAAAAGTCCAGGCTGCTATTCAAACAAAAGGGTTTTGCCCAGCCCCAACATCCACAGTGCGAATAGCTATGCTTACACACTGTTATTTCTGGCACATTACCTTAAGACTTTACTCATTGAATAATAAAACAAGCTCATTCATCTCTACATTTTTCAAGCGCTTTATTATGTCAGAGATTTAGACTTTTTTAAAATTACCTTACAGACCTTTACTTTTTGTTTGGTGATGTTATCATGAAGGTTGAATAAAAAAAGGAGTTGTTTACCAAATGAAAAAAAATATAACTATACTGTTAACACTTACTGCTTCTTCCCTACTCCTTGCTTCTTGTGGTGAGCAACCAACTGAAACCATAGAATCTTCTGATACTGTTACTATTTCTACGAATTCTGAAGCACCAGCTTCATCTGCAACCATAGATTCCTCGTCTACTCAAAAGCCTAACGAGTCAGCAAAAAGTGATTCCGCAGCCAACTCTACTAGTAAATCAACAGCTAGTACAGAACAAAATGCTCTAGGCAAAGAAGCCATGCGTAAAATAGAAAAAGCCAAGAATGTTGCTTTTGATGATTCTTATCTTATGATTATTCAAGAACAAACAGACGACATGATAGTCATTAACATCCGCAAAGAAAATGATTCCGTAACTACTAACTATGGCATTTTCCGTTATACAAAATCAAAGAATACCATTGAAGAAATTGATGAAACCACTGGAGAATATAAAGTTCTTCCAGAATAGATTCTACGAAAATAACTAACGAGGTGCAATGAATGGAAAAACAAGTTGAATTAGATTGGGAAAATCTGGGATTTACATACATCAAAACAGATTTACGTTTTATCTCATACTACAAAGATGGGCAATGGGACGAAGGAGAATTAACAACCGATAACAAAGTGCGAATCAGTGAAGGGTCAACGGCCCTCCATTACGGACAGCAATGTTTTGAAGGCTTAAAAGCCTACCGCTGCAAGGACGGCTCTATCAACCTTTTTCGTCCTGACCAGAATGCTGCTAGAATGGCAAGGTCTTGCAGACGTCTACTTATGCCAGAATTCCCTGCTGAACGATTTATTGAAGCTGTCAAACAAGTCGTTATTGCCAACCAACACTGGATTCCTCCATATGGAACAGGTGGCAGTCTGTATTTACGCCCCTATATGATTGGAGTTGGCGACAATGTTGGTGTGAAACCCGCAGAAGAGTATATCTTCTCTATCTTTGCAACACCTGTTGGGGCTTATTTCAAAGGTGGGCTTTCTCCTGCTAATTTTATCGTTACAGACTATGACCGAGCAGCGCCATCAGGTACAGGTGCTGCAAAAGTAGGTGGCAACTATGCCGGTAGCTTACTTGCAAATAAGGAAGCTAAAGCTAGAAATTTTAGTGATGCCATATACTTAGACCCAGCTACTCATACTAAGATCGAAGAAGTCGGTGCTGCAAACTTTTTTGCCATCACTGCCAATAATCAATTCATCACTCCTCTTTCCCCATCGATATTACCAAGTATTACCAAATACTCACTGTTGTGGTTAGCTGAACATCGTTTAGGAATGACTGTTTCCGAAGGCGATATCTTTATCGATCGCTTAGATGATTTTGTTGAGGCTGGTGCCTGTGGTACAGCAGCAGTGATTACTCCAATTGGTGGTATTCAATATGGAGACCAGTTCCATGTCTTTTATTCTGAAACCGAAGTTGGACCTGTCACCAAACGTTTGTATGACGAACTGGTTGGTATACAATACAGCGATGTAGAAGCACCAGAAGGCTGGATTGAAAAAATTATTGTAGACGACTAACTTTCACTTGTATACGAAAAATGACCATTTAGCATTGTTTCAAAAAACAATGCTAAATGGTCATTTTTTATAATGTACGGTCAAATCAGGTCCAAAGTTCTTAGTTTCTGTTGCTTGCACTTGGCTTATTGGTGGCACTAGGTTTATAACTCACATTTGTTTTCCTTTTTTGCATTTTTATTTAAACATTTCTTGTGGAATCAAATCAAATTCACGTTCAACAGCCTTTTTACGGTGTGCAAAATGATTAGTTTGGTTGAGAGCTTTTAGATGATATGCACCATTTGAATACTCTACGATATTCAATGAAGAATTATGGATTGGTTCAGACAATTGAAAATCTGGGATAAGTTCGTGCAACATATTACGGATGGTCATACCGTGACTGACAACTAGAATATTTTGATTTGTATCACGGTGGCGTTGAATTAACTTCAACAAGCCCTGTTCAACACGTAGCCAAAACTCCATAAAGTTCTCACCTAAATGATCTGGGTCCAACTCTTTTAGAGCATTAAGTTCATCTTGTATATTACGACCGCCAACCTCATCAAATGACCGTTGGAGGGTTTTATATAATTCATTCCAAACTTGCACAGAATCTTGCCCTTCTAAACTGCCAAAGAAAACCTCACGAAATTCTGGCATCATCTGAATCGTTAAATTATCTTTTGATGGATGGTCTCTAAAGAAAAGTTGTGCCGTTTCAACGGTTCTACGTAAATCACTTGTATAGACTGCGTCGAACTGAACATCTCGCATGCCTAAACCACTACGAATAGCGTCTAAACGTCCTTCCTTTGTTAATGGCATATCTGACCAACCTTGCATTCTTGCATAACGGTTAAAATAAGTTTCTCCGTGTCGCATAAAATAAAGTGTTACTCCATTTTTACCCATCTTTTATCCTCCTTAAGACCCTGTTAAAATGAATATTCTATCAGGCTTCTTATTGGTTATATTTACTTCTCTATTGTACCGAATTTTTCCACTTCTGTCATGTATGGTGACGATAAATCAAGTTTTGCTTTTAGAATAAAAAGATTAGTCTTGAACACAAAATCTTACCAGGGGCTGGGCAAAAAGTCTGTAATAAAATAAAAAAATTTCTAAATCATAAAATAGTTCCCCAGAAATCTATCAGAAATGGAAACGGTGGCACCGCCGTGAGCCTTAGTCTCACTGACTTAGCTGTCTACGTGGCTGTAAATCGGCACAAGCCAACATCCACTGTGCGTCAGCTATGCTATACACCGTTCTGTACGGGTAGATTTCTGGGGAACTATTTTATTTGGTTATCATTTAGACTTTTTACCCAGCCTCAACAATCACTGTGAGTCAGCTTGCTTCATCCTCATAAGCTAAAAACCTTATTAGCGAATTTTTAAAGCTCGGTCCATTTCTCGTTTCATATCTTTTTGCTTTAGGGCTTCCCGCTTGTCATAATTCTTCTTCCCTTTAGCAATCCCAATCAACAGTTTTGCCACGCCATTTTTAATGTAAACCTTTAACGGCACAATGGTATTTCCTGATTGCTTTACTTCCTCGGAAAGACGTTTAATTTGACTCTTGTGGAGCAAAAGCTTTCTAGTACGTAAGGGGTCATGGTTAAAGAGCGTTCCCTGTTCAAATGGACTAATGTGTACATTGACTAGGAAAACTTCTCCATTGCGAATACTACAATAACCATCCTTAAGATTGATTCTTGCATTTCGAACAGATTTTATCTCTGTACCAGTCAAAACCATTCCCGCCTCAATTGTATCAAGAATAGTATAATCATGACTAGCTTTTCGATTTTGTGCTAATACTTTATCAGTTTGACCTTTTGGCATAGTACCTCCTCATGCTTAACAGTGGCATAGGCTTATATCAAAGTGCCACTTATTTTTGTCGAATGGTAAAGGAGCGTTTGGCTTTTTTATTCTTTTTGCCATTTTTGCTGCTTGGTCCATTCTTTTTACCTTTGTTCTTTTCTTTTGAAATTTGTCCAGATTGCTTTTTGCCAGATTTAGCTCTAGCAGTTTTTGACGAGTTTGAATTTTGGTTCATTTTCTTATCATTGAAGACTTGTTGTCTTGCTGTTTCTAACTGGCTATCTTCTTCTAAGATAAAATCAATCTGTCTGCTATCACTATCTACTTTTACTAGCTTCACTTTAACCTTGTCCCCGATACGGAAGGTTCTTCCAGTACGTTCACCAATTAAGAGTAAATGGCTTTCAACAAAGTTATAATAATCTGAATTCATATGTGAAATATGGATTAAACCTTCAACTGTATTTGGCAACTCTACAAAGATACCAAATTTAGTAACAGAACTAATGACTGCTTCAAAGCTTTGTCCAATCTTATCCTGCATAAATTCTGCTTTCTTCAAGGCATCCGTTTCTCTTTCAGCAGTGACAGCTTTTCGTTCCATCTTAGAGGATTGGTCTGCAATTTCTTGCAAACGTGCTTCAAGCCCATTTATCTGCTCCTGAGAAAGGTTTTTGCCATGCTTAAAGTAGTAACGCATCATACGATGAACAATTAAGTCAGGGTAACGTCTGATTGGAGAAGTAAAATGCGTATAGTCCCTGGAAGCTAATCCGAAATGTCCACTAGGTTCAATATCATACTTAGCCTGTTTCATGGAACGAAGCATCATCGTCGAAACAACTGCTTCATACGCTTCCCCTTTAATTTGTTCTAAAGCTTTTTGAAGTTTTTTGGGACTAATACTATCCGAACTTCCCTTAATAGAAATACCAAAAGCTGTAATAAACTCTAAGAAGCGTTGCATTTTGTCCTCATTGGGCTGCTCATGAATCCGATAAATAAATGGTACATGCAAATTATCATGGTGTTTGGCTACTGTTTCATTAGCTGACAACATGAAGGATTCGATCAATCGTTCTGAAACGCCACGTTCTCTCACTTGGATATCAATAGGGTGCCCTTTGTCATCGACAATAATCTTGGCTTCATGGGTATCAAAATCAATGGCCCCACGTTCCTTACGACGACGTTCCAAAATATGATGAAGGTCTTTCATATCCTCTAACATAGGAACAATTTCATGGTACTTATCTCTTAAAGCCTTATCCCCGTCATAAATGGCATTCACATCCGTATAAGTCATCCGATAATCCGATTCAATAACCGATGGGAACAAGTGATAAGAATAGACAGTTCCACTTTGGTCAATTTCCATTTGACAGGTCATGGTTAGACGGTCTTCATTAGGATGAAGAGAACAGATGCCATTGGATAATCGTTGCGGTAACATTGGAACAACTCGGTCGGTCACATAGACACTGGTGCCTCGTTCAAAGGCCTCTTGGTCCATGGCACTATTTTCCTGTACATAATGAGATACATCGGCAATATGAACCCCCAACAGGTAAGTTTCATCTGGTCGTTTGGTTAGGGAAATGGCATCATCTAAGTCTTTGGCATCAGCGCCATCAATAGTAATCGTCAAGTCTTTTCTGAAGTCTTGTCTTCCTTCTAAATCTTGAGCACTGATTGTATCCGGTGTGCGTTTGGCTTCTTCTAGAACGGCCTCAGGAAACTCAGTTGGGATTCCTAATTGGTAAAGAATGGTTAGGATATCCATCCCCACTTCATCTTTATAACCAATTTCTTTGGTGATAACACCTTTCATCACCGGCTTGCCACCCAGGTCCGGATAGCTTGTAATCTCAACAATTACAACCGTTCCATCTACAGGAAAGAGTCCACCGGCTTCAATAACACACTCATATTGAGCTAACTTATTATCAGTTAGGGCTACCGTTCCGTAATCTGCTCTTTCATTAATGTCTTTACTAGAATATCTAGTAAAGATACCCACAATTTGTGTTGTTTTTCGTTCAATAATTTCCACTACTTGAGCTTCTTCACCGCGGTCTGAGTAGGAGTTGGCTTTTTTGGTAATCTTAATGACTACTAGGTCTCCCTCCATTGCAGTAGCAGTACTTCCTTTAGGTATAAAAATATCTGGCTGACTTGGGTCAACCGTTACAAAACCAAACCCTCTTTCATTGGCACGAAAGATTCCTTGCAGCTTTCCTTTATTGTTTTTTAGGCCAAAACGTCCATATTTGTTTAACACAAGAAAATTAGCTTCTTCTAAAGCTGCTAATATTTTTACTAAAGATTTAAAACTGGTAGAGTCGTCTGCTTGAAAAATTTGGCTAAGCTCTTTCACCAAGAAACTTTCTTGTGGATGCTCTTGAAAATAATCTTTGACAGATTGCTCCAGCATAGAATATTGGTCTTTTATTTCTGACATGTTATCACTTCCTTTGTCTTTCATTTTCTATTTTCTAAGTTTTTATTGTTGGGTCACTTTTTCTATAAATTTTTTGACACTTTCTTGAAATGCCAAACGGTCTTTACCGACACTGATCACGTGAGGGCTGTCTTCAAACCAGTGGAAATCCACTTGACTTTGAGTCAAGGAGTCGCGAAATGTTACAGAAGCCATTGGGTCAACGAAGGTATCCTTACCACCTTGGGCAATATAGTATGGGACATCAATCTTTTCTACCTTTTGAGCCGTATCTTTGGTTAAGTCTTCTAAAGCTTTTAGATTGCTTTTAGCAGACTTCTCAATCTTGACTAATTTATCTGCAATTTCTTCTTGACTGAAGCCTTGTAATTGGTAGGATTTTTCAGCATAAGCCAAAAAGTTCTTGTATAGGGTTTGGGACAGAGTAGTTTCAAGAGTTACTGGTGAACAAAAACTACCGGCAGCCAAAACATCATACTCTTCAGCCGCACGTGCCGCCATCATACCACCCATGGATAATCCCATAACGATAATCTTTTTATAGCCCTTATCTTGTAAATACTGGATAGCCTCTTGAGTATCTAGCCACCAATCCTCAGCAGAGTAAGCTAAGATGTCCTCTACGTTGACAGTTCCATGGCCGCGGTAAATGGGTAGATAGACCGTATAGCCTTGGCGAGATAAGTCTTGTGCTAAGAGTCTAAGGTCATTTGATGAACCGGTATAGGCATGCAGTAAAAGAATGGCAATATCGTTTCCTGCTATAAATATTTCTTGTGGCGCTTTAATAGACATAGAATTACTCTCTTTCTCTAATAGTATAGACTATTGGTCTTTAGATAAACTATGCAAAAAAGCACAATGGTCTGGAATACCAAACGCACTGTGCTTTTATCGGCTAGTTAGATGACAAGAAGACTAATAAGCTCGCTAGGATTAAAAATGCAGCTCCTAAAACGACGGTTACACGAATTAAAAATGCTTCAAAGCCTCTTGCTTTTTGCTTTCCAAAAAGTTGTTCAGCACCACCAGTTAAAGAACTAGCAGCATTTGTCTTTGATGGTTGCATTGCTACAATAATAATCAGTAAAACACTGACAATAAGCATACTGGTTAATACAATATTGTACAAGGACTATTCCTCCTTAGTGATTGATTCCTAAGAAAGAGTGTACCATAAAAATAAGGGTAAATCTATAGCCAAAGCCCTCTTTATCAGATAGAAGTCAAGTATTACTGGCTATAGCCTTATTCTTCTTCACCAACGACCTGAACTTCTTCAACAAGCTCTTCTTGACCAGCAGAAGATTCTAATTCTTTATCACTTCTAAATGGAGATACCCCAGCAATAGAAGCCCCTGCTTCTGTTGTATAGGTCACACCATCAATTTTTGGCAACTCTTCCACCGTAATGGTTTCACCAACAGTTAGTTTAGAGGTGTCAACCGTAATTTCACTTGGGATAGCATCTGGTTTAGCTTCTACCGTTATAGTTAATAAATGTTGGTCAAGCACCCCGTCACTACGTTTATCGCCATCCTGTAATACAATTGGTACTTCAACCGTTAGGGTATCTGAGGCATTTACAGCATGTAAGCTGACACTATATACTTCATTTTTCAATGCAGCACGTTGGATTTCAGCAAGAATAACTTTATGTGTTTTGCCATTTAGGCTAACATCAAATACTGCATTTTCTCCCTTGCTACGAATAACTTCTTCTAACTCTTTGCGATTAATAGAAACAGAAACGGCATCGATATCTGAGCCAAATAAAGTTGCAGGTACCAGTTGTTCTCTTCTAACTTTTCTTGCCGCACTTGTTCCGACATGTTCTCTCTTTTCGATCTTTGTAGACATTTTTGTTTCCTCCTCATATTGACTAATAAAAAATCTTATACATTAACCATACCGAATTAATCCTCATAATTAAAGGAATAAGGTCTGAAAATCAGTCAATGATCGAAATAGTGTTCTTTCATGACTATTTTCGGTATACTAGTAGTAATGTACTATAATATTACCCGTATTGAGAGGAAGGTATTGATGAAAGGACTTGTATTCTTTGACCTAGATGGAACTTTGTTAAACGGTCAATCAGCCATAAGCGAAAATGTGGCTCAAGCAGTCAGACAACTGAAAGCCAATGGTTTTGAACCAGTTATCGCTTCAGGTAGAACACATGTAGAAATAATTGATATTATGAAGGAAGCTGATATCGAATCAGCCATTCTAATGAATGGTCAATTCGTACTGTTTAAGGGACAACCATTGATTGCCAAAGAAATAAGTAAGAGCTTAATAGCTGACCTATCTAACCACGCAAAAAAACTCAATCATGGGCTAGCCCTATACAATGATAAGGCAATAAAAATAGTGGTTCCTTCTGACTTAGCTGTAAAAACTTACGACCACATCAGTTCACCTGTCCCAGAAACCAGTAAAGATTTCCATCATCATAATCCAGTATATATGGGCTTAATCATATCCGAATCCGGCCAAGATGAAAGCTATACACAGACATTCCCTCAATTGCGTTTTGTGCGTAACGCTCCTTATTCCATCGATGTTATTCATGCAGGCGTCTCTAAAGCCCTTGGTATCCAAGAACTACTGACAGCTTTAGAACAAGAAGATATTGAAACCTACGCTTTCGGTGATGGATTAAATGACCTCGAAATGTTTCAAGTCGTCGATCACCCAATAGCCATGGGAAATGCCATCCCACAACTAAAAGAGATTGCCGAATACATTACTGGCGACCATAAAGCTGATGGGATTGTTAGTGGCTTGAAGCACTATGATTTGATTTAAAGAATGCTTGGTTAACAAAAGCTCCTAACAAATAACTCAATTCCAAGGCATAAAAGAGTCTCCAGATACGAATTAGAAGTAACGGTGTAAAAATTGCTACCGCTTTGACTTCTAATTCGTACCTGGAGACTCTTTAATAGATTTAAAAATCGTTCTACCAAATAACAATTCTTGCCTATTTTCTAAATCTGAAAATCATTCATTCGTTTTCTTTGAAAGATTAAGACTCCCTCATCCCCAACAATATATTTTACATATTGTCGATGATTGACGATAAATGTTCTTCTTTCTTTATTTTCAAGCTCAAAAGTTAACATAAATCTAGTATACATACCATCTCTATTTCCGCTTGTTTGCGAGGTTTTATCAATTAAAACAGCCTTAACACTCTCTTTTTCAGCCATAGAATTGAGTAATATATCTCCAAGTTTGAAAATCAATACTCCAGCGAAAATAAATAATATTACATAGATACCTATGTGCATTGTTGTCATAGCATTCCCTCCATATCATTAATAGTATAAGAATCAATCTCAACTTGATAGCACTATCTCTAGTTTCATTATACCATCCTTGTCTTGCTTCGTCATACGGAGAATTAGCATAGGCCTTAATGAATAGGAATATAAAAAACTTCGCCTAGCCTTTAAAAGAGCTATCAAGTATTTTCACTGAAAGAATTTTGTAAGTGGAATCAGAAAAGAGCTAGCGTGTCGTTACTATTTATTTTTTACTCAACAAATAGTATACTTCAATCAATGATCAGATAACTTACTATTCTTGCTTATGAGCAAACTTAGTATAAAATTAGAACATTCAACAACCTTACACAAAGTAATTGACCTATTTAGTTTGATGATAATAATTGGGAGGATTGACTATTTATGAAAAAGATTAGAATATTGACCCTATCACTACCCATAATTTTATTAGTAGCCTGCAATAACATCACTAAAGAAGAAAGCTCATCAACCAGTATAGTATCATCAAATAATGAAGTTTCTTCTAGTAAGACTGCCGATAGTGCCAAAAAATTAGGCGTTACAATATCAGATGTTGTCAAACAAGATTTTGAAAAGTTCCAAAAAGTTGACCTCTTCAAAAATAATAAATTTTCAAAAATTGAGTATGCACAAAGCGAATATGGAACAATGGGTCTGTATGCTTATTATAATAACTCTGACTATCCTAGTGCTATTGTCTTAAGAGGTAGTGTTAACAACGATACCGTAAAAAGTCAATTTGATAATATGGCACAATCAATAAATAAAACATATTTTTCTGATAAACCACTAGTATCTATAGAAATACCGACAGATATTGAAGGGGACAACGATCATTATCTCATGTTCGTTTTTGACAAGGAGTACACATTTTCTGACCTACCAATATACATGAGGGATATAGACCCTGATTCATTCCTAAGCAAGATGGACAATATTGAAACACTTAACAAGCTCTTAGAAAAAGCTCAATTTGCTGAAATACAAACTATTCTCAACCAACATAAAGATGATAAATCACTTGACCCAATTAGAGGATGCCTAGATATCATTCTGCCTCTTTTAACGGATACCACTACTGAAACAGATAGTTTAACCGGAAAAGTCACTATGTATTACAAAGATATTAGAACTGTTAACCAAAAGACACATTTTGCTACTTTCTATTCCCCTATCGGTTCTGTAAAAACTATAATCGGTTTTGTCAATGATAATTGGTTGTTTTGGGACAAAACATATATCAAGGTTGATGAGAACGAACCTTTAAGTGAATCAACACCACAACCTAAACGTGATATAAATGACGATGGAACAATTACAGAAAGTAGTGAATTTGTTGCCAATAGAAGAATTCTTGAACAACTGAAAGAAAATAGTAAGGTCACCGTACGTTTTGAAGGTCTTGAGGGAATTCTTGACTATGACTTGTCTAACGATGAAGTACAAGCTTATAAAATATTCAAGACGATTTCAGATAATGCTATAGACATATCCAATTACCTTTTTATAAGAGCAAACTAAGATGCCCTGACTTATAGTTCTTTCACTGTTTTGATTTTCTGGCAAACCTATTGGGAGTCCCTTTTCGTAGTATAGACAGCCACTTTTTTTGTATACAAAAAGCCCTTCTCATGTCGGTAAACCGACACGAGAAGGGCTCTTCATTTAGAAATTATTTATTTTTTAGGTTGTAGAAAGCTTTTAATCCTTGGTATTCAGCTAATTCACCTAATTGGTCTTCAATACGTAACAATTGGTTGTATTTAGCAATACGGTCAGTACGGCTTAATGAACCTGTCTTGATTTGGCCAGCGTTTGTTGCAACTGCGATATCAGCAATTGTTGAATCTTCAGTTTCACCAGAACGGTGAGAAACTACTGCAGTGTAACCAGCTTTTTGAGCCATTTCAATCGCATTGAATGTTTCTGTCAAAGTACCGATTTGGTTAACTTTGATAAGGATTGAGTTACCGATGTTTTGATCGATACCACGAGATAAGATTTCAGTATTTGTAACGAACAAGTCGTCACCTACTAATTGAACTTTTGAACCTAAACGTTCAGTCAATAGTTTCCATCCATCCCAATCGTTTTCGTCCATACCGTCTTCGATAGAAAGGATTGGGTATTTGTTTACTAATTCTTCTAAGAAGTCTACTTGTTCAGCAGAAGTACGTTTTGCTCCACCTTCTCCTTCGAATTTAGCATAGTTGTATACGCCGTCTTCGTAGAATTCAGATGCTGCACAGTCAAATCCTAGGTATACATCTTTACCTGGTGTTAATCCAACAGCCTTGATTGCTTCTAAGATTGTTTCAACTGCATCTTCAGTACCTTCAAATGTAGGTGCAAAACCACCTTCATCCCCAACAGCTGTTACTAAGCCACGGCCTTTAAGGATTTTAGCTAATGCGTGGAAGATTTCTGCTCCCCAACGTAATGCTTCTTTAAATGTTGGAGCTCCAACTGGTAAGATCATGAATTCTTGGAATGCAATAGGAGCATCTGAGTGAGATCCACCATTAACGATGTTCATCATTGGTGTTGGCAATACTTTTGTATTGAATCCACCTAAATAGTGATATAGAGGTTGTTCTAGGTAGTCAGCAGCTGCACGTGCTACAGCGATTGATACGCCTAAGATAGCATTAGCTCCTAATTTACCTTTGTTAGCAGTTCCATCTAAATCGATCATTAATTTATCGATTGCCATTTGTTCACGAACATCGTAACCGATAATTGCTTCAGCAATAATGTTATTTACGTTGTCAACAGCTTTAAGTACACCTTTACCTAAGTAACGGTCTTTGTCTCCATCGCGTAATTCTACTGCTTCGTATTCACCAGTAGAAGCTCCTGAAGGAACCATACCGCGTCCGAATGCACCGCTTTCTGTGTAAACTTCAACTTCAATTGTTGGGTTACCACGTGAATCTAGTACTTCTCTTGCAAAAACATCTGTAATAAATGGCATGATTTATTAACTCCCTTTTCATTATTTTTACTTGCATCTTTATTTTATTAAAAATAGGCCAAACTTTCAAACATTTCTATAAAAGAAAGCCTTTTCTAATCAATTATTTAGCGATTAGTGACTCGCCTGTCATTTCTTCTGGTTTTTCTACTCCAAGTAGGTCTAACATGGTTGGAGCAATATCTGCTAAACGCCCACCTTCACGCAATGTTACACCAGCTTTTGTAACGATAACTGGTACCGGAACGGTTGTATGAGCTGTATGCGGTGTACCTTCTGGCGTGATCATAGTTTCTGAATTACCATGGTCAGCAAAGATAATCGCTGTTCCACCTCGTTCAATGATGGCATCCACTACTTTACCAAGGTTTTCATCTACTGCTTCAATGGCCTTAATCGTTGGCTCTAGCATACCTGAGTGACCAACCATATCTGGGTTAGCAAAGTTTAATAGGATAGCATCGTTTTCATTGTTAACGATACTGTTGTATAGAGCATCTCCTACTTCATAAGCACTCATCTCTGGTTTAAGGTCATAGGTTGCAACTTTTGGTGAAGGAATTAGAATTCGGTTTTCACCTGGGAATTCTTCATTACGCCCACCATTCATAAAGAAGGTTACGTGCGGGTATTTTTCTGTTTCTGCAATACGCAATTGTTTCAATCCATGTTTAGACAAAACTTCACCTACAACATTGGTCATAGGAATTGGAGCAAATGCGACTTCTGCATCAATAGATGGGTTGTAAAGTGTCATGGTAATGAACTTGACATTTTCAGCACGTTGTCCACGGTCAAAATGTGTCCATTCTTTATCTGTAAAGGCATTAGAAAGTTGAATGGCACGGTCAGGACGGAAGTTGAAGAAAATAATTGCGTCATTGTCTTCAATCTTAGCAACTGGTTTACCATTATTTACGATAACAGATGGAATAACAAATTCATCTGTCACGCCTTCAGCATAACTAGTTGCAACAACATCTTGTGCATGTTCAAATTGTGGTCCTTGTGAATGAGCGATAGCGTTATAAGCTAACTCCACACGTTCCCAACGAGTATCTCGATCCATAGCGTAGTAACGACCTGATACTGTTGCAATTTGTCCAAGTCCAACTTCTTCTAACTTGTCTTCAAGTGTTTTAATATAACTTGGTCCAGCTTTAGGATCCACGTCACGTCCATCTAAGAAAGCATGGATGTATAATTTTTTGATCCCTTTTTCTTTAGCAGTTTCTACCAATGCCAAAACGTGATTGATATGGCTATGAACACCACCATCAGATAGAAGTCCAAATAAGTGAAGAGCTGAATCATTTTCTAGAACGTGATTGTAAGCATTGTTTAAAGCAGCATTTGTAGCAAATTCGCCTTCTTCAATAGCTTTATCAATACGAGTCAGACTTTGATAAACAATACGTCCAGCACCAATATTGGTGTGTCCAACTTCTGAGTTTCCCATTTGCCCTGCTGGTAAACCAACATCTAAGCCGGCTGCCTTTAAGGTTGTATGAGGGTAATGGTTATAGTAACGATCAAAATTTGGTTTGTTTGCTTGAGCAACAGCATTCCCTTCCACTTCTGGTCTCCAACCAAAACCGTCAAGGATGATAATTGCTACAGGTGATTTTGTCATTATTTTACTGCCTCCAATAATGCTAAGAATGAATCAGCTTGTAAGCTTGCGCCACCAACTAATGCACCATCAACGTCTGGGCACGCCATATATTCAGCGATGTTTTCTGGTTTAACAGAACCACCATATTGAATCCGTACAGCATCAGCAACGTCTTGACCGAAGTCTTTTGCGACAACTTGACGTACAGTTGAGCACATATGTTGTGCATCATCTTTAGTAGCTGACTTACCAGTTCCGATAGCCCAGATTGGTTCATACGCAATGACAAGTGATTTCACTTGATCATCACTTAAGCCTTCTAGTGCAGCAGAAATTTGAGCACCTACGAATTCGCCGGCTTTACCTGCTTCATAAGTTTCTAGCGTTTCACCACAACATACAATTGGTGTCATACCATTACGGATAACGGCATGTGCTTTTTTGTTAATGTCTTGGTCAGTTTCGCCAAAGTATTCACGACGTTCTGAATGTCCAATAATCACATAGTCAATTCCTAGAGCAGCTAGAGCTTTTGGACTGATTTCACCAGTGAAGGCACCTTCATCTTCAAAATAAGCATTTTGTGCCGCTAGTTTAACTGCTGATCCTTCAAGTCCTTTTTTCATACCTTCTAAGAAAAGTGCTGGTGCTCCAATTACTGTGTCAACAACATCACTTGATGGTACCTTATCCTTTACTGCTTCAACAAATTCACGTGCTTCTACATTTGTTTTGTTCATTTTCCAGTTTCCTGCAATGATCGGTTTACGCATATTGCCATTCCTCCTTGATTAATTTCTTATTCTTTAAATAGACTCAATCAAAGGGTGAAAAATCACCCTTCATGTCTTATTTATCAGAGATTGATGCTACACCAGGAAGTTCTTTTCCTTCTAGGTATTCTAAAGATGCTCCACCACCAGTAGAGATGTGAGTAAATTTGTCAGCAAAGCCTAAAGAAATAGCCGCTGCTGCTGAATCTCCCCCACCAATAATGGTTGTAGCTCCTTCAAGGTTTGCAATGGCTTCACAGATACCGATAGTACCTTTAGCAAAGTTAGGCATTTCGAATACACCCATTGGTCCATTCCAAACAACTGTCTTAGCGCCTTGTAATAGAGAAGCAAACAATTCGACTGTTGCAGGTCCAATGTCTAATCCCTCTTGATCAGCTGGGATTGCATCTGAAGAAACAATAGTGATTGGTGCATCATTGTCAAAATCTGGAGCAACTTTTGTATCGATTGGCAATACTAATTTGTCACCAGCTTTTTCTAACAAACCTTTTGCTAATTCTACACGATCAGCTTCTAGAAGTGATTTACCGATTTCTTTGCCTTGTGCTTTGTAAAAAGTATAGGCCATTCCACCACCAATAAGAACTTTATCAGCCTTATCAAGTAAGCTTTCGATAACACCAATTTTGTCAGAAACTTTAGCTCCACCCAAGATAGCGATAAATGGACGTTCTGGATTGTCAACAGCGCCACCGATGAACTTGATTTCTTTTTCCATCAAGAAGCCAGCTGCTGAATCTAGTTGGCTAGCAATCCCAACGTTTGAAGCATGCGCACGGTGAGCAGTACCAAATGCGTCATTCACGAATAGGTCACCTAGGCTTGCCCAGTATCTTCCTAATTCAGGGTCATTTTTAGATTCTTTCTTGCCATCTAAGTCTTCAAAACGAGTATTTTCAAATAACAATACTTGTCCATCTTCTAGATTAGCAATCGCATCTTCTAGTTCTTTTCCACGAGTAACTGGTACGAAAGTAACATCTTTCTTCAATAATTCTGATAAACGAGTAGCTACTGGTTTCAAGCTCAACTTAGCTTTATCCTCTTCTGATTTTACTTTACCTAAGTGAGAGAAAAGAATTACTTTCGCGTTATTTTCTAATAAGTACTCAATGGTTGGCAAAGCTTGAACGATACGGTTATCATCCGTAATCACTCCGTCTTTCAAAGGTACGTTAAAATCAACACGAACTAATACTTTCTTTCCACTTACATCTAAGTCGGTTACTACTTTTTTTGCCATTGGCTTTCCTCCTAAAATTAGTTTGGAGCGAGAAAAATCTCACATGTTAAAAAATAATCCAAAATAGAAAAACTTATGAAAAAAGAGCGCGGAAGCGAATGCCTCCGTCGCTCTTCCTTTCGACACGATTTTGTTATTGAAGTAAATTATAGTTTAGCAAAGTATTCTAAAGTACGAACTAATTGTGCAGTGTATGACATTTCGTTATCGTACCAAGAAACTGTTTTAACTAATTGTTTGTCGCCAACAGTCATCACTTTTGTTTGAGTTGCATCAAATAATGAACCGTAAGTGATTCCAACAATATCAGATGAAACAATTTCATCTTCTGTGTAACCATAAGATTCGTTAGCAGCAGCTTTCATAGCAGCGTTAACTTCTTCTACAGTAACTGGTTTTTCTAATACTGTTACTAATTCAGTTAATGAACCAGTTGGAACTGGAACACGTTGAGCAGCACCGTCTAATTTACCATTTAATTCTGGGATTACTAAACCGATAGCTTTAGCAGCACCAGTTGTGTTAGGAACGATGTTAGCAGCTGCCGCACGTCCACGACGTAAGTCTCCACCACGGTGAGGAGCATCTAAAGTATTTTGGTCACCTGTATAAGCGTGAATAGTTGTCATCAAACCTTCAACAACGCCAAAGTTATCTTGTAATGCTTTCGCCATTGGTGCTAAACAGTTTGTAGTACATGAAGCACCAGAGATAACTGTTTCGTCACCAGTTAAGATATCATGGTTAGTGTTGAATACAACTGTAGGAACATCGTTACCACCAGGTGCAGAGATAACCACACGTTTAGCTCCACCTTGTAAGTGTAACTCAGCTTTTTCTTTAGAAGTAAAGAATCCAGTACATTCTAATACGATATCCACGCCTAGGTCACCCCATGGGATTTCAGCAGGATTTGGGTTAGCAAATACTTTTAATTCTTTTCCATTAACTGTGAATGAACCTTCATTAACAATAACTTCACCGTTGAAACGACCTTGAGTTGTGTCATATTTTAACAAATGAGCTAATTGTCTTGCATCTGTTAAATCGTTAACCGCAACTACTTCGATCCCTTCTAAATCTTGGATACGGCGGAATGCTAAACGTCCAATACGTCCAAAACCGTTAATACCTACTTTTACTGTCATAATTTGATTTCCTCCTTGGAAATAATTTTATTTTTAACGAGTTGCCTCGCTTAAAACCAGATTAGCAACACCTTGATCAACCACAAACCATGTTTTTAACCTTGGTGCTAGTTTGGCATAGGCTTTTAAGGCCTCTACCTTTTCTATTCCCGTTACAATTGCAACTGAGAAAGGAATAGATGTTAAATCACTCAAATGCAGCCCTACTCGTGGCAACTTATAAACCACTTCTCCGGACGCAGTAAAAAAACAGCCGAAAGCTTCACCGATTGCTTTTTTTTCATGGATGAGTTCTAAATCCTCAGATTTAAGTCCTCGTCTCTCTCCCATTATTTTAGCATCTCCGACACTATATAACAAACAGTTTGCGTGTTTCATCAAATTTATTGCTTTAGATATAGTCGGTTCTTGCATAAGAGGAAGATATGTCTCCTTGCTGACATGTTCTGGAATATAGAGAGAATAGTGTTTACCACCAGTTCTACTGGCCATCATCTCACTAACACTAGAGGCTTGAATGATGGTAGATCCACCTACACCACCTCGTGCAGGAACAAATGTCAGACTTCTATGTTTGGATAGCTCCTTAGTAAATCGACTAGCTAAACTCGCCATAGTCGTTCCACCCGTTACCGCTAGGATAGAATCTCCAAGAGGTAAAATCTGTTCTAAAATGGCTTGAACCGCATCCCCAATGGATTGGTTGAGCAATTCCTGATAACCATCTCCTGTGGTTTTTTCAACAATACGACAAAAGGATACTCCTAGTTTGGAAGCTAGTTGTCTCTCCAAATAGCTCATTGTAATCAGGCAGTTCGCTTGTGCACTCAACTGTGTTAGAAGCTCCGCACCTACATCTGTCAAGACCATCCCTTTAGACTGAATATCTATCAGTTTTTGGTCCTTGAGCAAATCGGTTTCAGTCCTAAGTGTCCTCTCAGTCATCTCTAGCTCTTTGGCTAAAGAACGTCTGCCAATTGGTTGATGGTTAGCAATCATCTGAAGAATCCTAAACCGAACTCTCATGCTAACAAATGACTCAGGCACAAGGTCCTGCATCAATGAAAATGCATCCATAGCAGACTCCTTTCAAAGGGTTCACTAACAGG
Source organism: Granulicatella seriolae (assembly GCF_024543085.1). Classification (GTDB taxonomy): domain Bacteria; phylum Bacillota; class Bacilli; order Lactobacillales; family Aerococcaceae; genus Granulicatella; species Granulicatella seriolae. The sequence goes on from NZ_JANHNZ010000001.1 coordinate 255,729, forward strand.
GTCTAAAAACGTCCCTCTTAATTTCTAGATTGAATTTCAGACACTTCCAGTAAAATGACTCATATATCATTTACTACACGTTCATTCTATCAGTAATTATTTTAAAAATCAAGCCTAAACTTTCCCTTTAGAGAAAGATGTTAGAAAAAGTAAAATTAAAACCGGTCATTTATCTGGACGTTTTTTGTCCCATATTAATAAATTTGTTTTTGAGCATTCATAACAACTTAACAAGAAAGATTCTGATTTGAAAAGATTTTTTATTTCTATATCCTATGAATTGCTCAAAAACGTTTTTATCTGTAATTTGACAAAATAGCAAATAATATAAGACTTACATATATTTGTTCGTGACTCTTGATATTTGTTAGGGAATCAGATAAAATTATTCTATTGTCGTCACCTTAGTGTAATGGATATCACATAAGATTCCGGTTCTTTTAATACAGCGTGTCCAAATATCTAGTTAAAATGCTTATATATCAATGTTTTTCAGCACTTTTTTTGACAGAGAAAAGTGCTATTTTTGTGCGATAGATACATAAATAGATACATCATGCTTCAATTTTAGCCTCATCCAATGTTTTTTTAAATCCTGAGTATACAGTTAAACCGACAACGTCTTCAGTATTTACATAAGTACGAGTGATTTCTGTATCAGAATGGGTGAGAGCACTAGAAATGTCATTCATCGTTACACCAGCCTCTCTAGCAAGCGTTGCAAAGGTGTGTCTGAGCTTATGGGGTGTTAGATGGGCTAATTCAGGGTGACGCCTCTCCATAGCCTCTAAGCGTCTATTAAGATAGCATGCATGAACTTGCTGATTCATTTCACCTTTTCTATTAGTAAAAGTGAATAGAAATTGTTCTTCATCTTGTTTTACACCCATTTTAAATAATTCTTTCTTTTGAATTCGTCTCCATTTAAGCAAAATTTTATAGAGCTCATCAGGAATTTGAAAGATAGTTTTCTTACGGCCTTTTGTAGGAACTACTGCAGCATTTCTATCTTGAGCCTGAACTAAACGAATACACTTCTTTTTAAACAGAATATGCTTCCATTGTAGGGCATAGGATTCAGATTTTCTATCTCCTAATATCATAGTGATCATAAATAGGGCATAATCTTGAAAAATAATATCCCCGTTGATTAAGTCCGTGCTTAATGCTTCCAAATATGCATTTAATTCTTTTGCTGACAATGCTTTATTCTTATGATATTTTTCTTTAGCTAATTCATCTTTTTTAGGGGAGGTTAATAGATTCATAACTTTATCTAGCCTATTATATTCGATATATCCAAAAACTTCAGCAATATCAAAAACCTGGACCAAATATATTTTTATTTGATTGATATTCGCATACTCCATAGATTTTTTTCTCATCTTTGCAGAAACAATTTCTAATCTGTCATTCAAATAATTCAATGAAAAATCACCAAACATTGGAAGCAAATGATTCTTAAAAATTCTCTGAGTATTTTCAACTGTAGCTGAGGATGGAGATTTTTTTGTTCGACTCGTTTGTCCAACTAAATACATATCCCACCAAATTTCCTCAAAAAATTTTTTAAATTTTATGTTTCCCTTAAGTTCTAATGATCGAGCAGAATTATTTTTGATAACTTTATCTATACTTTTTTTCATATCTTTTTCGGCTTTCTCTGCTTCTTCGAAAGTGGAAAAAGTTTTTTGAAATCTAGTAGAGTCAATACCGGATATTTCACGAAATTTTACTGGATAAGGGACGTTAACTTTGAATGAACCGCTTTTTTGTTTTTTAATAGACATGTTTTTTCTCCTTTCTAAAAGCGGAACATAGTCTATCTACGCTCATATTGTACCATGATTTAGCTAATATTTGAACGCTCTGTCATCCATTGATCCACTTGCAATTTATCAAAACGTATTACACCTTGAATTTTTATTAAGGGAAAATCTTCATTCTTTATCATTTGGTCAAGTTTATTGTTTGACACTCCGAGATAGGAGCATACTTCAAATTTTTTCATATAACGAATTCCATGATAATCTTTAAACTTCTCAACTTCTTCGTTTAAAATTTGACGCAATTCTGTTTTAAGTGTTTCTTTTTGAGTGTTTGATAGTTCAAATCGAATTGTCTCCATAACAAAACCTCCTCGTGAAACAGTTTTAGAAACAATATCTAAAAGAAGTCCCCTATCGAAAAAGTGTGTTTTTTGACTAAATTAACAATTTTACCCCTACAGTACCCTTTTTTATACAAAAAATGCCCTTGTGGTGGTATAATGATTTTTGTGCAAGAAGGGAGGTTGAAGCCTTATGCAGCAAGGAATTGCTGATATTGCTAAAATTCACGAAATTTTGGAAAAAAAGACCGCAAATGACATTTCAAAAGGAACTGGAATCAGTTTAAGCTCTATTAAAAAGTTAAAATCTGGGGAAAGATCAATAGAAAAATTGAACTTAAAAGATGCAATAGTTTTAACAAATTTTGCAGTTGGTAATACATCAGCTGAGATAGAAATTTGGCAAAGAAAGTATATAGTAGAAGGGTCTGAATAGTACCTACACAATTATTAGGAAAATATAAAAAAGCTGAAACCCTAAAATATAAGGTTTCAGCTTTGACGCCCCCGAGAGGATTTGAACCTCTGGCCAACAGCTTCGGAGGCTGTCACTCTATCCACTGAGTTACGGGGACCAATTCACTTTTATAAGTCTAATGCTTTTAGTTAGTAAAATCAAGAGAAATTGGTTTATTAATCCTAAGTATTTACTGTTTTCTTATAATGTAAATCTTTAAGATTTGTAACTCAATGATTGAGAAGTTTTAATTCTTTATACAGTTTTTACATCTATTAGTTGCGATTGTCCATCGCCATAGGTTTTAGCAACCTCCCCCCAGTCTTTGGCGGCCTTGCGGAAGTATCATTATCCTCTAGTAAGTCTTAGCATCACAGAATTGACTAAAAACTATGACGATTGAAAGTATTTTTATCGCTCGTTGATTTGATCAAGTTAAGGCGATACTTCAATCTCGCTCGTACTAGATTAATGTAACTAATAGATTTATTCAGTTTTCAAAGATCAATTTGTGTTTCTACTTAATATAAATAAAAGTAAAGGAATAAATGATACACTTTACAAAAATTGTTTCATTCCCTTAATTCAAACTTTTCAATCGAGGCTATCAAAGCAACGACACATTCTTGGTAACAGTCTTTATCTAAAATGCCATTTTTCCTAGAAACTTTTTTCATTAATGGTTCAAATCGTTCAATTATTTCTGCTACAGCACTCGTTTGTCCTTGTCTTGCAGCAACATAAAGATCGTAAAGACTTTCCATGATAAACACTCCTTTTGTTACTTAATTCACATGTTTAGTTGAAGTAATGCTTCTTCCAGTTCTTTATAATCCTTTTATACATTCGATTCTTAAAATTAGTTACAGCAGGTCTCCCTACACCAAGTTTTTGACTTAGTTCTTCATCGGTTTGATCAAATATTACTTTGTTAATGAGTATAAACTTTTCTTTATCATTTAATTCTTCCAACACTTGTCTTAATTTTTCGTCTTTAATATACAATTTAATATTAAATATTACGATATTAGGAATTTCAAATGTATCATTCATTGATACTGGGTCTATAAATTCTCTTGAAGTATCATCTATTAGTATCTCTAAATTTTGTTCTCGAATTTTCTTGTAATTATATTGTGCAGCTCGATTTCTGATTACACGCACGAAATAGCTAGTCAACTGAGCGCTGTATACATCTTTTTTCATCTGAACCACTTCTCTTTCAAGTATTATTGAAAGAAGTAGCTAGGTTATTACCATGATGGATAGCTAATGAAGTCGATATTGCCAGTATCCTCTATATGCTCTTTCTACAGGTATATGCTTATCTTTATTCATTCTGGGTAAAATATTAACACTTAAATTTTTCATAGATACTTGGTAGTCTCCTTTTTCTTTTAAAATTGAATAAATCTCTTGATTTCTTAAAGGTGTTTGAGATTCTTTTAGTATTGAGGCAATAGTCAGACTTATTTGCTGATACGACACTATCTTTTTAGGAATAGAACGGTCAGTCATATATCTTTGAATTTCACTTTCCTTTTTTAAATCAATTTTTGAGCTTTTGCTGGTTTCTAAGTTAAATTGTTCATCATTGGAATCATTGTCCAATTGATTAAGTTTTTTTTTCAAATCATAATAAAGCTCAGTCAGTCGTCTCCTTTCCTCTATTATTAATCTCATCTGTTCATAGATATATTTTTTTTCATCGTATTTGTCCATCTGCTTCTCCTTTCGTAGTAATAAATAAAATAGGAGTTAAAAATGATACGGTTAACAGAAAATTTTTAGTCGAAGTAATATAAGATATATAGGCTGTATTCGATTCATACTCTCACCTCCTTTCGTAGCAAACACCTTAAAGGTGAGAATTGATTATTTTTCAACACTTTTGGAACAACGCAAAAATGCGAATTTACTGAATGATAGTCCAGAAAATTCGCACTTATAATTCCCTTAATAGGATTTGACAAATCACTTTTTTGAGCATTTTTACTCACTGATTTATAAATATTTTTTTTAACTGTATTACGGCTTTTTTTATTTTTTTATTTTCAGTATTAGAGTAATTCATAATAGTCGCTCCAAAAACTGATTATTTAGTTAGATAACAAAAAAAGACGATTTAGAAACCGTCTAATCTTATCTCGTTTAAAACATACAAAGAGAACCACTAAATGACAGTTTTTTTTTATCATTAGCAGTTAACTGTTATTTAAAATCAGGAACTATTGAAGGTGCATGCACATTATATAAGACCTGTTTCCTGTTTAAGAGGAACAGTATAATGTTATTGGGTGATATATAATGTTTGATGAAAATGAAAAATTTGATTTTCGACCTATTGGTCTTGCCATAAAAGAAGCACGTATGAATCAAGGTTTAACTCGTGAACAAGTAGGATCAATCATCAAGATTGCGCCTAGATATTTAACGAATATTGAAAACCAAGGACAGCAACCTAGTTTGCATATTTTATATCAGTTGGTAACACTACTTAATGTTTCTTTAGATAGTTTTTTCTTAGAGCAAAAAGATACAATAAAAAGTTCTAGACGAAGACAACTTGAAAGTATGTTGGACGAACTAAACGACGAAGACTTGGTCATAGTGCAAGATATAATCAAGATAATATTTAAGAAATAAAGAAAAAATCAACAAAATCTTACCTTGCTGAAGACTAATACTTTATTTTTTTATCTTAGCTAAGCGTAATGCATTCAAAGTGACAATCACTGCTGCACCAGAATCACTTAATACTGCCATCCATAAAGACAACCATCCAGGAAAAATAAAGACTAACGCAATCAATTTGATAACCAAAGAGAAAATAATATTCTGTTTAATAATTTTCAATGCACGTTTACTCAAATCAATCGTATAAGGTAATTTTTCCAAATTGTCGGCCATCAATACAATGTCTGCTGTTTCAATCGCTGTATCCGTTCCTGCACCACCCATTGCGATACCCAAATCGGCTATTGCTAGAGCAGGCGCATCATTGATTCCGTCACCAATCATGGCAACGACTTCTTGTTGCTTTAATTCTTCAATCGCCAATACTTTATCTTCTGGCAACAAGTTCGCTTTGACATCCGAAACACCAGCTTCGTTAGCAATTTTTTGTGCTGCACCTTGATTATCACCAGTCAACATAACTGTTTTACGAATACCGACAGAAGACAATTGGGTGATAGCATCTTTTGATGTTTGACGAATCTTATCCGCTACGCCAACCAAACCTATAATTTTTGTGTCAGTTCCTAGAAAAACAATCGTATGTCCAGTTTTTTCTAGGTTTTCTGCTGCTTGCCTATGTGTTGAACTAAATACCTTTTCGGAAAAAAGACTAGTTGAACCCGCATAATATTTTTGCCCATCGATTGTTGCTTCAATTCCTTTTCCTGTAATTGTTTGAAAATCAGTGGATTCAATCATGGACAGCTCTTGTTCTTCAACAAATGAAACAATCGCTTTTCCGATTGGATGGGTCGTGTGGCCTTCCAAAGAAGCTAAAATCTGTAAGAAGGTTTCTTTTGACCCTTCATAAACGGATACTTCTGTCACTTGTGGTTTGCCTTCTGTAATCGTCCCCGTTTTATCAAAAGCAATCGCTGTTAATTCGCCAGCTTTTTCTAAAAAAGTGCCCCCTTTGATTAAGACACCATTTTTGGCGGCATTGCCAATGGCAGATACAATCGAAACAGGTGTAGAGATAATTAAGGCACACGGACAGGCAACCACCAATAATTCTAAACCTCGATAAAACCAAGTCGCAAAATCCGCTTGAAAAACAACGGTTGGTAAAATCATCACCCCTAAAGCTAAAATAAAAACAATTGGTGTATAGATTTTAGCAAACTTATCAACAAACGCTTCAGACGGAGCTTTATTAGCTTGTGCGTCTTCGACCATTTGAATGATGTGAGCAATCGTTGAATCTTCTGACAAATGAGTCACTTTTATTTCTAATGAGCCTTCTTGATTAATCGTTCCCGCAAATACTTCAGCTTGTTCGGATTTATAAACAGGAATCGATTCTCCTGTGATCGGTGATTGATCCACCATTGAATTTCCTTTAGTTACTAGTCCATCCAACGGAATTCTTTCGCCAGCCTTTACCAGTAAAGTATCACCCAATAGAATATTTTCAACCGCTACTTCAACAAATGTCGTCCCACTTTTTACGAAAGCTGTTTGAGGTGTTAAATCCATTAATCCTTGAATCGACCTGCGTGTACGTTCCACAGCTTTATTTTGTAAATAGTTTCCAATCGCAAATAAGAAGACAACTAGCGCTCCTTCTCCCCATTCACCAATAATCCCTGCGCCAATCGCTGCCGTAACCATCAATACATTCATATCCAACGACTTACTTTGCACTGCATAAAAAGCACTTCTAGCCGGTCGCCAACCACTAATCATCATAGATGCTGCAAAGAAGAATGGCGCAATAGGAAGATTAATTGAAAAGACTGAGCTACCATACCCCAAAAGTAAAAGAATTCCTGACAAGATCAAATTTTTAGTGGCCGAATCGATCGTTCCTTTTTTAGCAATAGCCGTTTGTTCTTTTTCAACAACTCCTTGATAACCTAACTTCTTTAATTCTTTTTTAATCTCTGTTAACGGATTGGTATGTGCGACTACCATAGAACCATTCGCAAAACTTACAGAAACAGTATCTATTTCCTTCATCTTAGAAAAATGTTTCTCAATCGTTTGAGCGCAACCGCCACAATCCATCCCAGTGACTTTTAAGGTGTGTTCATTTTTTGAGAGCGTCTGGACCAGTTGATAACCTAATTTTTCGACGTGTTTTGGAATCGTGTTTAAAATATCATTGTTGCTGACAGTAACATTCATTTTTCCTGTACTAAAATTGACTTGTACCTCTTCAATACCAGACAGTTGTTTCAAACCTTTTTCAATTGTTAAAGCGCAGCTGCCACAATCCATTCCAGAAACTTGGTAGGTTTTCTTGATAGGGCTTGTATTTTCTTTTGATTCTTTTTCATAATGACAACAGTCGTCCACTTCTTCTTTATCTTCACTACAACAAGATGATTGTTCTTTCTCAAGACAACAATTCGATTCAGATGAAGAAGGAGTTGATTCACAACAGGAATCGGTCACTACTTTCGTCTGATTTTGACAACAATTTTCTTTTTCTCGATGTGTGTGTGATTCACAACAAGTTGATTTTATTTCCTTACTCATAACCATTCCTTCTTTCTATTCCATATGGTGTTTACATTCAATCACTTCGCCATCCCAATGAAAATCCTGAACCGTTTCATTAAGAAAATCCATGAGTTGAGTAATTTTTGGTGTGGTAATGGTATAAAAATAATATTTTCCTTCCGTACGTTTTTGAATCAAACCGCAATCGCGTAAACAGGCCAAGTGTTGAGAAACACTGGATTGTGAACCTTCTACTTGCTCGATCAACTCTGTGACATTGACTTCTCCATTCCTCAACACTTGTAAAATTTGATACCTAGTTTTGTTGGACAAACCATGAAGTAATTTTAGTTGTAATGTGTAATCTTTCATATACATCCACCTTTCAAATTAAGTTTTACTAATATAAAAATCATATTAACATTTTTTAATATGTACGACAACAAAAAACTTACTAAAATAATTTCAGTAAGTTTTTTTCTATTGATTTATTTTAATTATTTAAAAATTTTTTAGGAGTTCTTAATAATCGAATACCATTCAAGATAACAGCGATTGTGCTAAATTCATGTAGAATGACACCTAGCGCTATATCCATTTTTCCAAGGAAATTGAGAATAACTAAAGTCACAACTACAAACATTGAGAACCAGATGTTTTGCCAAGTAACTTTGTCCATTTTTTGAGATAGTTGATGTGCATAAACTAATTTTGATAAATCATTTTTCATCAATACCAGATCCGCCACATCCATCGCCACATCAGTTCCTTCTCCCATCGCTATTCCAATATCTGCAGTAACCAATGCTGGCGCATCATTAATACCATCTCCAAGCATGGCTGTCGTCCCATATTTCTTTTGTTGTTCTTGAACTATTTCGGCTTTATCTTCTGGCATAACGTTGGCCACAACCTCGTCGATACCTAATTGTCTTCCAATTGCTTCTCCAGTTAATTTAGCATCTCCAGTAATCATAGTGGTATGAATTCCTACTTGTTTGAAATAATCAATCGCTTTTTTAGCATGCTCATTAGGAAGATCCATTAATGCCACATAACCAATCACTTGTTCATTTTCAGCTATAAAGACGACAGTTTTTCCTTCCATCGATAATTTTTTTTCTTGTTCTTTATAAACAAAAGATACTTTATCAAAAGAAGATGGTTTTCCAATTCTATATTTCTTATTATCATAATTTGTTGATAAACCTTTACCCACTTCATTTGTGACCTCAATGTTTAATGTTCTTCTTTTTGGAAACTTATTAATAATTGCTGTCGCCAGAGGATGGTTCGATTGTTTTTCCATTGATACTACAAGATCAATCATTTCTTCTTGATCTAAATCTTTGTCAAATTCAAAATTAGTTACTTCGGGTTTACCATGAGTTAAAGTTCCAGTTTTATCAAATGAAATTGATTTTACATCAGAAAGTTTTGAAAGAAAAGCTCCCCCTTTAACTAATACTCCTTTTCTAGACAAATTTGAAATAGTAGAAAGTGTTGTAGGTACTGCACTAGCAGCTAAGGCGCACGGTGAAACTGAGATTAAATAAACCATACTTCTATATAAACTTAATTCCCAAGACCAATTAAAAATAAAAGGACCTGCTAATAAAACTAGTGGATACAACAATAAAACTATGGTCACATATCTCGGTTCTAATCGTTGAATCAACGTTGCAGTTTTTGTTAAACTCTTCTGAGATTGATTAACCAATTGTAAGATTTTTGAAAACACTGTTTCCGAACTATCTTTTGTTACTCTCATGGTAAATGATCCCGCACCGTTAATTGTACTACCAAAAACTTCATCACCAACATTTTTTTCTTTAGGAATACTTTCTCCATTAATTGACGATTCATCAACGGATGTAGAACCATTAAGTATCACACCGTCCGTTGGAATTTGATCTCCATTTAATACTTGTAGTGTATCGCCGACATTGACTTCATCCACAGGAACAACCTTAGTAGAACCATCAGATAAAATTATACGAGCTTCTGTCGGGTTTAAATTAAGTAAATTCGTAATTTCTCGTTTGCTTTTTCCATCTACATATTCTTCTAAAAAATGCGCTCCAGCAAAAATAACAATTAATAACGCACCTTCCTCAAAATTACCAATTAACACAGCTCCCGCAGTAGCTAAAGCCATAAGAAAATGAACATTAGGCATAAACTTCTTAGCTTTTTTTGTATTTCGAATCGTATCACCGATTCCTTCTCCAACGATGTGATAACCCGAAGTCATTATTGTCAAACTAAATGCAATATTTGCGATTAAACCATTAGTTCCTTCAAGGAAAAGACCTCCAACATATAAGAATAAACCAATGAAATACATTATAATTTGTAATTTCCCTCCATGATTGTGGTCATGATCATGAGAGTGATTATGATCATGTTCATGATTATGTTCATGATTATGATGTTTTTCTACCATTTAAAACAACTCCTTAAAAGTTTAATACAAATGATTGATTATTCATTTGTTAAATCTATTATAATTGAACGAGTATTCATATGTCAATACATTCATTTGTTTGAGTAAAAAAATACTACAAAAATGTAGTATTTTATTATTTTCATTTATTTTAAAAACTCAAGTATGATGATGGATTTTGAAATCCACTCCATAACCCAGATGAAATAGCAAAGTGTAAATGTACTCCTGTAGAGTTTCCAGTTGTCCCCATTCCACCAAGATAAGTACCTTGTGAAACAGTTTGACCTACAGAAACAGCTGGAGATGAATTCATGTGTAAATAGTAAGAATACAAACCATTTGAACCTCTAATAATTACATGATTTCCTGCGCTACCATCGTAACTTGCAGCAACTACTTCACCACTCGTCGCAGCATAAATTGGTGTGTTCACTCCTCCAGTCATGTCAATCCCATTATGTTGATTACCAGAAGAACCTGTTGGATCAACTCGATTACCGAACCCACTTGAAACATTAATTGAATCCAATGGTAATCTCCATCCTCCACTACTTTGAGGTTGTTGATTAGAAGATTGTGCTGGCGTATTATTTTCTACGGGTGATTCTGTTATAGTTTCTTTAGGAGTTTCACTGATATTGCTATTCGTCGTATTAGCACTGACTTCTGATTTAATTTCAGATTGAGCTACTTGTTGAGATAACCGAATTTGACGCTCTTTTTCCTCTTGTTCTGCTTTTTCTCTAGCTAATTTCTCTTGTTCTTTTTGTTTCTCAATCGCTCTTAAAGCTTCTTGACGTTTACGTTCTGCTTCTTCTTTTTCTTGTATCAAAGATTCTTTTTCTTGTTCCTCTTTGTTTAGCTTTATTTTTAAGTTTGCAATTTCAACTTCTTGATTAATTTGCAATTCAATTAACTCTTCTTGTTTACTTTTTAACTCATCTGTTTTAATAGCAATTTGTTCTAGTTCTGTTTCAAGTTCTGTTTTTGAAGCATCTAAATTTTGCATATCTTCAAATTGAGTTTTTACGATTTCGTTATTCGCATTGACTAAAGTGCTTGTGCTTATTGTTTGATTAACAAAATCAGAAACCGATTCAGCATTCAAAAGAATTGCAAGTATATTATTTTCTTTACCTGATGTCTGAAGCTCTCTTGCTTGTTTTCCAATTAGAACTTTTCTATTTTCAATTTTTTCTTCTAATTCTTTAATTTTAACTGTTAGCTCATTAACATTTTGTTCTTTAGTATTTTTTTCTTCTAAAATTAGATTGATTTCACTATTTAAGTTAGAAATATTTTGATTGGTCTGATTGATTAATTCCTCAACTGCGTTTGTCTCAGATTTAATACTGTTAATTTTTTGATCTTGTTCAGAAATTTTTTGGTCATATTCATCAGCTAAAATAATAGATGGATTAGCAATTAATAAACCTAAAATAAAAGTTGTAACTAATTTTCTTTTAAACATAATTTCCCTCTCTTTTACACAAGTATTCATTTGCCTTATAAACATCATTCTATCTAAAAAAAATAAAATATAGTACATGTATTAAAATTACAACATTTTTAAATCTGTTTGTAATATTCACGTAACAAAAAACATATCAACGTGCATTGATATGTTTTAATCTTTTGTTTAAATGTCATGAAACTTTATTCATTATCTTTCGTTCTCCAATAACCATTTTGTTTGCGCCATTCAATAAATTCACTAGGATCAAAGTATAGAGATTTTTGTATTTGTAAATTTGTTAAACCAATATTCAGTAAATACAGGTATTGCTCATCTGTAAAATTATCTAATGAAAAATAGATGTTCTTAGAACGCTCTTCACTTAGTACCTCGCCCAATGCTTGAATTTCCGAATAGACAGGTGACGTTTCATCTTCCATCCAATCAGGGTATTCATTTAATAATTGCATAAGTTCTTTACGAAGTTTTTTCTTAAGCTCCTTATCCATTTTCATTGCTGTAAACCTCATCAATCATAGAGTTATTTTTTTCTAATACATGTTCTCTTAAGGAAGATAGAATTTCATAGATATGTCTATCACTTAAAGAATAAATTATATTTCTTCCGTCTTTTTCGTATTTCACAAGATTTTCACTTCTTAGAACAGCAAGATGATGTGAAATGGCTGATTGTGATCTACTTGTAAGTTTTTGGAGTTCTTTAACATTAGCTGGACTATCTTTTAATAAAAATAAAATTTTAAGTCGTGTCAATTCATTAAAAGAATTTATTGAGCTGACAATCTTACTAATCGAATCATCAGACAACATTATTTTTCCCTCCTTTTTACTCAATCAGGTACTAAATTGAGATTGAATGTCCAATCAATCATATGTCTATACAATCATATTAATATTATTTAATATTTACGTCAATGAAAATTTATATCACTTATTCAAAATTTAATGGCTCACAATTTCTTAAACATTAAGATGAACCTAAATATGAAATATTTTCAATCTCCTCCTTCGCTACCAAACTTCATCAATTCTTTTTTAATCATTATTTACTAATAAAAAAGACAAACAATTTTTTGTCTGCCTGATATTTATCTTATTTTTAATATCCAACATAATTATCTTAATTAAGGATTAAAAAATCTTTACTACTATTTATAAAAAGTTGTCGTAAGATTAGATTAACTAATAAAACGACAACTCATTTTTTTTATTCTTTACCCACTGCACGTTGGACAGCTTTCACAATTTCAACCACTGGAATAATTGCAAAGGCTGCTGCTGAAACAATGGCCCATTGATACCAATTCAAACTTGTTACTTTAAAAATATCATTTAATCCTGGAATTAAAATAATTCCCATCATCAATACAAATGATAGCAGAATTGCCCAGTTAAAGGATTTATTTTTAAATGCTCCAACCTTAAAAATAGATTGATACACAGATTTTACGTTAAATGCATGAAATAGTTGCATTAATCCTAGAGTAGCAAAAGCCATTGTCAAGGCATCCGCATGAATTAAATCATACGCTTCATGGACTGGCCATTGGATTGCGGACCAATAAACAAATAAAACTGTTGCAGCTTCTAGAATACCTTGATAGATAATACTACTCATAACACCACCTGAGAAAAAGTTAGAATTTTTACCACGAGGTTTTTGAGACATTAAATCTTTTTCAGTGGGTTCCAAACCTAAAGCAATTGCTGGAAAAGTATCTGTTACTAAGTTAATCCACAATAAGTGAATAGGTAATAATGTCCCCCAACCTAATAGTGTAGCAATAAACAACGTTAAAACTTCTCCTAAGTTTGCAGCCATTAAGTATTGAATAGCTTTTTGAATATTTGAGAAAACTTTACGACCTTCTTCTACTGCAACTACGATTGTGGCAAAATTATCATCTGCAAGTACCATATCAGAAGCACCTTTAGAGACTTCTGTACCAGTAATACCCATTCCAACACCAATATCGGCTTGTTTTAACGAAGGAGCATCATTTACACCATCACCTGTCATAGCAACTACTTTTCCTTCGTTTTGCCAAGCTTTCACAATACGTACTTTATGCTCTGGTGAGACACGAGCGTACACTGAATATTTTGAAATATTTTTTGCTAATTCTTTATCAGTAAGTTGATTTAACTCAGTTCCTGTCAAAATAGCACTATCATCACCCGGTCGAATAATCCCTAAACGTTCAGCTATCGCTTCAGCTGTATCTCGGTGATCACCAGTGATCATGATTGGACGAATACCCGCTTCTTTTGCAACTCTAACTGCATCAGCAGCTTCAGCACGCTCAGGGTCAATCATTCCAACCAAACCAGCAAAAATTAAATTATTTTCTAAGTCCTCTGAATTTAATTTTTCAGGAATAGTTTCAATGTATTTATATGCCATTCCTAGCACACGTAAAGCTTGTTTAGCCATATTTGTATTGTTTTGCAAAATAGATTGTTTAACATCTGCAGTCATCACCGTTACATGATTATTTAGTAAAATTTCGTTGGTACGATCTAATAATACGTCTGGTGCTCCTTTAACTGCTACCAACAAACGGCCATCTTTTAGTTGATGGATAGTACTCATTAACTTACGATCTGAATCAAATGGTAAATCAGCTACACGTGGCTCTTCAACAATTTCCTCTAATATGTTAAAACCTTTGTCACGACCAAACTGAATTAAAGCAGTTTCTGTTGGATCTCCCATCAAATTACCCTCTTGACCAATTCGTGTATCATTGGCATAATTCATAATTTTAATTGCCATATTATCAGTTGAAATTGTATCTTTTGCGTCGTGTTGAAAATCATCAAAATAGAGTTTTTCGACAGTCATTTGATTTAAAGTTAAAGTCCCTGTTTTATCAGAAGCAATAATATCGGTTGCTCCTAATGTTTCAACAGCTGGTAATTTTCGAATCATTGCATTACGTTTGGCCATAACTTGTGTACCTAAAGCCAAAATAATGGTCACAATAGCGGGTAAACCTTCTGGAATTGCAGCAACCGCTAATGAGATAGAAGTTAATAACATTTCGACCCAATCACGACCATTAATTACAGTTCCTACAAAAAACATAATCACTGCAATAATTAAAATAGAAAATGTTAAGAATTTACCTAATTGATTTAAGTTCCGCTTTAATGGCGTCTCTGTTTCATTCGTATTTGCTAACATTCCAGCAATTTTCCCTACTTCGGTACTCATTCCAGTGTTAACTACAATCCCTTTACCACGACCATACGTTACGTTGCTATTTGAGTAAGCCATATTAATTCGATCGCCAATCCCAATATCTTTACCTTTAAGAATTGTAACTTCTTTTTCAACAGGAACAGATTCTCCAGTCAGGGCAGCTTCTTCTATTTTTAGTGAGCTCGCTTCGATAAGTCGAATATCAGCAGGAACTACGTCACCAGCCTCTAATAGAACAAGGTCTCCAGGAACTAATTCTGTACTACTAACAGATAAGCTGTGACCATTACGAAACACATTTGCATTTGGAGTAGACATTTCTCGCAAAGCCTCAATTGCTTGTTCAGCTTTAGCTTCTTGGATCACACCCATCACTGCATTAATAATGACAACTGATAGAATAATTAGCGCATCCACCCACTCACGATGTCCTTCTGCATTTGGTACCATTGCTGAGACACCTGCTGCAACTAATAAAATCAAGATCATTAAATCTTTAAATTGCTCAAAGAATTTTTGAAGCAATGATTTTTTCTTAGTTCCTTCTAATTCATTTGTACCATACAATTCTAAACGATCATTAACTTCTATTTCTGAAAGTCCTTCCGATTTTGTTTCAAGTAGATTGAAAACCTCATCTTCCGTTTGAGAATAAAAATCCTGAATTACCTGTTTTTTCTTTACATTTCTTTCTGACATGTTTTTCCTCCTTAAATTTGACACCATAAGTCTATTTTTAAACAAAAAAATAGACCTATGTATGTTTGACACATACATAAGTCTCATTAATTAAGGCAACACCAGAAAAAAATTTTTCGGTTGGTGATGTTACCACAGCTTGTCAACTGCAAGTTACTCCCTTATGAAAAAACTAATATAGGTGGAGTATACTAAAAGTTTTTTTAAATGACAATAAATTTGATTTTTGTTTAATATTAAAATTCTACGATTCAAATTTTCATAATTAATTAACAACAATTACACACTTGCAAAAACGAACGTGAGTTCGTATAATGGTGATATGAATAACGAATTTCATTGGAGGTAGGGACTATGGGAATAATTGATTATAGTAAAGAACCTAAATCAGATATTGCATTTTTTGACATAAAATCCTTTTACGCCAGTGTTGAGTGTGTTGAACGTGGACTGAATCCTCTAACTACCTCTCTGTGTGTTATGAGTCGAGCGGATAATAGTGAAGGTCTAATATTGGCAAGTTCTCCTACTTTCAAAAAAGTATTTGGCCGAGATAATGTTAGTAGAAGTTACGATCTTCCATTTGATATTCGAACGAGAAAATTCCGCAGTTTCATTGCGAAAAAAAATAATATCCCTATTACGAAAGAGTACATTCAATTTATTGAAAATTGGGCAAAGCGAACTCTGATCGTCCCACCGAGAATGACCTTATATATCGAACGAAATATTGAAATTCAGCAGATTCTACAGAACTACGCACCACCAGAAGAAATTTTACCTTATTCTATCGACGAAGGTTTTATAGATTTAACAAAATCTCTAAATTATTTTGTTAAGGACCCTAATATTTCTCGACGAGAAAAATTAGATTTATTATCAAGTAAAATCCAACATGATATTTGGAAAAAAACGGGTGTGTATTCGACTGTTGGCATGAGTAATTCCAACCCTCTTTTAGCAAAACTAGCATTAGACAATGAGGCCAAACATACACAAACGATGCGTGCTAATTGGTCATATGAAGATGTGGAAACTAAAGTTTGGAATATCAATGAAATGACTGATTTTTGGGGAATTGGCCATCGTACTGAACTTCGCTTAAATAAATTAGGTATTTATTCTATCAAAGAATTAGCTAATGCTAATCCTGATATTCTCAAAAAAGAATTCGGTGTAATTGGTGTACAACTTTTTTTTCACGCAAATGGTGTAGACGAAAGTAAAGTAACAATGCCATACAAACCTAAATCAAAAGGCATTGGGAACTCACAAGTCCTTCATAAAGATTATATCCATGAGAGAGACATTGAATTGGTTCTTTCTGAAATGGCTGAACAAGTGGCGATTCGTCTACGAAAAAGTCATAAAAAGACCACTGTTGTTTCAATCTATGTAGGTTTTTCCAGAGACATGGAGAAAAAATCTATCAGTGTACAGAAAACAGTTGATCCAACACAAAACACGCAAATTTTAATCAGGCATGTACTAGATTTGTTTAGGAAAAAATACACATATGGAGCTGTCCGAAATATAGCTGTTCGATATGATGGGCTAGTAGATGAAGCTTATACCGTCTATTCTCTTTTCGATAACGTAGAAGAGATCGAACGCATGGAAGCATTAGAAAAGACTATCGATCAAATTAGAGATAAACATGGATTTCTGGCTATTCAAAAAGCGACAGTCTTATTCGAAAACTCGAGGAGTATTGCAAGAAGTAAACTCGTGGGTGGTCATGCTGCTGGTGGAGCTGGTGGATTGGATGGATTAAAATGAGTGTCGATCGTAATTACTTACCATATAAATCCGCAAGAGAATATCAGGATCGCAATATGGCAAAATGGATGGGTTTTTTTCTTTCTGAACACTCGTCAGCTCTAAATGAACCTGGTCAATTAATCGATTTTAAAAACGCCTTATCGTTAGGCGAAAAAGTGTTGCTACTGAATCAAGCTTACACCAATAAATTGACAGTAAACTTTAATTATGTAGAAAACGAAAAAATAAAAATTATAACCGGTTCAATAAATCAAGTATCAATGGAAGAAATCAGCATAAGAACAAAAGAAAACTATTATTTAGTTAAAGTGGATGATTTAATCAACATTAGTTTAGCGGAGGCGATTGATAGTGAAAACTAAAAAAATTAGACAAAACGAAATTCAATTCGATTATTTTAGTGACAATTATCATCAATTTGAAGAAGATTTTTATGAATTTTCCGCTTTAAATACCCCTTTAACGTTTTTAAGTGATGATATTTTATTTTCTATGGCCAGTGCACAAAAAAATTACTTTAAATTAAATCGACAAAATGCAATTGATGCGCAAGATCATTATTACATTTTTAAAGTAAGAACACCGAATGAGTCCAAACAGATTCGAGTTTATGAATATCAAGGACAAACTCTGTATATCGATGATAAATAACAAAGAGGAAGCAATCAGATAAGTTTGATGCTTCCTTTTTGTCTATTCAATGATTAAGGTAATTGTGCAACGATCTTCCAATTATCTGCTTTCTCTAACACTAGTTGATATTGAGAGACAATTTCACTTTTGGTTTCACTGTCCAAGTATCTTATAGCTACTTTTACAATATATTGTTGCTCTTTCTTTTGAATGGAAGGGTAAATCAATTCTGAAAAAATCAACTCTTTGTTAATCATTGGTAAGGTGTTTTCTGCCATGTAATAAGTTAGTTCACTACTACTTGCGTTTGGATATAACTTAAAGAAGGTTTCTAAAAAAGCGATTATTTCTTGTTGAAGTGCTTCTTCAATACTGTTGTCATTTTCAAAAAATTCTGGTTGAAAATCAGACGTTTGAGGAGTGGTCCAAATCGTCGGATTGGTGGTAATAACTAAATCGGCTGTTTCATCTTGATGAACCGTGATACGATAAGATGATGTACTATATTTATTCTCTTCGCCTTCTGTAATCCGTTGGGTAACCGAGTAAATCACCTCAAAATTTTGTTCATCAATGGCTTGTATTTGCCAAATTTTGCGATCACTGACAGAAGAACTCGTTGGAATATCGGTCCGAATGGTATCTACATTTAATTCTTGTAATTCAGAAGTCAGGTAACGATTGATTCGTTCAGGTCGTTGTTCAATGGCTTCTTTGTTATTTTCCCAAGTATAATATTCTTGAATAAAATTAAGGGTAAAACTCTCAATCGCATGAGTATCAACCAGCATAGGTTCAATGATTGTTGTCTCATGAATGATGTGTGTATCAATGGCAGTAAAGTTTTTATAGAGACCAAAACTAAAGCTACCAATCAATAAGAGCCATAAGAAAAGGACACTCTTTTTGTGAGTGCCCAAGTGAATCGTTTTGACTTTATTTTGTTTAGATGTTTTATCTTTTTTAGGTTTGCGTTCAATATGAATTTTCATGAATTGTCCTCATTTCTTATTGTTTTATTCGTCCCGCACCAATTAAATGTTGCTGCCAATAGTTTTCGTTTAAGTCGGTGTAACCAATCGGATTGCCGGCATGGTACATTCTCATATCTCCTACATAAATCCCGACATGGGTCACATAATCGGCTGTCGCATAGGTCGAATGAAAGAAAATTAAATCTCCTGGCTCCGCTTGCGATAAAGGCAAGTGATCCATTACCTCATATTGTGCTTGGGAAGTACGAGGCAAAGTAATGCCCGCTTTTTGAAAGGTCCATTGGGTAATGCCGCTACAGTCAAAGGACGTATTTGGATTGGACCCGCCAAAGACATAGGGATACCCTTGATATTTCAAGGCTTCATCCATAATTGTCTGAACAGTTTGGTTATCAAATTTTTGCGAAGTGGTTTCTAAATATTGGCTAACTAATAACACATAGAACATATTGCCGTAGTTATAACGCCAGCCACCATTTTTAGGAATAGAAATTTCATTTCTATAAGTGACTCGTTGACCGTTGGCTTGTTCATTAGAAAAACTTTCCGCTAATTCAAAGGAATAGGTTCGCCCATTCTTTGCGACATAATTTAAAAAGCCACCACCGTAATTGTAGGCTTGGATCACACTTTGTTGGTCCAAGACTAATGATTCCGCAGAACGAACCAATCCTGCAAAATAGGAAACACCTTGTGCGATGGATTCTTCGGGGTCAGCAATCGTATTTGGTGATAAGCCTTTTGATTCCGACGATTGCATGACATCTTTTAGAGTTCCACCACTTTCAACTTGAATAATCGCTAAGAGAATATTGATGTAGTCCTCAATATTCTCTTGTTTTGCATATTTTTCTACTAAGGAGCGATACTTCAGAACCTCTGGTGAAACAGACAAACCACTTCCTTGAATAACGATTGATTCAGAAGAAGTATCTTGAGGTTCATCTGCCACAAAAATTGCCACAAAAGACAATAAGCCAAAGAAGGAAAGAAAGAGTGTCAAAGCCACCATTAATTTTAGTTTCCATTTCATAGCGATTGACCTACTTTCTTTTCATTGGACGTGTGAAACGGACATTTTTCTTTTGACGTGTATTTTGGGAATAACGGACTGTTGACGTTGCTTGTTTCTGATTTGTCCTATTCTTTGTCGGTTGCTTGTGAGAAATAGGCGCTTGTTGCTTAATAGAAGGTCGTTGTTTCATTAATCTATTCTTTTGTTTGGTAATTCGCTTTTGTACTTTGGAAGCAGTCTGTTCTTGTGGTACTGTTTGGACCTTATCCGACGGTTTATGTTGCACAGTTGGACGAGTGACAGTAGAACGAATTGGTTTCATTTCTTGTTTTGTTTTTAGAGGTTGAGTAATCGGACTGTTTTTATTCGTTACTGAATCTATTCGTTTGTCGGACATACTAGGTTGTTTGGTCTTGTTCGCTGCTTGAATTGAATCAACAGCTGGTCGTTGATGCTTTTTGTCAGTCGTAGAATTTGTTGTTCCTCGTTTTGTTTTTCGAGATTGCACAACGGGTCTGTTTTTACTTGTTACTGTTTCTGTTCGTTCATCTGACATCCCTTGTTTAAAATCAGAAATGGTTTGATGAAGATTCCCTGTAACTGTTTTAGGGAACTCTTTGACTTGTTGTGTCTTTTGAGTCACAAAATTGCTCGCTCGATGTTTACTATCCAAAACTTTACCAATTTGTTGCCCAGTCTGATAACTTCGAGTGGTCGGTCGTTGTGTGCGCTCATTATTTTGTTGATTAGAGGAAACAGAAGCACGAGAATTGGAAGGCGTTGTATCTGCAGTTGAAGGAAGTTGCTTAGCATTTTTTCTTCCTTTGGTTTTGCCTGCCAAATACCCAAGAGAGCCACCAATCATGGTCCGACTAATCGTTCGTTGAAGTCGTCTGGCTCCTCGATGCATATATTGTTTGGGTCGTCTCATGACACCACGACTAATTTGTTGGGAATCGTTGGCTTGAAGGTTAAACAAGCTCATAATATCGCCCATCTTTAAATAGATACCCGCAAAAGTCACGATTTGTAGAAAAGCAACAAGGAAAAAAGGATAACTAGTGGTTAGGCTATACAACATGGTCGATAGACTAAACGCCACCGTAATAATCAACGTGATACCAGCCCGCAACATAATGGTATTAAAGAGTTTCATCAAAGCTGCTTTTCCCATGCCACTAAAGGTTGGCAACATAGCCAATAAGAAACTAATCGGTAGAAACATAGCATAGAGAATAAAAAGGATTTGACTGAAAATCATGATACCAGTCAATAGGAAAACAAAAATGGAAATCCCGATATTAAACAAGACTAAAAAGCTAACTGTCCCTAATCGATTGACCGTTTTCGTTAAAGTCAGTTGTTGGTTGTCGTGTTCTTCAATTTCATTTTTAACCGCTTCTTCCCGATCCTTGCCATTATTGGTATCAGGATTGACTTCTAAAAGGGCATTGACCCGACTTTCGCCAATTTCTTCTTTATTAGAGTTATCAAATTGTAGTAATAGCCAAGGTTGTTCGACTTGTACCGAAAACAAGGTATCTCGAATACTGTCTACACTATCTGTTCCTTGTGAAGAGGAATGAGGAAAAATAATTTGAGCCCCTAAATCTAAACTTGCTTGCGAAATATCGGCAGAAAATTCATTGATTCGTTGGATATACGAAGGGGCAAAGGCAATGAAACCTGCCGACAAAACAAACACCACAAGAAAATTCGTGACTGCTTGAATCGCTTTGGATGTTTCTCGTTTAATCAGGCCGACATAGGCAACATACGCACCGACAATCAGAATAAACAACAAGAGAAAGCCAACATAAAAGCCAGTAGTAGAAAAGCCATTTTCTGATACACCTGCCAATATTTGAATGTTTTCGCCAATTTGATTGGCTGTATCAGAAATAAAATCCAGTTTGTAGGCTTGTTGGATCAAGTAACCCGTCGCATTGGAGAGATACAAACTAATGGTCCAAATAAAATCAGACATAGCATACAAACCATATTGCACTTGATTCCCAATGCCATCTTTCCAATTCCAGGGCAGCCAATCCCAACCGGTATCAACATAAAAATCTAATTGATAATGCGCCAATGGATAGTGCGAATAAAGATTTTGCGCGTCCACGGTATCATCAACTAGCCCAATTGCCTGAGCGACAGAACCGAAAAGCAAGAGAAATAAAAAAGTCATTCCTCCAATCAGAAGAATGACACCGAACATTTTTTTCAATTTTGGTTTCATGAATACACCTCACTCTTCTTGATGAACGGGGGGACGAGTATCAAAGGCATGGAATAAATCTTCAAAGACTGGATGGACTTGAATGGTTCCCACACGTCCATACAAATCTTGGATTAAGCATTGGCCATTTTCTAATTCTCTTAAACGCTTTTGGTTATCCTCATCGTCTGGATCAACACCAAAAAAGGCTAAAGTCTTTCTGATTTCTTGACTATCCGTTGAACGAAAAGCAAATTTTAAGCCAATATTGTTTTTCAATTTTTCATCGATTAAATCGTCCGCATTTTGCGTGACAAAATAAACACCCGCATTCATTGAACGCCCTGCACGAACTAAACGATTCGACAAGGTTTTTCCTTGCGCTACTTGTAAAAACGACCAGGCTTCGTCCAAATCAACAATTTTAAATTTGGTTCGATCAGAATGAATGAAATCCAAAGCAAAAGTCGAAATGACAATCAACATAGCCACACTCAATAATTCAAGCGTGGTGTAATCTGAAAAATTGGATTGAGCGTCTGGCAAGACTAAATCGGCGACTTGAATAATGTTCAATTGTTTGTCTAAACTAATCGAGTTTTCTGTGGTTCCATCACTAAATAGTAAATGGGCAAAGTCGTAATCGGTAAAACTTTCAATGTGATCTGCTATCGAATGCGATAGTGGGTTTTCATCTTCTCGTAATTCATCAATCACTAACCACAAACCACGAATTTCTTTTTGAGTGACGGAGCGAATTGCTTTTCGTAAAAGAGGGAAACGTTCGCCATCTCGACTAGAAATTCCAGTTAAAAAAGTCAGAATATCAATTGCTAAACTTTCCGCGTCTTTCTTACGCTTCATGAGAACATAGGGATCAAGCAAGCCTTGACTCTTCTCTTCACTGGTTAGATTGACAATATTGATTTCATTCGCCATGTCTGGCAAGGTTTCTTTCCAATTGCCACGTTCAGCTTTCGGGTCTACAATCAAGGCTTGTGCCCCAAATAAAACCGAGTAATACACCAACAAGTTATTAGAGAAGGATTTACCGCCACCTAAAGAACCAAGAAAAGCCGACGCCAGGGCGTTCGTCACAGAACCTTTGACCCCTTGACTCGCAAGACTAGGTTTAAGATAGACATTTTTTCCAGTCTCGATATTGTAGCCAATGTAAATGCCTTCGGTTTCTCCTAACATTTGTGACGCACCAAAACCTAAGCCAGCTAGAAAGTCCGAAGTCACATATTGTACATAATCATTGATGTATCGTTTACTTGAAGGAAGAAATTCATAATGTAAGCCCAACATATCGCCAAAGGGACGAACCAATTTAATACTCCAATCGTCATAGAAATCTTTGATTTCATTACAGCGACGTTTTAATTCTTCATAGGAAGAAGCTGCCACTCGAATAACATAGCTTAGTTTGTACATGGCTTCTTTAGTTTGATCCAGTTCGGCTTCTAACTCATTCACATCTTCTAAGGCTTCTAAGACATTGTTTCCTGTTTCATTGTCACTATTCCACGCGTGATCGTCCAAGTCTTTGAGTTCTTTTTTCTTGTTTCGAACGGTAGACAAAGCTTTTTTATTGGCGACAATTTCAATGTTCATATTAGTGTCAATGGGAAAATCAAATTGCTGTTGCTGGTAATAGAAAATCTCGTTGGAAGGGAAATCCAATTCTCCCACAATTGAATCAATCGTAAAATACGCAACATAGATAGTTGTCTCGTCATTTTGAATTTTCAAATAGCGTTGATTCTCTTCAATGAGAGAGCGAGTCGGTTTCAGTAAATCGTATCGTTTCACGAGTGTTTGGTGTTTCAACTTTTTGAGAGGCAAAGGGAACTCGTACTCTTCAAAAGAACTTGTTTCTTT
Source organism: Granulicatella seriolae (assembly GCF_024543085.1). Lineage (GTDB taxonomy): Bacteria > Bacillota > Bacilli > Lactobacillales > Aerococcaceae > Granulicatella > Granulicatella seriolae. The sequence goes on from NZ_JANHNZ010000001.1 coordinate 279,840, forward strand.
GCCATATAGATGTTCAATCAAATAGCCAAAATCATTTTTATCTAAGGGTCTGATATGGAAACGACGTTCAATCTTTGCTTGTAAGAGGTCAGCCATTTTTGTGTAACGACGGACTTCATCTTGTGGCATAACGACAAAATCACCCATCAATTTTTGATTTACTTCTCTAAGAAATGTAGTGACCGTATTTTTGGCAGATTTTTTCAAATTCTTTAAGGACACTTCTTCTTCGTTGACTAGTAATTTAAAGCCAATAAAAAAGCGATAGTCCACTTGATTGTCGCCAATCATGTTTACTAACGCTTCGGTTTGTTCATCAATCCGTTGAAAAGCAAGGTCTTTCAATCGACCTGTGACTGTTTCTTTACTTTTTTGTTGTATCGAACGAATGGATCGTTCGGTACTTATTTGTAAGGCATGGATCTTGCCTTCACGATTTTGAGCAATTAATTGACGAAAATTTTGGTGGACTTGTAGTTTTTGTTCTGGGGTCAAAAAGGAATAGTTATAGGGCAACAATTCATAATAGGCAAAACATTCGCCTTCATGATTGAACACGAGGTTGTTTTCAATATATTTAATCGGATAGTTCAATCCACTCACTCCTTACAATAGTGGCAGTTTCATTCATTTTCTCTTTTTCAAATGTTACTTTTTTTCCAGCATAGGTTCGTTTTGGACGGAAGGCATAGGTGACAACAGTTTGAATGAAACGATAGGGTTTCTTTCCATCAAAAGTCTTTTGACTCATGAACCAAGTCAAACAAACAGGAATGCCGACATACTTCAATAACGCCCCCTCAATAAATGAAAGAGGTGGGACATCAGCCAATAGAATGACTGTAAACAGACTACACACAAACCAAGCCATCTGACTAAAACTAATTGGAAAGGGCAATTTAAAGTCATTAATTGCATAAATCACTTTTTCAACAGACCAAATACTGGTATAGCTTTTTAATTTTTTCAGTTTAAACACCTCCATAAAAAGGAGTTTCCACTGTTACATGCAGAAACTCCTTTATTGTTATCCTACATACTCAAATACACCATTACTTGTTATTAAAAAACTTCCCTCCAATTCCATATCTCGACCAAGTGAGTGATAGTCAATATAATTACGAAGATTGGCAGGTACTTCACCAAGTTGTCCTGTTTCTTCGACATAATAAGCCGCCACATCTTCCATCGAATCACAATCCGAATAACAGATAATCTCGTCTTTGTGTTCAATCAATTCTTCCAAACTAGAAAACCACATGCTTTGTATTTCTCTTAATTCTTTGAAAATGTCTGAATCCTCAATTTCTTCAATTAAGGCACATAATCGATTAATTTCTGAAATTGGAGTGTATTCGCCAATCTCAAAAGGTAACTCGTAGTCATGGATGGCATATTCTTCGTATTGATCATTCAGTCCGATTTTTTCTTTGACCTCTTCCATATCAATTGGCGGTTGAAACCAAGCGCCGACTAATTCGCCTTCGTTGTATTTGCCTAAATTGGAAATATAAACTTGCATATCGTCCATATGTTTACGTCCTTTCATGTCAATTAGGATAAAAAAATACAGCCAACTTTAAAAAGTTGACCGCATATAGCAATATTACATTTTTGTTTGATATTTTTTCTGGTTCGATTAAATATATGGAAGTTCTTTATCCTCTAAGAGTGCTTTCAAATTTGCTAGGGATTCATCATAATCCTCTGTATTGGCTTCAACTTTCACACTATTCTCTAATTCCTCCAGTACAAAGGAAATAATTCCTTCCATTGAATCGACAGAAAACGAAAATTCTTTATGGGGTATAACTTTCTCGATAGTTATATCCATTGGAAGTGCTTCTTTCAGGGAGTTATATGCATTAGGCATTAAAGTAAACAAGATTTTTTCGCCTTTAGCTAATTTAGGAATCTTCCAAGGAGAATTAGGAGCATACCATTTTGTCAGCATATCTTCATTGGTAAGTGCTTGCCAAACCTTGTCAATGTTTGCATTAACTATTACTTCACTATTTTTTTGGTTGTCTCCCATGTTCTTTCTCCTCCAAGATTTTTGATATTACTATTATAACATAGCGGTTTTATTAGGCTCCAATAATTCTATTGAAGAGATTCAATAAGACATCTTTTACCCCAGCGGCATTGAACACCAAGCCAACCGCAATCAAGGCAATAATCAAGAAACCAATCAATTTAGAAAATTCTCGTTTAAAACCTAAATACACACCAATCACTACAATCGCTAATAAGACTAGAGACTCCGCGTTGGAAAGAAACCAATTGTATAAATTTTGTCCAAAATTCATAAGACATTCTCCTTTATTTGATAATAACTTCCTCCACTGGAAGCGTTTGTTGTTGTAAAATCTTTTTTTGACGATCCGATAATTCCGCATAATCAATCATGTTTTGAATGACACTCGTTTGATTAAGCTTATCGATTTTCATAGCTAGCTTTAAAGTTGGAATGACTTGTCGCCCCAACCAGTTCAAGGTACGGTCAAATGAATAGGGTTCAGGTTCAGACGTTAATCGCAGTTTTCGTTGATTTTCGCCTAAGAAAAAAGCCCAATCAGCATTGATTTTCCATTGGCTCCGACGTTTGTTAGGGTCTTTATCAACAAATCGAATGTAACGATTGATAATGGAAAAGGTTGTGTCACCAACATTGCCATTATTCAATAAATCAATCACCGCATGTAAGGCACGCTCATTTTTTAAACGAATCTCAAAGCGATTCTTTACTGGATTTTCTTCTAAGGGAATGCCAAGTTTGACATATTGTTCATAGTCTTTCTGATAGATACAAAAATATACTTCTGATTTTAAAGAACCAATGTAAAGGGTATCGCCCATATCGGCTTTTTCGTTTTGGCGAACCAATTCGCCTGACCGATAATTCTTAAAGTTGCGAAAGACAGAAATACATTCTTCATTCTGGCATTTACGAGTGAGTTCAGGAATATTTAATAAACCGACTTTATCGTTGATTGCTAAATCTAAACGTTTATAAACACCATCTACAGAAAAGACATCTAAGAAAAAGTCAACCCACGTTCTACGTTGTGCTAGTAAGAAGTGTTCAAATTGCCGACATCCTTTGCCTTTCATTTCCACAAGCACACCTTTTTCAATATCATGAGAAACCATGACCGCAATATCGCCAAAGATATACTGTTCTTCATACGAGTAAAAAGCATATTCTTCATGTAACATGTACTTCATTTTTAGTTTGAGAATATTCTCGATTACACCTTCTGGATTGGTTGTCGGAAAACGAATCCGCACATAATCGAATAACATTTCTAAGGGGAGTTCTGGATTGAAACGTTCTAACATATCATCTAATTCTGAAAGTAAATCACTGGAAGGAATCACTTTCTCTGTTTCAATTTCACTTAAATACTGGCGAGAGATTCCCACAGCAGTGGCTAGTTTATTTTGGGAAACACCATAGGTTTTCCGCCGTTCTTTTAGTTCTAAAATTTGTTGCTTGAGGTTTGTCACAATCAATCCTCCTGTCATTTATTAGATAAACAAAAAAGATGTCAACTATTCATAAAAAGTTGACACCTTACAAAGTGAGACAAAGACTGTTACATCAAAGTTTCTAAGCCTTTTTTGCTTATTCTATTTGTATTTCTACCCCCCTGTTAGAATGGGGGGGTTAATCAAGGTGGGTGTGGCAAGCCACACCCACCAGGCTAGAAAAAGCCATGACTTATGCGCTGCCGTCATGACTTTTTCTGCCTGTGTTCCGTTTATTACATTGTTCTTTCCACGAATGGAGAGTGAAATTGTTGCTAGTCTTTCTTTTATACATTCGACTACGCTCATGTTTCCCCTCTAAATGATATGAAGGATCAGTTCCTTCGATCATTCACACCCTTTTTACGGGACGGTTAAATTCCTTCTACTTTCGATTGATAAAATAGACAAGTAGGATGCCAACTGGCGCAATCAACACACTAAAGAAGTAAATCAATAAAATTTTGATAAAGCCCCAAATCAAGGCAAACAATCCACTGGTGATCCACACGTTATCGCCCATCAAAAGTGAGACAGCCGAATCATACACAAACATAGCGAATGGATAGAGGAGAAAATTTACTCCTAGAAAAACATAAAAGGAAGTTGGGGCCGTACTAGGGCTTGAAAAATAGAACAAGGCAGTAACTACACCACTAAAAATATACTGACGAATCAAATAAAACGGAGGCAAACTAGTAACAACGGTACGAACAAAGTGAGACATGTCATTTCCTCCAATCTTGTTACATTTACTATACCGCAGGTTGTTAAAAATTTCCGCTTCAATCCTCCTCATAGTCAAAACCAATATAGGCAATAAGTGGTGGACGTCCTTCTTCTTCAAAGTGTGTCACACGAAAGTAAAAAATCACATCGGTACAATTAACAGTCGTTCCAGCTGGCATGATTAGGTGAAAATCAGGTTCATTTGTTAAAATTTCAAAAAAATCAGTGATTTCAGTTTCCTTATCTTGCGTAAAAGGAAACATGATTTCATTCTCAAAATCAGGTAGGTATTGTTCGTAACCAACAACTTGTTCAATGAATTTATAGTGATCAGATATATTCAACCTGTTCCTCTCCTTCCTAATTATAGGGTATAACCATAGACACCTTCTGATAGTAAGTCACTATACAATGCTTCAATCTTTGTTCGATCAAGAAGCGTGGTGGCTTGCTCCAACCCTGATTGTAAAGTAGAAAGAATCATAGTGAATGGGACACCATCTGTAATGCCACCTTCTTCAAGGGGAACTAAACCAGTAATCCCATTTTTACTGACATTAAAAGCCAAAAAGTGAAACCGCTGCTTTAACTCTTCATCATCGCTCCTTGAAATGTCGTACAACCGATAAATACATACATCAAAGTCCATCTTTGAATTCCTCCTTCTTTACTAATGGTTTAGGACGACACAAAGCACCAATTGTTTCTAAAAAATCATGTTCTTTAGGAACAAGAGGTGTGTAGAATTCACTAATGACATTGGTCCCAACATCTACGTAGCCACGACCTCTAATCTGTTTCAAAAAGAAATCTTTATCGACATCCCCAAACATCATGGAATACCCAAGCTCACTCATGCGCCCAAGTGCCACCCGAAAATTAAACTGATCACGAATCCCATCTTGTAAGTATTTTGCGTCGGGACGCTGACAAGCGAGGATAATAAAGAAACCTGCTTGACGCCCTAACATGACAATTTGTTTCAATTTATTCATGACCGCCATATTTTCTTTGGCACTTAACATTTCCATATACGCCACATACTCATCAAAGATAAGAAAATTCGGTTCTAAGTCTAGATAAGCGTAATTTTCGCCTGTTTTATAGTTAGTCATTTTCTTCATATCAAGACTACGAGCCATCATGCGATCATAAAAATCATCGATACATGCAGAGATTTCTTCTTTCTTGTAATAGACATTTTCCATCACGGTTCCTAAGTCCGATAAATCGGCATTCTTAGGATCAAGAATAAAAAGCTTTGCGTTAGTTTGAAGGAGTGATTCAATGATGGTTAGAATAAAATACGTTTTCCCTCCACCAGTCCCGCCTGCAATTAACATATGAGGCAAAGAATCGAAGGCCCATGCTACATTTTTCATCAATTGCATGGAACCATTTTTCACAGAAACCTCTTCAATTGAAAGTCGATTAGCAATCGTGTCATAAAGTAGGGTATATTCCACAAAAGAATCTTTGAGTTCTTTATCGACCAACTCGCAATACAAGCCGGATTCCAGTTTCTTTTCTAATCGCAACAATTGATCCTGATATTTTCCTAATGTAATCTCAACAGTAATGACAATCAATCCATCTTTCATACGATAATAAAATTTAGGAAAGTAACTGATTTTTTCTTTCTTTTTAGAGGGCGAATCTTCAAAAAGTTGAAATTCTTCCACTTGTTTGATTTCCAACCACCCATTTTCCAAAATCATTCGAGCCAGTTTTTGACGATGGGTTAAACTTTTATAGTAATCAAAGCAATAACGATAGAAAAGAAAACTAAAAATTAATACGATGACAATTGAAAAAATCAATGCCGACAAACCATATAAACTTAAGAAATGATACTCCAATTCCTCTAGCTGCCAAGTAGTCCGACTGATAAAAGCCAGATGAAAAGGAAGAAATGCAAGTAACCAACAACTTAATATAGAGACAAAGAAAAACTGAAAGACCAAGTGTTTATCGCTTGGTCTGATCCGTTTTCCTTTTCTTTCTAGAAGTTTCATGGGCTAGCCCTGTTTATTCTTTGGCTCAATCTTTGGGGCAGGTGTCGGTTTATTTTTTAGCACCAAATCATCAGCCTTAATGTACCAATCGACATCCGCTCTACGAAAAGTCGCATTGGCTACGGTGTCTGCGATTGGATTAATCAATTCTACTTCTGTGTTGTAATCAAACTCTCGTAATGGAATAGAAGCGGGAATACTGACTTGGATCATTCGTCCTTGTTCGCGTGATTTTAAGTCATAGGTTCGTTCTTTGACTTCGGTTGAGACTGTGCCATCTTCATTGGTTAAAAATACTTCCCGACGTAATTCGGAAAATTTTAACCGTCCAAATGTTTTTTCTTTGTCGATAATAATTCCTTGTGCTAATCTCATGTGTGTTTTCCTCCTTTAGGCTTTGACCATATCGTCCGCATGTAAAATGTAATTGGTAAATCCACGTTCGCCAATCTTATAACCTTCTGCGACAATACGTGGGTTGACTAGTTGAATCGGCTCTTCAAACTCAAAGAACTTTTCTCCAGCAGTATGAGGCAAAATGACCTCAATATCATCTGCGCGTTGCACGTCCGAATACAAATTGTAACTACGAGAAACAGTGGTGAGACGACCATTGACACGTCGTTGTTCGACGTTTCCTTCGCCCGCAAATTCTAAGTGACCAAACGTCTCTTTCATAATTGGTACTACGTGTTTTAATTCCATTGTTTTTCCTCTTTTCATTCAAAATTTTGTGTTGAAATAAGTTTAAATATCTTAAATCCTCGGTGGAGAACGTGAGGTATTCTTCACTGAAACACTTCCTTTCCAAACAAAAAAGCAGTTCAACTATTGGATTAGTCAAACTGCTTCAAATGGTAAAATAAGTGCCATCTGATAGCTCAAAGGTATCTTCCAAAACATCTGGATCAGTTGGTTTTTCTTTTAAGTGTGTTAATTGATTTAATCGCTTTAAGGCATCTTCGTGAGATTCAAAGACATCCAAGTCAATCAATTCATCCAAATAGGGAAATAGGTCATAGTGACTGTTTTCTTCGATTAAGAGCGCTAAACGATTGAGTGTCAAAATATCTCGATCATCCATTAATCGGAAAGGAGCTTCCCAATCTTCAATTTCATAACTTTCATCTGTTTCCAATTGTAGTTTTTCTCTCAATTCATCTAATGATACTGGTAAGGTGAGCCAAGCGGCAATAATCACACTATCATATTCATAACGACTTAAATTTGTCACATATACCTGAATTGTACAATCCATAGTTACACCTCCTTGTATAAATTCCGTATGGTTTGTATTTGATTTTTGACGATCAGAAGATATTCTTCGACTTCCACCAATTGTTCTGCGATTGCTTGTCGACCTCGTTCTTCTCGACCGTCAATGTGTTGTAAAAACTGGAAATTATTGACAGCCGCAGACAACTGGTTAATTGAGTTGGTACATAATAATTGTTGGGCAGCTTTTAACCGTTCACGTTCTCTAATCATGGGTTTCTCCTTTGTAATAAACCTTCGCAACATTTGATAAAATATATTCAGCACAAGGAACCACAATAGAATTTCCTAATGCTTTGTATCTTGCGGAATCACTGATTAATTGATGATCCATCCCATATTGAGTCCAATTTTCAGGTAAATCCATGATTCGTTCACATTCAAGGGGCGTCAGTTTCCGAACAAAGCCTTCTGTTTCTAACCCTTCTTGCCAATACGCAAAGACGTCAACAGTTCCAGCTAAGAGAGTGGGAAAAGGGTCAGTTGGTTGTCCGAAACTGGAGATGTATCCTTTGGCATTTTTTTCTTTACCATAAGAGCGCATTCGGCGCTCTTGGAAGGGATAGAGGAATAAGTGCCGCCCTGTTTCAGTAATAAAGCTTCGATGGTCTTTGGTGGGCGACAACCTGATTTTGTCGCAAGGGTTAGAATTCGCGTGCATTCCTTTGGGTTCAAATAGTATTTCTCTGGCACGGAAGTCTCTAAAATCTGCGACGAGAAAGATTCTTCGACGTCGTTGGGGCACTCCCCAGTATTGACTATCGAGGAGTCGCCAACACACATCAACATTTCTCCCTCGCACCATGCCGGCGTTTGCCCATTGACGAGAGAGAGGAATTGGAACTTCGGTTTGAACGAAGGCTTCCAAGACGGCCTTAAAATCCAGTCGGTTATTTGACGAAAAAGCTCCCATGACGTTTTCCCAAATAGCGAGAGTTGGATACTTTCCATTGGTTGTTTCCCTCATTTCTTCAATAATTCTAATCGCTTCATAAAATAGATTGGATTTCTTGCCAGCTAATCCTTCACGATTTCCAATGGTTGATAGATTCTGACAAGGCGATCCAAAAGTGACAATATCAACGGGTGGGATTTCACCACCGTGTAATTTGGTTAAGTCTCCTAAATGAATCATATGAGGAAACTGTTTCTTTGTAATACGAATCGGTGCCTTTTCAATTTCACTTGCCCATAATGGTGTGATACCATTTCTTTGAGCAGCTAAAGGAAAGACACCGATACCGTCAAAAAGACTTCCTAAAGTAAGATTTGTAATTGTTATCAACTCCTCTTCATACAAAAAAGACACCTCATTTAATATGAAGTGTCCAAATTATTTTTATTATTTAGTTAAAAATTTACTTTACTAAAACTTACTCATAAAACAATATTCCTTTAGAATATTTAAAAGTAAATAGCAATTAAGTTAAAATAGAGGATACGAATGTTAGTTTGAAATCAGTATATATTTTTTTATTTCTATTAAAGAGTATCGTCATTAATTCTAATTGTAGATTAGCTATGCTCCGTTATATGTTATATTATAGATACAAGTTGAGATACATCCTTAATGAAACTTATAGAAATCTATTGAAAGTTGATTTTTTTAATACATCGAAAATCCTATCATATCAACCTTAGTGACACTTATTGAAAAATCGAATTAATTTTCCGGTTCTTATGATGGGGGTTCGATTCCCTCAGGTGACATTGGTTTGACCTTCTACAAATTTTGCTATTATGTGTAAGTCCCCTCTAGTCATTTCCCAGTGGCTTTGGGGGCTTTTTCTTTCAATCATATTAATTGACCTTATTTGACCTTTTTAGTAAACTAATCCTATATGAATGAAATGGAGGAAATAAAATGAATCTAATACCTACAGTTATTGAACAATCTTCTCGTGGTGAACGTGCTTATGATATTTATTCTCGTCTTTTGAAAGACCGTATTATTATGGTTAGTGGTCCTGTGCATGATGATATGGCCAACTCAATTATTGCGCAACTTTTATTCTTGGATGCGCAAGACCCTGAAAAGGATATCTATATGTATATCAACTCCCCTGGTGGCTCTGTTACAGCTGGGCTAGCTATTTTTGACACCATGAACTTTATCAAAGCTGATGTACAAACGATTGCTATGGGATTAGCTGCTTCGATGGGTTCTTTCCTACTGACAGCTGGTCAAAAAGGCAAACGTTACGCTTTGCCAAATGCAGAAATCTTAATTCACCAACCTCTTGGCGGAGCACAAGGTCAAGCAACTGAGATTGAGATTGTGGCACGTCAAATCCTAAAAACTCGTGAACGTCTCAATAAAATTTTGGCTGAACGCACTGGTCAAAGTTTAAAACAAATTGAAAAAGATACTGACCGCGACAACTACATGACTGCTCAAGAAGCTTTGAAATACGGCTTAATTGACGGTATCATGGAGAATGCTAACGAGCTTAAATAAGGATAATGATGGCTTAGGCTGATGAATCTTAGCTTGAACATTATTTAAGAATACAAAAAATGCCTAGAATCAACGTTTATATGGACGTGATTCTAGGCGTTTTTGTATTCTTGGATTTTTTGACCCAATTAATAAATGTTTATATTCTAATTTCTTTGAAAAGGTAAAACTCTATTTACACTGAAGTTCTAACATACTACTAAAAAACAAGCATTTCCATAATAGAATCTTGATTGTTATTCTCTAGAGAAACGGCACAAGCATTGCTACAGAAAATCCATCGATACTTGCCAACATTTCTTTCACTATATTTTTGGAATCAGATTCACCAATCTCTTTAATCCTTTGTCGAATAACTTTTATCTCTTCTTTTGAAAAATAGAGTTTCAAAACTTTTACTGGATCCAGTATGGTTGTCAGAATAATAATTTGTTCGTCTTCCTTTTGCGTATCGATTAAGAAGGATGAACGAATATCACTAATAATCTGTTCCTTTGCCCTGTCACTACTTTGCCATTTTCCATTGTGGTCAACAAGAACCGTGTCCGTATTTTGCAAAGAGTCAAAAATACTGGTTTGGTACAGAGAAAAAGGATTCTTCAAAATACTTGTTACATAAATATTCGTTAAGTTCATAATACTCATTTTTTCTTTAGTTTTCAGAACGTCATATAAAGGCTTCAAGTACTTTAACTCATCAGTTAATCCTGAAATAACTGTAATTTTCTTATTTTCAATCTGAATGACACCGCCCATTTGTAAATCAATTAGCCCTGCAACAAGTAAACCTACCCCAACAGGTGCTTTTGTATTAGAAACTGAAAACTGACCTTTTTTTGGTAAAGCGACAATAAAATATTTTTGACTAATTCCTAAATTCATTTTTTCCTCCTTATTTATTTTGTTTTGACGTATAAATCTAAAAATATACAACACTTCATTTTTAGACTTGTTTCATAGAATCTTCCTCTAGCACTAACTTTTTCTTCATCACTGACAGTCTTCTAACCAATTCAATTCCACCTATATTTTTAGTATAGCCATGTACCTTGCCCATTTTTTTACAGTGTTCTTTTGCTAAATACATAGCCTCATGACTAATACTTTGAGTATAAATCATTATCAAATCAGCTTTTCTAATTTGAGAAATTATTGAAGCATGGCTCTCGTTACCAGACAAATATGAATATGTCCCATCTCTTTTAATAATTTCTTCTTTTGCATTTTTATGCAAATTTTTATTTGTTCCACCAATAGTTAAAACTGTTAATCCTTTGAAGATAGGTTTAACAGGTCGACCTTGTTTAGAAGTTTTACTAACTTTTTTCTTTTTCGAAACTACAGTATCTTTAGCTTCTTTTTTGGTTGGAATTTCCTCTATTTTATACTTCCAAATCACATTGCCAATCATTGAATTGTCTATTTGGTGAGCATAATCGATGATGTCTCCTTCTTCCAATCTGAACGTAGCCCTGTCTCCATCAGAAATAAGTGCTCTAATCTCAATTTCTGATTCCTTATCTGGGAATTCAATATACAAACGATTTAAATCCTCATGTTTCTTTACTGTCAGAAATGTATGTATCTCTCTGACTTTTTCACGTTTTGTAGTATTTTTTTGAAGAATCACAAAATCATAGTGTACTCGATTAGATTTTTTCTTATTTTCTATATCATAATAAGGACTTTTTGAAACATAAGTTGCACGGACAAAATCTCCCTCTTCAATACCAAGGTCCCTTATTGCTTTTTCTGGCACAAACAGTTCTTGCTGTTTATTAATGACTCCTCCTCTGATTTTTTGTTGGAAGTATCCTTCTATGATTTTTCCATTAGCACTTATTTTCTCTTTTCGATTTATTGTAGAAACTTTTGGAATCATTGGCTCAATTCTTGTTTTTACTCCATTAATTTCCTTATAAATCGCTGTATCCTTTTCGACCTCACTTCTTTGTTCGTTACTTTCTGATAGGAAATTAATATCTTTAATCACATCTAATATAGCTAGTTGCTCTTTTATTCTTGCAGAAATTTCTTCCACATTAAAACTTGTTAAATTATCTAAACAATATTGAATTTCTCCCTTAACCAACGAAATGAATTGATCTTTTTTCAAATTATTGCCTCCTAGTTAATTAAAAATTTTACTTATTTAATTATTATGACCTAAAAATATGTTTTTCACAAGTTCTTTAAGATTATTTGATAAAAATTATTATTTTACTTACCTATATCTGAAGATATTTTGATTAGCTTTACTATCTCCAGTAAATTTCAGACAAAAAAAGACCTCAACACAAAACAATCTGTGTGAGGTCTCCCGATTCTTTAAAACCTTCTATTTCTTAACAGTTTTCTTAGTTCTCAATTTCTCCGAAGCCATCAGCCCTAGTCCCGCAGCTAGGCCAAATAATGCCCAACCGGTACTTGATAGGTCTGTACCTGTTTCTGGCAATTTACCTACAGTACTTGCGGCTACTTTAACTGGTTTGGTTCCTGGTTTTGAACTTGTATCTTTTGTCGGTTTATCGTCAATGATAATTGGTTTAGATCTACGTTTAATCACTCGATTAGTCGGCAAGTTAGTGATTTGTGTCTCAACGATTACACCGTCAATAACTTTACTGGTTAATACGCCCTTTGTACCTTCTGTTACAACGACTTCCTCATTAGTTGTCAAAGTATCATCAATTTCATAGATAGTCTCAAAAGGAATATCTTCTGTTATATACTCAATTTTCGCATCTGGATTGGTAATATTGGTTAACAAATTGTACAAGATACTTGAGAAGCTATAAAGATGTGAGCTGACACGCCCAGGGAAATGCTCATTGAGAAAATCTAGATTGTCCATTCCTGTATGGAATATAGGACCAAACTCTTCTGTTTGATTATAACCATCTAAGTCACCAATATTCCAGTTTGTCGCTTCAAAATAAACAACAGGGATTCCAACTTCATTAAATGGTGCATGGTCACTCCAGTCTCCAGTTTCACCATAAGGATATTCTTCATTTAACCCTGGATTTGTTTGCATACCTGGAATATTTATGGCTTCAGCAATATCGAAAGCTTGGTCCCGTACCCAGGTCTTACCACCTAAGCCAGAATACATATACTTATAGTCTCCTGAAATTAGAGAGTCTAAATTAATCATAGCAAGAGTGTTGTCAATCTCCTCTTGCGACATCTGTGACACATGGTACTTAGAGCCTTGTAACCCAACCTCTTCTGCCCCAAAAGCAATAAAACGAATGGTATAATCAGTAAATTGACTATACAGTCGTTGCGCCATTTCTAATAGGATACCTGCTCCAGAAGCATTGTCATCCGCACCATGCGAACCACCTGAACTTACAGAATCATAGTGAGCTCCTAAGATCACTTCTTGAGAAAGTGCTCCTGGTTTTACAACAGAAATATTTTGCGAAGTGTAGGTAGTTCCTCTCCGTTCAAAACTAAACTCATCCGTAATAACTTCATAACCCATCTGTTTAAATTGGTCAATCACGTATTCTTGAGCTAATTTTTCGCCTTCAGTTCCCACAACACGACTGCCAATTGTCTCTGATAGGTATTCAACATGTTCCAAGGCTTTTTCGCCAAATGTTGGATCTTCTACCAGATTATCCATAATAAGTGATGGGTCATTTCCAACTTCTTTTGTTTCTACTTTTGGTTCTGCTGTTGCTTCGGTACTAGTTTTTTCAACCGGAGTACCTGTTTCTGGTAAAGCTTGGGTACTTGTTTCAGTAGGTTCTACTAACGGTGCAGCTTCATCAGCTTTTTCTGTGATTGTTTCTGTAGTAGATTCAGCAGAAGTCTCCTCTTTTGCGACCTCTGGACTAGCTTCTACTTCTGGAGTATTTTCACTTATGGCTACTGGTGCATCAACAAGTGTTCCTTCCGCCAGATCTTCCGATTCTTTTTCAGTAGGTTCTACCACTTCAGTCGTTACACTTGCCTCTGTCCCCTCTACTTGATTAGCACTGACTACTTGGCTACCGAATAAAAAGCAGGATCCAATCATAGCAGAAACTAAGCCAACTCGAAGTTTTCTTAGGGTAAAGGTTTTTGTCTTTTGCCCCATCTGCTTCTTACGCATGTCTTCATTGTTCTTCCCAAACATAAAATCACTCCTCTTAATTATTTGTAACACTTAACACCCAAAGTATACCATGTGTAAGCACTCTTTAAAAGCGTAGTCAAGGTTTATGAGAGAAATATCATTTTCATTAGCCATTGGATTTACTTTCATTTAATGAAGTACTTTTTCAAAATAAAGTAGCGACTGGAGAAACAGCCAAAAAAGGTACCGTTCAATCAGAACGATACCTTTTCCAAAGTCTTTTTTAGTTCTTAAAACATCACATTAACAGATTATTGAACAAAATCAATAATCTTCTGCCAAGTTTCTTGTTTGAAAATATCAGCAGGGTCGCCACCTTCACCAATCACGCTATAGCCAATCATTAAGCCAACAGAGAAGAGGATTATAGCAATTAATAGAAATAGTAACGTACGAATAATCGTAGACAAGAAAAAGTTTTTACTTGAACGAACACGATTTACCATAGATTATTCTTCTCCTTTTTCGTCGACCATATTAGCTGTCGGATTCATGACAACACGGTTGGTATTAAATAAATTTTTTATAAAATCAAACGGGCCAGATTTGGCTTTAATTCTTTCTAACAGAATTCCTGTTCCAAGAGCCACACTGTCCAGAGGATTTTCTGCTATCAAAACGGGCACCTGCAATCGTCCGTTAAGGAAGGTGTCGATACCATGTATCAAAGCTCCGCCACCTGTTACCATAATCCCACGCTCGATAATATCTCCCGCTAATTCCGGAGGTGTTTGTTCAAGGACTAGTCGTGCTTCTTCTGCGATTGTTTCTAAAATTTCTTTCATACAATCATAAATCTCATTAGAATGAATCGTAATAATTTTTGGCAGGCCACTTGCCATATCCCTACCCTTTATCATCATATCTGACTCATTTTCCAGCGGTATAGCCGTTCCCAGATTCATTTTTATATCCTCTGCAGTTCGATCTCCGATTAGCATTTGGTATTTATCCTTGATGTAAAGAGCAATCTCATGGTCGATATCATCGCCAGCTAACTTAATAGATCGGCTAGTAACGGCTGCTCCCATGGATAAAACAGCAATATCAGAAGTCCCACCGCCCATGTCGATGACCATGTTACCAATTGGGGAGAAAATATCCAGCCCAACACCAACAGCAGCAACTTTTGGTTCTTCTTCCAAATAAATAGATTTGCCACCACATTTAATAGCTGCTTGAATGATGGCCTTCTCTTCAACACTGGTAATATTGGTCGGAGTACAAATCAGTATGTCAGGTTTATGAAAAATACTTTGTAAGTTCAAGCGTCTGATGAACTGCTCCAATAATTGTTCTGTAATAGAAATATCTGCGATTACCCCACCTTTTAAGGGATGAATAACAGAAACATCTTTTGGCGTTCTACCAACCATTTTGTAGGCTTGGGCACCAATAGCAATCACTTGACCTGTTTTATCGTTAACGGCAACCAAAGAGGGCTCATTCAAGATGACACCGCGTCCTTGTAAATAGATTAGAATATTAGCAGTACCTAAATCAATTCCAATATCTCTTGCCATTCATATCCCTCACTTACATCAACTTATTTTTCTGTAGCCAATAATATATCTTCTAATTGTCCAAAGCTTAATGGTTGCACATCAGACTCTTCAATGCGCTCAATGCTTGCTCCAAGTGCACGTAGTTTGATATGGAAATCATAGTAGCCTCTATCTAAATATTTTAGTTCAGTAACACGGGTAATGCCTTCTGCACACATACCAGCAATAATCAAAGCGGCAGCAGCACGAAGGTCTGTTGCAGCTACTTCTGCTCCTTGCAACATAGATGGCCCAACCATAAAGGCAGAGCTTCCCTCAATTTTAAAGTTGGCACCCATACGTCTCATTTCTTCCAAATGACGGAAACGGTTTTCAAAGACAGTTTCGGTCATGATACTTGTACCACTTGACAATAGTTGAGCGATGGTCATTTGAGCCTGCATATCCGTTGGGAATCCAGGATGTGGCAAGGTTTTAGCGTCAACAGCTTTTAACTGTTTCGGTCCGATAACACGGATGCCATTCGCTTCTTCTTGGAAAATAACGTTCATTTCTTGGAGCTTTGAAATTAATGGTTGATTGTGTTCAGCGATAGCATCCTCAATCAATACATTACCTTCCGTCACAGCTGCGGCAACCATAAAGGTACCTGCTTCGATTCTATCAGGGATAATGGAATGTCTCGTCCCTTGAAGAGCTGTTACACCTTCAATACGGATAGTTTCAGTACCAGCACCGACAATCTTTGCACCCATTTGGTTTAATATGTTGGCAAGGTCAACGATTTCTGGTTCCCGAGCAACGTTTTCAATAAAGGTAGTTCCCTTTGCTAGGGTTGCTGCCATCATGATATTTTGAGTTGCCCCTACTGAAGGAAAGTCTAAATAGATTCTAGCACCACGTAATTGGTCAACACTAGCTTCCACAAAACCATTATTTGTGGTGATTTTAGCACCCATTGCTTCAAAGCCTTTTAAATGTAAATCAATAGGTCTTGAACCAATAGCACAACCACCAGGCATAGCAACTTTCGCATGACCAAAACGCGCCAAAAGTGGGCCCATGACTACCATAGAGGCACGCATCTTGCTAACATATTCAAAAGGTGCTTCTGTTTTAATCACACCTGTAGCATTTAAAGAAATTTCTTTGTCTTCAGGATTAAATTCACTGGTCACATTCAAGTATTCCAATACCTTCAACATAGTGTGCACATCTGATAAATTTGGTACATTGGATAAATGAGTCAAGCCATTTTCCGCCAAAATACTTGCTGCTAGAATTGGTAGAACCGCATTTTTAGCACCTTCTACCTTAACTGTTCCGTTTAGGCGAGTCCCTCCACGTACAATCATTTTTTCCATTAAAAATCCCTCCACTATTACGAGTTCCGTTATTCATTCGTTGTCAAATTTCATTCTAATTTGCTAATTGTAATAATAAACCGACAAAACTGTTTAACTGGTCTGCCACCAATAAAAAGAAGGAGCCCACAGCATAGCCGATTGCAATAGCAAGAAATAAAAATAAGAGTCGAACTTCTCCAACATGGTTTTTCCTTAAAATGCTTTCTATCTTGATGGACTTTAAAGACCATGATGCTAAATAGATAAAACCAAGATAAGTAAATAAGCGCAAAAGCGAACTTATTGTAAGAAGCGTCACAATTACTACCTCCAATATTATTTCAGCTTTCATCTTACCACAAGTAACCCATAAAAAAAAGCTTGAGAAGTTTACAAACAGACAAAGTTTGCATTACTGCTTTCTTAAAGCCTTTTCAAAATACAAACTTCTTGAAAAAGTGTAAAATTTGAACTTAGGAAAGAATTTTGTGAAGTATGTTTCCTTTACATAATTGGACGAGTCTTCAAGTTCACTGTGGGAAATCAAAACGGTGGCACCGCCTTGAGCCTTGGTCTCCCGGCTTAGCCGCCTACGTGACTGTAAATCGGCTGAAGCCGAAACAGTCACTGTGCGTCAGCTATGCTTGTACACCGCTATTTCCCACAGTGAACTTGAAGACTCTTCGTGCTTAGGAAATTGAGTCTGTATTAAGTCGTAATCACTTATAAAAGTATTTTTATCTCATAAATAATTTATTCTCCATATTCCACTAAAGTAAGACTAATAAGCACATTACTGATATCGATATATAAAAAGAATGGCACAGATAATTTATCGGTCAGTAAGCACTAAACAAAGAGTAAGATAAATAAGATTAAGTTTTATTATATGTATCTAAGCAGAAACCAAACGAGCCTGTAGCCCATACAAGCTCCAAGTCACGGTGCAAAGCACACCAGACGCACAGTGGCTGTTTCGGCTTCAGCCGATTTACAGCCACGTAGATTGGCGAGTCTTGAGACCAAGGCTCAAGATGGTGCCACCGAATTGACTTGGAGCTAGTATGGGCTACAGGATTGTGAATTGAACAATCAAAAAAGTACCTAGACCAGCTCATTTAAGAACTTCCTAGATACTCATCATTTTGATTTAATACCGCCTATGCTTTGAAACACCGATACGGTTAATCGCCTTGCTTAAAGCAAGCTTAGCCCTATCCATTTCATTCTTAGTCGCATTTTCTTTTTTCAAAGCTGATTCGGCTTCTGCCTTAGCATGTTCTGCACGCTCAATATCAATATCCCTTGCTCGCTCAGCAACGTTTGCCAAGATAGTAACCACGTTATCCCTGACCTCCATAACACCTCCACCAATAGCAATAAAATCTGTCGGAGAGTCATCCAAAAAACGTTTTACTTTTAAGGCACCAATTTTCAAAGGCACCATAATCGGGGCATGATTAGGAAGGATGGTTAATCCTCCATCTAATGTTTCAACGCTGACCGAATAGGACCTGTGATTATAAACCTTACCTTCTGGCGTGGTAACCACAACCATTAGTTCGTGGTGATCTAACATGGTGATTACCTCCTAGTTTCCTGCCGCTTTTGCTTTAGCAAGAACATCATCAATCGTTCCCACATTTCTAAAGGCATCTTCTGGAATATCATCATAGTCACCCTCGATAATACCTTTAAAACCACGAACAGTTTCTTTAATCGGAACATAAGAACCAGGCTGTCCAGTAAAGGCTTCTGCCACGTGGAAGTTTTGGGATAAGAAGAATTGAATTCGACGAGCACGATTGACAATCACTTTTTCATTGTCAGACAGTTCATCAATCCCTAAGATGGCAATGATATCCTTTAATTCACGATAACGTTGCAGCATTTGTTGCACTTCCATGGCCACCTTATAGTGTTCTTCCCCAACAATTTCAGGCGAAAGAGCACTAGATGTTGATGCTAATGGATCAACAGCAGGGTAAATTCCTTGCTCCGTCAATTTACGCTCCAAGTTGGTCGTTGCATCCAAATGGGCAAACGTAGTAGCTGGCGCTGGGTCAGTATAGTCATCGGCAGGCACATAAATAGCTTGAATCGATGTAATGGAGCCATCTTGAGTGGAGCTAATCCGCTCTTGTAGTTGACCCATTTCCGTAGCTAAGGTTGGTTGATAACCTACTGCTGATGGCATACGACCCAGTAAAGCTGATACTTCTGATCCAGCCTGAGTAAAGCGGTAAATATTGTCGATAAACAAAAGAACGTCCTGCTTTTCTTTATCTCGGAAATACTCTGCAATCGTCAAACCAGTTAAAGCAACTCTCATACGAGCTCCTGGTGGTTCATTCATTTGCCCAAAAACCATGGCAGTTTTAGCAGCAACACCTGATTCTTGCATTTCGTGGTATAGGTCATTTCCTTCACGAGTTCGTTCCCCTACACCAGTGAAAACTGAAATACCACCCAATTCTTCAGATATATTATGGATCAATTCTTGGATTAAAACAGTTTTACCAACACCCGCACCACCAAAAAGTCCAATTTTACCACCTTTTAAATATGGTGCAAGAAGATCTATAACTTTAATCCCAGTTTCTAAGATTTCATATTGGCTACTAAGTTCTTCAAACTTAGGAGCTTTTTTATGGATTTCTTCGCGTGGAAAGTCTGCTGGAAATGGTTCACCTAAATCAATTGTTTCTCCTAAAACATTAAAGACACGTCCTAGGGTTTCTGACCCAACCGGAACAGTAATTGTTCTTCCTAAGTCACGAACAATCATTCCACGTTGAAGGCCATCTGTTGATTCCATAGCAATGGTACGAACAGCGCCATCCCCTAATTCAACAGCCGTTTCAAGTGTAACAGTAACAGCTTTTTTTGTACCATCCGCCGCAACTTTTTCAACTTCCAAGGCATTATGAATGTCTGGAACTCCTGATTCGATTGGGAACAATACATCAACTACTGGTCCCACAACTTGAATAATTTCTCCAGTCCTCAATTTATCTCCTCCTTGTTAACTTGTCTAACACTACTTTATAGGCTTCCATCAGTCATTTCTAATTCATGTTTTCCAGAGCGCTTGCCCCTCCAACAATCTCAGAAATTTCCTGTGTAATTTGAGCCTGACGTTTTTGGTTCATTTCTTGTGTCAAATCACTAATTAATTCCTTGGCATTATCTGTGGCACTTCTCATGGCCGTCATTCTGGAAGCTTGTTCAGCCGCCTTGGCATCGATAATGGCTCCATAAATTAAGGATTCGGCATATTGAGGTAATAAGGTATCCATAATGATTTCTTTAGAAGGTTCAAAAATGTAATCCAATTCATACTGTTTTGCTTCTCCTTCATCCAAATCTATAATGGGCAACATTTTTTCTACCCGATAATTAGAAAGTAAGGCATTTCTGTGGTGATTGTAGCAAACATAGAATTCATCAAAGACACCCTTACGGAACATTTTAACGGCACCCAAAACGATTTTTCTTACTTCTTCAAATGAAGGGATATCACTAACATCATTGATTTCTACTACGACATCAATTCCTTGTTTTTTAAAGAAGCGGCTAGCAGCAGAACCAATGGTCATAATGACATATTCATCAGGCGAGTCATGGTCTGTTTCAAGCATTTCCATAGTCGCTTGGAAGATGGAAGAGTTGTAAGAACCAGCCAAACCTTGGTCAGAAGAGATGACTAAATAGCCAGTTTTTAGTACTGGACGTTCAATCAGTAGGTCGTGGTAATCTATCGCAAGTTCGTCACTATCTTCCCTATCGTAATCTTGATCTTCTTGCTCAGTGTCGACTTTTGGGCCGTGCGCATATAGCAAGTGTGTTACTACCTCACGAATCTTTTCTGCATAATCTTGATAGCGTCGAACGGCCAGTTCAGATTTTACAAGCTTAGAAGCGGATACCATCTGCATGGCACTTGTAATTTGACTTGTTTTTTTAGTTGATACAATTCTTTTTTTTATGTCATTTAAGGAAGCACCCATACTCAGTCACCTCTGCTTTCCTAATCTTATTGTGCACGTTCATAAAGATGAACTCGTTTAAACTGATCAATAACATTGTAAAACGTCTCTTCATCTGGCAAAACTTCTTCATAACGAATCACATCTAGCAAATCACTATGTTCAGCCTCCAAATGTTGGTAGAGAGCTTTTTCAAAGTTTTTCAAGCGTTCAACAGGTATTGAATCTAAAATGCCGTGCGTTAAGGCAAATAAAATAGAAACCTGATACTCTATCGGTAATGGATTATGCAAATCTTGTTTCAAGACCTCTACTGTTCGTTTCCCACGATTCAGCTTTTGTTGCGTTGACGCATCTAAGTCTGAGCCAAATTGCGTGAAAGCTTCCAATTCACGGTAACTTGCCAAATCAATCCGCAACGTTCCCGAAACTTTTTTCATTGCCTTAATTTGTGCTGATCCTCCAACACGAGAGACCGATAAACCAGCGGCAATGGCAGGTCTAACTCCAGAGAAGAACAAATCACTCTCCAAGAAAATTTGACCGTCTGTAATCGAAATAACATTGGTTGGAATATAAGCAGATATATCTCCTGCCTGCGTTTCAATAATAGGCAGTGCAGTGATAGAACCGCCACCTAATTGTTCATTCAGCTTGGCAGACCGTTCTAGTAAGCGAGAATGCAAGTAGAAAACATCACCCGGATAAGCTTCACGACCTGGTGGACGACGTAATAATAGCGAAATTTCACGGTAAGCAGCAGCCTGTTTTGACAAATCATCATAGATGACCAAAACATCTTTGCCAGCATACATAAATTCTTCTGCCATTGCAGTACCAGAATATGGTGCGATATACAGCATTGGTGCGGGTTGAGAGGCACTGGCTGATACAACTGTTGTATAGTCCATAGCGCCATAGCGTTTAAGTGTTTCAACAATAGCTTTAACCGTAGATTCCTTTTGACCAATCGCTATGTAGATACAAAGCGTATCTTTCCCTTTTTGGTTAATAATGGCATCAATGGCAATACTAGTCTTACCGGTTTTACGGTCTCCGATGATTAGCTCACGTTGGCCTTTTCCGATTGGGACTAGTGCATCAACAGCCTTTATACCAGTTGCTAAGGATTGATTAACTGATTGTCTTTCCATAACACCTGGAGCTTCGTTTTCAACCGGTCTTCTTTTATTAGTTGCAATTGGGCCTAAACCATCAATTGGACGGCCTAAAGCATCAACAACTCGACCGATTAAGGCATCTCCAACAGGAACGTCTAGAATTCTACCTGTACGTTTAACAGATTCTCCCTCATGAATATTTTCATAAGTACCGAAAATAATGACTCCGACATCAGCCTTTTCTAAGTTTTGCGCCATGCCGTACGTTCCATTTTCAAATTCAACCAGTTCCCCAGCCATCACATTGCTCAAGCCAATAACTCGTGCAATCCCATCACCAATAAAGGATACTTCTCCTATTTCCTCTATTTTTTGTTCCATTTCAAAGGATTTTATTTTATCGCGGATACCTGTAGTAATATCTCGGATTTCAGCGTTCATGTTCTCACCTCTTCATATCTGTCTGCTTGACAAGAGCGCCGAAAGAAGACAGTTTTTTTGCAATTGTTCCGTCTAGCAGATAATCTTTTGATTTTACCAATACGCCACCAATTAAATCTGGATCGACGATATTAACCAAAGAATCATACTCTTGGTGCGTTTTCTTTTGGAAGGCACTTGCAATTTGTTCAATCTCTTGCTCCGTCAAAGGAACTGCTGTTTTTATTTCTAATTTTGAAGAATTATAGATATCCACGAAAGCCTCAAGAGCGTCAACCAGATTTACCAGCCCACTTTGAGACAGATAAGGTCTGATATATTCTTGAGTACTTGGAGACAACATAAAGTCTTCCGCTTCAATTAAGTTACGTTTTTTCTCAAAACTGCAATTCTCCAAATGAAGTAATTGTCTAAATGAAGACTTGTTCTGAATACCGTCCAATAGTTCTTGAATTTCTTTGGTTACTAGTTGGAGCTGACCATCAAATTTAACTTGATTATAGAATTGGCTGGCATCTTTTAGAATTGTTTTATTGATCCGTTTCATTTGACATCCAGCCCTTCAATGAAGCTAGTAATCAGCTCTTGATGTTCCTTAGCAGAAATTTCTTTTTTCAAGATTTGTTGTGCTAATTCGATAGAAATGTCTCCAACTTGTGCTTGAAGTTCCATAACAGAACGCTGTTTCATATTGTCAATTTCTTTTTGGGCATCAAGTTTCATCCGCGTCACAACTTCACGCGCTTCTTTTATCATTTCGTCCTGCATTTTAGTGCTAGCTTCTCTTGAATTTGTCAAGATTGTATTTGCTTGATCCTCTGCATTTTGAATAATGGTGCTAGCTTGTGCCACTACAGACTCAGCTTCTTTTCGCTTAGTAGCAGCATTGTCTAAGTCCTGGCTAATCTTATCTCGTCTAGCTTCCATTACGCTAATCACCTTATCCCAAGCAAAACGCTTGATTAAGGCCATCAAAATGATAAAGGAAATGAGTACAAAGATAGTATCTCCTAAACTTGTTGATGCTGATGTACTAAGTGCTATAGTTTGAAGCATTCATCATCCCTCCTTCATCCATTGTCATTAGTTTGTGAAAATTTACTTCACAAACACTAGGATTAAGGCAATGATAACCGCGAAGATTGGCATCGCTTCGATCATACCAACACCAATAAACATGGTTGTTCTTAATTCTTTAGACATTTCTGGTTGACGAGTCATGGACTCAATTGTTTTTGTGATTACGGCTTGGTTACCATAGGCTGCGGCTAGGGCTGCTCCTACTACTGCGATTGCTGCTGCTAATTCTGTCATTTCTATTTCCTCATTTCTTTTATTCTTATTTATTGTATCTTTTACTCTTACTGTAACTAGCCTTCATGTTCAATCTTATGTGAAATGTAAACCATAGAAAGAGTACAAAATACAAAAGCTTGTAACAATCCAATGGCTACGGAAAATCCTTGCCAAATAATGGCTAAAGGAA
This sequence comes from Granulicatella seriolae, assembly GCF_024543085.1. Taxonomy (GTDB): domain Bacteria; phylum Bacillota; class Bacilli; order Lactobacillales; family Aerococcaceae; genus Granulicatella; species Granulicatella seriolae. Next base: position 303,865 of record NZ_JANHNZ010000001.1, read on the forward strand.
TTGATACTACACCGGTTATAATGCCACTACTTGCTGCCAACATGACAATCAAACTAAGTAGCACTTCACCCGCAAAAATATTCCCATATAAACGGAAGGCAAGTGTAATAACATTGGTAAACTCTTCTATAATCTTAATTGGCAAGATAAAGGCTGCCGGTGATAAAAAGGAATTCTTAATGTAGCCTTTAAAGCCCATTTTTTCAACACCGGAATAGTGAGTAATTAAGGCTATCATTAACGATAAGGCCAAACAAACTATTGGGCTGGCGGTTGGGCTACTAAAAAAGCTCTCTTCACCAAAATGGATAAATACTGCTAGACCTATGATATTGGCAACAAAGATAAAGGTGAATAAGGTAAAGATGAATAAGTGATATGCTTTTCCATCTTTCCACTCCATAGAGCCTTTTATAATTCCCTTTGCAAAGTCAATAATATATTCAAAAGCATTTTGAAGTTTACTTGGTCTTATACCTGTCTTGCGACTAGCAAGGATACAAAATATCAAAATCAATAGACAGGTAACACTAGTAGATACCAATACCGGAACAGAAAAATCTAGCCCTAAAAAGTGGATGACTTTTGATTCTGCTTCCATTCTTTCTTCTCCTAACATTATTCTTTCGTGTGGATAGACGAGACAAACACCACTCTTGGATACAAAAAACATTCCCAAAAGTGGTGTTTGATTATTGTCAGATTAGTGGCAATAGTCCAACCACATTGGTGTGACTAAAGATTACTTGGTTCCAAACAGACGATCACCTGCATCGCCCAAGCCTGGAAGAATATAACTGTTTTCATCTAATTTTTCGTCTAATGCTGCTGCGTAAATTTGAATATCTGGATGAGCGTCCTGAAGAACTTTCACCCCTTCTGGCGCAGCTACTAAACAACAAAACTTAATGGAAGATGGAACAGCGCCTCTAGCGATTAAAGAATCGATAGCTGCTACAGCCGATCCCCCTGTAGCTAACATTGGGTCAACTACAAATAATTGACGTTCAGAAATATCTGAAGGCAGTTTAACAAAATACTCAACAGGTTGTAAGGTATCATGATCACGATACATTCCAACGTGACCGACTTTTGCAGCTGGAATTAATTCCAAGATGCCATCAACCATTCCAAGACCTGCTCTCAGGATTGGAATAATTGCCACCTTCTTACCGGCAAGTGTCTTTTGAGTTGTTTTCATCAAAGGAGTCTCAATCACAAGATCTTCTAAGGGTAAGTCTCTTGAAACCTCGTAAGCCATAAGCATTGAAATTTCATTGACTACTTCACGAAAAACTTTTGTTCCACAGTTCTTTTCGCGAATCATCGTTAACTTATGCTGAATTAACGGATGGTCCATAACATGAAAATTGTTCATTTAATTTTTCTCCTTCCATTCTTAATACCACAGGATATTGTACCGAAAAGCGTTTAGAAATACCAGAGAAATCTTTTATTGAAAACGATTTTATCTAAAACTATTTCTTATCGCCCTCTTTTTGATACAAAGGATACTTTTCAACAAGCAATTTTACTGTTTGTCTTACCTTTTCTAGTTGTTCAGGATCATCATGTCCTAGCAAGGTATCTACAATTAATTGAGCTACTTGGGCTGCATCATGGGTTAAAAAGCCTCGACTTGTAATTGCTGGTGTTCCGATTCGGATGCCACTTGTTTTTGTAGGTGGCAAGGTATCGAAAGGAATGGCATTTTTATTCACTGTAATTCCAACAGTATCTAAGAGGTCTTGTGCTTCTTTTCCGTTTAAACCAGTTTCTGTGATATCCAATAAGAGCAAATGGTTATCTGTCCCACCAGAAATCATCTTAATTGGGCTATCTTTAAAAACAGATGCCATTGCTTTGGCATTGTCTACAACCTGATGTATATAGTCATCAAAATCTGTCGATAAAGCCTCATGGAAAGCTACTGCTTTAGCGGCAATAACATGTTCTAAAGGCCCACCCTGAATTCCCGGGAAGATAGCACTATTTAATTTTTTGGCAAATTCTGCCTTAGCTAAAATCAAGCCTCCTCTTGGACCGCGTAGGGTTTTATGAGTGGTTGAGGTAACAACGTCTGCATAACGCACTGGATTTTGATGGTAGCCTTTTGCCACTAGGCCAGCGATATGAGCCATATCAACCATAAAATAAGCATTAACTTTTTTAGCAATCTGACCAATTCGTTTGAAATCAATCGCACGTGGGTAAGCAGAAGCTCCCGCTACGATAAGTTTCGGTTGTTCTTTTATAGCTATAGCTTCCAACTGATCATAATCAATTGTTTCTGTCTCTCTTGAAAGCCCATAAGCAACAAAGTGGTAATCTTGTCCAGAAAAATTTACGCCTAAACCATGTGTCAAATGGCCACCATGATTTAAATCCATACCTAGAACTTTGTCCCCCGGCTCTAATAAAGCACGGTAAACTGCCATATTGGCCTGAGATCCAGAATGAGGTTGGACGTTAGCATATTCTGCATGGAATAATTCCTTGGCACGGTCGATGGCCAAATTCTCAATAACGTCAATATACTCACAACCACCATAATAACGACGACCAGGGTATCCTTCAGCATACTTGTTTGTTAAAACACTCCCTTGTGCCTCCATTACTTGCTCTGAGACAAAGTTCTCTGAAGCAATCAATTCGATGCCATCTTGTTGACGTTTCTTTTCTAAAGCAATTGTTTTAAATACTTCATTATCTCTTACTTCTACCTTCATTCCATCATCTCCAATCACAAAAGAATTCTTATTCGGTCTTAGAAAAATATCCAAACCAAATACACTCATAGTTTACCATAACTACAAGAAAAAAAGCAGATATTCAATCTGCTTTCACGGCTTTCTTTAATCGATTCATATACGCTAAGCCCAATTGAGAATCCTCACTAGATTCTACCAAAATAACTTGAGCTCCACTTTTATCTAGCTGGCGCAATCCATCGAACAAATGGTGAGCCATACTCTGGATATCACCCTCTTGCCCTAGGGAATAAGTTGCATGAACTTGAGAAGCAAAATGGTCAACCAAAGTTTGATTAGCTAGAATAGCTATTTTATTCCCTTGCTTGTTTAGGGACTTAATATGCGCTTGCCAAGCATCACCATTTGGAGACAAGGCCATAACAGGCGTTTCAGGAGCGTAATGGCGGTATTTCATTCCCGGTGCTCTTGGTGCCTCATCCTTTGCTGCTGATTCCTTCTCGCTAGCTACGTGAATATTCAGACCTAAGACTTCCTCAATAGCTTCCCTACTAACAAATCCTGGTCTTAGGATACTGAACTGTTCAGGGTCTGATAGATCAAGAACTGTTGATTCTAAACCAATCTGTGTCATGCCTCCATCACAAATGCCGGCAATTTGACCGTCAAAATCATCCATGACATGACTAACCTTAGTTGGACTTGGACGCCCCGATTTGTTGGCGCTAGGTCCAACAATAGGCTCCTGACAAGCACTAATCAAAGCTAGAGCCAAAGAATGGGCTGGCATGCGAAAAGCAACAGTCTTTCTTCCTCCTGTAACACTAGGCGCAAAAACTCCTTCCCTAACAGGCAAGATAATGGTTAACGGTCCAGGCCAAAAAACATTAGTAAGCTTCTTAGCAGCTAAAGGAAAAGATTCAACAACTTTTATTACTTGTTCTATAGTAGACACATGCACTATGAGGGGGTTGTCACTTGGTCTTCCTTTCACTTGGTAAACGGATGCCACAGCCTGATCATTGCTGGCAATAGCACCTAACCCATAGACAGTTTCAGTTGGAAAAGCGACAATTTGTCCGTTTTTAAGGGCTTGTCCAGCTTCTTCTATGGTTTCAATTGTATAGATTTTTGTTTCCATTATATACTCCTTACCAACTTAAAGTACTTTGACGTTTTGACTTCTTTGGGAAATACAAATCATGCGGTCCAAGCCAGACATGTCTTTGATTACCGTTACAGTACGACAAAAAACAACTGCTTCAAAAATAGCTTTGACGGCTGAGCCTTGCTGAAAACCAATCTCAAAAAAAGCCATGCCACTACCCACCAAAAATTCTTCCAAACGACTTGCAATTCGTTTATAAATGGCCAATCCATCATCCTCTGCAAATAAAGCTTGGTTTGGCTCAAAAGACAAAACACTAGCATCCATGTATTTTTTTTCGTTATCTGCAATATAAGGTGGGTTGCTGATAATGCAATCAAATTTAGTTCCAGCTGGGATAGAATCCCACACATCACTATTCAGCAATTGAACATTGCGTAAAGAAAACTGTTCCAAATTTTGTTGAGCTACCTGCAAGGCTTCACCAGAAATATCAGTAGCCAAATACTTGAGTTGCGGCGCTTCTATGGCCAATGTTAAACCGATACAACCCGAACCCACACCAATTTCCAATACTCTACCACGATCTAAACTAGTTAAATAGTCTAAGGCCATTTGGACTAACTCTTCCGTTTCTGGACGTGGGATTAACGTTGCTGGGGTTACCACAAAATCTCGTCCCCAGAAGTTTTCTTTGCCAATTACATATTGAATTGGCATACCCGTTGCTAATTGTTCTAAGTCCTTGCTTAAGTTTTCTTTGGTTAACTGGTCAAAGTGCTCCTGACTATTGAGTATCAAATCTGTTCTGGTCCAGCCCATTTTGTCTTGAACTAGAAGCTCTACCCATCTTCTAACGTCTTTTTGGTTGAATTCAAGCTGATATTGACTAGCTTCCTTCATCAAAAAATAGGAAGCCCATTTTAGGACCTCCTGGGTTGTAAGGGAATTATTCATTTCCATTATTTAATTGCTCCAATTTTTCGGTATGATCGAAGAGAATCAAGGCATCAACGATTTCGTCCAATTTTCCGGATAAGATTTGGTCTAGTTTTTGAATAGTCAGTCCAATTCTATGATCTGTAACCCGGTTTTGTGGAAAGTTATAGGTTCTAATTCGCTCTGAACGATCTCCTGTACCAACTGCTGATTTGCGGTTAGCATCATATTCCGATTGTGCTTCTTGTGAAATCTTGTCGTAGACACGGGCACGTAAGATTTTCATAGCCTTTTCACGGTTTTTCAGCTGTGACCGTTCATCCTGCATAGCTACTACAATACCAGTTGGTAAGTGGGTTAACCGTACAGCCGAAGCAGTTTTGTTAACGTGCTGTCCGCCCGCTCCAGATGCGTGGTAGATATCTACTCGAATGTCTTTATCTTCTAATTCAACCTCTACTTCTTGCGCTTCTGGCATGACCACAACCGTAGCTGTCGAGGTATGAACCCTACCTTGAGACTCAGTCGAAGGAACTCGTTGTACACGGTGGGCACCCGATTCGTACTTCAACTTAGAAAAGACATTATCTCCTGTAATCATCAAGATGATTTCTTTGTAGCCACCAATGCCCGTAATATTGGCTTCCATAACTTCAACACGCCAGCCTTGTGACTCAGCGTATTTGGAATACATGCCAAACAAATCACCAGCAAACAGAGCCGCTTCATCGCCACCAGCTGCCCCACGAATTTCCATGATGATATTTTTACCATCATTAGGGTCTTCCGGTAATAGCAAGAATTTAATTTGTTCTTCTAATTCTGCTTTTTCTTTTTTTAAGTCGGCCAATTCTTCCTTAGCCATCTCGGCCATTTCAGCATCCAAGCCTTCATTTAACATGTCTTCCGTATCTTTCAAATCTCTTACCACTTGTTGGTAATGTTTAAAGGTTTCTACTTTGACACGTAGACTAGCCTCTTCTTTAGTCAATTCCATTAAGCGATTGGTATCGTTAATCACTTCTGGATCACTTAATAATTCTGATAATTCTTCATAACGGATAATAAAACTATCCAATTGATCGAACATAACTTCCTCTCCATTCTTTTGCATTTAAAAATTTATTTGGGTCAAACGGCCAAGCTATGGACGTTGACTGTCTGGGTGAAAATAATGGTAGCGGCAAACTGGATAATAGGATTCATTGCCACCAATCTGGATTTGTTGACCCGTATAGATTGGCTTTCCGTCAACCACTCGCATATTCATATTCGCTTTTTTATGGCAATACCAGCAGATAGTTTTAATTTCCTCGATTTTGTCTGCATATAAGAGCAGGTATTTTGACCCCTCAAACAATTCATTCTGAAAATCATTTTTCAGTCCAAATGCCATAACAGGTACCCCTAACTCATCTACTATAGTCGCCAAGTCTAAGATATGTTGCTTGCTGAGAAATTGCGATTCATCTATCAAAATACAGGCTGGCTTGTTAGCTTGCTCTTTAACAATAGAAATGATATCCGTTTCATCAAAAATAGGAATTGCTTCCCTTCTCACACCAATACGACTAGATACGAAGCCCATTTGGTCCCGGTCATCGATTGCACTAGTAAAAAGCATGACTGATTTATTTTGTTCCTCATAGTTATGTGCTACCTTTAAAATTTCAATTGATTTCCCACTATTCATTGCACCGTATTTAAAAAATAATTGAGCCATGTCTTATCATTCCATTTCTATGAATTCTTCCTTATTCATATTAGTGTTATATAAGGTCATAGTCAACTATTTAAACAAAATTTTACTCAATATGTCTGGCAATGTGGTATGATAAGAAAAGTAAAAAATGAAATTTAAGGATAAAGAGCCATCTTTAATCATAGAGCTCTTAAACCAATCACTTTTAAGGAGAATACAACTGTGAGCATACGATCAAGCCTTGCCATTAATGCCGGCCGTTTTACCAAATGGGCTCTAACAACTTTCACCAGTGGCGGAAGTAGCCTACCAGGAAAAATTGCCCTAACCATTGACCCACAAGTTCTAAAACATCTAGCAGATAATTATAAAGTTATTATTGTCAGTGGTACAAACGGAAAAACCTTAACAACTTCCCTAATTGTTCAAATCTTACGACAAAAATATGAAAACGTCTTGACTAATCCAACTGGTGCTAACCTCAATCAAGGTATTATTTCTACTTTTTTGAGCCATACACCTTCCAAGAATGGCCAACCAAATATTGCTGTACTAGAAGTTGACGAAGCGACTATCGTCCACGTCACCAAATACATCAAGCCAGAACTGTTTGTTTTTACCAATATTTTCCGCGACCAAATGGACCGTTTTGGTGAGATTTATACCACTTACCAAATGATGTTGGATGGAGTGGCACAAGCTCCCCAAGCAGTCGTTTTAGCGAATGGTGACGCTCCGATTTTCAATTCTAAAGAAATCAGCAATAAACAGCTCTTCTATGGCTTTGATCATGAGGCTGACCAAGAGCTGATGGCTCACTACAATACAGATGGTGTCCTTTGCCCTCACTGCCACCAAATTCTTCATTACAAATCCATCACTTACAGTAATCTAGGCAAATACTATTGCCCAAATGGGGATTTTGAAAGACCGGACTTAGATTATGCTGTAACCAGCATTGATTCTTTGAGCTTGACGGATTCTCACTTTAAGATGGATGGTCATGATTTCTCTATCCCAATTGGGGGACTCTACAACGTCTATAATGCTCTTGCTGCCTATTCAGTAGGACGTTACTTCAATATTGACCCCGAGACCATTCAAAAGGGCTTTGATGCTTCAAAACGAGTCTTCGGTCGTCAAGAAGTCTTTACTATTGGAGACAAAGATGTCATGATCAATCTGATCAAAAATCCCGTAGGCTTCAACCAAATCGTACAGCTGCTTTCTTATGAGAAAGAACCATTTGCCCTCGCTGTCTTATTGAATGACAATTATGCTGATGGTCAAGATATTTCTTGGATATGGGATGGCGATTTTGAACAACTACATGAATTGCAGCCAAGCAAAACCATTATTGGCGGTATCCGTGTTGATGACTTAGGTGTACGGATGGAAGTTGCAGGTTTTGATGATTCTATAGAAAAAGTATCAAACAACCAAGAATTGATTCAATTATTAAAAAATGCTCCTAGTCAAAAAATCAATATTTTGGCAACCTATACTGCCCTCTTAGACTTGCGCAAGGACTTAGCTAAAGAAGGCTTTATCAAGGAGGGAATGAACGGATGAAACTAACAATCTGTCACTTATATGGAAATCTGATGAACACTTATGGAGATAATGGTAATCTCCTCATGCTCCAACACCGTGGCAAAAAGATGGGTTTGGATGTAGAAACTGTCTTAGTCAGTATTGGAGACAAATTCGAACCTAACCAATACGATATCGTCTTCTTTGGAGGCGGACAAGACTATGAGCAATCGATTGTATCTCAAGACTTACAAACAAAAAAAGAAGACCTCACCCATTACATTGAGAATAATGGTGTGGTCTTGGGAATTTGTGGTGGGTTCCAATTGTTGGGACATTACTACATCAATGCAGCCGGCCAACGCCTAGAAGGAATCGGAGCAATTGATTACTACACTTTAAACCAAGTTAACAACCGCTATATTGGAGACATAGAGATTCATAACGATGACGTAAACGAAACCTATCTCGGCTATGAAAACCATAACGGCAGAACCTTTTTAGGACCAACTGTCGCACCACTTGGACGAGTTGTAAATGGCTTTGGCAATAACAATGAAGATAAAACAGAGGGTGCAAGGTACAAGAATGTATTTTGTTCCTACTTCCACGGACCACTCTTGGTGCGTAACCAACATCTTGCCGACCGTATTATTCAAACGGCTATTAAAAGGAAAGACCGACAATAAACAACAATACCAAGGAATCCTGTGTTTGGGTTCCTTGGTATTGTTGTTTATTGAAATATCCCCCTGATTAATTTGCTAGAAATGCTCTAATTCTGGACATAATTTTTACAGCCCACTCTTGGTCAGTTGCATACTTAACATTAATTGCTGCAATACTGGTTCCATTGTAATATTGGCCACCTTGATTTAAATAGTGTTGTCCCAAATAGCGAGCAACATGGTCAATACCTGCTTCAAAACTTTCAAAATAACCTGCACTTGAAAATGGGCTAGAATCATATGCCATAAAACCAAACAGATTATTTTTTGCTTGTGCAATCATACTTTTGCCATAGTTTGATTCATGTATCGCTAGACCAGTCAAAAAAATTGCATTAACTCCATATTTTGCTTCAGCATTTTTAAAAGCCTGTCCTAAACCAGCCATCTCAGTCCCTGCCAATCGACGATTAATAAACTCTGCTGATACAGAACTAGGAATGGTAACATTTTCTGAATAAAGAACCATACCTCCACGCGCAGAGTTAAACTCTTCAGAGACATATACTTCCTTAGCTGTGATAGAAGAATTTTCTTGCGCATGAGGACTCTGATTATCTAAAACAGCTAGTACAGTAATCACAATAATACTAATAAGTATTTTCTTTTTCATTGTTACCCTCCTAAAACATCCAATTCATATATAAATCCTTCAAATTTGTCCCAACAAAAAACATAATTAAAGCCATAATTGACATAGCAGGCGCAAATGGTATTTCCTGATGTCGTTCAAGGCTCTTATGGACAAATGAACCTATTAAAAGAATACCAGCTACAAAAAATGCACCAAACGCTAAAATTACAACATCCAAAACTGAAAACCATAAGCCTAAAGCAAAAATGTAATAAATATCTCCCATACCAAATGCTTCCTGACCATAGATGATTTTAGCTACAATATAAATTATTCCATATAGAATTGCTCCAACAAAAGCAGACCAAATGTATTCCCAAGAAAAGTTACCTGTTAAAATGATTAAGATAAGCTGCCCTATAGCAAATACAAAAATTACATCTAGGGGGACATAATGTGTATCATAATCAATAAAGCTTACAATTATAGAAAGAGATACTAACAAACAACCTGAAATCGCCATCCATAAATTATTTTGATTAAAAAGATATGAAGCTAACCATCCTAAACCAGTTATCAATTCAACAATAAGATACCTTGGCGAGATCGGACTTTTACAATGGCGGCATTTAAACCCTAAAAACAAAATAGAAAAAATAGGGACTAATTCAATAGGTTCAAGTACGTGACCACATGATGTACACATAGAACGTCCAGAAACGATTGTTTTTTCAAGTGGGATACGATAAATAACAACATTAAAAAAACTACCGAAAATTGTGCCCAACATAAAGAATATTAGTGCGATTGTAATTATCATGCCCCACCTCCTATTTTTTTGCTATTATAATTAAGAATTGATCTTCATCTAAAATAGATGAAATAACAAGGTCTTGATTGGTATTGTTTTTTAGCTCAAGAACTCTTTCAAGATTGTCAACATTTCCAATCGAAAAAACTTCACCCTTATACCTTGTGATTGATAATACTGTATCATTTTCTGATGCTGCCAGGGCAAAAGCATCTACTAATTCATCAATACCTACACCAATTTTACTGTTCCCTTTACTATCTTCCATAGCGATAAATCCTCTGGAAATATCAACAGGACCAATCAGATCAGTTATAGAGACCGTTGCATTTGCAGGTATAAAAACATTTTGGATCGAGTAATAACCCGTTCTAATATTTTGTAACATGGTCACATTAGAAGAAAACTGAAATTGCTTTAGACCTATTAAATTTTGATAATGTGATAAAGGCTCAGCCTCTGTAGGATAGAGCAGCTCACTTTCGACATATCTTTCAGAAAAATCCCCATTAGCTTCAATTTCTTTGATAGCAGCAATAAAATTTTCTGGTTGCATTAGAAAGCCTGGACTAGCAGGTTTAACAACAAGTTGTCCTAATTGATCTACAATTAAATGTTCTTGTATCGGTTCTTTTTTAATCAAATTAGGATACTGGTTTAGTGTATCCTCAATTCGTCCATGAAGGTAAAGTTGATCTGAATAAATAGTAATTCTATTCTGGAATGACAAGTCAAAAAACTGCTTAATGCGATTAGAAAGATTGACACCACTTACCTGATTTAAGACATCAATATTCTTTTGCGAAAAATAACTCAGCCCTAATAATCTCGTATCCACAAGGATTTGATTGCCTTCATTCGTTTGAATAGTAGTCTGATATGGCAACTGACTATAAACCTCAACTTCAGCTTGTTCCTTAGAAGTTACCTTAATTAGTGGTCCATCATTAATTTGCATATCAATACTTGGTTGGTAGAAAAAAACTACATATAAAGCACTAAAGCAGAAAAAAATGAAAAATAGAAGAAGCGGAATTGAACGATAAAATAAATGATTAGTAGTTCCCTTCATCATCCACAACACATCCTGCTAATTTAACCAAAAGTTTGCGGTCAATTTTTCTTAATAAGTTAATAGTACTTTCTGTAATAATCGTACCTGCTTCAACCAAAACAAGTCCATCTTCATCGTATAAATCTTTGGACGTTTTTTGCCCAACTAAAAGTGATTTCTGCTGTTGACGATAGGAAACCTCTATGGGCTCTGGTTCTACAATATCCTCAATAATAGATGGTGAACCTTGGAAAAAGTCTTGCATTTCCATTGGTGAATTAAGTTCCTCTTTAGATACTTGCAATTCTTCAGCAACAATATCTTCCTCAATGTCTATATTAAATAGATTATCTTCCAACATATTATTAGTTTGAGTAGAAAATTCTGATTCTGAATTTTCCCCATGTAAAAACAAATCTAGTTCACTTGAAACATTGCTATCAGAAGGGGAGTGCCCAAGAACTTCTTTAAAATTATCTTTTATATTAGTATTTAAAATAATATATTCTTTGCCAATCATTTGAAGTTGATCCTTGTCAATTTGTAAGTTATTGCCTGTATCCGATTCGACTAGTAAGTACCCAATCTCATGATCACCATCGATAAAAAAATCAGTAACCTTACCAACTTTATCTCCTTCAATAGTAATCACTAGCTCTTCAACAATAGCACCTTGATTAGAAATCAACGTGTTTAACTCATCTTCACTAATAGATCTTAGAACTGATTGATTCTGTATCATGGCTGCATAATTACCAATACCGTAAATTTGACTACTAGGTAAAAGGGCATAGCTATTTGCCTCGTCGGTTGTTTTGATAATAAAGGTTAAAGAAACACCTTGGTCGACAACTACTTGTTGAACGGAGCCCAACCCAACTCCTTGTTCTATTTCTATTATTGAAGTTCCTACAATCGTTCGACAACTTAAGGCTTTATTCATCTCTTCAATTCTCCTTTACTTCCAATTCATTCCAATCACTAGTAACACTATCTGAGTCAAACAAGTCAATATCAATTAACTCTTTAGTAAGCATGTCAGACTTTGCTTCCAGTGAAAAATACTCTTCTAATAATCCCATAGCGTCCTTACGAAAAGCAGGGTCTTGACTATCTAACAAAATCTCTTTGATGTAGTTAATAGTTTCGCTAATTTCCCCATTCTCTAATAAGTCATGTATTTCAAATAATAGAAATTGATAATACACTTGTTTTTTTGAATTTTCTTCCTTTTCCGTTTGTAAATATTCTTCATTGGTGATTGATTCTTCTATAGGTTCTATGGGATTTTGTTCTTGAGAGTCTGTCAGAACAGATTGAATTCCAACAAATTCGTTATCTTTTTCTATGTTGAATTCAATTTCAGGCTCTCTTTCAGTATAAAGAACATCTTCTAACATTGAAACTTCATGTTCTAAATATTCAACTTGATCATCAGATCTAACATCAAGAAGAACGTTATCTTGCTCACCGATCTCCTTATTAGTTAATGAATCATTAACATCTAATACTTCCGGAACAACATCTATACCCTTAGTATTTTCAGAAAGTTCTTTAATTATAGGTGCTTCTTTACCAGATAATTCCGAATTTCCTAATAATTCATTGGCAAGATTAGCAGGTTTACCCACATTTTCTGGTATATTTCTACCATCAGTTTTAACCGTATTTAATGCTTCAGCGGATGCAAGCTTATCACCTATGGCATCATTTTCATGGAGTCGTTTCATAAAATCTTCCATCTCTTTCTCCACTTCTAAAGGTGCCTGGTTTAAATATTGTTCTTTTAATGGGTGGACAGACTCTGTTGGAAAGGATAATTTTTGATCACTAATTTCATCAACCATTTGTGATTTTAAGGAAGTTTCTAAAGGAGATAGGTCTCCTTGCAACAAATCTTTTTCCAAAATATCTCCTCCAAGTAATCCTTGCTCTCTTAGTTCTTTTTCCAAATGTTCTTCTTGTAATAATTCTTCTTGAATTCGATTCAATTTTGAAAGGCTTCTTTTAGTTCGTAACTCTTCCCTACTCGTAGATTTTTTCTTACCATTTTCTTTCTCAACTTTAGTATTCTTTTTACCAAGTAATACAAATGCATAGATGATGATAAAGGCTAAAGTTAGCAAACCAACCTCAAGTAAGGAAAGAAAATTAATTAAAAAAGGTAAGGATACAATATAGCCTGTCATTATTGTAGCTAAGATGACTCTTCTTAAAACAGAAACATTTTTTAAAAAAACTAGACTTATCCCATGTAAAATTACAAACCCTATCCCAAAGTATTGTAAATAAGTCATTTTACACCTCCTTTTCTGTAGTTTATCCATACAAATTCATTATGACATAAACTAGTTCGTAGTTAAATAATGTACAGCCAAATTATCCAATTTGAAAATCCCTTGAGTTTTTGCTGGATTCTCAAAATAGAATCCTTTAATCGTCACTGGATACGTAAACTTATCTATACTTTCTGGGTTGAAACTAATCTCCATCCAACCGGAAAAATCAACTGGGCTTAAAAGCTCTAGATAAAACTTCTCTTTGTTTGAATTCTCAACAATCATTCCAAGTCCACCAGACCACTGTTCTTGGCTATATAAGGCGAAACTAATATTTGTAGGAACTTTATTAAGTGTAACTAAAGGTTCTGGAAACTCCATTTCGAAAAGTGTTGATTTCTCTTGAGTTGGCAAAGTAATGAGATTTGAGCCTATACCTTCCTTCTTATCAGAATGATCAACTGGACTATCTATTAGCTCTCCGCTACCTATACCAACCAATTTTAATGGGGTATCAAAACGATAAACTGTTGTGGATGACATATTGGCAACTAGACTTGGCTTCGCACCATTATTTTGATTTAACCAATCTAAATAACTTGGTAAAAGTGCTTCCAGATAGGAGTTGGAATAGCCAGAGCTATTATTGCCCATTGCTGTAACAGTTGATGTAGTAGTGTTAGGTCCAGGCGATAATCCTATAGCATCACTACCTGATGCTTGTCCGTTTGCAACTTTGCTAACCCCCCAAGACTGTCTCATAAATGGTGAATGGACAGTAGCGAATGGTATTGCCAAAGCATCAACTTTACTAGCAGGTTTTTCAACATATTTTTCAACATCTACCACTTGATAAAAGCGTAACAGAATGGTTCCATCCATTTTTGAATCTTGGCTTTCCCCATCTACAGTTTCAATTACCTTATCACCATGCTTTAAAGTTAGTTGGCTAGAAACTATAGTTTTATCATTGAGATCTATTAACTCTAGTAGTTTTAAAATTTGTGAATAAGTCCCTACGAACTCGATGTTAGCAGTCATTTGTCGGATATTCTGAGTTTCATAAGTGAATTCCTCTTTTACTACCTCTTCATTTTGACTGGCTGTTTCCTCAGTATTGCTTGATTCTGTTGCAGATGAATCTGACGATGCAGTCTCTGCTAACGTTTGAGTCGGAATGGCTTCTCCTTGAATAGACTGTTTCTCGTCTGCTTTTGATTCTTCTTTTGCTGGAAGTTCTCCAGGCTTAATTTCAATCTTTTCAGTTTCATTAAAAGACACTGACTTTAAAACTATACCACTATCTACAATGAATTTATCAATAAGATAAATAAATTCTCCTTGATTAGTTGTGCCATAATAATTAACAGCTTTATCATGTGTTTGTCGATTAAGTTTATCCAAACTATCCTGCAGTGAAGCTTTCTGATTGATTTTGGTCATATTTTGTAACAACTCGAATTGAACTTGATTATTTTCTTCTGTTAGTTCTCTATTTTTTGTTAGTAAGTTATCTATCACCAGATAACAGCCTACAGCAACAAGTAATATTAGAACACCAATTAAAAGCTTTTGATCGCGTTTGCTCATACTCATAAAACCTTTTTTCAGTTTTGACTTTGAGTCTTGATTATTAGCCTTCTCTTCAAAATTATTCATCAAAACTCACATCCTTTGTCGTTATTTGAATATTAAAGGAGTAAACTGGATTAGTTTCTTCAAGTGTTAACTGATCATGAAGTGAGATATCATTTACCAAAATGTGATTAAATTTCTCAGATTTTCTCAGTTCTTCCTCAAACTTAGCGATAGACAATCGTTGGTTTGATAATCCTGCAATAGTGACTGAATCGTTGGTTATAGAGATTTCTTCAAAACTAATATTGGTCGTTAGCTTCTTTTGTAAAAATGTCATAAAAGCTTTGTTGACTCTATGAACTCGTTTAAAGTCGCCCTCTAGTCTTGTAAACAATTCTTGGTCTTTGCCAACTTCCATTAAAGACCCTTGAATGGCATTTACCTCAGAAATTTGTTTTGCTATTTCAGGGCTTTTTAAGGTTAAATTAGCCTGTGCAATCTCTCTGGATAGCATAGTATTTTGAGTTGTAAAATAATAAACCAAAAAAACCATCGCAGCCGTAGCAACTATTCCAGCCACATAAATTAAAACTTTTATTAGACTTGTCTTGGCTGGTGGTACATGTAACTTATTAAAAAAGTTTAAATCTCTTCTCGTCATGGTCAGGCCCTCCGTATCAGCATAGCCGTAGCTTGTATTAGATCTGGTGTACAAGTATGAGCATTAGCATTCATCCAAGAGATTCCTTGTAGTTGCGCTTCTTCGATATTGGTTAAAGTACGCCCAAAATGTTTCTCTAAGAAAGGAACTAACTCAGCATAAATGTTATCGTTCCCATAAACATAAAAGGTGTCTATGCTTGTTGCTTGAGTTCGACTATAGAATTCCTCCGTAGCCAGAATATGTTCCGTAGTTGCACTAGTCCATTCATTAATCGCATTTATTATTCCTGGATATTGGTGATCAGTAGGGTTAAGGTCATTAATTTTTTTTAACCTTTCCTCTCTTTCGAATACTTCAACAATAAACTGGTAATTAATGCGTGCATGATTATTTGTAATAAATTCTCCTTTAGAGTATAAATATACATCAACCGTTTGATTAGTAATTTGAATAAAGCCAATATTTTTTTCTGTCAAGGATACTGGTAAATTGT
The DNA here is from genome assembly GCF_024543085.1 of Granulicatella seriolae. Lineage (GTDB taxonomy): Bacteria > Bacillota > Bacilli > Lactobacillales > Aerococcaceae > Granulicatella > Granulicatella seriolae. Next base: position 320,039 of record NZ_JANHNZ010000001.1, read on the forward strand.
TTATTGATTCCACTCTTTGAGCCCATTTCTCGAGCCCATTTGAATGTATGTCCAATACATATGGAATTAACTTAAGTTTTTTTGCAATCTCAAACCGATTTTCAACCATTCCTTTAGGTACTGCATATACCAGAACATCTAAAAAGCGTCCTACTTCATCAAGATGGTTTAATGTTTCTTCGACACTATTTTGCTCTTGTTCAATCAGTTCAAACTCAATAATATAAGATTCTGTATCAATATCTAGATATTGTTCCAACTCAAAGTTAATCAACCCTTCAATATCCTTCTCTTCAACGAAAGGTATACGAATTTCTCTTCGAATAATCCTCTCACCATTAATAGAAAACATGGCGTACTTAGCTGATAAATTGTTAATCTCTATTGCAGATCTCAAAGCCTGAAAAACTGCCTCTTGATCAATAATATCACCATTAATGATAGAATTATCTGGCATTTCTGCATCTACTACTTGTAGAATTTCTAAATCATCTTTTTTATTTTTTGCCAAAATTAGTTTTGCACTCTTATCTAGAAGATCTATAGCTAACATATTCCCTTTAATAGCTTTACCAAAAAATGTATACGCTTCATTAGTTGTAACGTATTGACGTTCTTTTTCTTTTGGTTCTTTTTTAAAAAATAGTTTTTTCTTAGTTTGTTTACCTTCAATATCTTTATCTTTTTTTTGTGTAGATTGTTGTAGTTTTACCCGTTTATTAAATTCTTTGATATCTTGCCTTTCCTCTGTTGTTATGTCTTCATCCTTCTTTTTACCTATAGAAAAAAGAGAGCTTGACTTCTTACTGTTTTGATTATTCTTTTCATTTTGATCCAACAAATCATCAGAACTATTTTGTTTTTTTTGAAACAATCCCATACCTTGCCACATCCTTTTTTTCTATTGTGCAGTGAATTCATATTTATTCCTAAAATAATTGAGTAGAGTACTAAGTTCGTTATCTGTTAATGCCTTATTATAAATGGCAAGTTCATTAATTGTCGTATTACCAGAGATTTCTATTTGTCCATTGCTAATATTATGTGTTGTCGTACTTCGGCCACTATAATAACGAGTTGGTAGTGTACGAGAATAAATTATTATATCGTTTAAATAAAGACTGACCGTAATGCTATTTGTCCCAGCTGAAACCTTAGATATCAATGTTTTATCTTGATTATCATTGATTGAAGTTGAAAATTTTTGAGTATTATTATTGCTAGCAATAGTGTAATCAACTGAATCTACTTGGAGCTCCCCATTGTCTAAAAGAGCAACTGTCCAAAGAAAATTCTCATTAAAACGGAGTGTTAAAATATTTCCTCTTTGTTTTTGATTTGTTAATAAGAGACCTACAGTGGTTCCTTTAGAAAAATCATTATTAGAGAAAAGCAAACGTTGCGCTCCTTCTACTACTATTTCTTGTCTTTCTTGCTTAATTAATGGTTCGTATATTCGTCTGACAGCGATTGCTTTGTTAGCCAATTCTTGACCGGTTATATAGTTTTTTAAATCTGTATTTTGATAGTTTTGACCATCAGAAGGAATCATTTGTTTTTGCTCACCTGTTATCTTTTGTAAAGCTAAGTCTGCATCAATATGTACCCTTAACCCAGAAAGAACAGGCAAGCCCATTATCCATAATCGTTGACCTTCTTGATAACTACCTACCCTACCTCTAGATGAAATCGGTCTAGCAGAAAAAGTCAAAAAGCGTCCTAACATCGCTTCGGTAACCAATACACCTGATTGATTCCCACTTATTTTTTTGAAATCTGTTGGATTAAGTGGTAATGCTGTTTTGGGACTTATTGAAGTATCCGTTAATATAGATTCTTTTGGTAAAATGGTTCCAACTGTAACGACATCTACTAATTTTTGCTCTTGATTTGTTTCAATATATCGATTGCTCAAAAACCATCCTGATTCCAGAAAAAGTTTTACACTAGAATCGTAATTTAGTGTATAGGAGGCTGATGCTGTTGTTTCCCCTAGATAATAATAATCTCTATCTCCAACCTGAATCTTCATATCTTCGGGTATAGGAAGCTTAATTTCTTTTGCATTAGCAACAAACAAATTAATATTGTAGCCTCCCGAGGTTACATGACTTAAAGTTGTTCCTTTAACCTTTATTGGTACTTGACTACTAGAACCTACTTTATAAGTAAAATTAGCTATAACATCTCCGTTACTCCCATTTTTCTTAAAATCAGCAAGTTTTTCTTCAATATCTGCTTGAATTTCAAAGTTTTCAATATTTCTATCTCTTAAGAAGTAAATACGACTAAATCCATTAGAAAAAAACGAAAGCATACCTACAACAATGATGACTAACATAATCAAACTAATGATTACTTCTGTCAAGGTAAACCCTTTTTGTTTCTTCATGACATATTCCTCCTTATGGACCTACTAAGAACCACATATCTTCGCTTATCTGTGTTTTAATCTCTTCAAAAACAGCTTTTAATTCCTCACTTGATGCTGCATCAAAATATTTAGCATCAACAAATCTATTCTGAATAGCGTTTGTTAGGTTAGTTCCTAATTTTTTATCAGCTGCATCCCCAGAAAAACCAATTACGTTTATTCTTCGAACACCAGCTGCATACTTCTCAGATACATACTTAGAATATGCGATTGGGTTTACTGGATCATTATCTGAAGTCCGATTATAGAAATTTCCTGACTGACTTACTGTCATAGGGTCATTTAATACAAAGTATCCTTGATAAAGTGAATTATATCGAGAATAGGTTGCATGCGTGGGTACACCATCCGTTAAAAGCACAACATATCGAAGTTGACTTTTCTCAAACGATAAACTAGTTAAGCTATAGCGTAAGCCATCTCCTGGGTTGGTTCCCCCTGTTGGACGCAACAAATTAATCGCATTTATTATGGAATCTTTATTTTCCCCAACATTTATAAAGTCTTTTTCAACATAGTAGGCATTAGATTGAAATCCTATTAAATTTACACGTACTCCACCAACCGTAGACAGGTTATGAATCATTTCTTTTGCTTGTTCTTTCAAAACAGTCATTCTTATAGGATCTGATGGGTTTCTGTAACGCATGTTAAAACCCATTGAGCCTGAACTATCTAAGACAAAACTTATTGAAACATCAACTGCTTCATTAATTTCATCATCTCGATAGGCAATTGCGATTCCTTTTTTTGCTGTAGCTACTTTAGAAAAAATTTGTTTAGCATTCAATGATGAGATAGCGGATTCAACATTTATCTCATGGCCTCCGTCAGCATATTGTCCATGTAAACTATAGTTTACTAATCGATTATCTTGGTAATCTTTTTCAGGAACAAAATTTAAATCATAAGAGACATCATAAATTGATCTTGATAGAACACGCTTATTCCATGTCTGATTCGTCTTATCCCAGATAAACTGTAGGACTTGCTTCTTATCATCAGACATTCCTATATAATTCCATCCCTTAGTAAATTTTATCCCATTGCCATCATATTTTTGATCATCTAAAATAAATACAGCTGTTGCATCCTGAATCGCTCGGTCAACTGATAACATTGTCGTTCTAACGTCCGCCTGAATTGCTGCTTCTTTATCAATGAGTTCTCGACCTTGTAAAGCTGTTCGAAATACCGAAGCGATTACAAGCCAGAGCATTCCCATGATCATGATGGCCACGATTACCTCTGTTAATGTGAATCCTTTATGTTTTGTTTTCATATAAATTCTCCTACGACTAGTTATCTACCCCACCAGATTCATTACGAATACCATTAGTTTCCCAATTAAACTCAACAACATGTTTATAATTATCTTCGCTTAAGCCTATCTTTGCGATTGTTTCAATGGTGATATTGTAACGAGATGACATTTGAGAACCAGGTTCAAACTTACCTGTCATTGTTATTTGAGCAGTACCGTTCTCAAACACATGGTTAGCTGTCACTGCAGTAGTTGATTTGTCTTTCCCCATGGCTCGATTTTCAAATAGTTTATATAAATTATTATTACCATCATTCTCGTAGTAAGCTCCTAGAGCTAACTGTGTCCCTGAGGTAGCTACATATTTGGCATTCATAAACTCTGTTACACGTAGGGTTTGAGCATTGGCCGCTTGGATTGTCGTGGCAATAATGCCAGATAATATTGCAAGAACAACTAGTGCAATAATCACCATGGGTAAAGTAGACCCTTTACTTTTTCGTTTTTTCACCTTTTTCACCTGCTTTTTGATATTTCCTAAGAGCTTTTCTAACTGGTGTAGAAAAGCTCTTAGGAAATATCCGACTGCGAACAGTCGGAGTAGAGTTTTTAGTAAAATAGTTAACTATTATGGAGCAGCATCAGGACCAAAATTATATACTAAAGTAAATTCTGCATCGTTTTGTCCTGCAGGAATATATGTTGATACAATGGTAGTACCAGTAATTGTATGCGCAACATCTTGACCATTATGTGCCAAAGTATCTTCCAGAGTTGCTGTACCTTGTAAATTCATGAATGGTCCTAAATCCTCGTTAAGATTATCCAATTCCTCAGCTGCATTTGTTGGGTCAGTGCTGTTTGCGATAAACATTTGTGCTGCAGTTACTAATTCTCTGTGTTCTGCTTGAATACGTGCTCTGCGGGCACTGTCTTGGAAGGAAGTGATACGTGGGATGGCAATTGCTGCAATAATTGCAATAACTACGATAACCACAATTAACTCAACCAAGGTAAATCCTTTTCCTTTTTTCTTTAAATTTTTACGCATGTTCTGTAATTTTTCTAACATTCTCATTTCTCCTTATCCTTTTTATTCTTTTTATTTCTGTCCAAAGATTTGGACAGGTTAATTGGGAGACTCTACAAACTCCCAGTTCAACCAAATTAAGAGGTCCCCATCTTATAAACTGCATTATTGATTTCAAACATCGGGATCATAACTGAAGCTACGATAACTCCAATAATAACACCCATGACAATAATCATAGCAGGTTCCATCAGGGAGAGAAGTTGTTTGATAGCCGCTTCAAGCTCTTCGTCATAATATGCTGATGTTTTATTCAACATAGTTTCTAAAGAACCCGATTCTTCTCCAATCTTGACCATTGACAACATCATTGGCGGGAACAGGCCAGTTTCTGTCAACATAGTAGTCATTAACTTCCCTTTCTGAATTCCATCATTCGCGATTTTTATTTTTTCAATCACAACTTCATTGTTTGTTGTACGAGAAGCCGCATCTAGGGCTTCAACTAAGGGGATTCCGGCACTGATTAAAGTAGCCAAGGTACTAGAAAAACGTGCTGTTACAATCTTTTGCATTGGTCCCTTGATAACTGGGAAATTTAATTTTAATTGATCCAAAAATCTTTTCCCGGTATAAGTTTTTCTAAAACGAGTAAAACCTACTACTATCGCTATCATTATCCCGAGAAAGATATACCAGTATGCTTGCAACCAATTACTAGCACCAACTACTACTCTTGTAAGAAAAGGTAATTCCATGTCTGCTTGTTCAAAAATACCGGCAAAACTTGGGATAACCATGTATAGTAAGACGATAACCGCACCAAAAGCTAAACATGCTAAAACAATCGGATAAATCATAGCCCCTCGAACTTGATTATTTATTTTAATTTCTTTGGTATAGTGTTCAGACATCCTTTCAAGAACTTCGTCTAGTCTTCCGGTTTTTTCTCCAGATTCTATCATTCGTAAAAGTAACTCCGGGTAAAGACCATCTTGTTTAGCCATTGCATCAGATAACATATTTCCTTCTTTTAGCTGGCTATCTATTTTTTTTAAAGAGGTTTTGAGAACTTTGGATGTTGCTTGTGTCTCTAAAATACCTACTGCGTTGTTCAACGGCATACCCGCACCTAGCATAACAGATAGCTGCTTACAAAAAAGAGAGAGGTCCTTGACCTTAATTTTTTTTGTATTAAAGAGTAAAATCTCTTTGGATCCAGCAGGTTTTTCTACAACATTGATTGGTTTGCCCTTGAGTCGAAGTTGCATTAAGGCTTCTTGTTTACTCTCAGCCTTAATTTCAATATCGAAGACTCCTTTGCTATCTACATATCGGCATGCATAAATTGCCATAATACCCCCCCTATGCTAAAGTCGTTAATTTTTCTAGACGTTCACGGTCTACTGAATAGGAAAGCAAGGTTTTCTTATCGATGATACTTCTTCTGAATAGATTTAAGAGTGAAGTATCCATAGTTATCATGCCTTGTTGTGCTCCAGTTTGAATCGGTGTTAACAACTGATGGGTTTTTCCTTCACGAATCAAGTTTCGTATAGCTGGAGTTGATAACATCACCTCAAAAGCTGCTACACGTCCTTTTCCACCAATTGTTTGCATCAATTGTTGGGATACTACACCTTCTATTACGGAGGATAACTGTACACGGATTTGTTCTTGCTGTTCTGCAGGAAACACATCGATGATACGATCCATCGTATTTACCGCTCCAATAGTATGAAGAGTAGATAAAACCAAGTGACCTGTTTCTGCTGCACGTATGGCAATTTCTATTGTTTCCTTATCCCGCATTTCCCCTACCAGAATGACATCCGGATCTTGACGGAGTGCCCCTCTTAAGGCATTGCCAAAACTCTGGGTATCACTACCTAATTCTCTTTGGTTAATTAAACATGTTCTATGAGTATGCATGTACTCAATAGGGTCTTCAATTGTAATAATATGCTCATTACGGGCATGGTTCATATAATCAATCATTGTTGCAAGTGTTGTTGATTTTCCACTACCAGTAGGTCCGGTAACTAGGATTAAGCCACGACGTTTTCCAGCTAACTGTTTGATTACATTGGGTAGCCCTAGGTCTTCCATGGAAGGGATTTGATTAGGAATAACCCGTAAGGCTATACCGATATTATTTTTTTGTTTAAAAATATTTACCCGTAACCGATACCCTTCGCCAGCCTCATGAGCACAGTCAACTTCACCAACTTCTACTAAATGAGCTAGTTGTTTCTCATTTAATATTTCTTTAGTGAAGCCAATTGTATCTTGCGGCGTCAAAGCCTCACCAACAATATCTACTAATCGTCCGTGTAGCCTCATGGTTGGGTTCGCACCAACAGTTAGATGGATATCTGAAGATCCCGCTTTGATAGCTTGTTCAATTAAATCATTTACTTTCATTCTTGTTCTTCTCCCTCAATACTATGCGCAATTTTCATTGCTTCCTGAATAGTGGTAATCCCTTTTTTTACTGAATTCATAGCTTCTTGAGCTAAGTCATTCATCCCATATTTTTTAGCAGCATCTTTAACATCATTGGCTGTTGCTTCTTGATTAATTAAATTTCTAATTTCATTGGTGATAGGCATGATTTCATGGATGGCAATTCTGCCGAAATATCCTGTTCCATTACAATAGTTACAACCTGCACCTCTATATACAGTATCACCAGCATTTAGTCCAAAAGCAGCATAACGATTGGAATCAAGTTGGTAAGGCTGTTTACACTTTGGACAATTTCGTTTGATCAACCGTTGAGCAATAATTCCTACTGTAGCCGTTGATACTAAATACGGTTTTATTCCCATGTCCACCAAACGATTAATGGTACTAGCCGTATCATTTGTATGGATAGTTGATAGTACAACGTGTCCAGTGATTGCTGCTCTAACTGCAATACTAGCTGTTTCTTCATCTCGAATTTCTCCGAGAAGTACGATATCTGGATCTTGACGAAGAATACTTCTGAGCCCGCTAGCAAATGTAAGCCCCGCTTTTACGTTCACTTGTACTTGATTGACCCCATCTAAGCGATACTCAACAGGATCTTCAACGGTGATAATATTTTTCCCGATATCATTTAATTCACGTAAGGCGGTGTAAAGGGTTGTTGTTTTCCCACTACCTGTGGGTCCGGTTAAAAGGATGATACCTTCTGGAGCTTTTAGAATATTATTAAATAACAGTTCATTGCTTTTCGAAAATCCTAATTCTTCCTTACTCAATAAGGTGGCATTTCTATTCAGAATCCGGATTACAATTTTCTCTCCAAAAACGGTTGGTAAAACTGATACCCGCATATCTACTTCTCGACCATCTATAACTGTTTCAATTCGTCCATCTTGTGGAACTCTTCGTTCAGTAATATCCAAGCCACTCATGATTTTTATTCGCGTGGCTATTGCTGAATGTGTTTGAGGTTTTAGTTGCATATTCTCTACTAAAGTTCCATCAACCCTAAAACGAATACGAACTTTTTTTTCGAAAGGTTCAATATGAATATCACTAACTCGCGTTTTAATTGCCTGGCTTATGATTGAATCTACTAAACGAACTACTGGAGCATTCTTTATCTCTAAATCTTCTTCAGCACTTACTTTCTCAATGCCAAGCCCTTCAATTTCAGTTGCAGCTTGTTTAGCATCTTCTCCTTGACTATAAAATTGGTCAATATATTTAAGGATATCTTCCTTAAACGAAACGTATGGTAATACATCCATCTTTGAGGCAATCTTAACATCTTCAAGCGCTATGTAGTCTTTTGGATCCGCTGTTGCGACAATCAGCTTAGGATCGTATTCTCTAGTCAGTGAGATAGGAATAAGCGTATGTCGTCTGGCAATTTTCTCATTTATTTTTGCTACAGCTTCATTTTCTATGGTAAATTTCGCTAAACTAACATAAGGTGTTTTATAATAATAACCAAGAATTTTTAATAGTTTCTCATCTGTAATATAGCCTTGTCTAACGATATACCTCTCTACCGATTCACTAGTAGAATGCAAGGCCTTCTCAATTTCTAACCGCTGTTCATTAGTAATTAACGAATAATTCTCCAGAATATCTATTAATTCCATATCAACACCCCCATTCTTGAGTCTCTGTCTATAATATATAGGCCTATTTTAATGCACCAGATAAAGATTAGTCAATTATATTTCTGAAGTTTTTATGTATAAAAAATATTTTTTCACTATTTTTCTGAAAAATATCAATCACAGTTCACATAATAATATATACTATGCAATTATGTCTAAAATATTTATATTTATATATACTTTTAGTACGTTATTTGTATTACTTTTAAAAAATAAAGCGCTACATTTGGGTGGCAGATAGTTCAGAGTCTATTTTCTGAGTTTTTATGAATTTTTTGTGAACTTGTGCAGCAAAAAAAGCTATTCTCTTTCTTTGAGAATAGCTTTATTGCTTATTTAGTAACTTCTGTTGTATTCTCATCTATCTTCGGCTTTTGAAATTGAATCGAAGTTTCTACATCTGGATATAGTCCAGAATAATCTTTGTACCAAGCAAATAAATGAGTGGTAAAGACTTTTATAATGGCGTAGCCAGGGATACCTAAAATCAAACCTGTCAGTCCATACATTTTTCCGGCTGTTAATAAAATTACCAAAATAGTTACTGGGTGCATTTTTAAGCTGTTTCCTAAAATGAGCGGTGAAAGTATTCTACCTTCAATGGTTTGTTCGATAACGAAGACAATCAAAACTTGTAGAAGCATCATTGGAGAGTGTACAAAACCAACAATAATAGCGGGTACCATTCCGAAAAATGATCCTACATAAGGAATGATATTCAAGATTCCCGCAAAAAAAGCAATAGCTAATCCATATTGTAAACCAATGATGGAATATCCAATCATAAACATAACAGCAACCGCAAAAGCAACAGTGATTTGTCCACGAATATACTGACTAATCTGAGTGTTCATCTCAGCAAGAACTTCAGTAATTTTAGCCCGTGAAGCCGTTGGGAATACTTTTGAAACAGATGGCAAGATACGATCCCCATCCGTTAACAAATAGTAGAGTAAGATAGGCATAGTAATCAGTCCCACTACTAGGTTTCCTACAACTCCAAAAACACTACCAATACCTGAGAAAGTAACATTCAAAATATTATTCATTCGTTCTGTTAAGGTCTGAAGAAAGTTCATATTGATATCTTTTAACTGAACTTGTAATTGAGATAAAAATTCACTTTTCATCAAATCAGATATTTGAGCTGAAATAATTTCAAAATAACGTGGGGTTTGTCCAATAAATTCCATGATTTGTTGCTGCAGGATTGGAATGATACTAAATACTACTGCTAAAATAAGTAAGACCAATAAAACCAACATAATCCAAACGCCAATCCGTTTAGGGACCCCATGCTTAGTCAGTAGATCCATCCCAGGTTTCATCAAATAATATAGTATACCAGCAGCAACTACTGGAAATCCGATAATTTGTACAAAGGAGCCTATTGGTTGAAAAATATAGGCTATTTTTGTAAAGACCCAGATATTTATAAGAACAAGTAAAATGATGAGTAAGACACTAACAAATTGATTATTGACGACCCATTTCCATAGCCAGGATGGTCTTTTGTAAGTCTGTTTATTCAAACTGCGCTCTTCTTCCATCTTCTTACCCCCATTTACATTCGTTTTATGTTTTTAGTGTACCATATTTCTAAGGTATTTTTATAGGAGTTTGGCCCTTTTTACAAAAAAATTTATGCTATACTATAAGTATCAAATGGAGAGAGACTTTCTCCAAACAATTCCAATTATGACTACCGAGGAGGATTTTTATGAAAGAAAAATTTTATTTGGGTACGTATACCAAGCGTGAAAGTAAGGGGGTTTATTCTATTGAATTAGATACAAGTGCTAAATCCCTTGGAAATTTAGTGTTAGAAGCAGAGGTGGATAGCCCAACCTATGTTACTTTAGATAGCAGCAAAAATCTTTTGTATACAGTTTCTAAAGAAGAGGGTCTGGGTGGTGTGACTTCGTTCAAACGTGATACCACCGGACAATTTGTCAAAGTAGACCAAGATCACTTTGAGATTGCGCCTCCTTGTTACATTAGCCTTGAAGAAAACTCTTCCTTATTGGTAACCTCAAACTATCATGCCGGTTCAGTTGTCCTCTATCAAACCGATTCAAACGGCAAACTAGACCGACTGGACCTAGTAGAACACACTGGATCAAGCATTCATCCTAACCAAACCAAACCACATGTGCATTACTCCCAACATACTCCTGACAATCATTTTATTATTGCTTGCGACTTAGGAACTGACGAAGTGATAACTTATAAAGTAAGTCCTGATCAAGAATTACGTGCTATCGCTACTTACAAGTCAAGTCCAGGTGCTGGCCCTAGACACATTGTCTTCCATCCAACCTTATCCATTGCCTACTTAATCTGCGAATTAAATGCAAGCATTGAAGTCTTATTCTACGATACTAATACTGGTGAATTTGTGTTAAAAGACCGTGTAGATTTACTAAAAGATGACAACCAAGAGAAATGGGCGGCAGCTATCCGTATTACTGCTGATGGTCGTTTCCTCTACGCATCCAACCGCGGCTATGATGTCTTAGTATCCTACCTAATTCACCCAGAAACTGGTTTATTAACCTTTATCGAAGAAGTGGCAACTTACGGTAAAGTTGCTCGCGACTTTAACCTAAGCCAAAATGATGACTTTATTGTTGTAGCTCATCAAGAATCAGATAATTTGAGCTTATTTGAAAGAGACTCACAAAACGGTAAGTTAACACTGCTTGAAAGTGACGTTTACGCTCCCGAAGCAGTTTGTGTTTATCTGTAAAAATAAAATAAAAAAGTAGCTAGCTTTATGATATGGCTCCCCCCTCACTAAGACTTTATTCTTGTCTTAGATGAGGAGAGCGACTCATGAGCTAGCTGCTTTTTAAATGTTTTATTGTGCTTCGACAGAACCGATTTGGTCTTTTCCTACTGCTGTTCCTTCAGTAACTTCAAAAGATTTTACTTTATCCATATTGGTCAATACCACAACCATTGCGGTATCTTTACCAGCATCTGTAATGGCTTGTAGATCAACTGTTGAAATCAGCGTTTCAGGAGTAACCTGGTCACCTTCTTTAACAATTGTTTTAAATGGTTCGCCTTTCAATTCAACTGTATCCAAGCCCATGTGAAGTAAAACTTCGATCCCATTTGGCGTTTTGATGCCGACAGCATGTTGTGTTGGGAACACATTCATTATTTCTCCAGTAACTGGTGAAGTGATAATGCCATCCGTTGGCATAACAGCAAAACCATCTCCCATGAACTTTTGTGAGAACACTGGGTCATTTACTTGTTCAATCGGAATGACCTGTCCATTAGCAACTGCGTGTAAGGTAAATAATGGCTCAATAACAACTGGTTCTACTGGTGTTTCTTCTTTTTCTTTTTTCTTAAACAATCCAAACATATGATTCATCCCTTTCTATTTTTCCCGACTTTTGCACTTGAATGAAAGAAAACACCACCAAACCCCTTGTTACTAAAGGGTTTTAGTGGTGTTTTTATTTTTTTAAGAGTATATATACAGTTTTTTCAAGTTTTTAATGTCATCAATGAGGAATTCATTTCATTTTCAATATTTTTACATAGTCTTCAGTCAAAATTACTCTGTTTTCTCAAATGAAATAATAATTTTATGCATCTAAATTTGATAAATACTTATATCTTATAGGATAAATTTATCAAAAATCATATGATAAATTAGCTTTTTTATCAAAAAATAGTAAATTTATATACAAAACTTCTATTTAACCATTATAGCAAAACTACTGTATATATACAAGTGTTAATTGATTATATTTTGTGTAACCCTTGTGGCTGTAGGTGTTTGTCGACTTATTTTTTCCTGTAAGTGCAAAAGTCGGGGGTGTTTCTTCTTTTTCTTTTTTCTTAAACAATCCAAACATATGATTCATCCCTTTCTATTTTTCTATACCTTATGATACCATACTCAGGCATCTTTCTACATCAATACCCTTTAAGAATTGGTAAGATTTCTAGCCAAAACCACTTTAAAGAAGTATACTATCACCTAGAAGAAAATTTTGAGGAGTGAAGTGTGTGATAAGTATTATTGAACTGATAAAAACGATTATTCTTGGAATTGTAGAGGGTATTACTGAGTGGCTGCCTATTAGTAGTACGGGGCATTTAATCTTAGTGGACCAACTCATTAAGTTAGATGTCAGCAGTAGGTTTATGGATATGTTTAATGTGGTTATTCAATTAGGGGCTATTATGGCCGTAGTCATCCTCTATTTTGAAAAATTAAACCCATTCTCTGCTAAAAAATCTAGCTATGAAAAAAAAGAAACGATTACCCTATGGAAAAAAGTTATTGTGGGCTGCCTTCCTGCTGTAGTTCTAGGACTCTTAATTGATGACTATATGGAATTATATTTCAACAAACCGATTGTTATTGCAATTGCTCTTATTGTTTATGGTATTTTATTTATTGTGATTGAACGTCGTCATAAGCCTGAAGATACACATATTTCTACGTTTGAAGAATTAGATTATGGTACAGCTCTTAAGATTGGGCTATTTCAATGTCTTTCCTTAGTGCCTGGTACTTCTCGTTCTGGTTCAACGATTATTGGTGGGCTTTTAGTTGGTACGTCTAGATATGTTGCTACCGAGTTCTCTTTCTTCATGAGTATCCCAATTATGTTTGGGGCAAGTGGTTTGAAATTACTTAAATTTGGTTTCAACTATAGTATGGCTGAAATTATTATTTTATTAGTAGGTAGTTTAACTGCTTTTGTTGTTTCTATCTTTGCCATCAAGTTCTTACTCAACTACCTAAAACGCAACGACTTCCAAGCGTTTGGTTGGTACAGAATTATCCTAGGTTCCATTATCATTCTTTGGATACTTTTTGCTTAAAGATACGTAAAAGCTGCTACAATCTAAATATGATTGTAGCAGCTTTTTATGTGGTAAGAACTCCAAGCTAGCTCCTTATTTCGTCACAAAAGAGACCATACTTTGTTAAACAAAGTAAAATCTTTTATCCAGTTCTCTTCAAATCATTTATTATCTTAACCTAAGGAAGCAGGTTAAAAATCTGAACTGACTTAGTTCCGTCTTGACTCACCTCTACGACACTAACACTACCATTATGGATGATGCCATCTTTTCTAATATCAGGCAGTTCCGCTCCTTTTAAAGATTGTAGGAGACAGGTCAACATGACACCGTGTCCCACGATCAAATAGTTTTCATCATCGTTATAATCTAACTCTTCTAAAAAAGACTTCCCTCTAGCAAGTAGAGAGCGGTAGTCCTCGCCGCCAAATTCTGATGGGTCATAATCATTAGGATAGTACCGCAGATTTTGCACTTGTGGATGACTAAGTAAGGGTTCAAATAATTGCCCTTCCCATTGTCCAAAGAAAATTTCTCTTAAATGCTCATTATAAAAAATTGGTGTAGTATCTTGAAGCTCTTGGGAAACGATGTGCTTCATTGTATCAATAGCTCTTTGTTGAGGACTGACATAGATTTTGGAAAAAGCAATGCCCTGATTCTCTAAAAAAGCTTTCGTCTTTCTCAACTTTTTAATTCCTTCTTCTGTTAATGGAGAATGTGTATTACCTCCATTGAAGCGCTGTTGAGTATTGTTTTCTGTGATACCATGTCTAATAAAATACAATTTCATCATAAACTACCCCACCATCTTTCATTCTTCTATTAAATGCCTTCCTTTTAAAACAAATGTATTCATTAATCACAGTTTACCAAACATTCTTCTTAAATTGAATTTTTTAGCCATATCCAGACAACAGAAAATAAATTTGTCCACTTTATGATAATTGAGAATGACATTCAGTCCCATTAGATGATAATTACTATAATCTAGGGACACTAGCTGATATACTTAGGTTGGATAAAAGAGAATTATTCTAATCCAATTTATTAGTGGAGGTTACGACTATGAATACATTATTAAAAAATAAATCCATGCAACTAACCATTATTAGCGGTTTCTTAATTCTTTTAGGAATTATTATAGAACAGACTAGCTTTGCCTTTTTAGCCCCATATATTTTTATTCTTTCATTTATAATTGGTGGCTATAAGCAAGCTGTCAACGGCTTTAAAGATACCATTGAAAGCAAACGGCTAAATGTGGATATCTTAATGGTTCTTGCAGCTATCGGTGCTTCAATCATTGGTTATTGGCTAGAAGGCGCTTTGTTAATTTTCATATTCTCCTTAAGTGGTTCTTTAGAAGAATATGCGATGAACAAAAGTACCCAAGCAATTACGGCATTGATGAACCTTCAACCAGAAACAGCAAAACGCTTGAAAGACGATGGTTCCATAGAAGAAGTCCCTGTCGCTAGCTTACAAATCGGTGATAAGGTTCTTGTTCCTAAAGGTACCAGCGTTCCAATTGATGGTGAAATCCTTCAAGGAACTAGCCTATTTGACGAAGCTAGTATCACAGGAGAATCCATTCCTGTAGATAAAGGGGCAAGTGATTTAATCTTTGGTGGTACCATGAACTTATCTAACGGCATCACCATGACTGTTACCAAAAATCCCGATGATACCTTGTTTGCTAAAATCATTAAGTTAGTAAAAGAAGCCCAATCAACACCCTCTAAAACTGCTACACTTCTAAACAAAATTGAAAGTGTTTATGTCGTCATCGTTTTAATCTCAGTACCAATTGCTATTGCCATTTTCTACTTTGGACTTCATTGGACTTGGAATGAATCCTTCTACCGTGGCATGGTATTATTAACAGTTGCCTCCCCTTGTGCCCTAGTGGCATCCGCTACACCAGCTACCTTAGCTGCCATTTCAAATGGTGCTCGTCAAGGAATTCTCTTTAAGGGCGGAGCTTTCTTAGAAAATTTCGTGCAATTAAATGCCATTGTTTTCGATAAAACAGGTACGCTGACACAAGGACGCCCACAAGTCACCGATATGGTATTAGTGAATCATATCAACCAAGATACCGTTTTTAGCTTGGTAGCCGCAATGGAATCAACCTCAACCCATCCAATTGCTCAAGCCATCATGACCTATATAAACCTTAAGCCACAAGACTACGCCCTTATCACAGACTTAGCTGATCATACCGGTTCAGGATTATCTGCTAATTTCTTAGGCTCCGAATGGAAAATCGGAAAATTAGATTTCGTTAACTCTGAGTCTTTGACTGCTGACGACAAGGGAACTATCGTCTCCCTACAAGAAAGTGGTAAAACCTTGGTATTTGTCCAAAAAGACAATCAGGTCGTCACCTACTTTGCACTTTTAGATATGCCCAAAGCTGGTGCTAAGGAAATGCTGTCTTATTTTAACCATCAAGGCATCGAAACCATCATGATGACCGGGGACAATCAAAAAACTGGTCAAACCATTGGCAATCAAATTGGTATTTCACAAGTGTTTGGTAACTGCTTACCAGAAGAAAAAGTTTCAAATCTGCAAAATATACAAAAAAAATACCCTGTTATTGCCATGGTAGGCGACGGAATTAACGATGCCCCAGCCTTAGCCAACGCCAGTATCGGTATAGCCATGGGTGGCGGAACAGATATAGCTATTGAAGTTTCTGATGTTGTGCTAATGGATGACCACCTAGACAAATTAAGCTATTGTCACAAGCTATCTGCGAAACTCAGAAAAATCACCATACAAAATATGGTCTTCTCCATTTGTGTCATTCTCTTATTAATCACAGCCAACCTATTCCAATATATCAACCTCCCATTAGGAGTTGTTGGACATGAAGGCTCCACAATTCTAGTTATCCTAAATGGTTTAAGATTATTGAGAAAAATTGATTAGCTTTTAGAAGGATTATTAAAGAGTGGGACTGGAAGAATAATCCGGATTACAATAAAACAAAAGAGTTTCCGAGAACTGTATCAGAAATAGCGGTGTAAAGCACAGCTGACGCACAGTGACTGTTTCGGCTTTAGCCGATTTACAGTCACGTAGACAGCTAAGACCGTGAGACCAAGGCTCACGGCGGTGCCACCGTTCTCATTTCTGATACAGTTCTCGGAAACTCTTTTGTGATTTAGAAATAAATTATATACTTTACAGACTTCTTGCTCAGTCCCACTCTTTTAATACCGAAAGAAGATTTACCTATTCATAAATTTTCCAGTTTTCAAAAAATTTGCGGCCTACTCTCAATTATTTTTCCATTAATTGATAGTCAACTTTTTCTTCAAAGAATTCTTCATAAAGTGCTTTGACAGCAGCCTTTTCGAGGGATTCTTCAATACCAAACATCATAGAAACCTCTGAAGCTCCTTGGTTAAATACTTCTATATTGATTTGTTTTCTTGCTAGGGCTCTGGTTACTCGTGCAGTTGTACCTACCGCGTTGATCATCCCTTCACCGACCAACATGATCAGACACAAATATTTATTCACATATACTTGGTCAGCCTTCAGATCCGTTTTCAATTTGTTGAGAAGAGCATCAACATCACTCTCTTCCAATTGGTCAGCCCTCATTAAGACAGTAATATCATCAATACCCGTTGGCACATGCTCAACACTAATCCCAAAGTCTTCAAAAATTTGCAAAACACGTCTCAAAAAACCAACTTCATGGTTCATCAAGAATTTTTGAATATAAATGGAAATAAAACCAGATGAGCTAGCAATTCCCGAAATTGTATATAGAGAACTGCCTTTACCACGCAAAATATAAGTTCCATTCGTATCGATATTGTTGGTATTTCTGACATGAACCGGAATACCAGAAGAAAAAGCTGGATACAAAGCTTCCCCATGTAGAACTGAAAAACCAGCGTAGGACAACTCACGCATTTCACGATAAGATAAAACATCCACTGGTAAAGGATTTTTTACGATTCCCGGATGGGCAACATAGATTGCATCTACATCCGTAAAATTCTCATACAAATCAGCTTCCAGTGCTTTAGCCAGAATGGCCCCTGTAATATCAGAACCGCCCCTAGAAAACGTTACGATATTTCCCTCTTCACTCACACCAAAAAAACCAGGAAAAATAACTACTTGAGGAATATCCAAAAGTGAAACCAGTTCGTCATAAGCTTGCGGTAAAACTTGAGCATTGCCCGGCTCATCACTAACTAGTAATTTTGCTTGGCTAGGACTTACATAAAGAGATTCTAGTCCTTGCTCAGTAAAATATGCAGCAATCAACTTGGCATTATTGTCTTCTCCGCTAGCTTTATAAGCATCCAACAAATACGCTTCTGGTAAATCATCTCGCTGCCAAAGGTCTTGGTAATGTTGACGAATTTGGGCCATAACAGGACTTTTAATTTTCAATTCTTCTACAATCGATTGGTATCGTTCTAATATTTTTTCTAAAATTACAGTTCCGTCTTTTTTTTCGATATGAGAATTGGCTAATTCAATCAATAAATCAGTCACTTTTTCATCATCGTTATTTCGCTTTCCTGGAGCAGAAACAACCAGAATTCTTCTATCCGTATCGCTCTTCATGATATCAAATACTTTTTTTATCTGATCACCACTTGCCAATGAGCTACCGCCAAATTTTGCTACTTTCATGGACTGATTCCTACCTTTACACAAAAATTTAATACCATAAGAATAACAAACCTATTTAAGCTATTCAATAGAATTCTTTTATTTGCTAATGAAATTTTAACTATTTTTTCAGAATACTAAAATCCCTATCTAGACAAAATTTACTGAATAAAAAAGTAGGATTAAACAAAAAGTCTGAAATAAAAATCATTCTAAATCATAAAATAGTCCACAAAAACCTATTAAAAACAGGAGGGGGCTGGGCAAAAAGTCTGTAATAAAATAAAAAAATTTCTAAATCATAAAAGAGTTCCCCAGAAATTTATCCGAAATGGGAACGGTGGCACCGCCGTGAGCCAAGGTCTCACCGGCTTAGCTGTCTACGTGGCTGTAAATCGGCTGAAGCCGAAACATCCACTGTGCGTCAGCTATGCTTTACACCGTTCTATAAGGATAAATTTCTGGGGAACTCTTTTATTTGGTTACCATTTTGACTTTTTTGCCCAGCCCCTTTTGATTTGGATAGATTTCTCGGAAACTCTTTTCCTCTGTAATAATAAAAAAAGTGATTCTCAACATACTTGTGAGAATCACTTTTCATTTTCATTCCATTCTATAAGGAATGATCTCCTTTATAAGGATGGATTTTCCAAATTTCATCTGCGTAACGTAAGATAGTATAGTCAGCTGAAAATGGTCCTGCATTGGCTATATTGTTAAGAGACATTTGCAACCATTTTACTTGATCTTTGTATAAAGCATCCACTTCTAATTGTGTTGTTATATAGCTTTCAAAGTCTTTTAGAACGAAGTATTCATCGTTATAGGTCACTAAAGAATCAAAGATTTCTTGGCCTTCACCGTTCGCTCCAGGTACTGTACCGTCAATCAAAGCATTAAGAACACGGTGAACACGAGGGTTTGTTTCGTAGATATGACGAGCATTGTAATTACCGTTACGGTAGAACTCTTCTACTTCCTCATTGTCCATTCCAAAGGTCATGAAGTTCTCTGTACCAACATAGTCACGAATTTCAACGTTTGCGCCATCTAGGGTACCAACTGTAATTGCACCATTAAGCATCAGTTTCATATTACTAGTTCCTGAAGCTTCTTTCCCAGCCAAGGAAATTTGTTCAGAAACATCTGCTGCTGGAATAATTAGTTCAGCAAGTGACACACCATAGTTTTCTACAAATACAATCTTCAACTTGTCTTCGATATCTTTGTCGTTATTAATCATTGTAGCTAAGGCATTGATAAACTTAATAATGGATTTAGCGTAGCTGTAACTTGGCGCTGCCTTCGCTCCAAAGATGAAGACACGTGGTTGATAAGCAATTGTTGGGTCTTCTTTTAATTCCAAATAGCGGTGTAAGATATGCAAGGCATTCAATAATTGACGTTTGTAAGCATGTAGTCGTTTGATTTGTACGTCAAAGAGTGCATCTGTAGACAATACCACTCCATGTTTTTCTAGGGCATAGGCTGCAAATTTTTCTTTGTTGTGACGTTTAACAACGGCTAGTTTTTCCAATACTTCTGCGTTATTTTGGTAAGCCTTAAATAACTTCAATTCAGTATGATTGAAATGCCACTCAGTTCCGATTGTTTCATCTAATAAAGCTGTCAACTCTGGATTAGCCAGTTGTAGCCAACGTCTTTGCGTAATTCCATTGGTTTTATTATTGAATTTTTGAGGATACATAATGTAGAAATCATTCAGTGTAGATTCCATTAGAATATCACTATGCAATTTGGCAACCCCATTGATGGAATGACTACCAATAATAGCGAGGTTAGCCATCTTGATTTGACCTTGAGAAACAATAGCTGTTCTGTAGGTCAACTCTTCCCCATACAATGGAATTTTTTTAGCAATATGGCGACGATTGATTTCTAAGATAATTTGGTAAATACGTGGAAGTAGAGTTTTTACCATGTCTTGTGGCCAGCGTTCCATAGCTTCCTGTAAGATGGTATGGTTGGTGTAGCTAACTGTTTTCTTTGTAATCTCCCAAGCTTGGTCCCATGAAAGTTTTTCTTCATCTAAAAGAATACGCATCAATTCAGGAATACATAAGGTTGGGTGGGTATCATTGATATGAATCGCAATCTTATCAGGGAACTGGCTCCATGGAAGATCGAATTTTTTGAAGTAACGAATAATACTTTGAACACCTGCAGAAGAGAAGAAGTACTCTTGTTTCAAACGCAATAATTGTCCATCATAGTTAGAGTCATCTGGATAGAGAACCTCTGTAATTTTTTTAATTTCTTCTCGTTCCTTTTCCAAATTAAAGCGTTCTTCATCGCCGTAAGGGATTTCTGCTGACCATAGGCGTAAGTTGTTGACAACACCATTTTGGTAACCTACTTGAGCTACATCATAAGGAACTGCCAAAATATTTAAGGTATCTTTATAAACAACATCAAAACTGCCACCTACATTAGGAACTAATTGAACATCCCCACCAAATCGAACAGTCACTGCCTTGTTCTCTTTTCTAACTTCCCAGATATTTCCGTTTCTCAACCAATTTTCAGGCAATTCTACTTGGTAGCCATCAACGAATTTTTGTTTGAAAAGTCCGTAACGGTAACGGATTCCATTTCCATTCCCTGCTATACCAGTTGACGCAATCGAATCCATAAAGCAAGATGCAAGACGTCCGAGTCCACCGTTTCCTAAGGCAGGATCTACTTCTGCTTTAGCTAAGTCTTCTAGATCTAAACCTAGTTCCTTTAGTCCTTTTTCAACATCTTGTAGGATTCCTAAGTTTAGTAAATTACTTTTTAGCATACGCCCTGGTAAGAATTCCATTGAGAAATAGAAAAC
Organism: Granulicatella seriolae; assembly: GCF_024543085.1. GTDB lineage: Bacteria > Bacillota > Bacilli > Lactobacillales > Aerococcaceae > Granulicatella > Granulicatella seriolae. The sequence continues at coordinate 341,219 of NZ_JANHNZ010000001.1, forward strand.
TTGTTTATCCTGATTAGCTTGGTAGCGTTGGTTGGTAGCAATCCAGTTTTCATTGATAATTGATTTTACCATTTCAGCTAAGATAGCTAACTGTTCAACTTTAGATCCTTCTTGATAGGTATAAGCGAATGTGTCGATGAACTTTTTCCTATATTGTTTTTCAAAATCTTTAACCTGCATGTGACTTCTCCTTATCCATTTAATAATTCAGTATATAATTGTTTGTATTGTGCAGCTGGTTTTTCCCAACTATAATCGCGAGTCATAGCTTGATGCATCATCTTTTGCCATTCTTGTGGGTGTTGGTGATAAACCTCCAAAGCCCTATAAATGGTATCCATCATCGCTTGGCTATTGAAATCATAGAAACTAAAGCCGTCCCCTTCCCCTGTAAAAACATTGTAGGGTTGAACTGTGTCTCTTAGCCCACCGGTTTCATGAACAAGTGGTAGAGTCCCATAACGTAATGAAATCAATTGTGACAATCCACAAGGCTCAAAAGCAGAAGGCATCAAAAACATATCACTAGCCGCATAGATTTCCTGAGCAAGTTGTACATTAAAGTCAATAATTGTCTTACACTTGTCTGGATATACATCTGCAAAGTAACGGAAGGAATGCTCGAATTCCGCTTCTCCACTACCCAAGATAACCACTTGAACATCTTGTTGCAGCAATTCATTTAGTTTTTCTTGAACTAAATGAAATCCTTTTTGATCGGTCAATCTTGATACACAAGAAATTAAAGGTATATCGGCATTTTGTGGTAAGTCAAGCCATTCTTGTAGTGCTAGTTTATTTTTTTCTTTCCCACTTAAATCATTGATAGAAAAGTGATATGGAATTAAGTCATCTGTTTGCGGGTTATTGATATCATAATCAATTCCATTCAAGATACCATGTAATTTCCATGAGTTGTGTCTGAGAACCCCGTCAAGGCCTTCACCAAATTCTGGTGTTTGAATTTCTTTCGCATAACTTGGACTAACTGTTGTGACACGATCAGAGAAATTAATACCACCTTTTAGATAATTAATCGTTCCACCATTATACTTGACACCATCATCCGTATAAAGGGCAAAGTTGGTATTAAACAAGCTACCTAGTACAACTGAGTCAAAAATTCCTTGAAAACGAATATTGTGGATAGTAATCACTTTACGGATGTTCTTATAGGCTTCAACCCAGTGATATTTGTCCACCAATAGGGCTGGAATCATTGCTGTATGCCAGTCATTTGTATGAATGATATCTGGAATAAAATCAATCTTCTCCATCATCTCAATAACTGCCATAGAAAAGAATGCGAAACGTTCGCCATCATCCCACTCACCATAGAGCTTGCCACGATTAAAGTAATCTTGATTATCGATAAAATAGTAAGTTACACCGTCCAAAACTAGTGATTTAACACCAACGTACCTAGTCTTCCACCCTACACGAATAGTAAACCAGTACAAATCTTGGATTGAATCCTTAAAACGCTCTGGCATGCTGGAATAATAAGGCGCAACAACACGAATATCAACGCCTTGTTTAACCAGCTCTTTAGGTAGTGCATAAGCCACGTCCCCTAGTCCACCAGACTTATAAAATGGCGCAACTTCACCAGTAACAAATAATACTCTCATGCTTTCCCCTTTCCTAATAGCTCATTTCTGGGACAGTGTCTTTGGTTACAATGACAAGATTATCTGGGGTTCCTTTAATGACTTGACCTGCTTTTACGACAACCCCTTTATCTAGAATGGCATAGTCTACTTGAGCACCTTCCTCAATGCGACTACCTTGCATAATAATTGAGTTTTTAACCGTAGCGCCTTCTAAAATATCTACACGTCTAAAGATTAAACTATGATCAACAGTTCCACGAATAACACAGTCAGTAGCTAAAAGACTAGTTCTTACTTTAGCCGTATCCGTATAGAAGGTTGGTGCTCCATGTTTTTCTTTCGTAACAATTGGAACGCCATTATTAAAGAGACCATCGAATTTATCGCCTTCTAACATATCCATATTGGCTTGATAATAAGCACGGTCACTGTTGATATTAGCAGTATACCCTTGATGAACATAGGTGTTGATTTCATAATATTTCAAATAATGACGAATCAAATCATCCGCTTCAAAATACATATCTTCTTCTACTGCTCTATCAATCAAGTCCATAAGAAAATCAACGGATACCATATACATGTTCATCAATTGACCTAATTGACTAGAAAACACACTGGTGATATCTTTTCCAGATTCCACATGTTTATCACGGATATCTTTAATATCCAAGGTCGCTAAAATTTGGCTACCAGAAATAAACACATGAGAGGTTTTTGATCGTTTAACAAACGTAATAAGATCTTCATAAAAACTACGATCAAATCCTAATTCTGCTCCGATTGAATATTTATAAAATTGTTGAGAAAAGGTAAAAATACCTCCAGAAATATGACTATCTAAATCCCATGGTTTCCCACTACGAATATGGTCATAAATGGAACGTCCAGATTTCCCAATAAAGAGTGCTAGAGAGCTAATATTGGCTTCTGAAGCATTGGATAGGGCAAAATCAATCAAACGATAACGACTAGCGAATGGTAAAGCCGCAATCGGTCTCTTTTCGGTAATAGCTTTTAAAGAAGAAGCTTCTTCTGTTAATGTATAAACTGCACAGATTCCTAGTTTTTTCATGATTACTCTCCTCCAACAACTTCATAATAGCCAACAACAGCAATTGCTCCTGGCTTACCTACAACTGAAGCGCCATCTTCGATAACCGCATTCTCACCAATAATAGCATGGTCAACCGTCACACCTTTTCCAATATGAACATTTCCCATCACTAGGCTGTCTTTAACTGTTGAACCAAATTTGACCTCCACTCCTTGAGACAGAATGGAATGAGAAACATCTCCAGCAACATAACACCCATCAGAGACCATTGATTCTACCACACTGGCCTGGTCTGCAATGAATTGTGGTGGTGATATACGATTGTTTGAGTAAATACGCCAATTACGATCACGAATATTCAACTCATGATTTTCATCTAAAAATTCCATGTTGGCTTCCCATAATGATTCAATAGTACCTACGTCTTTCCAGTAGCCAGGGAAGCTATAGGCATAGATAGATTCACCAGATTCCAAGTAAGCAGGTATAACATTCTTACCGAAATCTTCCATTTGGTTTGCCCCTGCTTGGTCATCCACTAATAATTTCCTTAGCTTATCCCAAGTAAAGATATAGATTCCCATAGATGCTAAATTACTCTTTGGTTGCGCTGGTTTTTCTTCAAACTCAATGATTCTTCCATCATCATCGGTATTCATAATTCCAAAACGGCTAGCTTCTTCCATAGTTACTGGAATAACGCCCACTGTTAGGCTAGCCTTCTTTTCTTTGTGGAAGGCCAACATTAGTTCATAATTCATCTTATAAATATGGTCTCCAGATAAGATTAAAACAAATTCTGGGTCTAAACGATCAATATAATCAATATTTTGGACAATAGCATGAGCTGTTCCAGCAAAGAACTGAGCTCCTTCTGAACTTGAATAAGGCTGCAAAATGGTAGCCCCACTATTGCGACCTTCCATCCCCCAGGCTTGTCCATTACCAATATGTGCATTCAATGATAAAGGCTGGTACTGAGTAATGACTCCCACATTATTAATGCCTGAATTTGCACAATTACTCATCGCAAAGTCAATAATACGATAACGTCCCCCAAATGGAACGGCTGGTTTGGCAATATTTTGTGTTAGTTTTCCTAATCTAGTTCCTTGGCCGCCTGCTAATATCATAGCAATCATTTCATTTTTCATATTTTCTCCCCCTATAGTGTCTTAGTTATCAACTATATCTGCCTCATTAGACAGATATCAACCTACTTCTTAGATATATATATTCTTTTAGGCTTGATATAAAGAGTGCCCAGACTTGGCACAATCACTTGGATTGAATAAGGTTGCCCTTGATGTGGGATCTCTTCAGCAACAAACTCACTTTGATTGGATGTCCAAGTTCCACCAAACTCTTCCATCTCTGTATTAAGCAAGGTCTCATACTTACCTGCAAATGGCACTCCAATCCGGTAACTAGTTCGTTCAACCGGAGTAAAGTTGGAGATGATTAATAGGAAGTCTCTGGTTTGATGCCCTTTCCTCATAATGCTGATAATTGTTTCATCACGGTTGTCAGCATCTAGAACCGTCAAACCCTCATAAGAATTATCAATTTCAAATAAAGCTTTTTGTTTCAAATACAATTGGTTCAAGTGCTTAATAAAATTATGATACTCCTGATTAAATTCTTGGTTTAAATCACCCCACTCAAGTTGAGAGTAAAAACGCCATTCCAAAAATTGCCCCAACTCATACCCCATAAAGTTTAGTTTTTTACCAGGGTGTGCCATCATATAGGCTTGTAGAGTTCTTAAAGTGGCGAATTGCTTGTAGCGATCCCCAGGCACTTTTCCTAATAAAGAATTTTTTCCATGCACAACTTCATCATGTGAAAATGGTAAGAGATAGTTCTCCTTAAAAGTATACATAAAGGAAAAGGTTAGTAATTGGTAGTTGTCTCTACGGAAATATGGATCCATTTCAATGAATTTCAAGGTGTCGTTCATCCAACCCATATTCCATTTGAACAGGAATCCTAAGCCACCATCATGGACTGGTCTAGTAATACCATCCCAAGAGGTACTCTCTTCAGCAATCATCAAAGTTTGTGGATTGCGAGCATAAACAATAGTATTAAGCTTTTGCAGGAATTGGATAGCTTCCAAGTTTTCGTTACCACCGTATTTATTTGGCAACCAGTTTGGATTATCAAAATCTAGATAAATCATATTGGATACGGCATCTACCCTCAAACCGTCCAGATGGCATTCTTCTAACCAGAAGATAGCGTTCGCTATTAAGAAACTGTGTACCTGTGTTTTACCTAGGTCAAAGTTCATAGTTCCCCAACCTCGGTTGTCCGCTCTATCTGGATTGTCATATTCAAAGGTTGCTGTCCCGTCGAAGTATGGCATAGCATATTGATTCCGATTGAAATGACCAGGCACCCAATCCATAATAACACCAATATTAGCTAAATGAGCTGCTTCTACAAAGTCTTGTAACTCATCAACACGACCCATTCTGGCAGCAACGGCATAATATCCTGTTATCTGATAGCCCCAACTAGCCTCTAGAGGGTGTTCCATCAAAGGTAGGAACTCAATGTGTGTATAGCCCATCTCCTTGACATAAGGAATTAATTCATCAGCCAATTCAGCAAAGCTATACCAAGAGCCATCCTCATGACGTCGCCAAGAGCTAGCATGAACTTCATAGATATTAATTGGTCTTTCTAAAGCTGACTTACGTGTTTTGTTGTGCTGCCAAAGACCATCGCGCCATTTTTTTTCAGGTGCTTGAAAGACAATGGATGCTTCTTTTGGTGGTACTTCAAACTCTTGCGCGAATGGGTCAATCTTGAATTCCTGAGAGCCATCATGCTTTTGAATAAGATACTTGTAGCAGTCTCCCTCTTTTGCTTCAAGATTGATGCCAGTCCATACTCCAGTCTGATCCATAAGTGCCAATGGTTCTGCCTGCCATCCATTAAAATCTCCCACTAGCAAAACAGCTTTAGCGTTGGGTGCCCAAACCGTAAACCGTATACCCTCTACACCATCGTGCATAGTTTTTTTGTTTCCAAATAAGCGATAAGCCTCAAAATTTTCACCACTATTAAATAAATAAATAGGTTCTTCTAATTGATGGTTATCAATGTCAGTAATTGTCATAAAACCACTCCTTTTTGTATCATTTTTAAAATACCTTGTAGGGGAAAAATAAACGGAACCTCTTTTAAAAAAACAGATAAGAAACACCCTTACGAACCATCTCTAGCTCCCAAAACAACAGAGATTTATTCCCAGATACTTCTTGTAAAACACTTCTTTCAAGAAAAAATTAAGCGTTTTATTTTTATGTAATAATTGTAACATATATTGCAAATTTTTTCTTCTTTTTATGAATGATTATTAAGAAAATGCACGAAAAAATAAAAAAAGAGCTAGGAATTTCTTCCTAGCTCTTGCGGCATATTTTCATATGTTTGATTCAAGTTCACATCTATCCTCAAAAGACAGCTACATCCTGTAGTGTGTACTAAAACACCCTGCTCCGCTTGCTCATGCAATCCTAGTTGTCGCCAAAAATAGTCTCCTATTCGATTGCAATTCGACTCATCGCATGTGGCTAGTATAACACATAGAAGCGTGTCTGTCTATTGAATCAGATGGAGCCTTTTGCGTAAGATATTCGAGTTTTAGGTATTGGATAAATATCAAATCAGCATCATTTGGAAACGTTTTAGTTCCTAGTTTTAGATGCACATGTTGCTGTAATTCTTATATGCAGTTACCCGAAACAGTTTACCTTAAGATAAAAACGCTTTATGCAAAAATTATTTTTATTCTATCCCAACTATATTTGTCTAAAATAGAATTATTAATACAAAATATTGAAATGTGAAAATATACGCTTTATACTTGTAGACTAAAAAATTTGAAAGGGAATTATAAAATGGAAACGGTTGTAACTGTAAGCTTTAAGGAACCTGCAAAGACATATGAGGTTTTGTCTACCCTAAAGAGAGAATCTTTTAACATTCTCACAGCTGGTATCTTGGAAAAAGAAAATGGTGTGGTCACTGCAAAAGATGGTTTTAGTTACGATACTGATGGAGATAATTGGGCAATCGGTGGTCTATGGGGTAGCTTAATTGGAATTATTGGTGGCCCCTTAGGAATTAGGAATCTTGTTCGGCGCTAGTCTCAGAATGATGATTGGTGACCTAACTGATATTGATGAACTATCTGACAAAGCTGACACCATTAAGGAAATCGGCTCCAATTTGGATAGTAATGTCCCTGTCTTTATCCTATTATTTCAAGAAATAGATTCAACTGTTTTAGATAACTATTTACTAGCCAATGGTGCAGCTGAAATCACTAGAGAAAGCCTTGCTTCCATTCAAGAGAAGATTGAAGCTATTGAAGAAGCTCAAAAACACTTAGAAGAAGAAACTAAAAAGAAAATTCGTGAACAAAAGAAACAAGAAAGTAAAGAAAAAGTTGACGCTAAAATTGCTGAAATCAAAGAAAGATTTGCTAATATATAAAAAGTTGCGCTCTAGTGTAGAGTAGACTAAAAGAATATCACCCCCTTAAACATTAGACTATTGTTTAAGGGGGTGATATTCTTTTAGCTTTTTTTATTTTGTTCGTATAACTTCGACTTTATAACCATCTGGATCAGTTACAAAATAATAGTTTGGTTTGTTACCAGGTAATCCTTTCAAATCTGTGACTGTGTAGCCTAATTCTTTGTGTTTGGCATGTAATTCTTCTAAGTTGTCTTCACTCAGGGCTACATGGGCGAAGCCATCACCAATTTCATACGGACCATGATCATAGTTATAGGTTAATTCTAATTCATAGTCATCACCCTCAAGGGACAAGTATACGATCGTAAATTTGTGATCTGGGAAATCCTTTCTTCTGGTTTCTACGAAGCCAAAAGCAGTTGTATAAAAATGAATGGACTCCTCAAGATTTTCAACACGAATGCAAGTGTGTAACATTTTACTAGCCATTATATCTCCTCCATTATTATATTTCTTTCCTAATCATACCTAATTAATGCTTTTTTATCAAAAGTTGTGAATCTCAACTTCTTTTCATAGCAGTAGACTTGATAATTTGCCTTGTCTGAATTATGCTAGATAGGTAGAAAAATTTTATAACGTACTTGGGAGTTCATTGACTCATCGTCAAGAGCAATTCCACTATATATTACTAGCTAATGACTATAGTTATCATATCACTACTATTTGGAGGAAACTATTATATGAAAACCTGCCCATTTTGTCATCAGGAAATTGATGAATTTGAAACAATTTGCCCACACTGTGGTATGAGCCTAACAGAGGAAGAAATCACCGATCATGCTGCTTACCAACCTTCATTATTTGAAGCGACTACTGCAGAGCTTGACAATGAGCCATCTACTGATGAAATAAATGAATCAAGCACTCCTGTAAATGCTGCTGAAACCGAAAAGAAAGTTGAAAAAGAGGAAAACCGTAAAGACAAAGAGTTTCGTATGAAGAATAATCCTGCTCCATATTTTTCTTTATTGGGAAAAATAACCAAATTCTTTACCTACTTCTTTGAAAAATTGATTAGCCCAAGTGACCAGTTTAAGCGTCGTCGATCAAACAACGGAAGTTACGGCTACATCAGTTTTGTGATTGCTTCTTTTCTATCTTCTTTTATCGTAACTCGTTTGGTTGAGACTGCCTTTTCTCGCTACACTCTTTTGTCTCAAATATCGATTCTTCCAAGCCTAGTTAATGGTCCTAATTATATTTTACTCTTTATCAAACTACTAGTCTTCTTTATCATTGTTTATCTCGCGTTTCCAACAATTGCCTTTTTCATTAAACGAGTTTTGCTAAAACGTCATCACATCTTCCACTACTGGGTGACGCAATACGCTGGTTTAAATGCTAGTGGTTTTATTATTTTATTGGTTGCTTTTCTCTTTTCTGTTGTGGCACCATTTTCTTTGGCTATGGTGATTATCTTTTTATTTACCTTACACATTCTCAGCTTAATCATTAGTTTTGTGGCATCTTTTTACCGCACCATTAATGATAGCAAGATTGATACCATCTACCTATGTTTACTTGGACTTAGTATCGAGTTCTTCATAATCTTCAGCCTATCAGCCCTCCTCTTCTAAATCAAGAGGCTGGACCATATCTCTATAACCAATAAAATCCATTTCTAAATCATAAAAGAGTCTCCAGATAAAAATCAGAAATCTAAACAGTGGCACCGCCATAAGCCTTGGTCTTCCGGCTTAGCTGTACACCGTTATTTCTGATTTTTTATCTGGAGACTCTTTCAGTGCGTTATCAGCGGATAGAAATATTGCCCATCCTCTTGTTTACATTTCTGTAAATGCCATAGGAACTAACTCTAAAATGCTAGTTTCTTTTAGTTGGCCATCTTGATTAGACAAATATACTGGCGTATCAATTGGACACAATTCCACTAAGACTTGGCGGCAAATAGAACATGGGGGCAAGAAATATGATGTCTTACCTGCTATAGCAATCATTTGGACATCTTCTTTTTTATACCCTTTTGTGATTCCTGTAAAAAGCGCTGTTCTTTCGGCACAGTTTGTAGCACCAAAAGACACATTTTCAACGTTCACCCCAGTAATGACTTGTCCATCCTTATATAAAATGGCACAAGCAACAGGAAAATGAGAGTATGGACTATATGAGTTCTCGATAACGTTTTGAGCTTCTTTTAGTAATTCTTGTGGTGTCATTGGTTTGCTCCTTCTTCAATTATTCTTGTAAATGGGTCAAGGCTTATCCCTTTTTCTAGCACGTCTTTTGCATATTCTTTTGCGCTGAACAAGGAATGGTCGCGGTAATTCCCACATTCTTTTGCTGTAATAGCTGGTACATCATTCGTTTCAACTACAAAATTCAAGACGGTTTTCAGAGCATCCCTCACTTCTTTCACACTTGGCTGTCCCCATACAATCATATAAAATCCTGTACGGCAGCCCATTGGTGAAATATCGATAATGTCAGCTAGATAATCCCGTAAGTTTACTGCTAAGAGATGTTCCAGTGTATGGATAGCTGCTGTTGGCATAGCTGATTGATTTGGTTGTAGGAACCGCAAATCAAACTTGGTCACTACTGCTCCAGATTGATGAACTTCTTGTCCAGCTTGTCTTACATAAGGAGCCAACACCTTATTATGGTCTAATTCAAAACTTTCTACTTTCGCCATTTTACTTCTCCTTTTGAACTCATGCGAGCCTATTCATGGTGAGGATAATTCCTCAATAGGTTTTCTTTTGACTTTTAATAGCTAAAACCCTTTCAAAAATTAGTTTATCATGAAAAAGGGCTAAATAGCTAATATTATTTTCAAAAAAATAATATATTCAATTCTCTAGCCTATCAATCAGAAATTAAAAACTAATTTATTAAGGGAACAAAAAGTCCGTAATAAAATAAAAGCATTCTAAATTATAAAATAGTTTCCCAGAAACCTATCAGAAATGGGAACGGTGGCATCGCAGCGAGACCAAGGGTCACAGCGATGCCACCGTTTTGATTTATATCCCAAGAACTAGAGACTTTTTATGTTAAACAAGAACTTGTTCTCAGGCTACTTTTATCTAATCTTATTGCCCAGAAAATAGGTTTTTAATGGATTCAAACAATTGTTGGAAGAATTGGCCAATTTTATCCAACCATCCCTCATTTTGAGCACGATTAACTAGTTCACCAAATTTTTGCGTAACGGTTTGTGACAACTGATTCAGTTGTTCTTTAACCTGGTTGGAGTCAATAGCACTAGTTTGTTGGTAATTAGAAGCAAAGTTAACAATTTGATTGATATTTTCTTGAGAAACAACAGATTGCAATTTGTTATTGGCTAAAGCTTCATTCACAATACGCTCGATATCTTCTTTGGTAGCCAGTTTGTCTGTTTGCGTCTTCAAATCAGCCAAGGCTTGTTTAATCTCAATCATGGCTTGGTCCAGTCTTGCAGGATCAAAACCTTCTGTCTTAGCATTTTCTTGACTAATCTTATTTGTGGTTTCCAACTCTTCTTGAGCAACCTCTGTACGAGACGTATCAAGGGTCTCTCCGTTTGCTTCAAAGGCTTTATACACTCCTGTAAGAGCAGATTCACCAGTCACTTTGCTGATACTTGCAACTTCTATCTTAGCATCTGTTACACCTGCCGTGATAGCCGCATTAGCATATTGTTGAGCGGTAATTAAAGTAATATTATCCGGTGTTAAGATTTGTACATCGACGCCTTTACCTGGATCCTGTTTTTGAACTAAAACGGATGAAATCATGGATGAAGAGTTTCCGTCTCCAGAACCAAGAAATTTGATCAAGTCTTGACCAGTAGCCACTTCCACATTGACATTTTCTTTGTTACTAATCTTCAAGAGTTTTGCCGTTTGGTCAGCTTGTTGGTCGGATAGTCCGCCTCCGTAAACAACGATGGGTTTGCCCCATTTTTCATTAATAACTGTTGTATCGATAGCAAAAACGGTGTTGGCTAAACCAAGACTAGCCACTCCAAGTGCAGTCAGTGTTAGTGCGAATTTTTTAAATAATTTCATGATATTACCTCCAAATGGTTGTATTGGTAACTAGCTCTTACTAGTTGGTCTTACAAGATAAGTGTAGCAAAACTTCTTATTACTACGGTTACCATCATATAACAAATAGCTAAAAACGACCCCAGACTAAAGTCCCAGAGCCGTTTAAGATTTTTTTAAGTTATTTCAAGATGGCACTATTTGGCAAATGGCAATGAATTTGCTTATAGACAGCTTGCCAGATACCTAAGGCCAAGACAAAATCCACTAGACTATGGAGAAAAGTTCCGCCACCTACTAAGGCTAGTACACTAATAAAGAATCCTTGCGATACGGTTGCTTGTGATAGATTCCCTGAAAAAAAGAACAAGGCTACCACCAAAAACTCACAAGCTGCATGGATTAGACCAGTAACAAGAGCAAACATCAACCTGCCTGACTGACTAATTAAGAGTCTTGGATTTTTTTGAATCCAAAACGCACCTACCATAACAAAAACCACTTGCGATAAAGCACGTAAAACAATTACTAGCGGAAAGGAGCTCAGCAAAAATCCTAAACTTGTTCCCAATACAACAGCCAAAGCAACTGCTGGCGATATAAAGATGCCTAAAAACAAAGCCACGTGACTTCCCAAGGTAAATGAAGCTGGACCAATTATAACTTTCGGCATAATCATTGGAACCAAGATGCCGATAGCAATTAATATGGAAGAAATAGTTAATGTAAACAGATTATTTTTTGAACGCAAAGGAATTCCCCCTAGTTTTCTTGAGTTAAGCTTCATTATACCTTACTCAAGGCGGGTGTCAAGACACTTGTCACGTCTGTTCCCTTTGTTTATCTTTGAAGTTTATTACTTAGTCATCTCCGTATACAGATATCCTTTTTGATTTAAAGCTTCCTTTATCTGATCAAACTCCTCTTTAGTCGCGGTCTCAATGGTATGAATATGAACACCATCCGTTAAGCCAGATAAAAGTGTGGCCTGCTTGTTTTCAATGTTTGCCATAAAATCCATAGCATCTTTTCGTGACCGCACTTTCAGTTCAACAACAATTTCTTTATAAATAGGATGGTCAATCCGAACATCAAGAACTGCTCCGCCAAAATCAACAATGGTAAATAATTCATCTAAGGTTTCTTCACTGCGATGTTTGCAGACAATGCGATTCGTCAAAACAGGATTATGAACATTGCTAGACAGAAGATAGCCCTTTGATGTTGACACAATAGCTTCTCCTTGCGCACGCAACAAAGCAATATCTCCCACCACAACCTGTCTAGAAACATGAAACTCCTTTGCCAATTGGCTAGCAGATATCGCTTGATGTTCTTGTGATAAACGTTTAAGAATAGCTTCTCTTCTTCCCATAGTATCTATGTCACCTCTCGTCCAATTCATTTACACTCAAAATACATGATTTGCTACTGATTATCAAGTATCTTACTGAGTAGAAAGCTGTTTATATGTTAAGTTTCACCATGTAAGGGTTATCTTTTTCATCTAGTTAAATTCTTAATTGAAAATCCTTTCACTTTACTTTATTATAGGTATGTTCTTCAAAAATTAAAAAAGGAGTTGTTCGTATGTCTTTAAAAACTGGTGAAAAACAGACACTAGGAAGCTTTGTAAATAAAGTTCTAGCTGGAACTGCTGTTGCGATTGTTGTAGCCCTCATTCCAAATGCCATTCTTGGCGAATTGTTTAAATATCTAATTACAAATCATGATGCAACATGGCTAGTTTCTTTAGCTCAAGCCGCTAGAATTTTCCAATTTACTTTATCGTTAATGGCAGGTGTTATGGTTGGTATCCAATTCAAATTAACCCCTATGCAATCACTATCTGTTGGTGGTGCAGCCTTCATTGGTTCAGGAGCATGGAAGGTCATTGAACTTGATGGTACCCCTATCTTCCAACTAAGTGGTACTGGAGATATGATTAATACCATGATTACTGCTGGTTTAGCTGTATATGCTATCCAATTGGTTGGGCATAAATTTGGCTCTCTAAATATTATTCTCTTGCCAATCGTCATAGGCCTAGGTGTCGGCTTTATTGGTTTACTTCTATACCCTTATGTTTCTGGTATTACTACCGCATTTGGTAATCTGATCAACACCTTCACTAATTTAGCACCTCTACCAATGTCAATTTTAATTGGTATGTCCTTTGCCTTTCTCATTATTTCGCCAATGTCAACCGTGGCTTTGGGGATTGCGATTGGCTTGAACGGTGTTTCTGCTGGTGCAGCAGCTATGGGTGTTGCCGCAACGACAGCTGTTTTAGTACTTTCAACAATGCGAGTTAACAAACCTGGTGTTCCTATCGCTATTGCTTTAGGCTCCATGAAAATGATGATGCCTAACTTCTTCAAAAAACCAATCATGATTGTCGCTATGTTGGCAAATGCTATCGTTTGTGCTATTCCAGTAGCTATCTTCTCAATTAGTGGTGTGCCTGCTAGTTCAGGGTTTGGATTGGTTGGACTTGTTGGACCAATTGCTTCCCTACCAGGCTTAGGACTACCTTTAATGATTATCTGCTGGATTGTCATTCCATTCGCTTCAGCATTCATCATCAACTATGTTCTTGTGAATGTGGTTAAATTATATAGCTATGACATCTTCAAATTTGAAGGTGTACAATAAAAATAAGCATTAAAAAAGAAGGCTGACATTAGCCTTCTTTTTTATTTACCTAATTCTTTCGTTTTCTTAACGGCACCGTCTATAGCTTCTATGACAGTTCCTCTAAAATGTTGCTTTTCTAAAATGGAAACTCCTTCAATAGTGCTTCCTCCTGGACTACATACCTCATCTTTCAATACAGCAGGATGCTTATCCGTTTCAGTCACCATTTGAGCGGCTCCAGCAACAGTTTTTGCCGCTAATTCTATCGCTAAGGCTCTTGGAATACCGTTTTTCACTCCTGCATCACTCATGGCTTCAATAAATTGATAGACAAAGGCTGGACCACACCCAGCTAACCCACTAAAAGCATCCATTAGGGTTTCTTCAATCAGATAAATTCCACCACCTTGGCTAAGTAGGTCCTCAAACTCTCTCCCAACTTGAAGTTTTTTCGCTTGCTCGTTTAGCGAATAAGCAATTAACCCTTGTCCAATAGCAACAGGAGTATTAGGCATCATCCGAATCCAAGGTGCCGGTTCAAGCTCACTTGTTTTAGTGAGCGTCTTTAAATCTACCCCCGCCATCATGCTGACAAAAATTTGTTTTTTTATGCTAGAGTCATAGCTCGTCTTTAGGCTCGGTACCAGCTCATGCAATTGTTTAGGTTTGACAGCCAGAAAAATCCAATCACAGGTCCTTATGATTTCTTCGTTAGTAGAGCTTTTGCCACCATACTGGTCAATAAAGTCATCTACTTTCTTCTGGCTACGATTGGATAGATAAAGAGATTGACTTGGAACTTGCTTTCTTAAAGCTATCGCAACAGCAGCACCCATATTGCCCAGACCGATAACCCCAATTTTTTTGCCTTCTACCATAAGCACACCCCTACTCTCTAATTTGTCCATCTCCATAAATAAGATATTTATAAGTTGTTAATTCCTCAAGACCCATTGGCCCTCTAGCGTGCAATTTTTGCGTTGAAATGCCCATTTCACATCCTAAACCAAACTGCCCTCCATCTGTAAATCGAGTTGAGGCGTTTAGGAAGACTGCTGCACTATCAACAGTATTAAGAAACTTCTCTGCTCTTGTTTTATCTTTTGTAATGATGGCTTCGCTGTGTTTACTGCTATGTTTTTCTATGTGTTCCAAGGCTGCATCTAGTGAAGGAACCACCTTAATTGCCAAAGTGTAATCTAAAAACTCTTGGTCAAAATCTTGTGGACCTGCTGCTTGACCAGAAATAAAGTCGCTCGCCCTGCTATCCAATTTCAACTGTACTGGTATGGCTTGACTAGCCATTCTATTCTCAACCAATGTTTTCTCTACTAGAGGCAAAAAATCAGCAGCTACAGCTTCATGAACCAGACATACTTCCACTGCATTGCAAACAGATGGACGACTCGTTTTAGCATTCAACAATATCCTAACAGCCATTTCTAAATCAGCTTGTGCATCAACATACAGATGACAAATTCCGCTACCCGTTTCAATGCAAGGAACAGTGGCTTCTCGAACACATGCTTGAATAAGTCCTGCACCACCTCTTGGAATTAACAAATCAATTTGTCCCTTAGCTTTCATCAGCTCATAGGCACTTTCTCTTGAGGTGTCCTCAATCAATTGTAAGATATCACTTGAGAGACCTACTTCTTCTAAGCCTAACTTCAAGCTCTTAACGATGGCTTTAGCTGAGTTGTATGCCTCTTTTCCGGAGCGCAGGACTACCGCATTGCCGCTTTTAATTGCCAAGGCTGCTGCATCCGAGGTAACATTTGGACGGCTTTCATAGATAATGGCGATAACCCCTAATGGAACTCGTTTTTTCTCAATATGGAGTCCGTTGTCTAAATCTTCTTGATGTAACACTTTTCCAATTGGATCAGGAAGAGCAATCAACTCCAAGATTCCAGATGCCATAGATTGAATACGTTCCTCTGTCAACAATAATCTATCCAACATTACCGGACTAATTGTCTCTTTAGCATTGATCATATCTTTTTGATTAGCTGCTAGAATCTCTTGACTTGCTGCCAACAAATGATAGGCCATTGCCACTAAAGCATCGTCTTTGCGTTCTGTGTCCGCTTGATTAATCTCATATTTGGCTTGATTCACTTTTGTCAGTATTTCGTTAGTAGTAAGCATGGTTAGTCATCCTTTCTTTAATCCAAATCTTGCACCCATAGAGCTTCTAGCTGTGGGTCTAAGGATATCCAGTTATCTCTATGAATAATAGGATTGCTTTTTACTTTTTGACTGATTAGCTCTTCCAAAACTGATCGACTAAAAGCAACTTTTCCTTTACCGACTAGCTCTTTATCCTCCACTTGCTCTCCATTTGTTAAGTAGACTGAAACAATATCATTCATTTTGAAATGTCCACTAACTTTTTGAATTCCAGAAAGAAGTAAGCTCTTGCCTTGTTGTCGTAAGGCGTCGGCTGCTCCTTGGTCAATATAGATGGCTCCATTGGATTTGGCATAAAAAGCCATCCATTGTTTGCGGTTTTTCATACTGGTTTGATTAGCTGTAAAGAGAGTTCCATGGTCAAAACCATTTGCAGCTTTTAATAAGGCATCCTTTTTTAAAGATGAACAGATGTATACAGGTACACCACTACTAGTTGCTAAATGAGCAGCCTTAAGTTTGGTGTACATACCTCCAGTGGCGTTCTTACTACTAGCAGCCCCTGCCATTAAGACTAATTCGGGAGTAATTTTTTCAACAGTAGCTATCTGTTTGGCTTGAGGATCTTGACTTGGATTTGCTGTATAAAGACCATCAACATCGGTCAAAAGAACCAAGAGATCTGCTTGTACCATGGCCGCTACTTGAGCACTCAAAGTATCATTATCTCCTACTTTCAACTCTTGAACCGCCACCGTATCATTCTCATTGATGATAGGAATAGCTCGCCTTTGAAGCAAAACAGATAAAGCTTGATAAGCATTCTTATACCGTCTATTATCTGCAAAATCATCTTGCGTCAAAAGCAATTGGGCAGAAACTACACCTTCTTTGAGGAGATTCATGGTGTACTCTTCCATCAACAAGCCTTGCCCAACAGCGGCACAAGCTTGTTTTTCGGCAATTTTACTTGGGCGTTTTTGAAAACCTAATTGTTTAAAACCTGCCGCAACAGCGCCAGAAGAAACGATAATTAAGCGCACACCTTCTTTATGAAGAAGAGCAATTTGTCTGGTAATATTTTGTATCTTTTCGACAGATAAACTACCATCTTCATGGGTTAAGGAGCTTGTCCCAATTTTAAATACGATTGTAGTACTCATCTTCCTCCTCCAATCTAAACATTTTATTGGCTAATCTTGACTGTTTGCTATTTACGATTACCTTTTACAAATTTCATCAATGTGGTTGGCGCGAACAGGAGAATAATTGGGTAAATTTCCAAACGACCTGCCAACATTCCTATAGACAAGAGTATTTTATTCCAATCCGAATAGCCAGAATAATTCTGAATTGGACCAACCTGCCCTAAGCCGGGACCGATATTGTTAAAAGTGGCTGCAACTGAAGAAAAGGCCGTTATAAAGTCATTTACTTCAAAAGAAACCGACAAAAGAATTACAATGAAAATCATTATATAAACCAATAGATAGTTGACTACCTTGGTCTCTACTTGTTGCGTAATGGGTTTGCCTGAAAACTTTGGTACGATGACACGCCGAGGTTGACCCGCACGCTTAAATTCAGCCACCAGAACCTTGAAATACATGACAATACGTGAAACTTTTATCCCCCCTGCTGTCGAACCAGCACAGCCCCCAATAAACATCAAAAGGAGTAGGAGCGTTTGAGAGAATAGGGGCCATTGTCCAAAATCAACAGTGCTGAATCCAGTTGTCGTAATCAATGACGCAACTGTGAAAAATACTGAGCGGATTGCCCCTGTTAGTGGTACCTGCATATGGTACAAATTAACAACAATCAGAATAACAGCTGAAGTAATAATACCTAAATAATATTTAAGCTCTTCGTCTTTGAAAACATCCTTTATATGCCCAATAAAGATTAAGAAATAAAGATTAAAGTTAATCCCAAACAGGAGCATACCGAAACCAATAATCCATTCGACCAAATGAGGATACTCATAAATTTGAAAACCACCATTATTAACAGAAAAACCTCCAGTTCCTGCTGTACCAAAAGCCAAAAGGAGTGCATCGAAAAATGGCACTTTAACCAAACACAAAATAAAAACTAGAATAGCTGTCATTAATAGATAAATACCATATAAAATTTGTGCAGTTTGTGACAGTCGAGAAACTAGCTTACCAAATATGGGCCCTGGAACTTCTGCTCGCATCAATTGAACGGAATCGGAGCCACTATTGGGTAGGATAGCCAAGGTAAAGACCAAGACCCCCATCCCACCAATTAGATGGGTAAAGCTTCTCCAAAAAAGAGACGAGTGATGCAGTACCGATAAATCCTGTAAAATACTAGAGCCAGTTGTAGTAAAACCGCTAGATATTTCAAAAAAGGCATCTACCAAATGAGGGATCTCTCCACTGATAACAAGAGGAAGTGCACCGAAAAATGACATCAAAATCCAACTCAAAGCGACTGAAATAACACCATCTCTAGCATGAATTTTAAAGTTTGGAGGTTGCTTCCAAGAAAAGGTAAAACCAATCAACGCTACCAAAGCAATCACACTTAAATAGCTTAATTGCTGACTAAGTGGTTCTTGATACAAAAGACTAACTAGCAAAGGAAGAATCAATAAGATGGCTTCAACCAATAAAATTCTTCCTAATAAATATCGCACAACCGATCGTTGCAAGATGTCACCTTCTTCTAATCAAATAATTTTATTTTAAAATTTCATCAATATCATCAAACGATTTTTCTCGAGTGACTACAATCACTCGGTCATGCGGCTGTAGCCTATCATTCCCAGTCGGATAAATGACATTTTGTCCTCGAATAATATGTGCTACCAAGAGGTCTGGTTTAGTTTGCAGTTGCGTTAATGGAATATCGCAGACTCGGCTACCCCTTTTTACTCGAAACTGAAGCGCCTCTACTTGGTTATCGGCAATACGGTATAAGGCTTCAACATTTGATCCTTGCGTATTAGCCCGTGCTCGAACAAATTGAATAATTTCACTAGCCACAATTTGCTTAGGAGTGATAAATGAACGTAGATTGATATTCTTTAGTACTTTTAGAATTCCAATCCGACTCATTTTTGTAATCACTTTAGGGACACCCTTATGCTTAGCGAAGATAGAGGCCATCAAGTTTTCTTCATCAACACCCGTTAGAGAAACAAAAGAATCATATTCATTAATCATTTGCTCTTCAAGTATATCATGGTCCGTTCCATCTGCTTGAATAATGGTCGCATTCGGAAACTCATGGCTTAAAAACTCACAGCGTTCTTCACTGATGTCAATAACTTTCGTCTCAACTCGACTCTGACTAAGCGCATGCAAGAGATAGTAGGCGATTCTCCCACCACCAACAATCAAGGTAGATTTCACCTGTTTATCGCCTCTACAAACAATCTTGAAAAAAGCTGCCAAATCTTGATAAGTACCTGTCACGTGAATGCGGTCCCCAACCTTCAAGAAGGTGCTCCCACTAGGAATAATAATTTCCTCGTCACGGTGAATAATACAAACCAAGACAGTCCCAAACCGACTACGGAAGTCCTTTAAACTCAAAGAATTTAATGGTGAATTTTCAGTAACTTCAATTTCAATTAAATTAACCTTATTTCCTGCAAACGACTCAACACTTAAAGCAGATGGATACTTCAATATTCTTGCAATATCCCTAGCAGCAGATAATTCAGGATTTATCATTAATGAAATTCCCAAGGTTTCTCGAACAAAGTTAAGCTGACTCGAGTATTCAGGATTTCTAACCCGAGCGATAGTGTATTCCGCCCCAATTTTTTTGGCTAAAATAGCTGCAATTATATTTACTTCATCCATTTCACTTGCCGCTATAAAGATATCAGCGGTTTGAACACCAGCTTCAATCTGAATATCATAGCTAGCTCCATTTCCTTCGATACCTGTAATATCAAATTTATTAATCAAGCGTTCTAAAATAATAGAATTTTTTTCAATCAGAATAATGTCATTTAATTCTGATGAGAGTTCGGCACATAAAACTTCCCCAACCTTACCGCCACCCACGATAACAATCTTCATTCTGTTTTACCCCCACTTTATTTATCTACCTAAATATATTTGTCAAATAGTAATTAGTCCAATTCTACCATTTTTATGAGCTTAAGACCATGGTGACATTTACCGCAGACAAAACGACTTGTATTAAGCTTTCTTCTACGCTTATATTGATGCTTACAAGCACTGCATTGATATAAATAATATTTTTTTATGGTATTTGGACGTCCAATCGCTTCTACATAACGGCTACCACCAACTTCTTTGAGCAAGCGTTTAAAGTCTAAGTCTTTGTGTTGGTAGCCACGACCTTCTAAATGCAGATGGTAATGGCAAAGCTCGTGTTTAATAACACCTATTAAAGCCTCAAAACCCAATTCGTTTTCTACCTTAGGATTAATATCAATATTATGACTATTCAGGTGATATCTACCACCAGTCGTTCGTAATCTTGCATTGTAATAGGCTTGGTTTTTAAATCTACGGTTAAAAAAACGGATTGAGATGTCTTCAATTAATGTCTGAAGCCATTCATCCGTTCGAGCTTCTTTTTGAATTCCATCATTATTTTTAATAAATGGACTATTCTCATTTGTTTTAGTCATGATAAGCACCTTTGCTATATAATATTAGACTAAATTCTACTCGTATATAGTGGACTTTGCAAGTAACAGTGACCAAAGCTTATCTTGGGGGACTTAAAAAATTTTCTTGACAATAAACCTAGCAAAATGCTATTATATCAATACATTGCGTTTGCAATGTATCTATTTTTTTAAACAATGCGGTCGTGGCGGAATGGCAGACGCGCTAGCTTGAGGGGCTAGTGGGAGGATCTCCCGTGGAAGTTCGAGTCTTCTCGGCCGCATCATTTTATATCTGAAAAACTAGATAAAAAGCACTAGGAATCACCTAATTTGGCTGATTCCTAGTGCTTTTTCTAATATATCAAAACTGGTTAACTTGTAAAATTAAATCATGATTTCTTAAACAATGAATACAGCCAACTTTTCACTAGCTATTGGCAACTTGATTAGTGGTGTTATACTTACTAATCAAGGCTGTCCTATCCGACTCCATTCAAATAGGACAGCCTTTTTTATTTTAAATTAATACTTTTATTCAAAATCTAGATACTATAATTTTATTTTATTAATCAATATACATTGGAGAAACATGCCCATCTACTTCTAATAAATCTTTTCGAAAGAAATCAAATAAAATATATTTATCTTCATCATTGAAAACTATTTCATCTTCCAAGATATAATATTCTTCCTCATCTAAATAAACTTTTAAAAATTTATGTTTACCAATTTTTATTGATCTTTCTTCTGCAAAAAATAATTTGCTTACTTCCTTATTCTCTTCTTTTGTTTGATCACCAATTAATAAAATTTTACACTCATATTTTGATCCAATTCTCATAAACAAGAAGTTATTATCATCACTATAACCTATTGAGTTGTCAAAGCATTCTTCCTCTTTTTCAGTAACAATATTTCTTAAATAAATATCTCTATCCATTATTCGTTCATCTATATCGGTTACTTCAAACATAATCTATTCACTTCTCTTTCTAAATAAAATTAAATTGGATATACAGAAACAATAAATCCATTCTTACCATACGCAATGAGATATTTTTTACCATTTATTAAGTAAATAGCATTCATTCCTCTTGAAGATTCTACAATACTTACTGGATTATTTTTTAGCATATCATGGATAAATTCTGGAATATTTTTAATACCTCTTTTAGAAAAATCGGTTGCATGGCGAATTTCAATATGATTCAATCCAGCTTTATTATTTCCGTATTCTAACCATAATAAATCTTTTTCAGTATTCTTTGTCACCATAATCACATCATCTGGATTATACTTTACACCACTTTTTGAAAGTTCATCTAATAAATCAGGATTTAACAGCCTTTCAGCCCCAGTAATATTTTTCGCTACATCATCCGCAAGACCACTACTCTTATTATAACCAGTTCCAGTATTCCAATTCAAACTAAAACTCTTACTAACATCTGAGCTAGAGGCTGCCATATCGGCCTTATTCAAAGAGACAAAGTCATCCAGCTTGCTTGTCAGCGTATCTATTTGACTAGAGCTTGTAGGGGGAACCCCTGAAACAAACTGAGGTTCTAGCCCAACGTTTAAACGGAAATTTTTCGCTACATCACTCAGCTGACTATCCACAGCTTTTAAGCCAGAACTCAAGTGTTCTGCCCCTGATACGACCGTTTTATTGGTGATATTGGCAAGCTGTTTACCAAAGTTGTCCACTTGTCCCACAACCTTGTCGCCAACCTTGTTGGCCAGCTTGACCACATTGTCCACGTTACGAGCCCCTTGTTCAAACCCTTCTTTGAGAGTAGCTTGAAGCAATTCCTTGGCTGCTAGCTTACTGCCTGATTTGGCCACTTTAGTGAGGTAACCAACCCCTGGAATTAAATCAAATAAGGCAAAGGAGCCTCGTAAGGCACGTTCACCATCACTCAACTCTCGTCCAGTTCCCCAGTCCTTGCCTGAGATAGTCGAATACGTTTCTACCGCTGCTAGAGTAATCCCTGCCGCAATACCTGCTGGTGGGCAGAAGATGGTCAGCACAATGACACCAGCTCCTAAAGCAAGGTCTCGCCACAGCTCGATAGTTTCCTGTTGATCACTAATCGAATCATATTGAAAGGCTCGGGTGTGATGACTGGCCATCAGATAATCAGAGGCGGTCAGTTTATGTTCCTGATAGGCATCACTCGTTTGATAAGCCTCATAGCTAGCCTCAAGGGCTGTTTTATAAGGATTGTCCACCTGGTAGAGATCCGCCAAGCTAATCTCCTTCGGTGTGACTTCAATGGTCGTGGAATGGCCATACATATCTGTGATTTGGTCTGTGCGCTTATACCCAACGGTATTACTAGTCTTGTAAGTAGAAATACTCAAAGCCTCAAGACTGGCGCCTACCTTATCCATGGCTTCATAAAAGGGTTTATCAATCTTATCTGTTATATATTTGGAGACATTGCTGGAATAGGTTTCCAGTTTTCCTAGTTTCGCTTGTAACGTCAATGCCTGTTCTTTCTCATCGTGATAGGAAAAGGAGACGACACCATCGCTATCTTTTTCAGCAATCAACTGTTTAGCTCTCTCGGATAAGTCAACCAAGTCTCTGATTTGTTTCCCGAAACCATAAGTCACTCCATAACCATTATAGCCGCCATAACCACCATAACCGGTAGAGGAGTACCCTCCTCCACCGGTAAGAGAGGAGAGGGCGTTTTTCATTTTACTCCAGGTGGACGTGTGTAATTCAACATTTTTGGTCATGAGATATCCCCTTCTATATCATAAACGTCTATTAGATTTTTAGTTGAATGTATTGCCAATACTTTATCAAACCTCTATTCCACTTGTACTCCTTGTTTGTCCATATTACTTTACCTCCAATTATCAGACCTAAAATAAAAATAGCTACACCTATGAGTAACCATTATTTCTTATCTTCCAATTGATACTCACCTACAATGATTCTTAGTTTTTTTAATAGTAACATAACATAAATTGTTTTTCTATTTGTTATAACCTGAACATAGAGCTATAAATAAGCGACTTTCCCAAAATTTTACCTAGGCAACAAAATAATAAGATATCGCTAATCAAACGTGCCTCTTATGGCTATCGAATTTTCGAGTATTTTAGAGAACAGATTTATGTTATTCAAAGACTAATTTTTGTTTAAAACACAAAAACCAATGGAGAACATTCTCCACCGGTTTCTGGCGATACTTTTATTCATTTTGAGTCCATCAACACTATTTGACGAACAACCTAAAATTAGGGCTAAACCACAAAAGAGTTTTGCACTTGAATGAAAGGAAACACCACCAAACCCCTTGTTACTAAAGGGTTTTAGTGGTGTTTCTATTTTTTTTAAGAGTATATATACAGTTTTTTTAAGCTTTTAATGTCATCAATGAAGAATTCATTTCATTTTCAATATCTTTGCATAGTCTTCAGTCAAAATTACTCTGTTTTCTCAAATGAAATAATAATTTTATACATCTAAATTTGATAAATACTTATATCTTATAGGATAAATTTATCAAAAATCATATGATAAATTAGTTTTTTTATCAAAAAATAGTAAATTTATATACAAAACTTCTATTTAACCATTATAGCAAAACTACTGTATATATACAAGTGTTAATTGATTATATTTTGTATAACCCTTGTGGCTGTAGGTGTTTGTCGACTTATTTTTTTCTGCAAGTGCAAAAGTCGGGTGATAAAATTTCTGTAAAACTCTTTTTTTGTATAGCAGAGTGGACTTTTTGCCCATCCCATTTCTGATTTTTTATTAGGTCATATTTTTTGTGATTTACAAATGGGTTTTAGTCTCTATGGACTTTTTACCCATAACTATGATAATAAGACAAGCAATTACTAATACAAGTGTGGTAAATATACTTCCCTCGGGACCAAATTGACCACCTGATAACCAGTCTGGACCGCTAGTTTTGAAAACAAAAAGTGAAGAATTTAGGGGATTGCCGCTAACAGGCAAGCCAAAGATACTTCCTTGGATACAATTCCAGGCTGCATGAACGCCACAAACACCCCAAATATTCTCAAATTTCAAGGCATAGAGACACATAAAAATACCAAACAAGCTGACATTAAGGATAGAAAGGAAAGTCACTCCTGAGTTGGCCAAATGCAACAGTCCGAATATGGTTCCTGACAAAATGATGGCTAAAGGCACATTTGACCTAACACCAATAACTGGCATGAGCCAACCTCTTGTGACAACCTCTTCCGTTCCACCTTGAACCAACCAACCTCCAAGAGATATTGTTAGGGCTAAAATACTTGAGCTAGAAATATTCATGGTATGGGCTTTAGAAAAACCAAAAACTACCATAATACCCAATACAAGTGAGAACATAGCAAAACCAACTAACCATCCCACCAGTAAATCTCTTAAAGCATGCTCTTTAAAGAAACCTAATGAAGAAATGTCCCTTTTCTCAACCAACTTAACCCAAAGAATGACTAAGAGAGAAATAGTGATAAAAGAAAATAGAAGCGCGAAAATCCCCCCATCTGGAAGACTAGCAAATACTGTTGTTAAAGGAATGATAACAGCAATACCTAAAGTCTGACCAAGTATGATAAACATAACCGCCATCAAAAGGGAAATAAATACAGGTAATATTCTCTTAGATTGACTAGCAGCTTGAAACAAACGATTATTTTTTGTAAACATCAATTTGACCCCTCTCCTATTGTAATTTCTTCCAGAATCGAGACTGGTAACTTAGGTGAAGCGTCCCAATCACTATAAAGAAAATAATTAATATTGCTATGGTAATTGCCAAAGCTACTTGACTATTGACAGCCAAAAGAACCGCTCCTAAAGCGAAAGTCGCTACTAATACTATCAAGGCAGAAATAATTTTGAAGACGAATTGAGACACTTTCCCAACTCCCCTACCCAGTAATTGCTCTACATTCTGCCAATTCAAATTAAGATTGTCATAATCAAGTTTAAAGATAACTTGTCCTAAATAATAAGCCATACCTAAGTATCCCACCATTGAAAAAAACATATAGAGAAGGGGTATCCTCATCATTAGCCCTAAAACAACTAATATGACAAGTGGGATTAGATTATGAACTAAGAAAGCTACGAAAAATTTTATTTTTAGATAGTACTCCATTGAAAAGGGCATAGCCTTGATAAAAGAGTAATTTTCCCTATCTAAGGATATACTTATTCCTAAAAATGAATTTTGCCCTGATAATAAGATTGCAAATGCAACTCCCAGAAATAGGCTAACCGCTAGAAATTGATTGCCTATTTCTGGAGCGCTTAGAATTATACTTGCTGCATTTAATAGAGAAAACAGCATAATAATAGGAAATATTAGCGGAGTGACCACAAAAGTTACAAAATTAGTCCTATCAAAGATAAGACCAATATTGTATTTGATAAGATTCTTTTGGATAGATTTTCTAGAAGATGTCTTTTTCGCTACTCGACTTTTCTTATTGGTTGTGGTCGCAATCTCATAACTAAGATCATAAAATTTTGGAAGAATAACCTTAACAACAATCGTGATTAAAGCTGCAACCAAACTCAGCCAGATAAGCAAATGCATAAAAAACTCTAATGAAAATGGGCTAAAAATGGACAGAAAATAAATACCTAGCGCCTTGTTAAAGATGGTAACATTGGTTAGATATGGAAACAAATTTTGCATAGCATAAAAAGAAAAGTAGCTGATAAATGTTAATAAGGGTAACACAATAGAAAAGATAGCTTCCTTATGTTTCTTAAATACCTTGGTATTCAGGGTTACATATACACTAATCAGTCCTAGTGAGACTAAAAATGTCAGAATTAGTATGCTCATAAATAAAGCCATTGGTAAAGTAATATACAAGGGATTATTCACCTTAATTGCCAAGATGAAGAGAAAGATGATTGGGGTAAATAAGTAAGGTCCTGAATAGACCAGAACAGAAATCCCCTTCCCAATAACCAATTCTTGACTTGTTATTGGTAAATGTCGATAAGAACCGAAATCCTTGCTCTCAAAAAAGACATTAATAATAGTCAAGGTTAAATTTAGAAAAGCAATCATGATAAATAGAGCAAAAATACTGGTAGAGGCATTTTGATTGCTCTCAATTGGAAATAAATAGAATATAACACTATAAAAAATCACAAGAATAAGAAAAGACCAAAAATTTTGCTGTAAAAGATAGCTACCCGTCGTTTTTCCTTTGGACTTTGCCTGTTTATCGCGAAAATTCTTAGCTTGTCTAGGTGGCAAAGTGTACAAAACATTTGTACGAATAATCTGTTGGATAACTTTAGTTCTCATGTTCGTCCACCTCTTTTACCAAAGAATCACCAACCATACCTTCCATTGGAGTAAGGTTGGTTTCTTCTTTATTCTCAAGGTCCAGTTGTTCAATAACATCAGGATTCTTCAAACCAGTCATTTCCAAGTAAATCGATTCCAAACTCGCTTGTGGATTGGCCGCTTTCAACTCCTCAACCGTTCCAAAAAAGATTAATTGCCCTTTCTTTAAGATGGCAATCTGGTCACAGAGAGTTTCCGCCACTTCCAATACATGAGTAGAAAAAATAACGGTATTACCTTCTTTAGCATGATTTCTCATCAATCCTTTTAATTCAAAGGCTGATTGGGGGTCTAAACCCGTCATAGGCTCATCCAAAATCCAAATATCGGGATTAGACAAAAGAGCTGCAATGACAAAAACCTTTTGTCGCATACCATGCGAAAATGATTCTATGACACCAAACTGTTCTTCTTTAAAATTAAAGAGAGTTAGCAGCCAATCTAGTCGTTTTTGGAAGTCTTCATCACCCATTTGAAAGGCAGACGCAACTAGTTCCCATACCTCAAAAGCTGTTAGTTTTAAAAAGAGATCTGGTGAATCGGAAACATAACCAATTTTTGACTTAATGGCTAAACGATTGGCAGACAATTCCAACCCATCAACCCAAATCTCTCCCTCACTTGGGTCAATGATACTAACAAGAGACTTAAGAGCAGTTGATTTCCCCGCTCCATTGTGTCCAATTATCCCAATAATTTGTCCTGATGGTATCTGAATCGAAAAGTCATTTAAAGCAACTTTTTTCCCATACTTTTTTGTAACCTGTCGAAATTCAATCATCTGCTCACTCCTATATCTTTTTGATTTACATAACATTCCTAATCTTTAGGGGCTATCATGGTTAGGGCGATTCTATTCTTGTGGTGGTCCACTTCTAAGACCCAGACTGTTACAATATCACCAACTGCTACAACGTCAGATGGCTTTTTAACAAAACCTTTTTTCAAGCGTGAGATATGAACTAATCCATCTTGTTTAACACCAATATCTACGAATGCTCCAAAATCTACCACGTTTCTAACGGTTCCCTCAAGCTCCATACCAACTTGGAGGTCCTCCATACTTAACACATCACTGCGTAGTATTGGGCCAGATACTTGGTCTCTAGGATCACGACCTGGTTTAGAAAGACCATCCAAGATGAGTTCAAAAGTTTCTTTCCCAATGGCTGCTTCTGCTAAAAGTTCTGCCTTTGGTAATTCCGCCAGACTAGTTTGGATTTTCTCCGTGCCAATATCTTCTTTCTTTAGACCAGCTTTTTCCATTAGGATTTTTGTAGCTGGATAGGACTCCGGATGGATTTCTGTGCTATCCAAAATATTCTTCCCATCAATAATCCTTAAAAAACCAACTGCTTGTTCATAGGCTTTTGGCCCTAAACGAGGAACTTTTTTCAGTTGTGCCCGAGAATCAAATTTTCCATTTTCATCACGATAGGTCACAATATTAGAGGCAATGCTTTTATTCAAGCCGGAGATATGTTCTAGCAAAATAGCACTGGCTGTATTCAGATTGACACCAACAGCATTCACGGCTGACTCAACCACTAGAGACAACTCTTGGTCCAATTCTTTTTGAGAAACATCATGTTGGTATTGGCCTACTCCGACTGCTTTTGGGTCGATTTTAACCAGTTCAGCTAGAGGGTCTTGTAAGCGACGAGCGATACTAACAGCAGATCGTTCTTCCACTTGGTAGTCAGGGAACTCTTGGCGTGCCACATCGCTAGCAGAATATACCGAAGCTCCAGCTTCGTTAACAATGGTGAATACAACAGGGAAATCTAAACCTTTGATCTGTTCTGCCACGAAGAGTTCTGATTCACGGCTGGCTGTTCCATTTCCAATAGCAACCATAGAAACCTTGTACTTGGTCAGTAACTGTCTAAAAATGGGTCCTGCTTGAGCTCGTTTGGCTTCTGAAGCTCCTTTATGAGGGTAGATAACTGCCTTATCTAGCACCTTACCTGTATCGTCTATGATGGCTAATTTACAACCTGTACGATAGGCTGGATCAAGTCCTAAAATAATCTGACCTTTCATCGGCGCTTGTAACAGTAAATTTTTTAAGTTTTCCCCAAAAATAGCAATTGCTTGAGCTTCAGCTTTATTGGTTAATTCATTACGGATTTCTCGTTCAATGGCTGGTCCAATGAAGCGTTTATAACTATCTTCAATAGCCGCAATGATCAGCGGTGCTGCTGGAGAGCTTATATTTTTAATGTAATCTGCTTTTATTTTTTCTAATTCAGCATCGATAGCAATTTCTAGACTAACACGAATAACTTCTTCCTTCTCAGCTCGATTCAAGGCTAGAATTCGGTGAGGCACAATGCTTTTGACTGGCTCCTCATAATCGTAATACATCTCATAGATTCCTTTTTCATCTTTAGATGCATCTTTTAAGGAAGCCTTAACTAACCCCTTTTGACGAGTGTATTGTCGAATTCGTTTTCGATACGAAGGTTGGTCACTAATCATTTCAGCAATAATCTCATGTGCACCTTCTAATGCCATTTGTGGACTTGTGATGGATTTTTCTTCATCCATATACGTAGCTGCCTCAGCTTCAAGGTCTACTTTTAGTGGGCAAGTCAGTAACCAATCAGCCAAAGGTTCCAGTCCTGCTTCTTTTGCAATGGTTGCTTTGGTTCGTCTCTTCTGTTTGTAAGGACGGTAAAGGTCTTCCAAGGCTGTTAGTGTAGCTGCATTTGTAATGCTATCATGTAGGTCTTTTGTTAGCTTCCCTTGTTCATCGATTAAACGCAAAACTTCATCTTTGCGTTTAAACAAATTCTCACTGTAGCGATGATAATCCTCAATCTCACGAATTTGAACTTCATCCAGAGAACCCGTCTTGTCTTTCCGATAACGAGCAATAAAAGGAACTGTATTGCCTTCAGCCAGCAAATCCAATACCGTATCGATTTGCACAGGCTTATAGGCATGTAGTTCTTTTTTAATAGAGTCAACGGCTCTTTGCTCCGGTGTTTGGCTAGCTTCTACGTAACTAAATGCTTTGTCATTAGTCATTTTATAATCCTCGATTCTTTAGTCTTTAGAACTTAATTCACTTTCTACAATACCATTTTTTCTAGTTTTTTTCATCTGAAATCCAAATACTCCCATGTACATATTTCCACCTATTAAAGGTTTCTTATTCTTTCCCCTCTAACTGCTTACTTCCATACATTTTTACTATTTACTATTAAACTTAGCTATTCAATAAAAAGATACAACTACTTTTGACTAAAACACGAACGTTTTATATATTTTTATCAACAATTATTCAGTTTTACTATTGCCTTACACTAGAAGTTAGACTATACTAAATTTATTCACATTAATCACTTGATGAACTTGCTTGCAAAAGTAAAGAAACATTAAGAAAAAAGGAGCAATTATTTTTATGGAAAAGTTTTTTAAGCTGAAAGAGAATGGTACCACGGTTGGAACTGAATTCATTGCAGGGCTGACTACCTTTTTCGCCATGTCATATATTTTATTCGTTAACCCAAGTATTTTAAGCCAAACAGGTATGCCCTTCCAAGCAGTTTTCCTGGCGACTATTATCGCTACCGTCATCAGTACCCTAATTATGGGCTTGTTCGCTAACGTCCCTTATGCACTAGCTCCAGGGATGGGGTTAAATGCTTTCTTTACCTTCACTGTTGTCTTCGGACTCGGATTTTCTTGGCAAGAAGCCTTAGCTATGGTTTTCATATGTGGACTATTTAACGTCTTTATTACAGTTACCAAGGTTCGTAAGAGCATTATCAAATCCATTCCTGTTAGCATGCAACATGCTATCGGTGGTGGAATCGGGATTTTCATTGCCTACATTGGTATTAAAAATGCTAATCTCCTTTCTTTCTTATCTGATTCCTCTACAATCACTTCCATTAATAATGCTCCATTTAATGCAGCAACCGAAGCTTATAACGGTGGCATTTTCTCTGTCGTTACTAATGGTGGTATCGTTCCATCACTTGTTAACTTTACACAATCCGATGCACTTTTGGCCGTCATTGGTCTTATCATCACGGTTATCCTTTTGATTAAAAATGTCAAAGGGGCCATCCTTATCGGTATTATTGCAACAACCATCCTTGGTATTCCCATGGGCCTTGTCAACTTAGGGGCAATTGATTTTGCTAGCAACTCATTATCTGCTTCGTTCTCTGACCTTGGCGTTACCTTTATGGCAGCATTTGGTCCTCAAGGTATGGGATCACTATTTGGAAATCCAGAAAAATTGCCACTAGTCTTGATGACTATTTTTGCCTTTAGTTTGTCTGATACCTTTGATACGCTAGGAACCTTCATCGGAACAGGTCGTAAAACTGGGATCTTCTCAGCAGAAGATGAACGACTATTGGAAGATGGATCAGGTTTCTCTTCAAAAATGGATAAAGCTTTGTTTGCAGATGCGATTGGAACCTCTATCGGTGCTATCTTTGGAACATCCAACACAACCACCTATGTCGAAAGTGCTGCTGGAATTGGCGTTGGCGGCCGTACTGGATTAACTGCTGTAGCTACTGCTGTTCTCTTCTTACTCTCTACTTTACTGGCACCTCTAGTAGGAATCGTCCCTGCAGCCGCAACAGCTCCAGCTTTGATTATTGTTGGGGTGATGATGTTATCCTCATTTGCTGATGTCAAATGGAACGACCTTGAAGAAGCAATTCCAGCCTTTTTTGCAGGAGTCTTCATGGCTCTATCTTATAGTATCTCTTATGGTATCGCAGCTGGATTTATCTTCTATTGTATTGTCAAAGTAACTACTGGAAAAGCCAAAGAAATCCACCCAATCCTTTGGGTAGCAACTGGCTTGTTTATTCTTAATTTTATCATCCTTGCCATTCTCTAAAAATGCTAAAATACAAGAAAATTCTAAGAATAGTTTAGTATTATTCTTGCAATCACTTTTTACTTTCGCTATACTATTTTCATAGATTGAATGGAATCTCCATAAGGGAGTAACTAGCAGCGAGTGCTGTGGTATTATCAACAACGCTAAGTGGGCTTTGTTTCACTGGTAATACCTTAAATAGTGAGACTTATGCCTAAGCTGTTAAAAAAGCTAGTGCATAAGTCTCACTTTTTTGTTTATTTGTACTACTTTCTAGTAATCTCCTATGAAGAAACCAAACAATCCATCAAACTACTTAAAAAGGAGTGTTTATCTGTTGGAAACCAATATTAAAAAACCATTTTATGCCCAAACAGAAGAAGAAGTCTTGCAAAACGTAAACAGCTCACTTGAGGGATTAACCAGTGATCAAGTGAAACAACGTTTGGCAGAAAATGGACCAAATGCTTTAGAAGAAGGCGAGAAGAAATCCTTAATCCAAAAGTTCTTTGATCAATTCAAAGACTTTATGATTATTGTCTTACTTGCTGCAGCCGTTATCTCATTATTTGCTCATGGAGGCTCCACTCCTGACCCAACCGATGCAATTATTATTCTAGCTGTTGTTATCTTAAACGCCATCCTTGGAGTTTTCCAAGAGGCACGAGCGGAAGAAGCCATTGATGCCTTGAAGAAAATGGCCTCACCAATCGCCAAAGTACGACGTGATGGAAATGTGATTAACGTTAATAGTGAAGATATCGTAGTCGGTGATATCGTTATCCTAGAAGCAGGAGACGTTGTCCCAGCTGATATGCGTCTGTTGCAAGTGAATACCATTAAGATTGAAGAATCAGCCTTAACTGGTGAATCTGTACCCGTTGAAAAAGACCTTGTCTTACACGAAGGTGACGATGTCGGCATTGGTGACCGTACTAATATGGCTTTCTCAAGTACTAGCGTAACTTATGGACGTGCCGTTGGGGTTGTTACCTCTACAGGTATGAATACCGAGGTTGGTCGAATCGCCCACATGTTAGCCAACACTGAAGAAAGCAAAACGCCATTACAAGAAAACCAAGATGCCTTAGGTAAATGGTTGACCATTATGATTTTGGTTATTGCAGCTCTAATTTTTGCTGTTGGACTCTTACGTGGTAACGAATGGACACACATGTTACTAACCGCAATCGCTATTGCCGTAGCTGCTATTCCTGAAGGCTTACCTGCTATCACAACCATCATACTAGCGCTTGGAACACAAAAGATGGCTCAAAGAAACGCTTTGGTTAGAAAACTTCCTGCCGTTGAAACATTAGGTGGTGTTGAAGTTATCTGTTCCGATAAAACAGGTACCCTTACCCTTAACCAAATGACTGTTGAAAAAATGGTCTATGACGACAAAATTCATGATGCTAAAGAAGATATTGATTTAAGCAATACAGCTTTACGCATGATGAATTTAGCCAATGATACTCAAATCGCACCAGATAAATCATTAATCGGTGACCCTACCGAAACCGCTATGGTTCAGTACGGGTTAGATAAAGGCTATGACCTTGGAGCAGAATTAGCTACAAGCCCACGTGTAGCCGAAGTACCATTTGATTCCACAAGAAAATTAATGTCTACTGTTCATGAATTAGCAGATGGTCGTTTCCTAATCGCTACAAAAGGTGCACCAGATATGCTTCTTGACCGTGTAACAAAAATTGAAAAGAACGGTCAAATTCTTGATTTTACTCCAGCTGACCATGAACACATTCTTAAACTAAACACTGAGATGGCTTCTCAAGCATTACGTGTGTTGGCTATGGCTTACAAATACGTGGACAGCATGCCTACTTCTTTAGATACTGCTGTAGTTGAAAAAGATTTAATCTTTGCTGGTTTAGTCGGTATGATCGACCCAGAACGTGCTGAAGCCGGAGCTTCCATCCGTGTGGCTAAAGATGCTGGTATCCGAACTGTAATGATTACCGGTGACCACAAAGAAACTGCTCAAGCCATTGCTAAACGTCTTGATATTTTAAGCCCTGACCAAGTTGGCGGCGTGCTAACCGGGGCTGAATTAAACGATATTTCTGATGAAGAATTAACCAAAACAGTTGAAAACTACTCTGTCTACGCTCGTGTATCTCCAGAACATAAAGTACGTATCGTAAAAGCATGGCAAGCAAATGGGAAAGTTGTTTCCATGACAGGTGATGGCGTTAATGATGCTCCTTCCCTAAAACAAGCTGATATCGGTGTTGGTATGGGAATTACTGGTACAGAAGTATCTAAGGGTGCCTCTGACATGGTCCTAGCAGATGACAACTTTGAAACAATCGTAGTTGCCGTTGAAGAAGGACGTAAAGTATTTGCTAATATCCAAAAAGCAGTTCAGTTCCTCTTATCTGCTAACTTCGGTGAAGTAATGACCCTATTCATTGCTACAATGGCTGGTTGGTCTATCCTAGAGCCTGTTCATATTCTTTGGATCAATTTAGTAACTGACGTTTTCCCTGCTATCGCCTTAGGACTTGAAGAAGCAGAGCCAGATATTATGAACCACCCACCACGTGGAAAGAGCTCAAACTTCCTTTCAAACGGTGTCTTACCAAGTATCTTCTACCAAGGTATTCTAGAAGGTGGAATCACCCTATTCGTCTTTTGGTACGCAACCCATGTCGCTAATTGGGAAAACCTTGTTGGTGAAACCATGGCTTTTGCAACCTTAGGATTAATTCAATTATTCCATGCTTTTAACGTTAAATCCGTCTACAAGTCAATCTTCTCAGTTGGACCATTCAAAAACAGAATGTTCAACTATGCGATTCTCTTATCAGCAGTATTACTACTAGCTGTTATGCTTGTCCCAGGTTTAACAGGATTCTTTGATGTAGCACCACTTACACCTATGCAATGGGCAATCTCAGTTGGTTCTGCCTTCTCTATCATCCCAATCGTAGAAATCATTAAAGCTATTCTACGTGCTACTGGAGCAGATAAAGACTAGGAAAGTGATTTTAAAATTATCCATTTCTTAAAAGAGAGAAACTCCCTTAGAGGGCACCAATTGTGCTTGCTCTAAGGGAGTTTCTTTGGCTTGTTATCAAATCAAGCTATGACTTCTTATAACCACTTATTTTTAAACCTTACAAACTTCTACAGACCAACCTTGAGGTCCTTCTTCTTTTCCTAATTGGATTGCCGTTAAGCGATCATAAATGTTACGTGCTCCTGGACCCGTTTTGAAGTCATTAACAACATATTTTTTATCACGATAAGCTAATTCCCCGACTGGAGTAACAACCGCTGCTGTCCCCGTTCCAAAAATTTCTTCTACCGATCCATCTTCAATACCTCCAAGCAGTTCCTCAATAGAAACATGTCGCTCCTCCACTGTTTCTCCAGCTTCCTCTAGTAATTGAATAACCGAGCGTCTAGTAATACCGGGTAGGATTGAGCCATTTAAGGCTGGTGTTACGTAAGTTCCGTTGATTTTGAAGAAGATATTCATAGCACCAACTTCCTCAATATATTTGCGTTCAACACCATCTAACCAAAGCGTTTGAGCATATCCTAAGGCTGCTGCCTTGTCTTGTCCTTTGTAAGAGCCAGCGTAGTTTCCAGCTGTTTTGGCATATCCCATACCACCTCTGACCGCACGAACATACTCTTCCTCCACATAGATCTTGGTTGGAGCCAGATCAGAAGAAAAATAAGCACCAGATGGGGAAAGTATTACTCCATAGGTCACTGTTTTAGCTGTATGTACTGCCAACGTTTTTTCAGTACTGAACATAAATGGACGAATATAAAGGGATGTCCCAGCTGAACTTGGAACCCAAGATTTTTCAATTTCTAATAATTTTTTTAGAGACGCTAGGGCAAACTCTGGATCCAAGTCAGGCAAGGACAATCTATCAGCCGAAATATTTAAGCGTTCAAAATTACAATCTGGTCTAAACAGTAGAATCTTGCCATTTTCGTTATAAGCTTTCATTCCTTCAAAAATAGCTTGTCCATAATGAAATACCGCTGTCGCTGGATCTAAGCTAAACGGTCCATAAGGGACAATTCTAGGGTCGTGCCAACCTTCTTGATCATCCCAATCTATTAACAGCATGTGGTCTGTATATACTGCACCAAAGCCTAGCTTATCTTCAGGCGTTTTCTCCTTTGTTTGTGCTACCTTTTCAAATCGGATATCTTTCACGTCTAGTGTTGCCATTCTCATCCCTACTTTCTCCGTATTCAGTATACATAATTCTTCTAATCACTTTCAGCCTAAAAATAGGAAATAGAGCCAGCTATCATCTAAAATAGTTTGGCTCTATTTCAAAATTTTGGTTTCAAAAGATTAGAGTCAGAGTATGAGTCGTTTGAAGTAGTTAGCTTGTTTTCTTGTTTAAGCATTTTCATCAATTCACTCCTCTGTTTATATTGTAAATAAATTAACATGGAACTCACTAAATGTCAAGCTTTTTCTAATCTTATTCTAATGATGAATATCATTATTTTTGTGTTTTACTAGTCTATTTTGATATGATAGTCTCATAAGATTGCTAGAAATGAGGGATGGTTATGGAATGGAAGAAACTTTTATCCAATCAGCGTTTGTCAGGTAAGGTTGGACCTTACCGCAATGAGTTTGACGATGATTACAAAAGAATTATTACAAGTCCAGCATTTAGGAGGCTACAAGATAAAACTCAGGTCTTTCCTTTAGAGCGGAATGACTTTATTCATACTCGCTTAACTCACTCACTAGAGGTTGCCATGATTGGTCGCTCTCTGGTGAAAGATATAGTGGCTGGTTTAGAAGAGGAGTTGGCAACTAAGGCTAATAGCCATTTAACCCAAAGTAAATTGGAAATGGTGGAACACGTCGATGAGATTGCTCGCATTATTGAATGTGCTGGTCTGCTTCATGATATTGGAAATCCTCCATATGGTCATTTTGGGGAAGATAGCATCCGACAATGGTTTAAACTACGGTTACCAAAATTTTTACCCAAAGATGACCCCATCTCAAAGCAACTCCTAGATAGTCCTTTTATCCATGACCTTTACAACTTTGATGGCAATGCACAAACCCTGCGTACCATCACCAAGCTCCATGAATTCAAGGGTGTTTTCGATGGTATGGACCTAACCATGGCCACTATGAATTCTATCATCAAATACACAAGACTTTCTGACCAAGAACCTGGTAAGGATATTGCTAGTAAGAAAATGGGTTATTTTTATGCTGAACGTGATATTTATGAGCGTATCAGCCAAGCGACAGGCGCGGTTAATGTACGACATCCTCTAACTTTTATTCTTGAAGCAGCAGATGATATTGCCTATCTAGTCGCTGATATCGAAGACGCCATTAACAAGGGTATCCTCAGATTCTCAGATGTTCGAAAAGCACTTTTGGAGAATCTAACAGAAGACACGAACAAAGCTCTCTTTTCTGTTCAAATTCGTCAACTGTTAGACGATAGCTACCGTGACGATTTTAGTATTAACCGCTTCTTTGTTGAGTTGCGAAATAAGCTAACCTCATCTGCTCAACATTCCTTTATTCAGCATTATGGAGATATTATGGAAGGAACTTACCAAGAAGACCTCTTTTACCAATCTTGGGCTGCTGATTTGTATAACTGTCTAAGAGAAATTTCTACAAACTATATCTATGACCACAAAAATGTATTGCGTTTGGAAATCTCGGGTTATACAACGCTAACCTCTCTTTTAGAAACGTTTATCCCACCTTTAATAAAATATGATACGGGTGCCACCCTAAGTTATGTTGACCAAAAACTGATTAAATTAATTTCAGATAGCCAAAAAGCCTCCTACCATTACTTTTCTCAGCATAAAACGCCTGTTGAAAAGCTCTACTTACGGATGTTATTGGCAACTGATTTTATTTCAGGGATGACGGATAGTTATGCTCAAAATCTCTATCTCAATTTACAAGGAATTAAATAAACTTTAATTTAAGAGAAAAATCAATAGCCTTCTGTTCTTAAGTGGTACTTTTTTTATGAAAGAAAGGCTGCTTTAAAGAGAAATATAGTCAATTCCTTGATTGTTTGGTATACTGTAGAAGTATTATTTTGCTTATAATGACTTATGTAGACAGAAAAAACTAGTGAATAGAAAAGAGTTGACAGAATGCCTCAAACAAATCCAGATAAGCCGTTTTCACAATGGGAAGAATCTTGGAAGAAAATATGGAACAGTACAATCTTTCGCAACATCCGTTTTTCTTTCAATATTGTCTACTCTGTGATAAAGAACATCTTTCTTGTCTTACTGGCAACTGCCGTATTACTTGGTCTCTTTGGTGGTGGAATTGGATTAGGTTACTTTGCTAGCCTAACAGCACATGAAACCCCTTTGACCCAAGAGCAAATGAAAACCGCTATCAATAATCTGAACCTAGTTTCAACAGTTTATTATGCAGATGGCTCTAAAGTGTCTGATGTTCGTACCGATGAATTGCGAATTATCACAAGCCTAGACCAAATTTCACAATTTGCTAAAGATGGAATCATAGCTACTGAAGATGGTTATTTCTACGAGCATAACGGAGTCGTTCCAAAAGCTTTGGTTCGGGCCCTTTTACAAGAAATCTTAAGCTCATCTGATGGCGCAACTTCAGGTGGATCAACTTTGACTCAACAGTTGATTAAACAGCAGATTCTAACTAGCGAAGTTACCTTTAAACGGAAAGCCAATGAAATTCTTTATGCCTTACGTTTAGAAAAATATTTTACCAAGGATCAGATTCTTGAAGCCTACCTGAATGTGTCACCATTTGGTCGAAATCATAATGGGTTAAATATTTCAGGTATCGAAGAAGCAGCTCAAGGTGTATTTGGCGTTTCAGCTAAGGACTTAACCCTACCACAAGCAGCTTACCTAGTAGGGATGCCACAAAATCCGATCGTCTACACACCTTATACTAACCAAGCTACACTTAAGGAAGACGTAAGTGCTGGTATTGAACGTATGAAAACCGTCCTTTATAGTATGTACCGTGAAAATAAAATTAATCAAGCTAATTATGAAGCTGCACTAGCATACGATATTACCAAAGATTTCCTACCAGCAGAGGAAGCAACCAAGAGCACTCAATCTTATATTTATCAAGCCATTAATCGTGAAACCATTAAGATTATCATGACCAAAAATGCCAAAGAGAAAAATCTAAGCTACGACCAGTTAGTCGTCGACGAAGAACTCTTTGAACGCTATTATGATCAAGCGTCAATAGAATTAAGTACTGCTGGATACAAAGTACACTCTACCATTGACAAAGCCATTTATGATGCCATGCAGGAAACTGTTGCCATCCACGGTGAAGACATTGGACCAACCTACTATGATGATTATGTTGACGAAACAAGTGGAGAAACCAAACAAAACATAGAAATGGCGCAAAATGGTGCCGTCCTAATCGAAAACAGCACTGGTAAAGTACTGGGTTTCATCGCTGGACGTGATTTTTCATTGAACCAAGTTGACCATGCCTTTTCAACCCACCGTTCTCCAGGTTCAACCATTAAACCATTAGTGGTTTACGCTCCAGCCATTGAGAACAATATCCTTTATCCAGCCTCTATGGTAGCAGATACTAAGATTAGTCTGTTGCAACCAAATGGAACCTATTGGGAGCCAACCAACTATGGAAATATGATTTCGAACCGTTTAATGACGGCAAGACATGCCCTAACTTATTCTTACAACAATCCTACTATTAAAATCTTCCAAGCTATGCTTGATCAAGGAATTATCGCTGGGGAATATCTAGGCAAGATGGGGATTAAAGGCATCGATGAGTCTGAATATCGAAATGTTGCCTTATCTATTGGGGGGACTGTTACAGGACCTTCTGTTGCAGAACAAACTAGTGCTTTCACCACACTTGCTAATAAAGGCGTCCATCAAGAAGCCTACCTTATTGATCGGATTGAAGATCACCAAGGAAAAGTGATCTACCAACATGAACTGACCCCTACTCAGGTCTTCTCTGAAGCAACTGCCTATATGACAACAGATATTTTAAGAGATGTTATTACTAAAAGTACCTCCTATGCGATTCGCTCAAATCTTGTTTTCTCTACAGATGTAGCCGGTAAAACAGGTACCTCCGAATTTGAAATTGATAACTGGTTTGTTGGATACACTCCTGAGGTTACACTTGGGTCTTGGATTGGTTATGATAATGCCTATAACTCTAGTCATGCCATTATCGGTTCTGATGGCTATGGTCCTGCGACCACTAGAAGTATGCGAAACTGGACCCATATTATGAACAGTATCTACAATGCTAAATCCGAATTATTTACCGGAGCTAACTTCGTTGAACCAGATACCGTTTACCATGATAGCGTCGTAGCAGCTACGGGTACTAAGCCAGGTTCTGTAACAGGTCCAAGTGGTCAAAGTTTATCTATCGGAGGCGCAACTAGTACTGATTTGTTCAAAACAGACAACGGTCCTCGTGCTGCAACCTATAACTTCGTTGTAGGAGGCTCTTCATCTGACGTTGCCTTATACTGGAATGCTTATCTACAAGCTATTGAGGCGCAACGTAGAGCTGCTGAATCAGCAGCTAGAAGTAGTTCTGCTGCAAGTAGTTCAAGTGCAGCAAGCAGTTCTGCCTCATCATCAAGTTCATCAACAACTAACCCATAAATATAAAAAATCCAGTTCACAGATTTGTGGACTGGATTTTTTAACTGTTTGAGTACTTTTCCTCATAGATGGTCTTTTCATCTTCGAATTGTTTGATATAATTTAACACTAGTTTTGGATCTGTTGCATACGAAAGCATGTCAAAAAATTCCTGTTCTGATAAGATGTTTACCAGAGTTGATAAGGCATTCAAATGAGATTCTTTGTCTACCGCACTTAGGCAAAAAATATATTTTACAGGGTCATTTTCATAATGGTCAAATCGCACATAATTACTCAGTACGGTAATACCAATTCCAATTTTTTGAGCCCCATCCTCTATCCTAGCATGGGGTAAGGCAACATGTTTGGCTATCACCATATACGAACTGTTTTCCATATTTTTCAACATGGCATTTAAATAGTTTTCTGAAAATACACCGTCCGCTAATAATGGTTTAGCGGCTTTTTTAACAGCATCATACTTATCTGTTGCATTCACACCAAGTTGAATATAGTCTAGCTTTATTAGAGACTGTAGTCTTGGCTTAGTTTCATCTGTGATTCTATGATTCTTGTTGGAAATTAAGGTATGTACTATCTCCTCTTCCACTGAAGGTATCATCGAGGGGTCAATGTATTTTTCAACTATTTGCATGATCTTGGAAATATCTGGTAATTGTTTTTGTTCTTGCCTTTTCAATGCATTTACTCGTTGTACAATCTGGTATTTTTCTTTATTCGTCATTACAGGATTAACGATAAAAACAGGAATTTCTTTATTTCCGATATCAAAATTTGTAGTAGTAGAAAAAATAAGATCAATGTCATTAATGATATCATTCAATTGAATTCTTTCTACAGGATCTAAAAACTTTATTTTTGGAAATAAAGATTGAAGTTGGGAATACAACATAACAGATGTCCCAAGACCATTTGGACAAATGACGCTAGCAGTAAATTCATATTTATGGCTACTTTCAAAATTTGAAATCAAAGATGAAAAGTGCATCGTCAAATAGGCAACTTCATCATCGGGAATTGCTCCTTTAAAGATATATCGAAAATCTTTTAAGGTTTGACTGACTAATAAAAATAAATCAGAATATTCCGATTTTATTTGCTGTGTATAGGGATTAATAATTGGAATTCTAAAATTCAAACGATAATATGCTGACTTGAAATGCAGAAATATTTGTTTAATAACTGTTTCTCTATTTTCAAATGTAATCCCAGAAATTGCTTCAAAACGGTTTAATATTTCTTTGACCAATTCAATAATCTTTTCATTCGTTTCTGTCTGATTAGAAAAATCTCCAAGAGAAGCTCCTAGTAGCCAAGCAGTCACATATATCTGAAGCTCTTTATCATGGATACTATAGTCATCTAGAAGCATCTTGGTAAATTTCCACTCGTTACTATTTTCAAATTCTGTTTGTTCCATTCCCAACTTTAGGTGACTCCCATTAGAAGTCCTTCTTTCTTTAAGAAATATAAACAAATAAACAAACTCGATAAGACGATTTTCTACAAAATGAATCTGGCATTGATCAGCAACCATTCGGATCTTAGCGTAAGCCATATCAAAATCTGTGAGATGGTTGTCTAAAATAAATTTATCCAATAATCTAGTGTTTCCATCAATCGAAATACAATCGATTAATAATCTCATCAACATGGACCGAATAGCCGATTCATCTCCATCCAAACGATAACCATGCTTTCTAGTGTAAAAAAGAGATATGTCCTGTTTTTCTAGCTCTTCCTCTAGCAACTTAATATCTTTTGATAG
Source organism: Granulicatella seriolae (assembly GCF_024543085.1). GTDB lineage: Bacteria > Bacillota > Bacilli > Lactobacillales > Aerococcaceae > Granulicatella > Granulicatella seriolae. Next base: position 383,499 of record NZ_JANHNZ010000001.1, read on the forward strand.
TGTTGTTTTTCCAACTTGTAAATGCTCAATCATATGATTCATTGAGATATATTCTTGGTTTAAAAATAGAAGTAAGCACAAATAGTTAATTCGTTCATTGGTATTGAGTAAATATCGCTCTATACCACCTTGGTGTGTTTCATTGAGTAAATGTATTAATCTGATTTGCGTTTCAGGGTTCACACTTAAATGGTTATTTATAAAACGTATGGGATCCAATGAATTTTCTTTTAACCAGTCATTTATTTTTTCGAGGGCATATTCTACTTGCCTTTTAGATAGGTTAGATAATGAAATTAATTCATTTTTTGAAGCATAGGGGAATTTTATAATAGTATTGACTATTTGAATCAGACGTTCTTCTAGCAACTTATTCATCCTCCCTTCTACTTCTGTTATCTATTTTCGATACTGATCTCTAGCCTGACATAAGAATCTAGCATTTTCTTCAATTTCTTCCTTACTGCCTTTAGTAAGTAAGGAACCCACACCTATACAATCCACTTGATGAACAAACCATTCATGAACATTGTCTTTGGTCACCCCACCTGAAGATAAGATTGGCATGTTTGGTAGTGGTGTTTTCAAGACAGACACAAAACCTGGTCCAAAATAATTAGCCACTGGAAAAACTTTAACAAATGCCGCTCCATACTCAAGAGCCTCTACCATCTCCGAATATGTCGAACAGCCCGGCGCATAAGGAATCTGATATCGATTACACATGACTGCAACTTCTCTATTAAATGTCGGTGCAATAATAAATTTAGCCCCAGCCAAAATAGCAATTCTAGCTGTCTGACTATCCAGAACAGTTCCAGCACCGACTAAAATATTATCTCCAAATGTCTTATCCAAATAGGCAATTACCTGACTTGCGTTATTGTTGGTAAAGCTAATTTCTAAAACATCTACTCCACCATTTATACAAGCCGTTGCGATTTCCTCTGCCCGTTCATTCGTTTCTACACGGACAATTGCCATGATACCCGTCCTATAAATTCTATCAGTTATCTCTACTTTGTACATGCTTAACCTCCCTTGTCAAAATTCTCACTTTAAAAATTCTTTGATTTTATTACGAACATCTTCCTTTGGCGCTTGAACTGGTAAACGAGCTGGACCAACATCAATTCCAGATAACGTGACTGTCTCTTTTAAAATAGAAGGAATTGTGCCTAAACGTTGAAGCTTTCTAAAAGGTTCAATGGCTAATTGATTTTCTCTAGCAGTTTTTAGATCATTTAATAACCAGTATTTGTAAATATTAACCATAGTATCCGTCATAATGTTAGAAATAGCTGTTACTGAACCATCTCCCCCGGCTTCTAACAAATCTAACGCCAAGGAATCAGAACCAGCAAAGACCATAAAATCTGGTCGTTCCTCTTTTATTTTTAAATATGACCATAGATTTTCTTTATTGCCACTACTATCCTTAATCCCAATTACTTGTTCATTTTGACTTAATCTTTTCAGTGTATCAAATTCAATGTTAATACCTGTCCTACTAGGCATGTTGTATAACAGAATTGGAATGCTAATAGCTTTGGTAAGATTTTGATAATGCAGAAACAATTCTTCTTGTGTAGGAGGAATAAAATAAGGTGTAATAACAGAAAGGTACTTAGCGCCCACGCTTTCCATTTTTTGAGCCAGTTCAATAGTTAATTTTGTACTATTTTCACCTACCCCAACATAGAGATCAACTCGTTCATCTACTAAATCGATAACATATTTGGCAAAAGCAACTTTCTCTTCGTTACTAAGCATATGTGCCTCTCCATTAGTCCCTAAGATAAATAATCCATTAACCCCCTTCTCTATCAAATGGTTAACTAAAACCTTAGTTTTCGCAAAATCAATTTCATAATTACTGTCCATTGGTGTTACCATCGCAGTAATGATACCTTTACTTATCGACATGACGCTCACCTTTTTCTTTATAGTTTGGTTTCTCCAATCGCACCACCTGGATGCCATTGAATATAAGTCTTCATATCCAGTTTTTTCTTATCCTGTAAGACAATACTGAGTGATTGCAAGACTATTACTTCTGCAAGGATAGAATTTCTTGGTGGCTTATTCAGCTCATCTCCCTCTTTCGTAACACTTGCAACCAGTACAACGTCCGCTAGCTTTGCTAATTCGGATTGGTCATTTCCTGTTACAGCAATAATTTTTGCTCCATTCGTTTTTAAAGTTTTACAAGTATATAAAAGTTCTTTAGTAGTTCCACTATTTGAAATAGCAATAACAACGTCCCCTGCTTTTACCTGACCAGATGAACCATGAATGGCTTCCGTCGCATGCAACTCATAGGTTGGTGTTCCAGTTGACGAAAATAATGATGCAATATAGGCAGCCACATGTCCCGGTTTACCTACTCCCGTGATGTGAATGCGTCCATTGTGCTTCTCACATTCTAAAATTAAGTGAGCAGCACTTTCTAAATTGTCTTCCTTAATAGTTTCAAGAATATACTCCAACTCTTGATTGGTCGTATTTAAAAATGATTTTAATGCATTTTTATCGGTCATTTTTCTTTCACCTCAATTAATTTTATAAGAAGAAAGTCCTTATTTAATATCAGATACGATATGCCATAAGGACTTATTTATTATTGTTTATCCAAAGATTGAGCGAACAAATCCTAAGATCCAATTGAGCAACATACCAACAACATTATAGTCTACGTTAGGGAAAGTTGAGCCTTCAATACCCATGCCAGCATAGACTGGATACAACACTACTGGTAGGAAAGCAAGTAAAAGTCCAACTACGAACGAACCAACTACTGCTCCACGCCAACCACCTGTTGAATTTCCAAAGACCCCTGCTGTACCACCAGAGAAGAAGGCGATATGAGCCGCTGGTATGATAACGACTGGAAACTTCAAAGCTGCCATGATAAAGGTAGCAATTAGTCCAGCTGCATAAGAAGAAAGGAATCCAACAATAACAGCTGTAGGTGCAAATGGGAAGACTGTTGGAACATCTAATGCTGGTCGTGAATTTGGAATGAATTTTTCAGAAATTGAAACGAAAGCTGTAGTAATTTCTGCTAAGAACATTCGAACCCCTGTCATTAAGACTGACATGCCGGCTGTAAACGTAAAGGCTTGAATCATTGGGAATACTAACCAATGAGTACTTCCAGCTAACTCTTGTGTCACTTCTTTTCCTGCTGCTAATGCTGAAACATAGAAGAGAACCAACATAATAACAGCCATCCCCATTAAGAAATCTCTAAAGAAAGATAACCATTTAGGAAAATTAATATCCTCAGTTGTCTTATCTTGATGCTTAGAGAATAATTTTCCAATATAACCAGATAGTGCATACCCAATCATGTTAAAGTGCCCGATTGCGACATCATCACTTCCAGTTATTTTACGCATAAATGGTTGACACAATTGTGGTAAAGCTGCCGAGAAGAATCCGAGCAAGGTACCACCTAAGATGATGGTTATTGTATCTGTATAGCCATATGATTTAATAATTAAGGCTAAAACACAGGCAAAGAAGAGGCTGTGTCCACCAGTGAAGAAGATATTTTTTAACGGTGTGATTCTAGCAAAAACTAAGTTCATGATAAATCCTAAGATTAATACGGACGAAACGATAAAGCCATACTGGTCTTGAGCAAGAGCCGTCGCTGCCTCAGGAGAAGCTACCACTCCAGTAATATGAAATCCCGTTTGGAACAAGGTGTTGAATTTTTGTAGTGCTCCTGACATTGCACCAGCACCTAAGCCAAAGATGATAAATCCAATAATTGTTTTAAAGGTTCCAATCATAACCTCCGTCATGGTTTTTTTCTGAGCAATTAAACCAATAAAAGCTACTAACCCAAGTAAAATAGCTGGATTACTAAATAAACTAACGATAAATTCCATTATTATTTACCTTCCCATTCTTTTTATTTTTGATTTTCTAAAAATTCAGTCAACTTCGCTAAGATTTCCTTTTTATCCATAATATTTACAACCCCAATAACTGATTGTTTAACCCCTTTTTCTCTTAATTCATCTGCTACATCCACCAGAGTAATAATGAGTTGCCCAGGGAATCCTGGAACCCCATCAAGAGATGAATGCTCCACTTGAATGGGAAGATTATTTGTTGTGATAACATCTTGTACTTTAATTTTTAACATTAAACTTGATCCTACTCCTGCTCGACAGGCAACTAGTGCTTTATACATTTACTTATCCTCATTTCCTTTTATAATTTCTTCAATATACTTTAATACTTGTTCTTCATCTTTTGCAGAAGCCATAGTAGTTAAAAAGTCTTCTTGTTCCAATAGGACGATTAATTCTGCTAGCATTTCTAAATGGGAACTATTGTCCACAGCTGATATACAAAATAGAAACTTTACGGGATCATTTTCCAAACTACCAAACTCAACTGGTGTTTCTAAAGTTGTAATGCTTAACCCAATTGCTAAAGCACCATCTGTTACAGGTGCATGTGGCAAAGCAACATGTTTCGTAATCACAATATAGGGACCAATCTCATCTACAATCTCGATAATCTTATCTGTATACTTCTGTGTTATCTTCCCAGATATCTCTAATGGTTTGGCTGCAATCCGAATTGCTTGTCGCCAATCCTCCGCCCTTTGATTCAGTTGGATCATATCTACTGAAAGGAGTTCTCGTAACAAAATTTCACCTCCATGATGTCATTTCTTTCATTCGCGCGATGAATGATTTTCTTTCTAAACCTAGTGTAGAGTTAACCGGTTACATAATCAATCACTTTTGAGTTCATCTTTTGTAAGCACTATCTACAAATAGTGGGACTTACACTGTATTGGTAAATAAAAAAAGACCACCAATCAAACTATTGCTTTTTGATTAGTGGTCTCACTTATTAATTTTTTGATGCTGCTACAAGGCTGATAATCTCTAGTACCATATCTCGCGCTTTCTCCATACTTTCTAAACTAACAAACTCATATGGTCCGTGTAAATTTTCTGCTCCAGTAAAAAGATTAGGGGTTGGAATACCTTTATACGTAATAATACACCCATCAGTCCCACCTCTAAATGGTTCTACTTTTGGCTCTATAGCTAAGTTTTTATAGGCTTGTAGTGCAATGTCAACAGGTTGCATATCATTTCTTAGGATTTCATACATATTGTAGTATTCGTCATAAACACGGCAGTCAATTCTTGGGTAATCATAGGTTTGGTTTTGTTGGTTGACCAATTCTTGGAAATAAGTTTTTCTAGCTTCAAACGACTCTTTTGAATGGTCGCGAATAATATAGGTTGCCTCCACTTGATTGATATCACCACTTTGTTTGGAAATCATGAAAAATCCTTGGTAACCGCTAGTTTTCTCCGGAACTTGGTCTTGAGGTAATCTGGCAAAAAACTTAGCTGACTCTGCCAAGGCATTAACCATCATCCCCTTGGCCGTTCCCGGATGCACGCTGGTTCCCTTAAAGGTTAGTTGGGCTCTAGCTGCATTGAAGGTTTCGTATTCTATACGACCAACCGTTCCACTATCTAAGGTATAAGCAAACTTAGCTGGAAACTTTTCTGTTTTAAAACGGTGTGCGCCCAAACCAATCTCCTCATCTGGTCCAAAAGCAAAGAAAATATCGCCATGCTCAATAGCAGCATTTTCTATTAAATGGATACCAGCATGGATAATGGAAACCAAACCAGCCTTGTCATCAGCTCCTAACAAAGTTGTCCCATCCGTTGTAATCACTGTTTGATTAAGATAGTTCTTCAGATTAGGGAACTCTTTTACTGAAAGCACCATATTTTTTTCTTTATTTAGTAGAATGTCCTTCCCATCATAGTGAGGATGCACTATAGGGGTGATTCCTTCTGAATTGTAATCTGCCGTGTCCACATGAGCGATAAAACCAATCGGATCAACGACTTGCCCTTGTTTAAGATTACTAGATAGTTTAGCTCTAAGAAATGCATCTTCAGGATCATACGCCACTTCCTCAAAACCCAGTTCAATTAATTCCTTAGCTAGCATTTTCAAAAAATCTACCTGTCCTTGTGTAGTTGGGATAGTTTTGGACCTGATATCACTTCTTGTATTGATTTTTGCATATCGAATGAATCGTTCTAATAATGTTTCTTTCATTTTTTCACCTCTTGCTTATATTGTATCAAATTTGAAATGCGGAAAAATATTATTCAGGTTTTTATTTTGATTATTTATTTATGTTATCACTCAGTTCAAACAAAAAAGCCCACTCTATCGAGTAGGCTTTTCTCATTTATGATTAACCTTGTCTGGCTAATAAGTGTTTATTACTTGTCATAATATAGTCTAAACTCGTCTAATTCTTCAACCGTTAAATCCTTAAAACTTTTATCAGTTTTTTTAAGGTATTTGCTGAGGTTACCAAAATGGAATTCAGCTGGGGCTGGTTTTTCTCCCTGGGGCACACCTATAAATTGCTCAGTTCCATCCAAAGAAACTAAGCCTTCCCAAGTCAAGCTATTTAATTTATTTGAAGAATCTGTCATAAAGCAACTCCGCTCCTCTCTCAAAAATTGCCATTCTAAAACTACTTATTATTTCTTCATTAAGTACCCTAGCATAGTGCTTATTTAAACTATAACCCTTTGTGTCAAAAAATACAACTCCTTCATACCCTCGTTCCATGCTTTCTTTTGCTGCCTTCGCAAATAGCTTGGCTGCTATCCCATCGTACTTTTTTCCTGGTCCGCGTTCAATAAAGGCTACGTAGAAAGCCTTGGCGTGGAGTGTAGGGCTAACTATATTAAGCCAACCCCTTCAACGCATCATAGAAAAAGCCCACTCCATCGAGTAGGCTTTTCTCATTTATAATTATTTAGCTAAAGCTTCTTTAGCTTGGTCAAAGGAAAACAAGATACTATTTAATGTCAACGAAACTAAAGAAAGTTGGTTAAAAAATTGAGGCACTTAGGGGAGAATTTTAATTTATTGAACAGTATATGCATCTTCCCTCACTTCTATAGTATATCACTTATCCAGTCCCGCTATCTTCCGTTGCTTGCGATTTGCTTCTTCTGCCACATATTTTAGCACCATACGAAATTCTTTTCGAGAAGCATTTTTTTGAAAGGTTGCATAGTTTCTTTCGTATTTATCGGCAATTTTTAGCGCATCTTCTTTTTTAATCATTTAACTTCTCCTCCAATTCTTCCGCTGTATATTTATTTAAAATCACTAATCCAATGTTTTCGACACCGTCAATAATGTCTGAAATAACATTTTGATAATCCTTCATTACAACAACTAACTCTACGCTATGAGTGAGAAACCTTTTTGGAATTTATCTGAATTATGACCATTATAGCCTGGGAAACAGGAATGGAAAACATCCGCATCAATAATAACAACATTCTTAAATATTTCTGCTAGACCCATCGCAACCTCTGTTTTACCTGCACCAGGACTTCCTGCCATAAATACGGCGATCTTCTTTCCTGGTTCTTCTGGTGTGACCCCTTCGACTAATCGCTCTAAAAATTGTTTTTTATTTTCTTTCGCAAATTCTATCGACTGATCTTCCATAGTTTCACATCCTAACCATTCTTTTATCATTATACTATATTCTGAGAAAGATATATATACAGGGACACCATTGACATGGGGCTGGGCAAAAAGTCCAAATGGTAACCAAATAAAAGAGTTCCCCAGAAATTTATTCGAAATAACGGTGTAAAGCATAGCTGACGCACAGTGGATGTTTCGGCTTCATCCGATTTACAGCCACGTAGACAGCTAAGCCAGTGAGACCTTGGCTCACGGCGGTGCCACCGTTCCCGTTTCGAATAAATTTCTGGGGAACTCTTTTATGATTTAGAATTTTTTTATTTTATTACAGACTTTTTGCCCAGCCCCATTATGGGAAGTGTTTCTATAAGAAACATCAAAAAAAGCCCACTCCATCGAGTAGGCTTTTCTCATTTATAATTATTTAGCTAAAGCTTCTTTAGCTTGGTCAGCAATTTTTGCAAATGCGTCTGCATCTGTAACTGCTAAGTCAGCTAACATCTTACGGTTCATTTCGATACCTGCAAGGTTTAAGCCGTGCATTAATTTGCTGTAGCTTAATCCGTTGATACGAGCTGCCGCGTTGATACGTGTGATCCATAATTTACGGAAATCACGTTTCTTTTGACGACGGTCACGGTAAGCGTACATGTATGATTTCATGACTGCTTGTTTAGCTGTTTTAAATAATTTTGATTTTGCTCCATAGTAACCTTTTGCTAATTTTAACGTACGGTTACGACGGCGACGGGTAACGGTTCCACCTTTAACACGTGGCATAGTAAATTCCTCCTTGGTAGTTCAGTCTCTTGCGACTGCTATAAAATAGTGCTTGCTTTGTTTAGCGCATTTGGCTTAGTTGTTGTCTGATACGTTTGATGTCTGAAGCGCTAACCATTGTTTGTTTACGCAAGTGACGACGTTGTTTCTTAGTTTTTCCATGGAATCTATGGCTTGTAAAAGCTTGAGAACGTTTTAATCCTCCGCCACCAGTACGTTTGAAACGTTTTGCTGAACCACGGTGTGTTTTTTGTTTTGGCATGAGTCTTTCCTCCTGTTACTTTTTACTTTTCAGATTTTGGTGCTAACATCAAGAACATACTACGTCCATCCATCTTAGGCTTTTGCTCAACTGTCGCAACTTCTGCTAAGTTTTCTGCCAGACGCTCTAAAACTTTTTGTCCGATTTCTTTATGAGTAATCGCACGACCTTTGAAACGAATAGATGCTTTCACTTTATCGCCTTTTTCAAGGAATTTTTGTGCTGCTCTAAATTTTGTATTAAAGTCGTTCTCATCAATTGTAGGACTTAGACGTACTTCTTTGATATTGATGACTTTTTGATTTTTACGAGCTTCACGTTCTTTTTTCTGTTGTTCAAAGCGATATTTACCATAGTCCATAATTCGAGCAACTGGTGGTTTTGCATTCGGTGAGACAAGTACTAAGTCTTGGCCTGCTTGTTCAGCAATACGAAGTGCATCTTGTTTCGTTTGAACACCTAATTGTTCGCCATTGTTATCAATGACCCGCAACTCACGAGCTCGAATTCCATCATTAACCATCATATCTTTTGCTATGATTGTTCACCTCCAAATTATTTGAGAGAAAAAAGCAATAAAAAACAACGGCAGTATTTGCATACCCCGCTGTAAATGTTTTAAATAAATGAACATTTCTCTATTAGCCCAAGGACAAAATCAACTTAGGCGAGAAGCGGGTGCTTCTGCTTGTTTTCTCAACTCATAAATCATATATCATCTAGCTCCAGAAGTCAACTGGTTTTTTTCAAAAAATCAGTTGACAGCCATTTTGAGCTAGATAAAACTTTAATTCTACTTAAATAGGACAATCGTCGCTCCTGTACCACCTGTGTTCATAGGCGCATATTCGAAGCTAGCCACTGAACGGTGATTCTTCAAGGCCTTATGCACCCCTTGTTGTAGAGCACCAGTGCCTTTACCATGAATAATGGTCACTCGTGGATAGCCTGCTAGAATAGCTGCATCCAAATATTGATCTAATTCTTTTAAGGCATTTTCGTAACGTTGCCCCCTTAAATCTAATTCTGACGAGACATGACTAGCATTGGCAGATCTTAGAATGACTTGGGATTTCCGATTCTTGTCCTTATCATCTTCTAGAGGAACTAGCTCATCTACGCTCATCTTCATTTTGATAATCCCCATCTGAACTACCCATTCTTTGGGTGAAACTTCTTCCACAAGAACACCCTTTTGTCCAAATGACGTAACATCTACCGTTTGCCCTACTTTTAAGGATTTCTTGACTTTCTCGCGTTTGAGGACCTTGTTTTTGGACAAGCTTCGTTCATGTTTTAGTTGCGACAGATTAGCTCTTTGTTCAATCATCTCATGTTCTTTAATCAAATTGGCTTGTCCTTTTAACTGCAAGTCCCTGATATTAGACAAGATGGCTTCTGCTTCAACCTGAGTCTTTTCAAGCAAATCATTAGCTTTTTCTTTAGCAGAATCAATCAGACGCTCCTTATTGGTTTGGTAGGCAGCATACTCTTTTTGCAGATTATCCAACAAGATTTGGCTGGCTTCTAGATTATCTTGCAATTCAATCGATTCTCTTTCAACTAGTCTTCTCTTTTGTTCTAAATCAGAAATCATTTCGTTCAAATCTTGGCTTTCTAGCGAAATGAAGCTGCGAGCCTGCTCAATAACTTGGTCTGGTAAGCCCAGACGACTTGAGATATCGAAGGCATTAGATCGTCCTGGAATTCCTAACAATAAGCGATAGGTTGGCTGTAAGGAATCACTATCAAACTCCATGCTAGCATTGATGGTTCCTGGTCGATTGTAGCCATATGCTTTTAGTTCAGGGTAGTGAGTCGTCGCTACAACAAAGCTATTTTTAGAACCAATGTAGTCCAGAATAGCAATAGCCAAAGAAGCTCCCTCTTGTGGGTCAGTTCCTGAACCAATCTCATCTAACAAGACTAAACTTTTGTCATCGATTTGGTCTAAAATATGAACAATGGTTGTCATATGCGATGAAAACGTGGAAAGGTTTTGTTCAATGGATTGTTCGTCACCGATATCAGCAAAAATTTCGTTAAAAATGCCGACCTGACTATTTTCATTAGCCGGGATATATAGACCAGCTTGAGCCATTAATTGTATCATTCCTAAGGTTTTCAGCTGGATGGTCTTCCCACCCGTGTTTGGTCCTGTAATCACGATTGCTTGGTACTCTTGACCAATAAGAATATCATTAGCCACTACTCGATCTGGGTCAATTAAAGGGTGTCTCCCCTGCCAGATAGCAATATGATTGTCCAGATTCACTCTCGGTCTTGTTGCTTTCAAATGGTGGGCATAAATAGCTTTTGCATTTATCAAATCGAACAAACCTAATAGGTAATGGTTCTCACGTAAATCTTCCGTATATGGTACTAGCTCCATAGATAATTCATAAAGAATGCGTTCCACTTCCGCTTTTTCTTGACTTTGAAGTTCCTTAAGTTTGTTGTTTAAGGTTACGACAGCTTGTGGCTCCATAAACAGTGTTTGGCCAGTTGAACTCTGGTCATGCACTATTCCTCCGAAAACATTGCGGTATTCAGCTTTGACAGGCACAACATAACGGTCATTACGAATAGTGATCAAATTGTCAGAAAGATAATTGGCTGATTTCCCACTGAGATAAGACTCTAATTGGCTTCTGACGGCTTGTTCAGCTCGGCTAATGCCTTGACGAATAGCTTTGAGCGCTGGTGATGCATCATCCAAAACTCGCCCATCTTCTGAAATGGAATCTTGCAAGGTTCTAGTAATTTCTGGCAAATGAACAATTTTATCCGCCAATGGATAGAGCCGTTTAAGATCAAGCTCTTCTTCCCTAACTTTATCAAAAAATTGACTGACTTGTTTGCTTGTCGTTAGGGTTCTTAAAATACCACTTAATTCCTGACCGTTTAGCACTGCCTCTAACTCAAGTCGTTTAATGGCCATAGATATATCTTTCAAGCGTGGAATGGGAATGCCATTTTTTAAACGATAAAGTTCTACCCCATCTCCGGTTTCATCTAAGGACTCTTGTATTTTTTGCGGCTGATTCATAACAGCAATGGTTTGCGCCATTTGTTTGCCTAGGTCTGTTGAGGCATAGCCAGCTAGACTTTGGCGAATTTTATGAAATTCGATAATTTTTTCTATTTTTGGATTCATATTTTCCCTCTTTTATTTAAAAATAGGCCTAGACTGAACTGTCTAAGACCCATTTCTTTTCTTTATTGATTCGTGGATTCTGTACTTGCGCTGCTTTCTGTTGCAGGTGATGATGTAGCAGCTTCACTACTTGCATTGTCAGCAGTGCTTGGCGTCGTAGACTCTAACCACATTTTGGTGACTTGTTTCGTTAAAACAGGTGTTTTATCAACAATCACATAGGCCAAAGAATTGTTAGCAAAAACATCTTGGGCTTGTTGGAAAGGAATCATGGTTAGGATGCTAAGTAGGAAAAAGATCCCCACATAGTTTAGCACGAAACCAAGAATAGCTCCTCCTAATGAATTAAATTGTTTCAGCACCGGTAAATAGCTTAATTCCGTTAGTAGGTAGCCAATAATTCGTGTCACTAACCAGCCGATAAATAATATCCCTACGAAAGAGATACCTCTGTAAAAAGCTTTATCCAAAGTTAAAGCTTGGATTTGGTCAAATAAGACAAATTGGGTTCCTGGTGTGAAGGAAGGATAAGGAACATACATTTCAATGTGTCCTGCAACGATTTGGTAGTAACGAATTGCTAAATAAAAGCTAATACCATAGCCTAAAAGGTAGACCAATTGTAAAATTAATCCTCGTCTGGCACCAGAATAGATACCCACTATAAGTGCAATAATAATGATATACGTAGCCATGAAAGACCTCCCTTATAAAAATGTTTCTTCTTGTTTAAATTGCTGATTGAGTTGCTTTTTTCTATCTTGAGCAATGCTAGTTCGGCGATTGATAGATTGCTTTTCCAATTTTGCAAGCTGTCTACGCACATCAGCCAACTCTTCTTGCGTTTGAATTAACTCACTTTGTTTATCTAATTGGTCTGAGATCGCATTGACACAAAGGAGGACAGTTTTTTCTTGAAGCGTCAGACTCGGACTAATCTTTTGCAATTGTTGCAGCTGTTCATTTATCAAGGTTTCTACTGTTTTCATGTGCTGGTCAGATTTAGTCCCCACAATTGTATATGTTTTTCCAGCAATAGTTGCTCGAAACCGTCTTTTTGCTTGCGCCATTCTTATCCCCACCTTCATCTCATCTACACATCAGATAGCCTATACACACGTATCATTAGTATTTTATCATGAAACGCTAATAATTACACCTTTTATTCGTTTTCAAGCTCTTTTTACAATGAGACTGTAGCAAAAGAGGAAAATATGGTAAAATGGTGATTCATCAGGAGGTAGTAGATATGGCAACTAAAGTATATCAATTAACAGCAAATCAAATAAAAGACCTACAACATAAATACCAATCTTATCTAGTCAAAACGCCACCCTACGCAGTCTTTCAGGCTAAATTATCTAAGACTACCTTAACTGCCTACCAATCTGGTAAGGTAGTCGTTCAAGGTCAAGATATTGAGGAAATCAACTTGCAACTTTCCAAGCTTGGTACAAGTATAGAAAAAAAGCCAACCCCAAATACCCAAAAAACAAACGGGCTTCCAGCAGGATTTGCTTCATGGAGCGTTGTGGGTAGCGATGAGGTTGGTACTGGTAGCTATTTTGGTCCGCTTACCGTTTGTGCTGCTTATGTATCATCCGACCAAATTAGTATTTTAAAAGAACTGGGTGTTAAAGACTCAAAAAGTTTAAGTGATAAGGAAATTCAAGCCTTAGCCAAACAATTAAAAGAACTAATCCCTTATAAATTATTGGTTCTCTGGCCTGAAAAGTACAATCAAGTGCAAACTAGTCATAATCAAAATGCTATCAAAGCTAAACTACACAATCAAGCTCTGGCTCTATTGACTAGTCAACTTCAAGAGAGCAACCCAGAATTAGCCATCGATGCTTACCTCATTGACCAATTTGCCACTCCAAAATCCTACTTTTCTTATCTAAAAGGCACATCAACCATTATTCAAGATAAGGTTTACTTTATAACTAAAGGAGAAAGTCATCATCTAGCTGTGGCAGCAGCATCCATCATCGCCCGTGACGCTTTCTTACAAGGCTTAGATAGCCTAAGCAAAGACTTATCTATCATTCTCCCTTCCGGAGCAGGAGCCAACGTCGATATAGTTGCTTCAGAAGTCTTAAAATTCGGTGGGATGGACTTATTGAAGAAAGTCGCTAAAGTTCATTTTGCGAATACCGAAAAAGCAGTGGCAATAATTCAGAACAGCTAAGAGTAAAGAAACGTAATCATCTATGGAATCACGCTACTCCATGTATTTAAAAAACTGACTAGAACAAAAGAAGTACTTAAACTTCAATCTGTCTTAGTCAGTTTTTTTATTTTTTGAAAGCTTGTCTAGCAGTAAAAAACAAGTCTCCAGCTCCTTCTCTCAGGAATAACGGTTCAAAGCACATCTGTACATAGCACAATAGCTGTTTGAGGACTCAAATCACTAATGAGTGGAACGAATTATGAGAAAATATATCTAATTTAATCTATTTACTGGGAATAGAGCACTTCTACTCCCAGTAAGTCACTGGATTTGGGTAGTTTTTCTCATAATCCATAATAACGGTAGGATATATTGCTATTTTTTATGGATTATCGGTCAAATTATGAGAAAGTGTACCTAATTTGAACCATTTACTGGGAATAGAGCACTTCTACTCCCAGTAAATCACTGGATTTAGCCAGTTTTTCTCATAATCTGTAATAACAGTAGGATATATTGCTATTTTTTTGGATTATCGGTCGAATTATGAGAAAGTGTACCTAATTTGAACCATTTACTGGGAATAGAACACCTCTACTCCCAGTAAATCACTGGATTTAGCCAGTTTTTCTCATAATCCATAATAACGGTAGGATATATTGCTATTTTTTGCGGATTATCGGTCAAATTATGAGAAAGTGTACCTGATTTGAACCATTTACTGGGAATAGAGTACTTCTACTCCCAGTAAATCACTGGAATTGAACTAGTTTTCTCATAATTCGTTAGTTACTGGGCAATAAGTCCGTGAAAAGTAATATCTATCTCTAAACTACAAAAGAGTTTCCAAGATCTATATCAGAGATCAAAATAAAGTGGAATCGAGGTTGGACATAAACTCCAGATACTAGCTAAATAAAAGAGTTCCACAGAAATCTATCCGGAATAATGATGACAAACATAGCTGCCTATGTGGCTGTTTCGGCTTCAGCCGATGACAACCACGTAAGCAGCTATGCCGGGAGATCTCGGCTCACGGTGGTGCCACCGCTATTATTTCTCATAAATTTATCAGGAGACTCGCTTATTTCAACAAGAAACTCAATCTTTTTCAGCAGCTATTGTACTTTCACCTAACGAATACTTACCCCTTCAAGCTTCAATAAGCCCTTAGTAACAGCATCCATGGCGTGATTAATCTCTTCTTCCAACAAGGTTGCTTGTGGGTTCAAGAAATCCAATGAATAGGCCAATGACTTAAAGCCAGGCTCTACACCTTGACCTTGGTAGAGGTCGAACAATTTGACTTCTTGTAAGAAATCTCCAGCTTCTTGTTTGATAATCTCTTCAATGCTAGCATTGCTAACCTCTTGAGGCAACAAAATAGCAATATCACGAGACATGCCCGGGAATTTAGGGACAGAGTGGATTTCTTTTTCTTTCATATACTCAGCTAATAAAGGTTCCAACTTCAACTCAAAGATAAAGGTAGCTTTCAAATCCAATTCCTTTTGCAAGCTAGGATGAACTTGTCCAAGAATACCAATCACTTGGTCATTTAAATAAATCAAAGCTGCTTGTTCGGGATGGAGTTGAGCAATAGCATCTGTGGCTTGGAAACGAACAGCATCCAAACAACCAATTTTCCCTAGATAGGTTTCTAATACCCCTTTCACGGTAAAGAAATCTACTGAACTAGCGGGATTTTGCCATGAGGCAGGAATCCATTGACCAGTAACTGCTCCTGCAATGACATCTTCTTCAAGATAGTCGTTATGCGCAATTTCTTGGAAGACACGACCAATTTCAAACAAGGCAATATCTTGTTGTGAGCGAGCCACATTGTATTGCACGGCCTCCAAAAGACTAGAAACAAGAGATTGACGTAAGACACTTCTTTCCGCACTCATTGGTAAGTCTAAGGCGATACTAGAATTATCTTCTAAGGTGAACCATTTGGCACGGTTCTGTGTGGTTAGTGCATAAGTGTAAGCCTGTGAAAGTCCAGCTCCTTGAAGAAAATGGCGTGTCCAACGAATGAAACTTTGTTTAGGGTTCAAGCCACCTTTCGTACTTTCAGTAGTTGGCAACGTTCTTGGGAGACGATCATAACCATAAATACGCCCCACTTCTTCCACCAAATCTGCCTCGATATGGATATCCCATCGTCTAGCTGGTACATGTACCGTATAATTTCCATCTTCTAAGTCAACATCAAAACCAAGTTGGTCAAAAATACGACTAACCGCTTCTTGAGACAGGTCTGTTCCTAAAACATGGTTAATTCTTTGCAATTTAATAGAAACATCTTTCGCTTTAGCATCAGTTGTTTGAACAGAAGCAGTGCCTTCTACAACCGTTCCACCAGAAAGCTCCGCAATCAGTTGCGCTGCTCGTTTCCCAGCCTGTACGATAGTCGCCTTATTAATTCCTTTTTCAAATCGACTGCTTGAATCACTTCTCAGGTTATGGGCTTGAGAAGCTTGGCGAACTCTGATTGGATGAAACAAAGCAAATTCTAAGGCGACATTTTTGGTTGTAGTGGTAATTTCTGAATCAAGTCCACCCATGACACCTGCTAGAGCGATTGGTTGGCTGCCATTCGTAATGACAATTTCATCGGTTAATGTGCGTTCAACATCGTCCAAAGTAGCCAACACTTCGCCTTCTTTAGCAGTTCGCACTAAAATCGTTTTAGAACCTAATTTGTCGTAATCAAAAGCATGAAGTGGTTGACCATATTCCAATAAGACATAGTTAGTCACATCAACCACATTGTTAATTGGTCGAATTCCTGAAGCAATCAGACGAGCTTGCATCCAGGTTGGGCTTGGTTTGATGGTCACGTCCTTTATAATCTGAATATGGTAGTCTGGTACATCGTCAGTATTTTCAACGGATACACTAATCCAATCCTCTAAGACAGAACCACCTGTTCTTTCATTGCGGTCCGCATCCAAATTATGGTCTAAACCATAGATAGAGCTAATCTCATGAACCGCTCCACGAACACTTAAAGCATCCGAACGATTTGCAGTTAAGTCCATCTCAACAATCGCTGAATCTAAGGTCAGTGCATGCAAAGCATCTGCCCCAACCTCAATGGCATCGTCTTTGAAAACATAGATGCCTTCTTCGTAATCTTTTGGTGTTAATGAACTTGGAATACCCAATTCTTGTAGTGAACAAATCATGCCTTGGGACTCTATACCACGTAATTTGCCACGTTTGATCTTATGCCCACCAGCGATTCTTGCCCCATGTAGAGCAACAATGACTTTTTGCCCTTTAGCGATATTTGGAGCACCACAAACGATTTGCAGTAGTTCTTCACTAGCAACGTCAACCATAGCAATGTGTAGGTGATCAGAGTCAGGATGATCACTCACTTCAGTCACCAAACCTACTACAATCTTGTCCATTCCTTGAGCAGGAACCGTCACGCTATCAACTTCTATCCCCGTCCGTGACATTTTTTCTCCTAATTCATCAGGAGTGATATGTGATAAATCAATGAATTCATTTAACCATTCATAAGAGAGTTTCATCTGTTTATTCCTTTCCAGTGAATTGACTTAAGAAGCGAATATCGTTGGTATAGAGGGCACGAATATCCTCGATACCATATTTCAGCATAGCCACACGGTCTTGTCCCAACCCAAAAGCGAATCCACCATAGACGCTAGAATCAACACCAGCTGCTTCCAAAACGTTAGGATGGACCATTCCAGAACCTAGGATTTCAATCCAACCGCTACCTTTACATACAGAACAACCTTGCCCACCACATTTGAAACAAGAAATATCCACTTCCAAAGATGGTTCGGTAAATGGGAAATAACTAGGACGCAGACGAACTTCACGATCCTCACCAAATAGGTGCTTAGAAAATGCCTCTAAGGTACCAATCAAGTCAGCCATAGTAATATTCTTGTCCACCACTAAACCTTCAACTTGATAAAATTGATGAGAGTGAGTTGCATCATCATTGTCACGACGGAAAACCCGTCCCGGACTAATCATTTTTAAAGGCCCTTTTGTAAAATCATGCTTCTCCATGGTTCTTGCTTGTACAGGAGAGGTTTGGGTTCGTAACAAATAATCTTGTGTGATATAAAAGGTATCTTGCATATCTCTAGCCGGATGGTCTTTTGGAAGATTCATCATCTCAAAGTTATAGTGGTCTGACTCGACTTCTGGCCCTTCAACCACTTGATAGCCCAGACCAATAAAGAAATCTTCTACAAGGTCAGAAACTTGAGCTAAGACATGAGAAGTACCACTAACTAACGGTCTGCCCGGTAAAGTAACATCAATTTTTTCATCCTCTAACGCTTGAAGTAAAGCAGCTGCTTCCAAACTTTCTTTAGCCTTACTTAGCTCTTCTTCAATTCGCTTTCTTAACTCATTAGCTAAGGCACCAACTTGTGGTCGCTCGCTTGGGTCTAAGTTCTTCACATTGCGTAGAATCTCAGTGATAGGGCCTTTCTTCCCTAAATATTGAATTCTAACTTGTTCTAAACCCTGAAGGTCACTAGCAGTCGCAATAGCTGTCAAAGCCTGCTCTTGAATAGCTAGAAAATCATCTTTCATTACTTGTAAACTCATGAATATCCTCCTAAAATTTATTTTCTTTCTTAGGATTTAAGAGAAACAAAAAAGCCCCTCCTATTTCCATAGAAGGGACGTATTGATTACATTTTCATCAAATCGCGGTACCACCCTAGTTCCTATTATTCTAACATAATAGACACTCGAAACTAAATAACGGTTAGTAGCCGAAGTATGTTTTGGACATGTCCATTACCACACTCACTCAAGAAGTGAAAAGTTTATCGCTCTATCTAGTCAGCTTGCAGTCTATGGCTGACCTCCCTGTATCAAAAGATAATAAACCCGTTTCTATCAACGATTTTTATATTATTGCTTTATACTATCAAGAAAATGTACAAGCGTCAACCATCTTATCTAATCCATTTGCCAATAAATGTAAAAACTCAGATGAGTTCCCTAAGGAAAGCTCATCTGAGAAGATGGATTATTGTGTTTTAGAAGTTACTCTAACTCTTTCTTTACCACCATTGAACCAAGAAGCGATTTTTGCTTTCACTGG
The DNA here is from genome assembly GCF_024543085.1 of Granulicatella seriolae. Taxonomy (GTDB): domain Bacteria; phylum Bacillota; class Bacilli; order Lactobacillales; family Aerococcaceae; genus Granulicatella; species Granulicatella seriolae. The sequence continues at coordinate 402,514 of NZ_JANHNZ010000001.1, forward strand.
TGACAATACTTCTGTAATAGCACAGTATTTATCAACCAAGGATACAATGTAACTTTCCTTATATTTAGGAAAAGCCACTGTCGCTAACCACATATGCTTGATGATGATGTCTCTTTCTAAATCTGACAACTCAGTCAATTTCTCTGCATTTTGGCAGGCAATATGCGGATGAACAAAGGCATGGGTGCCTTCGTCAAATTTTGTGGTGCGCCAATCGTAATAGAACAAGTCGTGTAACAGACCAGCACGTGCAACGGCACGTGTATCTAAGTCTAGTTTTTTAGCCACTAGATAGCTCCTATAGGATACAGAAAGTGAATGATCTAATCGATTGGTGGTGTAATGGTGTGTGTAATTCACGAGCGTTTGAACTTCTTCATATTGAAGTAAATCTTCAATTAAGGCACAATACTCCGAATCTTTTTTCCATTTTTCTTGATGCATGAAAAATCCCCTTTGTATTGGTCTATTACATAATCATTATAAGCCGTCCAGATAAAAAATACAAAACAAAGATGCTATGCTTACAAATTCTTAATACTTTCTTGTGCTTTATAAGTCAATAAAGCCGCTGCTACACCAACATTCAAAGACTCTGCTTTACCATAAATAGGGATCATGACCTTCTCGGTGCAAAGCTGTAAAACATCTGTAGAAATACCATTGCCTTCATTGCCTACAATAATCGCTAAATGGTCATGTCCTGTCACAATCTGATAGTCCCTTGCCTGATTATCCAAGGCTGAACCAAAAATTGGGTAGCCTGTTTTAGCATATTCTACTAGCCACTCTCGTAAGTCAGTTCTAAAAATAGGAATATGGTATTGGCTACCTTGCATGGACCGCAAAACCTTATCATTGTAAAGATCCACGCTTCCCTGACCTACAATAACAGCTGTAAAGCCCGCTGCATCAGCTGTACGAACTATGGTCCCCAGATTTCCCGGGTCTTGAACAGCATCTAGCACGAGATATTTCCCTTGTAAATTTTGATCAAGAGAAACTTCCTCCATATCTACTAAGGCGATTATCCCTTGATTGGTTTCGGTTGAGGACAAGAACTCCATCACTGAAGGCGATAGTAGAATAATGTTATAGGTAAGAACTTCATAATCTTTCAAATAAGAGAAATCCTCAGAAATAAAAAGATATTTGATAGCAGCATCAGCCTTTATAGCTTCGTCCACCAAATGGATGCCTTCCAGTAAATATGCTGCTTGAGCTTTACGACCCTTACTGGATTTCAGTTTATTGACTTGTTTAATCATTGCATTTTTTGTTGACCGTATGATGTTCATAACTAAACACGACTCCCTAATAAATTAATCTTCATCTCGCATTATAGCATAAGTAGCCACAAAACATACATAAGCTCCGCAACAGTTATAATAAAAAAGCAAGCAGCCTCAACCCTGAGACTACTTGCCATAAGTTTTATAGATAATTAAGTGGGTCAACATTTGAACCATTGATAATCACTTCAAAGTGTAAATGAACCCCAGTTGAATAACCAGTTGTTCCCATAACACCTAATTTTTGACCTTGTGACACAGATTGTCCAGCTGAAACAGATAAGCCAGAAACCATGTGAGCATAAAGTGTCTTAGTTTGAGCACCATTCATATTGCCATGATTGACGATAACATAATAGCCATAACCGCTATTGTATCCAGCAAATTCAACTGTTCCATCTGCTACAGAGACGATATTCCCTGAACCAGCAATATCTAATCCAGTATGCCAAACTGTTGAACTACCACCAAATGGATCTGGTCTCCAACCATAGTAAGACGAATAATATCCGCTTGCTGGCATCACAAATCCAGAACTTGTTGCTGGTTTGCTCGTAGTTGTGCTGGTGTTTGTTTGGCTTGAAGTGCTTGTAGTAGCGACTACTGCTGGACGGCTAGCTGCTTGCTCTGCTTCAATACGTGCTAATTCAGCTGCTTGTTGTCTTTCTAACTCAGCTTGACGACCTTTTTCTGCTTCAATGGCACTTGCCAAAGTAGATGTTTTCTCATTAATACTTGCTTGTTTTTGCGCTAAAGAAGCAGCTTCTTCTTGCGTTAAGTTAACAGTTGCTGCAATTTGACTAATTTTAGCGTCAACTTCACTCTTTTGCGCAATAACATTGCTTTTAGATAGTTCAATGCTTTGTTTTAAGCTTTCAATTTCTTGGCGCTCAATTTCAACTTGTGCTTGTTTTTCTTCTAAAAGTTTCTGGTCAGTTTCTTGACGAGTTAATGCATCTTTGTTGGCAGAAATAATGGTTGTTAACGCACTTGCTCGATTGAATAAATCCGTTAAGTCTTCGGCATCAAAGAGCATTTCAATCATTCCTTGTGCGCCGGCATCAGTTTGAACTTTACGAGCTTGCGAATGCAAAGCCTTTGTTCTTTCTGCAATGATTTTTTCTAATTTAGCTATTTCTGCTTTTAATGTCTCTATTTTTTGATTGGTTTCATCCAATTTGATTTCTTGTTGTGTTAATTGATCGACCAATTCTGAAATACGTTCTTGCATTTGACTTACTTCGCCTTCTAATACTGATTTAGAAGTTTGTAATTGGTTGATTTGATTAGTTTTATCATTAAGTTCTTGTTCCACGCTTGAAGATTGTTCTTGCAGTTGAGACTGTTGTGCCTGCATTTCCTCAATGGTTTCTGCTTGAACTGGTTGAGTAAGTAGTACACTCGTTAAGGCCATAGCCGATAATGAAAATATAAATCGTTTCATAAGTTATTGTTCTCCTTTTCCTAGTGACTTAAAAAAGTATAACATAAGAAAGCCAGTTATGGGTTAAGGTTATGTAACAAGTGTCTTGCCATATATTACAATCAGGTTTCACATTTCTTATGCTTTTCTTTATTTTTTCTTAATTTGTTTGGTCACATTGGATGCGCAAAAAGTCCGTAATAAAACAAAAGCATTCTAAATCATAAAATAGTTCCCCAGAAATCTATCAGAAATGGGAACGGCGGCATCGCCGTGAGCCTTGGTCTTTCGACTTAGCTATCTACGTATCTGTAAAGGGCTGGGCAAAAAGTCCAGATTGCTATTAAAACAAAAGAGTTTTGCGAAAATTTTATCAGAAATAACGGTGTATAAGCATAGTTGGCGTACAGTGGATGTTTGGCGCTTTCGCCAATTACAGCCACGTAGACAGCTAAGCCAGTGAGACCTCGGCTCATGGCGGTGCCACCGTTCTTATTTCTGATAAAATTTTCGCAAAACTCTTTTGTGCTTTTAAAAAAAGATATTAGTCATTATGGACTTTTTGCCCAGCCCCAAAATCACTATACGTCAGTCATGCTCTATACCATCATTCCCAACAGTGAAACTGGAGAGTCGATTTTCTATGGAAGATATACTTATTAACCTCTTCTACTATAAATAAAAAGCACCAGGCGAAACATCACCTGGCACCATTTTGTATAGATAGTTTTATTTGGTTAATTCATAAATCGCTTCTGCATAGATGGCTGCTGAACGCAATAAGTCGTCCATGGTCATGAACTCATTAGCCTGATGCATTGTATCTTCATAACCGGGGAACATAGCACCATAAGCAACCCCACGCTCGAAAATACGGCCATAAGTACCACCTCCAATAGATTGCTCGTGAGCTGGCAAACCAGTTTGGCGATGATAAACATCTAGCAGCGTTGACACCAATGGGTCTTCCGGAGACACATAGTGAGGTGTTTGTGTCTTACCTCTTCCAACAGTCATACCATAAGAGGCCACCGCAATCTCTGTTTTAATCTCTAATCCCTCAGCACTCAATCCTTGTGGGAATCTAAAGTTTAAAACAATCGTACCGCCCAACTCAGGAGTATAGGTGAAAATACCTGCATTCATGGTCAAAGGCCCCATCACACTATCCGTATAGGCTAACTTCAACTTAGTTGCAAAAGGATCATCATGGAGTAATCTAGCCGTTAAGTCCAAATATTTTTTAGCTGTCCCTTGGAAATTATAGCCATTGAGGAAGACTGCCAAATAAGTTCCAGCATTAACTCCAGCTTCTGGATGAGACCCGTGAGCTGATTTACCAATCACATCTAGAACGACTAGGTTATCATTAACCTCAACCGTTCCAAGAATTGGGTTAACTGCTAAAAAGGCTTGGAATTGGTCAGCAAATTCATATGGGTTAGGAACTAAAACTTCCGCATGCGCGTCTTGAGGAACCATATTTTCACGCAACCCAGCATCAAAGCTAAGCAAACGATAGTCCCCTTCTGGTTGATTCCCATGCGTTTCTAGATGGAGTGAGACAATTCCTTTTTCACCATTAATGATGGGAAATTCAGCGTCTGGAGAAAATCCAAAGGTTGGCATCTCTTCCGTTTTAAAATAACGGTCCATACATTTCCAACCAGATTCCTCATCCGTACCAATAATAAAACGCACTCGTTTTTGTAGCGGTAAGCCAAGATCTTTGATAACTTTTAAGGCATAATAAGCTGCCATACTCGGTCCCTTATCATCACTTGAACCACGAGCAAAAATTTTGCCATCAATAATCTGTGGCTCAAATGGGTCCGTATTCCAACCGGTCCCCGCTGGAACAACATCAACATGGCCTAAAACTCCTAACGTTTCTGTAAAATCAGGGTTTGGTGCATACTCAATATGTCCTGCCAAATTACCGACTTGCTTGGTGACAAAACCATCTCTTTCTGCAATTGCCAAGAATTTTTCTAACGCTTCTTTTGGTCCAGGTCCAACAGGTTGATCCTCATTAGCTAATTCATCATTACGAACACTATCAATACGAAGCAAATCAAACAAGTCAGCCAATAAGTCTTCCTTGCGATCTTCGATTTCCTTTTTCCAGTTAATTTCCACTGTGCTTCCCCCATTCTCTTCTTAGTCAAACTTTCTTCTTCCATCTTATCACTTTTTCCAACTGAGTAAAAACAATTACAGCCATTTCTCAAAAAAAGATGGCTAGAAGATAAGCCATCTTTTATGATTTAGAAACTAATTTTATTTAGTAGAGACATCTCCCCCAATTGCTTTAACCTCATTCTCTTCTAGCCACACGATTCATGACAGGCAGAACAATCCGGAATTCTGTTTTGTAGTTAGCACATCTTGGTTGGATTAAGTCAATAGTACCACCATGCTCCTTAATAATTTGCGCTACAATAGCCAACCCTAACCCAGAACCTTGCCCATTAGAACGAGCTTCATTCCCCGTAACAAATGGTGCAAATAAACTTTGAGACTTTTCGATAGGAAGGCCAACGCCATCATCCGCTATATAACAAATAAGTTCTTCGTCACTTTTTGTAATTTCAAATAAAAGCGTAGTCCCTGGTGGATTATACTTAAGAAAATTCCCTAGCAAATTATCCAAAGACCTAGTGAAAATAGCAGGATCAATCTCTACATTGATACTTTCTTCTGGAATTAAAACTTCCAAACCATAACCAGCAATCTCAAACTCATTGTAAGCCGAGGCAATATAAGACCTAGCAAACTCACAAAAATCCAACGCCTGCTTATGAAGTTGAAATTGCGGGTGTTGTATCTTACTGTATTCATAAAATGAATTGATAAGCTGATTTAAAATAGATGATTTGCTATAAATGGTTTCCAAATATTTAGTTTGCTTATCTCCTTCTACCAATCCATCAACAATGGCTTTAGAATATCCTTGAATCACCGTAATCGGTGTTTTTAAGTCATGAGAGATATCTGCTAACATTTTTTGCTTTTCTTCTTCTAGAGTCTTCCTCTTCAACTCACTAACCCTTAGTTGGTCAGCCATTGTATTAAAACTATTACAGATATCAACAAACTCTTTAGGTCCTTCGTAATTCACACGGCTATCCGATTGACCTTGAGCTAGGCTTGAAATCGCTTGGTCTAAGAGTTTCAAGGGACGATTAACTTTTCGGCGAAAGAAAAATACAAAAACAATCAGTAGCGTAATATAGATAGTCAAAAATATGACTGTTCCTATGATAATAATCTGGTCGAAACGTCTAGATTCTCTCTCCGAATAATAAGGTTGATAGACCAAGAGCGTTTTTTCTTCCCCATTAGAGTCTTTAAATCCATAGTAACTCATCAAATAATCTGATTGATAGGTTTGCGTTAGAAGTTGATAATCCTTTTCCGTTAACTGCTTTTTTTCCAAGGCTAAGCTGGTCGATAGAATCGTTCTATCCTTTGCCATCAAAACAAAATCAACTTGTTCAGAAGCCCCAAAATAACCAAAGCTACTACCATCTACCGTTGCGGCATCCGCTTCTTGCATAATTTCCACAAGAATTTGTTCCTGCCCATTTTCACCAATAAACTGACTAATTTGGCTATATTGATTTTTACCAAACTTAGGAATTAGGGTTAATTCTTCACTGGTAAAACTATCATCTTTATGAATGGAACTATTGTAGATAACGTGACCATTTTTATCTAAAATTTCAAAATAGCTATCTGTTCCCAACACTTTGTCACTAGGAAATTTTTTATAGTCTTGCTTTTCCAAGAAGTGTTTGTAGCGTTGCAATTGATCCTCTCTTTGTATAAGGGTCATATTGTTCAAAGCAAGGCTAGTTAAACCGAAAATAGCAATGGCTGTGACAACAATGATTAAGGTAAACCAGATATAATTCCGCATTAAAAGTGCGGTTAAACTCCCTTTTTCTTTTTCACGTTCTTCCCTAGGTTTTCTCAATCTTATACCCTACTCCCCTAACCGTTTTTATGTACTGAGGATTTCTAGAATCATCCTCAATCTTATCCCTCAGGTTGGAAATATGCACCATCATGGTATTGTCATCACTAACATAATCTTGTCCACTCACTTGTTCATACAGTTGAACCTTGGTAAAAATATGTCCTGGAGACTTCATTAGCATCGCTATTATCTTAAATTCAGTAGCTGTTAAAGCAATTGGTTGCCCATTCTTTTCTAAACTAGCTTTTTCCATATTAAGACTTAATTGACCTAGAGTTAGGGTACTGAGCACTTGATTGTTGCTAGCGCCTAACTCATAATAACGCCGTAAATTTGATTTGATACGAGCGATAATCTCAAGTGGGTTAAATGGCTTGGTCATGTAGTCATCCGCTCCCATGTTAAGTCCCAATATTTTGTCCATGTCTTGTGTTTTAGCTGATAGGATTAAGATCGGAACATTACTTTGCTCGCGAATGGCTTTGGTAACATCATAGCCGTTCAACTCTGGCATCATAATGTCTAAAACCACCATGTCAATATGGTGTTGTTGAAATAGCTTGATGGCTTCCGTACCATTACTAGCTGCATAAACTCTATAATCCGCACTTTCTAAATACAAAGTTAATATCTCGATAATATCTTGGTCATCTTCTGCAATCAGTATTGTATAAGACATCTTATCCCCCCTTATTTTGATTTGATTATATCATATTTCCGCTTGACTGAAACTAACCTATCCATTAATAGCAACCAAAGGACTAAGTTTCATGGCTCGTAACGCTGGGAAATAACCAGCCAGCATCCCAATCAGAATAGAGAATCCAACCGAAACTAGAACTAACCAAATAGGAATTTGTGACAAACTGCCACTAACGCCTATACCCTCTCCCGCTCCAGCTGCAAAGGTATTAATCATGAATGACACGATAAAACTTAATACATTGCCAAGAAAGCCACCCAAAAATCCGATAAAGGCTGCTTCAATCAGAAACATTTGCTGGATATTTTTTAAGCTACACCCTAACACCTTGATAACGCCGATTTCTTTGGTTCGTTCATAAATGGACATCATCATGGTATTGGTGATACCGATAGCTGCAACAAAGAGAGACACTGCCCCAATGGCAGCCAGAACCCCTTGAATAGTAGCAAATTGTTTCTTACTAGAATTAATCAGTTCCATGTTGCTGCTGACCTGATAGCCCAAAGACTTAACTTCTTTCATTATGCTGTCCACATGCTCTACGTTATCAGCTTTCAACACGATACTTGAATAAACCAGATAAGGATACGGTTTCCCTCCTTTTCTCGTTGGTTGCCCTGGAAGGACACCATTTTTCATTTGTTTTTTCAAAACCCCTAATAAGTTTTCCATTGGAACATAGACATTATTCGAATAGGAAGTCCATTCACTACTGGTTCCTTTTAAGATACCACTAGCCTTTACCAAATATTTCTTAGCTGGTTTAACAGATGTAGCTAAGCTCATGGTAGATCCCATTTCTTGGCTACTTCCATCACTATTATAATCTGTGATGCTCAAGAAAACAGAGTCTTTGGTAAAGTCAACTGGGCTTTTAGGATCTGTTGTTTCTGAATCATCTGTATACATGCCTAAGCCTTCTTCATTTCCCTTCTCATGAAAATTATTGGCTACCATGTTCCCTACTAGTAGTTCCATATTAGCAGATTGATTATTTGGTAGACTACCACTTGCTAAAGGGAAGTTTAGATCTTTTATAGCTTGTTCGCTCATACCGGTTAACTGTACGCTTGCTGTGTATGCTCCTTTTTGCAATTGAGCAGGGACTGTTAATATTGGAGAAAGAGATTTGACGTGAGCGATCTCCTGTAACTCTTTTATACTGGTATCAGTGACACGTTTTTCTTTTTTGGTGCTTTGCTTGCTAGTTGTTGCGTCCATGCCTAGATCAGTGGAGGTGACTGTAATATTGGTTAAACCACCTGATTCCTCAGCCGTTTTATAGACGGATTGTTGTAGCCCAATGCCTAAAGATACCATGACAACGATAGAGGCCGTTCCAATTACAACGCCTAATACGGTCAGCATTGTTCGTAGTTTTCTTCGAACTAGACTATTTTTGCTCATGACCAAAAGATCCATCAAACTCATCATCATCGACATCCTTTGCTTTCTTTTTTCTCATCCATAGCCATGCAGATATTCCTGCTACCAGTACAGAAGTAGCAATTACTATGGGTAGTATTGGGAAACCTGATTCCTTTGGTTCTTCTATTTCGCTCACATCTATCGGCGTACTGGCTATGACTTTCACTTCAAACTCTTTTTTGGTTTCAATCGTCTTGCCATCACTATCCTCATATTGGAAGACCAGATTGACTTTTTCTCCCTCTTTCGTTTCAGCCAAGCCTTTTAACATCATATCAATCGTTGCTGTAGCACCAGAATCAATATTTCCTAGAAAAATTTCATTTGCACTGACTGACTTGCTTTCAATTCGTACTTTTGCATTAAACAACTTGGTTTTCCCCAAGTTATATAGGTTGGTCGTTAGATTAGACTCTTGGTCGACTGTGATTTCTGTTGGAGTTAACTGAATAGCGGCAAACTCAAATCTTGCTGCTTGTTTGATAGGAATAGACAAACTAGAAGTAGCATCATATTGCGTACTATTGCTGTCTTCATATTTCATTGCTAATTCAATGCTATATGGTTTCTGAATCAAATCGTGCTTGGCATTTAATTCCATGGTGATCGTTTGTTCTTTACCGGCAGCAATGCTATCAATATAGATAGTATTCGCTCCTGATGACGCCAAGAAAGCTGGGCCTGTATTATCATCTTTCCCCTCTGTTGGTGCCGTAAAACCAACAATCATATTACGGACAGCTGTAGTGCTAGACGTATTTTTTACTTGGATACTTAGTTTAAAGTTAGAACCCGCCCTGACTTCTTTAGGGTCCGTTGTAAATCCCGTAACAATAACTCTTGGCACAGAGGAAGGACTAGCTGGCGTTCCACCACCACTAAAACTTACCTCACTATTCATAATGCCAGCTTCATTTGTGGTTTCATCTGTAGCAGCTGGTTCAGGCGCTGAGGCACTTATTGGCTTCTCCTCTTTGTCTTCTGCTTGAGAACTTTGAGAGGATGATAGATTTTTATCTGCTACTGTTTTGACATAAATATTTTTCTCAACTTCCTGCTGACTAGTCCCGTCAAAATAGCTAATGATAAAGATAAGGTTGTTGTAAGTAGAGCTAACATCTTGGCGAGCAGTAAACATCCATTCACTAGCCATGGATTGATTGGCAGCTAAGTCACCAATCGGATTACTATAGTCTTTATTTTCCAGTTCAAATGGCCATTCATTAGTGGCCGCTGAAACTTTGGGCCTGATACTAACTTTTGTCACCTTACTAGTACTTTTATTGGTTAGTTGTACACCTATCTTTTGGCTTTGACCTGCTTGAAAACTTGGAATGGCGGGACCAACTAGGCTCAATTGGAAATCCACCATTTGCGGACGACTAGGTTTTTCTGGCGGGATGGAACTTTCTGTAGATGAACTGTCTGGTTGGGAGCCATTTTCCTGTGCATAAATGGATATTGGTGATAAGCACAAAAGAAGACTGCTAAGCATACAAGATATTTTGATAACTTTTTTGACTTTATTCATTGATTGAAACCTCCATTTGACTAACTATATTTTCTTTAACCGTAATCGATACAATTTTGCCATCAATAATTTTAATGATGCGATTGGCGTAACTGGCTAGGGCATCATCATGTGTGACCATAATTAAGGTTCGTTTCTGTTTCTCGACAATTTCTTTCATCAGAGTCATGATATCTCTTGACGTTTTCGTATCCAAGTTACCAGTCGGCTCATCGGCAAAAATAATTTTCGGTTCCATCACTAAAGCTCTGGCTACCCCAACTCTTTGCTGCTGACCACCTGACATCTGAGATGGCATATGACTCATATGCTCTTGTAAATTCACTAAATCCAACATTCTTACTGCTTTTTTCTCCCTAACTTTTCGTGGAACTCCTCTAAAGCTTAAAGTCAAAGCCACATTTTCCAAAGCTGTCATGGTTTGTAGTAACTGATACGATTGAAAGATAAAACCAATATTATTCCTTCTAAAGCTGACCAATTCATCTTCTCCTAGTTTTTCCAAATGACGCTGGTTAACGATAATCTCCCCATGACTAGGCGGCTCCAAACCAGCTAATAAATTAAGAAGTGTTGATTTTCCTGAGCCAGATGTCCCAACAATAGCGCAAAACTCTCCTTCTAAAATTTCAAAATCAATCCCATCAAGCGCTTTAACCACTTCTTGCCCAACCTTATAATATTTGTAGACATTTTTAACTTCAATGACTTGCAAGAGAACACCTCCACATTCAAACTAGAACCAGTATACTCTTCCACTCTTAGTTAACCCTTTATGTAACCTTAATCTTCCTAAAGAATAAGAATTCTATAAAATGTCCGAAGTGGGCAAAAAGTCTGTATCAATAAAATTTATTCCTAAATCACAAAAGAGTTTCCTAGAACTGTATCAGAAATAAAAACGGTGGCACCGCCGTGAGCCTTGGTCTCATGGCGGTGCCACCGTTCTCATTTCTGGTAAGGGTTTCGCAAAACTCTTTTGCGATTTAAATATAAATAGTAATCATTATGGACTTTTTGCCCAGCTTCGCAAGCTGTCATCATTAAAGAAACACCTAGAATCAAGTTCTAATGAACATGGATTCTAGGTGTTTCTTTAACGTTTAATGATTAGATTCTAGTCTGACAAGGGCTTAATATTCCAATCTCCCTGGCCATTGACTGGTGCCTTCTGCTACATTTGTTACTGGAAACCCATTATTGACAAGAAACTGACAGGCTCGTTGAGAACTAACCCCTGTCTGGCAGATAATATAATTCATTTTTTCGGAATCAAATTTATCTAGTTCTTGCGCAAGATTTTCTAGAGGAACATTGATAGCTCTTGACACGTGTCCACTTGCATATCGATTAGCTGCTCTCACATCAAAAACGGCTAATTCCTGGTCTTGAACTAAGTCGTAAAAATCCTGAATGGAAATAGATGGGTACATAAAAAGCTCCTTTATCAAATGGTTTATATATCAGAATAATAGTTTTTTAACATGTTGCGTTCCTGATTGGTTAAAACACGAAAATCTCCTTTTTGCAAATTGGGGTCCAAATGTAAATCTCCCATGGATAAGCGTTGTAAATCCATCACCGTCTTGCCACAAGCTTTAACCATACGTTTAACTTGATGGAATTTACCTTCTTTAATGGTAATTTCTACTAGAGAAGTCTCTTCTATGGCATTGCTTTCCAAAATGCTCAATCTTGCTGGCATGCATTTGAAACCATCTTCCAAGACAATGCCTTCTTGAAACTTTTCTTGGTCCTCTTGAGTCATAATGCCTTGAACAAGAGCACGATAAGTCTTAGACACGTGCCTCTTCGGTGATAAAAGCGCATGGGCTAAACCGCCATTATTGGTGATGAGCAAAAGACCATGGGTATCAATATCTAACCGTCCTACCGGAAAAGCTTCTTTGACCACAGCGATGGAATCCAACAAGTCCATCACCGTTGCATGCTTGTCATCCTCCGTAGCACTAATGACCCCTTTTGGTTTATTGAGCATATAGTATACATACTTCTCATAGTGCACTGGTTCCTGATTTACGGTTACTGAGTCCACTTGTGTATCAATAGATTGTTTAGGACTGGTCACCACGTGTTCATTGACTCGAACGGATTTGCTTCGAATCAACTCTTTGACCTGACTTCGGCTACCAAAGCCACTATCTGACAGGTATTTATCTAGCCGCATCTTCATCTTACTTAATTCTCAACTTTCTACGAATGGTCTGACTGCGATCTCCCAACATATCATCTGCGATACGTGTTTTTAAGGAAGCAATAACGTAAACTCCCCCTCCAACCAGAGCAACTAAGATGACAATAATAAATGCCGTCACCTTTCGTTCTGGCGATAACACCAGACTAGCTGGACGCAAGGTCAGATAAGCAGAAACTGCCATCAGAGCCGTTAAGCCTGAAATTTTTAGAACATCAAACATAGTTCCTTTCAAATCAAACTTCGTAATGCGATATAGTTGGGCTAACATATAAACAGATGACACAGTAAAGGCCAAAGTCGTTGCCCAAATCGGTCCAGCCGTTCCTAGGAAATAGACACAGACTGGTTGCCATAACACTTTGATGAGAAGACCCATCGCCAAACCTTTAATGGCTTCCCCATGTTCTTGAATAGCCTGAAGCATAGCGCTCAAAATAGTGTATGCCCCTAAAATAATACTCATAATACAAGAGACAACTAATAATTCTGCTCCTAAAGGATTAGGAAAATAGAAAATATTATAAATCGGTTGTGCTACAATCGCCATCCCAATAGCTGCTGGGAACATGATAAAGGCATATAGACCTATATTTTTACGAATAATCAACTTGGTCTCAGCTTTGTTGCCAGCTGAGAAATAAGTCGCCAACAAGGGGATGGCTGCCGCAGCTAAGCTAACCGCTAAAGAAATGATAATCATAATTAACTTATTACCATTTGATGCAAAAAGAGCATAATGGATTTCGATATCTGCCGTACTTAATTGAGGCATCATCAGCTGTGCCAATTGTTTAAAAGAAAATTGGTCAACCAAATAAGCTAGTTGAATTCCTGACGTAATAATAACAAAAGGTATAGATTCGCGAATCATCTCGAAAATAATGATTCGTGTTGGTTGTTGCCGAACAGGCTTACTTTTGGCCATTAGTGTCTCTAAATACGGACGGTCTTGCCATAATTTCTTAAAGAGATAACCCATAGAAGCAATTGCCCCAACAAAGGCAGCAAAGGTAGAATGCGCTACAGCAACACTAAAATCACCATTTAAAACGATCATAATCATAAAGGTCATAACCAACATATAAATAATACGCACAACCTGCTCGATTAACTGGGAAATGGCAGATGGCGCCATATCGTTAAAGCCTTGATAATATCCTCTAAGCAGGCTCATGGCTGGAATAATGACGACTGCAGGAACTAGTGACCTAATGACTAGAGTTCCTTGTGCCACGTTCTCTGATACACCACCAGAAGCTAGCAAAGGTGCAGTTGCATACATAACGATACCAGAAATTATTCCAGCACCTAACATAAACCACATACTACTTCTAAAGAGCCGCCAACTTGTTTTGTATTCACCACGGGAGTTATAGTCTGCCACTAATTTAGAGATAGCAGATGGAAATCCCGCTGTAGAAATTTGCAAGAAAATCCCATAAATTCCATAACCTACTGTAAACAGAGCATTAGCCCTTTCAGAATCTACTTGGTTTCCCATCATCATGACCCATGGAATAATATATAATGCCCCCAGCAAGCGGGAAATCATACTCCCTGCCGTTAGCCAAGCTGAGCTTTTTAACATGGTTTCCTGAGAAGATTCATTGGACTGGTCCAAATCCGCCAATCCGTGTTTTCTTCTTGTTCTTTGTTCTTGGTTATCTGCCATTTCAAGCCTACTTTCTTCAATAAACAGCCATAAGGTTTCATTTGATTGCGTTTCTTCTCAAGATTACCTTATAACTACAAAAAATACTAGAGTATCATTTAAGGATTTAGCAAAAATTAATGCTTTTGTATCGCTTGTCATAATGTTTATTTTTTTCTACAAAGCACATTTTAGTTCAAACTATTACAAATTGTATCAATAAAGTTGAGTATGATTCAAGTATAAGGCAGATTTTATCAATTAAATAGCCGCACATATTAGAGCTTATAGCATACAACCATATAAAGTTTTCTTCAAAAAGGAGCTGAGCAAAAAGTCCTTGCTGCTATTTAAACAAAAGAGTTTTGCGAAAATCTTACCAGAAATAACGGTGCAAAGATAGCTGACGCACAGTGGATGTTTGGCGCTTTCGCCGATTACAGCCACGTAGACAGCTAAGCCAGTGAGACCTTGGCTCACTGCGGTGCCACCGTTCTCATTTCTGATAAGATTTTCGCAAAACTCTTTTGTGATTTAAAAATACATATTAGTCATTATGGACTTTTTGCCCAGCCCCATCAGCTCCAAATTAGTTATATTATTGTTTGTTTTTTTAGTTCTCAGTTATCGCCGCTACATCAATAGCTACGATATCGTCTATGTTGAGCATATAGTGTTTATTTGGTGATTGAATCCCTACCTGTTCCGGTGTCAACTGGGTAATGTATCCTGACACTGACTCTCTCTTGTTTTTCTTTATAACAATGAAATTTAAGGTCAGTCCATTAGAATAGGCTTGATTAAGTAGCAGCACTTTTTCTGATAATGGTAATGTCGCACTAAAATCAATAGTATGCCCTGTCTCGTTTAAAGCAGTAGAATGTTCCGACAAGAAAAAGCCCATCCATTTCGCCATTTTCCGGTCGTTGTATTCTCTTGCTGACTTGAATGGTAGGTAGGAGCGATCAACTGTCATGTTAACCCATCCAATCCGCCCGCTGAATGACCACCAATAAGCTTGCTTCTGGCTACACTTCGTGAACTCTCTAAAAGTGAGTTGGCTTTTTGGATGGAAAGGTAACCAAACTTATCTCTAATGTCATCGACAGTTTTTTCTAGTCTTTCTTGTTTTTCTACTTCTTCTATATCATCAAATAAGGAAAGAATAGTGTAGTTCTCATCAACTAAGCCATCATATCTAACTGAAATATTTCGAACTGCCCCATTAGAATAATTCTTTCTGAATAAAGATAAGACATGGTTAGTCAAGTCTCGACTGCTTTGACTTGGTTCGATTTTTTTCTGTACACTAATGGATTTTCTTCTTTCTTGTCGAGAAAATCCTATATAGATAGACACAACTGTAGCCTTACGGTGTCGCTTTCGCAATCGAATAGCCACTTGTTCTGCCATTTCGGATAAGACCAATTCAATGTCTCTTTGCTTTACATAGTCTTTTGGCAGAATTTGAGCATTGCCTAGTCCGGTACTTTTTGCTTGATAAGGTTCGATAACTTTGCTTTCATCAACACCATTTGCATGAAAAAATAGCTGTAGGCCTATAAGACCAAACTCTTTTTTTAATAGGTCTGGATTGGTATTTGCTAAATCCTTGATGGTATAAATCCCCATCTGCTTTAAGCGTCTCTCCGTTCGATGTCCAATTCCCCAAAAATCTGTCATAGGCTCAATCTTCCAAACTTTTGTTTCTACATCTTCATAAGACCAATTTGCACGCATGCTTTTAGTATGTTTAGCCTCATTGTCTAAGGCCAACTTGGCCAAAAGTGGATTGGCATTACTCATCCCTACTGTCGAATAAACTCCTGTCTTAGTCCAAATATCATGCTGGATATTACGAGATAAAAGGTCTAGTTTCTCTCTTTGAGAAAGACTTTTATCCTTAATAAAATAAGGTAGAGACCTCGTTAAATCAATAAATCCCTCATCAATAGAGTAAGGCAAGATTTCCTCTTTTGGCGCATAATTTTGAAAGATTTCTTGAATTTCTAAATTTCTTTGAATATAAAGCCCCATCCTAGGTGGAACAATCCAGGTTTGTTTGGCCCAACTTTCTATAAACTGAATATAATCTGCTGTTGGCTCTATACCCTGTTTTTTAGCTATGGCCCAACGAAATTTTCGTGTTTTCATATCAAATGGCAAATCGTTGCTACGACCAACATTATCTCTACCAAATACTTTTTTAAATGTTGGCGAACTAGCCAAAATTAATCCATTGGTATGGTCAGCTCGACTCATCACACACAGTGATGTTGTCAAAGGGTGTAATCCTCTGTCCACACATTCAACACTAGCATAGAAAGACTTCATATCGAAAAATGCAATGTCCGACTTAGGTTCTCTACTGTAATCAATCCATCCCATCGTTAAGACCCCTTTATTTGTTGTTTACTTTAATCACATTATACGAACTTATGTTCTGCTCTTCAAGGGGAACATGGTTTAAATTTCATAGATAGAGAGTTGATGGTGAACAATATACCTGTCGTGAATAATGCTTTATTTCTCTAGCATAAAACTTTCATGTTTACGAAACTTTTATCTTCTTTTTGAAAATCATACTACTATTCTGGCAACAAAATTAGCCTAGGCTTCTATATACTAAATACGAAGACATCAATAAAGAAGGAGGACTTTAAATGGAATTGAAAGCTATACCAAAAAATTTTATGTGGGGGGGATCTACTAGTGCTTTTCAAGTTGAAGGTGCCTATCAAGAAGATGGGAAAGGATTGTCTATCGCAGATATCCGATCGTTCACAAAAAGTGGACAACAGTTAGACACTAAGGAGACTGCAGATCATTACCATCATTGGGAAGAAGACCTTGAACTGATGCGAGAACTAGGTATGACCAGCTACCGGTTCTCCATTAGCTGGCCACGAATTTTTCCAAATGGCGATGAGACAACACCTAATCAAGCTGGCTTAGATTTTTACCATCAACTCATTGACCGGTTACTGGAATATGGTATTGAACCAATTGTAACTATGTATCATTTTGACCAACCAATTGGCCTTATCAAAAAATATGGTGGTTGGGCTAATCGTCAATCAGTGGCTGATTTTGTTAAGTATGCTGATTGCTTATTAACTGAATTTGGTGATAAAGTTCGTTACTGGTTAACCATCAATGAACAAGCCGTTTTAGTTGTTGCCTCAGATATGATAGGAATCCATCCTGATTTACCGGCAGAACAACGGTTCCAACTGGCCTTTCAAGCCAACTACCATATGTGGTTAGCACAAGCCATTGTTTATAAAAAGTTTCATCAACAATTTCCTAGTGGCTTTATTGGTCCAGCAGTTTCTTATATCACCACACTACCTGCCTCAAGAAAATCTTACGATATGATGGCGGCCAAACAATTGGAAGACTTTTACTCTTTTGCTCAAATGGATGTGGCATTAAAAGGTAAAATTCCAAAATACTTCCAGAACGAATTAACTAAGATGGGAATAACCATCACTACTCAAGTCGGCGATGAAGAAATCTTATCTAACGGCAGGGCAAATTACCTAGGCATTAACTGGTATTGTACAACCATTGTTGAAGCAAACATGGATATAGACGAAAAAGCCCCAATCCTTCAACGTATGAAACGTATTGAAGATCCGGACTTAGTATATACGAAATGGGGCTGGAATTTTGACCCAAGAGGCCTACAATATGGCTTAAGGCAATTAATGGATCGCTACGGTCAGATACCGATTGTCATCACGGAATGTGGTTGGTCTGAGGAAGAAACTTTAGAAGATGGGAAAGTTCACGATTCTCAACGAATTGCCTATTTGCAAGAACATATCCAACAAATGGCTTATGCTATGGAAGATGGCGTTAATGTTATCTCATTTAACCCTTGGTCCTTTATTGATTTGTTAAGTGTAGGTGATGGTATGGAAAAACGTTATGGCATGGTCTTTGTCGATCGAACAAATTTTGACAGCAAGGAACAAAAACGATATAAAAAAGACAGCTTTTATTTCTATCAACAATTAATAGCTAGTCATGCCAATCAATGATTAACGTGGAAAACAAAACGCCGAACAAAGTAGTCAGAAAACAAGCGTAATGGATAATTTCCTACATTCAAATGGCGCTGTGAGCAAAGATACAGTGTCTGTTTAAAGGCAAAAGAATCCATTGAATAATAGTTTTGGGTGATAAGAATCACCGGAACTTTACGTTTGAGTAAGCTTTGATAAAAGTCATTATACAAATGGAAAAAATTCCCATAGTTTGACAAAATGACTACTAAATCTTTATCTGTATAGGTCGTAGCAATTTCCTTAAATTTGACTTGCGTTTTCGGAACTTCTACTAGTTTTCCAGCTGCCAAACACCCCAACTGGATATCTGTTGCAATATAACTTGAATCACTATAACCAACAAAGGTCACCTTAGAAGCAGCTACTACAGCTTGAACAATCAAATCCACCTCTTCAGTTTTAACCGTTTGACGTGTATCTTCAAGTGACCGAATAATTTGCTCGGTATAGTCATAGAAAAATTGAGTAGGCTCACTCATTAGACGCTTGACTTCTCCTGCTGACATTCGTAAAAAAGAATTACGAGAAGAATCTCCGATAACTTGGAAATATTTTTTAAAACTTTTATAACTGTCAAAACCTAAAAAATGAGTGAATCTGGTGATGGTAGCTTTTGAGACAAAAGTTTTCTCTGAGAAATCACTAATCGAAAGCTCTGGTAGTTGCTTAATGTGATTAAGGGTAAACTCTACTAAGGTATAATAGGTACTTTCTTGAGACTCTTCATTAAAGTATTGAAATAATTTCATAATTGGTTCCATAACTTCCTCCATAAGAAAGGTGAAAAACATGAGTACAACTTATAATACGTTCCAAAATTTTATCGATAAAAAAATACTACCAGTAGCCATAAAATTCGCTGGTAACAAAACTATTCAGGCTATTTCAGGTGGATTAATGTACACTTTGCCGCTAACATTAGGAGCTTCCTTATTTTCTATTCTAGCAAATTTCCCAATTCCTATCGTTAATGAGTGGTTAAGTGGACTTGGAGTAACAACTCATTTTAATGCTGTAATGGGTGGGACCCTAAACGCTATTGCACTATTGATTGCGTTTTCTATACCCTATACTTACACAAAATTAGCGAACAAGTCAAGCGCAAATCCAATCATGGCGGCCTTCATCTCCTTCTCCTCTTTTCTTGTATTGATGCCTCAAACAATTGGAGATGCTGAACAGCCAATTGCTGCCTTATCTTATAACTATCTAGGTAGTTCTGGTATGTTCGTAGCTATTATCGTTGGTTTACTTGTCGCTAAAGCCTATATCGCACTGGTTCAAAACCAACGGCTATTGATAAAAATGCCAGAAGGTGTTCCACCCATGGTTTCCCAATCTTTTGAACCTTTAGTGGTTGCCTTAATCATCTTAATTGGAGTTGTAGCTGTCCGTATCGGTCTTAGCTTCACTCCCCTCAACAACATTTTCTCACTAGTTCAAATGGTCATTGGTGAACCGTTAATGAAATTAGGTAGTTCAGCACCAGCTCTCATCCTGATTACTGTCATTGCAAATGGGCTATTCTTCTTCGGGATTCACCCAAATGCCATCAACACTGCTCTTGTTCCTTTACTAATGAGTATGGCGCTAGCCAACGTTGAAGCTTTTCAAAAAGGTGTCACCATTCCTTATAAAGATATTATGATTTTGAATAGTTTCTTGAACAATGACGCCGTTGGAAGTACACTAAGTTTATTAATAGCCATCTTGATTTTCTGTAAAAGTCAACGCTATCGTTCCTTTGCAAAAGTAGCTATTATTCCAAACTTCTTTAATGTCAACGAGCCTGTTATTTTTGGTATACCAATCATGCTAAACCCTGTTTTATTAATTCCATTTTTATTAAGTACCGTGATTACAGCTTCTATGGGATATCTTGCTTCGATAACTGGCTTTATTTCTTATTACAATCCAATTATCGGTATGGGCTTACCATGGACAACACCAAAAATGTTCGCTAGTTTACTGTCAATGGGTTGGCAAGGGTTTGCTTTACGGATTATCTGCTTGGTTGTTATGGTATTCGTTTATCTGCCATTTATTAAAGCACTGGACCGCAAAGAATTAGAAAAAGAAAAGGAGATGCCAAATGTTCAATAAAGACTTCCTATGGGGGGCTTCCACCAGCGCCTATCAAGTAGAGGGGGCTTGGAACGAAGATGGTAAAGAGCCTTCTGTTCAAGACATCCGACAAGTACCTGAGGACACCACTGATTTTAAGGTCGCTGCCGATCATTATCACCGTTGGCAAGAAGACGTAGCTTTGTTCAAAGAAATGGGTCTAAAAGCTTACCGCTTTTCTATCTCTTGGAGCAGAGTCATGCCAAATGGTGCTATCAATCCTAAAGGTGTAGCCTTCTACCAACAACTGATTGATGAATTAACAGCTAATGGCATTGAACCAATAGTGACTGTCTTTCATTTTGATTTACCTGCTTCACTAAAAGAAAAAGGTGGTTGGAGCAACAGAGAAACGATAGATGCTTTTTGCAATTATTGCCATTTTCTTTTTGATACCTTTGGCGGCAAAGTGACTTATTGGCAAACGATTAATGAGCAAAATATGCTTACTTTGGCTGGCAAAGTGTTATCTGGAAACCAAAAATCATGGAAAGATATTTTCCAAGAAAATCATCATATGTTAGTCGCTCAAGCTAAAGTCATGGGTATTTATCATGATGGTAACTATCCAGGAAAGATAGGACCAGCACCGAATATTTGTGCTATCTATCCAGCAACGTCTTCAGCTGAAGATCAGCTAGCAGCTGACTATATGAGTGCTATCCGCAATTGGCTATACCTTGATGCAGCAGTATATGGTATCTATAATCAACAAGCTATGCAAATCTTACGCGCCCTTGATGCTGAGCCTTTTATCAGCGAGGAAGATCGTCAGATTATGGCCAACAACACTTGTGATTATATTGCCTTTAATTATTACAATACAGCCTGTGCTAAAGCCTCCCCTCTTGATTCAGAAACCAAGCAAGGTGATCAACAAAAAGGGTTCTCAGTTGCAGGATTTTTCACTGGTGTCGAAAATACAAATCTACCAAAAACAGAATTTGGTTGGGCAATCGATCCAGTTGGTTTAAGAGTGACAGCACACCAAATCTATTCTCGTTACCATTTGCCAATGTTGATTACAGAAAACGGTTTGGGTGGTCGTGATATTTTAGAAGCAGATGGGCACGTTCATGACGATTACCGGATTGCATATTTGCGAGACCATATTGCTGAGTTACAAAAATGTGTTGAAGATGGACTACCCTTTATTGGTTATTGCCCTTGGAGTGCTATTGATTTGATTAGTACCCACGAAGGCATGCGCAAACGGTATGGCTTTATCTACGTCAACCGTAGTGACTTTGACTTAAAAGATCTGAAACGGTACAAAAAAGATAGTTTTTACTGGTATAAAAAATTGATTGCATCTAATGGGCAAGAACGTTAGGAGATGTGAGAACGATGAACCTTTTTGTCATTGATGTCGGTGGAACATTTATCAAATATGCTGTTTACCAAAGTAAAACTCATGAACTAAGCCATAAAGGAAAGGTGCCAACACCAACCACTAATCAAACTGATTTTTTAACAGCCATCGAACAAGTGAAACATCAACTACCACTTAAAATTGATGGAATTGCTCTTAGCCTTCCTGGTACTATTGATACGGATACTGGTTATGTAAGCCAAGGTGGCTCCTTACGCTATAATGATCGCGTCAACTTAAAAGAAATTATGGAGGATTACTTTGCATGTCCAGTCACTATTGAAAATGATGCTCGTTGTGCTGCACTAGCCGAAATCTGGCAAGGAAATCTAAAAGGAGTTCGTCATGGTTTGGTCCTAGTTTTAGGAACAGGGCTGGGTGGAGCCATTGTCATCGATGGAAAAATCTACAAGGGGGCTCATCTCTATGCAGGCGAACTATCCATATTTTTGACCAAAAATATCCGAAAGCATGGTAATAGTGCCATATTAGGAATGCAGGTTAGTATTCCTCGTTTAATGAAACACTTGAACCAAGTACACAACACTAACCTAGATGGCATCACTCTTTTAGACCAAATTCAAGATGGAGACGCTGAATTACAAGTTGTCTTAGATGAGTATTTGGATCAATTTTCACAACAATTATTTAACTTTCAAATGTCCTATGATCCAGAAGTTATATTAATTGGTGGTGGAATCAGTCAAAATCCATATTTTTACAAGAGATTGCTAGAGCGCATGTCCTCTTTTTATGAACTCTTACCTATTCCAATTCCACATGTCGAAATTAAGAGATGCCGGTTTGAGAATGATGCAAACTTGCTCGGTGCTGTTAAAAATTTTATGATGTATGCTTCTGAAAGTAGATTGTAATAGAAATCCTATTATATGGATTTAGGCAAAAATCTATAAAGAATAAAATCTAACCCTAAATCACAAAAGAGTTTCCAAGAAATGGATTAGAAATCGAAACGGTAGCACCGTTATTTTTGATCCATTTCTCAGAAACTCTTTTGTTTTGTTATACTATAGACTTTTGCCTAACTCCATTTTAACTTCTAGGACTTTTTCCAATATCTAGTTACTAATGCTCTATTCTATTCCTTCTCCGCAAAAGCATTGGATCCACCATATTTATCAAAATGAACTATATCACTTTTTAGATATTCATAAATATTCTTTTCAATTGGTATACCTTCATTCATGTACTCTTCAAAATTAAGCTGATTGATTTCCCCTGGATAATACACTTGCCTAAAACCTTCTGCCGCTGGAATAGCATGCAATTCATCCACCATTGTTTCAATACTTTTCTTAAATGTTTCCAGATCTGTAAACCGCTCTGGATCAATCAAGATATATATTTGACCCAAATCTCTTCCTTTAGTTAAATCTGTATACATAGAAGAGACATGTTTTCCAAAAGGTAAACCTAGTAGCATCCCTGATAAAATATCCACCATCATCATTAACCCAAATCCTTTTGGACCCGAAATTGGTAGTAGCCCATGTACATCATGTGGATTAGTCGTTGGTTGCCCTTTAGCATTCACAGCCCAAGTATCTGGTATCTCTCTATTCTTAGACCGAGCATCTAAAATTTTACCCCATGCTTGCACAGTCGTTGCCATATCAAAGACAACTGGTTCTCCATGTTTTCTCGGAGCACCAATAGCAATCGGATTAGTCCCGAAATAATTTTCCGTACCTCCAAAAGGAACTACCATTGGATCAGATTGGCACATACAAATACCAATCAAATCTTTTTGTGCAGCCCTTTTAACATAATATGATAAAGCACCGCTATGACTCATATGCTTAATACCGACAATCGCTACACCAGATTCTTTAGCCATATCCATTGCGTAATCTAAACCTTTTAGAGCTACAAATTGACCTACACCATTTTCACCATGAACAATACCCGAACTCGGTCCAGTTTTTTCAAACGTTATTTTCGGATCTAGATTCACGCCACCTTTAGCTATTCTTTCTGCATAATAATCTACACGAACCGCACCATGGGAATGAATTCCATTCGCATCGGCAAAAACAAGATGCTCAGCGACACTATTAGCATGACTAGACTTTAATCCTGCCTTTTCTAATTTATCTTGAATCAAGTCATGTAGCTCTTGAGCTTGTACAATTACTGTTTCGTTCATTATTCTGTCCTTTCATAAAGATAGGTTTTGAAATCAAGTTTTCAATTTCAAAACCTATCTATTCACTATATTTTGACTTTCCCATTAAAAATATCATAATCAATCTCATTGACAGATTTTGCTACAATAATAGCCGTGTAAACATCTGAGTTAACATTTAATATCGTACGAAGCATACCAACAAACCATTCTACTCCCGCAAAAATTGCAATACTTTCAATTGGTAATCCCATTTGTGGCACAATAATCGCTAAAGAAACTAATCCTGCTCCTGGAACAACAGCATTGGCCAGCGAGATAAATGTGGCTGCAATTGCGACATAAACTATTTGTTGGATTCCAAATTCAATATTATACATTTGTGAAATAGCTGTTACTGTGATAGCCATATGCATAGCTGAACCATTACTATTCAATGACATGCCTAATGGCAAAACAAGATTTGTAATTCTATCACTTAACCCCAACTTATACTTTGTCTCTTCCATTGCTATTGGTAAAGTAATCGCTGATGAAGTTGTTGCAAGTGCCATAATAGACATATTTTTCATATTGCGTACTAAACGAATTGGATTTACTCTTGCATATAATGTAATCACTAAAATCCATAGAATCATAAACAGTAGCGTAGCAAAGGCATATACTGTTAAATATTTTATTAAAGGTAAAATAATTTGAATTCCTAAGTTACTAATTGTGGATGAAATTAATGCAAAAATCCCAATTGGTGCTATAACCATCACATAACGGATAATCATAATAATCACATCATTGAAATCTACAATAATTTTAGCCAGTTGTGATTGTGGATCCTTTTCCATAAACTTATTTAATGCAACACCGAAGAATAAGGCGAAGACAATAATTTGAATAATAGAGCCTTTCGAAAGAGAATCAAAGATATTGATTGGGAAGAAGCCTAAAAGGGTTTCTGAAAAAGAAATTTCTTGTGCTTGTATGGATGAATTCTGTAATCCTGCTACATTAGAAGCGTCACCTGCCTTAAACACAAGTGCCATAAAAATTCCCCAAACAGCCGCCAGAAATGAAGAGATTCCAAAAACAAAGATCGTTCTTCCACCTAAACTTGTTAATTCTTTTGACTCAATGCTTCCTACAGCTTGTATAATTTGACCTAATATCAAGACTGGTATCACCATCTGCATCAACTTTAAAAATACATCTCCGAGTATTTTTAAATGTTGAGCAATAACCGGGAAAAATAATCCTAGTAAGATACCTAAAATGACAGCAATAACTATTTGGGTTATCATGGACACTTTTTTTGTCATTATAAATCCCCCTCTGTTACCGTCAGTAATCGACGGACCAAACCTTTCGCTCTATTGATTATCCGTTGCTTTCTCTTTTGCCATGACTGCAAATAAAACTAAACCTATAATTAACAAGATACTTGCTAAATAAAAACCTACTTGCATAGAACCTAATGTGTCTGCTAAAAATCCTGTAACATATGGTGC
Source organism: Granulicatella seriolae (assembly GCF_024543085.1). Classification (GTDB taxonomy): domain Bacteria; phylum Bacillota; class Bacilli; order Lactobacillales; family Aerococcaceae; genus Granulicatella; species Granulicatella seriolae. The sequence continues at coordinate 427,962 of NZ_JANHNZ010000001.1, forward strand.
TAAAATTGATCCAGACATTCCAATAAAGTTATAAGCACTTAATGTTGTTCCTAAAGCTCCAACTGGCGCATTTCGAGTAACATAAGTAACGACGATTGGATCAAGTGCCAATTTCCCAGTCAATCCGTACAGAACCAAAACAGTGATTAAGAGCGTACGATCTTGTACGAATGCAATTGCAAAAACTGATAAAACTGCTAATGGTAACAATGTGTATACTAATGGTTTTGTCTTGCCCAATTTGTCATTGATTCTAGCAAAAAGTAAAGCGCCTGGAATCGATGCCCATGGAACCAGAGAAGAAATAAATCCAACACTAGTTCCTTCAAATCCTCGCTCAGTAATCAAAAATTGTGGTAACCAAGTAATGATTACAAAATTTGCATAAATACTACAGAAACACAAGATAAATGCCGCTACAAGATTACGGTTACTAAAAATTGTTCCTAAAGATACAGATTTTTTGATAGGTTCTTCCTTGATGGGTTTGTCAGCATCTTCCGGACGAATCACTTTCTCTTTCAACATAGTGTAAAAAATGATGCCGACAATCAACGTTGGAATTGCCATAATAAAGAATGGTCTACTCCAATGCTCACCATTTTCTAAAACCAGCTTACTAGAAAGTAAGTACCCACCAGAAGTACCAAATGCCATCCCACTATTGATAATAGCATTTCCAATAGTTCTTTTATTATCAGGAATCGCTTCGGTTGATAAAGCATATTGTGGTCCATAATATGCCCCTTGACCAATACCTGCAAATGCACGGATCATCAAGAAAATAATGAATGTAGTTGCAAGTCCAGTTAAATAAGTCATAATTGCCAATACGATAAATCCAATAGATATAACAAGTTTTCTACCAATCTTGTCTCCAATAACTCCAAATGGTATTTGAGCAATTGCATATGTTAGAAAGAATATACTATTTGCTAGTCCAAGTTGTGTGTTACTTAGCCCAAACTCTTTTCCCACAACTCCCATAATTGGATTGAAAATAGTCCTTGTTGCATACATCAAAATCCAGCCTATAAAGAATATCGCCACAACTTTTATCCAATAAGTGTTACTTACTTTAACCGCTTGTTGATTATTTGCATTTTTCATATGACCCCTCTTTTCTATAGTTATATTTTATTGAAGTCCTAAAAGTAATCCAAAACACATATCTTTTCCTGATGAATGACCAATATACATAAGTTTATCCACACTTTTTTGAATCTGTGCCTGTATTTGCTCCGTTGCTAAGTCAGAAAATAATTGAAAAACAAATGAGTTCACGTACCCTTGAATTGCCCCTAGAATATAAGCTTTACTGATATCAGTCGTTGCTAACGGAGAATGAGCTAGAACTGAAGATAGCACCTCAGCTCTAGAATCTCCTCTTACACGCAAAACAGAAAGATAAGTAGTTATAATATCATCTCCGCTTGGCGTAAGACCCTTGCCTCTACCAATCAAATAAGTAATTACTTCTTGCCATTGCTCTATACTTATTTTTGATGATGTCATAAGCGAAAAAATATATTTTGCTTGGTCATTCATTTCAAGCCCAATTAGTAATTCTAGTCTTTTTGATTTTAATATGTCTTGTAGCGGTTGAAGTTTTTGATTTTCAAGAGTAATAGTCGAAATATTAAGAGTAACGATATCAGCATCTTCTACAGAAAGTGTCACCACTCCTTTGTGACTATAGAAAGTAAATTGATTCTCTCTTATTTTGACGATATTTCCTTGTTGTACATATGGAAAAATTTGCTGAAAAATATCATCTGGTAAAGAAATTCCGAAACTCGATAAATACTCTGGAAAATTGGTAACATTAATTAACTGCCCTCCCCCTTCAATATTAAATGAATTTTCAAAAACACTGTGCACTCTGGCATTTCTTCCAAAACGATGGATTGGACAAATTAAACTACTGATTCTAGCTTTCAAAATCAATCCCCAATCCTCTTGCATAAGCTTCTAACGCCTTTTCGAAACAGCCTAAAGGCGCTCTTACAGTACCTGCACCAACTTGACCCACACCAGCCTTACGGTGAGCAATTCCCGTATTAATAATAGGTGTAATTCCTGTTTCTACAACTTTTCTAATATCAATACCTAAACATGTCCCCTTGAAGTCCCATGTTGGAATAGAGAATGTTGGGTTATGACCAACACAAATTTTTGCCATTTCATTCGAAATATCCAATGCATCTTGGAAACCGCCAGCTCCAACAAAACGTGTAACTCCTGGTGCGGCAACCATTGCCATACCACCAACACCAACTGTTTCAGTAATTGCGCTGTCTCCTATATCTGGATTCCCATCTTCTTCTGTAAATCCAGTGAAGTATAGACCTTTTGGTGTATTAACTGGTGCATTATGCCAATCATCTCCTGTTTCAGCAATACGAATACCAAATTCCACCCCATTCCGTGTCATAGTAGTAACGATTGTTCCCTTAGTACCTTTTCTAGCACCATCAACAATTGCTTTCCCAGTTGCCATCATAATATTTAAGAAGAATTGATCGGTAGTAGCTAAGAATTTTATAACTTCATATTTCTCTTCTTCTGGAATATCCAACTGAATAATTAAAGGAGAGATTTCCTTCAAGAAATTCAAGGAAGCAGCCATATTACGTTGATGGAACTCATCTCCCATAGTAATTGAACGAGCAATCAATACATTTAAGTTAATTCCCTCTTCTGAATTTCTTAAAGCTTTACCAATTGTTGGCCCTAGAACATCTTGTATCCAAATTAAACGATCAACAACTTCTTGGGAATAGGCTCCAAACCTCAGCACTTTCCCAATACCTTCATTCAAAATACAGTAAGAATGATTTCCTTCCGCGCGATTTTCAACGACGAATACTGGCATATTTGCAGAAGTAATTCCTCCCATTGGACCAACAGCTTGTACATGATGACATGGAATGAAACGAACATCCCCTGATTCTAACAAAGCAACTGCTTCCTCTTCACTTTCTGCCCATTTTTCAAAGAGTGCTGCCCCAATACAAGAGCCTTGCATCGGACCTGTCATCTCAGGAAAATTGATTGGCGGTCCAGCATGTAATAAAGTCTTCTTCTCTTCATTCAACTCAGGAATAACTGTTTTTGCTGGAACCACATCAATTAAAAATGGCTGTGCATTCTGGATTTTATCAGCAACTAAATGATTGTCTGATTCAATATTTTCTGCATGTTCTTCAAGTGCATCTAAAATACGAATCATTTTCTTATTTCCGCTGGCACGTGGGCGCCAATTAAATTGTTCAGAACTACCGCCATATTCTAAAATTGATTCATTGAAACTTTGCAAGCCAACATTGATAATGCGAGGTTTTGTCGTCAATAATTCCATTACTTTATCGCTAGCCTTTGGTACTATGAGTAATGGCCCTTCATAAGGAATAGTTTCTTTATCTGCATCTTGTAGGTCGATACCTTTAAGCAATAAAGCTAAACGTACTGCTTTGGCATTGCTATCTTCTACCAATACACCAGCATCTTCTAAGCGTTTCACTGTATCCAGATAATTTTGTGGGTCTTTTGTCGTTCCACAAACAGTTGCAATAAAATACAAATCACGTCCATCATCTTTTGCCGTTTCAATTGCTTCTTGAATAGAAGGCAATAAAGCTGATGCCATATCATCGTGTGCACCATAACCAAGTACAATATCTAAAAGGATAATACCTGTAGCCTTATCCTTTGCATATTCACGAATTTTACTAATACGTGTTTCTGGATCAATCATTGGGTGTGGTTTTCCTTGTGTATAAATATCATCACCCAAATCTATTACATCGTATCCACCAATTCTTAAAATATAGCCTTCTTCTTTAACTAATCCACCTAGATTTAAAGCTTCGGAAATTAGCATTCCTGCTTCTGATGCTAGTGTGCCCCCAGAATATAGCCCTTTTACAACTTTATCCTCGGATAATTCAGGTAGATTCGGTTTTTCAATTACTTCTGTATAGTTTGACTTCACTTTTTCTTCGTTAGCAAGGTCAACCGCAATGCGAGCAGTTTCTTCCAAGGTATGAGCTAAATAAACTTTTCCTTCATGTTTATCTGGCTTCTCGCCTAAGAAAATTGCTACTACCGGCTTAGAAATACTCTGTAAGAGTTGTACAACTTCATCTCTCACTTCTTTTGCAGGCGGTTTAGAAATGACACAGATAACATCAGTTGGTTCATGATTCTCTAAACCGATGATGGCATCCTTCATGGTAATCGCACCTACTTTATCGCTTAAATCACGACCACCAGTACCAATAGCGTGAATTACTCCACCACCTAAACGATCAATAATTGTTGTTACTTCCTGAATACCTGTCCCTGAAGCACCAACAACACCAATATTCCCAGGAGAAACGACATTAGTAAAGGCTAAGGGAATGCTTGAAATAATTCCTGTTCCACAATCTGGCCCCATCATCAACAGACCTTTTTCATGTGCCAGTTTCTTCAATCGAATCTCATCTTCAATAGCAACATTGTCTGTAAATGAAAAAACATGTAATCCATTTTTCAGTGCTTTTTCCATTTCGGCTGCACCATATTCTCCTGGAATACTAAATAAGGCCATATTGGCATCTGGTAGGGCCTCAAGTGCTTCCGCCCAAGATGTTGATGCTGTTTTTGTTTCCCCACCTTTTGAAGATAAGTCACTTAGAAATTCTTCAACAGTCGACAGTACCTCCTCCATAACATCTTCGTCGGCACTATCCACCACAATCATCAAATCATTAGGTGAGGCCGTCTCTGCTTCAGCTGTCAACAAATTTGTATTTTGTAAAATATCTTTATTGGCGTCCGTCCCCATCATAACTTGACTCATCGTAACATTTTCAAAATCATTGATTTTGTTTGTAAGCAACATCAAGTTGATAGAGTCCTGATAATTATTCTTTAAGATAACAGTATTTAACATTTTAAATTCCTCCTTCTCTCTACTTACTTTATTGTATTTATTAATGTTTACGTTTACAATTGAATAAAATCTAAATATAAAAGCTGTTTTTTATCCAAATAGCGCAAAAAGGAGAAAATGATGAAAATTAAAGAATTGATGGCTCTAGATCTTTTTAAAAAAAGTAAATTACTAACTGGTGACATTGGTTTAGAAAATGAAGTTAGTTCTGCAATGGTATTAGAAGCAATTGATATTGAAAAATGGAGTAAAAGAAATCAATTAATATTAACCTCATTTTATGCATTTCAAAATGTCCCTGAAAAAGAATGGGATAATTTTTTTGAAAAAACAAAAGAAATCGGTATTAGTGGTTTGGTTATAAAAATGGATCGCTTAATTACAATGATTCCTGAATCACTAATTGATTTATGTTTCCAATATGAGATTCCTTTAATTAAAATCATGGCAGATATCAGTTATGAAAAAATAATGTTGACCATTTACGAACCTATAATTTATGCACAAGGGCATCTACTTCGTGTTTACTATAATGTCCGTCAGCGTTTTGCAGAGTTGGGAAGAAATTTACAGTCGTTTGAGCAAATATTAGATGTCGTTTATCAATTAATGGAGGCTCCTTGTTCCTTGGAAATCCCTGGCTCGAACGTTTCTATTCACCGCGGAAGACGCTTTGAGAATTATGTCGTGACACAGAGTAATTATCTAAAAACAAACGAGTTTACTAAAAATAGCTACGAGCGTTTACTATTATTATCACCAGATCATTCTCAAGAATTGGTTGCCTATAAAACTACCATAATGACGAGAACCAATGATTACTGCACTTTGATGGTATACCAACAACATCAAGAAATTCGAGAATCCCATATATTAATTCTTGAAAATGCCATTGATGTGATTCATGAACATTTACAGTTACAATACCAAATCAAAAAAGATCGTCATACGCGTTTAAACAATTTAGCGGATGCGATATTGCAAAATACCCCCTCAAATATGGACGAGTTAAACAGCTTATTAGATGATGCAAATATGAACTCCTATCCCTATTATCAAGGTGTAGCCTTTACAAGACATAAAGGAGATCAAGTTCCTTTAGATAAGCTGATGGTAAAAAAAATTAGTTCCTTAAGGAAGAATACATTATTTTTTGAACACTATAACTACACCATCATCTTATATAATTTAAAAGAACGTAAGAGTATACTCACAAAAAAAGAACTACAACAACTATTTACTACTGAAATCCCCTTATCTAAAGGAGTTACTATCTCACTCAGCCAAATAAAAGAGAAAAATCAACTAAAACGAATTATGTTCGAATGTTTAAACTCATTACGATTTAATAATAAGCTTCATATTGGCCCTATTATTTCTTTTAAAGATTTAGGAATCTTCCAATACTTTATGGAAGATGAGCATTTTGAAAGATTAGAAGTTTTAATACCTGAAGAGTTGAAACTTCTACAATTAAACCATTATGACTTTTTTGAAACCCTGTATACTTTCTTCAAATGTGGTCGAAATTACAAAAGAACAGCTGAATTGCTCTTTCTGCATCCAAAAACCGTTAGGTATCGACTTAAAAGAATTGAAGAAATACTCAATATAGATTTATCAAATCCAATACAGTTAGTAAATTACGAGATTTCTACTCATTTACTTAAAATAAAAACTAAGAGAGAAAATACTCTCTGAAAATTCAACATCAAATAATAGTACTGGGGGTTGGGCAAAAAGTCCAAATGGTAAACAAATAAAAGAGTTCCCCAGAAATCTATCCGAAATAACGGTGTAAAGCATAGCTGACACACAGTGGATGTTTCGGCTTCAGCCGATTTACAGCCACGTAGACAGCTAAGCCAGTGAGACCTTGGCTCACGGCGGTGCCACCGTTCCCATTTCGGATAGATTTCTGGGGAACTCTTTTATGATTTAGAATGCTTTTATTTTATTACAGACTTTTTGCCCAGCCCCTTAAAATAAAAACAAAAAATCCTGCAAAAATCAGAAACGATTTCTGCAGCATTTTTATAAATCTCATAAATTATTATCATTCTACTCTCTTTACTAATCAAATCACTTATGTTGCCCTCTAAAATAAGATTGATTAAACACCTGAAACTCCTTATCTTTCAACTCTTTAGCAGCATCTGCCAACCAATTGACATTTCTAATTAGGGCACGTCCTTGTAGGATAAGGTCTGCTTGGTTATTTTGTAGGATATATTCACATATCCCTGGTTCTGCTAGTAAGCCAACAGCCGTTACAGGAATTGTCACTGCTTCTTTCATAGCCATTGTCAAGTGAACTTGATAACCGGGACAGATGGGGAAATTTGGTTTAGCTTCTGTCACCCCTCCTGCTGAAACATCGATACAGTCCACGCCATCTCTCTCCAACCATTTTCCGATAGTTTGCCACTCTTCTATAGAATTTTGTTGGCCAGCTTCAAGAAAATCTGTTAAAGATAGGCGAACCCATAGAGAGCCTTTGTAAACATGGCGTACAGATCCAATAATTTCCTCAAGAAAACGATAGCGGTTCTCTAGGCTTCCTCCGTACTGGTCCTGTCTTTTATTAGTTGCCGGAGACAAAAATTGATTGATGAGGTAGCCATGAGCTCCATGTATTTCAATCATATCAACGCCTGCTTCTACTGCTCTATTAGCCGCTTCAATAAACTTATCTTGTATGTCCTTAATATCCAATAAACTCATCTCTTTAGGTGTAGCAAAGTCCTTATTAAATGCTAGAGGACTTGGCGCTATAGGTTGAACAGCATCCTTAGCCTTACGACCAGCATGGGCTAGCTGAATGCCAACCTTAGTACCTAGAAAATGAAGACTTTCAACTAGAGCTTTCAGTCCGACGATTTGTTGGTTATTCCATAGGCCCAAGTCATAGTCAGATATACGCCCATCCGGGTCAACAGCTGTTGCCTCAATCATGATTAAGCCTACCTGAGAGATGGCACGCGCCCCATAATGAGCCATATGAAATGGTGTCACAATACCATCTTTTTTTCTTACTTCATACATACACATGGGTGCCATAACCACACGATTTTTTAAGGATAAATTGGCAATTTCAACTGGTGATAATAACATTGACATCATTAAACCTCATTTCTATCTGAACTTTTTTCTAATAACACAATGACCTTGCCGAAACTATCCTTGCTCTGCAAATAATCATGGGCTAGCTGTATTTGGTCTAAATGAAAGATTTTTTCTGGTTTAATGGAAATATGATAATTGGAAATATAGTGTAACAAGTCATTTATTTTCTGGCTACTGACATGACCAGAGTAGAAGCTAGTTAGGTAGGTATTCTCTTTGATATCCATAATCGGGTCAAATTCTTCCAGATACCATTGTCCGCCTAATTGTCCCGTACTACAAATAATCCCTCCAGCATTTAGATGCTTGAATGAATTTTTAATGGTAGCTGGACCAATCAACTCTAAAATTTTGTCATAAGAATTAGTTGTTTGTAATTGGCCATCTTTATCTTCTATAACTTCACTAAAACTTGAAACATCAAAAATGCCTATAAACCGCATAATATCAAGCAAAGGAACCATAAATTTAGTTTCAAGCAATCATTTTCAACTGGTTTTGTGTTGCCTTAGGCAATTTTTGGATAAACTGCTCCATGATGTGATGTAATACCTCTTCAGTAAGAACCATTTCGTTGGCAAATACCTCTTTAAACAGTTTCAACAGTTGGACAAGAGCCTCTGAAAAGCTGATATCTGATAGTTCCTCAATCATCAAATAAAACAACTCACCCATCGTTCTTTCATCTACTTGTTCACGATGTTGAACCGCTAAAATGAGGTAACTAACTGCGACCGTAATGGTATGCGCAAAAACACCATCATAAGAAAGTCCTTGATACTTGGCCAAACGAAGGTGTTGTTTACAGACTTTGAAATAGACTTCGATAGACCAACGTTTTCCATACAATTGGATCACTTCATCTTCACTCAAAGAAGTATCTGTTGTGGCGAGAACGAGATAATCATTGCGTTTATTGCGATTTCTGACATACACCAGTTTTATTGGAACTTCCTTGCCGTCCACTTCAGAAGCTACACAAACAGATAGTAAGTATCTAGAGCGACCTCTTCGCTTTTTCTCAGCTTGGAAAATGGTTTTGACATCTACCCAATTTCCCTTGTAGCCATAATAGACTTTCTTTGAGCGTTTGATCATACAAACAGCGTGTAGCTTGATGTCAGATAAAGCGTGAAACACTTTTGGGCTGGAAAACCAGGAATCAAATAGAACGTAGTTCGCCTTTATGCCTTCTTTTAGCGCAGCTTGAAGAAGCTCTACCAGCACCTCCGTTGCTTTCCGTTGGGCTTGAGCTTTTCTTTTCCCAGAGTGTGTGCGATGATCTAGTTTATCTGCTTCACGTGCTTTCTTACTGGAAGACAAGAGGCTAAATGAAACAGGCAAAAAGGTATTGCCATCACTCCATCCCAGTTGAAGAAAACGAAAGCCTTTCTTGTGTTTATGGTGGACATGATCATATTGCCAACCACACAGCTCTACTTGTTTGGCATTTAAACGTTCATACATGGAATCGTCTACGATAAACACCTCTTTGCGCTCCTCATCTGTCAATGGACGGATAAAGTCAATGACCTGTTTGGATAAGAGCATCAAGAATCGTTGCCAGTTGATTTTTCCGTTGTTTAACAGGTTGCGAAAGGTTTTATCACAGAAGCCTAGATGGCTTTGGCGGAGCTGGAAATCACGAAAGGTAGAACGATTTGAAAAGATTGTTGTCACCAGGTAGCTAAACAGTACCAGGAAACTGATGCCTTTTGATTTTTGTGCATTCGATTTTCTGGCAATAGCTGATACATTAAAGCGTTTGAAAAAATGATCGATAGATGACGAAATATCGTTTTTATTTGAGTTATTTGATGGTATACTAGACATGGCATGAACACTCCTTGGTAGATGGTTTTTTGACAACTCTATTTTACCAATTTGGAGAGGTTCATGCTATTTTTATGGCGTAAAAGTTAGGTATATCAAGGGTTAGACACGCTTTTTGATGTTTCAAGTTTTAGAACTTCATTAAATCCAGATCTTAGTAACAGCTCGCTTTTTGATAAACTACGGCTTGTTCCATCTACAATAATATCGGGGAAATGCCCCTTTAATAAATGAAGCAAGGCTACTCCAACACCACTTGTCGCACCACGAACTAGAACATGATCAGTCTGCTTGATTTGAAGGGTTAGCATTGACCCAAAAGCTGTATAGTAGGTTTCCGGGATGGTTGCTAATTCTTCCCAAGAAAGTTTGGTCTCAATGGGATAAATCTGCTCATTAGGCAACAAAACATATTCCGCATAGCTTCAATCAAAATCACGTCCCATTTCCCCCATGATGGAAATGACTTTTTGTCCTTTAGGTAGCTTATCTGAGTTGCTTGTTTCTTCAATAACACCCACACACTCAATCCCTAAGATTCTTGGAAACTGAACAGATGGTGACTTCCCTTCTCGAGTAAATATTTCTGAATGATTAATGCCAAAGCCCATGATTTTAACAAGCGACCATCCTGCAACAACCTTTGGCTTTGGTACTTCCGTAAGAACCAATTGCTTGCTATCCCCTGCTTGGTATACTACAACAGCCTTCATTAGCGTCCCTCCAAATATAGTTTTCTTAAGCAAACTCTCTCCAATAATTGAATCAGACCATTTGCCATTAAGCAAAGCAAAATGGTTAGAAGGGTCCCCCAAGCAATCTTGACTAAGCTTTGGGTTCGTAAGCCGTCGAATAGAATAACCCCTAACCCTCCTGCATTTATCGTTGCGGCGATGGTAGCAATCCCAATAATAGATGTCAGCGCCAATCGTATACCACTAAATATTGCTCTTGAAGAAAGAGGTAATTGAATGTTGAAAAAAACTTGTCTTTCTGTCATTCCCATACCGATAGCCGCTTCAATAATTTGAGGGTTAATCTCTTGGATACCCGTTAAAAAATTCCGTAATAAAATATACTCGCTGTATAAGGTTAATACCACAACAGCCGTAGTAAAACCCAAACCACTTAGAGGGATTAAGAGAGCGAAAAAGGCATAGCTAGGAACAGAGTACAAGACAGAAAAGAAATAGGTAATCTGCTTCAACCAGTTTTTGTGTTGAATAAAGGCATAGACTAGAACCATGCTCAATAATAAAGCTAAAAATAAGGATGTTATCACCAATTGAAAATGACCAATTGTAGCTTTCAATAAGTCATCATGATAGTTCATCAAGTATTCAATCATTTCAAACTCCTCCAAATAGCCTCTTCCTCATAGACAGTATCTAAGAGTTCTTTGACAAAAGCGGTTTGGGGATGTCGCACAATTTCTTCTGGGCTAGCAAACTGATGAATTTTCCCTTGGTCCATTATCATGACCTTATCGCCTAATTGAAAGGCTTCATTGATATCATGGGTCACGAACATAAAGGTTTTATCCCCTAATTCTTGATGAATTTTCTTGATTTGTTTTTGCAACACTTTTCGGGTAATGGCATCCACAGCGCCAAATGGTTCATCTAAGAGCATAATCTTAGGATTTGCTGCCAACGCTCTTGCTACACCAACTCGCTGTTGTTGCCCACCTGACAATTGATTAGGGTAGCGGTTATAAAATTCCTCATAAGGAAGCTGCACCAATGCCATAACTTCTTTGACGCGCGAACGAATTTTTTCTTTGTCCCAAGCCAATAATTCTGGAACGGTGGCAATATTTTTTTCAATCGTCATATGCGGAAACAAGCCTATTTGTTGCACCACGTAACCAATATTTCGGCGAAGCTCAATGGGGTCAATTGCTTTTATATTTCGTTCATTTATTTCAATGTTACCACTGTCTGCCTCAATTAGTCGATTGACCATTTTTAGGGTAGTTGTTTTTCCAGATCCTGATGACCCTAAAATACTAATAAACAATCCCTCTTCAATCTCAAATGACAGGTCCTCAATGATGTTCTGTCCGTTAAAATCCTTTGATACTCCTTCAAACTTAATAACTAGATTGGACACGATTCTTCAACACCTTTCCAATAATAAAGTCTCCTAATAGCATGGTCGATAGCGACAGGATCGCTACAGACAGTCCACCAATTAAAAGCAAATCCATGCGGTAAAGGCCTAAACCTGTCATAATAAGTGTGCCTAATCCACCAGCACCAATATAAACGGCTAAAGTTGCACTCGCTATAATTTCTACCAAGGCTAATTTAATACCATTTAATAAATAGGGCAGTGCTAAAGGGAATTCAATTCTTCTGAACAGCTGTCTAGAGGTCATACCCATCCCTAGCGCCACTTCTTTGCTACTAGCAGGGACTTCATTGAAGCCTAAGATTGTGTTAACTACGATTGGAGGTATGGCTAAAAAGACTAAGGCAATAATCGCAGGAAGTTTACCCACACCCAGTATTGGAATTAAAAAAAATAAAAGTGCCAGACTTGGTATAATTCGTAACAGTTGTGATGTCGAAATAATCCATTCAGAAAGCCCTTTGTGTTTATAAGTAGCCATTCCTAAAGGTAAGCCTATCAGTATGGCCATGACCAATGAAATAAGACTTAATTCTAGGTGTTCTACAACGTATTGAAGATAACTTGTCATATTGTTGCTAAAATAATCTATGATTTGATTCATGTTTCCTCCTATCAAGCTAATTGATGGGTAATATGAATGATAAAATACCCTTCAAAAACGCTATACTGTAAAAATTTTCCTTATTCCATTATACTAAAGGCATAAGGGGTGAACTATTATGAAAAAAACTCAAAAAATGAAGCTATTACTTTTGCTGCTACCACTACTGGTATTAGTAGCATGTGGTAATTCTTCTTCAGATAATACCATCAAGATTGGTTCAAAAGATTTTACAGAAAATTTAATCGTTGGTGAAATCTATGCATTAGCTTTGGAAGACCAAGGCTACAACGTCGAAAGAGTCTCCAGTATTGCTAGCTCCATCATACCTCAAGCAATTGAGAGTTCTCAAATAGACTTATATCCCGAATATACCGGTACTTCATTGCTATCCATCTTCAAGTTACCATTAGAAACAAATCCAGACCAAGTTGCCCAAACAATTCGAGAAAAATACGAAGAAGGTGGTGTCCTAACGACTTTAGACTATGCTCCTGCTAATGATTCAGCGGGAATTGCCATGAAGACTAGTGTTGCCAACCAATATAAGATTAAAACCTTGAGCGACTTACAAATGAATGCTGAAAACATTCGCTTTGCTTCTCAAGGAGAATTTGACCAACGGGAAGATGGCATACCTGGTCTAGAAAAAGTATACGGCCCTTTCAAATTCAAATCGTCTAAGGTATATGATAACAGTTTGAAATATCAGGTATTAAAAAGTGATGAAGCTGATGCTACTCCAGCCTATACCACAGAAGGTCAACTTTCTGATAAGGAACAGTTCACGATTTTAATTGATGATAAAAAGTTTTGGCCGCCATATAATATCGTGCCTATTGTTCGACAAGACCTATTAAAGAAATTCCCTAATGTACCGGAAACATTGAATGCCATCAATAAACATCTTACAACAGAGACAATGATTAAGCTAAACGCTAGTGTGGATATCGATGGAAAAGATTACCGACAAGTTGCTAAAGAATTCTATCAATCTATCAAATAAATGTTTGATACAAAAATGCTGTTTAAACAATCCTCTTAGGATTAAGGTTTAAACAGTATTTTTGTTGTTTCCTCATGCTTACTCCCTAAAGAAGCACAAGAAATATACTTCCTAACATTTAGACTTATTATTAGCTTACCGTATTTTATCGATAATCTCTAATCATTAATCTTCATTTTATCAAATTCAATTCAATCTTGTGGTCGGACAGGTAAAAAGTTCGTACCAATAATACCCTTTTTTAAATACAAAAGAGTTTCCGAAAAATCTATCCGAAATCGAAACGGTGGCACCGCCGAAAGCCTTGGTCTTTCGGCTTATCTGTCTACGTATCTGTAATCGACTAAAGTCGAAACAGCTACTGTGCGTCAGCAATGCTTTTCACCGTTATTTCGGATAGATTTTTCGGAAACTCTTTTGTTTCATTATAATTAGGAAGTTTTGGCGCAGCTCCTTAACTATATAGCATAACGTCACTTATGATAAAACTATCTGAAGTCTCTTTTATGTTTTAGGTAGCAATAATTCATTATAGACTTTTTTCAACCGTCCAGAGAATCAAACTCATCATTTCCCAAAAGCTTGGTCAATCGTGCTATAGTAGTCTTAAGAAGACTCATTCAAAGTATATTCCATCTAAGTAAAAATGAATTCTGGAGGGGAATCATGTTAATCCAACAACTGAAAGAGCAAGAAAACTTTACCAACCACGAAAAAGACGTTGCAGGCTTTATCTTAAAAAATATTGATACTGTTAGCGACTTGACATCTGAACAACTAGCCAAAGCCACATTTACCAGCAAAGCTACCATTGTACGCTTGTGCCAAAAATTGGGTTTGCATGGCTACAAACAATTTCAGATTAAACTAGTAGCCGAGATCAACCAGAACAATCGGATCCATCGTCTCTTAGCCAATGAACCAATCACGAATGCCAGTTCCTATACAGACATCATTGAAACCTTACCCGTTCTCTATGACAAAGCTATCACCAATACCAAGTTAAGTCTTAATAAAAACACCATGAACCGCATTCAAAATTATCTAAAAAATATCGAAACCATTACTATGTACGGAACTGGTATCAGTTACATGCTAGCCCAATCTGCTGCTTTTAAATTTGCTACACTAGGTATTGAATCTTCGGCTTATGAAAGTATTAATGCCCACGCCCTGTCCGCTAAAAAAGAGAAGAAAACCATCACTTTTTTGATTAGTTTCACAGGTGCAAATCGTACGGTTACTCGAATGGCCGAATACCTTAAACAAGCTACCAATACCTACATCATTGGTATCATGGGTCCCCACTCTGAGGACATTAGACAATGGTGCCATGAGATTATTGAAATTCCTAACAGAGATTCCTTACTTAGTTTGGATATCATCTCATCCTACACGGCTGCTAATTATATATTAGACATCTTCTTTTCCATGATCCTTGCCAACAATTACCAAGAACATGTCCAATCCTCCATCAAGATGCTAGAGCATGAAAACTTATTATTAAACAAACATCAAGACAACTAAACCTTTTAAAGAGCGGATTTTGGACCTTTGTTTCAAAATCCGCTCTTATTCCTTGCCCACTTATGAAACCTTGGAACTACTCGTTTGATAAGCCTTGTCGCCTCCAAAACGACATGATAGACTTCGCTTACATTAAACAATAGGAGGTCTCACGGTGGGCAAATATTATGATTTAGCAAACAAGATTGTAGAAAATGTTGGTGGTAAAGAAAATGTAGCTGGCTTGATCCATTGTATCACTAGATTACGTTTTACATTAAAAGATGAAAGCAAGGCAAATGATGATGTTCTAAAAAATATGGATGGTATCGTTACTGTCATGAAGAGTGGCGGACAGTACCAAGTAGTTATTGGCAATCATGTACCAGAAGTCTATGAGGATGTTATGGGTTTGCTTGATTTGCAAGAAACTAACCAAGAAAACAAAGAGCCTAAAAATGACAAATGGTTGGACCGAGTCATTGATGTTGTCTCTGGTATTTTCCAACCAATCCTAAGCATCATGGCAGCTTGCGGTATGATTAAAGGATTCAATACCTTGTTTGCTACCCTAGGTTGGTATAGTGCTACAAGCGGTGGTTACTTGATTATCAACGCTGCTGGAGATGCACTGTTTACTTTCTTACCCTTATTCCTAGGCTATACAGCTGCTAAGAAATTCGGCTTAAAACCTATGTTAGGTTTAGCCATGGGTGCCGCTATGTGTTATCCAGGTATTCAAGCTAGTGCCCTCTCAGCAAATGCTGAGCCATTGTACACTGTTTTAGGAAACACTATGTTCGCATCACCAGTTTACATTGACTTCTTTGGTATTCCAATCATCTCTATTGACTATACTGGTACAGTTATTCCAGTCATTTTAGCTGTTTGGTTTGCTGCAAAGTGTGAAAAACTCTTTAACAAATTCGTACCAGATTTGGTGAAATTCTTCTTCGTTCCAATGTTAACCTTATTGGTGGCTCTACCTGTAGCCATCATCTTCCTTGGACCTATCGCAACATTTGGCTCTACCTTAATCTCAGAATTCACCTTGGCTATCAGAAGCTTTAGCCCATTACTTGCTGGTGCGATTGTTGGTGGTACGTGGCAAATCCTTGTTATTTTCGGTATGCATTGGGGCTTTATTCCAGTCTATATCAACAATGTCATGACCTTGGGCTACGACAATGTGATGATGCCATTCTTTGCTTGTACCTTTGCGACAGCAGCTGTTGTCCTAGCTATCTTCTTCAAAACTAAGAACAAAAAAATGAAAGAAATGGCTATTCCTAACTTTATTTCAGGTATCTTCGGTGTAACAGAGCCTGCTATCTATGGTATGTTGCTGCCTTTGAAAACACCATTTATCATTAGTTGTATTGCTGGTGCGATTGGTGGTGCCTTTTACGGTCATTTTAACTTTAGAAAATTCATCATGGGTGGTATGGGAATCTTTGAATTGCCGAACATGATGAATCCAGATGGTACAATGGGCAATATTATTGTGGCTTTAGTCGGTATTGCCATCTCGATGACGGTCGGTTTTGTCTTAACCATGATCTTCTACAAGGAACCAGAAGTAGCCGTGGAAACTGTAGCTACAGACCCAGCTTCATCAGATGCCAGTTTGACAGAAGTAACTGACACAGTAAAAGAAATTGATATCTTCAGCCCCATTAAAGGAGAGGTCATCGCTTTATCAGAAGTAGAAGATGAAGCGTTCGCTATGGAAATTTTAGGAAAAGGTGCTGGCATTATTCCAAGTGAAGGAAAAGTTGTCTCACCAGTAGATGGTACCGTAACAACCCTATTCCCTACTCTGCATGCTATTGGAATCACTAGCAATGATGGTGCTGAGATCTTAATTCATGTCGGCTTAAATACGGTCCAATTGAATGGTGAGGACTTCACCGCTTTTGTTGAACAAGGTGATAAAGTAAGTAAAGGACAAACCTTGCTAGAATTTGATATTGAACACATTCAACAAGCTGGTTATCCAGTTACCACACCTGTCGTTGTTACCAACACGGCCTCTTACCTTGATGTTGTCAAAGAAGAGGTAGATGCTACTGAAAGAGGAGACCTATTGATAAAGGTCACTGTTTCCTAATCAAGAAAAGTGAGGAGTGTTAAAGTGGCTATCAGCAAAGAATTTTTATGGGGCGGAGCAACGTCAGCCAACCAATATGAAGGCGGCTATCAAGAAGATGGTAGAGGCTTGTCATCTATGGACATTGTTCCAGCAGGTTCCAAACGTTCAGATATTATTCGTGGTAAAATAAGTGATTTCTCAATCGACCCAAACTTATATTACCCTACTCATAAAGCAGTGGATTTTTACCACCACTACAAAGAAGACTTAGCCCTATTTGCCGAAATGGGTTTTAAGGCTTATCGATTAAGTATTTCTTGGACACGAATTTTTCCAAATGGAGATGAAGAAACACCTAATCAAGCAGGGTTAGATTTTTACGAGGCTGTATTTAAGGAATGCCAAAGATACGGCATTCAACCTATCGTGACAATTTCACATTTTGATGCACCATTGCATTTGGTCCAAACAATTGGCTCGTGGAAGAGCAGACAGATGATTGATTATTATTTGAAGCTTTGTAAGGTTTTATTTACCTACTATAAGGACTATGTTGATTACTGGCTTCCTTTTAACGAAATCAATATGATCCTACACGCACCATTTATGGCTGCTGGACTTACCTTTAATGGGGATGAAGACGAAGAACAAATTAAATACCAAGCAGCACATCATGAACTTGTGGCCAGTGCTTTGGCGACAAAAATGGCTAAAGAAATTAACCCTAAGAATAAGATTGGTTGTATGTTTGCTGCCGGTAGTGCCTACCCTTTTAGTTGCAACCCTAAAGATGTGTGGGATGCGATGAAGGTTGACCAGGAGAATTATTTCTTTGTCGATGTTCAATCACGCGGCAAGTACCCAAACTACGCGTTGAAAGAATTTCAATGTAAAGGCATTGAAGTAGTTATGCAAGAAGATGACGCAAGCATTCTTGCCGAATACCCCGTTGACTTTATCTCCTTTTCTTATTACAACAGTCGTTGTATTGCTAGCAAAGATAGCGATGCTGAACTGACAGATGGAAACCTCTTTGCAACAGCTAAAAATCCTTATCTAGAAACTAGCGAATGGGGCTGGCCAATTGACCCATTAGGTTTAAGAATTACCCTGAATCAAGTTTATGACCGCTATCAAAAACCAATGCTGATTGTAGAAAACGGATTAGGTGCAGTAGATACGGTAAATGAAGATGGGCAAATCAAAGATCATTACCGCATCAACTATTTATCTGAGCATATCAAAGCTATGGTAGCCGCTATTGAAGAGGATGGCGTAGATTTGTTCGGCTACACTGCTTGGGCAGCCTGCGACATTGTCAGCGCCTCTTCAGGTGAGATGAAAAAACGCTATGGCTTTGTCTATGTAGACGCAGACGATCAAGGTCAGGGCAGCTTCAAGCGATTGAAGAAAGATAGTTTTTATTGGTACCAAAAGGTTATTGAATCTAATAGGGATTTCATCTAGATTTGAAAGCATAATTGCTACTCTATTTGACTCTCTATTATTGAGGCTGGACAAAAAACCTGTATAAATAACTAAACAAAAGGGTTTCCGAGAACTGTATCAGAAATCAAAACGGTGGCACCGCCATGAGCCTTGGTCTCACGGTCTTAGCCGTCTACGTATCTGTAATCGACTAAAGTCGAAACAGCTACTGTGTGTCGGCTATGCTTTACACCGCTATTTCTGATACAGTTCTCGGAAACTCTTTTGTGACTTAAAATTAGATTTTACTCCTTACGAACATTTTATCTAACTTCATTCTTATTCAAAACAACATTTGACACACAGAACTTTTTATTAGATAATCTTACTGTTATAAAGGGAATGAATGTCTCCCTCAGTCTGTACTGAAACCGCAACTTTTGCTAATGACTTCTACCACTTTCTTTAGTGTGTAGAAGTCATTATTTTTATGTAAGGAGGAACTCATGTTAGTTAGTGTTGCTTTAGTCATCATCGTTGGTTTATTGTTAGGTAGTTTAGCACAAAAGGTAAAACTCCCTTCCCTAATAGGACTCTTATTTACCGGCATCATCTTAGGCCCTTATTGTTTAAATCTACTATCTTCGAATTTTTTAGATATCTCGTCAGATCTACGAACCATTGCCTTAATCGTAATCCTTACCAGAGCAGGGTTAGCCTTGGATTTGGCTGATTTAAAAAAGGTGGGTCGTCCTGCTGTATTGATGTGCTTTGTGCCTGCTCTCTTTGAGATTGTGGGAACAGTCATCTTGGCCCCCACCTTACTTCACATTTCCATTTCAGAAGCTCTTCTATTAGGAAGTGTCATCGCTGCCGTGTCCCCCGCTGTCGTTGTGCCTAGGATGATACGTTTAATGAGAGAAGGCTACGGTGTTAAAAAGCGTGTCCCCCAAATTATTTTAGCAGGAGCTTCAGTTGATGATGTCTTCGTTTTAGTCTTGTTTACTGCCTTTTTAGGACTAAATGAGGGTGGCAATTTCTCTGCAGTCCAATTGACTAGTATTCCCATTGCTATATTATCCGGTGCTAGCCTTGGGTTTCTACTTGGTTATCTGCTTGTACAATTCTTCAATAGAATTCATATAAGAGATTCCATTAAAGTGCTGCTTATGTTAGCAATTTCTTTCCTTTTAATGGGTATGGAAACTAGCCTAAAATCAGTATTCCCCTTTTCAGGCATGCTGGCTGTAATGAGTCTTAGCTTGATGATTTTCAGACAAAAAAGACCTCTAGCGGAAAGACTATCTGTCAAATTCAATAAGATTTGGATTATTGCTGAGATATTCTTATTCGTACTGGTGGGTGCCAGTGTCGACTTGTCCTATGCGGTTGCAGCTGGAGTATGGCCTATTGTCTTATTGATACTTATTTCCCTCTTTAGGATGTTAGGTGTTTATGTTTCTTTACTTCACACTAATCTGACCTTTAAGGAAAGAGTCTTTTGCATGATGAGTTATCTCCCTAAAGCTACCGTTCAGGCTGCTATAGGCGCCATTCCACTTTCTCTAGGACTAGCTAGCGGGGAAATTATCTTAACAGTGGCTGTTCTTTCTATATTATTGACTGCTCCAATCGGGGCTTGGTTGATGGATCGGTATTATTCGGTTTTATTGGAAAATGGATGACTAAGTGTAAAATGGACAAAACTTTCAATACAAGTATTGTCACTTCCTGAATCATAAAAGAGTTCCCCAAAAATCTATCAGAAATGAGAACGGTGGCACCGCCGTGAGCCTTGGTCTCACTGGCTTAGCTGTCTACGTGGCTGTAAATCGGCTGAAGCCGAAACATCCACAGTGCGTCAGCTATGCTTTACACCGTAATTTCGGATAGATTTCTGGGGAACTCTTTTATTTGGTTACCATTTGGACTTTTACCCAGCCGCTATTTCTAATTCTTTTCCCGGAAACTCTTAACTTTATTAATTTTGTTCATCCATAATCATTGGAGGCTTTAAATGCTTCACAAATGTTATAGCAAATGATGCTCTTTCTTAATATAACTAATCTGATTTGGAATAAATAATACAAGCAAGGTAACTAAAACAGCATACATCATAGCAGGTGGGAACCATAAGAGAGATATGACTAGGCCGATACATTTTATCAAAACATCACCTATAAGCCAGCGATTTCTCATATGTAATTGACGAACTTCTTCTGCATCATCATTGTTCCCTTTTGACAATGTATAGTATGATAGTATGTTCGCAAGTGTAATCATTAAAACAACAATGCCATAAAAACCTTGTGCTGCGCGATTATTAAAGTTTTCGGAAACAATAGAGGTTGCATATGGCAAGAGAGATGAAAAAATAATATGAGCATTGCTGCCCAGATTGTCTTGGTATTAATCCGCTTAATACGATACCACTCATTATGAAGATTAACCCACATAGCACCTAGCCAGAAAAAGGATAAAGCATAAGCAAAGAAATTCTCTCGCAAAGCTAGAAAACCATTCAAGCTGATGGGATCTGGTTTCCGTAATTCTAATACTAAAATAGTGATAACAATGGCTAATACAGCATCAATAAATGTTGCTAAACGTTCTTTATTCATAAATCTACTCCCTTACTATTTTTATTTATTTCCTAAAAAATCTATTTATCTTGTGTAACATTATAGCCTTTTTCCAACCAATTGAAAACAATTTAATGTTTACTAATAAGCTATAAATTCATCAGAACATTTCCCCTTTTCAATCATATAATTACCTGAATTCACAAAGTTATGCTATACTTTATCTGTTGATAAAAAAGTATAAGAGGTGAACGACGTGTTCTTAGCTATAAATGAAATTAAACATTCCAAATTGCGCTATTTCTTAGTGATTGGCGTCATGTTTTTAATTGCTTATTTGGTTTTCTTCCTGACTGGATTAGCGTATGGTCTGGCACAAGATAATCGTACAGCAATAGATAAATGGCAGGCTGATAATATTCTAATTGCTGAAGAGGCTAACGATCGCTTGGCCATGTCCATGATTACCAGAAAAGCCTATAATGATGTGGAAGCCGATGAAAAAGCAGAGTTGGCACAAACACCAGTTGTCATTTCTAAAAAGAGTGACAGTGAGACTATTAACGCAACCATTTTTGCTATTAATAAAGACCAGTTTTTAGTACCGAATGTTACAGAAGGAAACATGTTTGCCAAAGATGACGAGACTGTTGTCGATGATAGTTTACGTGAACGATATGGTTTAAAGGTTGGCGATGTATTAAAACTCTCTGGTAGCGACACAGAAATTACTATTACTGGCTTTACAGATAAAGCCAAAATTAGTGTCGGTCCTGTTTTATATCTTTCTATTGAAACCTATCAAAAGATTCGTTTTGAAAAAGAAGATACTTCGGATAATGCAAGAATTAATGCGGTAGTGACCAAAGGAAACGTGTCTAAGGTCCCTGACGGATTATCCAAAGTACCTATTGCCGAATTCATTAATAATCTTCCTGGTTACAGCGCTCAAGTGCTAACCTTTGCCTTTATGATTGGCTTTTTGATTGTTATTGCAGCTATTGTTATGGGGATTTTTGTCTATGTATTAACCATGCAAAAAACTGAAATCTTTGGTGTTATGAAAGCTCAAGGTATTTCTAGTGGCTATATCGCAAGATCCGTTATTATGCAAACCTTTTTACTGGCTGCATTAGGAGTGGGGATTGGTTTATTAGCTACAATTGGTACTTCCCTAGTGTTACCAGTTGCAGTTCCCTTTGAAATCAATGGACTCTTCCTTGCAGCCATTAGCGGCTTGATGCTTTTGTTCGCTGTTCTAGGTGCCTTTTTCTCAGTTCGAGCAGTCGTCAAAATTGACCCACTAAAAGCCATAGGATAGGAGTGAACGATATGAGCGTTATCGAATTTCAACAAGTTAAAAAAACATTTCAAGATGGTTCTAATACAGTAGTCGCTCTAAAAGAAACAAATTTTTCAGTTAATAAAGGTGAATTTGTCGCCATTATTGGCCCTTCCGGCTCTGGAAAGAGTACCTTCCTGACTATTGCAGGCGGCCTCCAACAACCTAGTGAAGGAAAAGTATTAATTAACAGTCAACCATTTAGCGAGAAAAAAGAAAAAGAACGTGCCCAACTGCGGTTTAAAGAAATTGGCTTTATCTTACAGGCCTCTAATTTAATTCCTTTTCTAACCGTTAAAGACCAATTAATATTGGTGGATAAGGTTAGGAAACAGAAACATATTCAAAGTAATCTATTTGAAGAGCTAGGAATCGAAAAACTCATCAATAAATATCCCGAAGATTTGTCCGGCGGTGAACGACAACGGGTGGCGATTGCCCGCGCTTTATACCATGACCCTTCTATTATCTTGGCAGATGAACCGACAGCCAGCTTGGATACAGAAAAAGCTTATGAAGTGGTAAAAATTCTAGCGCATGAAACAAAAGAAAAGAATAAAGCTACTATCATGGTCACCCACGACATGCGAATGGTTGACTTTTGTGACCGTGTGCTAGTGATGAAAGATGGTATTTTGACTGCTCAGGATATGAAGAAATAGTTTATAGACTAAATGAAAAATAGAATCCACCCCAGAACCTTTGATAGATGAGGTTTTGGGGTGGGTTATTTTTACATGAAAGTCAAGCTTCTTTCAAAACCACTTTTCTTTACATAGCTCTATTTACAACACAAAAACCGCCCCTATTTTCTTAACAGAGTGCGGTTTTATAGTAAGTTTAGCCTTTCATTCCTGAAGTGGCAACTCCTTCAACAAAGTATTTTTGCATGGACAGGAAGACAATTGCTACAGGAATAATCGATACAACTGAAGCAGCCATAATCAAAGAATACTCAGCGTCAAACTGTGACACAAACATTCTTAGCCCAAGTTGAATTGTTTTATTTTCAGTACTGTTCAAGTAAATAAATGGTCCCATATAGTCGTTCCATGTATTTACAAAAGTGATAATGGTCAAACTAGCGATTGCTGGTTTGGTTAGAGGTAGGACAATTTTCCAATAAATCCCCCATTCAGATAATCCGTCAATTCGAGCTGATTCGCAAAGTTCGTCAGGAATAGACATGTAGTATTGTCTCATCAAAAATACACCAAAGCAGTTAAAGGCCTGCATTAGGACTAGTGCCCATAAATTATCTGTTAAGCCTAACTCTTTCATCATGATGAATTGCGGAATCATATAGACTTGCCAAGGAACTGCGATTGTTCCAATATAGAGTAGAAATAGTGTATCTCTCCCCTTAAATTGTGCCTTAGAAAACCCATAAGCGGCAAAGCTACTCGTCAATAATTGAATTAATGTAATAACAACCGATAGGAAAACCGTATTTTTAAAGAAGGTAGCAAATGGAATAGTTTTCCAGATATTAATAAAATTTTCAAAATGAAATTCTTTGGGGATCCACTGAATTGGAACTGTAAACACTTGGTTGCTTAATTTCACCGAGGCTGACAGCATCCAGATAAAAGGAACTGATACAAATATGGATAATATTATTAGAGATGTGTAAAGCAGCAGTTTGCTAATTTTCTTACCATTTCTTTTACGAAATGTAGGTACTTGTTCCATCATTAAGCCTCCATTCTATGCTTGAGCACGTTTCTTGTCAATTTGGAATTGAACTACGGTGATGGTCAGCACGATGATAAATAATACGAATGAAATAGCAGATGCATAACCAAATCTGAAGTTTACAAAAGCTTCGTTATAGATTTGATAAACTAGTACATTCGTTGATCGCCCTGGTCCGCCTTCTGTCATTACTTGCACCAGATCAAAAACTTTAAAACTATTAATAGTCAACATAATCATGACAAAGAATGTAGTTGGTCGCAATGAAGGAATAGTCACATTAAGAAATTGGCGCCATTTACCGGCGCCATCCATAGAACTGGCTTCATATAGCTCTCTTGGAATACCTTGTAGTCCAGCTAAATACAGAATCATATAATAACCCATATTACGCCAAACGCTGACTATGATAATAGCTGGCATAGCCCACTGAGAACTTGAAGTCCATCCAGGGACAGTTGAAATAAAATTTTGAAGGAACTGGTTAACTGGACCCATGGTTGGATGAAATAGCATGTTCCATACAACCGCAACTGCTACAAGAGACGTAATATAGGGAAAGAAAAATATTGTTCTAAAAATTCCAATCCCTTTCACTTTTCGATTCAGCAACATAGCCAGCCCAAGTGAACACATCATGGTTAAGGGGACAACACCGATTGTATAATAGAAGGTATTTTTAAGAGCAATCCAAAAAGTATCGTCTTTCAACATCTCGGCAAAATTGTCTAAGGCGACAAATTTTGGCGCGGTAAAAGAATCCCACTCTGAAAAGGCCAAAGCAAAAGAAAATAGAATAGGAATCAAGGTGAAGATTAAAAATCCTGAAAAATTGGGTAAAATGAAGCTCCATGAAATAAGGTTTTTCTTTAACTTATTCCATCTATTTCTCTTAGGAAGACGTACGTCCATATAAATTTTCCTTTCTTCATTAAGTAAGTGACTGAGACAGAACTTATCCCAGTCACCTTAATTCGACATATGAATAAACCGGTCTAGAGTCTAAGATACATTTAGTTGATGAAATGGAATAGAAACCAAATTCTCACTAGCTTCTTCCAATAGCGAAACGATTTATTCTACAAGATCTTTCGTACGAGATTCCATCTCTTTAATGCCATCTTCGACAGATTTATCACCAACCATAATCAAGTCATGTTCTTCACCTAGAACTTTGGTAATCCCTGCTGCAGAAGCTTTTGCAGCATATTCTAAGCCATCTTTATCAGGAGTTAATGCTTTTTTAGATTCTTCATCTTGTGGCATACCTTCTATAGAAAATAGAGCATTTAAAGTTTCTTTATTCTTATAGGCTGTTGTAATTCCAAGTTTGGATAAAACTAAAGCCCCCTCTTTACCACTAGCAAACTCAACAAATTTTTGAGCCAATTCTGGATTTGCTGCATTTTTGTTAACAGCCATACCAGCTGGTCCACCATAGGTTATAGTTTCTTTTGAATCGGAACGCTGAGGAATAGTCGTCATACCCCAACTCATTTCATTTTCTCCAGATGCTTGTGCTTTTAGCAATCTCGAAATGTAGAATGACCCCATAATCATGGTAGCTGTTTTGTTTGTTTCAAATACAGAAGAGTAGGTTGTATTTGTTGTTTTGATTGTTGCATAGTCCATCACAGTGCCATCTTTTTGCATATTTAGGAAAATATCATAATAGTTTTTTAGGTAATCGTATTTTCCACTTAATAGGTCTCCACCAGTTTGATTTGCCGCAGTTGCTTGAAGAATAGGGAACCATTTATGATGATAACCACCATATACTTTTTCGGCTTCATTAGCCCCACTTGTCAATTTCTTTGCTAACTCTTGATAAGTATCCCAAGTTAAGTCTTTAGGGTAGTCAACTCCAGCCGCATCAAATAACTTTTTATTATAGAACAAGACATAGGTGTCTTTTCTAAATGGTAATGCATAAATTTTTCCATCTTCTGTACGATAGCTATCTAAACTCCCACCATAGTTAGCTAAGTCTTCAGCAGATAAACCCTCGGAGTAAGCAGTTAAGTCTACTAGTTGCTGTTTATTGGCGTAGTTTACATAACTCCCAACATCTTTCATGGACAGCACATCTGTCTTATCCCCACTCGCTAAGAGTGTTGTAATTTTATTTTCATAAGAACCCGGATCTATATCAACAACTTTTACTTTTGCATCGTATTTTTTCTCAAAGGCTTCAACAATTGCCTTAAATTCAACGTTTTGTTCATAGCCCCAAGCAGATAATGCGATTTCGTTGCTTGTTGCTGTTTCTGTAGGTTTATCTGCTGTACTCGTAGAGCTTTCTGCACTTCCATTTCCTGAACATCCTGCTAACGCCAAGACACATGTTGTTGCTGCTAAAGCCAAAAATCCAATTTTTTTCTTACTCATTGTCTATCTCCTCCGATAAATTTGATACCTTAATTTTAAGCAAACCAAAACTCATTGTAAACACAAAAAGAAACTCAATTAATACAAAAAAAACTAAATTAAACCCCTTACAATATAAAATTCCGTTCATTTATGTACAGGTAAGCCTTTTACTAGCAATTTTAAGGTAATACGGTTAGTTATTTTTTTGCATTATTTTATGATTTGAGTTATCCTATGAATAAGATATTCAGTAAAAACTTGAAGATAGGAGAAAGGATTTTGCTTATGGAATACAATATTGAGCATTTTACCAATAGTACCTTAAGTTCTCATGGGTGTACTAAAGAGACCATTCATTTTGCACCACATCTGCACAACCATTTTGAACTGAATCTATTTCTCCAAGGAGACATTCGCTTTTTCATTGATGGCGAAACATTTAAACCAACACATGGAGATTTATTTTTGATGAATAACACCCAAATTCATGGCCCAAAAATCATGTCCGACTCAACCTACGAGCGAGCTATTATCCATTTTTCACCTAAAATTGTTCAATCGTTTTCTAACCAGACAACAGAATTACTAAACATATTCCATCAAAAAAAAGGCCTCCATCTAAGTGAGGAGGAAATAAGTGAGTTTGTGACTATAACAGATAAACTAGTAGAGCTTGAAAGAGATGGTATGGAAGAATTTGGTAATAATTTATTGCAGCAAGCCTATTTGGCTCAAATTTTAGTTATGATTAACCGAAACAAGTACCGAAAAGTTCAAGAAGATAGCTTTCTTATCAATCACGAGCTTTCTCCTCTTATGCAAGAGATTATCCAATTCATTCAAAAACATTTAGACCAACACATTTCCCTTGCTATGATTGAAAAGTCCTTTAAGTTGAACAAGCATTATCTCAACCGAATGTTTAAAAAAGAACTAGACACTTCAATTTATAGCTTTATCCAGCTCAATAAAATTTCGCTTGCCAAAAAATTGCTGCATGAAGAAATGGATGTAAATACTGTTTGTGAACAGTTAGGTTATAAAGACTACACCACTTTCGCTAGAGCTTTTAAACGTGTTACTAATCTATCACCCAAAAATTATGTCAAAATTATTAAATAAAAAGGAGCCATTTCAATGGAAAATCATACCTTTTATAAGGTCAGTAACACAATTTATCAAGCTCTTTTATGCAATATCAGCTTCAGTCTGAGCAATTTACCTTTATTCTTGTTTATCATATTCTTTTCTGCAAGTGATGGTGTATTTTGGCTCACAATTCTTTTATTGCTGACGTTATTGCCAAGTATCAGCTCCTTAATCTTTTGCATTCATCAACTAGGTTTGGGTGAGAGCAAACCTCTAATTCCGATGTATTTTTCTTTTTTCAAAAAAATATTTCTTAAAACAGTCCCCTATTCCCTGTTAATGAGTGTCATCTCTTTTAACATGCTCTATTCCCACATTTTTAGCGGTAGCTTTTCGCAAATACTTACCTTAATTATTGCTTTTACAGGACTGATTGTATTGGGAATTCTTGTAACTTTTGCTTATTTTCTAGCCTTTAACCCTATGGAAAAAACGTTATCTATCTTCTCTTACAGCTTTTATCATTCGTTGAGAAAGTGGTATCTAACCTTGCTTACGATCGGAGTTTTCGTGGCGTTTTTTATGTGCTTATTCTTAATTCCTATCCTAGGGTTTCTTGTTATACCAGTGTTTTTTGGTGGATTTATTTATCTGATATGTCGAGGATTGACTGGTTCATTGAAGGGTGATTAGTTGAGAAAAAGGAAATGATGGATTAGGTTGAGGAAAAGATTTGGTTTGGTCATAAATTATTTCTTTTTACCCCTATTATTACCTCCACTTTTTCTTGTCTAAAAAACAAATCATATCAGCACGGGGTATAGAACCTAAATTCATAGTACTAATAAAATTGGTAATAAATAGGAACTATTTTGATGTGTAATTTTGGAACATACTCTTATTAAAAACTTTATTAGGAGGTTCAAGGTGATAACTTACAAAGAAAGCAAAGAAATTAAGCAGACAGATATAAAATCCTTGTATTCAAGCGTAAAATGGACAAACTACACAAATAACTTGGCGAAACTAGAAAATGCCATTAACCATTCCCTATCCGTCATAACAGCTTGGGATGGAGAAAAACTAGTAGGTTTGATCAGAGCAGTTGGTGATGGGGAAACAATCCTTTATATTCAAGATATTTTGGTGCACCCCGACTTTCAAAATCAGCAAATTGGCACCAACTTAATGAATCAAATGCTACATAAATACACTGACATTCGTCAAAAAGTTTTGTTGACGGAAGAGGCTCCAGATGTAAGACATTTCTATCAAAAATTTGGTTTTTCATCTTGTGATAAAGGTCAAGTTGTTGCTTTTTATAAAGCGTATTGATGGTTATAATCAATTGAAAGGAGTTTATCATATGGATTCATTTTTAACTGTAAAAGCCACCTTAGAAAATCTCGATATCCCCTATGAAATAGTAGAACACCCTCCAGCTTTGACAACCGAGGAAGCGGACCAGTTTATTGTTGGCATCGAAGGCGTAAGAACTAAGTCTATGTTCCTAACGAATAAGAAAAAAACTGCTTATTATTTATTAATTATGGACGATACAAAGCGTTTGGACATGGATAAATTTAAGGATCTAGTCAGTGCTAATCGCATAAAAATGGCTTCGTCAGACAGTTTGGCTGAGCAAATGAAGTTACCTCCTGGAGTTGTTTCCATATTTGGACTGCTTAATAATGACAGTAAAAACATACAAGTTTATTTTGATAAGGAAATCTTATCTGAACCACGAATGAGTTTTCATCCAAATGTAAATACCAAAACCATCTTTTTATCAACTCAGGATGTCCTAAAATTCATTCAAGCGATTGGTTATGATTATACTATTATAGATTTGTAGTACATTTATGGGTTAGGGAAATGATATCCCTAACTACTAACTCCCGCCTTATGTAGAAATAACACTAACCAATAAAAAACACTCTCTCGTCATGAGAAAGTGTAAAAAAGCGGTTTAAAAAAAAACTATTTTTTGTCCGGTAAACGGATCATACTCTTCGAATAAGGTTAGTTGATCTGCTACATAATCTTCTTGAACTTGATTTCGAATATAAGCTTCAATCTGTTTTTTATTTCGTCCTACGGTATCTACGTAATAACCACGACACCAAAATTTTCGATTCCCATATCTATATTTTAAATTGGCATATCTGTCAAAAATCATTAGACTGCTCTTTCCTTTTAAATATCCCATAAAAGCAGATACACTTAATTTGGGTGGAATGCTTACCAGTAAATGGATATGGTCTCTACAAGCATTGGCTTCTATTATCTCAACATCTTTTCTTTCGCATAGAGATCGAATAATCTCCCCGATACTCTTTTTATACTTTCCATAGATGATTTGGTGACGATATTTTGGTGCAAATACGATGTGATACTTACATTTCCATACCGTGTGTGATAAACTTTGATTGTCTTTGTGCATAAAGAACCTCCTAAAATAGTTGATAATGCGGTCGGGAAACCAATATTATCTTACCATTTTAGGAGGCTTTTTTAATACCTCGCTGGAAGCTCCATGGAACCACCCGCATAGCAGGTGGTTTTCATACACATATAAAAAAACACTCCATGGTGTGAACCATGAAGTGTCGATAAATGTTGTAATGTAGCTGTTTCTTAACGTTTTGAAAACTGGCTAGCCTTACGAGCTTTCTTAAGACCTGGTTTCTTACGCTCTTTCATACGTGGGTCACGTGTTAATAGACCTGCTGCTTTTAGAGGTGAGCGGAAGTCTGGGTCTACAGTTAGTAATGCACGAGCGATTCCGTGACGGATTGCTCCTGATTGTCCTGTAAATCCACCACCATTTACGTTAACATTGATATCGTAAGTACCTAATGTTTCAGTAATGTTTAATGGTTGTTTGATTACTTCGTGTAGGTATGGGAATGGGATGTAATCTTCGATTGGTTTTTTGTTGATAGTGATGTTACCTGTCCCTGGTACTAAGAATACGCGGGCAGTTGAATTTTTACGACGGCCAGTGCCGGTATATTGTGCTTGAGCCAATGTTGCTTCCTCCTTAGATTAGTGATTGAATGTCTACTTCTACAGGTTGTTGCGCTGCATGTGGGTGTTCTGCTCCACCGTAAACGTTTAATTTAGTAAATAGACGGCGTCCTAATGAGTTCTTAGGTAGCATACCTCTAATGGATAATTCAACTAATTTACGAGAGTTGTTTGAACGTAAATCTCCTGCAGTACGTGATTTCAATCCACCAGGATGGTTTGAATGGTGATAATAGATCTTGTCAGTTGCTTTTTTACCTGTTAATGCTACTTTGTCAGCGTTAATGATGATTACGAAATCACCTGTATCAACGTTTGGTGTAAATGTTGGTTTGTTTTTACCGCGTAAAATGCTTGCTGCAACAGCTGAAAGACGTCCTAATGGAACATCAGTAGCGTCGATAACAACCCATTTACGATCAGTTTCGCTAGCTTTAGCCATATATGTTGTACGCACGTTTGTTTCCTCCAAATTCTTATCTGTTTGTTTGATGACACAATTGAGTTTCCGGGGCTCTCTCGTGGGGCAAACAATACCATTGCTTATAATACTGGTTATCTAGCCAAAAGTCAACAAAATTCGTAACTAAACATATAAAAAAATTGAGTTTTTAATAAGCTCATCTATAAGTCATTTTATCAAGTTTCTAAGCAATAAGTCCACATACTATCAAAACAAAAGAGTTTCTGAGAAAATGTATCCGAAATAACGGTGTAAAGCATAGCTAACGCACAGTGGATGTTGGGGCTGGGCAAATAGTCCAAATGGTAACCAAATAAAATAGTTCCCCAGAAATCTATCCGAAATAACGGTGTAAAGCATAGCTGACGCACAGTGGATGTTTCGGCTTTAGCCGATTACAGCCATGTAGACAGCTAAGCCGTGAGACCAAGGCTCACGGCAGTGCCACCGTTCTCATTTCGGACAGATTTCTGGGGAACTATTTTATGTTTTAGAATGCTTTTATCTTATTATAGACTTTTTGCGCCCCCTTACAGCCACGTAGACAGCTAAGCCAGTGAGACCTAGGCTCACGGCGGTCCCACCGTTCTCATTTCAGATACATTTTCCCAGAAACTCTTTTATGATTTAGAACAACTTATTCCTTACAGACTTTTTATCCACAACTTATTCAAAGTATCATTCCCAAGTTAAAACCCACCTTAACTTGACAAGCCCATTTCAAAGCGTTACAATTTCACTAATAAAAATTTGGTAACTTTAATCGTGTCCTGTGAGACATGGAAGAACCGTTAACAAGCCTATCTATATGGTATGTGCTGTAACTTCATCATACCTTCTTTCATGTCCAGTGACTTCGGTTGCTGGCTTTTTTTGTCAGCTTTTAAGGAGGTTGAGTATCTATCTAGTCTGGTTTCATCGTTTAATAAAGAAGGTCTGAGAGCCTTCATTAATCTTGTGTACTAGTTACACAGTAAAGGGGAGTTTTCTTATGTCAAAGCTAGATAAAAACAATCGTCGTGCTCTTGTTGCCGCCATCGTCGCATCAGGTACAGATGACCTCAATGTCATGTTCCTATCCTTTTCACTGACTACCATCATGGCACAACTCAATATTTCTTCCACACAAGGCGGCGCCATCGCCACTATCACTAACATAGGTATGTTGGTC
The DNA here is from genome assembly GCF_024543085.1 of Granulicatella seriolae. GTDB lineage: Bacteria > Bacillota > Bacilli > Lactobacillales > Aerococcaceae > Granulicatella > Granulicatella seriolae. Next base: position 460,371 of record NZ_JANHNZ010000001.1, read on the forward strand.
GGTGGTATCATATTCGGAATTCTTGCAGATCGCTATAATAAATTCAAAGTTTTCAAATGGACTATCCTTATTTTTTCAGTCGCAACAGGCTTAATTTTCTTCACACCGAACATCAGCTACCTCTACCTCATGCGCTTTATCGCCGGAATCGGAGTCGGTGGTGAATACGGAGTCGCCATTGCTATCATGGCTGGACTAGTACCAGCTAATAAAATGGGCCGTGTCAGCTCGCTAAATGGTGTCGCTGGACAAATCGGTGCCATCTCTTCAGCCCTCCTAGCAGGACTAATCGCTCCTATCTTTGGATGGCGCGGGCTTTTCCTATTCGGACTAGCGCCACTTCTCCTAGTAGCTTGGATGGTACTTGCCATTGATGACAGCAAGATTATCGATAAGGACGCTAAGACTAATACCAGCTCAAACAAGAAACAACGTGCTAATATCTCTGAGCTTTTCGCAACGCCTGCTCTAACCGCACAGACCTTAGCCCTAATGGTCATGACAACCGTACAAATCGCTGGCTACTTTGGTATGATGAACTGGCTACCCTCAATCATCCAAGCCAATCTAGGAATCAGCGTCAAAAACTCGTCCATCTGGATGATTTCTACCATCATTGGAATGTCCATCGGTATGCTAGTCTTTGGACAAATTCTTGACCGCTTTGGACCTAGGCTAGTTTACGGCATCTTCCTCATCGCTTCAGCAGTCTGCGTCTTCCTCTTCCAATACGCCAACACCATGACTAGCATGCTGATTGGAGGAGCTATCGTAGGATTCTTTGTAAATGGTATGTTCGCAGGATATGGCGCTATGATTACAAGACTCTACCCTCACCATATTCGCTCCATTGCCAACAACACCATCCTAAACGTGGGTCGTGCCTTGGGAGGATTTTCTTCCCTCATCATTGGTATCATTCTGGACGTGTCTAACAGCTCCATGGTTATGATCTTCCTTTCATCCTTATATATAATTAGTTTCCTAGCGATGTTGAGTATCGGTAATTTGAAAAAGGAAACTTATAGTCATTTGAACGCTGAAAGTTTTGAAAAAACATCCTCATTTATGACTAAAACCAATCCAGCCTCTAAAGCGACGGCTCACTAATAAACCCTTATTGCTCTAAGCTAGTAGGGAGCTTGTGGTATACTAAAAGAAAAAGCAGGTGATTCATATGCAGCAACTTTTAGCACAAGTCCCTCTAGTTTTTTTGTTGCTTCTCTTAGCCATCTCCCTTGCTGGTCTTGCCAAATCATCGGATTACTTGGTTGACCATGCTAGTTTATTAGCTCGAAAGGCAAACATGTCCGAACTCCTGATTGGTGCCACTATCATCTCGATAGGTACCACCTTACCCGAAGTAGCAACTTCTGCCTTGGCATCCATAGATGGCTCACCAGAAATAGCTTTGGGAAACTTGTTTGGTTCCATTGTTTCAAACTTGACCTTTGTACTAGGAATTGGAGCCTTATTCGGTGCTATTCCTGTTAATAAAGATGCTCTACGAAACTTTCATGAGCTATTTGGATTTTTGATTGGCTTTATTATCTTAGCCTTTATCAGTTTGACCCCTATTTGGCCTTTTCAAACAGGTCAGATTCCTTCTGTGCTTGGCTTTCTGTTTCTGATTGCCTTGTGTGTTCACTTTGTCATGATGTATCGGCGAATGGAGCATGACCATACCTTGGAAGAGGAATGCACTAACGAAGAAAAGCAAAAATCTACCGTATTTTTGTTGGCTATCGTTATCATATCTGCTCTAGTCTTGACGTTTTTCGCCAATCTTTTGGTAGATACTGTTCAAGTAATTGCTTTGCAATTCGGTATTCCAGAAACCTTAATTTCAGCTACAGTCGTCTCTCTCGGAACAAGCTTACCTGAATTAAGTACTTTCATCAGTGCGGTAAAGAAAGATAGAACATCACTCGCCCTAGGAAACATCATCGGAGCCTGTGTTCTGAATCTTCTTTTGGTTCTGCCAATTGCACCTCTCCTCAGCCCAGTCCTGATAATTCCAAGCATCTATTTCTACTTCATCTTCCCAATGATTCTAGTCATCGCACTCTTCTTTTACTTCTTCGTCCAAAACAGCAAAGTCAGACTTATCACTAAAAAAGAAGGACTAGGCTTGCTCTTCCTTTACCTAGTCTACGTTTTGATATTAGTGTATTTGGAAATTGGGTAGCTGAAAGTAGTCGAGTCTCTAGCCCATCTATCGGAAATCAAAACGGTGGCACCGGGGCTGGGCAAAAAGTCCAAATGGTAGCCAAATAAAATAGTTCCCCAGAAATCTATCCGAAATAACGGTGTATAGCATAGCTGACGCACAGTGGATGTTTCGGCTTCAGCCGATTACAGCCACGTAGACAGCTAAGCCAGTGAGACTTCGGCTCACGGCGGTGCCACCGTTCCCATTTCTGATAGATTTCTGGGGAACTATTTTATGATTTAGAAACTTTTTTTCCCGACTTTTGCACTTACAGGAAAAAATAAGTCGACAAACACTTACAGCCACAAGGGTTACACAAAGTATAATCAATTAACACTTGTATATATACAGTAGTTTTGCTATAATGGTTAAATAGAAGTTTTGTATATAAATTTACTATTTTTTGATAAAAAAGCTAATTTATCATATGATTTTTGATAAATTTATCCTATAAGATATAAGTATTTATCAAATTTAGATGCATAAAATTATTATTTCATTTGAGAAAACAGAGTAATTTTGACTGAAGACTATGCAAAAATATTGAAAATGAAATGAATTCCTCATTGATGACATTAAAAACTTGAAAAAACTGTATATATACTCTTAAAAAAATAAAAACACCACTAAAACCCTTTAGTAACAAGGGGTTTGGTGGTGTTTTCTTTCATTCAAGTGCAAAAGTCGGGAGAAACTTTTTTTATTTTATTACAGACTTTTTGCCCAGCCCCGGTGCCACCGTTTTGATTTCTACTTCCTATCTGACGATTCTTTTATATGTTAGAAATTCACTTCATTCCTTATTTTTCTCAAGCACATGGTTCCTTATACCCACTACTCATGCAACTCCAAAGGAAGCCCATCTGGGTCGTGGAAAAAGGTCATCTTTTTATTGGTGAAGGTGTCAAAACGAATGTCCTCCACCTCAATACCCTTTTCTTCCAACTCAGCCACAACTTCTTCAATATTATCGACCTTAAACGCCAGATGACGCAGCCCACAAGCTTCAGGATAGCCAGGACGCTTAGGGCTATCTTCCTTACCAAAAATTTCCAATTCCATAGTTCCCAGCCGTAAATCCAGCTTGACATCATCTTTATCAGGCCGAACATTTTCACGGATGACCTCAAAACCTAGTGTGTTCACATAAAAAGCTCTGGAAACTTCATAGTCTGAGACAATAATCGCTATATGGTGTACTTCATTTAATTTCATCATCTTCTCCTTTATGGTGCAGCTTTTTCAATCACAATCGAATTAACAAGACCATTCGCTGTCTCTCCTTTAACAGTATCGCCCACCTTTAAGAAAGCCAGATCAGAATTTACAGAAATCGGTGCGAAGTAGATTTCCTCTTTGCCACTCAGTTTGAAAGCCATATGCGTTTCACCTTTCAGAACGATTTGATTGAGTGCTTCCACCGTTCCGCTAAATGGTGTTTGCCCATCCGTAGTCACTTGGCTAGAACTTTCCTTTCCTGTGTAGGCTTGGAAAGCGACTTGAACGGTTTCACCAATGACAACACGTTGGTAGTTTTCTGCATCAACAAAGGCATAAAGTTTAATCAAACCGCCATTGTCCTTGAGCGATAAGAAATAGGTGGGCTTTCCTTCGATGTTTAACAGCAATGGGAAGGTTGCCACATAACCTTTTTCTTGAACAGAACCTTGAGCACTCTCTTGGGCACTGACTTCTGTTGCCGCACCGATATCGTATAAGATAGTTTCCTTGGTTCTAGAGTTAACCAATACAAATCCCACATTTGACTCATCGGCATTAACGGAAGTTATTCCCGTATAAAGGTAAAGGTCATTGTCCTTAACAAAATATTGATAACCATTAGTATGCTTGGTAACACCACGTTTTCCAATCAAGGAATTCCAAAAACCTCCTTGGTAAAGACCATGTTGGTCAATTTGTCTCAAGACCAATTCAGCTGGCACCACTCGGTCTACCCAGCCAGGAACCTCATCGATGGCAAATCGTTGAATCTCACCCGTTACAGCATCGATAACAAAGATGCCTACCACATCCAAGCCATTAAAGAATCCAATCTTAGGACTAACTTCGGTGGCAATATAATAAGGTTTGCCCTCTTCATCTAACTCAAAAGAAACATCTGACACCATGGCGGTTGGGTAATTGAACCACAAATGTCTAGCAACGTCACGGTTAAAGTATTCACTCTTTGAGTACTTGATTGGTTGATCCATTTTGACTAGTTTAGAGTCACCTGTGATTGAATCAATCTCTACATAGTAAGGGACACCTGTAGACTGATTGGTTAACCAACGCCAAAAACCGGCATATTCAAGTGGTGAAACACGGACAGGTCTATCTTGAACTGCAATCTGAACAAAGTCTTTTGACACTTCAAATTGCGAAACTAGGTCCTTCATCTCCCCGATTTTTCGGTCACCTAGTTTTTCAGACATATCTCGGTCCACGGTAATAATATTACTTGGGTCTGACAACTTCAAATCCTTGGAAAAATCACCACTTTGTATGGTGCCAATTTGGTTGGCAAAACTTTTGGCCTGCCAGATTGGTAAGCCACTTAAAAGACCAAGCAGAAAAATTAGTCCAAAGATTCCTAATAGAATAGCAAAGCGTTTAGGAAGTTTAAATAACTCAGCTAACATAGGATTTTTTGTTGCTGTAAATCGTTTGCCAACTGGTCTTGGCCCTTCGATGATGACATCCTTAGTGGACTTGACGAAGACATTGACGATAAAATAAATAACTGTAGCTATCAGGATAAGAACCCAGAATTGTGGGTTACGTAAATTATAGGGGATTAATTGAACATAGGATATGATAGCAACAACAATAAGTGTTATCAAGGCTGGTAATAATTGTTTAAATAGTTTCATCAGACACTTCCTTTTTTAGTTTTTAAATGTATTTGCTACCTTCTTTGATGGATAAGTTGGACAGCTTCTCTTTGCGGCTGTCAATGTAATTCGAAACCCATGTAGGATTCACCTTAGAATAGTCACGTAGAGCCCATCCAATGGCTTTGTTGATAAAGAATTCTTTGTCATTCAAGTTTTGGTCAAGTATGGTTGTCATAAGAACAGTATCAGTTGACTCTTTGCGACCTAACTGATGTAAGATGGCTGCTCTTCTTAGCCACAAATTGTCTGCCTTGCTCCAGTCAAGTAAACGTACTTCCAGACTAGGGTTCTTCAAAGCCAAAAATCCTATTGTCTTGACCAGATTGTCTACACTATCCCACCAAGATCTGCTGGTCACAAGTATCTGCAAGTGTATAAAATCATCAGCCTTAAGGAAGCCCTTAGTGGCAGCTAGACAATCAGTAGCAATGTATTGAAACTCCCTATGTTTCATAGACCAGAGTTGGTGAACCACTTGCCAATTAATTGTATCTGTTCTTTTAGCTTCTTGTTTGAATTCCTTGATAAAAGCTTTTGATAGGTCTTTTCTTTGTTTAGACGTAACTCCCAAGTAAGGAAACTGATTTCTCATATAAGCTTCCATTTGAACAGCAACTTCTTTATTAGCATTGAGGGAAAATTGTTCCTTTAATTCTTCTAAATTCACCAGACACCTCCCTAGATTCTTACAATAAGTATATCATATTGTTTAAAATGTAACTAGACACTTCCACTTGGAGGCTGGGCAAAAAATTCTGTAATATAGTGCTTTCTAAATCATAAAATAGTTCCCCAGAAATCTATCAGAAATGGGAACGGTGGCACCGCCGTGAGCCTTGGTCTCACTGGCTTAGCTGTCTACGTGGTTGTAATCGGCTGAAGCCGAAACATCCACTGTGCGTCAGCTATGCTTTACACCGTTCTTTCGGATAGATTTCTGGGGAACTATTTTATTTAACTTCCCTTTGGACTTTTTATCCAGTCTCTTACAGTCAGGTAAGCAGCTAAGACCGTTAGACCAAGGCTTTTGACGGTATCACAGTCTCAATGCCTAACAACACTATCTATAGTCACTTTTCTCAAAATAGAAAATAAATTTTCCCCAGCCTTCTATTAACCTCAGTCATATCGTTATAGAAATTAGTTGACTTCTCAAAGATATATGATTATGATAATAACATAAAAGAACGAGTAGGTTGTCGATTTATTTTTAGAGAGCTGACGAATGGTGAAAGTCAGTAATACATCTTAGCTGAAAATCCTCTTTTTTCATTCACTCTGAACCCTAGTAAGAGCTGACGGGCTAGCTTCCGTTATCATGGCTGCATATTGATAGATATGCTTGAGTGTCTTCAGAAATTCTGAAGCTAATAAAGGTGGTACCGCGAAATCAAGTCGCCCTTTATCCGTAATGGATAGAGGGCGTTTTTCTTTTATCTTTAACTCAACTTATCTGATGACCTATTTTATAATCAGGAAGGAAGAAACACATGCAAACCCTATCGAGAAAGAATCTTTTTTATGTCTCTATGCTCTTATTTGGTCTCTTTTTTGGAGCCGGAAACCTCATTTTTCCACCACTTCTTGGCAAAGATGCTGGCACCAATAGCTTTATCGCACTTGCCTTCTTTTGTATCACTGCCATTGTCATTCCCATCCTTGGCGTTATCTCTGTTGCCAAGTCAAACGGCTTGAATCATTTAGCCAAACGGGTTGACCCTATCTTCGCCATTATCTTCACGTCCGCCATCTACCTCTCCATCGGCCCAGCTTTAGGAATCCCCAGAGCAGGTAGCCTACCTTTTGAAATGGTGGTAGCTTCTTATCTACCAGCTGACATCTCTCTAACCTTACCACGCTTTCTCTACACACTTCTCTTTTTTGGTGCAGCCTATTGGTTATCGCAAAATCCTAGTAAATTAGTTGACCGACTAGGAAAGCTATTGACACCATTGCTGATTCTTTTACTAGTTGGAATGTTTCTAGGTATCGTCTTTAAGGACACAACCGCTTTTCCAGCACCAACACTGGCTTATGCTGCTAACCCTGCCGTCAAAGGCTTTATCGAAGGATATAACACCATGGATGCAGTGGCGGCCTTGAATTTTGGCCTAGTCATCTCCCTATCCATCCGCTCCCTCCAAATCAAGGATCAAAAAGCCGTAGAACGCTACTCTATCAAAGCTGGGATCAATGCTGGCTTTGCCCTACTAGTTATTTACCTCATGCTAACCTATATCGGCTCTTCCACAGCAGGACTATTCCCTGACACGGAAAATGGTGCTCAAGTATTGACACAGGCTATCACTTACGGATTCGGGCCTTTCGGAGCAGTCTTGTTAGCTATCATCTTCACTCTAGCCTGTCTGACCACTTGCGTTGGCTTAATCACTTCTTCTAGCCAATACTTTACTACCTTGACCCACCGCGTATCCTATGTCACATGGGTCAGAGTCTGGACCCTGTCCAGTCTTTTACTGGCCAACTTTGGTTTGAATGCTATATTGAGTTATTCTGTTCCAATTCTTATCGCCATCTATCCTGTTTCCATTGTCTTAATCCTTTTCGGTTTAATCGATAAACTGAAAGACTTCACTTTGGTCTACAAGATCACCATTTACCTAACAGCTTTACAATCTATCTTAAATGCTTTAGATTTAACTGGAATCCAAATCCCATATCTAACGAATCTTTTCAGAGCCCTACCCTTTTATGACCTAGGACTAGGTTGGGTCTGCCTTTCAGCTCTAGCCTTCTTAGGCAGCCTTCTTCTCGAAATCTCCCTCCGCCATTTGAAACATTAGTATATATACAATTTCCAAATACCAAAATACCATCCAATCCCTATAACAACAAGGTTTTGGATGGTATTTTTTCTCACACAAGTATAAAAGTCAGTAAATAAAAATCCAGCCTTTCTAACAAGCAGAACCAGCTTAAGAGCCATCAGCTCCTCGGTCAGGAATAACGGTGTATGAGCATAGCTGACGCACAGTGACTGTTTCGGCTTCAGCCGATTTACAGTCACGTAGACAGCTAAGCCGAAAGACTAGGGCTTTTGGCGATGCCACCGTTCTTATTCCTGACCGAGGAGCTGATGGCTCTTTCCCGTCTACCCCTTAATTCGCAACAATATTAACCAATTTACCAGGGATAGAAATCACTTTTCGAACAGTCTTACCTTCAATAGCATCCTTAATGGCTGGATTAGCTAAAGCAAGCTCCTCCAATTCTTTCCCACTTAGGTCAGCAGCCACCTCTACACGAGCCTTAATTTTACCATTGACTTGGTAAATAACCTCAACTTGATCTTCCACCAAGAAAGACTCATCATAGGTTGGCCAAGCAGCGTGTTGAATAGATCCTTGCATACCTAGAATAGACCATAGCTCCTCACTAACATGTGGCGCAATTGGTGCTAGTAGCTGTACAATGCCTTTCATGTACTCTACAGGCAAAGCATCACCCTTGTAAGCTTCATTAACAAAAATCATAATTTGCGAAATGGCCGTATTGAATCTTAGATGCTCATAGTCCTCTGTCACTTTTTTCACAGTTTGATGGTAAACCTTGTCCAGCTTCCCATCATTAAACTTGGTTACACGATCTCTAAGTTTGCCTTTATCATCCACCAACATTCTCCAGAAGCGGTCCAAGAATTTACGGCTACCTTCTAAACCATTCTCACTCCAAGCGATAGCAGCATCCAATGGCCCCATGAACATTTCGTATAGACGTAGGGTATCTGCTCCATATTGTTTAATCACATCGTCTGGATTAACCACATTCCCCTTGGATTTAGACATTTTTTCATTGCCTTCCCCTAAAATCATCCCTTGATTGAAGAGCTTTTGGAATGGTTCTTTGTTAGGGACAATCCCCAAATCGTATAGAACTTTGTACCAGAAACGGGCATAAAGCAAATGCAGTACCGCGTGTTCTGCCCCACCAATATACAAATCAACTGGCAACCATTCTGCTAGTTTTTCTTTTGAAGCAATTTCTTCTTGGTTATGGGGGTCAACGAAGCGAACATAATACCAAGAAGACCCCGCCCACTGTGGCATGGTGTTGGTTTCACGGCGACCTCTCTTGCCAGTAATTGGGTCTGTGACATACAACCAATCTTCAATAGCAGCTAAAGGTGATTCACCTGTTCCACTTGGTTGAATCTTATCCGTTTTTGGTAGAGTCAAAGGCAATTGGTCTTCTGGAACAGTAGTTGTGGTGCCGTCTTCCCAATGAATAACAGGGATTGGCTCACCCCAGTAACGTTGACGAGAGAATAACCAGTCTCTCAAACGGTAAGATACTTTGCCTTCCCCTATCCCTTTTTCTGTCAACCAAGTAATCATCTTAGCAATCGCTTCATCTTTGCTTAGTCCATCTAAGAAATCAGAATTGATAAGAATTCCGTCACCTGTATATGGTAGAATTCCATCAGGAGCCTCAAAAACTGGAAGAATTGGTAAATCAAAGGTTTGGGCAAACTCAAAGTCTCTTTCATCATGAGCAGGAACGGCCATAATAGCACCAGTCCCATATGAACTTAAAACATAATCCGCAATCCAAATCGGTATTTCTTGGCCATTTGCTGGATTAATAGCATAGGCTCCTGTAAAGACACCCGTCTTCGTTTTAGCTAAATCCGTTCTTTCTAAGTCTGATTTCTTGCTGGCATATTCTTGGTAGTCTTCAACGGCTTGTTTTTGCTGCGGACTAACAATACTTGCCACCAAATCATGTTCTGGTGAAAGAACAGCATAGCTAGCACCAAAAAGAGTATCAGGTCTAGTGGTGAAGACTTCGAATTCCTTGTCAGAATCTTTTACTTTAAAGGTTACTTGAGCACCATATGAGCGGCCAATCCAGTTGCGTTGCATATCCTTAATACTTTCTGGCCAGTCAAGTTCTTCCAAGTCATCAATCAAACGGTCGGCATAAGCTGTGATTTTTAACATCCATTGTTTCATTGGTTTACGGAATACTGGATAGCCACCACGCTCAGATTTGCCATCAATCACTTCTTCGTTAGCCAAAACGGTTCCTAATGTCGGGCACCAGTTTACGGCCACATCTGCTTCATAGGCTAGTCCCATGTCATATAATTTAGTGAAAATCCATTGCGTCCATTTGTAATAGTCTGGGTCGGTTGTATTGATTTCACGTTCCCAATCATAAGAAAAACCTAGGTCATTAATTTGGCGCTTAAAGGTTTGAATGTTGTGAGCTGTAAAGTCAGCAGGGTCATTTCCTGTATCAAGGGCATACTGTTCTGCTGGCAAACCAAAGGCATCCCAGCCCATAGGATGTAGCACATTGAAGTTTTGCGCACGTTTCATCCGGGCAATGGCATCAGTAGCTGTATAACCCTCAGGGTGCCCCACATGCAATCCTTGTCCAGATGGGTATGGAAACATGTCTAGTGCGTAAAAGTTGCTCTTATCGACATCTTCTGTTGTTTTAAAAGTATTGTTTTCTTTCCAGTAAGCTTGCCACTTTGGTTCGATGACTCTGTGATTAAATGTCATTCCTAACACGTCCTCTTCTTCATATTTTTTGGCGACTCCCACATTTAGATACAAAAAAAGCCTATGACAAAGTTGAATTCTTTGTCATAGGACGAACAAGTCGTGGTACCACCTAATTTGTTACTCTTCATACCCATAACGTGGGCGAGGCGACCTACTCTAGTACTGCGCTAGTCATAGACAATGACAGGTTCAAGTAGATAGCTAAAAGGTGAGTTCAATCTGTTTCTTGATGCATTTTCACCAGCCATGCACTCTCTAGGCAAGATTCACATTTACTATTCCTTTGTGAGCTTTATATTTCTATTTAGTATAACAGATTAGCGGGAGACTTTCAAGATTTGGCCTGGCTGGATTAGATTAGAATCTAAACCATTGATGTCTTTTAATTCTTCAAGGGTTAGTCCATGATTTTTAGCGATACGCCACAAGCCATCACCCGCTTTAACCGTGTAAGTTGAACCGTTTGAACTAGTTTCTGCTACTGAGCTTGTTGTGCTTTCAGTTACTTGAGGAGCTGGCGCGCTAGCTTGCCCACCCAAGTTCAAAACTTGACCTGGGTAAATAATGCTGTTTGAGCTTAAACCATTTGCATTGTAAAGAGTTGTAAGAGATACACCTGTTTTACGAGCTATGCCATAAAGGGTATCGCCTGATGCAACGGTGTATGAGCCGGAGCTTGTTGTTTCTACTACTACTGGAGCAGATGGCGTTGGTTTAGACTCAGCTACTGGTGTCGGTGTACTAGCTTGTCCACCTAAGTTAAGGACTTGCCCAGGATAAATAATGCTGGATGAGCTTAAGTCATTAGCTTGGTATAAGCTATCCACTGCTAGACCAGTCTTACGCGCTATACCGTATAAAGTATCACCTGATACAACTGTGTATGAGCCAGAACTTGTTGCTTCCGTTACTGGAGCAGATGGGGCTGGTTTCGTTACAGCAGGTGCTGTCGTACTAGCTTGCCCATCTAAACTTAGCACTTGCCCCGGATAAATGATACTTGATGAGCTTAAATCATTGGCTTGGTAAAGGGTACCAATTGCCACACCAGTTTTACGAGAAATTCCGTATAGGGTATCACCTGATACAACCGTATAAGAACCTGCGCTAACTGATTCCACTACTGGAGTGGATGGGGCTGGTTTTGTCTCAACAGGTGCTGGAGTTGGTGTACTAGCTTGTCCACCTACGTTAAGAACTTGGCCCGGATAGATAATGCTAGCCGAACTCAAGCCATTTTCATTGTAAAGTGTTGTAAGACTCGCACCAGTTTTACGGGAAATTCCATATAGAGTATCGCCAGAAACAACTGTATAGCTTGTCCCGCCAGTATTCGGTTTAGTCACATTAGGCGTAACAGGAGTCGCAGGCTTCGTTGTATTTTCCACAGGTGCCGGAGCAGGAGTCGCTGCTTGACTACCTAATTTTAGCACTTGTCCTGGGTAAATAATGCTCGTAGAACTCAAACCATTTTCACGATAGAGTGTGCTAACAGACACACCAGTATTCCGAGAAATGGCATAAAGAGTATCTCCCGCCTTAACGGTATAGCCACCAGTAATTGGTGTATTAGTGCTAGTACTTGGTTGGCCTTCAATGACTTTAATGGTTTCGTCTGTGACACCATTGTTAGCAATATCATCTGCTAATTCAATCGCCGTTCCGTTATCAAACCTTGTTAAATCATATTGTTCGATAATTCGATTTAATTTTGAGGCATAAGCAGTATCTGTTGCATAACGACCTGTTAGATAAGCCGTTGCATCCTTATAGCTACTTGTATTGCTCTTCCATGCACCAGAATAGTATGCTGGATTCCATTTAGGTCCATTTAAAATAACGCCAGTATAATCCTCTAAAGCCTCTTGATAAGATGGATACTTACGGAATTGGGCAGTAATTTGGTAATAATTTTGCCCACCTGAATCCTCTAGGGTTTTCATGTCGACAGATGCGCCTTGGTAATCCCCTTTAATCCCAAAGAGATTGTGATTAGGTGATTGTGACAAGGTACTATTGCCCCAGCCCGTTTCTAAGGCAGCTTGTGCCAGCATAACGGACGTATAAATATCTTTGTTTTCAGACACCTTTTGCGCTGATGGAATTAAGGAATTCAAAAAAGGATTGGATGTAAATGCTGCAGTCCCCGTTTGTACTTTTTCAGCCGCCAATACTTGAGCTACTGGTGACGTATATAAAGCAACCATAACAGTCGATCCAAGGACCGCCATTGATTGTCTCATCTTCGTATTTACCTTATTCAATTGTTCAAATTGTAGCCGTGCTTTTTGTTTTTTGATTCGTTGATTTCTAGAAATTTCCATAATATTATCCCCTCCAAACTGTAGAATGGTCACTCTCAATTATAGGCTTTTCAATTGATAAGAACAGACGAACGTGGCACGAACAGCCAGTAAGTTATGGACATTTAATATAAGTAAAGAGTTTGTAATATAGCTCTTTCAAACATCTCAAACACTTATCAACTATTGGCAAATCCCTCAAAATAGAGTAGGATACAAGTATCACATATAGATTGGATGCTGCATATGGAAACAAATACTCAAGCCCCTACTTCATGGATGGGCAAGCCTTATAATAGTTTAAACCGCCATTTTCAAGATTATTTTGGCGAAAAAATATTCAAAGTCTCACTGGATGGCGGTTTTGACTGCCCGAATCGCGATGGCCATGTTGCTTATGGTGGCTGCACCTTCTGTAGTGTTAGCGGCTCAGGTGATTTTGCTGGAAACCGGGTCGACCCTTTAGCAACCCAGTTCCAGGATGGGATCGCTAAGATGCATGCCAAATGGCCCAAAGTCAACAAGTATATTGCCTACTTCCAAAGTTTCACCAACACCTATGCCCCTGTTGAAACCCTCAGACAGCGTTATGAACAAGTATTAGGTTTAGAGGGTGTTGTAGGAATTATGATAGCCACACGACCAGACTGCCTGCCGCCAGAAACTATCGATTATCTGGCTGAACTAAACGAACGCTACTATCTGTGGGTAGAACTAGGCCTACAAACCGTTCATGAATCAACCAGTAAAGCCATCAACCGTGCCCACGACTACCAGACCTACCTAGATGCCGTTGCAGCCTTAAGAAAACACAATATACCCGTTTGTACCCACATCATCAACGGCCTACCCGGTGAAACAGCCCAAATGATGCAAGAGAGTGTCGAACGCATTATGCTAGATAGCGATATTCAAGGCATTAAGATTCATCTGCTACATTTGATGCGAAATACCAAGATGGTGCGTGACTACTATCAAGGCCGCCTGACCTTCTTGAGCCAAGAAGAATACACCAATATCGTTTGCGACCAACTCGAAATCATCCCCCAAGACGTCATTATCCACCGCCTGACCGGAGATGCGCCAAGAGATACCCTAATCGGCCCTATGTGGAGCCTGAACAAATGGGAAGTCCTCAACGGGATTGAAGATGAGCTCAAACGCCGAAAAACCTATCAAGGAATTTATGATATCCGCAAATGAAAAGGAGTTAGCTTCACATGCTTTTAAGTGCCCAAAAACAAAGTCACGAACTGCTTAAAGAAATAGTTGCTCATGGAGACCTAGTCATTGATGCAACAGCTGGTAAAGGACATGACACCCTTTTACTAGCTCAACTAGTTGGACAGGACGGACTAGTCTATGCCTTTGATATCCAAGCAGAGGCTATTACCGCTAGCCAAAAGCTTCTTGAAACCCACCAGCTAAGCTCTAGAGTACGCTTGATTGAGGATAGCCATAGTCATTTAAAAAACTACCTAAAAGCAGACGCCACCGTTTCAGCCGCCATTTTTAACCTAGGCTACTTACCGGGCAGCGACAAAACCATCATTACCCAAGCTAGTTCTACCATTGTTGCAATCCAAGACATTCAAGATTTACTCAAAGAAAAAGGACGGATCGTCATTGTAGCCTACCATGGACACGCAGGCGGACCAGAAGAACACCTAGCCCTTTTGACCTATCTACAAAGTCTAGAACAAAGCAAATGGACTGTCCTACAGTATCAATTCATCAACCAGAAAAACAACCCACCGATTTGTTACTGCATAGAGAAAAAAGCCTCTACTAAATAACGTCGTTTCTAAATTCGTTACCAGAAATTAGAGGAGTTGGGCAAAAAGTCTCTAATAAAATAAAAGCATTCTAAATCACAAAATAGTTCACCAGAAATCTATCAGAAATGAGAACGGTGCACCGCCGTGAGCCGAGGTCTCACTGGCTTAGCTGTCTACGTGGCTGTAATCGGCTGAAGCCGAAACATCCACTGTGCGTCAGCTATGCTTTATACCGTTATTTCGGATAGATTTCTGGTGAACTATTTTATTTGGTTACCAATTGTAGTTTTTGCCCAGCCCCTTACAGCCATGTAAATATCTATGCCAGTAAAACCAAGGCTCAGCTTTGTCTTAAAATATAGCCACCGTTCTCATTTCTGATAACCTTTTTCGCAAAACTCTTTTATGCTTTAGAAATAGGTCTATTGGTATTAAATCTCTTATCCCCTCTGATTTCCCCAAATTTAACTGGAGAACCCTTATATTAAACAAAAACGCAGAACCCAATACTCAGTTCCGCGTTTTTGCCATATAATGATTTAGTTTTGATCTTGAATTTGAGCAACAGCCTCTTGCAAAGCCTCAACCTTATCCAATTTTTCCCACGAGAACTCTTCCAATGAACGACCAAAGTGACCATAAGCAGCTGTCTTAGAATAAATTGGTCGTCTAAGATTTAACATAGAGATAATACCATTTGGTGTCAGGTTAAATACCCTACGAATAGCCAGTAAAAGCAGCTCATTTGCTACGCTAGCAGTGCCAAAAGTTTCTATCGCAATGGAAACTGGTTGAGCAACACCAATTGCATAAGCCAGCTGAATTTCACATTTTTTGGCCAATCCAGCAGCCACAATATTTTTAGCAATATAGCGCGCCACATAACTAGCAGAACGGTCAACTTTTGTGGCATCCTTACCAGAAAAAGCACCCCCACCATGTCTAGCAAAACCGCCATAAGTATCTACAATAATTTTTCGGCCAGTTAAACCAGAGTCGCCAACAGGTCCACCAATCACAAATTTTCCAGTTGGATTGATATAAAATAAGGTATCCTTATCCACCATTTCTTTAGGCACGATAGGATCAACAACTTCCCTAAGAATATCGGCACGAATCTGTTCCTGACTAATTCCTTCAAAATGTTGTGTAGATACCACAATAGTATCGATACGCTTAGCATGTTGCTGGTCATCGTACTCAACGGTCACTTGAACCTTGCCATCCGGCCCTAAATAATTCAAAATATTATGTTTTCGAACATAAGCCAGCCTCTCTGCCAGGCGATGGCTCAAGTCAATCGGCAAGGGCATATAAGAATCGGTCTCATCAATAGCAAAGCCAAACATTAACCCTTGATCCCCCGCACCAACTTCTTGCTCTTGATCGCTGTTGTGACGAGATTCTAAGGCACTATCAACGCCTTGAGCAATATCTGGTGATTGTTTGTCCAGCGAGATTAATACAGCAACTTGATCGGCATCATAACCGAACTGCTGATCTTTATAACCAATCCGTTTGATCGTCTCACGAACCACACTCTGATAATCCACCACAGCAGTCGTTGTAACCTCACCAACAATGACAACAAGTCCCGTGTTAACCACCGTTTCACAGGCAACTCGCGCATAAGGATCCTGACGTAAAATAGCATCCAAGATACTATCACTAATTTGATCGGCAATCTTATCTGGATGACCCTCCGTTACCGATTCCGATGTAAATAATTTCTTTTCCACTCTTTTCCCCCATTCTATTCCGGTTACAAGGCATCTTTTTTCATAATGAAAAAATCCTTTCGGGAATACATATTTTGACACTTCAATTATTATAACACTACTCAAAGATAATATCAGTAGCTCACAAAAACTTTAACAAAAAATGGCTATTCTTGACAGAAGAGCTAATTATTCATATGATTAAGAAAATAAATTAATTGAGGTATTCTATGAAAACAAAAAATTTTTCGACAATTGCCTACCAAATTCTTGATGGTTTAACCAATCCCCTAGTATCACTCTTAACAGCGCCTTTAGCACTTTTGTTATTTGGAACCCTATTAGGAATCAAAGTAGCACCATTTCAACTCGTTCCGATGCTCATGCTATTGCTGTTTTTATTTTTCTTAAACCTACAGGATCTATTATTTCAACGTTCTAAACAGTTAAATCCCAGACTGGTTCTAATAACAGTTATTGCTAGCAATGTTCTCCTACTATTACCAATTATTTATTTCTGGTTTAATCTAGGTGAAAGAATTAGCATCCTATTGGCTTTAGTAGTAGCAGCAAATCATTTAGTTTTGAAGAGATTTCATACCTTTGATAACTACTATCCTTTCTTCTTACTAACCCAAACCATCTTCAAAGTCGGCGTCATAAGTTTTGTATCCTACTTCATTCAAGTAAAATCTGTTCCAGTCTCTATCCTAATTCTCTTCATTCCTTTAGCAGTTCTCTATCTAGGCATTCAAGATCAACACTACAGAAAAAAAGAGGAAAATATCGTCTCCCCATTAACTGGAGAAGATGCCCCTCTTCAAAAAATTCTTTCTATATTACTGAACTTAGCTATACCACTCTCTTACGTCCTATTTATATTATTAGTAAGAAACCACTATCACCTAATTCCACTCATTTTAATTCTAATCACAATTCTTTTCTATATTATCTATAGAGCTACTATTGTAAGAAACTACTCTCAATCAAGAGCCGCATCATTTTTAACAGTTTATTACCTCTGCTTTGTCTTTCTCAGCGGAATCTTTTATATCTCCTAACACTAAAGACAATCAAATCTCCAGTTCATTCGTCGAAAGTAATGGTGTAATAACCGTTTAGATCTTTGACAAATGAACTGGAGAATTTTTGTGCCTTGCAGACTGATATTACTAGAGAACCAACATTCGATATGACTTCTACTCTGATTTTTTACAAAAAAAAGACTCTTTTCAGAGTAGGATTAGATGACCCGTACGGGAATCGAACCCGTGTTACCGCCGTGAAAGGGCGGTGTCTTAACCGCTTGACCAACGGGCCTATATTATATTAATTATTTAAGCGGGTGACGAGAATCGAACTCGCGACAACAGCTTGGAAGGCTGTAGTTTTACCACTAAACTACACCCGCATTCTACCAAATGGCTCGGGACAGAATCGAACTGCCGACACCTTGAGCTTCAATCAAGTGCTCTACCAACTGAGCTACCGAGCCTAAAACGGTCCCGACGGGAATCGAACCCGCGATCTCCTGCGTGACAGGCAGGCATGTTAACCCCTACACCACGGAACCATTATAGAAAAATTGCGGGGGTAGGACTTGAACCTACGACCTTCGGGTTATGAGCCCGACGAGCTGCCAACTGCTCCACCCCGCGATAATATTAAAAAGGAGGATAAGGGATTCGAACCCTTGCACGGTTTTACCCGCCTGACGGTTTTCAAGACCGTTCCCTTCAGCCGGACTTGGGTAATCCTCCGAAAAAACAATGACCCGTACGGGAATCGAACCCGTGTTACCGCCGTGAAAGGGCGGTGTCTTAACCGCTTGACCAACGGGCCTATAAAAAGATAAAAGCAACGGAGAAGGAGGGATTTGAACCCTCGCGCCGCTTTCGCGACCTACACCCTTAGCAGGGGCGCCTCTTCAGCCACTTGAGTACTTCCCCATGTGCAAGAAAATTGATTATTCTTATGCTACTTTTATCTATGGGCCTAAATGGACTCGAACCATCGACCTCACGCTTATCAGGCGTGCGCTCTAACCACCTGAGCTATAGGCCCCAAACATAAAGCGGGTGACGAGAATCGAACTCGCGACAACAGCTTGGAAGGCTGTAGTTTTACCACTAAACTACACCCGCATTATTAAAAAAGCGGTCCCGACGGGAATCGAACCCGCGATCTCCTGCGTGACAGGCAGGCATGTTAACCCCTACACCACGGAACCATTATAGAAAAATTGCGGGGGTAGGACTTGAACCTACGACCTTCGGGTTATGAGCCCGACGAGCTGCCAACTGCTCCACCCCGCGATAATATTAAAAAGGAGGATAAGGGATTCGAACCCTTGCACGGTTTTACCCGCCTGACGGTTTTCAAGACCGTTCCCTTCAGCCGGACTTGGGTAATCCTCCGAAATCTACAATGGACCTTGTAGGACTCGAACCTACGACCGGACGGTTATGAGCCGTCTGCTCTAACCACCTGAGCTAAAGGTCCAAGTTCTAATAAAGATGATAGCGGCGAAGGGGATCGAACCCCCGACCTCCCGGGTATGAACCGGACGCTCTAGCCAGCTGAGCTACACCGCCAAAATATAAAGAAATATGGTAATAAGTGGAGACTAGCGGGATCGAACCGCTGACCTCCTGCGTGCAAAGCAGGCGCTCTCCCAGCTGAGCTAAGCCCCCATATTACTAATCGGGAATACAGGATTCGAACCTACGACCCCTTGGTCCCAAACCAAGTGCTCTACCAAGCTGAGCTAATTCCCGTAAAAAATGCACCCAACAGGAGTCGAACCTGTAACCGCTTGATTCGTAGTCAAGTACTCTATCCAATTGAGCTATGGGTGCATATGAAAAACTATTTATTTCTTCAAAGTTGCCTTTGAATGCCGAGGACCGGAATCGAACCGGTACGGTGATCACTCACCGCAGGATTTTAAGTCCTGTGCGTCTGCCAGTTCCGCCACCCCGGCTAGAACAGATGAAGCGGAAGACGGGGTTCGAACCCGCGACCCCCACCTTGGCAAGGTGGTGTTCTACCACTGAACTACTTCCGCATCATGGTGCCGGCTAAAGGATTTGAACCCTCGACCCTCTGATTACAAATCAGATGCTCTACCAACTGAGCTAAGCCGGCTAAAAAATGCGGGTGAAGGGACTCGAACCCCCACGTCTCTCAACGCTAGATCCTAAATCTAGTGCGTCTGCCAATTCCGCCACACCCGCATGTGTAGCTATTCCATTATATTCTCTAAAAATACATCAAAGCGAAATATTCAAAAGAGAATGAGTCATGCAGGGTTCGAACCTGCGACCCTCTGATTAAAAGTCAGATGCTCTACCAACTGAGCTAATGACTCATGGTGGGGGTTAACGGGATCGAACCGCTGACCCTCTGCTTGTAAGGCAGATGCTCTCCCAGCTGAGCTAAACCCCCATCATATTTAAAAAGCGTGGCAACGTCCTACCCTCACAGGGGGAACCCCCCAACTACTATCGGCGCTAAGAAGCTTAACTGCTGTGTTCGAGATGGGAACAGGTGTGACCTTCTTGCCATCGTCACCACACTTTTTTTGATTGAAAAAGCTTTTGCTCTCTCAAAACTGAATCTGTCTAACAAAACCATGCCACTTTCACCGTTCGAGTTTCTAACTCGAGACTTCCTGGCACTTGCGTGCTTTGGTTAAGTCCTCGACCGATTAGTACTAGTCCGCTCCATACATCGCTGTACTTCCACTTCTAGCCTATCTACCTGATCGTCTCTCAGGGGTCTTACTCACTTTTAGTGATGGGAAATCTCATCTTGAGGGGGGCTTCACGCTTAGATGCTTTCAGCGTTTATCCCGTCCACACATAGCTACCCAGCGATGCTCTTGGCAGAACAACTGGTACACCAGCGGTGTGTCCATCCCGGTCCTCTCGTACTAAGAACAGCTCCTCTCAAATTTCCAACGCCCGCGACGGATAGGGACCGAACTGTCTCACGACGTTCTGAACCCAGCTCGCGTACCGCTTTAATGGGCGAACAGCCCAACCCTTGGGACCGACTACAG
>NZ_JANHNZ010000010.1 GCF_024543085.1 Granulicatella seriolae
TTGGTTTCGCAACTTAACAATAACACAAGGTGTGTTCTTTTTGTACACCTAAATGGTGTACAATAAAAAAAGCCTAACTAGTGATAGATAGGCTTTTTTGTGTGCAATTTTAAAAACTATGAACAATCTAGGTTATTGAAAGTTGCTTAAGCAGAAAAACAAATCTAACTATTGCATTCTCATACCAAATAACGTACAATAATAAAAGTGTAAAATATGCAGCAGGAGTGAAGAAGAACGTCAACAGTTTGTCGCCGAAAGGGCAAAAGAGTAACCGCGGCTGCAAAGGTGAAATTTAAAGGACAAACTGCACGAATCGATCATCCGACTTAATATTTTACTCCAAAAAACAATTATTGGAGGAAACAAACATGTCACGTTACACAGGACCAAGCTGGAAATTATCTCGTCGTTTAGGGATTTCACTTTCAGGAACAGGTAAAGAAATCGAACGTCGTCCTTACGTACCAGGTCAACACGGACCAAACAACCGTAAAAAATTATCTGAGTATGGACAACAATTACAAGAAAAACAAAAATTACGCCATATGTATGGTATGAATGAACGTCAATTTGCTACGCTTTTCAAAAAAGCTGGTAAAATGAAAGAAGGGAAACATGGTGAAAACTTCATGATCCTTCTAGAACAGCGTTTAGACAATGTTGTTTACCGTTTAGGCCTTGCAACTACTCGTCGTCAAGCACGTCAATTAGTTAACCACGGTCATATCACAGTAAATGGCAAACGTGTTGATATTCCTTCATTCTCAGTACAAGTTGGAGATGTTATCGGTGTCCGTGAAAAATCAAGAAAGCTTTCTATCATTACAGAAGCTGTTGAATCATTATTTGGACGTCCTGAATTCGTCTCATTTGATACTGAAACATTAGAAGGTTCTTACACTCGTTTACCATTGCGTGAAGAATTAACTTCTGAAGTTGACGAATCATTTATCGTTGAATACTACAACAAACTTGGTTAATCTTATGAAAGGTTGTAAGTCCCTTAAACAAGGACTTGCAGCTTTTTTATTTTGAAGGAGGTGTCAAATGAAAACATCAAATCGTTTCGACCTGACACAAGGATCGATTATTCCAACCTTGATTCGCTTATCTATGCCCTTAATGGCTACCGCCTTCGTACAGATGGCCTATAACTTAACGGACATCTTTTGGATAGGAAAAATGGGTGTGGAGCAGGTAGCAGCAACAGGTACAATAGGTTACTATATCTGGCTGGCCAGTTCAGTGGTGCAGATTCCTAGGATTGGAGTTAGTGTTTTGGCCTCTCAATCCTTTGGGAAAAAGGATTTAGCCAAAGTTCAACGAATTGTCGAAAATGGTTTACAGATGGCATTGGCTTTATCTATTAGTTATGCGAGCTTCCTTTACCTGGCAAGAGGACCACTTATTGGCTTCTTCCATCTCTCTGAAAATGTGGCAAATTATGCTAATGAATATTTGTCGATTATTTTATTAGGTATGCCCTTTGTTTTTATGAATCCAATTCTTTCAACTACTTACACCAGCATTGGAAATAGCAAGACGCCATTTAGAATTAATGCCTTAGGTCTGTTAGCGAATATTCTTCTTGACCCGATTCTGATATTTGGTTTGGGTCCCATTCCTAGTTTAGGGGTAAAAGGAGCCGCTTTGGCAACAAGCCTTGCAAATCTTTTAGTAACCACACTTTTCTTATTAACCATGAGAAGGGAATATGAACTTTTATCTAGAGTTCGTATTCAAGCGAAAACGGATTGGGAATTGTGGAAAAGAATGGCTAAATTAGGCTTTCCGAGTAGTTTACAAAACAGCATTCATGCCTTTATCAGTATTCTATTAACGCGCTTAGTAGCTAAATCAGGCTCAGCAGCTGTTGCTGTATACTCCACTGGCTCACAAATCGAATCGATAAACTGGTTAACAACTGAAGGTGTTTCGTTTGCCCTAACTGCTTTTGTTGGTCAAAACTATGGTGCTCGGTTAAAAGAGAGAACTTTAACAGGTATTCGCTTAGGACTGAGATTGATGATATCTATCGGTTTAGTGGCCACTATTTTGATGGTTGTAGGTAGAAATTTTTGGTTTACCTTATTCATCTCTGATAGCCAAGAAGCCCTACGACTTGGAGCGATTTACCTACTTATTTTAGCTGCAAGTCAAATGTTTATGAGTTTAGAAATTGGTTCAACAGGTATCTTCCATGGAGTAGGAGAGACACGAGCTCCATCCATGGTTGGCATAGTATTTAATCTTTTGCGTATCCCATTAGCCTTACTTCTATTGCCGTATTATGGTGCTATCGGTGTTTGGGTAGCCATAACCATTTCTAGTATCATTAAAGGGATTGTAAATCCAATTTTATTAAAACAATTTTTAAAGAAGAAAATTTCATGGTCTTAATGTAAGGAAATTTTGAAATTTTTTTTGTGAAACTTTATGGGAATTGTCAATAAACTTTGCTAATGACTAGAAATACATGCTATACTAGAAAATGATAGTTAAATTGATAATATGTTTGATAGATATGAATATTTGGAGGAGTGGCAGATGGAATTTTTCTGGTTTTTACTTTTTATAGTAGTAATAGGGGCACTTGCATACGGAGCAACCTATTATATGAGACGAAGACAAGCAAAAGAAATTGAAGAAGTGAATGTAAGAAAGCAAAAAATAATGGCAGTTCCCATCGCGGACACTATTTATACCTTAAAGAATCTAAATTTGACTGGGCAGACGAAACGTACCTATGAAACATGGAATGCTACATGGCAGACGATTACTCGTTTTCGCTTTCCAGAAATTGAAGCGGCTATCGTCAGTGCTGAGCAGTATACAGAACGCTTGAATTTTGTAAAAGCTTCTCAAACAACAAAACTTGCTAATGAAATGATTGATGAAGCAAAAGTGGAAGTGGATAGAATTTTTTCTGCCTTACAAAAACTGCTTGATAGTGAAAAACAAAATAGAGCGGAATTAGAACAATTACAAGAGAATTATTCAACTCTAAGAAAAGATCTCTTGGCTCACTCATTTTCATTTGGTGATGCTCTAGAAACTTTGGAAAAACGATTGTCTTACCTTGAATTGGATTTTGCGAAATTCAATACCTTAACCAATGAAGGCGATCATTTAGAAGCTAAAGAAGTGCTTAGTCGCATAACAAAAGACATGAAGGAATTAGAAGAGATTATTGATTCTGTTCCTAAATATTTTAAAGAGATTGAAACAACCTATGAAGAACAAGTCGTTGATCTAAAAGAAGGCTACCAACGCATGGTGGAGGAGCACTACCTTTTCTCTAAAATTAATGTGGATGAAGAAATTCAAGAAATTGAAGAATCCATCAAACAAGCCAAAGAATACATTGCTACAACAGACTTAGATGATGCACGTAAACAAATGGATAAAACTAGTCGGGAAATCGATAGTCTTTATAATGTTCTACAAACAGAAATTGATGCTAGGGAATATGTCAATGTACATCAAGTTCAGATTGAGAAGAAGCTTGATCAAGTAATGCAGAGCAATCGCTATGTGAACTTGGAAATCGATCGAGTTGCACAAAACTATTTACTAAGCAATAATGAATCGGTGCAAGTGAAAGAATTTGAAGAACAACTGTTACAGGAAAAAGAAGCGGTAGATTATTATGCTAAAGCTTTAAAAGAGCATCAAGTTCCTTACTCTATTGTTAGAGAATACTACCAATTGGCAGCTAAGAAACTGACAGATATTGATTCTAACCAATCAGGATTGATTTCTCATCTGTCTACCTTGCGTCAACAGGAAAAAGGTATTCGTGATAGCTTGGATGTCTACGAATTAGATTTGAGAAACATGAAGCGTACGGTTGAAAAATACCATTTACCAGGATTGCAAAAAGAGTATCTAGAATTATTCTTCTCTACTGGTAGCAAGATTGAACAATTATCTCAAAAACTGAATAGGGTTAAAATTGATATGAGAGAGATTAACCAATTAAACAGTATTATTGAAGAAGATATTGAAGCTTTGGACATTAAAACAGAAGAGATTGTTGATAATGCTCAATTAACCGAATATATGATTCAACATGCTAATCGTTACCGTCTGTCCAATCCAACGATTGAAAGTGCCATTGAACAATCCCTAAAAATATTCAATGGAACCTACAATTATGCGGAATCTCTAGCAGTTATTGAAAGTGCCTTAAATGCGGTAGAACCAGATGCTGGTCAACGTGTTCGCAGTAACTATGAGAGTGAAAAACGCAACCCATTCTTTTAAACGCAAAACTCCTTATGGACCTGTTCTATAAGGAGTTTTTTCATGGGAAAAACGCAAAATAGTATTGACTCTGGCGTGAGTATGATAAAATGAGAACAAGAGAAAGTGAAGGAGAAACAAATGATTTATTTTGATAATAGTGCAACCACCCCTGTTTATCCGCAAGTTTTAGAGGTCTATCAAAAAGTAACACAGGACTACTGGGGAAACCCATCAAGTTTGCATGACTTAGGAGTTCAGGCCAATCGTGTTTTAGATAGGTCTAGACAAAATGTAGCAGGACTCTTGGGCGTTCTGCCAACAGAAGTTATTTTTACATCAAGTGGTACTGAGGGGAACAATTGGGTTATAAAGGGAACCGCCTTAGAAAAAAGAGTATATGGCAATCACTTGATTACCAGCAAGATTGAACATCCTTCTGTCCTTAGAACGATGAAACAGCTAGAAGAACAAGGATTTGAAGTGACTTATCTAGATGTGGATGATAAGGGAGAAGTGATGCTAGACCAACTAGTCCAAGCTTTGCGAAAAGACACCATTCTTGTTTCTATTATGGCTGTCAACAATGAGATTGGCTCTGTGCAGCCAATAAGAGAAATTGGGCGGATACTAGAAGATTATCCTTGGATTCATTTTCATGTGGATGGTGTGCAAGCTGTTGGGTTGAATCAAGCTTTAGTGACTAGTGAAAGAATTGATTTTCTAACACTTTCGGCTCATAAGTTTCATGGCCCAAGAGGGATAGGCATTGTCTACAAAAAGAAAAATAAAAAAATTCAGGCTCTTCTTTCTGGTGGGGGGCAGGAATTTGGCTATCGTAGTTCGACCGAGAATGTAGCTGGCATTGTAGCGACAACTAAAGCTTTACGAATGTCATTAGAGGAAGATAAGCATACAGAAACCCTTCGCAAAGAATTGTGGGATTTTTTAGCTCAACAGGAAGCTGTTCGTATTTTCTCACCGAAAAATGGTGCCCCTCATATTATTTGTTTTGCGCTTAAAGGAGTTAAAGGTGAGGTGCTTGTCCACGCTTTGGAAGAAAAGGATATCTATCTTTCTACGACCAGTGCCTGTTCAAGCAAGAAAAATGACCATTCCTCAACTCTAGGAGCTATGAATATTGATGATGCATGGGCAAGTGGGGCGGTTAGACTTAGCCTATCCAATCAAAATACTTTGGCAGAAGTTGCTGAGTTTAAAAGAGTGTTCTCAGATTTAATTAAAAAATTTAACTTATTTCGCTATAAATAAGTAAGAAAAGGGTGATAAAGAATGAAGGTCAGATTATTAATTCGCTATGGCGAACTGTCAACAAAAGGTAGGAATAAAAAAGCTTTCACGCAACGATTGGCTAGAAATATTAAACGCTGCTTGGTGGATTATCCCCACATAAAAGTCCATCCTGAATATGATTTTATGTATGTAGATTTAAATGGTGCTGATGTTTGGCAAGTTATTGATTTGCTAAAACCAGTATTTGGCATTCAATCTTTTTCACCAGTATATATCGTTGAAAAAGACATGGAGTTGGTTAAGGAAACAGTCATCAATCTCTTATCAACACTGAATCCAAATGAAAAAACCTTTAAAATTGCTACCAAACGGACAGACCATGAGTTTGCTTATAATACCAATGACAGTAATATATTTTTGGGCGATGCAGTATTGGAGGCTTTTCCGGGTATAAGAGTACAGGTGAAGAAACCAGATATCACGGTTCGGGTTGATATTCGACGAGAACATATTATGGTAAGTACTCAAACTATTCAAGGTGCTGGAGGACTTCCGGTAGGTACAAGTGGACGAGTCTCACTGATGCTTTCTGGTGGTATTGATTCACCAGTTGCAGCTTATTTAGCACTAAAAAGAGGGATGGAAGTTCAACTAGTCCATTTTGCTAGTCCGCCATATACTAGCCCTCAAGCTTTAGAAAAAACTAAAAAGTTAGCGGCAAAACTAGCTATTTATGGTGGCTCTATGCAATTCTTTACAGTCCCATTTACAGAAATTCAAGAAGAAATCAAAAAAGCAGTGCCTGAAAATTATATTATGACTATCATGAGACGACTCATGTTACGAATTACGGATAGGATTAGAGAAGAACAAGGTGGGTTAGCTATTTTGAATGGTGAGTCAGTTGGACAGGTTGCTTCACAAACCTTGGAAAGTATGATTGCCATTAATGATGTCACCAAAACGCCTATCATTCGCCCGGTTGCTACCATGGATAAATTGGATATTATTGCTATTGCTCAAGAGATAGATACTTTTGACTTATCTATTCAACCATTTGAAGACTGTTGTACGGTTTTTGCACCACCAAGTCCAAAGACAAGACCAAAACTAGAAAAAGCTAGAGAATATGAAGCACGTTTAGATATAGAAGCCCTTATGGAGCGGTGTTTAGCTGGCGTAGAAGTTGAAGAAATAAAGGCAAATTCGTTTACAAGTCAAAATGATATAGATGATTTATTCTAAAATTGAAAGGGGAAAAAGAAAATGGAAGTTACTCGTAAAGGCTCACCTTATCAAACAGAAGGACAAGTACCACAAGTTGGAGAATTAGTACCAGATTTTGTGGTGGTCAGTAGTAAAGATGATGAGTTACGTCTGGACACTCTAAAAGGACAAGTTACCCTAATTAGTGTGGTTCCTGATATCAATACTAGCGTTTGTGATATCCAAACTAAGAAATTCAATCAAGAAATAGCAGCACTCGATGATATCCAACTAGTGACCGTTTCAACCAACACCAAAGAAGATTTTCTAGAATGGTGTGCAGGAAATGGTGTAGATATGTTGATGGCTAGCGATACGCAAAGAGATTTCGGTAAAAAATATGGTATCTATATTCCAGAATTAGACGTAGATCAACGTGCAGTATTCTTGTTGGATAAAGAAGGAAGACTGGTTTACAAAGAAATCTTGGTAGAGATGGTTGACCAACCAAACTATGAAGTGGCTATTGAAGAAGCAAAGGCTTTGCGTGAATAAGTGATTCAATTCTTGAAGAAGGCTTGTAAATAGAGTTTGTCAAATACAAAGTAGAAAAAAGAAGTGTGTCGTAATGGAAAAAAAGCCTTTTAACCGTGTCAAAATAAAGAAAGAAGCAAAAAATATTGTTTTGAAACATTATCTAGCTGCAATTGTTCCTTTTATTCTTGCTGCACTTGGAGGTGTTTTTGCTAATCAGGATTGGACTATTTTAGCTGCAATTTATAGTATTGTAGTGAGTTTGCTTATCCTTAAGTATTCGTTAGCCTTGGTGCGAAACCCTGATAGAGTTCAGTCCAACATCCTTGATACCTTGCGTTATTCATTGGTGGATAATTTTTGGACAAGATTAATCTATATGATTATTCTTAGTGTTATCGTTTTTATCATTAATATGGGTGTATTTTTGGCCGTAACAACTATGGGAGGATTATCCTTTATTTTTGGGATATCTCTCTTTAGAGCAGACTTAGATTTTATGTTTTTGTTAACCTTTTTTGCTGTATTAGTATTCTTATTTTTCATCTATCTAATTAATATCTATTTTTATTTTTATTCTTACATCATTCAGGATAATCTATCTGAAGGGAATCGATTACCAAAACTAACAGTTCTTGAAACTCTTTCAAAATCTTTTGAACTGATGCGTGGCCGTGTAGGAGAGTTCATTCTATTACATCTATCTATGCTTGGTTGGGCCCTATCTTGTGTACTAATTATTCCAATCTTTTTCGTTGTTCCATATATGAGCACCGTGACAACTATCTGGATTAATAAAGTCATGGCTGAGGATGATGAAATAGTGGATTTTGGTTAGTTTCGTATTTTTATGGTAGACCTCCCATTCTAGAAAAGTAGTAGGGAGGTTTTTGATTTTTTTGGACAAATTTTCTGCTAATTTTTTAAGTTTTGCTTGAAAAAGTGAGAATCTATTGGTAAAGTATTGTATATTAGTGAACAATTAGGAGGGCTTAAAATAAAAATCGCTATTGATCGTAGAAAAATAAAGAAAGAAGCAAAAACGTTAGTAGGAAAAAATTATTTTTTGGGATTTGTGGGTACCTTGCCATTAATGGTGTCACTTTTTACTTTGGTAAGAAACGTATTTTTTGGTATTTTGTTAAACAATGAATTGATTTCTTCCCTGTTATCGTCTGCGTATTTGGATTACTTTATAGTAATGTATATCATTGTGTCATTAATTATGTTTATTGGAATATGGTTTTACTATCTGTTGCCCGGTTTATTTATTGGAGTGCAACTTATAATTATCTTTTTCTCACAAAAAAATGATTTTTCTTATTTTTTTAATTCAATTCCTGATATACTTATTCAAACAGTGATTTCTGCAATCCTCTTAACCATTGTCAATAAATTCTTTTTAATTTTTGTTAGAAACCCATATTATGTTAGAGCAAATATAAAAAAAACTATTGCTTATATTTTTCAAGATAATCTTATTTCAAGAATGTTATATTCATTTATAGGAATAATAACAATATCACTTTTTAATCTTCTGATTACAGTAATATCATCTTTGGTAGTAGGAACTCTACTTGGAATTGCAATTTTTTCTCTTTCGGCAGGATTTAGTGGTCTTCCTTTTCAACTTTTTTCTTTATTACTATCTCTTTCAAGTCCATTTTTAAGTCTATTTTTTATTTTTATCAATTTCAATTTCTATTTTTTCTTTTTCATTATTCAGGATAATCTATCGCATGGAAATCAAGCAGAAAACTTTTCAATTTGGGAAACCTTAAAAAAATCAAAACAGTTAATGTCAGGTCGGACTTGGGAATTTTTAAGGTTATTAC
This sequence comes from Granulicatella seriolae, assembly GCF_024543085.1. Classification (GTDB taxonomy): domain Bacteria; phylum Bacillota; class Bacilli; order Lactobacillales; family Aerococcaceae; genus Granulicatella; species Granulicatella seriolae. The sequence goes on from NZ_JANHNZ010000010.1 coordinate 9,078, forward strand.
TTTCAATGTCTGGTTGGATTCTTACTTGTATTTTTGTTATTCCAGCTTTTTACGTTGTACCATATGTGATTACGACAATAACTATTTGGACAGATCAAGTTATGGCAGAAGATAGTGAGATAGTCGATTTTGGGTAACATTTGCTAGCTCAAGATTGCAGTTATGGGTTAAACATGCTAAACTAGTGGCAAGCAAATAATACGAATAAACTTTGATCAAGAGGAGTATATTCTAGTAGACGTCCAAGAGAGAAGAACATAGGCTGAAAGTTCTTTACGATACGGGATAGAAGGTAGCTTGTGAGTTCAAGTGGCGAAACGATGAGCCATTTGCGGAAAAACTCCGTTAACAGTGTAAAGGTGTTTATGAGATTTGTAGACACAAATTTAGGTGGTACCACGATATATTCGTCCTATAGGGAGCTTGCTCTCTATAGGACTTTTTTTATTTTTATAACAACGAAAGAGGGGATTACATGTCAAAAGCAGAAGAAATGGCAACAAAATACCAACCAAAGATGGTTGAAGAAGGTAAGTATAGTCAATGGGTAGAATCAGGAGTGTTTCGTCCAAACGAGGATCCTACAAAAGAAGCTTATTCCATCGTTATTCCACCACCAAATGTAACAGGTAAGCTTCATCTGGGCCATGCTTGGGATGTTACCTTGCAGGACATGATTATTCGTCAAAAAAGAATGCAGGGCTATGATACCCTATGGCTACCAGGAATGGACCATGCTGGTATCGCAACTCAAGCCAAAGTAGAAGAAAAACTACGTGGCGAAGGAAAAACGCGTAATGATTTAGGAAGAGAAGGCTTCTTGGCACAAACTTGGGAGTGGAAAGAAGAGTATGCAGGTCATATTCGTCAGCAATGGGCAAATATGGGTATCTCTGTTGACTATAGCCGTGAACGGTTTACCTTGGACCAAGGCTTATCTGATGCTGTTCAAAAGGTCTTTGTAACCCTCTATGAAAAGGGACTTATCTACCGAGGCGAGTACATTATTAACTGGGACCCGAAAGCAAAGACATCTCTATCTGATATCGAGGTCATTCATAAAGATCTAGAAGGTGCCTTTTACCACATGAAATACCCATTGGCAGATGGCTCTGGTTTCTTAGAAGTGGCAACAACTCGACCTGAAACCATGTTGGGAGATACGGCAGTCGCTGTTCACCCAGATGATGAAAGGTACCAACAATACATTGGAAAATCAGTTATCCTACCTTTAGTGAATAAAGAAATTCCAATTGTAGCCGATGAGTACGTGGAGCAAGATTTTGGGACCGGTGTTGTAAAAATTACACCTGCTCATGACCCAAATGACTTTGAAGTAGGTAATCGCCACAACCTTCCACGTGTCAATGTAATGAATGATGATGCTAGCATGAATGTCTTGGCTGGCAAATATGCTGGTATGGACCGATTCCAAGCAAGAAAGTCGATTGTTGCTGATTTAGAAGAAGCTGGATTGTTGGTGAAAATTGAAAAACATATTCATAGTGTAGGACACTCAGAAAGAACTGGGGTTGTCGTTGAGCCTCGTCTTTCTACACAATGGTTTGTTAAGATGCAACCACTGGCTCAAGAAGCTATTAAAGCTCAAAGAGAAGGGGGAGACAGAAGTGTAAACTTTTATCCACCACGCTTTAATGATGCCTATATTCGTTGGATGGAAAACATTCATGACTGGGTAATCTCACGTCAATTATGGTGGGGACATCGAATCCCAGCTTGGTACCATAAAGAAACTGGTCAAGTCTACGTTGGTATGGATGAACCGAGCGACATTGCGAATTGGCAACAAGACCCAGATGTTTTAGATACTTGGTTTAGTTCAGCACTTTGGCCATTTTCAACCATGGGCTGGCCGGATGAAAGTTCTAGAGACTTCCAACGGTATTTCCCTAACAACACCTTGGTTACTGGCTATGACATTCTAACCTTTTGGGTGAGCCGTATGATGTTCCAAAGTTTAGAATTTACTGGCAAACGTCCATTCCAAAATGTATTGCTTCATGGACTAATCCGTGATTCCCAAGGCCGTAAGATGAGCAAGTCACTGGGAAATGGTGTTGACCCAATGGAAGTCATTGAAACATATGGTGCAGATGCCTTACGTTGGTTCCTTGCAACAGGGTCCACTCCAGGACAGGATGTGCGCTTCTCAGAAGAAAAAATGGATGCTGCTTGGAACTTTATAAATAAAATTTGGAATGCAAGCCGTTTTGCCTTAATCAATATCGGTGACTTGACACTTGACCAGCTGGATATTTCAGGCAAAAAATCTTTGGCGGACAAATGGATATTAACTAGATTGAATCAAACTATTGAAAAAGTTACGGAACTCTTTGATAAGTTTGAATTTGGTGAAGCTGGAAGGTACTTGTACCATTTCATCTGGAATGATTTCTGTGACTGGTATATCGAAATGTCGAAGGAAACCTTATCTGGTGATGATGAGGAAGCTAAATTGACCACTAAATCAATTTTAGTCTATGTGTTAGATCAAACCTTACGTTTGTTGCACCCAATCATGCCATTTGTAACGGAAGAAATATGGCAGGCAGTTCCTCATAAGGGCGACTCCATCGTGGTAGCTGACTATCCAACATTCGACCCAAGCTTAATGGATGAAACTGCAGCAGACCAAATGGAGTTCCTAATGGACTTTATTCGTGCCGTACGTCAAGTGAGAAATGAGATGAACACACCTCTTTCTAAACCGATTGAGATAATTGCTAAGACGAGTCAGCAAAACTATACGGAAATTTTAGAAGCCAATAAAGATTACATTTCACGTTTTTGTAACCCATCTTTCTTGGCATTTGGCTTGGATAAAACTGCTCCTGATAATGCGGTAACCACTATTATTACTGGTGCTGAGATTTATTTACCACTTGCTGGCTTGATTAAGATAGATGAAGAAATCCTCCGTTTGGAAAAAGAAGCAGAAAAACTGAATGAAGAAATTCAACGTGTTGATAAAAAGTTAGCCAATGAGAAATTTGTCGCCAAAGCACCACAAGCAGTCGTTGAAGCTGAAAAAGAAAAAGGACTTGCTTATCAAGAACAAAGAAAAGCTGTACTAGATAGAATTGAGAATCTAAAAAAATTAAATTAAGGAATATACCTCATGATTAGTACACAAATAGATGAATGGTTACAGACCCGTCAAGATGGAAAACGAAAGCATGGGTTGCAACGGATGGAGTTGGTATTACAACTTTTGGATAATCCTCATTTAGATTACCCCATCATCCATTTGACGGGGACCAATGGCAAGGGCTCAACCACAGCATTTTTGCAATCTTTAGCTATGTCTCATGGTATTCAGGTAGGTATTTTTGTTTCGCCGCATTTGGAACGTATAAATGACCGAATTCGTGTGAATCAAATGGACATTTCGGATGGTGATTTTGATCGGATTGCCCATATAATTCAAAAAGCTGAAAGAAGTTTACCTAGCGATATGGAAAATTTATCGTACTTTGAGATAATGACCTTGATTATGTTGCGGTATTTTTCTGAGAGAAAAGTAGAACTGGCCTTGATTGAGGTGGGCATTGGTGGTTTGATGGATTCAACCAATATTGTCCCCTCATGGATTAGTGTTATCACGTCAATTGGCTTGGATCATCAAGCACTCTTAGGCTCAACCATTGAAGAAATTGCTATTCAAAAGTCAGGTATTTTCAAGAAAGGAACCGTTGCTGTTTGTGGGCCCTTGCCTGACCAAGCAAGATTGGTTGTGGAGCGTGTGTCCCAAGCTTACCAAGTTGACTTGAGAATGGTTGACAGGGATTTTAGTATTGTTAGAGATTTAGAACATGCTAAGTATTTTAATTTTACATCAAAGAATTTACCTTTGTATAAAATTGAAAAACTCCAATCAGGTTTAATTGGTTCACATCAACAAGTCAATGCTAGTTTGGCAATTGAAGCTTTCTTAATATTTATGAACAAAATTAAGCGACAAGTTGATCTTGATAAGATAAAAGAAGCAATTGCAAATACTTCTTGGCCAGGTCGGATGGAATTAATTCAAAAAAATAAAGTCGTCTATCTAGATGGAGCTCATAATGTTCCAGCAGTGGAAGCCTTAGTGCGTGTTATCCAAGATATGAATGATTTTCAAGCAAATAAAGGGACAATCTTGTTTGGTGCCTTAAAGAGAAAAGATTATCATCAAATGTTGGAACTGTTAGAAAAGAAGCTTCCCCATACAGAACTAGTCTTAACGACCTTTTCTGGACATGGATCGCTAGACAAGAAGGATATCGAGGAATTGCTGGTGATGCACCGAGTATCATTTGTTGACAACTTTCAGGAATGGATTAATCAGTGGTTAGCTGTACCAGACAATTCATGGTTAGTCATTACAGGTTCTCTATATTTTATATCTGAAATTCGAACTTTTTTACTAAAATAAAATAAATTCCACCTTTTTTGCGTATCTATATGTAGAGACAATGAAAGGTGGAATTTTTAATGCGAGAAAAAAATATTTTGATGGAAGTACCCTTATCGGCCATGCCACGTGAAAGGTTAGAACACTATGGTGAAAAAGCCTTATCAACTCATGAATTATTGGCGATACTACTGCGAACTGGTTCAAAAGAACTGAATGTTTTACAATTATCCCTTTTAGTTCTTAATACCTTTGAGGATCTCTACTCTCTAAAGATGGCTAGTTTGGATGAACTGACAAAGATTCATGGCATAGGACGAACCAAAGCCATTGAAATTAAGGCTATGATTGAATTGGGCATAAGAGTCTCTGAATCCAATCAAGTTAAGATGGGAACATTATCGTCATCCCAAGTTGCTGGAAAGATTATTCAAAAAGAGTTAAAAGATGAGTACCAAGAACATTTACTTGCTTTATTTTTAAATACTAAAAATGAAATTATTAAGAAGAAAACCATTTATCGAGGTGGACTAAACTCAAGTATCGCACATCCAAGAGAAATATTTCGTGAGGCTGTCAGGTTTTCTGCAGCTAAAATTATTATTGGGCACAACCATCCAAGTGGCAATCTGGAACCTTCAGAAGCTGATATAAATTTTACCAAAAGAATGTGTGAGTGCAGTCACATGATGGGGATAGACTTTCTAGATCATTTTATTGTAGGCTCAAATGGGTTTCAGTCTTTGAGAGAGTTGGGTTATATTAGCGATTAAATAAAAATTTCTTTTTCTACTTGTTAAAGCTTGTTTAGATTAGGTATAATAGTAGTGTGACTAAGTGAGCAAATAAGGAGAGTGGAACTTATGTTAGATGAGATGATTACCTTATTAAAATATGAATATCGAGTTGTACCAGGTGAGTATTTTAACGTAGAAACGCCATGGGTAGAGGATATTTCGGAAGTTAAAACGATTATTATTGACCAGGACCATGTGTTTACCAAGATGGTCAGCATCTATCCAAGAAATTTTGTCATCTTTTTAGAACAATTTCCTGAAAGTAGTATCTATCGGACTAACTACCCACTTGAAATGATTGAAAATAGTGATTCTCATCGTATTATTTTTGATAAGTAAGTGTTGATCGAAAAGGAGGGACCTAGAAGTGGGGAACTTCTTTTTGATTTTTCAAAATTCCTTTGACACAGGGATAGAAGATGGGGTATAATTGTCAGTGTTCTGATGTTTCAGTAGCTCAGCAGGATAGAGCATTCGCCTTCTAAGCGAACGGTCGGGGGTTCGAATCCCTCCTGAAACGTATAAGCATATTAGAAAGTCGTTAGTAAGAGGTCATCTTACTAACGACTTTTTGTTTACCAAAACCTTTCTAACAAGTCAGATATAACTGGGCAAAAATTCTGCAATAAAATAAAAAATTTTCTAAATCATAAAAGAGTCCCCCAGAAATCTATCCGAAATGAGAACGGTGGCACCGCCGTGAGCCAAGGTCTCACCGGCTTAGCTGTCTACGTGGCTGTAAATCGGCACAAGCCAACATCCACTGTGCGTCAGCTATGCATTACACCGTTCTGTACGGATAGATTTATGGGGAGCTCTTTTATTTGGTTACCATTTGGACTTTTCTCCAGCCCTGATATATTTCTAGGGAAAGTCTGTTATTACGTAAGCGAAGAGAATTTTCATCTATTTATTACAAACACAAGTCAAATCTCAGAAATAAAACGGTTTACGTAACAAATTTAAAAAAACTTTTTAAAATGCAATAAAAAGCGAGCGAGACATGCCAAATTTTGTTATACTAGATAGGAATTCTTACAGACAATCTGTTGAAGAATTATTGAGGAGGAATATGAGTGACTTCATTATTATTTAAAGGACAAAATATTGGTATTGATTTAGGAACGGCGAATACTATTGTATATCTTGAAGGACAGGGTATTGTAACTAGAGAGCCTTCTGTTGTAGCCAAAAACTTAAACACTGAAGAAATTATCGCTGTGGGACAAGCAGCATTTGACATGATTGGAAGAACGCCTGAAAATATTGTTGCAATGAGACCAATGAAAGATGGTGTGATTGCAGATTATAATACGACAACTGCCATGCTGAGATACCATATTCAAGCCTTAATCGGTAAAGCATTCTTTAAGCCAGTTGTTATGATTTGCGTACCTAGTGGCATTACCGATGTTGAAAAAAGAGCTGTATTAGATGCAACTAAAATAGCTGGTGCTAAGGAAGCCTATGTTGTTGAGGAACCATTTGCTGCAGCGGTAGGAGCCGGTCTGCCTGTACAAGATCCGACTGGTAGTATGATTGTTGATATTGGTGGTGGAACAACAGATGTTGCGACTATTTCTCTAGGTGGCATTGTTAACAGCCAATCGATTCGTATTGGTGGCGATGAGCTCAATGATGCTATTATTCAATTCGTGCGCAAAAAACACAATCTATTGATTGGGGATCGTACCGCTGAAGAGATTAAAATTGAGCTAGGTACTGCTTCTATTAAACACGCAGAATCCTATGGTACCATGCAAATTAGAGGACGTGACATGGTTTCAGGTCTGCCTAGAACAATAGAGGTTTCAGCAGTAGAAGTTGCGGAAGCTATGAGCGAGATTATTGGACAGATTCTACAAACGGTTAAGGAAGTCTTAGAACAAACACCACCAGAAATTTCTGCAGATATCATTGACCATGGAATTGTTTTAACTGGTGGCGGAGCCATGCTTAGGAATTTAACAGATGTTATTGCTGAGCAAACTCAAGTACCTGTATTTGTTGCGAATGCTCCTCTCGATTGTGTTGCTATTGGAACCGGAATGATTTTAGCCAATCCACATTTAATGAAAAAATAATGCCAAAGCGCACAAAAATACGAGAGAGGACTTGATCAAGTGAATCCATTTTTTTCAAATAAAAAATTAATCGGATTACTATTAAGCGTGATTGCAATCGTTTCTCTAATTGTTATTTCTATCAATATGCGTAGCTCTTTTATTACGCAAGGAATAAATGATGTCACATCTATTGTGGGAAGAGTTATTGCGTATCCAGCTAATAGTCTCCGAAACTTTGTAGAAGCCATTGATGATATTTCTAATACCTATACAGAAAATCAACAACTAAAACAAAAAATCGCAACTATTTATGAATTAGAAACAACGCTAAATGATTTAAAAAAAGATAATGAAAAAATGAAAGAAGCCCTTGCTCTTCAAGATACCTTGAATGAAAAAGAGTTAATTAATGCTACTGTCATTGCCCGCAACCCTGATTCTTGGTTGGATCTGATCACAATCAATAAAGGAAGCAATCAAGGAATTGAAGCCAATATGTCCGTTATGAGTGATAATGGACTAGTTGGTAAAGTCCTAGATGTTAATGCGACTAGTGCTCGAGTTGCGCTATTGTCAAATTCAGATACTAGCTTGATTCGTGTAGCTTCAATGATTCAAAGTGAATCTGAACCAGTTTATGGGACCATAACTGGTTATGACCTTAAAACAAATCAATTAATTATGAGTCAGATTAAAGCTTCTGTTGATATAAAAATTGGGGACAAGGTTGTCACATCTGGTTTGGGTGGTGTTTCACCAAGTTCTCTATATATCGGTACCGTTCAAGAAGTAACCATGGACCGTTATGGCCTATACAAAGAAGTGAAAATTACACCAGCTGCTGACACAAATGATATTCGCTATGTAACTGTTGTAAAACGTACCAGTGAAGGCGGGGAATAGACTATGTTCCATGCTAAACGTTATTTTTGGGTACCTATTCTTTTGTTCTTTCTAATGTTATTGGATGGGGTATTTGCTAGTGTATTCTCGGTTTGGCTAATCGAACCGGGCTATATTTTAGTACCACGGCTGACCGTAATTGGGTTAGTCTTGATTAGTTTTTTGGTCAACATGCCATCCTTGTGGTGGGTTTCTATTATCATCGGTTTGATGTATGATAGTTATTTCTCAGGTATTTTGGGTATTTATTTATGTATTTTCCCTTGTATCGTGTCGATTATTAGACGATTTAAAAATAATATTCGTATCAATGCCTTTACTATGGGACTTTCCATTATTGTTTTTATCACTTTTGTTGAAGCGGCTGTCTTCATCTTCTATATGTTTTTGGGTAAGGCACACATGGATTGGCAAACCTTCCTTGTTCGCCGTTTAAATCCAACCTTAGTATTAAATATAGTGCTCTATTATATTAGCTATATTCCTTTGAAGTCTCTTGCGTCATGGATTAGTGAAGAACCAAGACGGTCTAGGCATTCTCTTTTAAGAAAATAATTATCAAAAAAGCCTTGCTTTTTAAAAATTTTATGGTATTCTAACCATATATTAATTTTATACTCTGCGTTGAAGAGACCCAGTAAGACTTGCTCTGGTTAAAGAGAGGTTGCGGTGCTGCAAGCAACTACCATCAAGGATGAATCACAGCTCTAAGCATAACTATTGAAGAGTCTACTCCTTATAGGATGTATCCATTTGTAGATAGTTACGGGAATATCCGTTAGCGTATAAAGAATAGGGAAACTATTCTTACAGAGGTATTTCTTGCGAGAGGAATACGAAAAAAGGTGGAACCACGTCATTAACGTCCTTTTCTAATCTAGCAATAGATTGGAAAAGGATTTTTTTGTTTTAATTTTTTGGTTTAAAAAGTATCTTTATAAAATGGAATGGAGTGAGAAAGATGAAAGCAAAACAAATAGCAGGTATCTTAATGGTAGGGTTAACAAGTCTAGCTCTCGCAGCTTGTGGGAATAGTAGTAAAGAAGGAGAAAATTCTGGCGTTAAATCAACTGAAAAAACCAATCTTATAGTAGGATTAGATGATACGTTTGCACCGATGGGTTTTCGTGATGACAATGGTGAAATTGTTGGATTTGATATTGATTTGTCTAAAGAAATTGGAAATAGAACTGGACTAACCTTTACCTACCAACCCATTGATTGGGCCTTGAAAGAAACGGAATTGAGTTCAGGAAATATTGATTTGATATGGAATGGTTATACCATAACCGATGCTCGTAAGGAAAAAGTCTTATTCTCTGCTCCTTACATGTCCAATGCTCAAATTGTTGTCGTCAATGAAAATAGTCCCATTCAAAATATAGCAGACCTATCTGATAAAATTGTGGCAACTCAAACGGCTTCCAGCTCTTATGAAGCTTTGGAAGCCAGTGGCAAAGTATCCAGTTTTAAAAATGGAGAAGTTATCTCTTATGCAAGTTACAATGATGTGTTTAATGATTTGGAAGCTGGGCGTGCTGATGCGATTGTGGTCGATGAAACCTTAGGCCGTTATTACATGCAACAAAAGTCTGTCACATCGCTACGTGTTCTAAAAGAAAACTTTGGGCAAGAAGAGTATGGTATCGGTCTTAGAAAGGCTGACACAGACCTTAAAGCCAAGATTGACAAAGCCCTTGAAGAGATTAAAGCAGATGGAACTTATGATAAAATTCATTCCAAATGGTTCTCGAATAACTAAAACAAGGCAAAAGTGATAGAAAAAACAAAGAGGTGAGCACATGACCATTATCGCAGAAATATGGAGATCTTTATTGTCTGGGTTGCAAACGACCTTAAGCATCTTCTTGATTGTATCCATTGTAAGTATTCCATTAGGTTTCTTGATTGCCTGTGCAAGAGTTTTCGCCGGCAAATGGATTGGAGCAATCATTCAAGTTTATATTTATATTATGAGAGGCAGCCCCTTGTTACTCCAATTGATGTTTATCTTCTTTGGCTTACCAACTGTAGGGATTGTTTTAGATCGTTTTACAGCAGCTATACTAGCCTTTATTTTAAACTATGCCGCCTATTATGCCGAAATTTTTCGTGGTGGGATTATGTCAATTCCACAAGGTCAGTTTGAATCGATTGCCGTTTTAGGGATTGGTAAACTTCGTGGATTTCGTCGAATTATCATTCCTCAAGTTTTAAAAACAGTATTGCCATCAGTTGGTAATGAGGTCATCTCTTTGGTTAAGGACACCTCCTTAGTCTATGTCTTAGGCATTGGAGAGCTCCTAAGAGCTGGTCAGATTGCTGCTAATGCCAAAGCCTCACTAATCCCTTTTGTAGCAGTGGGCATCCTCTATCTGTCCTTAACCGCTATTGTAACACTAATCCTTAATTGGACAGAAAAGAAGGTGGTCTATTAATGAACCAGGTATTATTACAAGTAACTTCTATCTCAAAAAGTTATGATGAACTCTTAGTGATTAGAGACTTTTCTATGACCATTAAAGCTGGCGAAATTGTAGCCCTTTTAGGCCGCTCTGGGACAGGTAAAACAACCTTTATGAGATTGATTAATAATTTGGAAAAAACCAATCAAGGAAGTATTCAAATTGGTCAGACTTTTCTTTGTAAAGATGGTCTATACTCTGATAGAAAAGAACAACGACTTTACCAAAATAAAATTGGTATGGTCTTCCAAGATTATCAATTATTCCCAAATTTAACCATTCTAGAAAACCTATGTGAAGCCCCTTTGGCACAAAAGTTAGATAAGAAAGAGGTCATCGTTCAAAAAGCTAGACAACTATTAGAAAAACTTGGGATAGCAGATAAAGAAGGGGTTATGCCATCAACCTTATCCGGTGGTCAAAGACAAAGGGTGGCGATTGCTAGAGCCATGATGCTTAACCCAGACATTTTATGCTTTGACGAACCAACTTCAGCACTAGATTTAGAGACTACCAATGAGATTGGCCAGCTAATAAAAACGCTAGCTAAGGAAGGAACGGGGATTCTAATCGTAACGCACGACAACCCATTCGCTGAGAAATTCAGCCATCGTATGGTCTATTCTAGTGATTTTGTTTAAAGTCTTTAAGCAGGTAATAAATAAACTACTTGACTTAGTAGGTTCGTTTTTGGTACTATATGACTGTTGTAATTGTGAAGCACCACAGCTACAACCGCACGGCTTAGAGTTATAAGACCTTAGGGCACTTTAAGCTGGCGAGTCTGAGTCTAATATAATAGGAGGTGCAATATGTACGCAATTGTTAAAACAGGTGGAAAACAAGTTAAAGTTGAAGTTGGACAAGCAATCTACGTTGAAAAAATTAATGCAGAAGCTGGTGACAAAGTAACTTTTGACGAAGTAGTATTTGTAGGTGGAGATTCAGTGAAAGTTGGAGCGCCATTCGTAACAGGAGCAACTGTTGAAGGAACTGTTGAAAAACAAGGCCGTCAAAAGAAAGTTGTGACATTCAAATACAAACGTCGTAAAGATTCTCATCGTAAACAAGGTCACCGTCAACCTTACACAAAAGTTGTCATCGAAGCTATCAACGCTTAATCGCTATGATTACTGTAACTGTAAGGGATAATGATTTTAGGGTAGTGTCACTCGAGATGACTGGACATGCCAATTATGCAGAGCACGGATCCGATATCGTATGTGCAGCTGTGTCTGCCTTAGTATTGACGACTGTTAACAGCATTGAACGCCTAGCTAGTTATCAACCTATCGTAGAAGTTGATGAACAAAATGGAGGCTATCTTTATTTTGAAACATTAACCAATCTCACTAGTGAGCAAGAATATATTACCCACATCTTATTACAAAATTTACTGTATGGATTGGAAGATATCCAAGAACAATATGCTTCTTATCTTTCAATTTCATTTGCATAAACATCCAAGGAGGTGCACACCATGTTAAAATTGAACTTACAATTATTTGCCCACAAAAAAGGGGGCGGTTCTACTTCAAACGGACGTGATTCAGAATCTAAACGTCTTGGCGCTAAACGTGCTGATGGACAATTAGTTTCAGGTGGATCAATCTTATACCGTCAACGTGGAACAAAAATCCATCCAGGACAAAACGTTGGAATCGGTGGAGATGATACTTTGTTTGCTAAAGTTGATGGCGTTGTTCGTTTCGAACGCAAAGGCCGTGACAAGAAGCAAGTATCTGTATACCCAGTAGCAAAATAATGACTTAATACCCCTAGAGATGATTGATTTCTAGGGGTTTGTTTTTGCATATTTTTGATTAAAATCTTAGTGAGGTGAGTGGATTGAGTGAAACGTCTCTAGTATTTAAAGGCTTTGAGCAACTGTGGAAAGCCGTTCAGATCCTACAAGAAGAAATCGGCTATTCGTATGTTGAATCTTTAGGAGAAAATCTACAAAATCTATTGAATAATCAAGAAGCCCAACAAGTTGATGGACAACCTTCATTGGAAACCATCAACAAATTGGATAAATTGTATCAAGACTTACAGATAAAAGATATGTCAGGTGATGACATTAGAAGATTAGTACAATATACCTTCTTGAAAGCTGCCAAAGAAGATGGCTTGCAGGCCAATCATCAGATGACACCAGATGCGGTAGCCTTATTAGTAGCGTTTATGGCAGACCATTTAACCAAAAAAGGTCAACAGATTTTTATTGGAGACTTTGCGGTTGGTTCTGGAAATTTATTGAGCACTATTTTACTGTTTTTGAAGCAATCTCATAAAAATGTGGCAGGTGTGGGGATTGATAATGATGAGGTCCTGTTGCACTTGGCTACACAAGCTATGTATTTAGAAAACTTAGAAGTTAGCCTAGTCTTACAAGATTCCTTGACTGAATTATTGGTTAAACCTTTGGATTTAGTGGTCAGTGACCTACCAATTGGTTATTATCCAGTAAAATCTAATGCTGAAAGATTTCAAACCAATAGCATAGATGATGATGCGTATGCCCACCATCTACTGATTGAGCAACATATCAACTATCTAAAAGAAGGTGGAATTGCTATTTTTGTCGTTCCAAGTAATCTTTTTGATAGCCCACAAGCTCCAGCCTTATTAGATTATTTGCAAAAAGAAAGCTTTATCCAAGCCATGTTAGGGTTACCGAGCAATCTTTTCCAATCTCAAAATATGGCTAAGTCCATTTTAATTGTGCAAAAGAAGGGCAATGGTGCTAAACAGGTTTCACAAGTCTTATTAGGTGAGATTCCCGATTTAAAAAACATCAAAAAAACCACAAAATTCACTGAAACATTCGAAAAGTGGTCTAAAGAAATGGTATAATGTTAGCGGTACATTGTACAAGATTTACTAATAGAATAGGAGAGAAGAGAATGTCAAAGTCTATTGCTATAAATGCAGGTAGTTCTAGTTTAAAATTTCAATTATTTAATATGCCACAAGAAGAAGTTGTTGCTAAAGGATTGGTAGAACGTATTGGAATCAATGATTCTATTTTTTCAATCTCATATGGAGACGACCAAAAATTTGAAGTGGTTGAAGACATTCCAAACCATGAAGTTGCGGTTGAAAAATTGCTAGCAAAACTTGTAGAGTTAGAGATTATAAAAGACTTTAACGAAATTACTGGTGTGGGTCATCGTGTCGTAGCTGGGGGAGAATTATTTAAAGATTCAGCCCTAGTTGATGATAAAGTGATTGAACAAGTAGAAGAATTAGCTGAGTTTGCACCATTGCATAACAAAGCTGAAGCAGTTGGTATGAGAGCCTTTAAGCATTTATTGCCAGATATTACTAGTGTGGCAGTTTTCGATACTTCTTTCCATACAACAATGCCTAAAAAAGCTTATTTATACAGCATTCCAATGGACTATTACCACAAATTTAAAGCTCGTAAATATGGTGCTCACGGAACAAGTCACCGTTACGTATCTGAACGTGCAGCAATCTTGATGGGCAAACCAATTGAAGATTTAAAAATTATCACATGTCATTTAGGAAATGGTGCTTCCATTACTGCCGTTGATGGCGGTAAATCAGTTGATACATCAATGGGCTTCACTCCACTAGCAGGGATTACAATGGGAACTCGTTCAGGTGATATTGACGCTTCATTAGTAGCCTTCTTGATGAATAAATTAAACATTACTGATGTGAATGAGTTTGTGGATATCTTAAACAAAAAATCTGGTTTGCTAGGTCTTTCAGGAGTTTCCAGTGATATGCGTGATGTGATGGCTGCTGCAGAAACAAACGAAGACGCAAAAGTTGCGGTTGAAATCTTCGTTGACCGTATTCAAAAATATATTGGTCAATATGTAGCTGTTATGAATGGAGTAGATGCTATCGTCTTCACTGCAGGTATTGGTGAAAACTCAAAAGAAATTCGTAAAGCTGTTATTGAAGGACTAACTTGGTTTGGTTGTGACATTGATGACGAGCGCAACAACATCCGTGGAAAAGAAGCCATTATTTCTACAGATGCTGCTAAAGTAAAAGTCTATAACATTCCTACCAACGAAGAAGTTGAAATCGCAAGGGATATCGAAAGACTTCGTAAATAAGAATAAAATAAAAAGCCCTAGTAGCTCAAGTGATGAGCTGCTAGGGCTTTTTTTGAAAGGTTTATTAATCTTTAGCAGGTAATTCATTGCTGAGGTCGGTACGAACAACCATCACATCACAAGAAGCATTTCTAATAACATACTCAGAAACTGATCCAATAAAGAGTCGCTCAACAGCATTTAATCCTGTCGCTCCAATCATAATTAAATCAATGTTGTGCAAATGAGGAAGCTCTTTGGAGATAAACATCTTCGGAGAACCATACTCGATAATCGTTTCAATATTGAAAAACTCATTTTCGTTGGCATAAGCAATGTAATCATTGAATAAGGCTTCAGTTTGTTTTTGGATTTCGTCTGTAAAATCACCTTCAAAACCAGTTGGTGTTTGTAGAGAACGGGTGTCAATAATGTGTGCTAAAAAAATTCTAGCTTTATGACGTTTTGCCACTTCGACTGCCTTGTTGTAGGCTAATCTTGCTTCATCAGAACCATCCACTGGGACTAAAATGCGACTGTATTCATGGTACATAGTTATCACTCCTTTGATTTCTATATACTTATTGTACAACAATTTCACGAGAAATGAAATCGTAACCAATCAGAACACAGAAAAACCATCCAAATGAATGGATGGTAAAAGTTTAAAACTTTATTAGTAGATCTCCGATGGTGCCGTTTTTGTATTCCTAAGTTTTGAACCCGCATCAAAAGCAGGTGGGCTCCTATGAGTTGCTTGCTAACTTCCATGTGAAATGGCTTGTTATCTGCAGCATCAATGTGGATCCCGTTAAAAGTAATTATTTGTTCGGTCAACACATATCGAATACCGCGCACACCTCAGATTTCTATAGTCATATATTAGCATAGAAAAACGATTAATGCAACCACTTACAAGGATTAATCTATTAAGAAGTGCATAAGATTATAAGCATTCGTTAAACTATTTTGATAGGTCAATGGAAGATTTTTGTTTATTTCTATTAGCATTTAATGGTATTTTTTGTATTGTTGCTGCAAGGCTTCTTCATATTTTCCGGTAGGGTCTGCCTCGAAATAACGGGCATTTTTTAAGTTGCTCGGTAGGTAATCTTGTTTGACCCAGTGGTTTGGGTAGTTGTGAGGGTACTTGTAGTCTATCCCACGTCCTAATTTTTCTGCACCTTGATAGTGGTTGTCTTTTAAATGGAGTGGAACAGAGCCGGATTTTCCTAATCGTACATCTGCTAAGGCAGCGTCAATGGCTTTAATAGCTGTATTGGATTTAGGTGATAGGGCTAGGTCGATGATGGCATTGGCAAGGGGGATACGTGCTTCTGGCAAGCCAAGTTTTTCTGCGGCTTGTACAGCAGAGACGACGCGAGAGGCGGCTGCGGGGTTTCCTAAGCCGATGTCTTCATAGGCAATGACCATGAGCCTACGACAGAGAATGACCAATTCGCCAGCCTCAATGAGCCTTGCCGCATAATGAAGTGCAGCGTCTACATCACTGCCACGGATAGATTTTTGAAATGCTGAAATCACATCGTAATGGGCATCACCATCTTTATCGTGGGTCAAGGCCTTGCGTTGCAGGGATTGTTCTGCAATTTCTAAAGTAATGGTGATAAGACCATCTTGATCAGGTTTTGTGGATAAGACAGCCAATTCCAAAGCATTAAGGGAGCTTCTGACATCGCCATTTGACGTTCTGGAGAAATGCTGCAATGCTTCAGGAGCTAGCTTAGTTTGATAAGACCCCAATCCATTATCTGAATCAGTTAAGGCACGTTCTAAAGTCAGTGCAATTTCGTCATCTGTTAAAGGATAGAGTTCAAAAATTTGGCATCTTGACCTTATGGCGGGGCTGATACTCATGTATGGATTCTCTGTGGTTGCACCAATCAAGACTATTCGACCACTTTCAAGGTGTGGGAGTAAGAAATCTTGTTTTGGTTTGTCCAGACGATGAATTTCATCTAAGAGCAGGATAACGGTGCCGCTCATCTTGGCTTCTTCAGCCACAATTTGTAAGGATTTTTTGCTATCAGTTGCTGCGTTAAGGATACGAAAGGCATACTTAGTAGAACCGGCAATAGCACTGGCTATACTAGTTTTTCCAATACCAGGAGGGCCATAGAGAATCATGGAACTCAACTTATTGGCTTCGACCATCCGTCGAATAATCTGATTAGGGCCTACCAAATGATTTTGTCCCACAACTTGATCTAGATTAGTAGGACGCATACGATACGCTAAAGGTTGACTCATAAAGAACACCACACTTTCACTAACTAGTATACCCTATAAAAGACAAGAGTAAAATAAAAGCAAATTACAAGGCAAACAAAAAAATATAGAATATAATAGAGAGAGAGTGAGGAGTAGCGCTTAGGGCTGTAGAAATTTAGGGAATTCTACGAAAGCATCAGAGATGCTGTAGAGAATTCATCTAATTTCATAAGCCCTGTTACTCCGAACGCGTTTAAAGAGAGAGCGTGAGCTTGGGTGTTAATACCTGACAGAAATTTAGGAAATTCCACGAAAGCTTCGCAGAAGCTGTAGGGAATTTATCTAATTTCCGAGGGTATACCTAAGCGAGCGCGTTTAAAAACAGAGCGTGAGGGCGACTGCCCAGCTATGACAGGATTTTAGGAAATTTTTACGGAAGCCTTGAGATGGCCAAAGCAATAAAAAAGCATTTAACAATTTAACCCATATCTTCACCAGAACCTCACCACCAAGAAACTTATAGAAAGTAGTGAATCCAATGCAACTTCGAGACTACATTAAACAACAAGATATTGAAGCTCTCTTCTATCACAATACATTCGGTATTGAAAAAGAGGGACTTAGAGTTCAAACGGATGGACAAGTTGCTAGTTCTAAGCATCCGAGTCTATTTGGAAGTAGAACGAGTCACCCCTACATCCAGACCGACTTTGCGGAATCGCAACTAGAACTCATCACGCCACCTATGCCTTCGACACATGAAGCCTTTCGTTGGTTAACGGCTATTCATGAGGTCGTTTTGCGTAGTCTAAAGAAAGATGAGTATCTATGGCCGCTTTCTATTCATACCAATCTGCCAGCCCAAGAGGATATTGAAATCGCCCAACTAGAGGATCAAAAAGAAGTAGACTACCGCAACTATCTAGCCCAGAAATACGGCAAGACAAAGCAATTAATGAGTGGTATCCATTACAACTTCCAAATCAATTCAACCGTAATTGAGCACCTAGCCACTTCAATCAAGCAAGACCCAAAAGAAGTCAACAATCAAATCTATTTCAATCTAGCTAAATCATTTTTAACCTATGAATGGATTTTAACCTATCTTTTTGCAGCAACACCATTTGAAGCCAGTGGTAATAATTTTGAGAAGCCAGTAAGGAGTATTCGAAACAGTCAAAAAGGCTATGTCAATCATAAAGAGGTAGAAATTTCTTTAGAAAGTCTGCCTAAGTTTGTGGAAAGCCTTGAAGAGATGGTCTCCAAAGGGATTTTATTATTAGAAAAAGAGCTCTATTCATCCGTAAGATTTCGTGGCCAAGAATCGGCACGAAAATTGTTAGAGGAAGGAATCGGTTATTTGGAATTTAGAGGCTTTGACTTAAACCCTTATGTCCCATATGGTATTCTTGAAAAAGACTTGGAATTCGTGCACCTTTTCGTTTTGAATCTCTTATGGACTTCAGAGGACTTATCACAAGATCAAGTAATCATTGGGAAAGCAAAGAAAGAAAAAATCGCCTTGTCTTCACCAGACCAGTCTCTGAAAGACTTAGGTTATCTTAATGATGCTCTAGGTTTTCTAGATCAAATGACCAATATGGTAAAGCAATTAAAATCACCATATGAAGAAAATTGGTTGGAATTGATAGAAGAAAAAAGACAAGAATTATTAGACCCAAAGAAAACAATTGTTTATAAAATGCTTGAAGAGATAAATAGATCAAGTTATGCTGTCCTTGGACTTAGATTAGCAAAAAAATATCAAGCATTGGCTATGAAAGAAGAGTTTGCTTTAAAGGGCTTTACCAATCTGGAATTATCTACGCAAATTCTATTCTTTGACGCTATTCAAAAAGGAATTAAGGTAGGCCTGTTAGATGAATCGGATCAGTTTCTACAATTGGATTATGCGGGCAGACGTGAATTTGTAAAAAATGGCAATATGACTTCCAAAGACTCAGTCAGTTCCATGTTAGCCATGGAAAATAAAGTAGTTACTAAAAAAATCTTAAAAGAAGCAGGCTTTCATGTACCTAATGGACAAGAAATTAAGAATCAAGAAGAAGCCAGATTATATTGGCAAACTTACGCAGGACAACCATTAGTCATCAAACCCAAATCAACCAACTATGGTTTAGGAATTACTATTTTTAAAGTAGTGCCTGAGCTGGCTGATTTTGAAGAAGCGGTTAGACTAGCGTTCTTGGAAGATGATCGTGTTTTAATAGAAGAGTTTGTTGCGGGAACGGAATACCGTTTTTTTGTTATCGAAGGGCAAACGAAAGCCGTTCTGCTTCGTAAACCTGCCAATGTTATTGGTGATGGCAAACATACTATTGAAGAATTAGTAATAGAAAAAAATAAACATCCATATCGTGGGCTGGGGCATCAGTATCCCTTAACTAAGATTGTTTTGGGTGAGATTGAGCTATTGAACCTTAAACAAGAAGGTTATGGTGCGCAAAGCATCCCAGACAAAGGCCAGACAGTTTATTTAAGAGAAAATTCTAACATTTCAACTGGGGGCGATTCGATTGATGTTACCAAGCAAATGCACCCTTCTTACAAAGCTATTGCTGGACAAGCCGTTCAAGCTCTCCAGGCAAGCATTTCAGGAATTGATTTATTAATACCTGATTTAAGCAAAGCAACTGATATAGAACAAGTACAAGACTATGCCATTATTGAAGCGAATTTCAACCCAGCAATGATGATGCAGGTCTATCCGCAAGAAGGTGAGGGAAGGCGTTTGACCATGGATGTTTTAGAAAAACTATTCCCAGAGATTAAAAAATAACGATTAAATAAGGAGGACATTGTGATTTATTTAGATCATGCTGCAACAACACCAGTACATCTCTTAGTCCAAACAACTATTGCTTCTGCCTTGCAAGATTATGGCAATCCATCAAGTTTGTATGCAATCGGCAGACAGCAAAAACAAGCTATTCTAGGCGCTAAAAAAAGAATTGCCGACTATATCAACGCAGTACCAGAAGAAATCATTTTTACAGCATCAGGGTCGGAAGCTAATAATTTAGCGATTCAATCAATATTATCCACTTACCATAAAGAAAAAGGGCATCTTATTACTAGTCAGATTGAACATCCATCAGTACGAAAAACCATGCAATGGGCAGAAACACTTGGCTTTACAGTGACCTATTTGCCTGTAAATCAAGAAGGCATGATTTCATTAAAAGACTTAGAAGCTGCCATAACCAAAGAAACGCGACTAGTATCTATCATGATGGTGAACAACGAAATTGGTAGCCAACAACCAATAAAAGATATTGCCGCTCTTTTGAAAGAATACCAGATTCCACTTCATACGGATGCGGTGCAAGCTTTTGGTCAAGAGGGTATTGATGTTGATGAGTTAGGGGTGGATTTCCTATCAGTTTCTGGCCACAAAATCAATGCTCCAAAAGGAATTGGCTTTCTTTATAAACGGAAAACCAGTAAATTACTGCCACTCATTCATGGTGGATCTCAGGAAAATGGTCTAAGAGCGGGTACGGAAAATGTTCCTTATATTCTTGGATTAGCGAAGGCGGTTGACATCATAGAGGAGTTTCAAGACGAAAGGATAGCAAAAAATAAATTATTAATGGAATTACTTTTTGACTCCTTACATCAAGAAGGGATTGATTTTGAAGTCAATGGCTACTCATCCACTAATAGTCACCATGTAGTGAATATTTGGCTAAAACATATCCCATCCAGTCAAGTAGTTATTGTCTGTGATTTGGCTGGAATTGCCATCTCAGCAGGTTCTGCTTGTTCTGCAGGCAGTTTGGAGCCTAGTCCAATCTTAACAGCCCTTTATGGTTCTGACTCTCCAAGAGTTTCTGAGTCCATCCGTATTTCTTTTGGATATCAAAGTCAAGAAGAGGATATTCTTCGCCTGATACAAGCCCTTAAACCACTTGCAGAGAAATTACAACGATAAAAGATACAAGTAGAAAAAAGTCTATTGTCTCTTTCAAGACTATGATATGATGATACTATAACAAAACAAGATAGGAGAAAGACCATGGCATTTACAGAGACAGCAAAATTATCAGGAGCTCCAAAAACATACAAGGTAGCTTCCACGGTTAGACGATATACCTTAATCGATAATGGCTTTGAAGAAACGAAATCTGGAAATTTTCAATTAATTCGTAATTTAGATGCGAATATTGAGGACAAAAGAGGCTTGAAATTAAAGTTAACGGTCAGCAAAGATTTGAAGCAATTAAAAATTTCAACCACTACCAAAAATGGACTACAATCCATTAATCTTTACGCAAAAAATAATACAGAGATGGCTATCGAAAAGTTAGACTTTCTAATGGCTGGTCTAGTTGAACGTGGCGTATTAGAAGAAGTGGAATAAGACTAATAAATAAAGTAGTAAAAGTATAGCACCCCAAAAAGTTGGTCTTTAGTTCTAACTTGTTGGGGTATTTTACTGAGTAAAAGTTTTGAATGGGGCTGGGCAAAAAGTCTAGGATACTATACAAACAAACGAGTTTTGCGGAAATCTTATCAGAAATAACGGTGTAAAGCATAGCTGGCGTACAGTGGATGTTTCGGCTTTAGCCGATTACAGCCACGTAGACAGCTAAGCCAGTGAGACCTTGGCTCACGGCGGTGCCACCGTTCTCATTTCTGATAAGATTTCCGCAAAACTTTTTTGTGATTTAAATAAATATTAGTCATTATGGACTTTTTGACCAGCCCCATTCCTTTGTTTAACAAGTTATGTTTTAAGTAAAAAAAGTTGACGATGAAAATTACTCATCGTCAACTTCATAGATAAATGTCTTAATTTGTTCTAAAATTATACTTCAGGCAATGGTTTAAATTGTGCTGTGAAGGCAGATACTTTTCCAAAGAATAGGTTCTCTGCTGGAACTTCATATAGTTCTTGCATACGTTTGCTAAGAGAATATGGGATGTCACTTGAGTCACGTTCGTATTTTGTCAAGGTATCTTTATTGATTTTTAGATATTTTGAAGCTTCTAATAAGGTCATGTCTCTGTTTACTCGTGCAGCGCGTAATGTAATAATCATTGGTTTCACTCCTTCATATTTTATTCAAACAGATTATATCCGAAAAAAGTGAGCCTGTCAAAGGTTATGTTTACAAAATAATCTTAAGGAAGCTTAAGAATTGGCAAAAGAAAGCGTTAGACTTGTTTTTTTTTAGTCTGCCATTATAATAAGATAGACTGAATCAGCGACCTTCAAATCGTTTAGAGTCAGAATACGAACTGAAATGATGGTGAAAAAATGCAAGATAATAGCAAGATTCGTGTGGTTGTCGGCATGAGCGGAGGAGTAGACTCTTCTGTTACAGCACTTTTACTCAAACAAGCCGGCTATGACGTGATTGGTATCTTCATGAAGAATTGGGATGATACGGATGAAAATGGTGTTTGTACAGCAACAGAAGATTACAAAGATGTTGTTGCTGTGGCAGAACAAATTGGAATTCCTTATTACTCAGTAAATTTTGAAAAAGAATATTGGGATAAAGTTTTTGAATATTTCTTGTCAGAATACCGACTAGGAAGAACACCCAATCCAGATGTCATGTGCAATAAAGAAATTAAGTTTCAAGCTTTTTTGGAATATGCTGAAAATATCGGGGCTGACTATGTTGCAATGGGGCACTATGCACAAGTTGTCAGAGATGAAGATGGTGTGAGCCATTTATTACGAGGAAAAGATAGCAATAAAGACCAAACTTATTTTTTAAGCCAACTCTCTCAAGCCCAATTACAAAAAGCACTCTTTCCAATTGGACACTTGGATAAAAAAGACGTCCGTAGAATTGCAGAAGAAGCTAATTTGGCAACGGCAAAGAAAAAAGATTCGACAGGAGTTTGTTTTATTGGCGAAAGAGATTTTAATCAATTTCTTTCTAACTATCTACCAGCCCAAGCTGGAGATATGGTGACCCTTGATGGTCAGGTTAAAGGACAACATGCTGGTCTAATGTACTATACTATTGGGCAACGCCAAGGATTAGGAATTGGTGGTGGCGGTGAAAGCAATGAACCGTGGTTTGTGATTGGCAAAGATTTGTCGACCAACACTCTTTATGTGGGGCAAGGTTTCCATCATGAAAACCTATACTCAGATTCCTTAAGCGCAAGTAGCGTTCATTTTACAAGTGACCAACATATCAAATCAAATTTCACCTGTACAGCCAAATTCCGTTACAGACAAGAAGATATTGGTGTCACGGTGACCTTGGATTCACAAGACCCAACAAAAGCAGAAGTTGTTTTTGACCAACCAGTGCGTGCCATTACACCAGGTCAAGCAGTGGTCTTCTATCAAGGACAAGAATGTTTAGGCGGCGGAATTATTGACAAAGCCTATGCAAATAGGCAAGAAAGACAATATGTATAAGCTTTAAGTGACTGGCTCAAGTAGATTTACTTGGGTCAGTTGTTTGTTTTAGAACTTGAAAAGGCATGCTTATTTATCTTTAAAGCACAAAAGAGTTTTGCGAAAATCTTATCAGAAATGAGAACGGTGGCACCGCCGTGAGCCAAGGTCTCACTGGCTTAGCTGTCTACGTGGCTGTAATCGGCTAAAGCGCCAAACATCCACTGTACGCCAGCTATGCTTTACACCGTTATTTCTGATAAGATTTTCGCAAAACTCTTTTGTTTGTATAGCGGTCTGGACTTTTGCCTAGCCCAAAACAGATACGTAGACAGTTAAGTTGAGAGACCAAGCCTTTCGGCGGAGCCATCGTTATTCCGGATATAGTTCTCTGGAACTCTGTTATGATTTAGCAATAGATGCTATTTTTTGAGACTTTTTTTATTAAGTCATTAAAATGGAATTTTTGTTTAGAGCTTTGTTCTTTTGATTGATTTTTAAGGCTAGTAAAGAGTATAGTAATATGTGAACTGATATCAAATCACTAGGAAAGGAGCAGCTATGGAGTCAGAAAACTTTATTGTGGGTCAGATAAAAACATTCTTTTATGAAAATCCGACTAATTTCTACAAAGTTTGCTTGATTGATGTTGAGGAAAGCAACCTAACACTTGAAAAGAATGTCATTGTCGTAACAGGCACATTTGGTCAACTTCATGAAGATGTATCTTATCGTTTTCTTGGTCAATTAGTGTCTCATCCAAAGTACGGGCAACAATTCTCAGCTAGTTCCTATCAGCAAGCTCAGCCAACTGGCAAGACTGGTTTGATTTCTTATTTTTCAAGCGAGCGATTTCCCGGTATCGGTAAAAAAACAGCCGAAAGAATCGTTGACCTCCTAGGTATAGAGGCTATCGATCGTATTATCGAAGATGAAAATGCTTTGAATGGCATACCAGGCTTAAACAAACGAAAGCAGAATATGATGCGAGAAACCATTATCCAAAATCAGGGAAGTGAAAAAACTAGGCTAACACTAATCAACTACGGCTTTTCTTTTCAATTAGCGCAAAAAATCATCAATACCTTTAAGGGACAAACCCTAGATATATTAAATGAAGATCCCTATCTATTCATGTACTCGGTTAAAGGGATTGGCTTCAAAAGAATCGATGCCCTAGCCGAACAGATGAATATTAGCGCCGATTCGATGGTACGTCTTAAAGGTGCGGTTTATTATGTATTACGAGAAATTTGCTTTCAATATGGGCATACCTATCTTTATAAGAATGACCTCTTGATGCATACGCAAACTATTCTAGAACAATCAAGAAGCTATATCATCGAGTTAGAACAAATTGAAGAAGCCATCATGGAGCTCGTTCGTGAGGGGAAAGTGATTGTAGATAAGGACAGGCTAGCTTTATTTCCTTTCTTTTATTCTGAGATAGGGATAGCGTCTTCTTTAGAACGATTAAAAGCAGAGCAATCAGAACAAGTATATTCAGAAGAAAAAATAAAAAGAGCCATCAAAAGTGTTGAAAAAGAAAATGGCATTCACTATGGGGATAGCCAAGTGCAATCTATCATACAAGCTATTCAATCTCCAATCTTTATTCTAACTGGTGGGCCTGGTACTGGTAAGACGACAGTTATCAATGGTATTGTCTCAGTCTTTTGTCAGCTCAATCACATTGATTTGAATAAGAAATTGCGCTTGCAGGAACCACTACCTATTTTATTGGCAGCACCAACAGGTCGGGCAGCAAAACGAATGAGTGAAACAACCAGTATGCCAGCTTCAACCATTCACCGCTTGCTAGGCATGACTGGTGAAGAAGATGAAATGGATCTAGATGAGTTTCATGAGCTAGAGGGTGATTTACTCATTATAGATGAAATGTCCATGGTCGATACTTGGTTGATGAATCGCCTTTTAAAAGCTGTTCCTACAAACATGCAAATTCTTTTTGTCGGTGATAAAAATCAATTGCCTTCAGTTGGACCAGGACAAGTTCTCAGCGACTTATTAGCTTCAGGTGAAATTCCGCAAGTTGAATTAACCGAAATTTATCGTCAAGAAGCTAGCTCTACTATTATCTCTTTAGCCCATCAAATGAAAGATGGACGCTTACCTGATGATTTTAGACAGAGAACAAGTGACAGGTCTTTCATTCCTAGCATGCCACAACAGATTTTGTCAGTGGTTGAACAGGTCATCAAGAAAGCTGTCGCAAGTGGCTACAGCAAGCGTGACATTCAAGTCTTAGCCCCCATGTATAAAGGGGAAGCGGGGATTGATGCCATTAATACATTGGTACAGAATCTACTAAACCCGCTCGTTAGACCAGGGCAACGCCAAGTCGAGCATTTTGACCGTATCTTCCGTGTTGGGGACAAGGTTTTGCAATTAGTTAATCAAGCCGAACAGAATGTATTTAACGGTGATATGGGTGAGATTGTTGCTATTCAATTTGCCAATGAAAATGAAGATAAGACTGATAAACTATTTGTTGCTTTTGACCAAACTGAAGTGGAGTATGCTAGAAATGATTGGCAGCAGCTGACTTTGGCCTATTGTTGTTCTATCCATAAAGCGCAGGGAAGTGAGTTCCGTTTAGTCATCCTGCCTATGCTACAAGCTTATTCACGCATGTTACGTAGAAACCTCGTCTACACCGCTGTGACTCGTGCCAAAGAGACCTTGATTCTTTGTGGACAATACCAAGCCTTTAGCCAAGCAGTCAGTCAGGTGTCAGATGTGCGTCAAACATTGTTAAAAGAATTTATAATGGCGGAGGAAGAGAATGACCTTGGACTTGAAATGGAATCACTAAGTACAAGTCCTAATCAAGCAGACACTAGACAGCCAAAAATATCAGAAAAAAATAGCCCTATAGAAAACTCTATAGAGCTAGAAAATCAACCAGACGTCAACAAATCAGAGGATAAACAAGACAAGCAACTACCAAGTTATTTAACAGAAAACATGGTCATGATGCGTATGGTTGACCCTATGATTGGGATGGAAGACCTAAGTCCCTATGACTTTATGTCTGTCTAAGATGACATGGTATCACTAGTATCCCAAATTGGATAAGTAATTAAACTGATGGACAGGTCGTAAGCCTTTGGCGGATAGACTTCTCCATCAGTTTGCATATATGCTGGTTGGTCTAATGTGATGGAGAACGATTTGGCAGCTTGTCTACTAATATGGTTGACTTCTTTATAGTGGCTGCCTGTGAAAAGAATCTTTGGCGCAATTCTAAAAATATCACGAGCCTTAACATGATGGGCGGCTAGAAAAGCAACTTGGTGGTCATTACTTTTAGAAAGTGGGTCAATACGAATGCCACCACCAAAATAAGAATGATTCAGAATATCAATGAAAAGAATTTGTTGGAAGTGGTAGGATTGACCTGAGTCATCAAGCAAATGTGCAGAAAAAGCAGAATGTGATTTGAAAGCCTTGGCTAGTTTGCTTAAGTAAGTAAGTTTGCCTAATCCTAAGCGACTGAGTAGACTTTTTTGACTGGAATTTTTTTTCAACTGACAAATATAGGCATCAAAGCCAAATCCAATTGAGTTAAGGGCATAGCCAGACATTTGTTGGGAGTGACTTTCATAGGTTAAAAGTTCAACTTCTTTCGTTGGAGCTATTTGGATTAACTGCAAGAATCTATCGATGGATTTAGTAAGCTTTAATTCTCTTGCGAAGTCATTGCCGGAACCAGCTGGAAAATATGCGATAGGTAGATCTTGTTTGGATGTAAGGAGACCAGTGATTGCTTCGTTAAGCGTTCCGTCACCACCAATAACGACTAATCGTTGTTCTTTTGTTGACTGCTTTATCTCAAGTGCCATTTCTTTGACTAAGGCAATAGTATGACCTTCATAGTCAGAAATGCGATAGGTGTATGAAATGTTTTGCGCTTTACAAGCACTTTTTAACTGGTCAAAAATTTCCTGACCTCGGTGGCCGCCAGATTGAACATGGACTAGCAGATAGAGATGAATAGACATAAGGGATCCCCTTTTATAGATTGGAATAAGATAAGATGAAGTTTAAATGATTATTATCCCTCCTATTATGACATAGAAAAGTGGAAGAGTGAATAAAAGAATCGACTTATTTTGGTAATAGCTTATTTTTTTGCTATACTGATAAAAAATAGTGGAGGTTAGCGGCTATGAATGCAGACTTTTTTCAACAACTAAATAACCCGATTTGGAAGCAACTTTCTTTTGACAACAAACAAGTGCTTCTTCAACATGTTCTGAGATACTTTGTGAATCCACTTTTATCCGTTAGCAATATTGAAGCGAAACACTTTCATTATGGCGGTATTAAAACGGATACTTTTGAAGTGACGATTGATGGCTCACGCTTTGTTTTTGTTCCAGGGCAAACAGACTGTTTGCTTGGTTGGGATGGCGGTTTATCCGGTTTGGATGGGTTAGATTGTAGCGAAGAGCGACAAGAGCTACGCTATGCTTTAAAAAACTATCTCAATGAATATTTAAATGGCTATATTTTTCAAAGTAAGGCACCGTCTTGGTCAGAAATAACCAATCAAAAATTAACTACCCAAGAAGTGGCACAAACCATTAATCAACAAACATCTCCCTTAAGAGAAGTGTCGATTCCGCCTTTATTGGTTGAAGTTAGTCCTAAGTTTGTGGGCTTAAGACCTATTGGTAGCTACTCGGTTGTAACGGGAGAACTAAGTGATTCAAGTGAAACCTCACAAGCTATCCTTAATCAAATTCGTGATTTGGTCATTCCAGATCATAGTCAGGACGTCTTTTTACAGGAATACCCACGCACTATTCGAACAGAAAAGCTGTTTATTAAAGAAAACAAGGCTAATCCTGATTTATATGATTGCTATATAGACAACCCAGTTTCTTATCAAGCAGTCAAAGAAGATATTCAACGAACAGGCATGGGGCTCTTATCAGAAGATGAGTGGGAGTATTGTCGTGGAGCTTCAACTCGTCGACTTTTTCCATGGAGTAACAAACTTCATCGTAGTGTCCTGAGTGATCTGCAGGAAAGCCCACTAGGTCAAAGAAATATGTTTGGTTTAGAAATTGCTGCACCGGAATGGGGACCAGAACTCATTGAAGACCAAGCTTATACGAAAGGTGATTGGATTGAAGAAAAGCATAAAGCACCCATCATTAACCTATTACCATTTTCTAACTATTACAGAAGTTCAAGCCCCCTAGATATTACTAATCATAAATACTTAGACCCAGGTTACTATTGTGTACGTAGAAGTATTCGGATAGAACTATAGTTAGAAAAACATGGCGGAATCATTGACATTAGTGCTTAGTTTGACTATACTTGTTAAGGAAATCATACAAGTGAAACAGATAAACATTTGAGAACAACAGAGAGGTCAATAAGGTGAGAATGACCAATCAAATGGAGCTCCTGGTTCAATACTTTTTGTAGAAATACAAACGTCTCCTGCGTTAAAGGACTGAATGAGAATGAAGTTCGTTTCATTGAAAGCAAGGTGGTACCGCGAAGGACAACGCCCTTGTAGTCAATGGAGCGATTTTTTTATTACGAAAAAATACGAGAAAAGGTAGGAATAAGATGAAACAATTAAGTAGTAGTCAAGTGCGTCAAATGTATTTAGATTTCTTTAAAGAAAAGGGGCATAGTGTTCATCCTAGTGCTTCTTTAATTCCGGTCAATGACCCAACGCTTTTATGGATCAACTCCGGAGTTGCTACCCTAAAAAAATATTTTGATGGCAGCGAGATTCCTGAAGTACCAAGAATTGCCAATGCGCAAAAAAGTATCCGTACCAATGATATTGAAAATGTAGGACACACAGCTCGTCACCATACACTTTTTGAGATGATGGGGAATTTCTCCATCGGTGATTACTTCAAAGAAGAGGTTATTCCATGGGCATGGGAATTTCTAACATCTGATAAGTGGCTAGGTTTAGAAGCAGAGCGTCTCTATGTGACTTACTACCCAGAAGATGAAGAAACAAAAGAAATATGGATGAAAAAAGTTGGGTTGCCAGAAAACCATATTATTCCAGTTGCAGATAATTTTTGGGATATTGGTGCAGGACCTTGTGGACCAGATACAGAAATCTTTTATGACCGTGGACTAGATTTCCAAAACTTAGCAGAGGATGACCCAGAAAACTATCCCGGTGGTGAAAATGAACGTTATTTGGAAATCTGGAACTTAGTTTTCTCTGAATTTAACCATTTGCCAGATGGAACTTATCCTCCTTTACCACATAAGAACGTCGATACAGGTATGGGTTTGGAACGGGTTGTGTCTGTTCTACAAAATACACCAACCAACTTTGAAACAGACTTGTTTATGCCAATCATCAAAGAGCTAGAAAGCTTAAGCCAAGACAAACACTATGGTCAAGATAAAGCAACAGATGTATCTTTCAAGGTTATCGCCGACCATATCCGTGCAGTGAGCTTTGCTATTGGAGACGGTGCTTTACCATCAAACGAGGGGCGTGGCTACATTATTCGTCGTTTGATTCGTCGTTCAGTAATGCATGGACAAAGACTAGGCATTCAAGGGGCCTTTTTGACAAAATTAGTACCAATCGTAGCTCAAATTATGGAAAGCTACTATCCGGAAGTTAGAGAAAACCAAGACTTCATCCAAAAAGTCATCTTAAATGAAGAAGAAAGATTCCAAGAAACCATCCACGATGGTCTAACTATTCTAGAATCTATCTTCCAAGAAATGAGAGAGAAACAGCAAACGACGGTTTCAGGAAGTGATGCCTTTAAACTCTACGACACGTATGGTTTCCCTTATGAATTAACCTTGGAATATGCTAGTGATAATGGCTTTACTATTGACCAAGACGCATTTGACAAAGAAATGCAGGCTCAAAAAGAACGAGCTCGAGCTGCTAGAAATACGGATACTTCTATGTCTGTTCAATCTAAAATTTTGCGTGATATTACCCTAGAAAGTAAATTCCTCGGTTATGAAACAGATAGGAGCCAAGCTAAGTTGACAGCAATCATCGACCAAGATGAGTTGGTAGAATCAGCTGAAAGTGGTAACCGAGTTCAAGTCATTTTCGACCAAACGCCATTCTACGCTGAAATGGGTGGACAAGTTGCTGATAAAGGTTGGATCAAAGATTTAGATGGTCATGTTGTAGCACATGTTATCCAAGTTAAGAAAGCTCCTAATGGACAATCACTTCATACTATCGATCTAGAAGGTGCGATTCAAAAAGATGCTATCTACCAACTGGAAGTTGATTCACAGCTTCGTTCTAAGATTCTTAAAAATCATACAGCAACCCATTTGCTCCACCAGGCCCTAAAAGATGTTTTGGGACACCATGCCAATCAAGCAGGTTCGTTAGTTGCTCCAGACTATCTTCGTTTTGATTTTAGCCATTTCGGCCAAGTAACCAATCAAGAATTGGCACAGATGGAAGAGATTGTAAATCAAAAAATCTGGCAGGCGCTTGATGTCGTCACCATTGAAACTAGTCTTGAAGCAGCCAAAGAAATGGGCGCAATGGCTCTATTTGGCGAGAAATATGGCAAAGATGTTCGAGTTGTCTCAGTGGACGACTGGTCTATCGAATTGTGTGGTGGCTTACACGTTTCAAATACTCAAGAAATTGGACTTTTCAAGATTGTATCCGAATCAGGAATTGGTGCCGGAATTCGTCGTATCGAAGCAGTTACCAGCAAAGAAGCTTATCTATTGCTGAGCCAAAGAGAAAACCTCTTAAAAGAAGCTGCACAAGCTGTTAAATCTATTCATTTGGACAGCGTTCCAGAAAAAATAGTGAACTTACAAGGTGAATTAAAAGACTTGCAACAAGAGATTCACTCTTTGAAAGCTAAAGTCATGAAGAGCGAAACAGCTGATCTATTCACCAATAGCGAAACCATCAATGGAACAAGTATCATCACTGCCAAATTGGAGAATAAAGGCATGGAGGAATTGCGCCAACTAGTTGACCAATGGCGTCAAAAGGAGGCATCAGATGTCTTCTTAGTGGCATCTGAACAAGATGATAAGGCAGTTCTTTTAGCTGCGGCATCGAAGAAGGCTAACCAAAATGGTATTAAAGCGGGTGAGTTGATTAAGGCTGTTGCACCAAAAATTGGTGGTGGCGGTGGTGGCCGACCTGATATGGCTCAAGCTGGTGGTAAGAATCCATCTGGAATTCCAGATGCCTTAAACGAAGCAAAAGTTTGGTTACAAACTCTTTAAGATGTTTATTCTCAGGGAGAGGCATTTAAGATTGCCTGTTTAAAAGCAATTTGCTTAGCACCTTTAAGTTGTAGTTTCCATTATTATTTAGTAGAATAGACTTATATTATGAAATGGGGTGACGTCATGAATTCAATTGATGAGACGGTCTTATTTAAACTGAATGATAAGGACGAAAAAAGTGTCAAAGAAACAGTAACGATTGTTTACGATGCATTAAATGAAAAAGGGTATAGCTCTATTAATCAGATTGTTGGCTACTTACTTTCTGGTGACCCAGCTTATATTCCACGTCATAAAGATGCTCGTAATTTAATTCGTCGTCATGAACGTGATGAGATCTTAGAAGAATTAATCAAGAGTTACATTCGTTCAACAGGAAGAGAAGTTTAATGCGTGTAATGGGTTTAGATGTTGGTTCTAAAACAGTCGGAGTTGCCATTAGTGACCCCATGGGTTGGACAGCTCAAGGCATTGAAACCATTGTAATCTCCGAAGAAGAGAAGATTTTTGGTTTTCAACGTGTTTTAGATTTAGCCAAAGAGTATGAGGTTGGAAAGATTGTTGTTGGATTACCCAAAAATATGAACAATTCAATTGGATTTCGAGCTCAAGCATCGCAAGATTACGCCAAGCAACTCTCTGAATTAAGTGACATTCCCATTGATTTTCAAGATGAACGGTTGACAACTGTTCAAGCAGAAAGAATGCTAGTTTCAGAAGGTAATGTTTCACGAAAGAAAAGGAAAAAGGTCATTGATAAGCTAGCTGCAGTGATTCTTTTACAAAACTATTTAGATAGCCATCCTCAATAGTTGAGGATAAAAATAAAAAATGAGGTGCCTTATGACAGAACATCACGATCATTCACATGACGACCACGAACATATCACAATCATCGATGAAGATGGAACGGAAGTCTTATACGAAATTTTGTTTACCTTTGATTCAGATGAATTTGAAAAATCTTATGTTTTAGCTTACCCAGCTGAATTTGTAGATGAAGGGGAAGAAATTGAAATTCAAGCTTTCTCTTATATTGAAGCTGAAGATGGTACAGAAGGTGAATTAAAACCAATTGAAACCGACGCAGAATGGGATATGATTGAAGAAGTTTTAAACACTTTCCTAGATGACGAAGAACAAGAATAAGCAATAAAAAATTAGAACACTGCAAAACCAATCTTGGTCTTGTGGTGTTTTTTTATTCCGTATTATCTAGCAAAGAGAGAGGCTACAGCTTATAGGTTGGAAATAACGGTGTACAAGCGTAGCTGTTTTGACTTTAGTCGATTACAGATACGTAGGCAGCTAAGGGGATCGGTAAATAGTAAAATCTATTTTTTTAGTCACAAAAGAGTTTTGCGAAAAAGCTTATCAGAAATGAGAACGGTGGCACCGCCGTGAGCCTAGGTCTCACTGGCTTAGCTGTCTACGTGGTTGTAATCGGCTAAAGCCGAAACATCCACTGTACGCCAGCTATGCTTTACACCGTTATTTCTGATAAGCTTTTTCGTAAAACTCTTTTGTTTAAATAGCAGCAGAGACCTTTTGCCCCCCCATGTAGACAGCTATTCTGATGAGACCCTGGTTCACGACAGTGCCACCGTTCTGATTTTCGGCCCATTAGCTAGAGTCTATCTCTTTTAACAGTGGTAACTTTTCTTAGATTTTCTAAGGATTTGACAATTTTTGAGAACAATAGTTCATTTTCTTACAATATTCATGTATAATAACAAAAGTGCATACAAAAAATAAACTATTACCCACAAACAATATAGATGTTCATTATGCAAGGGGGAAATTATGAAGAAGAAGCGCGAAATTAAAAAAAGACCGTTAATTGGAGAAAATGATTCCATCAGAGATATACGTCAAAAAGAATCCTCTATTGTTAGAAAAGTAGTTGTTGGGGTTGTTTCCGTATTGGTAGCTTTGTTGGTTATCTTTTCCATCGTATTTTACCGATATGTTGATACCAATATCCAGCCGGTTGATGCTAGTCAAACTCAAACATTTGAGGTGGAAATTCCTTCTGGCTCTTCTGTACGAGAAATTGCCGATATTCTTCAAACCAATAAGGTTATTCGTAATGCAAAGATTTTTAATTACTATACAAAGATGAAGAATGTCTCCGAATTTAAAGCTGGATTTTACAAATTTTCATCATCTATGACCTTGGATCAGGTTATTACGGCACTAACTGGAGGTGGGCAGGACCAATCGGAGACCGCCGCCAAAATTCTGATTCGAGAGGGCGATCAACTCAAGGATATTGCTAAGGCAGTAGAAGAGGCGACGGCTTATACAGCAGAAGAATTTATTGCCAAAGCTCAAGATATGACCTTCTTCAACCTATTATTAGAAACCTATCCAAAATTGCTAACAGCCTCTAATTATGTTGCCGATACTCGCTATCATTTGGAAGGATATTTATTCCCAGCTACCTATGATGTGGATAAAAACTCAACCTTACAAATGATTATTACGGCTATGGTTAAAAAGACAGATGAAGTGATGTCTAAATATTATGACCAAATTGAAGAAAAAGGGACAGATGTGCATAAAATCTTAACGATGGCTTCTTTAGTTGAAAAAGAAGGTGTGTCGGATGAAGACCGTAAATTGATTGCAGGAGTCTTCTACAATCGAATTAAAGATGATATGATGCTTCAAACCGATATTTCAGTCTTGTATGCTTTAGATGTTCATAAAGAGATTGTTACACTCCAAGATTTAGAAGTAGATTCTCCTTACAATTTATACAAACATTATGGAATGGGGCCTGGGCCATACAACAGTCCAAGTGACCATGCTATTCAGGCAGCTTTAAATCCTACCGATAGTACCTATCTTTATTTCTTAGCGGATACTAGTACCGGTAAGGTTTATTATTCAGAAACCTATGAGCAGCACATGGAATTGCAAGCTAAGTATGTAGATAAGGAGTAAGAACATGTCACGAAAAAAACCAATCGTAATAGGCGTAACAGGTGGATCAGGCAGTGGGAAGACAAGTGTTAGCAGAAAAATATTAGCTAATTTTCCTGATCTTTCAATTGTTAAAATCGATCAAGATTATTATTACAAGGACCAAAGTTATCTCCCTTTCGAGGAAAGATTGAAAACCAACTATGACCATCCATTTGCTTTCGACACGGATTTGTTGATTGAACATCTGGAAAAATTAATTCGTTTTGAATCCATTGATGAGCCAGTTTATGACTATGAAATGCATACTCGTAGCAACAAGGTTATCCATCAAGAACCTAAAGATGTCATTCTAATTGAGGGAATCTTGATCTTGGAAGATAAACGAATGCGTGATTTGATGGATATTAAGGTCTATGTGGATACCGATGATGATATTCGAATTATTAGACGTATCAAACGAGACATTGAGGAAAGAGGCAGAACCTTAGATTCAGTTATTAATCAATATCTAACGGTTGTTAAACCCATGCACCATCAATTTATTGAACCAACAAAAAAATTTGCTGATATTATTATTCCAGAAGGTGGATCAAATATTGTAGCAATTGACCTTATGACGACTAAAATAGATTCAATTCTTAAGTCCAATTCAGCAAATAATAATTTAGACTAAAATAGATTGCATTCTTTTACAGAACGTGTTATCTTTACTTCATTGTACATTTACGTACAGAAAGACAAGAACCTAAAGGAGATTAATTCATGAACGAAAAAGTATTCCCAATGACTCTTGAAGGCAAAGAAAAAATAGAAGCTGAGTTAGAAGAATTAAAAGTTGTTAAACGTAAAGAAATAGTTGAACGCATTAAGATTGCTCGTTCTTATGGAGATTT
Source organism: Granulicatella seriolae (assembly GCF_024543085.1). Classification (GTDB taxonomy): domain Bacteria; phylum Bacillota; class Bacilli; order Lactobacillales; family Aerococcaceae; genus Granulicatella; species Granulicatella seriolae. The sequence goes on from NZ_JANHNZ010000010.1 coordinate 44,508, forward strand.
GTCTGAGAATTCAGAGTACGAATCTGCTAAAGATGAACAAGCTTTCGTGGAAGGACGTATTTCAACTTTAGAAAAGATGATACGTTATGCCGAAATTATTGATGATCAAAATATTGAAAAAGATATTGTATCATTAGGACGTACCATTACATTTAAAGAATTACCTGATGGAGATGAGGAAACCTACACAATCGTAGGTAGTGCAGAAGCAAATCCAATCGAAGGTAAGATTTCTAACGACTCTCCAATTGCCAAAGGGATTATTGGAAAAAAACTGGATGAAGAAGCAGTAATTTCTACACCAGGTGGCGATATGCATATCAAGATTGTAGATATTCAATCTGCCTAAAATAGATTAATTAAACAAATAGCTGAGCTAGTAGACTGATAAGTCATTATCGACTACTAGCTCAGTTTTTTTGGAATTTTTAATTTGTCTAGGACTTTAGACTGAGTTCTTTTCCGCCTTTTGTAAGTGCACATCAGGCAGAAAGTAGTGTATGATAAGTGTGACAAAGTAGAGGGGGATACACGGTGAAGAATTTCAAAGTAAAAATATTATTATTACTAGTTTCTTTCTCCATGCTAATTACAACAGCACAATTAATTAATGATAGAAGTTTGCTTGTCATGACCGTTTTAGGTTTATTTTTATTGGTCTTAAGCTTTACTAGTAAAACCAGACGAAGAACTAGAATTATTGGAATCATGTTAGGTTTAACCTTAGTTATCATTGCCATGTTTTCAACCATTGGATTTTGGTTTGCCATAGCGATCACTTTGGTGGCTCTGGCATTATTTGGCAATGATATACTTCCTAGTTTTTCGGGTAAAAATAATGGTGCTAGTAGTTTTTGGAATAAGAAAGAATATAGGGCTGTAAAAACAGTAGAGCCTAGTGGACTAAAAAGAAGAAGTCGACAACAATGGATAGGCAGTCAAGAAGTTGGTGAAGATATCTATGAGTGGGATGATATTAACATCATCACCTTGGCAGGAGATACCATCATAGACCTAGGGAATACCATCCTACCTCGAGATGAAAATATTATTCTAATTCGTAAAGGAGTTGGAAAGATTCGTGTCATCGTCCCACTTGGTGTTGGTGTGGCCTTGCATCATAGTACAATTCTAGGACAGGTGACCTTTGAAGGTGTTGATACGGAAGTGAAGAATGAAGTCCTTGAATTTCAATCAAAAGGCTATAGCCAAGCCAAGAAAAAAGTCTTAATCTACACCACTATTTTGGTAGGAAGTGTAGAGGTGATTGAGCTATGAGGAAGCGGCTAAGTTTTAAGAATTTCATTTACTTTCTAGTATATTCCTTGCTTCTTGTTCTGGTAGTCTTACTCATCTTGAGACCTGTGATTAGCTGGAACTCATTTTTTACTCTGGATGGCAATACGAAAATTCCTATGATACTTTCTTTAGGAATTTCGATACTATTATTTGCTATTATTTTCTCGTTTATATATTATTTTAGTATCCAACAAAGTGAACGGTTAACCATGCAAAAAATTGAGTGGTTGATTTTAGGGAACTATCAACACCCTTTGTTTTCTCAAGAAGTTTGGTATGAGAATTTTCTTCCTTTTAATCTACGGCGAATTAACGCTAGTCTACAGCGCCTACGTGTCAAATTAATGGATTTGTCCAATGAGGTGCAACATCTGTCATCAGTGCCTCAGTATATTGGTCAGGAGACTAAGGAAGAAATTCTAGAGAATGAACGACACCGGATTGCTCGAGAATTACACGACTCAGTTAGTCAACAGTTGTTTGCTGCTATGATGATGCTATCGGCAATAAATGAACAAAAAGATAGTATTCCAGAAAAATTACAAAAGCAATTGACCTTGGTTGAACGAATTATCAATGAATCCCAATCAGAAATGCGTGCTTTATTACTCCATCTACGCCCTGTTTCCTTGGAGAATAAATCTCTGAAAAAAGGGATTGAGATGCTCTTAAAAGAATTGATGACTAAAGTGCAATTGGAAATTCATTGGGAACTAGATGATATCCATACTAAACCGGGAATTGAAGATCACCTCTTTCGAATTATGCAGGAGCTTTTATCCAATACTTTGAGGCATGCCAAAGCGAAAAACTTAGATGTATTCTTGAGACAAACTCCTGAGTGGATTTCCCTTCGTGTGGTGGATGATGGCATTGGTTTTGATACCAATGAATCTCGCCCTGGAAGTTATGGCTTGGTCAACATTCGTGAGCGTGTAACTGGAATGGGTGGTACATTGAAACTATTGAGTTTTCCAAACAAAGGAACGATTGTAGAAATTAAAATCCCACAGATTACAGATTAAATAAATCTGGCCAATCAAGTGTTAAAAGGAGTAGCCAAATGATAAAAGTACTGTTAATTGATGATCATGAGATGGTTAGACTAGGTGTATCTGCCTATCTTTCGGTGCAAGATGATATAGAAGTAATTGGCGAAGCAGAAAATGGGCAAGTCGGTGTTGCTAAAGCTTTAGAATTACGACCTGATGTGATTTTAATGGACCTTGTTATGCCAGAAATGGATGGGATAGAAGCCACCCAAGAGATTATGAAAGCATGGCCACAAGCTCGAATTATTATCGTGACTAGTTTTATTGATGATGAAAAAGTATTTCCAGCTATCAATGCAGGAGCTAAAAGTTACCTTTTAAAAACTTCCTCTGCCAGTGAGATTGCCCAAGCTATTCGAAACACCTACAAAGGTGAAGGTGTCTTTGAAGCAGAAGTGACGGATAAACTGGTCAACCGCATTCAGCGTCAACAGAAAAAGAATCTTCATGATGAACTCACAGCTCGTGAGATGGAGGTCCTTTTATTGATTGCAGAAGGTATGTCTAATCAGGATATAGCAGATAGTCTATATATCACCCTGAAAACGGTCAAAACCCATGTGTCTAATATTCTTTCTAAATTAGAAGTAGAAGATCGAACTCAAGCAACTATTTATGCGTTTAAACATCAATTAGCCAAGCCTTAACTTCACTGTGAGCATATCCTATTTTATTTTCACTAACTTGTGTTAGGATTATGTTAGAGTTTAAAGGAGGTAGGGAAGGCTATGAAAATAACAGTAACAAAAAAAGCTCAAAAATGGTTTGAATCCGAGATGGGGGTATCTACTCAAAGAGGCGTACGCTTCTTAGGGAAAGTATATGGCTGCAGCCCTATTCATGAAGGGTTCTCTTTAGCGGTAGAAGTCGACCAACCAAATTCACCTATTGCTAGTGTCGTGGAAAATGGGATTACTTATTTTGTGGAAAGTGGAGATGAGTGGTTCTTCCAAGATTATGACTTAGCAGTAGATTTTGACGAAGAGTTAAATGAACCATCCTATAATTATAATCGACTTGACTAAGAAGGAGCTACAAGTTTTTGTGTGTAGATAAGAGAGTCTCCGACTTGTTTGGCTGTAAGGGGCTGGGTAAAAGTTTAGGGTGCTATTCAAACAAAAGAGTTTTGCAAAAAAGCTTATCAGAAATAACGGTGTAAAGAGCATAGCTGGCGCACAGTGGATGTTTCGGCTTCAGCCGATTACAGCCACGTAGACAGCTAAGCCAGTGAGACTAGGCTCACGGCGGTGCCACCGTTCTCATTTCTGATAAGCTTTTTTGCAAAACTCTTTTGTGATTTAAAAATAAATATAAGTCATTATGGACTTTTTGCACAGTCCTTTACAGCCAACTAAATTAGAGAGTCTTTAGTGTGCTATGACTTGGAAACTTATATATAGTATCAGAGAGTATTTACCCAACTCTGTTATCTATAACAAAAAAGACGATTCTCACGAGATTAAGTTGTGAGAATCGTCTTTAATTTTATATTCATTACTTACGAGACAGCATCTTCAGCGGTTACGTCTAAAATAACAGGTAGAATCATAGGGCTACGTTCTGTTTTTTGGTAGAGGTAAGGTTGCAAGGTATCAATGATGCCGTTTCTTAGAGAACGTTCATTGCTAGGTTCATCAGGGGATGACAAAGTCTCAATCATCTCTTCTTTGAGAAGTTGTTGAGCTTGATTTAGTAATTGACCTGATTCACGCATGTAGATAAAACCGCGAGATAAAATGTCTGGACCAGCTACTAATTGACCTGTTTCATAATCGACCGTTGCCACAACAATGACTAAACCATCTTGTGATAGGGTTTTACGGTCTCTGAGGACAATGTTACCAATATCTCCAATACCTTTACCGTCCACATACACATCACCTGCAAAAAAGTGTCCAGCACGTCTTGCGCTATCAGCAGTAACAGCTAGAACATCACCATTTCCAAGGATGAAGGAATTTTCAATTGGGATGCCTACTTGAGCTGCTAGATTGGCTTGGATTTTTTGCATACGGTATTCACCGTGGACTGGAACGAAGTATTTTGGCTTCATTAAACGCAACATTAATTTTTGTTCTTCTTGAGAACCGTGTCCGGAAGTATGAATGTTGTTCAAGCGACCGTGAATGACATCAGCGCCAGCTTCTGATAAAAGATTAATAACACGGTTGACGCTGGTTGTATTTCCTGGGATAGGTGAACTTGAGAAAATGACAGTATCCCCAGGTTGTATTGAGATTTGGCGGTGAGTTCCGTTAGCAATCCGACTTAGGGCTGCCATTGGTTCGCCTTGTGATCCTGTACAAAGGATAATCACTTTATTGGCAGGATATTGATTAATTTCTCTACCATCGATAAAGGTTTCATCTGGAGCATCGATATAGCCCAATTCTCTGGCGGTAGCAAAACTAGCCTCCATGCTACGACCAAATACGGCAATTTTACGACCTGTTTCAACGGCAACATCAGCCACTTGTTTCAGACGAGAAACATTTGAGGCAAAAGTAGCAAAGATAATTCTGCCTTCAACTCGTTGAATAATTTGTTTAATGGATTTACCCACAATTTGTTCAGATTGTGTAAAGCCAGGAACTTCAGAATTGGTACTGTCGCCCAAGAGGACAAGAACACCTTCGCTACCGATTTGTGCCATACGATGGAGATTGGCTGGTTCACCCACAGGAGTGAAGTCAAATTTATAGTCACCTGTGAAGACGATGTTTCCAGGAGGAGTTTTCACTACAATCCCAAAAGCATCAGGAATACTGTGAGTAGTCCGATAAAAACTAACCGTTGTTTTTCTGAATTTAATAACAGAGTCCTCATCAATCTCATGTAAAATGGCATCTCTAAGCAATCCATGCTCATCTAACTTGTTACGGATGAGGGACATAGCCAATTTGGTTGCATAAATAGGAATATTGACTTGTTTTAGTAGGAAGGGGACGCCACCGATATGGTCTTCATGGCCATGGGAGATGAAAAGGCCCTTAACTTTATTTTGATTTTGTACGATATAACTGTAGTCAGGTATAACATAGTCGATACCTAATAAGTCATCTTCAGGGAACTTAATTCCAGCATCTAGTAGGATGAGTTCGTCTTGAAATTGGATGCCATACGTATTTTTACCAATTTCACCCAAGCCACCAAAGGCAAAGACTCCAGTTTCGTTATTTTTAATATTTGGTTTCATATTAAAACACCGTTAATTCAAAGCTAGGATCTTTCATTTCGTAGGCCAAATGTTTTTCATCTAACTCCTGAATAAATTCAACATTGTATTCAGTATTGTCTTCAATTAATTTGCGTGCTTCTGGTTTGTTTGCTGCTTCTACATAAAGAGACAGCGTATTTTCGCGACGGGGTGCTTCAATTTTATTTTCTTGATAAGTTACTTTAAATATCATATTTTTTCTCCTTTGAGTTTCTTATAGTTTTGAATAATATTAAGACGTGCAATATACATCATTAGTATATTAGCACAAACAAGGCTTGAAGTATATTAATTGTCCTGTTTGGGACTTGTGAACGCTTATTCCGGCGAATCCAAAAGTCTGAGAATATCTTGTGGTTTAAAGGCTGTCTTATAGCTTGCCGAATGAGCAGTAGGAAACTGTTGGCGGTGTTCTTGATACCAAATGGATTTCCAACCATATTTTTGGGCACCAGTGATATCAGCTTCTAAGGTATCGCCGACCATAACAATCTGATGGGGGTGAAGCCCTAAAGATTCTTCAACAGCTAGAAAAGACTGGTAGTGAGGCTTATGGAAACCAAGATCCTCAGAGATAAACCATTTGTTTTCAGGAATGAAGGGTTCAATATTCAAAGCATCCAATTTATGACGTTGGTGCTGACTAGGTCCATTGCTTAAGATGGCCAATTGATATTGGTCTTTCAAGGTTTCTAGTAGTTTCTTCCAATCTTGCGATAGGCTTATCTGGGTTTGTTGGAAATTGTAAGAGTGGATAAACTTTTTAATTTCTTGATCAGTGAGGGTAATGCCCAACTCGTCAAACAAATGACTATAGCGATAAACATGAGATTCTTCTAAAGTTAGTTGCTCTTGATTAAAGAGCTGAAAGGCTACTTCACTTTGCTGAGAATAGACATGGTATAGTTCTTGAGGACTTAAAGAAGTCTGGGCAAATTTTTGAAAGGTATTAAAAAATACATCAGCCTTTGAGTAGAGTGTATCATCAAGATCGAATACAAGAGCAAGCGGTTTGGAGTTTTTTATTTTAGCCAATAACCGTTACTCCTTTCGGCAAGAATTGTGGGTCTGCTTCGTTGATATGGTCGTAAAACATGATACCATTCAGATGGTCAATCTCATGTTGGACAACGATTGCTTCATATCCCTCAAGTTTCATTTCTTTCTTTTGTCCTTCAAGGTCGTAAAAGCTAACCGTAATCTTGTCTGGTCGAATGACTAACCCTGGTACTTCACGGTCAACAGACAGACAACCTTCGCCATCTTTCAATGCTGTTTGTTTAACAGACTGTCTCATGACCCTCGGATTAACCCAAACATCATTTAAGATTGGTTCATCATCTTCATACTCACCGGGTAAGAGCAGGGCAATCATTTGTTTGGTGACACCTATTTGAGGAGCAGCTAAGCCGACTCCTGCCCGTAACTCATACTGTTTAGCGATATCTTCATCCTGACTATTTTTTAAAAATTCCAACATGTCTAAGGCCATTTGTTGTTCTTCCTCTGACAAAGGAAATGTCATCTTGCTAGCACGCTCTCTTAGCGCTGGGTGCCCTTCACGGACAATATCTTTCATAGTTAACACGAATGGTCCTCCTTGATATGATTCTAGTTCTCTTGTAATAGTATAGCATTTTTCGGCAAGTTTGGCACTTTATTGAAAACGAAATTCTAACTATTTTCATAAAATTTTAAGCAAACTCTTGTTAAATTGTCAGAATATTGTTTATAATGTGTCTGTTAGAATTTTTTTATGAAATGAGGGATTTGATGGAAGCTAGCAAATATTTGAAACAGGTATATGCTAAAGTAGAAAAGGCCAACCAACATGAAAGTGAATTTTTACAAGCGGTAGAGGAACTCTTATCAACAGTTGAGCCAGTTTTTGAAAAACATCCAGAATACATTCGTGAAAATATCCTTGAGCGAATTCTGGAACCTGAACGTGTCATAAGCTTTCGTGTCCCTTGGATAGATGACAAAGGACAATACCAAGTCAATCGTGGCTACCGTGTGCAATTTAATTCAGCAGTCGGACCTTATAAGGGTGGCTTAAGATTTCATCCTAGTGTCAATCAGAGTATCTTAAAATTTTTAGGCTTTGAGCAAATCTTTAAGAACGCTTTAACCGAACTATCTATTGGCGGCGGCAAAGGTGGCAGTGATTTTAACCCTAAAGGAAAATCCAACCAAGAAGTCATGCGTTTTTGTCAAAGCTTTATGACAGAACTACAAAAACATATTGGCCCTTCACTTGATATTCCTGCAGGAGATATTGGTGTAGGTGGTCGTGAGATTGGTTATTTGTTTGGTCAATACAAACGTTTGAAACAGTTTGATGCTGGTGTCTTAACAGGCAAACCTTACGGATTCGGTGGTAGTTTGATAAGACCAGAAGCCACTGGATATGGCTTAGTCTACTACACGGAAGAGCTCTTAAAAGAACATGGTAAGTCATTTAAAGACCAAAAAGTAGTGGTATCTGGGTCAGGCAATGTGGCTCAGTTTGCAACTCAGAAAGCTCAAGAACTTGGTGCTACCGTAATTGCAGTTTCTGATTCAAATGGCTATATCATTGATGAGACGGGTATTGACGTTGATTTGTTATTGGATATAAAAAACAATCGTCGTGAACGTTTGACAGTTTATGCACAGGAAAAAGATACAAGCTCATACCACGAAGGTAGTGTTTGGACCTATGAAGGTGCTTATGATATTGCCTTGCCATGTGCAACCCAAAATGAAATTACAGCTGACTTGGCTAAAAACTTTATCACACAGGGTGTTTACTGTGTAGCAGAAGGGGCGAATATGCCATGTGACTTGGAGGCTATTGAGCTTTATCGTAAGGAAGGTATCCTTTTTGGACCAGCAAAAGCAGCAAATGCAGGTGGAGTTGCTGTTTCAGCCTTAGAAATGAGCCAAAATAGCCAACGATTACGTTGGAGTGCTGAGCAAGTTGATGAAGAGTTGAAAAACATCATGACCATGATTTATAAGACAGTTAGTCAAACAGCTAAAAAATATAACTTGGACAAAGATTACTTAGCAGGAGCTAATATAGCAGCCTTTGAGAAGGTTGCTGATGCAATGATTCTGCAAGGACTCGTCTAATGGTGGAACAGGTAGACATGTGTCTACCTGTTTTTTAGTACAGTTGTTACAAGACTGTGTTAGAGTCTTTTGTAAGACATTTATTATTCAAATGCAGTAAATTATTATAAGACAGAATGTGAATTGAGTCACGATAAAAAACGGAAAACTAGTGAAAGTACAATGAAAATACAATGTAAGCAAGTAGGCTATTTTGTGATAAAGAAAAATATGGACCTTTTTTCTGATTCAGTGAATTATTCTTGCATCAAAGCAAAAAGAGTGTTAAATTTAAACATGAAAGATGAAAGATTAATACAGTTTTTTTAAACTGTATGATTTTCAACTATTATTTAAGAGTATTCTTAAAAGAAAAGAGGAATGAAAAGTATGGCAACGAAGAAAAAAATTGATCTCGATGCACTATTTAGCGACACAAATACTGATTTCCGTATGGTTCAAATTTTGGACCAAGATGGAAATGTTGTAAATCCAGATTTGGTTCCGGATTTGTCAGATGATGAATTAGTAGGGTTGATGTCAGATATGGTTTGGTCTCGTATCTTACATGAACGTTCAACAGCTCTAAACCGTCAAGGACGTTTAGGTTTCTATGCACCAACTGCTGGTCAAGAAGCTAGCCAATTGGCAAGCATTAAAGCAATTGAAAAAGATGATGTTTTATTACCAGGATATCGTGATGTTCCTCAATTAATAAAACACGGCCTACCATTGTCACAAGCCTTTTTATGGTCTCGTGGACACGTAGCTGGAAATATGTACCCAGAATCATTAAAAGCTTTGCCACCACAAATCATTATCGGTGCTCAATACGTTCAAGCAGCCGGTGTTGCTTTAGGACTTAAAAAACGTGGCAAGAAAAATGTTGCAGTAACCTATACAGGTGATGGTGGATCTTCACAAGGTGATTTCTATGAAGGAATCAACTTTGCGGGTTCTTTCAATGCGCCAGCAATCTTCTTCATCCAAAACAATGGATGGGCAATCTCTACACCTCGTTCAGTACAAACAAAAGCAGTTACCCTAGCTCAAAAAGCTGTTGCAGCTGGTATCCCTGGTATTCAAGTAGACGGTATGGACCCATTAGCGGTTTATGCTGTAACTAAAAAAGCACGTGACTATGCTGTAGCAGGAAATGGTCCTGTCTTAATTGAAACCATCTGTTACCGTTATGGTCCACATACCTTGTCAGGTGACGACCCAACTCGTTACCAACCTGAAGGCGTTCAAGATGAATGGGCTAAAAAAGATCCGTTGATTCGTTTCCGTAAATATCTAGAAGATAAAGGATTATGGTCTCAAGAAAAAGAAGAAGAAGTAATCGAAGCAACAAAAGAAGAAATCAAAGAAGCGATTAAAGAAGCTGACAAACAGCCTAAACAAAAAGTTTCCTTCTTCTTAAATACAATGTTTGAAGAACCAACCAATACTATTCAAGAACAAATTGATGTATTTGAAGCAAAGGAGAGTAAATAATTATGGCACAAATTACAATGATTCAAGCCATTACAGATGCCTTAGCAGCTGAAATGGCAAGTGACCCAAATGTTCTTATATTTGGAGAAGACGTTGGTAAAAACGGTGGAGTATTCCGTGCTACTCAAGGCCTTCAAGAACAATTTGGCGAAGACCGCGTATTTGATACTCCTTTAGCAGAGTCTGGTATCGGTGGATTAGCTATTGGTCTAGCCTTAGAAGGGTATCGTCCAGTTCCAGAAATCCAATTCTTTGGGTTTGTTTTTGAAGTATTGGACTCCGTTGTAGCACAAGCAGCTAGAACTCGTTACCGTATGGGTGGAACACGTCATTTACCAATCGTTTTCCGTTCGCCATTTGGTGGTGGTGTTCATACACCTGAACTTCACTCAGACAACTTAGAAGGTATCATCGCACAATCACCTGGTATCAAAGTTGTTATCCCTTCAAATCCATATGATGCAAAAGGTTTAATGATTGCGGCTATTCGTGATAATGACCCAGTTGTTTTCTTAGAGCACATGAAGTTGTACCGTTCTTTCCGTGAAGAAGTTCCAGAAGAATCTTATACAGTTCCAATTGGAAAAGCAGCTGTAACACGTGAAGGAACTGATGTATCTATCATTACTTACGGAGCTATGGTTCGTGAATCTATCAAAGCAGCTGAAGTCTTGGAAAAAGAAGGCATTTCAGTAGAAATTATTGACTTACGTACTGTTTCACCGCTTGATTTAGATACCATCCTAGCATCTGTTGAAAAAACTGGTCGTGTGGTTGTTGTTCAAGAAGCACAACGTCAAGCAGGTGTAGGCGCTATGGTTATGTCAGAAATTTCCGAACGTGCTATCTTACATCTACAAGCGCCAATTGGTCGCGTAGCAGCACCTGATACTGTATTCCCATTCGGTCAAGCAGAAAATGACTGGTTGCCAAACGCTAGTGATATTGAAGCTAAAGTTCGCGAAACTTACAATTTTTAATCCTTAATGACGTCATTTCAAGAGCATGAGCTATATGAGCTTTGCTTTTGAAGTGTTTGTCTATCCTTATAACAAACAAGATTGTGAAACTAAGGTGACTAGACCTAGATAAAAGAAGGGAAGTTCAAACATGGCTTTTAAATTCAAAATGCCTGATATCGGTGAAGGTATCGCAGAAGGCGAAATCGTAAAAATTGACATCAAAGTTGGTGATGTTATCGAAGAAGATGATATTTTATTCGAAGTACAAAATGATAAATCAGTAGAAGAAATTCCATCTCCAGTAGGTGGTAAAGTTCTTGAAGTATTGGTTCAAGAAGGAACTGTTGCACGTGTAGGAGATACTATTGTAGTAATCGATGCACCTGGACATGAAGACGAAGTAAGCGAAGCTCCAGTTCCAGCAGCAAGTGAAACGGTAGCACCGGCAGCTGCACCAGTAGCAGCCTCAGCACAAGCTGGAACTTTCCAATTCAAATTGCCAGATATTGGTGAAGGAATTGCAGAAGGTGAAATTGTTAAGATTGACATTAAAGTAGGCGATAAGATTGAAGAAGACGATATCTTATTTGAAGTACAAAATGACAAATCTGTAGAAGAAATTCCATCTCCAGTTGCGGGGACAGTTACCGCAGTTTTAGTTTCTGAAGGAACTGTTTCACACGTAGGCGATGTTATTGTTGAGATTGCAGTTGAAGGATTAGCACCAAGTAATGCGGCTCCTGCAACTCTAGCCCCAGCAGCAAGCACACCAAGTCAAGCTGCTCCAGCTGCACCAACAGGTCTTCCTGCAACAGGAAACCCAGACAAATTAGTTTTAGCTATGCCATCCGTACGTCAATACGCACGTGAAAAAGGTGTGGATATTACAGCAGTTACGCCAAGTGGAAAAGGTGGACGTGTCACTAAAGAAGATATCGACAACTTTAACGGGCAAGCACCAGCTCCAGTAGCAAGTGCTCCAAGTCAACCAGAAGCTAGCCAAGCTCCTGTAGCTGCACCACAAGCAGCAACACCTGTAAAAGAAGCTGAACCAGCAAAACCATTTGTATCGTCTAACAAAGAAAGAGAAGAGCGCGTTAAGTTAACACCAATGCGTCGTGCGATTTCTAAAGCGATGGTTAACAGCAAACACACAGCTCCACACGTAACCTTGCATGACCAAGTTGAAGTAAGTAAACTTTGGGATCACCGTAAGAAATTCAAAGATGTTGCAGCTGCACAAGGTGTGAAATTAACCTTCTTACCTTATGTGGTTAAAGCTTTAACTGTAGTTATGAAGAAATACCCTATCTTGAACGCATCAATCGATGATGCAAGTCAAGAAATTGTGTACAAAAACTACTATAACGTGGGTATTGCAACAGATACAGATAACGGTTTATTTGTTCCAAACCTTAAAAACACAAATACATTGAGCATGTTCCAAATTGCAGACGAAATCAACAGCTTAGCTGCTAAAGCACAAGCAGGTAAATTAACTGCTGGAGAAATGTCTCAAGGTACAGTTACTATTTCTAACATTGGTTCTGTTGGTGGTGGCTGGTTTACACCAGTTATCAACTACCCTGAAGTAGCTATTTTAGGAGTAGGGACTATCGTTCGCGAACCAGTTATCAACGACAATGACGAGATTGTTATCGGTCGTAACATGAAATTATCGCTAAGCTTCGATCACCGTATCGTTGATGGCGCAACTGCTCAAAAAGCAATGAATGAATTAAAACGTTTATTGAATGATCCTGAGCTGTTATTAATGGAAGGGTAATGGTGATAAAGAAATGGTAGTAGGAGATTTCGCAATAGAATTAGATACGATTGTTATCGGAGCAGGACCTGGTGGCTATGTAGCTGCCATCCGTGCTGCCCAAGAAGGACAAAAAGTGACTATCGTAGAAAAAGAATACATTGGTGGTGTTTGTCTTAACGTTGGATGTATTCCATCGAAAGCCTTGATCGCTGCGGGACATCATTACCAAGAAGCCATGCACTCAGAAGTTTTTGGTGTAACAGCTGAAAATGTGGTGCTTGATTTTGCAAAAACACAAGAGTGGAAAGAGAATACCGTTGTTAAGAAATTGACCAGTGGTGTTGAATCTCTCCTTAAGAAAAACAAAGTTGAAATTATTCGTGGAGAAGCTTTCTTCGTGGATGAGCATACTTTACGTATTATGAATGAGGATAGTGCCCAAACATACTCCTTCAATCATGCCATTGTTGCAACTGGTAGCCGACCAATTGAAATCAAAGGCTTCAAGTTTGGTAAACGCGTCATTGATTCAACAGGTGGCTTAGCACTGAAAGAAGTGCCTAAGAAAATTGTTGTTATCGGTGGTGGAGTTATCGGTTCTGAATTAGGTGGAGCTTATGCTAACTTAGGTTCAGAAGTAACTATTTTAGAAGGTGCACCATCTATCTTATCTATGTTTGACAAAGATATGATTAAATTAGTGGAAGATGATTTCGCTAAAAAGGGTGTTACCATTAAAACCTCAGCTATGGCTAAAGAAGCAATCGACAACGGTGATAGCGTAACTGTTAAGTATGAAGTTGATGGCAAAGAAGAGTCTATCGTGGCGGATTATGTAATGGTGGCAGTTGGTCGCCGTCCTAACACGGATGAATTAGGCTTAGAAGTTGCTGGAATTGAATTAACAGAACGTGGTTTGGTGAAAGTTGATAACCAAGGACGTACTAACAAGTCTAACATCTTCGCTATTGGAGATATTGTTCCGGGTGCTGCATTGGCACATAAAGCAAGTTATGAAGGAAAAATTGCTGCTGAAGCCATTTCAGGCAAAAAAGTAGCCGTTGACTACCGTGCAATGCCGTCTGTTGCTTTTACTGACCCAGAATTAGCTTCTGTTGGATATACTCAAAAAGAAGCAAAAGAAGCGGGATTGAAAGTAAAAGCATCTAAATTCCCACTAGCTGGAAATGGTCGTGCTATTTCTCTGAATGCAACTGAAGGATTTGTTCGTTTGATTACGACAAAAGATGACAATGTTATCGTAGGAGCACAAGTTGCAGGTGTTGGTGCTTCGGATGTTATTGCCGAACTTGGTTTAGCAGTAGAAGCCGGTATGAATGCTGAGGATATTGCTTTGACAATTCACTCTCATCCATCTCTAGCAGAAGTTGTTATGGATGCTGCAGAACTAGCTCTAGGTATGCCAATCCATATTTAATAATATTAGATTGATTGAACTTCCTCTTGGTCTTAGGGCTAGGAGGAAGCTTTTTTATGGATAATTAGCATTTTTCAATTGAATGCCAAAAGGTTTGTAACATAAAAAGCAAAAGCGTTTCCCTGAAAAGAATCCGAACTGAGAACGGTGGCACCGCCGTGAGCCTTGGTCTCACTGGCTTAGCTGTCTACGTGGCTGTAATCGGCTGAAGCCGAAACATCCACTGTGCGTCAGCTATGCTATACACCGTCATTTCGGATTCTTTTCAGGGAAACGCTTTTGTGATTTAGAAATAAAATATACTGTTACTAATTTTTACCCGGTCTCTTTGGTCAACTAGTAGATACATTTACTATTTAAAGCTTTGTCTCTTGAATTGGGGCTTGATTTCTAATAGACTGAGTATAAAGAATTAGATAATTTAGACTGATTTATGAGTCTATTTGATAGAAAGAGTGGTAGAAACATGAAGAATTATGACTATCCAATTGAGCTTGACTGGTCACATGAAGAGATGGCGAAGGTGATTGGTTGTTGGAGTGCAGTAGAAGCTTGTTATGAAGGGGGAATAGCAAAAGAATCCTTCAAAAAAGCATATGATGCCTTTAAAGAGGTAGTTCCTTCAATTGGGCAAGAAAAACGTTTAGGGCAGGAATTTCAAAAGTTAAGTGGGTACTCACTTTATGCCTGTGTGCAAGCTTATAAAAAATCGGACGGAAAAAGAATAAATTTGGGAGTGAGATGATGCCAATGGATACTTTAAAGTTGCATTTAGAAATCGTGGATTGGATGATGACAGCTGGTCAAATGATAAGAGACTCTTTTACAACCCCTTTGACCATCACCGAAAAGTCGGGTTACCGTGATTTAGTGACTGACGTTGATCAAGGAATTGAGCGCTTTTTTATTGAACAGATTCGACGTAACTACCCAGAACATAAAATTCTTGGTGAGGAAGGTCAAGGAGACCGTATTGTTTCTTTAGAGGGCTATGTTTGGATCATCGACCCCATTGATGGCACTATGAATTTTATTCAGGAACAAGGTCATTTCGGTATTATGATTGCTCTTTATAAGGATGGGGTAGGGTTATTAGGGTATATTTATGACGTTATGAATGACCGACTTTATGCTGGAATTAAAGATAAAGGAGCTTACTGTAATGGCAGAAGGTTATCAGTATTGCCAGAGAAAAGCTTATCTCAGGGGCTTTTGCATATCAATGGCAATACCTTACTGCGTGCTACTCCAGCTATCAAAGCGATTGCTAAAAAAAGTCTAGGAACTCGTTCAATTGGAGCGGCGTCTATTGAAGCTATATCAGTATTTACAGGACGAGCTGTTGGGTATATTACTTATCATGCGGCTTCTTGGGATATTGCAGCTAGCATGATTATTGCTAAAGAGTTGGGGATTGGTGCAAGCAAACTGGATGGACATGACATTGATCTTTTGGACAGCAAACACAAGATTGTTTTAGGGTCAGAACGATTGAGAAAAGAAGTTATAGAGCACCTTGCAGAGGATGTGTAAAATTTATTTCATCATGTAACCGTTATCCTTAACATTTTTCCTTTTCAAATGAGCTTCATGGTGGTAAAATAGTTAAGTTAAAGAACCTGGCTAGTTGTAGATTATTCATGCTGTCTAAAGCAAAAGAAAGACCTTGTTCATTCGGAATAGGTCTTTCTTTTCAGGAATAAAACTTTTGGAGGAAAAAGAATAATGAAATTAAGAAACGATATTCGTAACGTTGCGATTATTGCCCACGTTGACCATGGGAAAACGACTTTAGTTGATGAAATGCTAAAGCAATCAGAAACCCTAGATGCTCGTACGGAGTTGTCAGAACGTGCTATGGACTCAAATGATATTGAGCGTGAACGCGGTATTACGATTTTGGCGAAAAATACTGCTGTTTCCTATAAAGGGACTCGAATTAACATCATGGATACCCCAGGTCACGCGGATTTTGGTGGCGAAGTAGAGCGTATCATGAAAATGGTTGATGGAGTTGTACTTGTCGTTGATGCTTATGAAGGAACCATGCCACAAACCCGTTTTGTATTGAAAAAAGCTTTAGACCAAAAATTGACTCCAATTGTTGTTGTAAATAAGATTGACCGTGATGCTGCTAGACCAGAAGAAGTGGTTGATGAAGTATTAGAACTATTTATTGAATTAGGTGCAGATGATGACCAATTAGAATTCCCAGTTGTCTATGCTTCAGCCTTGAATGGTACTACAAGTTTATCTGACAATGCTGCTGATCAAGAAAAAACAATGGACCACTTATTTGATACCATTATTGAACATATCCCTTGCCCAATTGATAATTCAGATGAGCCATTACAATTCCAAGTTTCTCTACTAGATTATAATGACTATGTTGGACGTATCGGGATTGGCCGTGTCTTCCGTGGAACTATCAAAGTTGGTGACCAAGTATCACTTATCAAGCTAGATGGAAGTAAGAAAAATTTCCGTGTTACCAAACTATTTGGTTTCTTCGGTTTAAACCGTGTTGAGATTGATGAAGCTAGAGCTGGTGATTTGATTGCTATTTCTGGTATGGAGGACATCTTTGTTGGAGAAACAGTAACTCCAGTTGAATTCCAAGAGTCTCTACCAATTCTTCATATAGATGAACCAACTCTTCAAATGACTTTCTTGACTAACAATTCACCATTTGCTGGTAAAGAAGGGAAATTCATTACTTCTCGTAAGATTGAAGAACGTCTACTTCGTGAATTACACACAGATGTTTCCTTGAAGGTAGAACCAACTAGTTCACCAGATGCATGGGTCGTATCCGGACGTGGCGAATTGCATTTGTCTATCTTGATTGAAAATATGCGTCGTGAAGGCTATGAATTACAAGTATCTCGTCCAGAAGTTATCTTAAAAGACATTGATGGCGTTCGTTGCGAACCATTTGAACGTGTGCAAATCGATACCCCTGAAGAATATATGGGTTCTATTATTGAGTCCCTAAGCAATCGTAAGGGTGAGATGCAAGATATGCAACATACTGGTAACGGACAAGTTCGGATTATCTTCCTAGCGCCTGCTCGTGGACTAATCGGTTACACAACTGAATTCTTGTCTATGACTCGTGGATACGGAATCATGAATCACACCTTTGACCAATACCTACCATATGTACATGCCAATATCGGCGGCCGTAGAAATGGTGCTTTAGTATCAACGGACACTGGTAAAGCAACAACTTACGGAATTATGGGTGTCGAAGATCGTGGAACTATTTTTATCGAACCAGGTACTGATATTTATGAAGGAATGGTTGTTGGAGAAAACTCACGTGATAACGATATTGCTGTGAACATCACGAAAGCTAAACAACAAACCAATATCCGTTCAGCCAATAAAGACCAAACAAATGTGATCAAAACACCTAAAAAACTTTCTCTAGAAGAATCCCTAGAATTCTTAGCAGAAGATGAATACTGTGAAATTACTCCAGTAAGCATTCGTCTGCGTAAACAAATTCTAAACAAGGGCGAACGTGAGAAAGCTGCAAAACGTAAGAAACAAGCAGAAACTGAATAAAATTTTAAAATCCAACAAGTTCTCAATGAGGCTTGTTGGATTTTGTATATACAAAATAGGTAGGGCTATTTTTCTAATTATTTTGGTGGTTATACTTTTGTAATGAGTACGAACATTAAATAGGCCGAGTTCTTTATTTTGTTTTTTTAAATTCATTCCGTAGGGCTTGCAGAATAGCGTCTGTAATAGTCATGTTTGCGGTTCTTGCTATCTCTCTAATCTCTTCTACTTCTTCTATAGTGTAACGATTTCCTAACATCTTAGTTCTGTTTAAGCCTGTAGGGGGTCTACCGCCTTTGTTTTTAACTTCTGTCATTGCCTTCATATCCTTTCTATAGTATAATTAACTCAAAGGATGTCAAGAACTTAGGCTATATAAGCCCTTAACCTTTGAATAGGGTACTAACCTAGAAGGTCAATAAGAAGCCTTATTGTTGTTAATAGAGTTGTTATAATTGTGGTAGTTATTATAACTCTGTTAGTTCGCAATAATTGGGCTTCTTTTTGTTGGCTTTCCACTTTTCCATTCTTGTATTTTGTACCTTGTGAATCCTCTTTCTTAGTTGAGTTTTGGGGGTGTTGTGGTTCGTGGCTCAATCACAACTACAGTATAAGGTTTAGTAATCAACTCATCAACACCTTTCTAACAAAAAAGGTTATCCGTCAAATTGTGTTGATGAACTTAAATTGAATAAAATGATTGCCAGAAATCGGTGGAGGATTCTTTCTACCGATTTTTTCATGGAATACCTTAAGCCCTTACTAAACTTTCTACAAGAGGGTATAGAATTCACATTTCTGTGGTATAATGTTCTGAGAAAATGATGATAAAGGAGATGTATGTAATGGCACATAGATCTGATCAAATGAGTGCATTAGAAGTCTTAGAAAAGAATGCAGAAAAAATATATCACCTGATTCATAGTCAACGCAATCACCTGTGTTTGACGCAATGTCCAGCCTTTGAGGAGGTAGTGGATACACAATTGTATGGTTTTTCCAAGCAAGTTGAGTATGCTGTTATGATAGAAGTTATTGATAAAGAGACAGGTCACCGTTTAATGAGTGACTTAGAGCATTCACTCAACGATGTCTATACTGAAATATACGAAAAAACAAAAAATAAATAAAGGGGGTCTTTTTTTGAAACGAATACTAGATAAATTAAACCTTGATCCCTACATTATGATTCCATATTTATTGCTATCCTTATTTGGATTAATTATGGTTTATAGCGCCAGTTCCTTCTTTTCTTTAGCAGAAACTAATAGCGCTGAGTCCTATTTCTACAAACAATTTATCTTTGTCCTAGTCGGGATGGGCCTGATGTTGTTAGTCTCGTATTTAGGTGAATATATTCTACAAAAAAAATGGGCACTGTTCGGTGTTTTTGCTATTCTCATACTGTTGCTCATTATCGTACTATTTACCAGTCCGATAAATGGTGCTAAAAGTTGGATTAGTATAGGCGGATTTACACTGCAACCTTCTGAATTTGCAAAATTATTTATTATATGGGCTGGTGCTTATTTCTATAGTGTTAATCAAAAGTTGATTGACTCAAAAATTTTGGCATATATTGCTTGGCCAGCTAGTATGGCTGCCATAATTTTTCTATTCGTGTTAGCACAACCTGACTTTGGGACTTTTTTAATTCTGATCCTAATATTTTTAATCCAGTTTGTTTCATCAGGAGTGCCTTTAAAATACCCAATTGGTTTAGGAGTTTTTTCAGTTGTGGCATATGGTCTTACTTATTTGCCAAAAAGTTGGATTGAAAATCTTCCCATTATGCAATACCAGATTGGTCGTTTGACTTCTTTTCATAATCCTTGGGCTGATGCACAAGGGGATGGTTATCAAGCTATTCAAGGCTATCTGGCTCTGGCTAGGGGTGGCTTAACCGGTACTGGTTTAGCGACGTCTATTCAAAAAACAGGTTTTCTTCCTGAGGCTCATACCGATTTCATCCTAGCGATTATTGGGGAAGAGATGGGTGTTATTATGGTTCTCGTGGTATTGGCTGTTTTATTTAGTTTGATTATTTTTATCTTTAGGCAAAGTATCCAGTGCAAGCTACTGTTTTCTAAGCTTGTTTGTATTGGTGTTGGCGCCATGATTCTGGTTCAATCCAGCATCAATATAGGTGCTTTACTTGGTTTAGCACCAATCACAGGTGTTCCACTACCATTTATTAGTTATGGTGGTTCTAGTTTTCTGGCATTAAGCATTGGGATTGGTATGGTACAGTGTGTTATTCGGATGGACCAAAAATTTGTTAGCAACATGGCAAACTCTATAGAAAAGGGCAGGTAGTTTCATGAAAAAAGTTTTAGTGGCAAATCGTGGTGAGATTGCAATACGAGTTTTCCGTGCAGCCAAGGAATTAGGCTTAGCAACAGTAGGCATTTATGCCAAGGAGGATGACCAATCTTTACATCGTTTTAAGGCGGATGAGGCTTATCAAGTTGGAGCAGGTAAAAAACCAATTGAAGCTTACCTAGATATTGAAGATATTATTTGTATCGCTAAAGAAAGTGGAGCGGATGCTATTCATCCTGGATATGGATTTTTATCAGAAAATCTGGAATTTGCTAAGCGATGTCAGGAAGAGGGACTCACATTTGTCGGGCCAAAAATGGCAGAGCTTGAGATTCTAGGAGATAAGATAAAGGCTAAGGAGGCAGCATTTAAAGCTGGTCTAGCTTCTATTCCTGGTTCTCATGGGGTAGTTGAGTCAGTCGAAGATATTTATGAATTTGCAGACCAATATGGCTATCCGATTATGGTCAAAGCTGCCTTAGGTGGTGGAGGTCGTGGGATGCGGATTATCCGCTCCAAAGACCAAGTGGCTGCTTTAAGCCAAGAAGCCGCACGTGAAGCTCAACAAGCATTTGGTTCATCAGACTGTTATGTTGAAAAATACATCGAAAATCCACAACATATTGAAGTACAAATTTTAGGAGATAGGTATGGCAATCTAGTTCATTTGTATGAAAGAGATTGTTCTGTTCAAAGACGGCATCAAAAGGTTGTTGAAGTGGCGCCTTGTCTTTCTATTTCTGACGAATTGCGGGACCGTATTTGCCATGCCGCAGCTAAATTTATGAAAGAAATCAACTACCTAAATGCAGGTACTGTAGAGTTCCTCCTTGACGGTGATACCTTCTACTTTATCGAGGTCAACCCACGTGTTCAAGTGGAACATACCATTACCGAATTAATTACGGGGATTGATATTGTTCAAGCGCAATTACGTATTGCTGCTGGACAAGACTTGCATAAGGAGATTGGAATTCCTAAGCAGGAAGACTTGCATTATTCAGGTGCTGCCATTCAATGTCGAGTGACCACTGAGGATCCTGAGAATAATTTCTTACCAGATACCGGTAGGATTAATACTTATCGCTCGCCAGGTGGGTTTGGGATTCGTTTGGATGCTGGAAATGCCTTTCAAGGAAATATTGTGACACCATATTTTGATTCTCTACTGGTAAAAGTTTGTTCTTTTGGTAGAACGTTTGAACAAGCGGTAACCACCATGGAACGTGCCTTAATTGAATTTCGGATTCGTGGTGTTAAAACCAATATACCTTTCATGAAGAACGTTATTGCCCATCCAACCTTCCAAAGTGGTATGGCTAAAACGACCTTTATTGATTCTAGTCCTGAACTTTTCGTCTTCCCTAAGGATAGTAACCGAGGGAATAAAACTCTGGCCTATATTTCTGAAATCACTGTCAATGGCTATCCTGGCCTTGATAAAAAGGTAAAAGAATACATCCCACAGGCAATGCTACCAAGTAACCTTGAACAAGTTCCACAAAAACAAAACGCAAAATTCGTTCTAGATTCAGATGGTGCCGATGCTCTAAGTCAGTGGGTAAAAAGTCAAAAGCGTACCCTTATCACAGATACCACCTTTAGAGATGCCCATCAAAGTCTCTTAGCGACACGCATGAGAGGTCAAGACCTCACTAAAATAGCAGCACTCTATGAAAAGGCCCTACCAAATCTATTTTCAGCAGAAGTTTGGGGTGGAGCAACCTTTGATACGGCTTACCGTTTCTTGACGGAAGACCCTTGGCAAAGGTTGAAAGAATACCGACAAGCTATGCCCAATACTCTTTTGCAAATGCTCTTTAGAGCTTCTAATGCAGTCGGTTATACCAATTATCCAGATAATGTCATTGAAGCTTTTATCAAGGAAGCGGCTGCGAGTGGAGTGGATGTCTTCCGAATTTTTGATAGTCTAAATTGGCTGCCCCAAATGGAGAAAAGTATTCAAGCTGTTCGTGACTCAGGTAAGATTGCCCAAGCGGCTATTTGTTACACGGGAGATGTTATGGATCCTATGCGACAAAAGTACTCCTTGGATTACTATAAAAACTTAGCTAA
Organism: Granulicatella seriolae; assembly: GCF_024543085.1. Taxonomy (GTDB): domain Bacteria; phylum Bacillota; class Bacilli; order Lactobacillales; family Aerococcaceae; genus Granulicatella; species Granulicatella seriolae. Next base: position 66,805 of record NZ_JANHNZ010000010.1, read on the forward strand.
GGAATTGGAAGCAGCCGGTGCTCATATGATTGCTGTCAAGGATATGGCGGGACTTCTTAAACCACAAGCCGCCTACGAGTTAATCTCCATCTTAAAAGAATCAGTCTCTCTACCAATTCAATTGCACACTCATGACACTAGTGGAAATGGTATCATGACCTTATCCAAAGCGGTCGAGGCGGGCGTAGATGTGGTGGACCTAGCCATGAGTTCTATGAGTGGTGGCACCTCACAACCAAGTCTAGAGAGCCTTTATTATGCTTTGGACGGTTCTTCAAGACAGCCAGACATTTCTATCCATAATGCGGAAGAAATCAATCACTATTGGCAGTCTGTTCGCAAGTATTACCACATGTTTGATAAGTCAACAACTAGCCCAACAACAGAAGTCTATCATCATGAAATGCCAGGAGGTCAATATACTAACCTTCTACAACAAGCAACTTCATTAGGCTTAGAAAAACAATGGGATGTCATCAAAGACATGTATCACCGAGTAAATCTCTTGTTTGGAGATATTATCAAAGTGACACCATCATCCAAAGTTGTTGGCGATATGGCACTCTTTATGGTGCAAAACAATTTGGATGAAGAAAGTCTCTTTGAAAAGGGAGGTAATCTTGATTTCCCTGATTCAGTCATTTCTTACTTTAGAGGAGATCTAGGTCAACCGATTGGAGGCTTTCCTCAAGAATTACAAAAACTGGTGTTAAAAGAAATAAAACCAATCACAAAACGACCAGGACTTTTAATGGAAGCAGTAGACTTTGATAAAGTTAGACAAGATTTGTCAAAAAAATTGGGTAGAACTGCTAGTCCTCAAGAAGTCTTGAGCTACCTAATGTACCCAAAAGTCTTTTTAGATTATCAAAAGAAAGCTGAAGAGTTTGGCGATGTCTATTTAATTGACACTCCAACTTTCTTCTCAGGAATGAGACAAGGAGAGTCTATTCAAATCCAATACGCTCCCGGTAAGGTTTTAAATATTCAACTAATCCAAATTGGAGAACCAGATGTTGAAGGCAATCGCATCATGTTTTTCAGATTCAATGGACAAGGTCGAGAAATTATTGTCAAAGATAGAAGTATTAAAGGAACAGCCTTGGTTCGCAAAAAGGCTGAACCAACCAATCCAGCACATATAGGTGCTACTATGCCAGGAGCAGTTCTAAAAGTCTTGGTAGAAAAGGGTCAAACAGTGACTAAAGGGCAAGCCCTAATTATCACAGAGGCCATGAAGATGGAGACTACTATTCAAGCCAATAAAGACGGCAGAATCGATGCACTCTATGTCAAAGATGGTGATTTACTACAAAATGGTGACCTGTTAATGGAATTATTAGGATGAAACGAGGAATAGGCTATGGACTCAGAACAATTATTTCAGTTGGAAGAAAGACTTGATAATTTGTGCCAATATCTGAAAACCAGCCCAGTGTATCAAGACTATCTTGTAGCAAAGAAAGTGTATTATGACGATCCAAAGCTTCAAGAGCAAATCCAATCATTTTGTAGGCTTAGGGATGAAGTTCTCCTAATCGAACAATATGATAGGACCTCACCAAAATATCATGAAAAAAAACTGCAATTGATTCGTGAAAAGAAGCAGTTGGATATGCAAGAGAAAGTTTATAACTTTCATTTGGCAGAAACTGATTTACAGAATATCTTTGATTGGATAAGTCGAGAGATATCTGCTTCGGTTTCACCAGCCATCAAGGTTGACGCTGGTAATCCACTGCTGTCGAATCACCACCCATGTCCCAAATATAGGAGTTGAACTATGGAAGTAACTGAAAGACAGGCATTAATTGTTTGGATGTACACACTTAAGCAATTAAAGGCTATTAAGAAATTTGGTTATGTAACTTACATTTCCAAACGTCTCAAGTATGTCTATCTCTATGTGGATCAAGATCAAGTTGAGGCAATCACACAAAAATTAAACAAATTACATTTTGTTCGCAAAGTGGAACCATCTTACCGCCCTGAGGTTCGAATGGATTTTACACAAATTTTACCCGAACTAAAAGAGCAACACCAAAAAGACCAATTGGAAAAGCAGACATCTCTTGGATAATGTTTGAGGCTGAATGACAATTGTTTTTATAAAAAAGAGTCTCCAGCTTATCTGGCGGAAATCAAAAGGGTGGGCACCGCCCTAAGCCAAGGTCTTAGGGCTTAGCTGTCCACGTGAGTTGTAACTGGCTAAAGCCGAAACAACCAATGTGCGTCAGCTATGCTGATACACTCCTATTTCCCCCAATTAAGCTGGAGACTCTTTTATGGTTAACAGATCTTATTATTGATTATGGGCTTGTACCCAATTGAGATTAAAAAAATAGAAAGCAGGTGTGCCATGCGAGTTGTATCTGGGCAATATGGTGGTCGAAACTTAAAGGCTGTTCCAGGGACAAACACTCGTCCAACAACGGACAAAATCAAAGAATCACTGTTTAATATTATTGGTCCTTATTTTGATGGTGGACGAATTCTAGATATGTATGCCGGAAGTGGCGCTATTGCTGTTGAAGCTGTTTCCAGAGGTATGGATGAGGCCCTTCTTTTCGAACGAAACCGTCAAGCTATTGAAACCATTAAACAAAACCTTGCCATGACGAAGGAAGAAGAAAAGTTCACCTTGATGACAGGGGATGCTAGAAAACTAGTCAAGATGCATCAGCAAGATATTAAAGAAAATCCATTTTCACTAGTGTTTTTGGATCCCCCTTATAAAGCTCAAGAGGTTGAAAAAGATATTCAGACTTTAGTAGAGTTAGATTTATTGACTAATCAAGCTATTATTGTGGCAGAGATAGATAAGAGTGACCACCTTGCTGAAGAAATTTCTCGAATGGAGCAGTATCGCCGTGTGGAATATGGTATGACAGCACTCGTTTTCTACCAATGGAAGGAGCAAGACTAATGAAACGTATCGCACTATATCCTGGAAGCTTTGACCCCATTACAAATGGTCATATTGACTTGATTCGTCGCTCTAGTCAACTCTATGATGAGGTGGTCATCGCCATTTCCTTTAATTCTTCTAAAAAGAATCTTTTTTCGATTGAAGAACGAATTGCCTTGGCCAAAGATTCTTTGAAGGACATTCCCAATGTATCGATTATTCGCCACACGGGAGGATTAACGGTCGATGTAGCTGCCTCTATAGGTGCAAATGTTATCTTAAGAGGTATCCGTAACACGCAGGACTTTGAGTATGAAAGCAATATAGCCACCTTGAATAAAACACAAAATTCATCTATTGAAACGGTGGTCTTGATTGCTGCGGAGCACTATCGATTTTTAAGTTCCAGTATGATTAAAGAAATTGCTCTTTTTGGAGGAGATATTTCTCTCTTTGTTCCGCCAGTAGTAGAGAAGGCTATCTATGACAAGTATAAAAATGACGTTAAGCGGAACCTACATACCGAGCGCCAGTAAGGAGTAGTTATGAGAAGACAAGATGAAAGGTCACAAAAAATCCCATTAAAAAAATGGCTGTTCGGACTGCTTGCTTTAGCCGTTATTGTATTTTTACCCATACCCTACATTCTTGAAGTTCCCGGTAGCCCAATGAATGCGGCGGATTTTATGACTGTAGAACAAGCTACTACAGATGGAAATCAGCAAAAGGGGCAATTTCTAGTAACTACAGTTGGTATTCAACAAGCCACCCTATTTACTTCACTCTTTTCGATTTTGCCTCACCATACCTTGGTGACGGAAAAGGAGTTTTACGGAGACCAATCCAATAACCAAGAATACAATCTTTTGCAGACCTACTATATGGAGAGCGCTAAAAACAATTCCCTTAAAGTCGCTTTTGACTATGCTAAAAAGAAAGCTGACCTTATGTTTAAAGGCATCTATATCATGAGCTTTATCGAAGGCTCAAACTTTAGTTCACAGCTACAAATCGGTGATTTGGTAACAGCCATCGACCAGCAGGAATTTGATAGTTCTGCTGATTTTATTGCTTATGTACAAGGCTTATCGGTTGGTCAAGAGGTAAGTGTGACTTATGAAAGAGATGGACAAAGTCATCAAGCTACAGCGGCTACTATGGAGAACCCATCCAATCAAAAGGCTGCTTTAGGTATCCAATTGGTTGACCACACTGTTATCACCACTGACCCTAAAGTCAACTTTGATGATAGAGGGGTTGGCGGGCCTTCTGCCGGACTTATCTTTACTCTGGAAGCTTATGACCAGTTAAGCGGTGGAAATCTAGCTCGTGGTCATGTTATTGCTGGGACAGGAACCATGTCTTTAGATGGGACAGTCGGTCGGATTGGTGGCATTGATATGAAAGTGGTCGCAGCAGACAAGGCAGGCATTAAGATTTTCTTTGCACCAGATGATGAGATTAATGAAGAGTTGTTAGAATACAATCCACAGATAAAAAGTAACTACCAAGAAGCCCTAGAAACCGCCAAAGAAATTGGATCAACTATGCAGATTGTCCCAGTAAAAACCTTTCAAGATGCCTTAGATTTTCTTGCAACCTTAAAAGACCAGTAAAAGGAGCTGAGATGATGAATCAGGATGCCTTAGAAATACGTATTGCCAGACCCGAAGATGCCACTAGACTTGTAGAAATCTATAGACCTTATGTAGAAACAACAGCCATTACCTTTGATTGTCAAGTGCCAAGTCAGGAAGAGTTTCAAGAAAAGATTAGAAGGACTTTAGAAAACTATCCTTTTTTGGTTGGCATAAGGCAAGGAAAGATAATTGGCTATGCCTATGCCGGAGTGTATTATGGCAAGGAGGCCTACAAATGGATGGTGGAAACAACCATTTACCTTGATCAAGCTGCTCGGGGTAAAGGAGATGGACAAGCCTTTTATGAAACTTTAGAGACTATTCTAAAGGAAATGGGGATTCTATCTCTAGTTGCCTGCATTACCGATCCCAATCCTGCTAGCATAAACTTGCACAAAAAGTTAGGCTTTGAAAAGATTGGTCACTTCAAGTCAGCTGGCTATAAGCTGGGTCAGTGGTTTGATACCATTTGGATGGAAAAGCAGATTGGTGAGTATCAGGTTCCTCCTAAAGATGTGATTACGTTTAAGGAATGGGCTAGCAAGCCTGAAAATGTGAACCCTAGATTCTAAAAGTAAAGGAGAATAACTATGAAAATAAAAGCCTTTGGTGTAGAAGAGTGGTTAAATGAGTATGAGACAAAAGCAAACTATGATTTAGCGCAGTCCACTGTTGCATCCATGACGCTAGAAGAAATTATTGGATTAGATGGTACTAGTGTGACAGATTTTTTTGAAGACTTAGGCAAAACTAAGATGAACTATGGCCACATTGAAGGCTCACCTGACTTTAAGGAACAAGTGGCAGCATTATATCAGAATGTAGATGTTGATAATATCTTGCAAACGAACGGTGCTACTGGTGCCAATTTCCTGGCTCTTTATGCTTTAATTGAACCAGGCGACCATGTGATTAGTGTTTTACCAACCTATCAACAATTGGTCGATATTCCACGTTCTTTTGGCGCTAAAGTGGATACGGTCTATTTGTCGCAGGATTCCAATTGGGAACTGCCACTGACCGAATTGATGGCATTGATTAGACCGAATACCAAGATGATTTGTTTGAATTCTGCTAATAATCCGACGGGTACCTTGATAAATAAAACAAATTTGCAAAAACTGGTGGATTTTGTCAGACCTTTTGGAACTTATATTCTAGTAGATGAAGTCTATGCACCATTTGATGATGCAGATAATTTTGTTGCCATTGCTGATATTTATGACAGAGGTATCTCGACCAATTCTTTGTCCAAATCATTTTCCGTTCCGGGCATTCGAATTGGATGGACGGCTACTAATAAGGAACTGGCAGACCTGTTCAGAAAATACCGCGACTATACCTTGATTTGTTGTGGAATTATTGATGATGCCCTTGCCGTTCATATTCTTAAAAATAAGGACAAAATCAAAGAACGCAATCAGAAAATTGTTGCTGATAATTTGAAAATCCTAGAAGAATGGGTAGCCCAAGAGAAGCGTGTCAACCTAGTTAGCCCTAAAATGGTTTCCACCTCCTTTATTCAATTGGATATTCCTATCAGCTCCAAAGAATTTTGTTTGCAGCTGTTAGAAGAAGAGGGAGTTTTGTTGGTACCCGGTGAAGCCTATGATATGAAGGGCTTTGCTAGACTAGGTTACTGTGCTCAAGAACCAGTGTTAAGAGAAGGATTAAAGCGCATCAGCCGTCTGTTGGCTAGCTATGATTAAACTAAATATTCAAGAATGATAGATTTTCAGGAACACTGTGGAAAATCTATCAAAGTAAAAAGCTGGAAATCGCTATCATTTTCCAGCTTTTTTTATTATCATTAAGGTATAGAGATAAGTTTGCCAAATCCATTTGACAAAAGAAAGAAGGAATGATCATATGAGAAAACTTGGTGTTTCTGTATATCCTAACCATAGTTCTGTGGAGGATATTATAGACTATTTAAAAAGAGCAGCTTCTTACGGTTACTCAAGAATTTTTACTTGTTTATTGTCTGTTGATTATGAGAACCCACAAAAAAGCATTGATGAATTCAAAAAAATGACGCAAGCAGCTCACCAATTAGGGTTTGAAGTCATTGGAGACGTGAATCCGGAAGTCTTTAAGGCTTTTGACTTGAGCATTCAAGACCTCTCTTTTTTTAAAGAGATTGGTTTTGATGGCATTCGCTTGGATATGGGATTCACTGGTTTTGAGGAAGCTCTGATGACCTTTGACCCAAGTCGGCTCTTGATTGAACTCAATTGTAGCGCTGGAAACCAGTCTTTAACAAATATCTTGAGCTACCAACCTAATAAAAATTTTCTAGTTGGTTGCCATAATTTTTATCCTCATAGGGGAACTGGTTTAAGTTGGGAACATTTCTTAAACACTAGCCGACTTTATAAGGAACACAATCTGAGAACAGCTGCCTTCGTTAACTCTGCAGTTGCGGATACGGGGCCTTGGCCTGTCAATGAGGGCTTATGTACGGTAGAACGTCATAGGGATTGGCCAATTGATTTGCAGGCTAGAGACTTGTGGCAAACCAACTTAATCGATGATGTGATTATCGGCAATGCCTTTGCTAGTGAGGAAGAGTTAGCTGCTTTAGCCGCAGTAGATCCCTATTGCTTATCTTTAACCGTTGAATTGGAAGCAGATGTCAGCCCAGTCGAAAAAGAAATCGTCTTAGACAAACTACATGTTAACCGTGGAGACCAATCAGAGTACTTCTTACGCTCCTCTCAAAGTCGTTTAGACTATAAAGAGCATGATTTTGTGCCACATAACAATCCACCAATTTTGCATCCCGGGGATGTAGTGATTGATAACTCACTTTACCCAAGATATTCAGGTGAATTATTTGTCGTCTTGCATGAGTATGTTAGTGATGGCAAAGCTAATCTGGTAGCTCGTATCCCAGAAGAAGAAATATTCCTGTTAGAAAATATCAAACCATGGCAAAAATTCAAACTTATCGAAAAACAAGAAGACCATAAGGAGGAAAAGAAATGAGTACCTTTAAAGACGGATTTTTATGGGGTGGCGCAGTAGCGGCCCATCAATTAGAAGGTGGTTGGAAAGAGGGCGGCAAAGGGGTCAGCGTTGCAGACGTAATGACAGCTGGCCGACATGGTGTCGCTCGTAAGATTACAGATGGTGTTGTAGAAGGGGAATATTACCCAAACCATGAGGGGATTGACTTTTACCATCGCTACAAAGAAGACATTGCACTCTTTGCGGAAATGGGCTTCAAATGCTTCCGTACCTCTATCGCTTGGACACGTATCTTCCCAAACGGTGATGAATTAGAACCAAATGAGGAAGGTCTACAGTTTTACGATGACCTATTTGACGAATGTTTAAAACATGGCATTGAACCTGTTATCACCTTGTCCCATTTTGAAATGCCTTTTCACTTGGTTAAAGAATATGGTGGCTGGCGCAATCGTAAAGTGATTGACTTCTTTGTTCGTTTTGCTGAAGTGTGTTTTGAGCGTTACCAAGATAAGGTAAAGTACTGGATGACCTTCAACGAGATTAATAACCAAGCTAACTTCCATGATGATTTTGCACCATTTACCAACTCTGGGATTGTCTATGAAGAAGGTGAAAACCGCGAGCCAGTTATGTATCAAGCGGCGCATTATGAATTGGTGGCTAGTGCTAAAGCTGTAGCCATTGGTCATGTTATCAATCCCGACTTACAAATTGGTTGTATGATTGCAATGTGTCCTATTTACCCATATTCTTGCAGCCCAAGAGATATTCTCAAGGCGCAAAAGGCTATGCAAATGCGTTACTACTTTACAGATGTTCACGTACACGGTTACTATCCTAAGTTTATTCTCAAGTATTGGGAATCAAAAGGCTATGAATTTGATATTAGTGCCGAAGACTTGGAAACCCTAGTTATGGGCACGGTTGACTATATTGGCTTTTCTTACTACATGTCCTTTGCCATCAAGGGACATGAAACTAGTGATGGCTCTTACGAATACGACGAGACCAAAGACTTGGTTAGAAACCCTCACGTAGAAGCAAGTGACTGGGGCTGGCAGATTGACCCAGAAGGCCTACGCTACTCCCTAAACTGGTTCCAAGATATGTACCACCTACCGCTCTTCATCGTTGAGAATGGTTTTGGTGCCATTGACCAAGTAGAAGAGGATGGCTCCATTCATGACCCTTACCGGATTGATTATCTACAAGCTCATATTAAGGAAATGAAGAAAGCTGTGGTAGAAGATGGAGTTGACTTAATTGGTTATACGCCTTGGGGTTGTATTGACTTGGTTTCTGCTGGTACAGGTGAGATGAAGAAACGTTATGGGTTTATCTATGTAGACAAGGACAATGAGGGCAATGGTAGCCTGGAACGTTCTAAGAAAGACTCCTTTGACTGGTATAAAGAAGTGATTGCTAGCAACGGGGAGAATATTTAATCTTAATTATGAAAAATCGGTTACTGGAAGAGATGCTTCGGTAACCGATTTTTGCTATATATAGTTTAGTGAACTTTGTTAACTTTTTTATTAATTATAGGGCTGACAAAAATCCATCTAGTCAGTACGGCAAAAGAGTTCCCAAGAAAAGAACTAGAAGTGAGAATGGTGGAACCGCAGTGAGCCTAGGTCTCACTGGCTTAGCTGTCTACGTGGCTCGAAACATCCACTGTGCATCAGCTATGCTTTACACCGTTATTTCTAGTTCTTTTCTTGGGAAGTCTTTTGTCAAAGGACTAATAAAATTTTGAAAACATTTTCATAATATGGTATTGTAAACTACAGGAGGAGATGTTATGAATTTTGGATTGGAAAACTTTATTTCTCTTGTTGCTATTGTTATCTTATGGGGGGTTATATTTCGTATCTACCAAACTGAACTAAATGTTTCCTTAAAGAAAAGAAAGTTTTGGTTATTAATTATTGCTATTCTGGCGGTACTATCTATACTTCTACCAATTCTTATTTATTTTGCTAACTAAAAATTTGAAGTAGGTACAAAGCTTGTTGCCTATTTTCAAGTATGTACCATCTCTGCCCAGAGCGGTAACTAGTGGTGTGAGAGACGATTTTTTTGATTAATATGTAATGTTTTTTTTAAAAACATTTTCATAATATGGTATTGTAAACTATAGGAGGAGATGTTATGAATGATGGACTGAAAAACTTTATTTTTCTTGTTTCTATTGTTATCTTATAGTGGTTTTTGCTTCGTAGTTATCAAATTGAACCAGATGTATTGATAAAAAAGCCAAAATAAACTGCTGGAAAAGATTCAAGTCTTTTTCAGCAGTTTATTTTGGCTTTTTAAGGTTGTTAAATTGCACTATTTTTCCTGACTTTTACACTTGTTCGGAAGAAAACACCATCTAAACCCTTGATGCTAAAGGGTTTAGATGGTGTTTTCTTTTTAACAGTGTATATACCCTTAGTGCTAGTTAAAAAAGTTAAATCAAGCAAAAAAAGAAAGTTCTTGCTATACTAACCTCAAATCGACCAAGAAACGAGGTAAGAAGATATGCAAGAACTTCCTAACACCCAT
>NZ_JANHNZ010000011.1 GCF_024543085.1 Granulicatella seriolae
ATTTTCTTGGGTAGCACGTGCTATTTTCTTATATGGATTAGGCTTACGGATAGAACAAAACAATTGGTATTTTCTCATGAGTCGTTGAATTTTTTTGCGGTTCATTTTGATTCCTTGGTGTAATAGGCGCATATAAATCCCCCTAGAGCCACACGCTTTTTCGTATAAATGATAAGCCTTTAGGATGATCGTAAAATCAGCTTGGTCTTTTTCTTCTTTTGCCTCACGATATTCTTGGCGCTTTACCCAATTGTAATAGCCAGACCGAGACACTTGAAGGGCTTCACATACCCATTTAAGAGTCAATAAGTTCTTGCCATGAAGCATCAGGCATTGGATGAAGGCGAATTTTTCTTGCGTTTCATTGCCGCTTTCCGGTTGAAAAAAAGATTTTTTTTTAGAACTTCAATTTGTTGGTCTTTGACTTTCATTTGATGGCGTAAGTAGTCGATTTCTTCTTGTTCTGTTCGTTTTATACGGCCGGTTCTAGGTGCGTAAGCGCGCTGATCCTCCACCCCTTCGGGTCTTTTGGCATAGCCTTTTACCCGTCTAGAAAACTCTTGGATCCTAGCTTGCCCAAGCACGCTCGCATCAAAACCAGCCTCACGAAAGATTCTAGTAGGGAATTTTCCTGAGGCATATTCACTGATAAAGTGCTCTTTAAAGCTGTCGGCGTAGGTGATTGTCGTAGAACTGACCTTTTTGACATAGGGGTTCTTTTTCAATTCCTCTACCTGTTCTTGTGTAAAATAGTTTAACATCATATCAATCGCTCCAATCCACTGGTTGTATTCATTGTACGATACTAGAGTAGAATCGACAAATGAACCCTATAAAATGAACACTGTTTTTTTGGTCGTGTCCATTTTATAGGGTCCATTTTACCAGGTTAAAACTGATTTTTTGTTATTAGGTGGACCGCGTCTAGGAACCTATTACTTAGAGACTGGAGTTGGTCAAAGGCCGGCTTCTGTGATATATGATAGGGCTCATTCTAGTTTTGCGGATATGAATATAGAAGAATGGGATTTGGAGACACTGTTTAAAGGTGTAACTCTTTTCCATATTAGTGGTATTACTGCTGCTTTGTCCCAATCATGGCAAGTCGCTACCTTGAAGTTGATACAAACAGCCAAAGAAAAAGGGTGTAAAATTAGTTTTGATATCAATTATCGTGGCAAACTTTGGACGCAAGAAGAGGCTGGAGAATTTTTGAAGCAAGTTTTACCTCATATTGACTACTGTTCAGCTGGTAGCTTGGATGCTAGATATCTACTTGGTATTGACGAAAAAAATAATTCAGAAAATCAACTGATGGATGACTACCAAGAAATTCAAAAACGCTATCCTAACATTACGGTTCTCTATTCAACAAAACGCGAGATTATATCCGCTAGTAATAATTCTCTAAGTGGTACTATTTGGATAAATAAGAAATTCTACCAATCTAAAATGCATCAAATCACCCCAATTGTGGACCGTGTTGGCGGTGGAGATGCTTTTGCGGCCGGTGTTTTACATGGTTTAATTCTAGAAATGGAGCCGCAAGAATTGATTGACTTTGCTACAGCAGCATCTGCTTTGAAACATACGGTTCACGGAGATTGCAATCCGTTTAGTGTTAATGAGATTAAAGCATTTTTGGCTAGTGGAACAGGAAAGATTAGTCGCTAAAGAGTAAATGGTTATAATTAGTTCGTTTATCATGTAGACTTTCATTTAATTTGCTAAAGCTCTTTCTTCCACTCCCTATATTCGCTATGTATAACCAGTAAAGAAAGTTAGACACTAAAGTCTGTAATGACTAAATTTACTTCTAGATCATAAAAGAGTTTCCAAGAAAAGCATCAGAAATGACGGTGGTACCGTTATTTCTGATGCTTTTCTTGGAAACCCTTTTGCTTTATTAGGATAAAGCCCTTTGATTAGTCTTCCTTACTGGTTATACATGATTAAGTTTGTAGGTCATATGTCTATTTTAGTATTTCTTGATTATTCTTTTGAGAGTATTGCGTAATATCGGTAACTTAAAAATCTATTTCCTACTCACAACATACTATAGAAAGTTTGGAAAAATAAGAAAAAACGATTTTATATGGAAAAACGGCAATAGTTTTAAAGGATTGATTTGATGTAATTTTGTGGAGATAGTGATGTAATTCGTTTAAAAGCTCTAGCAAAAGTAGAGTAGTCTTTGAAGCCTAGTGAGTCAGACACATCATTGGGTAAGGAGCTGTTAGCCAATAGTTCCTTGGCTAGGGCAATTTTATTGAGCAGAATATAGTTGTAAATGGAGATGCCCAAGTCATTTTTAAAGACACGATTCAAGTAATGACGGTTCATGTTCAAATTGGTTTCCAAGTCTGACAGAGAAATGGCTTGATGAATATTAGTACGAGTATAGTCGATGATTAATTGAGCGATTTCTGAAAGGTGGTTTACTTTTTTCTCTAATAGTGGAGGAGTATCTTTGAGTGCTTCTCGGTTAATCAAAATCAGAAGATAGCAGAGCATATTATTAATCAAAATATCATCGCCATAGACAAATTTACTCTGTTTTTCCATTTCTTCCAAGCGGTCAGTAATGTCTATAAATGTTGCAATATCTTCTTCAGATAGATGAATCAGGTGATTTTTTTTACTATTAGGACCAATGAAGCATTTTAATAAATCCGTATCCTTCGTTGACAAGTTGTTCGCAACTTTTGGTGAAAAATGAATGATGGCACGTTCATAAACGGAATCTGACAACACTTTTGGGCCATGAATTTGGGTATTGTTGATTAAAAATAAGTCGCCTCTTTGAGGTTGGATAGAATGCCCATCGATAAAAAACAAGACATCACCATCTAAGAAAAGATTGACTTCATAGTGATTATGAAGGTGTGGAATAAAGATGGATTGCTCACTTGTATGTCCATGTGACGTTAAAGTGTTGGTTTCAAAATGCTCAATAATATATTCCATGAGGATAGGTTCCTTCCTATTAAAGAATTAGGGACGTATTTGCCTAGTCCCATTGTCATTACTATTATACAAAAATTTCGATTAAACATAAAACTTTCTATAAAAAATTGCAGCTTTTCATTAGAAAACAAAGGCCATAGCTTAGATCTAGTTTTTTTTTGTATAGTAGTAGTTTTTTTTCGTTCTTCCGACCGTGAAAGCGTTACACTATAATTGGTTCATAAGTAAGAGTAAGGGAGTTAGATGGAATGGCAGAGAGAATTAGTCAAATGAATTGGGTCGCAGACGAATTATTTAGAATTGATCATAAGATGCAAGCTCAATTAAAAAGAATTGGCAATGGGATTCCCTATATCTCTTTAAAGGGAAACTATGACAACAAATTGAAAACGGATATTGCTTGGTGGACAAATGGTTTTTATGGAGGTGTTAACTGGCAACTATTCAGTATCACAGGTAACAAAATATACAAAGAAAAAGCTATTAACTTAGAAAATCAATTAGATTTGGCCTTATCAGAATTTGAACACCTACATCATGATGTTGGATTTATGTGGTTGCCAACATCGGTTATCCATAACAAATTACTTCCCAACAGGCGGTCGTATCAAAGAAGCATTCATGCTGCCAACATTTTGGCAGCTAGATACAATTCAAAGGGGCAATTCATCCGTGCTTGGAATAGGGAACAAACAGAAGTGGACTGTTCAGGTTGGGTGATTATTGACAGTATGATGAATATACCGCTCTTATTTTGGGCAAGTCTAGAGCTAGATGATCCTCGGTTTAAACAAATTGCGGTTAATCATGCACACAGTATTGCTAGAAATTTGGTCAGAGAAGATGGTTCTGTTAACCATATAGGTGTCTTTGATGCCTATACAGGTGATTTCTTAGAAAGTCAGGGAGGACAAGGTTTTTCAAGTGATTCATCTTGGTCAAGAGGACAGGCTTGGGCAATTTACGGATTTGCTTTAACCTATAAATATACAGAAGATGCTTTCTTTTTAAATGTTGCTAAAAAAGTTGCCCATTATGTCTTGAGTCATCTAGCACAAACAGATTACTTAGCTCGAATTGACTTCAGAGCACCAAAGACGACAGAAGATACAGACGCAAGTGCTACTGCAATTATTGCATGCGGATTACTGGAAATTTCCAATCATGTTGAAGGAAATGAAAAAGCATTTTACCAAGACAATGCCATCAAAATATTAGAAAAACTATCTGAAATAGCTAATTATGATGATAATTATGACGGAATTATCCATGGTTGTGCTGTTAGATACCATGATGAATTAGAAAAAAATTCCTCATTAATTTATGCAGACCACTATTACATTGAAGGGCTGTTAAAGCTAATTGGTAAAGAACTAGAAATTTGGTAGAGAGGAGAATTATAATATTAATGATATTAATTGCCATATAAATTAAAAGTACCGCTCAATCATCAAATGATGAGCGGTACTTTTAGTTTTAAGAGATACTCAACACTGTCAAAATCTCTTAATTATTCTTAGAAAAATACTCCACAAGAAAACCAATAACATCAAACACAACCGGAATCAGAGTTAGGGCACATAATATACCAATCATTGTTTGATGAAGTCTTTTGGTTAGTACCAAGTAACCAACATATTCACGAATAAAGGCAGTTGGTAAGTAGTAGAGTCTAGTTTTTGAACCAACACCTCGCACAGGTATTCCAAGTGAATGAGCTAGTTTACCAGCACGTAAGATGTGGTAATTGTTGGAAGCAACTACAACTGATTTCTTAGAAAAGCCGGCAATACCGTCATGTTCTTGAGCAACAGCTTGCGAGAAGAGTAGGTTCTCTTTGGTATTAGTGGATTTGTCTTCGAGATAGAGTTTATCGACAGCATAGCCTTTTTCTTGAATGTAGTTAGCCATGGCTTGAGCCTCAGAGATCTCTTCGTCCGCACCTTGTCCACCAGATAAGATAATAGTAGGCTGGTACCCTTTTGCGATTTGCTTGTTATAAAGTTTAAGGCCCGCTTCAATGCGGCTTGCTAATAAAGGGGTGACTTTGTCCTTATCTAAACCAGCTCCAAGGATAATAATGTAGTCAACCGGCTTTCTGATAGGGTACTGATTAAATAAGATGGATGTCAAAGCATATAAAATAAACAATAAAGCAAAGTAAACAAAGCAAGAGTTAATTAGGGTCATTATACTCAAAATGGTTACATTAGTAACAGTCCTTATCACAACCCAAAAAATAAGCTGAAAAAGGATAATGGCACTTCCAACAATCAAGGGTAAGAAGTTGGCAAATGATGCTCGTTCGTACTTTAGTAAAACTCGTTCATTCCAAAATAGAGCAATCGCCATTGCATAAACCCCAAAAACTGCAAAGAATAATAAAATAATAGCCAAAGGTATTGCAATGGCTGCCGCCAAGAAAGTAGAAACCTGTTCTATGAGCACTACTAGAATAATAGTACTACAAGCCGCAAATAACAAAAACCAAAAGCCTGTCCATAAACTAGTTGGTTTTTTTCGTATCCAATAAGCAAAAGTAAAAAAAGGAAATAATAAAATAGCAAACGCTAATAGTTGATACAAAATAACTCCTCCCAAGCATAATTTTTAGAATAGTGTAGCATAAATCCCGTTTTTAAACCATATTTCTCTTATTGAAATGTGGGGTATTAAGTTGGGATTAGTTGATCAGAGGTTTAGTAATAAAAATAAAATGGAGTTGGAAAAGAAGTTTCTAGTATAACAAAACAAAAGAGTTCCCGAGAATTATAACCGAAATAACGGTGTATAGCATAGCTGACGCACAGTGGATGTTTCGGCTTCAGCCGATTTACAGCCACGTAGACAGCTAAGCCAGTGAGACCAAGGCTCACGGCGGTGCCACCGTTTCGATTTCGGCTATAGTTCTCGGGAACTCTTTTGTGAATTAGAAATTGACTCTACTCACTAGCTCTTGTTGCTTAAGCTCGAATACCTCAAACAAAAAAGAGACTAATAATCTAGTCCCTTTTAAGTTAAAAATATTCAGTTGTTTTAGAATAGTTTTATTCTTTAGCATACGCAGCAGATTGTGTTCCTGCTTGACGACCGAAGATAATGATATCAGCAACAGCATTTCCACCGATACGGTTTTGTCCATGAATTCCACCAGTTACTTCACCGGCAGCATATAGACCATTAATGACGCTTCCATCTTCTTTTAATACCTGTGTATTGGTATTAATTTTAACGCCACCCATTGTGTGGTGGATACCAGGTGCGATTTTAATAGCGTAATAAGGAGCAGTTGCCAAAGGATTTTCCATAGCAGTAGTACGCCCAAATTCGCTATCTGTTCCAGATTCTACAGATCCATTCCAGTTTTCTAAACTTGTTTTTAAGGCATCGGCAGGAACACCAATTTTTTCAGCTAAGGCTTCAAGTGTTTCACCTGATTCAACGACGCCTTGTTTTTCATAGAAGGCAATGGCTTTGACACGGTCTTTTAGACTAGCATCAAAAATTAGATAAGCATATTTTTCAGGCAATCCGATAATAGCTTGAGATACTTTATCACGAGTTTCCATTTCATTAAAGAAACGAGTTCCAGCTTGAGATACTAAGATAGCCCCTTCACCACGGACAGCTTCTGTGATTAACATAGAAGTCTTTTGTTCAACAGTAGGGTGAATTTGAATAGCTTCGATTTCGGTAGTAGCAGCACCAAGTTCTTGAGCCATTTTGATACCGTCCCCAGTACTTCCGGATTGATTAGTTGTGACAAAGCCATCTAATTGTGGTTGGTATTCCTTAACCATATCCATGTTAGCACCATAACCACCTGTTGCAATAACCACTGCTTTTGCTGAAATAGTCTTCTTGTCTTTGCCGTTAAGAACTAGTTCGACACCGGTAACTTTTCCATCTTTCTCGGTGATTTTAACCACGTCTGAATTAACGAACAGTGGCACTTTGCGATCGTATAGATTGCGTAGTAAGCCAGCAACTAAATATTCACCAACTGCAGAACCATCAGTTGGACGGTGAGTACGTTTTTGGCTCATTCCACCAGTTGTGGTTAAGTTGTCTAGAGTGATGCCCATTGAATCCAACCAATCAATAGCAGATGATGAGTTATCTACAAGGTAACGTAATAATTCAGGGTCATTTGTCCCTTTTCCACCTTTTAGTGTTTCTTCATAGAACAAATCGTTTGAATCCGTGATGCCTTCTTTTTCTTGGAACTTAGTTTGTGATGCGTTCATACCAGCAGATGATTTGATGGTATTTCCACCAGCAACAGGCATTTTTTCAAAGATAACTGGGTTCAGTCCAGCATCTTTAGCTTGGATGGCAGCAGACATACCAGCACCACCACTACCAATGATGATGATATCATAGCTATCTTTCATCTCTGCTGGGTCGGTGTATTGTTGTTCGGATGCACCTGTTACGACTTCTTCAGAAGATGACGATTGTGAGCTTTCTGATGAGCTAGTTGACTCACTAGTCGCACCATTTCCACAGGCAGCTAAAAACAACATAGCGGCAAGTGTCAAACTTGATAGTAATTTCTTTTTCATGTTTTCCCCTCCAAAATAAATTCTATTCCATATAGAAATAATAACATATGATTGTGAAAAATCAATCATTTAATGGAAAAAGCTCTTATTTTTTTCATGAGAAAACTATTAGATATGACATTTAAAAGAAGGGCAACGATATTGGCAGAAAATATTTTTTCACAAGAGGGCAACCTAGAAAAAGCAAGGCAAGTATTGAGAAAACTATTTTTTCACGATTATAGATTATTTTTGTGGTTAGACGTATGATATAATGAGTGCAATTGAGAAAATAATTTCCAGGAGAATGCCATGAAAGATTACGCAAAAAAATTAATGGATACAGCCATCCTCGCCGGACAAATCATGTTGGAGTGCAATGCCGAAACTTACCGTGTTGAGGAAACGATGAACTATATTTTATCTACGTCTAATTTTGAAACCTGTGAGGCCTTCGCCATGGCAACTGGGGTCTTTGCGACTTTGGATGACAAGTGTATTGACTCGTTGACAGAGATTAGAAGAGTTTCTAAGCGTGAAACCAATCTGAATCGAATCTATAAAGTAAACAATATTTCTAGGAGATTGGTTCTAAATCAAATTAGCTTGGACGAAGCTTACGATAAATTGCAAGAAATTGAAGCATCCGAATATTCACCTTTAATGCAACGCTTAAGTGTTTTGGTTATGTGCGGAGGCTATTCAGCGCTCTATGGGGGCGGACTTTTAGAAATGTTAGTTGCCAGCTTTGTGGCCATTGTTCTTTTATTTGTGACCAAACTGGATGCCAAACTTAGCATGGGTAACTTTATTACAAACGTTTTATCCTTAATCCCAATGGTGCTACTGATTGTGCTAGTGAAGAATACACTCTTGCCAAATCTGAATGCGGAGGTAGTTATCGTTGGGGCTATGATGCCTTTGGTACCTGGGACTGCCATTACCAATGCCATTCGAGACACTTTACGTGGAGATTATAATTCAGGGGTGGCTCGAGCCTTGGAAGCCTTTGTCACGGCGCTTTCTGTAGCTTTAGGTGTAGCCATTGCGATGATTCTAGCAGGAGGTGCCGAGTTATTATGATGTTTCAAGTAGTCAGTGCCGTTATTGCAGTATATTTTTCTTGTATTTTTTTTGATGCACCTAAAAAGCTATCTTGGTATATCGCCCTATTAGGTGGAGCGGGTTGGTTAGTGTTTTTGATGTTTCAGGAACGTCTAGGAACCTATAGTGCTACCTATATTAGTGGCTTGTTTATTGCCTTTCTTTCTCATCTTGCAGCGCGTAAGTTTAAAACGCCTGTGACCGTCTTTTTTATACCGGGATTCTTTCCTTTGGTACCGGGAGCCGGCATGTATCGCACCGTCTATTGGTATATTATGAAGGATCCTGAGATGGGTAAACACTATTTAAACGAAACCTTTATGGTTGCTGGTATGATTGCTCTAGCGATTTTCACCATTGATTCACTATTTAAGGTTTATTCTATTATCTCCAAAGACTTTAGAAATCATCTTTGGCATTCAAAATAGGTCGGTTTTGTTTCTAGACATTAAAACAAGAATATGTCACAATAAGACCATGACGCTATAGCTCAGTGGATAGAGCAAACGTTTCCTAAACGTTAGGTCGGGAGTTCAAGTCTCTCTAGCGTCGTAGGTTTATGCAGTAAGTATACAAACAGTCAAGGCTAGTTCTCGACTGTTTTTTTGTTCAATCCAGAAAAGGAGGTTATCCCTTGCAAACAATCACCAAGATAGAAGTTCAGAAAAAAAATAAGGAACGCTACTCCATTTATTTAAACGAACAGTATGCTTTTGGTGTACAAGAAGCAACTCTCATCAAGTTCGCTCTATTTAAAGGTAGCCAATTAAGCCCCGAGCAAATCAAAGAGATCGAGCATGAAGATTACCTACAAAGAGCCTATAGCTTGTCTTTAAAATATTTAACTCACCAGATGAGAACCGAAAAAGAAGTTCGACAAAAGCTACTTAAGAATGAAATTAGTCCAGCAGCTATTGAGGCAACTATCCAACGCCTAAAAGAACAAAAATATATTGACGACCAATTTTATGCTGATAGCTTTACCAGAACCAGTGCCAACCTCTCACGAAAGGGACCAAAACTTGTTGAACGGGAGCTCAAGAATAAGGGAGTTCTGCAACCAGAAATCCAACAAGCCCTAGAAGAATACAGCCCTGAAGAACAGGTTGAAAATGGAAGAGAAATCGCTCAAAAATACTTAAACCGTCTTTCAAACGTCTCACCAAGAGAAGCCAAACAAAAAGTCATCCAATTTTTGATGCAAAAGGGCTATACCAAAGAGATATATGAACAAATTATTCCTCAACTTTCCTTTAAGAGACAAGAAGAGATGGAATTAGATATTCTGGCCAAACATGCAGAAAAAATGTTTGCGACTTATAGTAGAAAAACTACTGGTAAACAGTTGATTCAAAAGGTTAAATCAGCTTTGTATCGAAAAGGTTTTGTACAAGAAGATATTGATGCCTATATGAGACAAAAAGAAATGGAATTGGAAGAATGAACTTAGAAGATTACGGTGTTGACATGTGGTCAACTGAAAAAATTGAAGATTTTCGCTCTAAACTCTTAGCTTGGTATGACCATAATAAAAGAGACTTACCTTGGCGTCATACCAAAGATCCTTATGCTATTTGGGTTTCAGAAATTATGTCCCAACAAACTAGGCTGGATACGGTCATCCCTTACTATCTTAGATTTCTCCAGTGGTTCCCTACCATTGAAAGCTTGGCCAATGCGCCTCAAGACAAGCTTCTAAAAGCTTGGGAAGGGTTGGGCTACTATTCAAGAGTTCGCAACATGCAGCAAGCTGCTCAGGAAATGATGGATAAGTTCCAAGGGCAATTTCCACAAACTTATGAAGAGATTCTTTCCTTGAAAGGCATTGGTCCCTATACGGCTGGGGCAGTTTCTAGTATTGCTTTTGATTTGCCTCAACCGGCAGTAGATGGGAACCTCATGCGTGTCATCAGCCGCTTGTTTGAAGTGGAGGCGGATATTGGAGACCCTGCCAATCGCAAAATTTACCAAGAAATTGCGGAGCAACTCATTGACCCTAAGCGTCCGGGAGACTTTAACCAAGCTCTGATGGACTTAGGAGCTGATATCGAAAGCCCTAAAAATCCAAGACCAGAAGAGAGTCCTGTTAAAGAATTTTCAGCTGCTTATCTACATGGAACCATGGACAAATATCCGGTTAAAAAACCGAAAAAAAAACCGAGGGCAGTTCGTTTCCAAGCCTTTATTATTCAAAATGAAGAAGGGCACTACCTTTTAGAAAAGAATATCCATTCTGATCTTCTCAGTGGTTTTTGGCATTTCCCAATTATGGAGAACTATCAACCATTTGACAGCCAATTGGATTTATTTTCAGCGAATCAAGAAGGCCATTTTGGATTGGTGGCAGAAAATATAGGTCATGATTACCCTAACCAAGGGATACCCTTAACTAGTCAGTTTGAGAAGCATTACAATCTTCGCCCGTCTTGGCAAGAGGAGATAAGTGTTGCTCAGATAACTCATGTCTTTAGCCATCAAAAATGGTACTTGGATTTAACTTTTGGTAGCATTGATTCTTCTGATGAAAATCTGCAATTGTGTACCCAAGTTGCTGATAAGGAAGTTCGTTGGGTGGCAAAAGAAGATTTTGACAGCTATGCCTTTGCCAAACCACAACAAAAAATGTGGCAAAGTATTCAACAGTTAGAAAAAAATAAAAAAAGACAATGACTTATTGTTTGAAAATCCCTTTTTTCCTTTGTTTGTGCTATACTATTCTAGAATTGAAAAAACATGAAGACTTCCATTTATTGGGAGAAACTTCAAATCGTTATTTAGAAAGTTGGGCACCGTGATGCAAAATCCAAAAGAGGGAGATTTCATCACTGTCAAGAGTTACAAGCATGACGGAAGCCTACATCGCACATGGCGTGACAGTATGGTTCTAAAAACAAGCGATCAATCCATTATTGCTTGCAATGACCATACCTTAGTAACAGAATCAGACGGGAGACGATGGGTAACAAGAGAACCGGCTTTATTGTATTACCATAAACATTATTGGTTTAATATAGTAACCATGATTCGCCAAAAAGGAATCTCATATTATTGTAATCTCGCTTCCCCTTATGTTCTTGATCAAGAGGCTCTTAAGTACATTGATTATGACTTAGACATCAAGATTTTTCCGGATGGAGAAAAACGCCTGTTAGATGTAGACGAGTACGAAATGCACCGAAGACAAATGCATTATTCAAAAGATATCGACCAGATTTTGAAAGCAAATGTCGAAATACTCGTGGATTGGATTAATAATCAAAAAGGTCCTTTCTCACCAGCTTATGTAGATATGTGGTTTGAACGCTACTGTCAGCTAAGCAATCAAAACAAGTAACTCGCGATAGTGTAGTGGATTGAAGCGAATGAGCTAATTCATTCGTTTCTTTTTTCTTTTCTGGTAGAATATGTATTATCATGAAAAGTGATAGTATAAATTTCACAAACAAAATTCAAAAAACTAATTTAACGATTAGGTTAAAAAATATAAAACCATAGACAATTAATTAAGGAGAATAACCATGAACGTTGCGGGAAGCCGTTTAGACGATAATATTGTATTTGAAGGAACAAGTCATATCTTTAAAATTGATTTGCCACCTGAAAGAATTAGAGAATTACAATCGGAGGAGTTTGACCAAGAATATGCTTATGATGGGGAGCTTGGTGCTTTATACCATACTAATTATACTGATTTTAGAATTTGGGCCCCTACGGCAGATAGAGTAGATTTAATTTTATTTGATGGTCAATACAGTGGCGAAGGCCAAGTTATCCAAATGGAAAAAGAAGAGCGTGGGGTTTTTGAACTTCATCTGTATGGAGATTTTTTATTTAAGTCCTATGTCTATCGCTTGTACTTTCCCGATTATGACCAACCTGTGATTACGGTGGATACTTATTCAAGAGCAACAACTGTTAATGGGCAACGTTCAGTAGTCGTTGACCTTGATAGGGCTAAACCCATCAATTGGGGTGGCCGCTTACCAAGTTTTACAAGTCCGAGTGACGCTATTATTTATGAATTGAATATTCGTGATTTTACAACTGCTAGCAATAGCGGTGTGGTCAATAATGGACTTTTTATTGGCTTAACCGAAGAAGGAACTAAGTCTCCAGCTGGTCTATCTACTGGTTTGGATTACCTAACAGAATTGGGTGTCACTCACGTTCAATTCCTGCCTATAGCTGATTTTGAAACATTAGATGAGCGTTACAGAAGTCGATACCAATACAATTGGGGCTATGACCCTGTGAACTACAATGTTCCTGAAGGTACTTACTCAACAAATTCTTTGAACCCAGACTTACGAATTAGAGAGTTACGGTCTATGGTACAAAGTTTCCATGACCGTGGTATCCGTGTCATTATGGATGTGGTCTACAATCATGTCTACAAACCAGCCCAACAAAGCTTAGGAAAAACGGTGCCGGGTTACTACTTCCGTTACAACGAGGATGGTACCTTAGCTAATGGTTCAGGTTGTGGCAATGAAACGGCTAGTGAACGTAAGATGATGCGGAAATATATCGTAGACTCTGTTCTCTACTGGGCCAAAGAATTTCATATGGATGGATTCCGTTTTGATTTGATGGGCTTGCATGATATCGACACCATGATGGAAATTAGGAAGGCTTTAGATGAAATTGACCCTTCAATTATCATGATTGGTGAGGGCTGGGATATGGGTTACAATTTGCCGGCCGATAAAAGAGCGACACAAAAAAACGCCAACCAATTACCTGGAATAGGTTTCTTTAATGATGCCATTCGTGATTCCTTAAAGGGATCTGATTTTGCTGGAATGAATACACACGGATTTGTATCTCATAAAATATTGGAAGAAGGCTGGCTCTATCAAAATATTGCAGGGGCTATTAATTTTCCAAGCAATCGTGGTACTTACACTAGTCCACAACAAGTCGTGCAATATGTAGAAGTTCATGACGGCTTCACTCTTTTAGACAAATTACAAATCTCTATGATTGGTGAGCCAGATATGAATATCATTAAACGCCACCGACTAGCAACCACCATCATTCTTTTGTCACAAGGGATTCCCTTCTTGCACAGTGGCCAAGAATTTTTGAGAACCAAGTACGGTGTCGAGAATAGCTATGCTTCACCAGAATCCATCAACAAGATTGATTGGTCAAGACGTGATCGGTATGCGAGCTATGTTGATTATGTAAAAGGCTTGATTTCCCTTAGAAAAAATAGCCCAGCATTGCGCTTGCAAAACTATGAAGAAATTCAAGCAAGTTTCCGGATGATCCGAACTGACTTTCATATTATTGCCTATAGTATTGAAACGGAAGAGGAAACCTTAGTAATTGCCTTTAACGGGTTAGACCATTTTGTAGACATTCCTGTTCCAACTGGAGACTATTTGGTTTTGGTTGAAGATGGCACGGTCAAAGAAGATGGTAGCAAATTGATTCCTGAGACGAATATGGTTCGAGTGGATGCCTTAGATAGTCTGGTTGTCCGCTTGCGTAAACCTGTTAACTAGTGAGGACAGAGATGAGATTTATAAAGAATATATGCTTGTTGAGTGTATTCCTATTAATTTTGTCCGCTTGTGGAAATTCTTCAGGCTCTGCAAATGGCAATTCTTATAAGGCTGGTAACTATGAAGGCACTGCTCTTTTACAGGATGGTAAGCAGATTAAAGCCATCGTGATGGTATCTTCGTCTAAAATTGATAATATTCAGTTCGAGATTGAAGGGGATGCCAGCTCTCAGTCGGCGGCCTATGTTAACCAGATAAAAAAACAAATTTTAGAAAATCAAAGTCTGGATGTGGATGTTGTCTCTGGGGCTAGTCAAAAACCAGACGCTGTACTAGAGGCTGTGTCAAAGGCGCTGGACCAGGCTAGACAATAAGCGAGTAAATTCATACTATTAAAAAATAAAAAGCACCCCCATAAAAAGCCAAAGCTACTTGTTGAGGGTGTTTTTTGGTTAAATGTACCTTAGCACAATAATCATGTGGTTAGGGAAAAATTATATGATAACAAAACAAAAGAGTCCCCAACAAAAGGACCAGAAATAACGGTGTATCAGCATAGCTGACGCTCAGTGGATGTTTCGGCTTCAGCCGATTACAGCCACGTAGACAACTAAGCCGTGAGGCCTCGGCTCACGGCGGTGCCACTGTTCTTATTTCTGCTCCCTTTGTCGGGGACTCTTTTGTTATAATTACCCAGCTCTAACCAATTATTTACTCGTCAAAGCAATAAACTGGTCAATGCTTTCTTCAACTTGTCCTAAAGCTTTAGACCAAAACTCTTTCTTAGTCAAATCAATGCCCATTACTTTTGCGGTATCTTCTACGCTAGAAACGGTTGTCATGTAGAGCAATTCTTGGTATTTTTCAACAAATCCTTGAGGGTTTTCTTGGTAGATAGCATAAAGCCCTTTAGAGAAAAGCCCACCAAATGCGTATGGGAAGTTGTAGAAACTTAAATGAGCTGAGTAGTAGTGCCCTTTATTAACCCACATATAAGGATGTAAGTATTCTGGGTCTAGTCCATCACCATAGGCTTCTTTTTGTGCATCTAACATCATAGTTTCTAATTGATCAGCAAACAAGAAGCCAGATTGGCGCTTCTCAAAGACAGCAGATTCAAATAGGTAACGAGAATAGATGTCCACAATGATTTGTGTGGTGTCTTGTAATTGTGACTCAATCAAGGCAATTTTTTCAGCATCATCTGCTTCCTTGATAGCAGTATTCATAATGATATTTTCGTTAAAAGTTGAAGCTGTTTCAGCGACTGGCATAGAGTAGTCACGATTTAGGATTTGATGGTTCTCTATATGAAGGCCGTGGTAGGCATGTCCTAATTCGTGAGCCAATGTAACAACATCGCTAAGGGAACCGGAGAAGTTGGTTAAAATACGAGATTGTTTAATGAATGGCAAGTTCCAACAAAAGGCTCCACCAACCTTGCCTTTGTGAGGTAGGAAATCAATGTAGCTCTTGTCATAAAATTCTTCCGTCATATCTGCCAAATCTTTAGAAAAGGTTGAAAAATTCTCTAGGAGAAAATCTTTTGACTCTTCAATAGTGAAGCGACGGTTACTTTGACCCATTGGAGCAAATAAATCATAGAAAGGTAGTCCGTTACTGTGTCCCAATAAAGATGCTTTGTGTTTGAGGTAACGACGAAATGCTGGAAGAGAGTCTTGCATGGCAGATAATAAAGCATCTAAAGTTTCTTTCTTCATGCGAGAATGGTGTAAAGCCTGGTCAAGTCCACTTTCGAAATCACGCAATTCGCATACGGTATTCACTTGAGATTTAATATTATTTAAGGCAAAAGCGATGGGTTCTTTAATCGTTTGATACATATCAAGCTCAGCAAGAAAGGCATCCTTACGTACTTGAGGGTCAGCATCAAAAGCCAGATTGCGGATTTCGCTTAAGGTAGTTTTTTGATCCTTGAAGTCCGTTTCAACAGTAGACGTTAGATAACTTTGTAGCTGTTCCCAAGCGTCTCCCGCACTGACAGTCAGTTTGGCAATCACTTCCTCAACGTCATCGGATAAGATGTGACTCACTTCCTTAGAAGCTTCTTCAAAGAGGAAGGTATAGCCAGCTAATGTAGGATCTTGGCTAAGGTCAACCTGTGTAGTGCCGAAGAATTTTCTGAAACGTGCCAACTCTTTTTGGAAATTAGCATTTTTTTGGCTAAGCAAACTCATATCGTTGTTTGCCACCGGATCACTTGTGTTCGTGGTCAAGGTTAAGTTAATAAAAGCACTTAAGCGAGAAAGCAGCTCATTGTATTCTTCAACCAGATTGATGGCTCCTTTAACGCCTTCAAGAGTATCAACTAACTGGTACTCTTGCATTTCTTTCAGTAGACTGTCCAACCGTTTAAAGTCCGCTTGATATTCTGGACTGGTAAATGACGTGTATAAGTCATCTAATGACCATTTGTACATGAAAATGTCCCCCTTAGTTTAAGCTAGCCATATGAAGCTACTAGCGATTTGTCTATAAAGTTAAGGATACACGTCCTAGTTTTATCTTTCAAGTTCAATTACTTGTAATTTTATATTGTAATTGATAAAATTACATATATAAGAGAAGGAGAGTGACCCTATGGCAAAACACGTAAAAAATATTATTATCGGATTCGGTAAAGCGGGCAAAACGTTAGCAGGATATTTAGGTTCTAAGGGTGAGAGCGTCATTTTGGTGGAAGAGTCAAAATTAATGTATGGTGGAACTTGTATTAATGTTGGTTGTATCCCTTCCAAAGCCTTAGCAACTTCTGCGGAGCGCAGAGCTTATAGCAATATGGATAAGGAAGAATATTACAAAGAAGCAGTTAAGAAGAAAAAAGCGCTTATAGCCGCTCTTAATAAAGCTAACTACGATAAAGCAGATGCGGTTGAAGCTGTTGAAGTAGTGGATGGAAAAGCACGTTTCTTAGATGAGCATACAGTAGCGGTTGATACGTCAGAAGGTACACTTGAATATGTCGGCGAGCGTATTTTTATTAATACAGGAGCAAGACCATTTGTACCGCCAATCAAAGGCTTGGAAATCGGTGGACCTATCTATACTAGTGAAGAAATCATGAACCTTGAAACCTTGCCAGAAAAACTTTTGATTATCGGTAGTGGTTATATCGGTTTAGAGTTTGCTTCTATTTATCGCCAATTCGGTTCAGAAGTGACAGTAATTGACTTGGCAACAGACTTTTTGCCACGTGAAGATACTGATATTGCACAGGCAGTCAAAGTAGCTCTAGAAAACATGGGGGTTACCTTTGAGTTAGGCGTTTCTATCGTTTCTGTCGAAACAGATGGCAAATCGGCTAGTGTCACTTATAGTGTTGATGGACTTGAAAAAACTGTTCAAGTAGATGGCGTTTTAGTGGCTACAGGAAGACGAGCAAATGTAGAAGGCCTAGACCTAGACAAGGCTGGCGTTGAATTGACGCCAAGAGGAACGATTGCAGTCAATGAGTATTTACAAACCAATAAGGACAATATTTTTGCTCTAGGTGATGTCAATGGTGGACCACAATTTACCTACGTTTCACTAGACGATTTCCGTGTGGTTAAGAGTTTCTTGTTTGAAGATGGCATTTATTCAACTAAAAAGAGAGGTTTGATTCCAAACTCAGTCTTCATTCACCCAACTTTATCTAACGTAGGACTTTCCGAGAAGGCAGCGCAAGAGGCAGGGTACAAGATTAAGGTTGCGACTTTGCCGGTGACGGCTATTCCAAAAGCAAAAATTCTAGGCAATCAAGTTGGTCTCTACAAAGCTGTTGTTGATGCAGAAACTTCGCTCATCTTAGGAGCAACACTTTTTGCGGAAGAGTCTCATGAAGTGATTAATACCATTTCTACAGCTATGTCGGCAGGCTTACCTTATACTAGCTTACGTGACCAAATTTATACGCACCCAACCATGTCAGAAGCTTTAAACGACTTATTTGCTTTAATCTAAACATCAATTTATGAAAAAATGTGCATATTTCTTGTTCTCTTTGGTGGAATTCAGTAACATAGTAAGGGATTGAAACTTAGGGAGGAAGTAGTGACATGAAGAATGATTTTTCGGTTGCAACACATTGTTTGGTATTTCTAGCGCACCACCCAAATCAGCGTTTTTCAAGTAGTCAGTTGGGCGAGAATGTTTGTACCAACTCAGTGACGATTAGGCGAGTTTTAGGGAGTTTGCACAAGAAGAATCTGGTTGATGTAGTCAATGGTCCAAAGGGTGGTTATTCCTTAGTCATGGATCCTAATACCATTAGACTTGGAGATTTGTATCGCCATGTTGGAGCAGATACGGCTACGGCAAAACAATATACGGGTTCGGTAGATATTGACTGTTTGGTATCGTCCAATATGGGGAAAGTTATGCAGAACTTATCCGAGGAGTTGATTCAAGAACAAATTCGTTACTTGAACACAAAAACAGTGGCAGATATTCATGAACAGATTAAGAGTTTTCAATAATATAATATTGGAAATGGTGCTGTGAGATCGAGTCGCTAGATAGTTTGACAGAAAATCAATTCGGTGGCACCGTCCTGAGCCTTGGTCTCAGGACTTGCCTGACTACGTATCTGTAATTCGGCTAAAGCCGAAATAGCTACTGTGCGTCAGTCATGCTTTACACCGTGATTTTCTGTCAAACTGTCTAGCGATTCTTTTTGTCTGCTGAAAAATGTATAGTTTAATTCTAATAGAGAAGCGTTCTGGGCTACCTTGACAAATTAATGATTACTGAATATAAATACTCGTCTACTCATATCAATATGTTAAAGGCACAAAAGAGTTCCAGAATAACTATCAGAATTTAAAATGGTGACCCTTGATCTCAGTGCTTAGCTGTCTACATATTTGTAAGAGGTTGGAGAAAAAGTCAAGGCTACTATTCAAACAAAAGAGTTTTGCGAAAATCTTATCAGAGATAACGGTGCAAAGCATAGCTGACGCACAGTGATTGTTTCGGCTTTAGTCGATTTACAATCACGTAGACAGCTAAGCTGTGAGACCAAGGCTCACAGCGGTGCCACCGTTCTCATTTCTGATAAGATTTTCGCAAAACTCTTTTGTGATTTAAAAATAACCACTAGTCATTATGGACTTTTTACAGATACGTAAGCAGCTAAGCACTGCACCATTATTTCTGATAGTTATTCTAGAACTCTTTTCACCTTGTAAGAAAGAGAAACTAGAATCTTCTTTCAATCAATCAACCTTTTCTGTATACTATTTGTATTGCCTTTGTAAGATGGCGAGAAAAATATTAAGCTGAAAAGCAAATGAATATAGAATAATCCAAAAAGGATAGGTTGAATGATGGAAGGAGAACTACAAGCAGTGATAGTTTTAGCTGGAATGATTGGTGCTGGCAAGAGCACCTATACAGAGATGATTGCCAAAGAATTAGGCAGTAAACCATTTTATGAAAGTGTCGATGATAACCGTATTTTAGAAATGTTTTATGAGGATCCAAAACGTTGGGCCTTTGCCTTACAGATTCATTTTCTTAATACACGCTTTAAAAGTATTAAAAAGGCTCTGGTTGATAGACACAATGTCTTAGACCGTTCCATTTATGAGGACGCACTTTTTACTCAGATTAATTACGAAACAGGCCATATGAGTGATGCAGAAATGGATACCTATCTTTCTTTATTAGATAATATGATGGAAGAATTGGATGGTATGCCAAAGAAAGCACCAGACTTGTTAGTCTACTTGCGTGGACCACTTGATATCCATTTAGACCGAATTCAAAGACGTGGTAGAGAATTCGAACAAATCGATGACCAAAATCCTGGACTGTTGGACTACTACAAAAATTTGCATAGCCGGTATGATGAATGGTTTAAGTCGTATAATAAGAGTGAAACTTTAATTCTTCAAATTGACCAGCTTGATATTGAAAAAGAAGAAGACCGGCAAAAAGTCATGACACAAATTCGAGAAAAGCTTGATAAAATGAATATTCCAGCCAAGTAAGGGATAACACAGTATCGGTAACAATTAAATAAAATAGAGATGTTGGATTAAAAGTCCTTCAAATTAATAAAGCAAAAGAGTTTCCTAAAAAAGAATCAGAAATAATGGTGTAAAAGCATAGCTGACGCACTGTAGCTGTTCGGCTTCAGCCGATTACAGATATGTAGACAGCTAAGGCGTGAGAGCTGGGCTCACGGCGGTGCCACCGTTTCGATTTCTGATTCATTTCTAGGAAACTCTTTTGTGATTTAGGGATAGATTTATTTTTTACAAGCTTCTTACCTAGCAACTACCATCAGTTTTTTAGCATTATTTGTAAACGGTTCAAAAAAACGCTTTTATTTTCAATCAAATGTGGTATACTTCAAATGTGAGTGGTATAGTCCACTGGAAAATGTGGATAGATGGATACCAATCATGCGAAATAAGACAGATGTAACTAAGTAAAGAAGCCAAACAGTACAAGAAAAGGAGGAGTCAGATGTTTTATCAGTTTCCTGAAAAATTTTGGTGGGGTTCCGCAGCTAGTGGGCCTCAAACAGAAGGAAGAGTTGATGGTGATGGCAAAGGGGACAGTATCTGGGACATGTGGTATAAGAAAGAACCAACGATGTTTTTCAATCAAGTAGGTCCAGAACATACCTCCGAAGTCTATAAGCACTATAAGTCAGATGTTGCTCTCATGAAGAAAATTGGTCACAATTCATTTCGGACGTCAATCCAATGGAGTCGATTGATACCAGATGGTGTAGGGGAGGTTAATCAAAAAGCAGTCGATTTTTACAATGACTATTTTGATAGTTTGATTGCCCAAGGGATTGAGCCTTTTGTCAATCTCTATCATTTTGACATGCCTAACGAGTTACAAAAAATTGGTGGTTGGGAGAATCGTCAAGTCGTCGATGCTTATGTGACATTTGCCAAAACTTGTTTTGAATTATTTGGAGCAAAGATTCGAAAATGGTTTACCCATAACGAGCCAATCGTTCCGGTAGAAGCTGGTTATCTTTATCAATTTCACTACCCAATGTTGATTGATATGAAGAAAGCTGTTCAAGTAGCCTACCATGAAGCCTTGTCGAATGCTTTAGCCGTTCAAGCTTTTAAAGCTGGAGGATATCAAGGGGAGATTGGTATTATCTTGAACTTAACACCATCCTATCCTAGAGATAGCAATGATGCTGAAGATGTGCTGGCTGCTCACCGTGCCGATCTTTTCTTTAATCGCTCTTTCTTAGATGTGACTGTCTTAGGACATTACCCACAGGATTTGATTGATTTGATTAAAGAAAGCTACTGTATGCCTGAAACTGAGCCAGATGATGCAGCTATTTTTGCCAACAACACGATTGATTTGTTGGGAATCAACTATTACCAACCTCGACGAATCAAAAAGAAAGAATCTCCAATCACCAACCCGGAAATTCCAATGCCAGATCATTATTTTGATATCTATGAGATGCCGGGCCGTAAGATGAACCCGTACCGTGGCTGGGAAATCTACGAAAAAGGTATCTACGACCTCTTAATCAACGTTCGCGACAACTATGGCAACATTTCTTGTTACATCTCTGAGAACGGGATGGGTGTAGAAAATGAAGAACGCTTTATCCAAGAAGATGGTTCCATCCAAGATGACTACCGTATTGAATTTGTTAAGGACCACTTAAAGTACGTTCATCAAGCGATTCAAGAAGGTGTCAATGTTAAAGGCTATCATATGTGGACTTGTATGGACAATTGGTCTTGGTGCAATGCTTATAAGAACCGTTATGGCTTCATCTCCGTTGATTTAGACAATGACTACAAGCGAACCATCAAAGCCAGTGGTTACTGGTTTGCGGATACGGCCATGAGAAATGGGTTTGAAGACTAGAATGATTTTAAAAAAGAGAGGGGTGAAGTATGATGCAGGTTAGTCACGTGTTGCAAGCAGAGGCTAGTCAAATTTATAAAGCACTATTAACATCCATTCAGGCTCAAGTCCAAGCTTCCCTTGGACAAGATATTCGTATAGAAGATATTCAAGAAGGCCTATCCTACCAATTGGGAAATCAAGGAGGAACAGGCCAAAAATCAAGTGCTAGACTTACAATTGTTAGTTTGATTCCTAATCAGGAATATAGCTATCAAGTCGCTAGCAACAGAGGACTAATTACAACGACATTTGACATGAAAGAAAGAACAGATAAGACGACCGAAGTGACCTACAGTGAAGAATTTTCTAGTCAGGATTTTTTTGTTAGATTGAACCACAAGTTGCTATCATTTTTGATGGGATCAAGATATAGAAAATGTGCCAATATGCTATTGAACAATCTTGAAACCTACACTTTGGAACAAATTCAGTAAGAAATGAAAGGGGAGAGTATCTTGAGTGAACCTATGTATATAACAATTAAGAATCAGTTATTGAAGGTCATTAGCCAGATGCATCCCAATGAAATGATTTTGTCGGAGAGAGAGCTGGTCAAGCACTTTGATGCTAGCCGCATGACGGTTAGGAAGGCTGTTAATCTATTAGTAGAAGAAGGTGTTCTCTACCGGGATGCCAATAGAGGGACTTTCGTTTCAGATAGCGCAGTGGCTGGTAAAGGTCAGATGGTCTTGAGTGGGACAGAGAATTATCAATTTCAAGTCATCTATTTCGCGCTCAAATATCAGCCAGACCACCACGTCGACCACCGCATTATAAGAAAGTTGAAACTAGAAATGGAAACTAGTATCTTACGTGTAGTACGCATGGTCAAAAAAGGGGACACGGTTATCGGAATTCAAGAAGGATACATGTCAGAGAAATATGTTCAAAATCACGAATTCTCAGATGTTGATACCCTGTTTGATATTGAAAAGTTACTACAAATTTCGGTGCTAGAACAAAATTTTGAAGCCGTTATAGTCCCCGCTCAATACGCTAATCTTTTAGCGGTACCAATACAGACACCCATCATCAAAAGTGAAGGACTAATGAGCCATCTGGATGGTAGACCATTTCTTTATTTGGTTGAATACCACCATCCCAAATATAGTCAGCTCTCTCTTATCACACGACCACAAGTCTCACAATAGAATGGGAAATACAAAACAAAAGGAGAATAGAAAATGAATAGATTTATGGAAATTTCAGCAAAAATTGGTTCTCAAAAGCACCTAGTTGCTGTAAGGGATGCTTTCATCGCTTTAATGCCATTAACCATGGCAGGTTCTGTTGCAGTATTAATTAATGTATTTTTTAGAGATATCCCTACTGAATTAGGAAACACAGGCTTTGTTGAGTCAATGCAATGGTTAATTGGTATTAACGGGAATGTTTGGTTTGCAACATTAGCCATTATGGCCATGGTTTTTGCCTTTACCTTGGGATACAATGTTTCTAGAGCTTACAATGTAAATCCTCTAGCAGGTGGATTAGTTTCCTTTGCTTCTTTAATCGCAACTGTTCCTCAATCAGCTACTTTCTTTGCTGGTTTTGAAGGTGTGGCACCTGACCAATTGTCTAAGTTAACTGGCTTAGGGGTTAATGCAGTTGTTAATGAAGCAGCTGTGGGAATTGAAGCAAATTCATGGGGCTTCATTAATGTCAACTACTTGGGCTCAAACGGAATCTTTACAGCTTTAATTATTGGGATGCTTGCATCTATCGTTTATGCCAAATTAATGCAACGTGGTTTGGTCATTAAATTACCAGACTCAGTGCCACCAGCAGTAAGCAGAGCTTTTGAAGCTATTATTCCTGGTATTATTGTTATTTATTTAGTGGCTACTCTATCTTACCTGTCTGTTACTTTCTTAGGTAGCCCAATCAATGATTTTATTCTAAAATACATTCAAATGCCGCTACTAGGCTTGTCACAAGGATTCTTCAGCGTCTTACTCATGAGTTTCTTGGTCCAATTATTCTGGTTCTTCGGACTTCATGGACACAACGTATTGGGGCCAATTATGGATGGTATTTATATGCCAGCACTTTTGGAAAACACCAATAACTATCAAATGTACCATGACATCAGCAAGTTGCCTTACCTTTGGACACGTGGTTCATTTGATGCCTACGCTCAAATGGGTGGTTCAGGTGTTACCATTGCCTTGATTATTGCTATCTTTTTCCTTTCAAAAAGAGAAGATCACAGAGCCGTTGCCAAATTAGCCGCTCCAATGGGTATCTTCAATATCAATGAGCCAATTACATTTGGTATGCCAATCGTATTGAACCCTACCTTCGTTATTCCTTGGTTAATCGTTCCACCAATTTGTGCCGGTGTCGCTTATGCCTTTACGGCAGCAGGAATTATTCCACCAGTCTTTGTAAGTGTTCCATGGATTACACCTCCAGGACTATACGCTTATCTGGCTACTGGAGGAAATATTCTAGCAGGTCTGGTTTCCCTATTGAATGTCGGAATAGCTTTCGCTATCTGGGCACCATTTGTCATCATGGCTAACAAACAAAAGGTAGTTGAAGAATAGAAATTCAAGGAGGTTTTGCACATGGAAAAATGGGGACTGTTTTTATGCGCCATTGGTTTCCTATCAATAGCATCAAGTCCAATTCTTCCCTCACCAAGATTGGTTATCATTATGGGTTTTGTTGAAATTGTGGTAGGATATATAGTGATGAGACGGGCAAAACCAAAAAAGAAGTAGTATCAAGGAGAGGATGAAGAATATGTCAAAAGTAAGAATTATGCTAGCCTGTGCAGCAGGTATGAGTACCAGTCTTTTAGTGACGAAAATGCAAAATGCAGCTAAAGCAAAGGGCATTGATGCAGAAATTTATGCCTTATCTGTAGGAGAAGCTTCAGTAAAAATCGATGACAAACCAGAGGAACTAGACATTGTCCTATTAGGCCCACAAGTTAAGTACATGAAAAATGATTTTGCTAAGAAAGTTGAAGGTAAATCCATTAAATTAGATGTCATTAACATGATGGATTATGGCATGATGAATGGTGAAAAAGTTTTAGACGCTGCTTTGGCACTGTAGGAGGTCGTATGGAAGAACAAGCAAATTTAGAAGTGATTATGAAGTTAATCATGTTTGGTGGAGATGCCAAAAGTAATGCCATGGAAGCTATTCGCTTTGCTAAACAAGGTGAGTTTAACCAAGCAGACCAATCACTCGCAGCTGCTGATGCTTCTTTACTTGAAGCTCATCATGCGCAAACAGGTCTCTTAACCCAAGAGGCACAAGGAAACCCCGTCCCTGTCAGTTTATTAATGGTTCATGGACAAGATCACCTGATGACTTCAATAGCTTTTTGCGATTTAGCAAAAGAAATTGTCGAACTCTATAAAGTGCAAAAGTAATAAACAGTGTAGCCATATGTAGACGGCCTAGTATCCGTCTACGTGTGGTTTTTTTGGAATCTATTTGAGAAAAATTTATAAATGTATTGAAAAGTAGAAGTGCTTTAAGCAAGATGGTGAAGAAGTTGTGTCACGAAAGGAGAATGTCTATGTTAGCTGCTATTGAAGCAGGCGGAACTAAGTTTGTTTGTACAGTATCTGATGCAGAACTGACTATTGTCGAGAGTATCAAAATTAACACTAGCAATCCAAAACAAACCATGGGCCAGGTCTTTGAGTTTTTTGATAAATACCCCATAAAGGCAATTGGGATTGGGTCATTTGGTCCGATTGATGTCAACTCTAGATCAAAAACGTATGGGAATATCACTACAACACCTAAAGTTGCATGGAGAGATTACCCTTTACTTAACCAAGTCAAAGAAAGATATGCAGTACCAATCGCCTTTACCACCGATGTCAACAGTTCGGCATATGGGGAGTATAAATTGGGCGCTGGCAGAGGTTTAGAAAATATTTTGTATCTCACCATTGGAACTGGAATTGGTGGAGGCTATATCTCGCATGGACAAGTCTATTCAGGGGTTAGCCATCCAGAAATGGGGCATATTCTCATTCAGAAAGAAAAGGATGATGAAGGGCAATCCATGTGTCCATTCCACGAGAATTGTGTAGAAGGCTTGGCAGCTGGCCCTGCTATTGAAAACAGATGGGGTCAAAAGGGAATTGAATTGGGTCAAAATGCCCAAGTCTGGAAATTGGAAGCCAACTACCTAGCACAAGCCTTAGTGACTTATACGGTGTCCTTGAGACCAGATATTATTATCTTAGGTGGAGGCGTTATGCACCAACCAAGTCTGTTAGGTCTGATTCAAGAGGAGTTTCAAAGGCTATTGAACGGCTATGTCGAAATACCTGCCCTAAAAAGTTACATTGTCAAGCCAGTTCTAGGAGATTTAGCTGGGACTATGGGTTGCTTGCTCCTAGCACAAGAACAGTTACAAGACTTATAACATCACATGGAGGTTCTTATGAACGAAATTTTATTTTTACAACCAGTTTTACAAGAAAAAATATGGGGTGGTAGGCAACTAGCTCAATTTGGTTATGATTTGCCCTCAGATAAAGTAGGAGAGTGCTGGGGAATCAGCGCCCATCCAAATGGAGAAAGTGTCGTAAAAAATGGTAGCCTAGAAGGTCAAACCTTATCTCGCGTGTTTGAAGAAAATCGAGACTTATTCGGTGACTCTAAGGCAGCAGAATTTCCACTCTTGATAAAAATTCTAGATGCTCAAGATAATTTGTCCGTCCAAGTTCACCCGGATGATGAGTATGGTAAAGAGCACGCTGGAGAATTAGGCAAAACCGAATGTTGGTATGTGATTGATGCCAAAGAAGGTGCTGAAATTATTTTTGGGCATACGGCTAAGACTCATGAAGAATTCAATCAACGGATTGATAAGAAAGAGTGGGATCAGTTATTCACTCGAGTCCCAGTTAAGGCTGGCGATTTCTTCTATGTAAAGGCAGGGACCTTACATGCTATTGGCTCCGGTATTTTGATTTTAGAAACCCAACAAAGCAGTGATACGACTTACCGTGTGTATGATTACAATCGTCTGGGAGATGATGGGTTGGAGCGTCCCTTGCATATCCAAGAGTCCAAAGATGTGACCATGGTGCCTAATGTAGATGGTACTTTAGCAAGAAAAGAGGTTCAGGTTGGTGATAGCCAGCTGACTTCTTTTGGAGACTATGATTATTTCTCTGTTGAAAAATGGGATATCGATGGTCAGGTGGCTTTTACCAAAAAACAACCTTACCAACTATGTACGGTCATTGATGGACAAGGAAGTATTGAGATTAACTCTGCTACAGATTATCCACTAAAAAAGGGTGATCACTTTATCTTGACCTCCAATTGCAATGAGTGGACCATTATTGGGAAGTTAACTATTATTAGCTCACACCCTGGTGACTTGAATCAATAAAAAACCAAAGAGAGCTTCAAAAATCCTACAAGCTAAAGGATTTTTGAGACTCTCTTTGGTTTTTTTGCCCATCCCATTTTAAAGTTAGTCGATGTCGCCCCACTCTTCGTAAAACTCTTTTAAGTAGCACACCATAAAGTCATGACGTTTTTGTGCCATTTTCTTACCTTCTGCTGTGTGCATCAGGTTTTTAAGCAGTAACAGTTTCTCATAAAAATGTTCAATAGCGCTGCCATTTTTCGTACGGTAGTCATTAGCAGATTGGCTAGGTTGAAAGACCTCGTTACCGAGATAAATGGGACGTTTTTTTGCGCCAGAGTAGGCAAAAACTCTAGCTATACCAATAGCTCCAATAGCGTCTAGACGGTCAGCATCTTGTACAACCTTATCCTCAATAGAAATAACGGGAACTTGATTAAAGCCTCCTTTGAAACCCACTGCGTCCACAGCATGAAATATTTTTTGAATACTTATTTGGTCGATGCCCAATTCAGATAGATGTACCATAAACATTGTCTTCACTTTATCAGGATCAGCAACTAGTTTATCATCAAAACGATCATGAAGTAACGCCGCCATTTCGATAATAAAGCCTTGTGCTTCTGGTTCAGTTTTAGCAATCTTAATGGCATTATGTCTCACTCGTTGAACATGAAACCAATCATGTCCAGAGTTGTCATTCTTAAAAAAATCTTCCATTTCAGTTTCAATGACTGCCAATGCCTTCTTTTCAGTGGAAGTATAGTTGTCCATTATTGTCTCCTTTTAAGACTAGTTTTGTTAAGTATACCAGAATTTCGGTTCCAAGTTGAACCCCTGTAAATCTTTGTTCTTAATAAGTGCAGGTTACTATTTGGACTTGTTGCTAGCTTCTTTCCTATGTTTCTGACAGATATGCTTATGATCTTGTTTGAGCACCTCGCCAAATTATCAAAACCCATACTTATGGTAAGCATTTTCAAAATAATTCTATTATAATAGAAGATAGTAGATAAAAGAAAGGATGATACAAATGACAAAAGTATTTCCAGAGGGATTCTTGTGGGGAGGCGCTACAGCAGCCAACCAATACGAAGGAGCCTATAACCTAGATGGCAAGGGACTTACTGTTCAAGATGTTACTCCAAAAGGTGGTTTCGGTCCTATTACAGAAGAGCCAACACCGGATAACCTTAAGCTAGAAGGTATTGATTTCTACCATCGCTACAAAGAAGATATTGCTTTATTTGCTGAGATGGGCTTCAAAGTTTTCCGA
This sequence comes from Granulicatella seriolae, assembly GCF_024543085.1. Lineage (GTDB taxonomy): Bacteria > Bacillota > Bacilli > Lactobacillales > Aerococcaceae > Granulicatella > Granulicatella seriolae. The sequence continues at coordinate 28,672 of NZ_JANHNZ010000011.1, forward strand.
ACATCCATTGCATGGGCACGTATCTTTCCAAATGGAGACGAAATCGAGCCTAACGAAGCAGGTTTGCAATTCTATGATGATTTGTTTGACGAGTTGGCCAAATATGGGATTGAGCCACTAGTAACCCTGTCTCACTATGAAACACCGCTACATCTTGCCAAAGAATACGACGGTTGGACCAACCGTAAGCTAATCGGCTTCTTTGAACGCTATGCCAGAACAGTCTTCACACGCTACAAAGACAAAGTGAAGTACTGGCTAACCTTTAACGAGATCAATTCCGTATTGCACGCACCATTTATGAGCGGTGGGATTCTGACTCCACCTGAAAAGTTATCTAAGCAAGACCTTTATCAAGCAGTTCACCATGAGTTGGTGGCTTCCGCTCTGGCGACTAAGATTGGGCACGAAATTAATCCTGACTTCAAGATTGGTTGTATGGTTATCGCTATGCCAGCCTATCCTCTAACACCAAACCCAGTTGATGTACTTGAGGCAAGACAGTTTGAGAACCAAAACTACCTTTTCTCTGATATCCATGTTCGTGGTAAATACCCCAACTATATTCAACGATTCTTCAAGGAAGAAGGGATTGAAATTGACTTTGCTGAAGGGGATAAAGAGTTGATGGCAGAGAATCCAGTTGACTTTATCTCTTTCTCCTATTACATGAGTGTCACAGCAACGGCCGATCCAGAAAAACAAGCTCGAGCAAAAGGCAATATTCTAGGCGGTGTACCAAACCCATATTTAGAAGCGTCTGAGTGGGGGTGGCAAATCGACCCAATTGGCTTACGCATGGTCTTAAATGCCTTCTACGACCGCTATCAAATTCCGCTATTTATCGTAGAAAATGGCTTAGGTGCAAAAGATGTGTTAGTTGACGGACCAGATGGACCAACTGTAGAAGATGATTACCGTATTGACTACTTGGAAAAACATTTGAAACAAGTTGGGGAAGCAATGAAAGATGGGGTTGAGTTATGGGGCTATACCACTTGGGGCTGTATCGATTTGGTATCAGCATCCACGGCCGAAATGAGCAAACGTTATGGCTTTATCTATGTAGACCGTAACGATGATGGAAGTGGTACTCTGGCTAGATATAAGAAGAAATCCTTCAATTGGTACAAAGACTTAATTGCTAGCAATGGAGAAAACTTATTTTCTTAAGGATTGATATTATCTGACAGATTCAATAAAGATAGCTTTTGACTTTAGTAAGTTATGCTTGCCTCTTCGGTCAAAAGAGCCAAAAGGAGATAGACTATGAAAAAAACACTATATATCATGCGACACGGGCAAACATTATTTAACCAACAGCAACGAATTCAAGGTTGGTGTGATTCTCCCTTAACCGAAGAGGGTGAGAAACAAGCTTTAAAGGCCAGAGAGTATTTCCAAAATGAGGGGATTACCTTCGATGAATGCTATTCATCCACCCAAGAACGGGCAAGTGACACCTTAGAACTGGTTACTAATCACGCGCCCTACATTCGATTGAAAGGCATCAAAGAATGGAACTTTGGCAAGTTTGAGGGGGCTAGTGAATACCTCAATCCTCCAAGAAACCGTAAAGGACAACAATCTTATGAGGATTACTTCGTTGCCTATGATGGGGAATCCAATGTAGATGTGGCAAAAAGAGTCCGCCAAACGCTAGATGACATTTTCGAGGAAGATGAGAGTAAAACAGTTCTGGCTGTTAGTCACGGTGGTGCTATGTGGGCATTTTTCTTAAGCCTAAACTTAGAAAAATACCCAACTTACATCTCAAGTAATTGCTCCATTCACAAATATGAAATTGAGGACGGTCACTACCAGCTGGTCAAAGTCATTGATCCAGTCAATGGTATTGTCCATGATTTGGAAGACCAAACGCCAGAAGAGACTCTTATCAAAGACCATGTTTTCTGGCAATAAGCTTTAAACGAAGCGAACAATAACAAATAAAACAGGAGGAACAACATGGTATTATCAAAAGATTTTTTATGGGGCGGCGCAGTTGCTGCCAATCAATGTGAGGGAGCTTACCTTGAAGATGGGAAAGGATTGGCTTTAGTAGATATTCTCCCATCTGCACAAGAAGACCGTTGGGGAGCTCTTTTAGACCCGAAAAAAGCTATGGAGACGACTTACAACTTCTATCCAAGTCATGAATCAATCGATTTTTATCACACTTATAAGGAAGATATTGCTTTGTTGGCGGAGATGGGGTTTAAAACCTTTAGAATGTCATTTGCCTGGACTAGAATCTTCCCAGAAGGAGATGAACTTGAACCCAATGAAGCTGGTCTAGCTTTCTATGACAAGGTGTTTGATGAATTAGCTAAGTACAATATTGAACCTCTTGTAACCATCAACCATTTTGACACGCCGCTAGGGTTGGTGACCAAGTATGGTGGATGGCGCAACCGTAAGTTGATTGATTTCTATGTTCGTTATGCGGAAACACTCTTGACTCGCTATAAAGGCAAAGTCAAGTATTGGTTAACCTTTAACGAGATCAACATGATCTTGCACATTCCTTTCTTTGGTGGTGGTTTAATCTTTGAAGAAGGCGAAAATACAGAGCAAGTCAAATACCAAGCAGCCCATCATCAACTGGTAGCCAGTGCCCTAGTAACTAAGTTAGCTCATGAGATAGACCCAGAAAATAAGGTAGGCTGTATGTTAGCTGCTGGGATTGTCTACTACAATACACCGAATCCAATCGATGTTCGTGCTGCTCAAGAGTCCAACCAAGAGCAATACTTCTTTGTGGACGTGCAATCACGAGGTTATTACCCATCTTATGCCAAACGCAAATTTGAAGAAGCAGGATTTGAGATTGAATTTGAAGATGGCGATGAAGAAATCCTTAAAAACACAGTTGATTTCATTTCTTTCTCCTATTATTCATCCCGTATTATTAGTGGCGATCCAGAGGTAATGAAACAAGTCAAGGGCGGAAATGCCTTTGCTTCTATTGCCAATCCTTATCTTGAAGTCAGCGAATGGGGCTGGGCTATTGACCCAATCGGCCTAAGAGTGACCATGAATGAAATGTATGACCGTTACCAAAAACCTTTGTTTATTGTGGAAAATGGTCTGGGTGCGGTTGATGAGTTAGTAGACGGTACGGTTCAAGACGACTACCGTATTGATTATATGCGCAAACACCTAGAACAAATGATAGAGGCTGTAAAAGATGGTGTTGAATTATGGGGCTATACGTCATGGGGCTGCATTGACTTGGTATCTGCAGGTTCAGGTGAAATGAAGAAACGGTATGGTTTTATTTATGTGGACCGTGATAACTTTGGAAATGGAAGTAACAAACGATACAAAAAAGCTTCCTTCGACTGGTATAAAAAAGTTATCGCAAGTAATGGTCAAGAGTTATAAGATAGGTAGATGTCACTACTAAACTAGAAAATCAAGGTTTAGGGTAGTATATACTAATTAGCAAGACAAATTTTTAAGTCGAAAAGAGTCTCTAGGTCATCTGACAGAAATAGCGGTGTAAAGCATAGCTGACGCACAGTGATTGTTGGGGCTGGGCAAAAAGTTTGTAGTAAAATAAAAAAGTTTCTAAATCATAAAATAGTTCCCCAGAAATCTATCAGAAATGGGAACGGCGGTGCCACCGTCTTTATTTCTGTCAGATGCTCTAGAGACTCGAACACAATAAGAAAAAATTATCCAACTAAATAAAATACTCTACTATTCTGATGTAAAAGCTATTTTTATAAGAATAGTAGAGTTATTTTTTAGCCTTCTAGGAGACATAATATTACATTTTCGTAACGATTGTTAAAAGGTTATGAAAATTATTAGAGTTTGCTATTGATATTTTTGTGAAAAATTGAGAAAATAAGATATGAATGTAAAGCGTTTTACAAGAACTAAGCAATCAAATGAAAAGTTATCGTTCATTGTTTATAGTATAACTTCAAACAAGATCAGGAGGGGTAAGGATGAATTTTTTAAAACGTGCATGGTTAAGTGTTAGTAGGAGAAAAGGGAAATCAGCACTCTTATTCGCTATTGTTTTTATTTTAGGGAATGTGATTGCTGGTGCAATTTCGATTCAACAATCAACCAAGAATGTGGAGAATAAAATTAAGTCAGATATGGGAGCAACAGCAACCATATCATTAGACTATGAAGCTTTAACTAAGGCTGGGGAAAGTGACCCAAATATTTTTGAAACCATCGTTAGCTTAACTCCTGAACAAATTGAAGCAATAGGGAATCTTTCGTATGTGAAATACTATGATTACTCTACTCAAGCTAGTATAGGCGCAGATGCTTTGAAAAATTATATCCCAGATATGATAAAAGAACAGATGGGTGGAGCCGAAGATCCTTTCAGTAAATACTATGGTTTTAGTTTGAAAGGTGTTCAATTCAATAAAATTATCCAAATGGAAGAAGGCGCCATTACTTTAGAAGAAGGGCGAGTTTTTACAGAGGATGAAATTGCCAAGAATGCAGATGTTGGTTTGATTTCTAAGAAGACGGCAGAAACAAACCAAATTAAAGTTGGAGATACCATTGTCTTGTCTTCATATACCTTGGATTATGGTACATCTGGCAATGCCAGCGAAGTTAAACCACTCTCAAAGAAAGACTATGCTGTTGAAGTCATTGGGATTTTTGGAACACCTGCACAAGCACCTAAGAAAGATTCAGATAAAAATGATACAAATTCTGGCGGTCTTACCCAAGATGAATGGACCAAGGCTTACCAAGAACAGACAACCATGAATACTATTTATGTTCCAAATGGGTTTGTTAGAACGATTAATGCAGAAAATATGGCCCAAAGAGCTACTGAAGATCCAGAAATGGACTTGAGCAAAATTCAAGATTACTACACACCAATCTATGTGTTGAACAAACCGGAAGACGTGGATTACTTCAAAGAAGAAGCACAAGCAATGTTGCCTGAATACTATGTGGTTAAGGCAAGTTCTGATGCCTACGATACCATTGCTGCACCAGTTCAATCTATGTCTAAGATGGCAGGATACGTTTTGATTGTGGCTATCATCGCTACTATCATGATTATCACTCTTGTCGTACTTCTCTTCCTACGTGACCGCAAACATGAGCTAGGAATTTACCTGTCATTTGGAGAAGCTAAGGGTAAAGTTGTTGGTCAAGTCTTAGCAGAAGTATTTATGATTGCATTTGTTGCCATCAGCCTTTCTGTTTTTAGTGGGAATATGATTGCCAAAGGCTTATCAGGCTCTCTCATTCAAAACCAAATTGAAAATCAAGCCAGTCAAAATGGTGGAAGCATTACCTATGACTTATCCATGATTGAGTTCAATCAAAATGATTATACCCAAGAGGATGTTGTGGCAGCCTATGAGGTTAGTTTAACACCAGGCTATATTGCTGCTATGTATAGTGTTGGTTTAGGAACGGTTCTAGTCGCAACACTTGTACCAATGATTTATATTGTTCGCTTAAATCCTAAGAAGATTATGATGTAGGGAGGGAAATGTATGCCGTTATTAGAAACGAAAGATTTGACTTACTATTACCAAGATGGTGAAAACAGACGTTATATTTTAAAAGGAACCAATGTATCATTTGAAAAAGGGAGATTTTATACAATCCTAGGGCAATCAGGCTCTGGTAAAACCACTTTCCTATCCCTAATTAGCGCTTTAGAAGAACCTCGTGAAGGCACAGTTTATTATGAAGGTAAGAATATCAAAGAAATTGGTTATGAACATTTTCGTAGAAACAATATTGGAATCATCTTTCAAAGCTATAATCTGATTCCTTATATGACAGCCGTTGAGAATGTCTTAGTCCCAATGTCAATCACAGAAAATGAACTACCAGACAACAAGTCTGAGGTGGCATACAACCTGTTAGATTATATTGGAATTGTTAAAACCAAGGCAGATCGTATGGTTAACCAACTCTCAGGGGGAGAACAACAACGGGTTGCCATCGCTAGAGCCCTAGCGACTAATGTTGAAGTTATTCTGGCTGATGAACCGACAGGAAACCTTGATGAAGAAATGGAAATTGAAATCGTAGAGATTTTTAAAAAATTAGCTCATGAGCATGGCAAATGTGTGATTGTTGTTACTCACTCGAAAGAGATTGCCGAACAATCAGATGAAATTCTCTACCTGAACAAAGGAGTATTGAAAGAATATGAGTGATTTCTTGTCGAAGTTTTCTGGAAATAAATACAAAGACTTGTTAGAAGAGGATAAGAAAGGTACAGATGTACCTACTGAAAAAGAAGGTGAAAGTGGTCCTGAAGTGGTTGACCCAACTACTAGAAAACGACCAGTTCCTAAAATGTCTGCCTTCGAAGCTGACCCTACTGTAAGCTTAGACCCAGAATTGGCTTCGACAAATCAAAAGAATGAAGAGGCAGCAGCCAACAAAGAAATTCCTAGTCGGCAAGAAGCTAGACAAACTGCTACTTCCACACCACCACCTGTGCCACCAACTAGTGGACGGCGGGATGATTTTGAAGAAGAAACCGAAATAGACCCTACTTATCAAAACAAGAAAAAGCGTAAGCGGCTGATGTTTATTGGTGGTGCTATTGCGGCCTTGCTATTGGTTATTTTTGCAGTCTATCAATTGACACATGTTACGATTCCAGATTTTGTTGGGAAACCAGTATCAGAGTTGCGTGCATGGGGCACTAAAAATGGTGTTGATTTTACGGCTGAGCAAGCCTTCAATACAAGCATTGATGCTAACATGATTGTTTCTCAAGAAGCAAAGGGTGGTAGCAAAGTTCGTAAAGGGTCTACTGTTGCCATCGTGGTTTCTAAAGGGGCAGATCCAGAAGAAGTAATTGCTTTACCAGATTTTGCTAATCTATCAGCAAGTCAAGCCCAATCTTGGATTGATGAAAACAAAGCGTCCAATTTAAGGATGGTGAAGCAATTTGATGAAGCTACGCCTGCTGACCAATTCATGAAGTTAGAGATTACATCGTCTGGTGTGACCGCTAGTGATTATAAACGTGGAGACCGTGCCATTGTTTATTATTCTAGAGGGCCTGAAGTATTAGAAAAGAATATTGATGTTCCTGATTTTGCTGGTAAAACCAAGACTGATGTGGAGACTTGGGTTAGAAGCAACGAGATTGCGATGACCTATACAGAGCAGGCTAGTAATACCATTGAGGCCAATAAAGTTATTTCCCAATCCATTACAGCCGGTCAAAAAGTGGCTAAAAAAGATAAGATGGAAGTTGTTGTTTCAGTTGGAAAAGGTGTTACTGTTCCAGATTTTTCACAATTATCTCCTGATATGGCTGCGACAGTAGCAGGCCTTACCCCTCTTGTTAAGTACCAATTTAGCACAACAACCCCTTATGGTTATTTGATTTCCCAATCGATTGAATCAGGGGCTCAATTAACTGAAAAGGATGATAAGAATATTGTATTGGTCTACTCACAAGGGGAGCCTTATTTAAAGGATTTAACTGGTAAAAACAATAGTGAGTTGCAAAAATACTTCTTCGATGAATTCCAAGCTAAGGGAGCAGATGTGACCTATGTGGCTTATTATGTGGATTCTAGCCAGCAAAAAGGTACAGTGGTCAGACAAAGTGCCTATGAACAGATTATTCCGCTAACCTTTGAAGTGTGGTTAGGTATTAGTAACGGTGTTTATCATGATGGCAGTGGCGGTGGAGATAGTTCTACTTCTGACACATCAAGTACCTGGACCAATGCTCGAGATGAACAACCCAAAGAAGAAAAAGAGTCAGAAGAGTAGAAAGTTTGTCGTATGAAATGGAAATTGAGTGAAAAGTTTCTAATCAAATAAAATTAATTTTTAATCATGAAAGAGTCTCCAAACAAGTGTCAGAAATAAGGGTGTTAAGTATTGCTTACACTCGGTGATAGTAACGGTTTTAGCCGATTACAACCACTTAGACCAGCTAGGCCTGAAAGCCTTGGTTTACGTCAATGTCACCGTATTGATTTCTGCCCCTTATTTGGGGACTCTCTTGTGTGAGTTAAAAAATGTAATTTTTTCCAATCTAGAAATCTCTTGCTTTAATAAACGAATGACAATCAAGAGACTTAATCTTAAGATTCATTAAGACAATTGAAAATCTAATTTGGATACATTAGAATAGTTATAAATAAGTAGGTCTAGTTTATGGGAGGAGGATGTCAGTGGATTCAAAGCTTTATACAGAGGCAGTGCTTCGTTTAAGAAGAGAAGGTATTCGTGTTACTCCACAAAGAGAAGTTATTTTGAATTTATTAGTGAATGGACCTGTAGATCACCCAAGTGCGGATGAGATATATCAAGCCTTGGCGCCAGAATTCCCTAATTTAAGTGTTGCGACAATCTATAATAATCTCAGGCTCTTTACAAAGATTGGTTTGATCAAAGAGATGACTTATGGAGATGCGTCTAGCAGATTTGATTTTTCATCAACACAGCATTATCACGCCATTTGTCAAAAATGTGGTCGTGTAGTGGATCTTTACTACCCAATCCTAGATGATGTAGAGATGGTAACAGAGAATTTAACTGGATTTAAAGTTTCAGGACATCGAATGGAAGTATATGGAATTTGCCAGCAATGCCAAGAAGATGAACGTGTTTGAAGAGGAATGTTAAGAGGGGTGGACAATGAGAAGAGATAAAAGAAAGCAAAGTGGAAGAAAGAAAACAATGTTGGTATTTTTGGGCATATTGGCTGTCGTGTTAGTGGTTGTAGAATTAATTTTTGTGAAACAATACATAGAAGGCAAGGCATACCAAAAATCGATTGACTATGTCGAAAAAGTCGAATCCCAAGATGCCCAGGTTAGCAATGTAGCTGTGAATGAAACCAAAGAAGACATGGATGGAGTAGAAGTTATCACATACTATCCAGCAAACAAAGAAAAAGTGTCAGAATCTAACACCCAACAAGCTTTAGATGCCTATAAAAAAGATACACTTAGCGGTAATATAAAAGCAATGAAAGACAATAATGTAGAGAGAGTCTACTTGAAGTCACATCAAACAGCCTGTTATAGAGGCATTAAGCTACATAAATTTTTTCAGTCAACCTATCAAAGGAAAAACAATCATCTAGTGCAAAAGGACTTAAAAGAAGTAAACCATATTTACGTCCAAGAAGGAACGCAGCAAGTTGTAACAGTGAATGACTTGTTTGCCAATCCAGATACAGCTAAGCAGGAGATCAATCAGATTCTAAATAGAGTTATGGAAGAAAAACAAATTGCTCCTGAAAAGCAGGATCAAATCAGAGAACAGTTTGCTGCAGATAAGTTACCGAACCTAGAATTTTCCTATGCCAATAAACTAATCAGTTTTGAACTTCCAAAAGAATTAGCTCAAGACAACTTTTCAAAATTAGATATCGAACTTAAAACCCTATATCCTTACCTAAAAGGTGATATGGTACCTGAAGCTGAGGAAACAGACTACCAGAAATATTTAGAGGAAGTTAAATCAAGAACTTTAGTAGCCCTAACTTTTGATGATGGTCCTAGCAGAGAGACTACTGCACAAATCTTAGATATCCTAGCTCGCTATAAAATGCATGCTACTTTCTTCCTACTTGGAAAAAATATTCCGGGCAATGAGGATCTTGTGCAACGAATGATTAATGAAGGACACCAAGTTGGTAATCACTCGTGGAGTCACCCTGAATTAACCAAAGTTTCGAGTGAGGAAGCCCAAGCACAAATTCAACAAACACAAGATGCTATCAGTAAAGCTACTGGTAGAACTACTGCGAGTGTAGTCCGTCCACCTTATGGGTCAATTAACCATAGTGTGGCTTCGGTTATTAAATTGCCAGCTGTAAACTGGTCAGTTGATACGCTAGATTGGAAGAGTCATAATCCGGCCGCCATCCTTGAGGTAGTTAAGAAAACGGTCTATCCAGGTGCTATTGTCCTCATGCATGATATTCATCAAACGACGGTAGATTCTTTGCCAGCGGTTTTGGAGTATCTGAGAGATAACAACTATAAAGGGGTTACGATTAACGAACTCTACCATAGCGAACCACTTCAAGCAGGCAGATTATACTTTGACGATAAGACCAGTAATGGCTTATAAAATGAATGAAAATTATTGAAGACCTTCATTGAAGGGTGCTGTAGAAACAAAATCTTGATTCTACAGCATTCTTTTGCGTATTAAGCTTAAGAATTGGGCAAAAGTCTGCATTATAACTAAACAAAAGAGTTTCCGAAAAATAGACCAGAAATAACGGTGTTTTAGCATAGCTGGCGCACCGTGACTGTTTGGAGTTTGGAGCTGGGCAAAAAGTCCAAATGGCAACCCAATAAAATAGTTCCCCAGAAATCTATCCGTACAGAACGGTGTAAAGCATAGCTGACGCACAGTGGATGTTTCGGCTTCAGCCGATTACAGCCACGTAGACAGCTAAGCCAGTGAGACTAAGGCTCACGGCGGTGCCACCGTTCTCATTTCGGATAGATTTCTGGGGAACTATTTTATGATTTAGAATGCTTTTATTTTATCACGAACTTTCTGCTCAGTCTTATTACTAATTTCTGCCAGTAGATTTGGAATCTAGAATACAGTATATAAAAGAGCACTTTCATTAGTGAAGAAGTCAAAAAAATGGTATAATAATAGGCAAATAAGACTATAAATGAGGTGATTGTATCGTAACATTAAAGGACGTAGCTAAACGTGCCAATGTTTCAAAAATGACTGTATCTAGAGTCTTGAATCATCCACAATTGGTTACACCAGAATTAAAGGAATTAGTCTATCAAGCTATGAACGAACTCGATTACCGTCCAAACACCATAGCCAAAGCCTTAGCCAAGAATAGAACACTAGTAGTAAAGGTACTCATACTAGAGGAAATGGATGTCACAGAACCTTACTACATGCATTTAATTAATGGCATCGCTAAAGGATTAGACCATTATCATTATGCTCTTCAACTGATTACAGAAAACTCGGTTGATTTTGGAGAAAGTGATGGCTATATTGTTACAGGTATGAAGGAAGATGATTATGAATGGGTTAAAAAAATCGATAAGCCTGTCATCGTTTTTGGAGAAAATAGATATCATATGCCATTCGTCGATTCAAACAATCGATTAGGTACCGAAACAGCAACTAGATATGCTATCGAACGCGGCTACCAAGACATTATATTTGTTGGAATTGATGTACCCGAACTCTTTGAGGAATCTAGAGAAATAGGTTATAAGTCTGTTATGGAACAATACCCGGATAAAAGTGTCCAAATTCATCGCATTCGAAACAGCTCATCTCAAGCAGCCAACTTAGTAAAAAGCTTGTCCTTAAAAGAGAATACCTGCTTCATTTGTGCATCTGACAGGATTGCTATTGGAATTGAGAGAGGTTTGCAAACAATGGGAAAGTCCATCCCAGAAGATTTTGGCATTATCGGCTTTGATGGTGTCTTTTTAGACCAAATTGCGGCACCTATGTTGACTACTATGAAACAACAGGTAGTGGCAATGGGTAGTGCCTGCGTAGATCAACTAATGCTTTTAATAGATGGGAAAGAATTAGAAGAAGAGGCCTATTACTTCGATGCAAAACTATTAGTAAGAGGCACAACAAAGTAATTAAAAAACCTAATAACATATGTAAATGAATTTTTAAGCCTCAAGAGGAAACTGGCCATAGAAATCTGTTTTACATGAAAAGACCTTATGGAATCAGCAAACATCTTGTTCATTTCATAAGGTTTTATTTGTGTGGCAAACATTTCCGAGACAGAAAACTCATAAGGATAAGGCAAGGGAGACCCGGATACGCACAGAAAAAAACTCCCACTTCAACCAATCAGATTCTGATACCGGTAACTGATTGGAAACGGTTGTAAGTAACTCATTACTTCGGTAAAGTATAAGGGAAATATAAATGATGAGGAGTGTAAAAAATGACAAATCAAGTAGAACCATGGTGGCATGGAATAGTTCTCTATCAAGTGTATCCAAAAAGTTTTCAAGACTCTAACAATGACGGAATTGGTGATATCAAAGGGATTACTTCTCGACTAGATTACTTAAAAGACCTAGGAGTAAACATGTTGTGGCTTAATCCTGTCTTTGCCTCACCGCAAGTTGACAACGGCTATGACGTATCAGATTACCATAGCATTGATCCGGAATTTGGAACGATGGAAGATGTAGAGGAATTGATTGAAGAGGCACACAAAAGAGATATCAAGATTATCTTTGATTTTGTAGCTAACCATACATCAGACCAACATCCTTGGTTCCTAGAAGCTTTAAAGGGCAAGGATAACCCTTATCGTGACTATTATTTGTGGGCAGACGGTAAAGAAGGCGGTCAATTAGCCCCAAACAACTGGCAGTCATTTTTTGGAGGGTCTGTATGGGAGTATGATGCAAACTCTAATCAATACTACTTCCACCTGTTTGCAAAAGAAATGCCTGATTTGAACTGGAGAAATCCACAAGTTCGTCAAGCTTTAAAAGATATTGGACTATTTTGGTTGGGCAAAGGGATCGATGGTTTTAGAGTAGATGCCTTCATTCATATCGATAAAGAAGACGGCTACCCTGATGTGTTTGGCTTGCCAGAAGGTGAGATTGGATTGGCGGAACACTTCTATGCCCATCAACCAAGTGTCAATGGCTATATGAAGGATTGGGCCGATGCCTTACGTCAAGAGTACCCTGATATTTTCATCGTTGGAGAAGCTTCTTCTTCCAGTCCAGAACTTGGTTTATGGTATACCGACCCATACCAAGGGGGATGTAACTCAGTGATTACTTTCCGTTATTTCACGGATGATGAAAGCTTGAAAGATCATCGCCTGCCATCAAACCTCCAAGAATCAAAATTAGAAATTAATTCCTTTAAACAAATTATTTCTGCTTGGCAGTACACCATGATGCATCGTGGCGGTCCAACACTGTATTGGAACAACCATGACTTAGCACGTGCTGTTTCTAGATTTGGAAATGAAAATCCAGAATTCCGTCAACAAAGTGCTAAAATGCTAGCGATTCTCATGTATTTACAAAAAGGAATTCCTATCATTATGAATGGTGAAGAGATTGGGATGAGAAACTTACAATTTCACTCCTTAACGGAATTGGAAGCACCTGAAACCAATGCCTTTATCGAAAAGGCACGCCGTCTTGGCTACTCAGATGAAGGTATCTTGAAAAACCTACAAGCAACCATCAAAGATTCAAGTCGTGGTGTTATGCAGTGGGATGATTCAGAATATGCAGGTTTTTCTGAGCATGAGCCATGGAGTGGAGTTAACGTAGAAGGAATCTACAATGTGAGAGATCAAGTAGGAGATCCGAGCTCCATTTATCACTTCTATAAACAAGTCATTGACTTGAAAAAAACCAACTTCTTCATTGAGGCATACTGGCGTTTGATTGATACCAACAATGAATTCTATGCATATGAACGCCAAATAAATGGCAGAGTCGTTTTGGTTATCTGTAACCTAACCGACAAAGAAAGAGAATTCGATAGTCTACACCAATGGTATGGACAAGGTCATACCGTCCTACTAGAAAATGATGGTGTTAGACATGAGGGAACAAAAGTCATTTTACCACCTTATGGGGCAAGTGTTATTGAACGTATATAAATAAATAGATAGACTAGATAGTTTTGCAAGAGGAGGAAACAAACGAACACATGGAAAAATCAGCAATTTATCATAGACCAGAATCTGAATTTGCCTATCTTTATAACGAAGATACGATGCATATTCGCTTACGTACCAAAAAGGATGACGTTTTAAAAGTCACCTTATACTACGTGGATCCTTATTTAGTAGGTGTAGAGGGCTATAGCCATGCACTCGATATGGAAAAAGTAGCAAGTGGTCTGGAATATGACTATTGGCAAGTAGAAGTCTCTGTTGAGTTTCGTCGCATACAGTATGTCTTCCGCGTGACGGGACTAGATTTATCCGTTGTCTTGTATGGTGACTTAGGAGTGCTTCAAGACAGCGATGATAACTTTAAACACATCGGCAACTATTTTAGATTGCCATATTTTCATGATATTGACCGCTTTAAATCGCCAGAATGGGTCAAGGAAACCGTTTGGTATCAGATTTTCCCAGAACGTTTTGCAAATGGCAATCCCGATTTTTCTCCAGCCAATACCTTGGAGTGGGATTCTACCATTACACCAAAACACGATGACTTTTTTGGCGGAGATTTACAAGGTGTTTACGATCAATTGGATTACCTGCAAGACTTAGGGATTAACGGATTGTATTTCTGCCCAATCTTTGAAGCAGCAACCAACCATAAATATGACACCATTGATTATTTTGAGATAGACAAGCATTTTGGTGATAAACAACTCTTTAAACAACTAATTGACGAAGCCCATAGACGTGGCATGCGTGTCATGTTGGATGCTGTCTTCAATCATATCGGAAGTCATTCTTCGGAATGGCAAGATGTCATAGAAAAGGGAGCTGAATCTAAATATGCAGATTGGTTCCATATCCGGGAATTCCCAGTTAGTTCGCACCTGGACCATGAGAGTAAAGAAACTTTTAAAGAATTGAACTATGACACCTTTGCTTTTTCACCGAATATGCCTAAGTTAAACACGGCCAACCCAGAGGTGAAAGCTTATCTCTTAGATATAGCTACCTACTGGATTCGTGAGTTTGATATAGATGGTTGGCGCTTGGACGTTGCTAATGAAGTGGATCATCGTTTTTGGAAAGAATTCAACCGACAAGTCCTAGCCATTAAACCTGACCTATATATTTTAGGTGAAATCTGGCATTCTTCCCGCTCTTGGTTAGTTGGAGATGAGTTTCATGCGGTAATGAACTATGCGTTTACAGGTAGCATTAACCAATATTTTCTCCAAGAACAATTAGGTATCAAAGAATTCATTAGCCGACTATATGAGCAACAAATGATGTATCGTCGACAAACTAATGAAGTTATGTTTAACCTTTTAGATTCGCATGATACGCAACGAATCTTGACCACAGCTCAAGGGGACAAAGACCTGGTTAAAGCAGCCCTAGCCTTCATGTTCTTACAAATGGGAACACCATGTATCTATTATGGAACAGAATATGGTTTAGCAGGTGGACCAGACCCAGATTGTCGCCGTGTTATGCCGTGGAATCCAGACCAACAAGATACCGAGATGTTCGCCTTTATGAAGGACTTGATTGCCTTGCGTAAGGCATACAATAAACTAATCGTCTATGGTCAAATGAACTTAATGGAAATTAGCAGTAAAAGTAAGTTCCTCCGCCTAGAGATTGACTACCAAGGACAAATGCTAAATGCTATTTTCAATAATGATAGCCAAGACTACTCATTGCGGTTAAGCTCTAGCAAACATATCCTACTGGGAAATGGCTACAACCTAAGGAAAGACGAAGTTATTGTTGAGCCAAACGGATTCATTATTTTTAAATAAATAGAAATATTAGATGATACAAAAATGTAATATCAGAAAGAGGGAATAAAGTGACCGTTCAAACAGATACAGCTCTAAGAAAAGAACTAATTTATAGTATTTTTATTCGTAATTTTAGCCCTGAGGGAACTTTTAAAGGGGTCATTCCACAGTTAGACCGTATTAAAGCTCTAGGAACCGATATTATCTGGTTTCTACCTTTCTACCCAATTGGAGAAAAGAACCGTAAAGGACAAGCAGGGTCACCATATGCTATCAAGGACTACCGTGCAGTAGACCCAAACTATGGAACAATGGAAGATTTTAAGAACTTATGCAATGAGATTCATAAAAGAGGCATGAAGGTGATGATTGATATCGTCTATAATCATACATCGCCAGATTCCGTCTTAGTTGAAACACATCCAGAATGGTTCTTCAAAAAAGCTGATGGCTCTATGGGCAACCAAGTAGGTGACTGGACCGATATCGTTGATTTGGACTACAAACAAGCAGGGCTTTGGGAGTATCAGATTGAAACTCTAAAACAATGGGCTAAACTAGTAGATGGTTTCCGCTGTGATGTAGCACCGCTAGTACCAGTAGACTTTTGGGTAAAAGCTCGCCAAGCTGTGGAAGAAGTGAAGCCTGGCATCATTTGGTTGTCTGAAACAGTTCACTTGAGTTTTATCCGTGAATTGCGCAGCCTTGGTGTGTTAGCACACTCAGATAGTGAAATTTATCAAGCATTTGATATGACCTATGACTATGATGTGAGAGACCTGTTTGATGCCTACTTAAAAGATGAGATTCCTTTGAGTACTTATGTCAACCGTCTAGATATTCAAGAAGCTATCTTCCCAGCTAACTACGTAAAATTACGTAATATTGAAAACCATGACAATCCAAGAGCTAAGGCACTTATCCCTAACGAAGAAAGTTTACTGCAATGGACTAGCTTTATCTATCTACAAAAAGGAGCCACCTTGCTCTACAACGGTCAAGAAGTTCAAGAAGATCATGTGCCAACACTTTTTGACGACGATAAAATCAACTGGTCAGCCGGTAGAAACATCAGTCAAGAGTTAGTTACTTTAGCTAAGATTCAAAAAGAAGACATTCCAATGGATGCTGCCTATAGTGTCACAGCTGTTGATGATTTAGATACGGCTATCTTGACTTATAAAGAAGCAGACCAAAGTTTTATTGGTATCTGCTCATTTAAGAATAAGTTTGGCAAGGTATCAGTACCAGTTTTAGATGGAACTTATATCAATCTTATCAATGGAAAAGAAGTTACTGTTAAGGACGGACAGGTTGAAACAGAAAGCATTTCCATTGCCTTTAAAGCGCCAAACAAGTAGGTATACATTCTGTTACCGTTAACAAAGAGAAAACGATTGCAAATAAGCAAAAGCTCAAGCATAATTAACTTATGAATTAAAGCAGTTGCCTAGGCAACTAAAAAAGGAGGACCCATTTTATGAAATGGAATTGGAAAAAAATATCAATCGGTACACTATCAGCAGTAGCAGCTTTAACCTTAGCAGCATGTGGTGGTTCGCCATCAACAGAAAGTAGTTCATCAGCAGCGGCTGGTGGCGAACAAGAAACATTGTTAATTTCATCAGCGGGTTTATACGATTATCTTTCAGTTAACATTGCTGATTTTGAAAAAGCGAACAATGTTAAAGTTGAAGTATTAGACAAAGACATGTTTGACGCTTTAGATGGTCTTTCACTAGATGGACCTGCTGGGACAGCTCCAGACGTATTGATTGCACCATATGACCGTATGGGATCACTTGGACAAACAGGTCAGATTGCAGAAGTGAAACTAAATGAAGCAGCTGCATACGATGAAACAGACAAACGACAAGTTACTGCAGAAGGCAAAATTTTCGGTGCACCAGCAGTTATCGAAACCTTAGTTATGTACTACAACAAAGACTTGCTTCCTGAAGCACCAAAAACATTTGCTGAAGTTGAAGCGCTTGGAAAAGACCCTAAATATAACTTTGAAGGTGAAGCTGGTAAAAACACTGGTTTCTTAGCAAAATGGACTGACTTCTACTTCTCTTACGGATTAATTGCTGGATACGGCGGTTATGTATTTGGAGACAACGGTACAAAAGTTGACGATATTGGTTTGAATTCAACAGGTGCTGTTGACGGTATTACTTACGCAACTAAATGGTTCCAAGAAGTTTGGCCTCAAGGTATGCGTGATGTGAAGTCAGCTGGCGAATTTGTTAACCAATCATTCTTAGATGGCAAAACAGCAGCGATTATCAATGGACCTTGGGATGCATCTAAATTCAAAGAAGCTGGCCTAAACTTCGGCGTAGCTAAAATCCCTACATTAGACAATGGCAAAGAATATGCACCATTTGCTGGTGGTAAAGGATGGGTTATCTCTAACTACTCAACTAAGAAAGAATTGGCTCAAAAATTCTTAGACTGGGTTACTTCTGAAGAACAACAAAACAAGATGTATGAAGTGCTTGGAGAAGTTCCAGCTAACCAAGTAGCTCGTAAAAAAGCTACTGAAGCTAACAGTGAATTAACAAACGCGGTTATCGATGTTTATGCTAATGCAGTTCCAATGCCTAACATCCCTCAAATGGGTGAAGTATGGACTGGTGCAGAAAACTTAATGTTCGATGCAGTTTCAGGTAACAAAACTCCTCAACAATCTGCAGACGATGCTACTAAGTTAATCAAAGAATCTATTCAACAAAAATATTAAGAACTAGTAAGGAACATAAAAGACTATCTGGTGAGCCTAAGAGCTCGCCAGATTTTTTAAAAGAAAAGAGGGCACACCATGGAAAAGACGCAAAATCCAAAACAAGATGTCAAAAAAGCCATGCTTCTGTCAATTATCCCTGGATTAGGGCAATTCTATAACCGCCAAGTTATTAAAGGGGTTATATTCTTAGCAATCGCAGCTTTATTTGTAGTAGAAATGGCACTATTCGGCTTTGGAGCATTAGCAGATTTTATTACGCTTGGAACAGTTCCTGGACAAGATCATTCACTTTTCATGATGATTCGTGGAACGCTCCAAATTTTAGTTACTGTTATTTTTCTAATTTTTTATGCATTCAATATTCGTGATGCGAAAAAAGTGGCTGAACATTGGAATGCTGGTCTACCAGTTAGCCAAACGATTAAAGAATTAGCAAACAATATCTATACTAACGGTTTCCCATACTTATTGATTATTCCATCTTATTTCTTTATGGCTTTCGCCATTATTTTCCCCGTTCTCGTTACTATTTTTACAGCCTTTTTAAACTATGATTTTAAGCATATCCCACCTGCATTCCTTTTGGATTGGGTAGGCTTTAAAAACTTTACAGATATCTTCTTCTTGAGCACCTTTAGAGATGCTTTCTTGTCTGTTTTCTCATGGACAATTATCTGGACAGTTTTAGCAACCAGTTTACAAATCTTTTTAGGTGTCTTCACCGCAGTTGTTGCCAACCAATCATTTATCAAAGGAAAACGTATCTTTGGGGTTATCTTCCTCCTACCTTGGGCTGTACCAGCGTTCATTACCATTTTGACATTCTCAAATATGTTTAATGACTCAATTGGTGCGATTAATACTCAAGTAATTCCTTTCCTTAATAACTTTTTACCTTTCCTTTCAATCGGAAATATCGCTTGGAAGACAGATCCATTCTGGACCAAAGCCGCTATTATTATGATTCAAGGTTGGTTAGGTTTCCCTTATATTTATGTAATGGTCACTAGTATCCTTCAATCTATCTCTGAAGACTTATATGAAGCAGCTAAAATTGATGGTGCTGGAGCCTTTAAACGATTCACTGCTATCACCTTGCCTGTTATCCTATCTGTAGCAGCACCAATTTTTGTAACCCAATACACTGGTAACTTCAACAACTTCTCTATGATCTATCTATTTAATATGGGTGGTCCTGGTAGTGTTGGTGGTGGAGCTGGAGCAACGGATATCTTGATTTCTTGGATTTATAAGTTAACTACAGGAAACTCACCACAATACTCTGTTGCAGCAGCCTTGACCTTGATTATCTCAGTTATTGTTATCTCTGTATCCCTAATTGTCTTTAAACGGACAAATGCCTTTAATATGGAGGATGCCTAAGATGAAAAAATTAACTAGCTCAGCCAAATTCGGCAAATATTTAAATCAATTCTTTACCTATCTATTTCTTATTATCCTATCAGTCGTGATTATTTATCCACTGTTGATTACTGTTTCATCTGCCTTTAAAGCAGGAAATGTAACAGCTTTTGCCTTAGATTTAAATGCCAAATGGACTTTAGACAACTTTACGCGACTATTCAATGAGACACCATATCTAACTTGGTACAAAAACACTATGATTGTAGCAACCATCACCATGGTTGCCCAAGTATTCCTAATTACTATTGCTGGATATGCTTACAGCCGTTACAACTTTATTGGACGTAAGAAAAGCCTATTGTTCTTTCTAATCGTACAAATGGTACCAACTATGGCAGCCTTGACAGCTTTCTTCGTAATGGCGTTATTACTAGGTGCGATTAACAAATTCTGGTTCCTAGCACTGATTTATATCGGTGGTGGTATTCCAATGAATACATGGTTAATGAAAGGGTACTTCGATACCGTACCATACGACCTAGACGAATCCGCTAAACTTGATGGAGCAGGGCACCTACGTATCTTCTGGCAAATCGTCTTGCCGTTAGTTAGACCAATGATTGCTGTTCAAGCTCTGTGGGCATTCATGGGACCTTTCGGAGACTTCATGCTTTCCAAATTCTTACTAAGAGACGAAAAAATGTATACCGTTGCTGTAGGGCTACAAACCTTTATCAGTGACACACGTAACCAAAAAGTAGCACTATTTGCTGCTGGAGCGATTTTGATTGCTCTACCAATCTCTGTCCTATTCTTCATGTTACAAAAGAACTTTGTATCTGGCTTAATCAAGGGTGGAACAAAAGGTTAGTCACCTGCAAACGACTGAAAAACTACCGGAAAGGGTGTAAACTTTGTTTTTAGTCAACTATTTTAGAGCGATGGTTTCGCCTGTCAGTAGTTTTATGCAACGAAATTATTTAAACATCTGGCAAAAAATCCTAATTTTGCTCATGCTGAACAGTCTCTTACTCATGCCAATCTCATTAGCAATTGGCCGTCAAAACAGAGCAGACTTGAAGGATTATATGCCTCAAGCGATGACTTTGCTAGATGAAACGATTGTTAGCAAACTCCATGATGTAGCTGTCAGAGAAGAACAACTGGTCATTGATGACGTTGAACTTATCAAAGATGATGCAAGTGGTATTGTTGGTTTGGCTCCATCAAACGAAGCTGCACAAACAGTGTTAAGTGGCAAGAGTGGTATCGTGTTCACACCTCAAGAATTTTATATGAAGGAGGAAGGACGCGGTCAATTAAGTCAAGCCTATCTTTTGGATTCACAACTGACAAAAGTGACAACTGTAGAAGAGCTAAAAGAGGAACTAAGCCGACAATGGTTTGAATCAAACCGACTGGCTATTGTCCTAACCAATTTTATCAATACTAGCATTCTATTGTTGGTTAGCTTTTTGGGACTAATTTTAGGCTCAAGTCTATTCCTATATTTGACTAAATTTTCTAGAATGTATAGCATCCAAACCTTCTCAGAAGCCTTTACCGTTTGTTTGAACGGATTTGGATTGCCAACCGTTTTAGCTGTGCTAGTTGGTTTCTTCTGGGTAGATCCAATTATGATGCTGACTGTTCAAGGGTTTGCCTTTGTTGGCATGATTCTTTGGATCTATTGGAAGACACATTTTAGAGATGAATATGTCTTAGAAAAAAGTAAAAAAGATTAATTTAAAATCAAGTTTATGGAGGTAACATCATGATTAAACGCCTATTCGAGGTTGATCCTTGGAAAGTAGAAACGCATCAATTAGATAAAGAAAACAGACGCCTACAAGAAAGCTTAACTTCAATCGGGAACGGCTACATGGGTATGCGTGGGAACTTTGAAGAAGGATACTCTGGTGATCATCACCAAGGTTCTTATATCGCAGGAGTTTGGTTCCCAGACAAAACACGTGTCGGTTGGTGGAAAAATGGCTATCCAGAATATTTTGGAAAAGTTATCAATTCAACCAATTTTATCCAAGTTGGTATCACCATAAATGGTCAAGTGTTAGATCTAGCAACAGATCCAGTCGAAAATTTTGAACTAAACTTAAACATGAAGGAAGGTATCTTGTACCGTGGCTTTACGGTTAAAAAAGCTGGTGCAACGATTCAATTCAAGTTTGAACGTTTCTTAAGTGTTGCCGTAAAAGAATTAGCTTACATTAAAATTGAGGCGACAGTCTTAGAAGGTCAGGCTGATATTACCTTTACCTCAGCACTTGACGGCGATGTAACTAACGAAGACTCAAACTATGAAGAACGTTTCTGGTTAGAAAAAGGACATGGTATCTACGATGATGGCGGCTTTGTCACTACGCAAACAGCTGAAAATAATTTTGGCACGCCAAGATTCACTGTAACGACAGCAATGAAAAACGAACTTTCAGGTGCTCAAGCTGAAGCTGTTTTACATGAAGAAGATTTCAAAGTTTCACAAGAATACAGTTTGCACCTTGAAACAGGGAAATCAGTTACACTTTTAAAAACAGTTGCAGTTATAACTAGTCGTGACGTAGAAGATGATAAGCAAGTTCAAGTAGCTCAAGAATTACTAGAGTCTGCTGCTAGAGGCTCTTATGCACAAGCTAAAGAAGCACACATTGCTGAATGGGCGAACCGCTGGCATAAAGCGGACGTTGTCATTGACGGCGACCAAGAAGCGCAACAAGGAATTCGTTTTAATATCTTCCAACTATTTTCTACCTATTATGGTCAAGACTATCGCTTGAATGTTGGTCCTAAAGGTTTCACTGGTGAAAAATATGGCGGTGCAACTTACTGGGATACAGAAGCTTATATCGTACCAATGTACCTATCTGTTACCGACCAAGAAGTAACTCGTCAACTACTTTTATATCGTTACAACCAATTAGACGGTGCTTTCCATAATGCTAAGCAACAAGGTCTTAAAGGTGCTCTCTATCCAATGGTTACTTTCACAGGTGTCGAATGCCACAACGAGTGGGAGATTACATTTGAAGAAATTCACCGTAATGGGGCTATTGCCTATGCTATCTACAACTACACTAACTATACTGGTGACGACTCTTACGCTAAAAATGAAGGGCTAGAAGTATTGGTAGGAATTTCACGCTTCTGGGCTGACCGCGTTCACTACTCTAAACGTGCTCAAAAATATATGGTGCATGGTGTTACTGGGCCAAACGAATACGAAAACAATGTCAACAATAACTACCATACAAACCGTATCGCAACCTGGACCCTAGAATATACGCTTGAACAATTGGCGAAAGGACAAGCAGACGTCTTAGACAAACTAGCTGTAAGCCAAGAAGAACGTGAAAAATGGCAAGACATCATCGACAATATGTACTATCCTTATGATGAAGAATTAGGTATTTTTGTACAACATGATACCTTCCTTGACAAAGACTTAACACCAGTTAGTGAATTGTCACCAGAAGACCGCCCACTTAACCAGAAATGGTCTTGGGATAAAGTCTTGCGTTCTCCATATATCAAACAAGCAGATGTTTTACAAAATATCTACTTCTTCTCTGACAAATACAGTTTAGAAGAGAAAGAACGCAATTTTGATTTCTATGAGCCTTTAACTGTTCATGAATCTTCACTTTCACCATGTGTGCATTCAATTCTTGCAGCAGAACTTGGAAAAGAAGAAAAAGCGGTTGAACTATATGCTCGTACAGCTCGTCTAGACTTAGACAACTACAATAACGATACCGAAGATGGCCTGCACATCACTTCTATGAGTGGTAGCTGGCTAGGCATTGTTCAAGGTTTCGCTGGTATGCGTATTACAGACGGCCACTTGAGCTTTGCACCATTTGTTCCAAGCAACTGGGATGGCTACAACTTCAAGATTAATTTTCGTGGACGTTTATTGGACGTAACAGTAACAAAAGACTCTTGCCAAATCACTTTATTAGAAGGCGAAGCGCTTGATATTACTGTTAAAGACCAAGTGGTAAGACTTGAAGACAAGATTAAAGTAAGTATTTAAATATCAAAAAGGGTTATGCTATCTTGTATAACCCTTTCTTTATAGTAGGAGGGAAATTTATGACAGTTAAGGGATTTATATTTGATTTGGATGGTGTCCTAACCGATTCGGCAGAGTACCATTATCTAGCATGGCAAGAATTGGGGCATAAGATTGGTATAGCATTTGACCGAGATTTCAACGAACAACTCAAGGGTGTAAGTCGTATGGATTCTCTTGAACGCATTTTAGCATTTGGTAATAAGAGTGATCACTATAACCAAGCTGAAAAAGAAGAGTTGGCCGACGAGAAAAACGAACAATACAAATTATTGATCAATAATGTATCACCAGCAGACCTTTTACCAGGTATCAAAGAATTTCTGGACGAATTAAAAGCAAAAGGGATGAAGTTGGCCTTGGCCTCAGCAAGTAAAAATGGACCATTTCTTTTAGAAAAACTTGAAATTGCTGACTATTTTGAAACAGTTGTAGACCCAGCAAGCCTATCTAACGGCAAACCAGATCCAGAAATATTTGTTAAAGGAGCACAACAATTAGGCTTACCTTTATCAGAGTGTATCGGAGTAGAAGATGCTCAAGCAGGAATTGAAGCGATAAATGCAGCTCCAATGTTTTCAGTTGGTATTGGTTCAGCAGACTCACTAGGTTCAGCAGATTACTTAGTACCTGACACTAGCAAGCTGTCATTAGAAGCAATTCTGCAAGCCTTCAATGCTAAACAATAATTTAATACTATTGTGCTTAAAACCGAGTTTTTATGACTCGGTTTTTTTGTATTTTGACAGGAATATGGCATGTCAAAATGATAGGCTATATGCCTCGTTCATTGAGAAAAAATATCAAAAAGATAGACTTTCCTACGAGAAAAAAAGAAGAAGATTTTGCGAGTAAAACGCTTGCATTTTTTTGTTACTTCCCTTATACTATGAGTGTAAAGAAGATTACATCATTTGGTAGTTTTCTTTCACAGAATAATTGGTGGTAGATAAAGTTTACGAGTTTAGTTTTTAGAAGGTTTTAAACTTTTTCTATCAAGGGTGATTTACTAAAAGTAAGTGTTCCACGTATGAATCACCTAAACCAAACTCTTTGTAGCTTGTTCCTAATCAAAAAAACGTTTCATTCAGGAAGAAAGTTTAGAAAGTAAGTTTTGTGTAAGAATGAAAAGAAAGTACCAAATCTCCACAATAAGAAGAATAGTGAATCGAAGAT
Organism: Granulicatella seriolae; assembly: GCF_024543085.1. Lineage (GTDB taxonomy): Bacteria > Bacillota > Bacilli > Lactobacillales > Aerococcaceae > Granulicatella > Granulicatella seriolae. The sequence goes on from NZ_JANHNZ010000011.1 coordinate 53,469, forward strand.
TTTCGAAGACCGTTAGAATTAAGAAAGACAGATTTATGATAGGTCAGAAAACTTATTGATGGAAAGTATCCAAAAGAAAGGACCCTAGAGGTCAATCCTGGAACGTTGCTACAAAAGAGCTGAGAGAGCCGAGGTAGTTTATCGGCTCTCTTTTTTTCTCTAAATATGGTGTTTCTTTACATCTATCCAACTATATGTAGATTGTCGTAAAATTTCTGTTTATTATCGTTGACAGATAGCTAGAACCTATGGTAATCTAACTCTACTGTTTTAATTCATGAACAAGTTACTGATAAGTGAAGCGCTTTTATTTTTTTAAATAAAATAAAAAAACTTCAAAAACTTGTTGACATGTAACAGAGACGGTGATAATATATAGAAGTTGTCAAAACGACAACGAAAGACATTGACCTTTGAAAACTGAACAAAGAAGACAAACC
>NZ_JANHNZ010000012.1 GCF_024543085.1 Granulicatella seriolae
GTGGTGACGATGGCAAGAAGGTCACACCTGTTCCCATCTCGAACACAGCAGTTAAGCTTCTTAGCGCCGATAGTAGTTGGGGGTTTCCCCCTGTGAGGGTAGGACGTTGCCACGCTTTTTAAAAATTTTCCGCAATAGCTCAGTTGGTAGTAGCGCATGACTGTTAATCATGATGTCGTAGGTTCGAGTCCTACTTGCGGAGTCTTTTTTTATACCATCAATAAACATTCATGCTGCTTTAGCTCAGTCGGTAGAGCGTCACCTTGGTAAGGTGGAGGTCGCCGGTTCAATCCCGGCAAGTAGCTTAGGAAAATTCAAATAAGTAGCAGAAAAGAAAAAATCTTTAACCGTTGGATATCAGTGGTTAAAGAGTTTTTTTGTTTATCTTGCCTATTCGTGGGATAATTATAAGAAAATATTTCGATTTTAAGCAGTCCACTCAGAATTTGATATTGTATATTTGCCCTTCTTCCGAAAAACTTTTTACTCTTGTTTCGCTCTGGTATTAGCCATCATATGACTTTGGCGGAGGTTTTCGCCGTAGTTTTTTATGACGACTCTAAGAAGAATATAGGTCATCGTGGTAGGAATTGCGACTGTTAGGAAGGCATAGATGGGTGAGCCTGACGAAATCAGTGGATTGACGGAGGGGATGCTGATTTGATTGAAGGCGAAAAATGCCATTGAAATGAGTAAGGCGCTTATTAGTATTAAGGCAGAACTAATATTGATGATGAGCAGGTAGTTTTTTATCGCTTTCTGTACTTCTTTTTCGTATGGTAACATAGTATCACTCCTTTTGCTTAAGCATACTATATTATTATGAATGAGAAAAGAAAAACAAGTAAGTCTCTATAAAGAGTGCTTACTTGTTTTTAAAACTTTTAGAAAGCAATTATTTTGCTTCGGTTAATTGGTCTTCTGTTTCAACTATGGGGGCCTCGGTCTTCGTCATCATGTAACTTTGACGGAGGTTTTCACCGTAATTTTGTATGACAACTCTCAGGAAAATGTAGGCTATGGTGGCGGGAATAGTAGCTGCTAGGAAGGCATAGGTGGGGGAGCCTGTTAACAATGTGTTGTTGAATGCCATATCCATATGCTGATTGATCCTAAAAAATGTTGCTGCGACGATGAAGGCATTGAGTAGTATGGCTGCAAAAGCGATGTTGATGATAAGCATGTAAGTCTTTGTAGCTTTTTGTACTTCGTTTTCAAATGGTAACATGTTTTCCACTCCTTTTTTGTGTGCTTTGGTATTCTTGTCAGACCAAGAATCTCCCTTTATTTAAGCATACTATATTATTCTTGAGAAATAAAGAAAAAAACAGGCAAGCACCTCGTAAAAGTTGCTTGCCTGTTTTTGTTTAAAATGTTGTGTGGCGAACTTTCCAGTCTTCTAGTTTGATGGTTACCCAGAACCCGTAAATTCCTAAAGTAATAATTGTTAGGAACAGCCATTTGATCCAGTGACCGAACAGTCCCACGGCAGTTCCGTTGAAATGGAGGCGTCTGCCTTCGATGACGGTGTGGTTAATCTTCCATCCGTAAATCATGCAGAGTGCCCATGGGTAACAAATCCCAAATGTAATGGCAGTGACCAAACCGCCAAGTAGGCTCCACCCAATTAATTCCAACAAGCCACCATCAAAATAACTTTCTTTTTGCATCTATTTTCTCCATTCTATCTGTTTATTTGTCATTGACGTTACCATTCTATATCTAGAAATTAGTGCTTAGGAAATTGATTTGTTTAGAAAAATAGCTAGATTTAAAAGGGTTTTAGTCTTTTATGACTAGGCTTATTCTAGAGACAGGAACCGTGCTTGTCAAGTTAGTAAAAAGGTGTTGCGGTGGGTGAAACGTTTCAGATTTACACTCAGTGTTAAGACAAAAATAGGTTGGGCAAAAAGTCCAAATGGTAACCAAATAAAAGAGTTCCCCAGAAATTTATCCGTACAGAACGGTGTAAAGCATAGCTGACGCACAGTGGATGTTTCGGCTTCAGCCGATTACAGCCACGTAGACAGCTAAGCCAGTGAGACCTAGGCTCACGGCGGTGCCACCGTTCTCATTTCTGATACCCTTTTTCGCAAAACTTTTTTGTGCTTTAAAAAATAGATATTAGTCATTATGGACTTTTTGCCCAGCCTATGTCTATGTTGAGCAGGCACACATCCTACCCTTTAATAGTGAAATATTACTCAAAAAAGCGTATACTAGTATATATACCATTTAGGAGGAGTGAGATTGATGGAATTTATCAAGGAAGGCAATGCGTTTGTTCATTATAACGAAGCCAAAGTGCGTGATGCGGAGATTACCTTTGTTCCTTCGGGGGACGACATGATTATCGTGGACCACACCTATGTTGACCCCAGTTTACGTGGACAAGGAATCGCTAGACAGCTGGTTGACCGAGTGGCAAGTTTTGCACGTCAAGAAAACAAGAAGATTATCCCTGTCTGCCCCTATGTAGTGGATCTGTTTAAACGATCAAATGATTATGATGATGTGAAGAAATAGCTTAAGGAACTAACAAAGAAAGGCATTCTCTTTTTACTGATAATTTTTTGAAAAAAATTACAAAAATTCACAGAAAATTCATAATTAGGGTTTATACTCTATCCATACCCAATAAAAAACACCTATGGTTTACTTCTCCCAAATAAAAAATGAACTCCCAAACATTTTTTATTAGTAAACCCTCCTAACCTTTTCCCGTTGTTTAAAGACAACGGGTTTTTTGTTGCTTAAAATTACATAAAAGCTCATATGAATAACTATCTTAGAATAGGAGAAAACGGTATAATGAAAGGGAATTACCGTAAGGAGGAAATCATGACTAATCACTACTACTCAAAACAACCAACAACACCAAGTCAACCCAAGCATTGGACCTATACCTTGCGCGGACACGACTTTTCATTTCATAGCGATAGCGGCGTCTTCTCAAAACACGGCGTCGACTTCGGCTCAGCACTACTCATCGAAAGCTACGACATCCCCGACCACCTAGCCCAAACCAGCCTACTAGACATGGGCTGCGGCTACGGACCAATCGGCCTCGCTTACGCTTATAGCTACCCACACCTTTCCGTGGAAATGGTGGACGTCAACGAGAGAGCCGTCCAACTGGCCAAGGACAATGCTAACCTGAATCGGATTAGCAACGCCAACATCCATGAAAGCAATCTTTACCAAGAGGTTGCCAGCAAAGAGTTTGGAGTTATCATCTCCAACCCACCCATCCGAGCAGGAAAAGCTACCGTTCACCAAATTATTGAAGAAGCGCATACCCATCTAAGAAACCAGGGCCAACTGGTCATTGTCATCCAAAAAAAACAAGGCGCTCCAAGTGCGGAGAAAAAGATGGTTGAGATTTTTGGCAATTGCGATATGATCGCACGTGACAAGGGCTACTGGATTTTAGTGGCGACCAAACAAGCTTAAAAACAAGCTCAAAGGAGAAAACAATGAACGAAGAAAAAACACCTAAAAAGAAATTCTCATGGCGCTACCTATTTGCTGGCATCTGCTTTGTTTTGGCAGCCCTATTTTTTGCAGCAGACCCCATCCGAAATATGCTTCTAGCTCAGCACCAGGCTGATTATGCCTTGACCGCACAACCTGTCACAGCGCAGGAGATCAAGGACAACTCCCAAAAAGATGCTAGCTTTGACTTCGACAAGGTAGAAAGCATTAATTTGCAAAATGTGGTTGCGGCCAAACTGGATACTTCCAACTATTTGACGGTTGGGGCGATTGCCGTTCCTAGTGTGGGCATGAATCTGCCTATCTATCGGGGCTTGGCTAATGAAGCCTTGCTTGCGGGAGCCGGTACCATGAAGCCGGACCAAGTGATGGGTGAGGGCAATTATGCCTTGGCAGGTCACCATTACCCAGCATCTCCTAGCGTACTCTTTTCACCTTTAATGAATCTAAAGGTTGGAGATACCATTTACATCACAGATTTGGAGAATATTTATGAGTACAAAACCGAGACCATCGATCTAGTGGACATTTATCAGGTGCATGTGGTGGACGACAGACCGGGTGAAACGGAGATAACCTTGGTGACCTGTAACGATGACGCTACCTTGAGATATATCTACAAGGGGAAATTTGTCAGTAAAACGCCTATCACTCAAGCAACAAAAGCCATGAGTGACGCGTTTGGTATTGATCTAACCACCGCCTATTAAGGCAAAATAATCGTAATCAATTGGAGGAGCTGGCATGACGACCGGTCAAACTGGGCTTGCCCAAAGTAATGGTTCTAAGTATACGAATGGTGAGGGGATTAGCCAACAGACAACTGGCAGAACTAGTCTGGTTGACTTAACCCCTAAGCCTACTGTGATAGGGGTGATTATCCCTCGCTTTGACTCACCTTCAACTGTCCTAACATTGAAAGGTATTGACTGTGTGGCGCAAGATAAGGGCTACCAGGTTCTAGTTGCCAACTGCCATCAAAAGGTAGACCAAGAAGTGGCTGCCATTTACCGCTTTGCTCATGAAAAGGTCGCAGGAATCATCTGGTTAGCCGGTCAGATTACTTCGCAACACTTGGATGCCTTGGACGAGAGTGGGCTTCCTGCTGTTGTGGTGGGGCAAGAGCATGAGCGGTTGTACTCGGTGGTTCATGATGACTATCAAGCTGGTTATGAAATGGGGCAGGCTATTGTCGGACTGGGGCATCAGCATGTGACCTATATCGGTGTGCCGGAAGAGGACCGGGCTGTGGGGCGTATTCGTAAGGCTGGGGTTATCAATGGCTTGCGAGAGGCTGGTGCAAGAGGGGTGGAGGTCTTGGAATCGGACTTTTCATCGGAGTCAGCTGTCGCAAAAGGTGAGCAGCTTTTAGCAGAACACCGCCGAACGGTTTTAATCGCGGCAACAGATACTATGGCGATTGGCTTGCTAAAGGCGGCATCTAATCTAGGCGTGTCGGTACCTAACCAAGTTTGCATCGCTGGATTTGGCGGCTATGACTTAGGTAACTACGTCCAGCCAACGCTCAGTACGGTGCAGTACCAGTTTCAAAAAGCCGGAGCCACGGCAATGGTGACTCTAGCTAACCTGATAAATGAGGTGGCAACTCCCAGAGTGACCCTTATGCCTGTTAAGTTAAAGTTACGACAAAGCACTACCCAAGTCCGGAAAATGAAGAAGTTGAAGAGCTTTTTGTGAGATGGGAAAAGTCCATAATGACTAATATCTATTTTTTTAAATCACAAAAGAGTTTTGGAAATGGATTTTTTAACATCAATAGCTACTGTGAGGGAGAGTTTTTGAGTTACTAGTTATTGTTTAGATACTGATTTTACTGAATTATGAGAAAAGTACACCAAAACAGGTATCTAACGAGGAATAAATGTGGTTTATTCCTCGTTAGAGAGCTAAATTTGTTAGCTTTTCTCATAAATCAATCAAAAATGAGCAAAAACAAGTTAAAAGAGACTGTTTCGAGCTGAATTATGAGAAAAGTACACCAAAACAGGTATCTAACGAGGAATAAATATGGTTTATTCCTCGTTAGAGAGCTAAATCTGTTACTTTTTCTCATAAATCAATCAAAAATGAGCAAAAACAAGTTAAAAGAGACTGTTTCGAGCTGAATTATGAGAAAAGTACACCAAAACAGGTATCTAACGAGGAATAAATGTGGTTTATTCCTCGTTAGAAAGCTAAATCTGTTGCTTTTTCTCATAAATCAATCAAAAATGAGCAAAAACAAGTTAAAGGAGACTGTTTCGAGCTGAATTATGAGAAAAGAGCATCAAAACAGGTATCTAACGAGGAATAAATGCAGTTTATTCCTCGTTAGAAAGCTAAAACTGTTAGATTTTCTCATAATTGACTTTTTAGGGGCTTAACTTATGTCCAAACCACTAGAATATCCTCAAACGAAGTCTAAGCTCTTTATGATTTAAACATAGACTTTGTATAACTTGTTAAGTTACCAATCACGCTCTAAAAAGCAACAGAAACTCTAAAGAAGAGCAGTCTTTTTAGAAATCTACAAAAGCATTTTACAGATGAAGGTTGAAAACATTATTATGAAAGCAACATCGATAGCATGAGGAGTTGCTCTATGTATCAAAAACTTTTAATAGTAGAAATTGTTGTGCTAATTCTATATGTTTTCAATATGAATCACATTGAAAATGACGTGAATGTATTTTTCATTTTGAACTTAACGTCTATGTTTTTACTCAATCGTTTCAAAGACAAGAGTAAAGATAAAAAACTGTATTTAATTGCGTTACTTATGACAGTCACAACATTATTGATTATCATCATATGGTTGATTAGGATGTATTTTTTATAAATTGTGCTATCTTCAAGGTGTACTTGAGTCATGTAGATTCTTGTAGGATTATATAGATAGACTTTTCAAAACACAAATAGTCTCCAGCAATTGGGACGGAAATAAGAAGGCGAAGTACAGCTAAGGCACAGAACTTGTACGGCTTAGCCAATGAGTACTTATGGCAGTGTTACTACCCTTATTGTTCCCGCCTCACTAGCTGGAGACTCAACTGTCTTAGTCCAGAAAACCACTTCCTCCAAATTCTTCAATACATATCCACCTAAAAAAATAAAATATTTCCAAAGAAAGGACAAAAGTCCTTTCTAAACCAATCAAATTACCTTATGATAGTAACATAAAGGAATGGGAACGCATCCAATTTGAGAGGGGTGAGCGTTTTGACGGAAACAGTAAAAGAGTTACTTAGCCAATTACAGGTCTTGAATGAAAGAGACAGAACCTATTTGGCATCCTATTTTGCTGATGCACCACCGTGGCTCTTGCAGGCACTCCACCTTCAGCAACTGAAAAAAGGCACCATTTTCATTCGTGAAGATGACCCGGTTGAGACAATTTTCCTTTTGATCAAAGGTCATGTGCGTGCTGTCGACTATCGGATTCTGGGTATTGCCTATGACTACATGCGCTTTGAGCCCATCAAGGCGTTCGGTAGTATGGAAATCCTGCTGGAAAGGGATGTCTACAAAAGCACCCTGTCCACCTACACGGACTGCCTTTTTCTAACGGTCGAAAAACAAAAGTACGAGAAATGGCTAAAAAACGACAAAAACGCCCTCCTCATGGAAATCAAAAGCATGGGCACCTACTTACTAGACCAAGCCCAAAAAGAACGAGCTTTCTTATTTCTCCAAGGAGTCGACCGGATGATACTGCTCTTTATCCGCCTGTATGAACAAGAAACAAACAAGAAAAAGTGTCAGCTCCGCATCACTAGACAGGAATTATCCGAAAATTCTGGCCTGTCTGTCAAAACAGTCAACCGCTCCATCAAGCAAATGGAAGAAAAAGACTACATCACCAAAAAAGGCTATACCATAGAAATTTCACAGCAACAATATGGACAAATGAAAGCTTATATCGCTGAAAAAATGGCAGCGAGCGAAAACAAGGAAGTTAAAACCATTTCAAAAACTTAGATAAAAGGAGAAAATAATATGAAATATGCAGAAGATGGCTTACAGTATCACGTTGGACTTGGACAAGGAATGGTGGGCAAGTATGTTATTTTGCCGGGTGACCCAAAACGTTGTGAACAGATTGCAAAACATTTTGACAATGCGGAATTGGTTGCGGATCAAAGAGAATACGTGACTTACACTGGTTATTTGGACGGCGTGAAAGTTAGCGTGACGTCAACTGGTATTGGCGGACCTTCAGCAGCTATCGCTATGGAAGAGTTGGTCAAGGTTGGTGCGGACACATTTATCCGTGTGGGAACTTGTGGCGGTATGGATTTGGATGTGCAAAGTGGTGACGTGGTCATTGCGACCGGTGCCATTCGTATGGAGGGGACTAGCAAGGAGTATGCGCCGATTGAGTTTCCAGCGGTTGCCAATATTGATGTGGTCAATGCTCTAGTTGCCTCAGCCAAGGACTTGAACCTTCGCGCGCACACAGGTGTAGTGGAGTGTAAAGATTCCTTCTACGGCCAACACAGCCCAGACATCATGCCAGTAAGTTACGAGCTGCAAAACAAGTGGAACGCTTGGTTGCGCCTAGGCACAAAAGCTTCCGAGATGGAGTCTGCTGCCCTATTCATCGTGGCCAGCTACCTACGTGTCCGCATGGGTTCTGTCTTCTTAGTGGTTGCCAACCAAGAACGCGAAAAGGCCAACCTAACCAACCCAGTCGTCCACGACACAGAGATTGCCATCAAAACAGCCGTTGAAGCCCTAAGAAAATTAATCCAAGAAGACAAAGAAAACGAAGCAAAATAAGCCTTAAAATGGTGCCACAGAAATCAGAGAGATGATTTTTGTGGTGCTTTTTTGTATCTTGAATGGACAATGAAGAATAGATTATATTTCTAAATCACAAAATAGTTTCCGTGAAAAAAATTAGAAATGAGAACGGTGGCACCGCCGTGAGCCAAGGTCTCACTGGCTTAGCTGTCTACGTGGCTGTAATCGGCTGAAGCCGAAACAGCTACTGTGCGTAACAGCTATGCTCTACACCGTTATTTCTAATTTTTTTCACGGAAACTATTTTGCTAAAGTATTAGAATGACTTTTTACCTGCCTCGTACATTTCTAATTGGGTAGGATTCCTAACTTTTCTAATTAAGTCTAATAAAAAGTCACCCAATAGATAAAAGTTCAAATTTATTATCTACCTAGTTGCTTTTCAATATTACCCAGCACAAAAAGAGAGTCAGCCAGTAGAGCGGTCAGGAATAACGGTGCAAAGCATAGCTGGTGCAAAGTGGATGTTTCGGCTTCAGCCGATTACAGCCACGTAGACAGCTAAGCCGAAAGACCAAGGCTTTCGGCGATGCCACCGTTCTCATTCCTGACCGCTCTACTGGCTGACTCGCATACCTACAACAGTTGACAAGCCACTTAAAATACTTTAGTATTTTTTTATCGGATAAAACATGCCGAATGGCGTGGATTTTTCCAAAGTTGCTCAATAATATACATATACTAAGGAGGCGCCATGTCTACAATTCTAACCCTGTGCAAATTAAATATTTCCCTTTTGTTAAAGGACAAGCTGTCATTTTTCTGGTCCTTGGCAGTGCCTAGTGTCATGCTATTTTTCAATACCAACCGCATTACTTCGGAGTACGACCTGATCTACTGGTGGGTCTATATTGTTTTCAACGCTTTTGTCTACGGAGTCGGTCTGAATGCCCTAATCGAAAAGGATTCCGGTGCTTTATCGATTATTTTTTCTATCAAGTGGGTTCCGGTCAAGTTTTTCATGAGCTTGCTGCTGACCCAAATTTTGTACAGCTTAGTCTGCATGGGCATTTTCAATCTGATTCCGACCTTCTTATTCAACTTTAACTACCTCCGTTTGACGGGACTATCACTGCTAGCCATGTTAGCCATCTTGCCAGTGGCGTTCATTGGCTATAATTTTACCTATCTGCGCAACCTCTACTCGTCAACCATCGCCTCCATCTGCAACATGCTCATCTTTGTCTGCTTTCTGGCGCTGGGTTTTGATACTCCCATCAACCGTTTCAACCCATTTATCATCTTTGGCAGAACCATGTACGACCTGATTGCTGGCAGATTCCAAATCAGTTATTTACTCATTAGTTGCCTACTGATTCTGATCAGCATTCCAAGTATTGTCAACTTTAGACCACTATCAAAGGAAAGTAGGTGATGGCTGTGGTTACTGTGAACGACTTATACATCAAGGAAATTGATCGCCACGTCACTTGTGAGTTTCAAGAGGGCATTACCTATTTGAAAGGGAAAAATGGTAGTGGAAAAACCTTATTTTTAGACTATCTCAGTGGCTTAAGAGGCAATCAGGGGATTGACAACAATATCTACATGAGACAGAATTTCACTTTTTACAACCGCTTGACCGTGCAGGAGTACATTCACTTTATTCAAGACCTAAGCGGCAATTCAAGGCAACATTTTGTTGATTTCTTACAAAGCTACTACCCAGAAATGGATTTTGAAAGATACAAAAAGAAACGGCTAGGCATGCTGTCGGGTGGGGAAAAACGCCTGATTTATGTGCTATCCATTCTAAGCGTCAAACGAGATTGGTACATTCTGGATGAACCATTTGCAAATATCGACCAAGAAACCAAAGATGACCTGATAACGATTATCACCGCCATCCGCCAAAACCAAAAAGCCAATTTTATACTGACCTCCCACGAGCCAATGGATTTCAACCAACTCCACACCCTAGACTTTAATGCTCTTCTAAAAGCTTAAAGGAGTGTTTGAAAGCAAAAAAATGGAGCGGGATAAAAAATCCATATCAATAATATCTATTTTTAAATCACAAAAGAGTTTCCAGCAACGGAAACAGAAATAAGAACGGGGGCACCGCCGTGAGCCTTGGTCTCACGGCTTAGCTGACTACGTATCTGTAATCGACTAAAATCGACACAACTACTGTGCGTCAGCTACGCTATTTCACCCCTATTTCTGATTCCGTTGCCGGAAACTTTTTTGTTTGCTTATAATAAGAACTTGTTACTCAGCCTCTTACATTTCTAAATGAAAGCTCTCTTCTTATCTCTATACATAATTCTCAACATATAGCAGCTCAAATCCCTGATATATGTAGACACTTCTTAACCACTACCAGCACAAAAAGCGAGGCAGCCAGTAGAGCGGTCAGGAATAACGGTGCAAAGCATAGCTGGTGCACAGTGGATGTTTCGGCTTCAGCCCCTTACATCCACGTAGACAGTTAAGTCGAAAGACCAAGGCTTTCGGCGGTGCCACCGTTCTCATTCCTGACCGCTCTACTGGCTGACTCGCATACTCAAACCAAATAATTTGAACGTTTTTGAATGTTTTTGATTGAAACGGTCATTAATTTGTGCTAAACTATCTGTGAGGTGAATGAAAGTGCTTACTGAAAAAAGACACCAAGCCATATTAGAAGCGTTAGAAAAACAGAACATTGTCCAGATGCAGGAGCTAGTCAACAAACTTGGCGTGTCCGAATCGACCATCAGACGTGACCTATCCATTTTAGAAGACGAGGGCCAGCTGACTCGAGTCCACGGAGGCGCTAAACGCAACTTCATGATTGAAGCTGAACCCAACGTCCAAGAAAAATCCGTCAGATTCGCTCACGACAAGAAGGCAATCGCCAAACAAGCAGCCAGCCTAGTCGAAGACGGTGATGTCATCTACATCGACGCCGGCACCACAACCCTAGCCATGATTCCCTACCTAGTCGGCAAAAAACTAACCGTCGTGACAAATGGTATCCAACACGCAGCGCTCCTTTCTGAATTAGGTATCGACCCAATCCTGATTGGCGGCAAGCTTAAAGCAGGAACCCAAGCCATTATTGGGGCGACTGCCGTTAAACAATTGCACAACTACCGCTTTCGCAAAGCATTTTTAGGTATGAATGGTGTGGATCTACATATGGGATTTACCACTCCAGACGAAGAGGAAGCGACCATGAAGGAGACGGCTGTGGAACTAAGTAGCCAAAGCTATATCTTGATTGATGCTAGTAAGTTTTCTAAAGTCAGCTTCTGCCAAGTCGCAAGCCTAAAAGACGCTACCATCATCACTTACCAATTAGATTCCAGCAAAGAAACCCGTTACCAAATTGAAACAGCACTTATCAATATAAAGGAGGAAGAAGCGTGATTTATACCATTACCTTTAACCCGGCAGTCGATCTGGTCATCAAGGTGCCTGATTTTCAAGTTGGGGACTTGAATCGGTCAGTCGGCGAAGATTATGTGGCTGGGGGCAAGGGCATTAACATGTCAGTAGTCCTCCATCGTTTGGGCCAAACCAATATCGCAACAGGATTCTTGGCTGGATTTTCTGGCTACTATATCAAGCAAGAACTGAAAAGAGAAGGCATCGAGCCGCACTTTATTGAAGTGGAGGGCACGACCCGTATCAATGTCAAACTCAAAAGCAAGGAAGAAACCGAGATAAACGCAGCTGGCCCACACGTGTCGCCTGAGAAATTCCAAGAGCTAGTCAGCTATTTCCAAGACAAGCTACAAGAAGGCGATGTGGTTTTCTTAGCTGGAAATGCAGCGCCCGGTATGGATTCCTCCGCCTATGCCACCATTGCTCAGCTCTGTCAAAAGAAAAAAGCCTACTTTGTCTTAGACGCCACTAAAGATCTCTTAACCCTCTGCCTACAGTACCAACCATTTATCATCAAACCTAACCACCACGAGCTAGGCGAGATTTTCGGCGTGACTATCCAGAACGAAGACGAGATTATAACCTACGCTAGAAAATTACAAGAACAAGGCGCCAGAAATGTACTGGTTTCCAGAGGAGGAGACGGGGCGCTTTTAGTCACAGAAGACGGTCAGATTCTAAGCTCCAACGTACCAAAAGGCAAGCTCATCAACTCAGTCGGAGCAGGGGATTCTATGCTGGCTGGATTTATGGCCAAGTATCTAGAAACCAAGGATTACGCACAAAGCCTGCAACAAGGTGCCGCAACTGGAAGTGCCACTGCATTTTCCGTGGGCATCGCTACAGATGCATTGATTCAGGAACTGATTCCACAAATTCGTATTGAAAAAAAGGAGAGATAAGCACATGAAATTATCAGAATTATTCGTAACAGATGCCATGGACCTCGATCTAGCCCCAATGACAAAATCCGAAACCCTGGCCTACTTAGCCAATCGTTTTGCCCAAAGTGGTGGCTTGACTGACGTGGATGACTACATCAAAGCCCTAGAAGCAAGAGAAGCTCAATCCACAACCGGTGTGGGTGATGAGATTGCTATTCCGCATGCTCAAGCTGAATCTATCAAGCAAGCCTCTATCATTTTTGGGCGTAGCCATGATGGGATTGACTGGGATTCATTCGACAACCAGCCTGCCAAACTCTTCTTTATGATTGCAGCTCCTGCTGGTGGTGGCGAACACCTGAAAGCCTTGGCAAAATTGTCCTCCGTTTTGATGAAACCAGAAGCTAAAGTGGCTCTTCTTGCCGCTACAAGCCCAGAGCAAGTCGTGGACATCTTCAAAACCTATGAAGAACCAGAAGAAGAGAAAGAAGAAAAAGGTCAAGTAGCTACTGAACCACTCCCAAGCCAAGACGATACCTATATCCTAGCCGTAACAGCTTGTCCAACTGGTATTGCTCATACCTACATGGCAGAAGAAAAGTTGAAACAAGCCGCTAAAGCAGCTGGCGTAGCTATAAAAGTAGAAACCAACGGCCAAACCGGTATCGGCAACAAACTTACTAAGGCAGATATCCAAAAAGCCACAGCCGTTATCGTTGCCGCAGACAAAAACGTAGAAATGGCTCGATTTGACGGGAAACCGGTTCTAATCACTAAGGTTTCTGACGGTATTAATAAAGCGGCAGAATTGGTGGAGCGTGCCACAAAAGCTGATGCGCCAATCTTCCATGCGGCTGATGCTGGTCTTGCGGTCGAAGAAGATCAAGGCGAAGAAAGTCTTGGACGTAAATTCTACAAACATCTAATGAACGGTGTTTCTCATATGCTACCTTTCGTGGTTGCTGGTGGGATTCTGATTGCCCTTTCCTTTATCTGGGGGATCAATTCCTTCAACCCAGAAGACCCAACCTACAACCCAATGGCACAATTCTTTATGACAACCGGTAAATTAGCTTTTGCCATGATGCTGCCAATGTTGGCTGGTTTTATCGGTCAATCCCTGGCTGACCGTCCTGGTTTGGTTATTGGTTTCATGGGTGGTATCTTTGCTAACCCAGGTGTTTTATCTGATTTTCCTGGCGGCTCTGGACTCTTTGAAAACTTTGTTTCTTCAGGTTTTCTTGGTGCTTTAATCGCCGGTTTCCTAGCAGGCGGAATTGTTTGGTTCCTGAAGAAAGCTTTCTCATGGCTACCAAAATCCCTTGAAGGCCTCAAACCAATCTTCCTATTCCCAGTCTTCGGGGTTGCTATCATGGCCTTCATCATGCTCTTCATCGTCAACGGACCAATGGGAGCCGTTATGCAATGGCTCATGGACTCCATCAATAGTATCCCAACCGAATGGACCATCGTCTTAGGCTTCGTCGTCGGCGCCATGATGTCCATCGACATGGGTGGCCCAATCAACAAAGCAGCATACGTCACAGGAACAGCCCTAGTAACCGCGTCAAATGGTGCTGGATCAAACGTGATGGCAGCTGTTATGGTAGGTGGTATGGTGCCACCTCTAGCCATTGCTATCGCAGCAACCATTAACCGCAATTTGTGGAATGAAGAAGAGCGCAATAGTGCTTACGTCAACTACGTTATGGGTGCGGCTTTCATCACTGAAGGAGCTATCCCATTTGCAGCGGCTAATCCGCTACGCGTTATTCCACCATTGGCATTGTCAGCTGGTGTGGCAGGTGCTTTAAGTATGGCGTTCGGTGCTGTCAGCAAGGTTCCTCACGGAGGTATTTTCGCTGTACTAGTCGGCGCAGTGTCCAACCCTTGGATGTATCTACTAGCATGGGTTATCGGCGGTGTGCTAGGAGCAGTTCTTCTAAACATCACTTTATCTAGCCAAAAGAAAGCTTAATCTGTTACATGAAAATGAGCCCGCTGAACTTTAGCGGGCTTTCTTTATGTTTATACGAGTCTCCACTTTCTGAGGCGGAAATAACGGTGAATTAGCATAGCTGACGCACAGTGGGTGTTGGGGCTGAGCAAAAAGTCTGTAATAAAATAAAAAAATTCTAAATCATAAAAGAGTTTCCCAGAAATTTATTCGAAACGGGAACGGTGGCACCGCCGTGAGCCAAGGTCTCACCGGCTTAGCTGTCTACGTGGCTGTAAATCGGCTGAAGCCGAAACATCCACTGTGCGTCAGCTATGCTTTACACCGTTATTTCGAATAAATTTCTGGGGAACTCTTTTATTTGGTTACCATTTGGACTTTTTGCCCAGCCCCTTTACAGCCACGTAGACAGCTAAGCCGGAAGATCAAGGCTTCCGGCGGTGCCACCGTTCTCATTTCCGTCTCAGGAAGTGGAGACTCGTTGGTGGCTAAAAAGATAGTAGCTGTGATGACTAATAATTCCTAAAATAGGGTTTATTGATTAGAAAGGTCGTTTCTACTATTAAATAGAAACGAATCATGAACCTACAATTTGTTTACATTTCCAAAATTAAGTTTCTTTCTTACTTATCTTCAAATACCTATATAAAAAGAAAGAATTTGAGCATATTAGGACTGGTTAAAAAGTCATCCTAGCCACTAAAACAAAAGAGTTTCCGAAAAAAAAATCCGAAATAACGGTGCAAAGCATAGCTGACGCACAGTAGCTGTGTCGACTTTAGTCGATTACAGATACGTAGACAGCTAAGCCGTGAGACCAAGGCTAACGGCGGTGCCACCGTTCTCATTTCGGATTCTTTTTTCGGAAACTCTTTTGTGATTCAGAAAGTCTTTTTATTTATTATTCCCAACCAAAAAGATTTTCGGTCCAGTCTGGATAAGCAAGAACAACAAGACAATTACAAAAGCGCCTGTCATCAGTCCAGCAGAACCATTTACAATTAGGGAATAAAGATAAGGCGATTGGCCCTCAGGTGCGTAGCTGCCCCAGAAGAGGAACCCAGCGATATAGTGCCAGATATACCGAATCCCAATCCCCAGCACAGTCGCCATAACCGCGTAGAAAAAGGCTTGCCCAGTTTGCTTTCTGCGAATAGCTGCTAGAAATGGTGCTGATAACAACCCAGCGAAACCAACAGACATAAAAGCTAGGACATACTCAATCAAGACTTGGGGAACGCTTAGGTAATAGACGTTACCCAATGCAAAATGCATGAGCCCCCAGATTAAACCAGCCACTAAACCGGGAATGAACCCCCTTCTTAAGGCATAAACCACCAAGGCAATACTACCGACTGAGACGGAAAACCAGCCAACACCTAATGGGATTAACGATAAAACAGAAGCTAAGGCGCCCATAATAGCAGCCTCCAACCAAACTGTAAGATTTTTTGACATAAAAAATACCCCTTCCTTTATTGCAGACAATGAAAAGAAGAGACACCAAAAAAGATGTTAGAATACAATCCCTACGCACGCATTAACGTATCAGGTTCCAAGAGTTCATAATTGTCTCAGCCATCCTTAGATGGCACCCCTTTGTATTTCATAGCCTATTTAATTTTATAAGACCAGTATACCCAATTTTCACAAGTAGGTCAAGCGCTATCACTTTAAGCTTAAAGCAAATACTTGACAAGTTATCGATTTACTAGTAAAGTAATAACTGTAAACCACCATCGTTACAAGCAGGGAGGCTTGAAAAATATGATAGAATCAAGGGAATACCGAGACAAAACAAATATTTCGCACCAAATTTGGATGATGGTTATGAAGGTCTATAATGAAAATATCAAGTCATTTACTATGAGTTTGAAAGAAGTTGGGCTCAACCCGACCCAGTTTGAAGTCATGCACCTCATTCGAAACCAACAACCAATTGACCAAAAAACAGTTGCGACAACACTAAATCTAACACAGGGAAATATTACCCATTGCATCCATAAATTGGAGGAGTTGGGTTATATCACCTTCCAAAAAGAATGGAAAACCAAGTATTTATCGCTGAGCCAAGAGGGGCAAGACCTCATGTGCCAGCTAATCCCGCAGCAACACCAACTCATGGAGCACTCGCTAAGAGGGTTGACCTGCGACCAAAAACAAGAATTACACGACCTGCTAGCCAGCTTTGAAAGTACCTGCAAAGGAGACTCAGCCCTAGCAGCTAAAGGAAAAGAGGAATAAAACATGGAAATGGAAAGTGTATTAAGAGAAATTAGACACCTATCACATAAAAAAAGAACAGAAGGCTTACGCCCAGAAGAAATCGAACTTCAAAAAGAGCTAAGAGAAGAGTACATGCGTATCTTCCGCATGGCGATGAAAGGTCAAATTGAAGGCATCAAGGTCATCGACCCAGAAGGCACAGACGTCACACCAGAAAAATTAAAAGACATCCAACGCGAAAAAGGCATCCACGGAAGACATCTTGAGGTTGGAGAATAGAAATGAGAAAGCCCCTGCTGTAATGGCCGGGGGTCATAAGAAAGTAATATTGCTTTTTGCAGGAACGGCATGGCTTCGGTCATGCCGTTTCCTGTTTCATCAGTTCTTCCACGGGGATAAAGCCCACAAGGTCATAGGAGATGCGGATGCCCTGTCTGCGCTTCCCGCTGCTCTTGTCAGGCGCTTCGATGTAGATGCCTTTGACAAGCTCCCGCAAGGCGTAGGGGGTCATTTCCTGCAAATCCTCGTATTTGTGTACCCGCTGGATGAACTGCTCCAAATTTTCAATCTGTCGTTCCTGTACTTCGATTTCCTGCTGCAAGGTCTGGATTTCCACTTTAAGCTGCGCCTGCTCGTCCTCATAGGTCTTGCTCATCAGTGCAAACCGTTCATCAGAGAGTTTCCCGGCCACATTATCCTCATAGATACGGATGAACAGCCGGTCAAGTTCCCCAAGACGGCGTTCTGCCTGTGCCAGACGCTTCTTGTGTCCCCGGACAGCTTCTTCGCTGGACAGCCGGAGTCTATGCTCCATTACTGTCCGAAAATGGGCTTCATGCCGGGTTACATAGGAGATAACCGTTTTCATGTGCATCCAGACCAATTCTTCCAGTACAACCGCCCGGATGAAGTGAGCTGAACAGGTTCCCGTGTTGCTGCGGTAGCTGGCACATACAAAATGGTCTTGCCGCTTCTCAAAGTAGTTGGTGGTGCAGTAGCGCATTTTGGCCCCGCAGTCAGCGCAGTAAACCATGCCGGAGAACAGACTGCTCTTTCCGGTTTTTGTCCTTCGGTGGCGCTGCTTGCGGATCTCCTGCACCTTGTCAAAGACTTCCTGCTCAATGATAGCCGGATGGGTGTTGTAGAATACCGCCCGCTTCTCAATGGGTGTTTCCCGCTGCTTCTTGTCCCAGATGGAGTTGGTGTAGGTCTTGAAGTTAACCGTACAGCCCGTGTATTCCCGCCGTTCCAAAATGTGAACAACGGTATTGGGGTTCCAGTGGTACGGATCAGCGGTTTCAGGGCTTGGGGTGTTAATGCCTTCTCTCCGCTTATAGGCAGTAGGATTGAGCACCTGTTCCGCCTGCAAGAGTTTGGCGATCTGCATCGGCCCCCGGCCTTCCATACACAGATTGAAGATGCGCTTGACCACAGGAGCGGCTGCTTCGTCCACGACCCACTTTGTTCGATCCTCCGGGTCTTTGCGGTAGCCAAAGGGGACATTGGTTGTCAGTGGAATGCCCTGCTCGCCCTTGGCCTTCTGTACCGCACGGATTTTGCGGCTGGTATCCTTGGCAAAAAACTCATTGAACCAGTTTTTGATTCCTGCAACATCGTTGTCGGTGCTGTTGGGGTCAATGGTGTCAAAGTGGTCGTTGATGGCGATATAGCGCACACCATATTTCGGAAAAGTGAAGTTAATATACAAGCCCGTCAGCGAGGAATTTCGCCCCAGACGGGACAGGTCTTTCGACAGCACAACAGCCACTTTCCCCGCCTCAATTTCTGACAGCATCTGCTGAAATCCGGGACGGTCATAGTTTGTGCCGCTGTATCCGTCATCCACAAAAAATGTTGGATTCGGGAAACGGTGCTCTTTTGCATATCGGAGCAGGATGTCCTTTTGATTGGTGATGGAATTACTGTCGCCCTCGTTTGCATCCTCTTGGGAGAGGCGGCAATAGAGTGCGGTGATTTTATCAGTTGCCCGTAACATTTCTGTATCCTCCTTCAAAGGGGCAACTGTCAGTACAGGATTGGTTGCTTCTATTGTACCAAGATTCCCGGTATTTGTCATTTATCATCCTCCGTCTTTTCTGTAAACTTTTCAGTCAGAATGCGCTCCATCTTTCTGTCCAGCGTTTCTGTCCCGTCATAGCTGCCCGTGATGGTGTAAATTGTGCCGCCGATCTCACGCTGTAAAGTGAACTCCGGCAGCCAGAAAGCAGATGGATTTTTCACACGGATATGTCCAGTCTCGTCAAACCAGAAATTGTGTTTGGGGCGGTCAGGCGGCAGCGGTTCGGGTTTGAAATAGGGGTCAGGATTGGAGAAAAAATATTCCGTTGGTTCGTCATGGTCAGAATCTTCCCATTGACTGATTTCTTCCCAAATATCCAAATCATCTGCATCAATACCAGAAAATAAATCATCGAGCAGTTGTGGATTAAGGGCGTATTTTTCTTCCAGTTGTTTGATGACATCATCCACATCAATGCGGATGGAATCACCGCTGAGTTGTGCGGCTGTAAATTCTGCATCACTCATATTTGCCCACCGCTGCAATTCAGCCCGTGAAGTATCATCAAGCAATATGAACGAACTTACAGGCTCACCATTGGGCAGCGTATCTCCGAGAAGTATTTTGGCAAGTTTCCTTACGAGGTTATTGTCCTCTTTCCAGTTGAGTTCCATGTTTGAAGTCCTCCTTAATGGTCGATCTGATGCTGTTTCCTGCGGTTCTGCTCGGGATTTTCCCGCGCACAAACGACCTGTTCTACCTTGTATTTGATCTGCAAAAGTTTTTTCACCTCCGCATAGATGGGCGAAAGTTCCGTTTGCGCCGTCTTGTATTCCTGTTCCAGACGGTCATGCTCTTTGCGCCATGCTGTGACCGGCAATTTTCCGCCCTTAAAATACGGCTTTAATTTGCGCTCTGCCATGTGATACAGGCGGAGCACATTTTCATTTTCAGACATGAATTGCTCACGCCTGCCTTTCCACTTGATGGATGCCAGCTTGTCTGCAACAGGTTTTCCGTCAGCGTAAAACTGTACCATGCGGAGAAGCTCGTCTAACTCCTTCATGCGGTCAGATTTGCCAGACAGGGTACTCTTCAAAGTGTCAATGCGGTCACTCAACGCAGATACACGCTCCTGCAACTGTTCCGGCGTTGTCAAATTGTTCTGCATGAGATAATTGCAAATCTCATTGAACTCTTTGAGATTTCCGATCTTCGCTTTCCGGCTCCATGCTCCTGTGTTGCGGTTGGTGTAATACTCGCTGAGCAGCTGCGCCAGATTGGGGGCTTGCGGTTTGTTCAGTTCCTCATGCGCTTCTTTCAGCCAGTCAAACAGCGCCGTAATTTTCTTTTTCAGCTTGCCGATCAACGCATTGGTCGTTTTGACCCAGCGGTTGAAATCGCCCTTATCGGTGCGGATGCCTCTGGCCTCCATCTGGCGGATCGCCGGACCCTCATGGACAGTAGGCAGCTGCTCCACGCCCTGACGCTCGTAGCTGCGGTGGTCGATGCGGCATTCCAGCCCTTTCCCGGCAAATCGGGCATTGCACATTGCCGCCCACTGTTCCCGCCAATGTTCCAGCGTTTCCGGTTTACCCCAGTCCGTGGTGGGGACAGCGTTGAACACATAATTTCCTGCTTCATCCCGGATGCGCTCCTCGTTTTCATCCAGGAGATATTCCCGCCGCTGCTTGTTGCCCCATGTCCCATCCGGCAGCAGGGGACGGATGGGACACATGACATGAAAATGCGGGTTGGCAATGCCGCCGTCCCCCTTGTCGGGGGCGTGAACGGAGAAATCCACCACCATACCCCGGCTCACAAACTGCTCCAATAAAAATTGCCTTGCAAGGTCGATGTTCTCCTGCATGGAAAACTCGTTCTGCAAGGCAATGTCAAAACTGTATGCAAGCTGGGCTTTCCTGCCCCGCTCCGCCTTTTCCACCTCGTTCCACAGGGTTTGACGGTCTGCGAAAGAAGGCGGAGTGTGGGGCGGCAGCAGAATTTCAGAACAGAGCACACCGCCTTTCCGGGTGTAGTCGCTGTCCTCTCCGTAATACTCGCTGTGCAGCTTTTCGCCGGATCGGTAAGCAGCGGACGCAACAGCGGATTGCCCTGCGCTGCGTTTTATCTGGGTAACATGGAAGTGAAATAGTGCGATACTTATCCCTTTCCTTTCTGGCTTGCCTGATTGTGTGTATTGACTGCCTTCATTAACAAAGCCCTGACTTCCGGCAAGGTAAAAACCTTTTCCATGAAAGTATAGAACTCCGTTTCGCTCAAAACCTTTGACAGCGGTGCAATGCTCTCCACGGCAGCCCCTCTGGTAATGAGGCGGTGCGCCCGTTTCTTCCTGTCTCCCTTCTCATAATAGGATTTCCGGTTTTGCAGCCGCTGGAGCCTGCTGCGCTCCTGCGCCAGCTTCTTTTCTGCGTCTGCGATCTCCTGTTTCAGATTTTCGGTTGTTGGCATTGTAGATTCCTCCTTTATTTGCAGATAAAAAATACCGCCTGCCTTTCGGACAAGCGGTAAAATTTGCGTGTTGCGTTTCAGGCTTTGGATGGGAAACTGTCTGTACAAACAGATTGTTTCCCATCCAAAGCGGGCAGGGATAGCCGCATAAGCGGCGCAAGGGGTGCAGCCCCTTGTACGAAACGCAGTGACGCAAAACAGCCCGGACTTCCATCGTCCGGGCTGTCTGCCTCGCAGAGCGCACGCATACAGGGTTTACCCTGTATAGAAGTGCGCCCTTGTTACCAAGGGATATTTTAGTTAACTCAGGTTAATAGCGTTGTGCCACATTGAATTTAGTTTGCTGCTTTGACTACTTCATCAATGTCAAGAGAATAACCCAAAACTTCTCCAACGTCCTTGATTTTGCCTTTGACCACCAAAGTGTCGCCAATAGACATTTCCATGACAGCAGCTTTTTGTTCCTCGGTCTTGATATAGCACTGAACCCCCATGATGGCAAACTCATCATCAGTTGGAACAATAGAGATATATTTACCACTGCTATCAATAACATTCAGACGACCAGTTAACTCCACATACTGGTCTTTATATTTCTCTGCTGCCTTTAGTGCGTTTCCGTTAAGATCATCCATCAGCTCAGAGACTTCATATGCTGTATAAGTGATCTCCGGAGTTTCAGATTCCGGCTGTGTACTGTTGGTATTTTCAGATGTGGTCACTTGGGTATCATTATTTCCAGCTTCATTAGACGTTTTGTCTCCGCCAGCACTACCGATTGCACCGATTATGATAATTACAATCAAAGCAATAAACCACGGACGCTTATAAATCGGCTTCTTGTTCTTTCCTCCACATTTCGGACATACCTTGGCGCTTGCAGCAATTTCAGTTCCGCAATGTTTGCAAGTCACCATTTTACTTGCTTTTGACATCTCAATTCCTCCCTACAAAATCGTTGTTTCTTACCTACATGATTGTGTACCTTTCTGTAAAAGGCGCAAAAGTTTATATAAATTTATTATATCATGGGTCTACAAGATTTTCCATACTGTTTTGGCGAAAAGTCCCACAAATCAGCGAACAAAAAACTGATCATGTTTTCCTTACAGAAAGGTACACATTCCTGTAAAAACACCCCCTTTACAACAACTTGGCTTTTTCGTAAATCTCTGCCCGGTAACGAAAGGTAGCAAGGGGCATCCCACATTCCTTTGCTGCTGCCGTCCCGGTGATTTCTCCCATTTTCCAACGCTGGTAGACAGAATGGAAATTCTCGGGCAGCGGTTTGGGTGGCCGCCCAAACCGAATGCCCTTGGCTTTTGCCGCTGCGATTCCTTCAGCCTGCCGCTGACGGATGTTGGTGTGCTCGTTTTCTGCCACAAAGGACAGCACTTGCAGCACAATGTCGCTGAGGAAGGTTCCCAGCAAATCCTTGCCTCTCCGTGTATCCAAAAGCGGCATATCCAGCACCACAATGTCAATGCCTTTTTCCTTTGTGAGAAAGCGCCATTGCTCCAATATTTCGGCGTAATTGCGTCCCAGACGGTCAATGCTCTTGATATAGAGCAGATCGTCTTTTTTCATTTTTCGCAGCAGTTTCTTGTACTGCGGACGCTTGAAATCCTTGCCGGATTGTTTGTCGATATAAACATTTCTCTCAGGTACGCCCACTTCCCGGAGGGCAATGACCTGACGATCTTCATTTTGCTCTCTGGTGGAAACACGGATGTACCCATAAATTTTCTGCTCGATCTTATTTCCTCCGTTTCTGCCACACAATGTCGTACCCCAGCACATCCGCCAACTCCACCGCCTCGCCATAGCGTAAAGAACCACGCTTTAATTTCCCGGACAGGTTGGGGACGCTGCTGCTCCATCCGTATTCGTCAGCCAAAACCTCCACTACCTCGCTCATGGTCATGCCAGCCCTGACAATGTAGGCTTTGATCTCGTTCCTGTAATTCTCGTGATTGCTCATAGAAAAGTCCTCCTGTTTTGTTGGCTCTGCGGCGAACAGAATCTATTCCGTGATAAATTCCATTTGCTACAAAGCATTGTTTTGGTAAAACTCATTTTAAAACTGGAATTTTTGCTTGTGATGCCCTGTTCACAGCACCCGCTTTCCCGTTTTGCTGGTTTGTGTGAAATCAAGCCAAACAGCGAATATCCACACGGAACGCTGTACTGTGTACGCTGTGCGGTGCAACGCTCGTTGGTGTGGTTAGCAATACTAAAATTGCAGTTTGTTCGCTGATTTCACATTGATTGATTTTTTGCCTGTGTTTTTAAGCGCCGTTTTTCCCGAATGCCGTTCCTGCCCGGGAATCTCACCCCGGCGTATCCCCGGCCTTGGCACGCTCGCAGCTTCGGGACAAATTGTCCCGAGGCTGGTTCTGGCGCTGCTTCGCCAACCGGCATATCCCATTCGGACGGTCATGTATTTTTCAAGCTGCAATGTCTGGTGACAAGTACATTTTAGCGAAAAAACATGGCCATTCCCGTATATCCAAAAGGATGGAAAAGGCTCTGAAAAAGCAGGTGTTTCCACGCTTATGGACAAGCTGTGTTATAATAAAAGAAATGGAGCAGCGGGGAGGCTTGGCATGAATACGACCTTAACGATTCAGGAAAAATTGAAGGATTTGCGGGTGGAACACGGACTTACCTTGGAACAGCTGGCCGACCAGACCGGGCTTTCCAAATCTGCGCTCGGCAAATACGAGAATGATGATTATAAAGACATCAGCCCTTTTGCCATCGTCACGCTGGCAAAGTTTTATCATGTGACTACGGACTATCTGTTGGGTGTGTCAGAACAAAAAAATCACTCAGACACAGAGTTGAGTGCTCTGCATCTGAGTGATGATGCGATTGATGTTCTGAAAGCCGGGAAATTCAACCCCCGGCTGCTGTCGGAAATTCTCTGTCACCATGATTTCCAGAAAATGATGCTGGATGCGGAGATTTATGTGGATCGGATCGCAGATATGCGGATTAACGATATGAACGCCGTACTGCAAGCCGTCCGCCAAATGGTACTGATGCAGCAGGGAGAAACGGAAAATGATCTGTACCTGCGGACGCTGGAACTTGCGCAAGTGCAAGAGGACGAATATTTCGGCCATGTTATTTCTGGCGATTTGAAGCTGATCCTTCGGGATATTCGGGAAGCCCATCAAGATGATGTAACTACTGCGGACAGCCATTCTCCGGCGCTGGATGTGCAGCAGAGTTTGCAGGAAGCCATGAACTACAAAGGCAGCGACGGTGAAAAACAGGCCCGCATTTTCCTCGCAACCTTTGGTATTGACTATGATGCGATCACGATGGAGCAGTTTGTCAATATCATCGAGGTCTTGAAGCTGTCCAAACACCTGAAATCCTCTTTTAACCAGCGGGGGAAAACCAACATGACCCATGGAAACGGGAAAAGGAAAAGAAAACGCAAATAGGCAAAAAAATATGCTGGACACGGTTGATTTTAACCATGTCCAGCATATTTCATTTACCCAATCCCTTCTGACAGATGCCGTAAGTGTAATTTTGAGCGAATTACTTTCTTACGAGCACCCGCCAAATGGTGGGGGCTTTTTTGTTTATTGTAGTGTGAGTCACTAGCCCAGCTCTGGAGTCGGAGACGCTATTGACTATTTGAAGGTGGTATTATTGATTAGAAAGTTTTATAACGTTCATTTTTTATTCTTGTTGGTATTTCGTTTAAATATGCTATATACTAGAGCTAAATTTGACTATTCAGCAATAATACCGATTGCAAATACGCCATATAACATGCGTTTAACTCGAAATGATAAGGAGTATGCTAAATGTTAAGAGACTATTTAAATATGAAACTTGACTTAAACGATAAGGCTACTAAAAAGTATTTTTACATAAATTTGTTAATAATAGCCATTATGTATCTAGTAGCTGTAGTTTTTCTTGGAAAACTTCCAGTTCAAATACCTATTATGCATGATGGGCCTAAGCAAATATATATCGATTCTAAACTAGGTGTCTTTTTAATCCCTACTGTAGCATTGGTTACAAATGTTTTAGCTAATGTTCAAAAAAGGTTATATTTTTATTATACTATCTTATATATTTTGGTGTTGATCGGAATGTCGTATTATTACTACACTTTAATATAGGAGCTTTTTGCCCAGCCCCATAACGACTGCCTAGAGGGATACAAAAACAAAATAATGATTCTCAAGATGAAGCTATATACAGAAGACTTACGCCCACAAGAAATCGAACTTCAAAAGAGCTAAGAGAAGAGTCATGCGCATCTTCCGTATGGCGATGAAAGGCAAATTGAAAGCATCAAAGTTATCGACCCAGAAGGTACAGACGTCACACCAGAAAAATTAAAAGACATCCAACGCGAAAAAGGCATCCATGGAAGACATCTTGAGGTTGGAGAATAGAAATGAGAAAGCTCCTGCTGTAATGGTTGGGGCTTTTTTTGTTGCAGCACTACAAGTCTATGGCTAAAATTTGAAACAAAAAAAGCGTCCCGAAACCTTGGTGTACCTAAGTTTCACGTCTTATCTGACATCAAGCTACACGCTGTTTGTATGATCAAACGCTTTGTTATTTCTTATAGTCTGACAATATCTCCAAAATAAGCGCCTAGTACTTCAGAATTTTTTACTAATGATACCATTGATACTGGTTTATCCTTTCCAAGTTTCGCAACCACATTAGTGCTAACTCAATCAGCATCTTTACTCTCTCATTATTAAATGATTTGGTCCACAACCTTCAGCACCGAATCCACAACTTCATCAAAATACAAGCCTTTAGCATAGTTGTACTCACGCTGATACTTTTCCCATAATTGTTGCTGAATTTGTGAATTCTTGATTTGCTCCATGATGGCAGAATAATTATCAAGTTGGAACTTCGACTCCCGCTTAGCCATCGTATTCTTTAAGGCAGTGGCTAGAGTCGTGAAATTAATTTCATCCCATCTTAGTTTGGAAATCGTATAAACGTCATAGTAACCCTCCGATATATTTCTGCATTTCAACCTCTAAGCCGAAATGCTGTGCATACCTAAATAACTTATTGATGTCTTTATTTTTAGACACTGCATAACGTTTAATAGCAGGTATAAACTGCTCAAAATCTGTATCGTATCTTGGCTTCAACATGTCAACCAATGTTCTCTCTACATCGTAGACCATCAGCATTGAGCCATTTTTTTCAATCTCAATCTTACCTAGTTCAAAATCAGAAGATACAATGACAGGTCTTATTTCACCTTTCATCCGAGAAGTTGATGTTCCATATCTAAACGTCATTGTCGGAATTATAGGTGCTCTATCTGAAAATCCCTGAAGATAAAGAGTTGTTTCATGTGAAAATATCCCCTTTGGAAATCTTGCTTGAAGCAAATAAAAATCATCTACATAACCTTCATCCGTCACGTAAATACCACGCTGAACAGGGAACAGAACTTCTTCATTTACCATATTAATCAATACTGCTCTAGGAATTTTTGCTTCGGTGACTTGACTTGTCAGCACCACACCATTATTCTTTTTTGCTATTTCTAAAATTTTATCCTTATTAGTCATAAACACCACCAACTTTCGTGCTAAAATGATAGATACATTTTAGCACGAAAGTTACATATATTCAAGTCGTCCTTGCAACCTCGTTTTTCAGAGAGGGTAAAATTTTCTATCACAGGGGGTGATTTTTCAAAGCTGAATTCTCTAAATTCCGAACAAGATACCCCTGAAATCAAGAAACCCTAGTTGTCGCTAGTCCCACAAACGCCTTTATATCTGTCTTTACACCCTTAATTTCATTGTATCAATTTGGTTGTACAAATATCCATTTTCTTTACTGCTTGTACTTTTTTACTGGAAGACAATAGGGTAAAAGAAACAGGCAAAAAGCTATTGCCATCACCCCATCCCAGTTGAAGAAAACGAAAGCCTTTTGATTTTTGTGCATTCGATTTTCTGGCAATAGCTGATACATTAAAGCGTTTGAAAAAATGATCGATGGATGACGAAATATCGTCCTTATTTGAATAATTTGATGGTATAATGGATATGGCATGAACAATCCTTGGTAGATGGTTTTTGAACAACTCTATTTTACCAAGCTGGAGAGGTTCATGCTATTTTTATGGCGTAAAACTTAGGTATATCAAGGGTTAGACATGCTTTTTGATGTTTCAAGTTTTAGTTATATTGAAAAATGAATTTAAACAGATTGTTTTGTAATCCTTTGCCTTAATTTGCTTAGCTTCATTCTTAATAAGGGGACTCTGTAACTAAGCCAAAATTTCCATTTCCCCACTCGATTTTTACCCAGTTTTGTGATATTCTTCTTTAGGTAGTACATGAATCAAATTCACAGTTAAGGGGGCTTTGGAATGATCGAACTGATTGCAACAGTTGAATCCATCCAACAAGCAGAAGAATTATTGAAAGTAGGGATGGACTGCCTTTACTTCGGGGAGGACCAGTTTGGGCTACGTTTGCCAACATCCTTTACTAGACAAGAACAGAAAGAACTGACTGACCTAGCACACGCCTATGGTAAGAAGGTATCGGTAGCGGTTAATGCTATCTTTCATAATGATGGCATTGATTTGGTGCCAGAATACTTGGCGTTTTTAAAAGAAATTGGTGTGGATACCATTACGGTGGGAGACCCGGGGGTGGTGCAGATTATGAAGAATCCGGCACTCTTTATTCCCTACCGCTATGATGCACAAGTCGTTGTGACTAGCAGTAAACAAATCAATTTCTGGGCTAATCGTGGGGCAGTTGCGGCGGTTGTGGCACGGGAAGTTCCGCGTCAGTCGCTGGAGATTCTGGCGGCGGAGTCTATGGTACCAGTGGAGGTCTTGGTCTATGGCGCAACCTGTATTCATCAATCCAGACGCCCTCTTTTGCAGAACTATTATAATTTTATTGAAAAAGACGACTCTGTCACTAAGGATAGGGGGCTCTTCTTGTCCGAACCCAAGAAGGACGAGACCCACTATTCTATCTATGAAGACCGTAACGGTACGCATATCTTTGCCTCCAATGACGTGCTTTTAGCGGCACACCTAGACGAGCTAGAGGGCATGAAGGTTGCTCAATGGAAGCTGGAGGGCATCTTTTCGCCCGGTCAGAACTTTGTCGACATTGCTAGCCTATTCGCCAAAGCACGAGACGCCATCCAAGCCGGCAAATGGAGCCAAGAAGATGGACTAGCCTTAGAAGAACAAGTCAGACAGTTGCATCCACCAGTTCGTGAGTTGGATACAGGGTTCTATTTGCTAGACCCAAGCATTGTCAAATAAGGGAGAGAGGAGCTTGAATATGAAAACAGAAGAACTAGAAAAACAAGTAAGTAATGAAACTGAAACCAAACGCAAAAAACCAGAAGTGCTTGCTCCTGGTGGTACTTTGGAAAAGATGAAGACCGCCATCCTTTATGGGGCAGATGCCTGTTATATTGGTGGAGAAGCGTACGGCTTGCGTAGTCGTGCGGGGAATTTTGATTACACTGAAATGCAAGAAGCGGTTGACTTTGCCCATGAACATGGAGCTAAGGTCTATGTGGCGGCTAACATGGTGACGCATGAGGGAGACGAACATGGTGCTGGAGACTTTTTCCGTTCCATTCGCGATATTGGTGTCGATGCGGTTTTAATCTCAGATGCTGCCTTGATGGATATTTGTGTGAGCCAAGCACCCGGTTTGCCAATCCATTTGTCTACTCAGGCTTCAGCAACCAACTACCAAACCTTGAATTTCTGGAAAGATGAGGGTCTGGAGCGTGTCGTCTTAGCACGTGAAGTCTCTCTGGAAGAAATTCAGGAAATGAATGAGAATGTGGACGTAGAGATTGAAGCCTTTATTCATGGGGCTATGTGTATTTCTTATTCAGGGCGCTGTGTTCTATCCAACCACATGTCTCATCGAGATGCTAACCGTGGTGGCTGTGCCCAATCTTGTCGCTGGAAGTATGGTCTCTTTGATATGCCATTTGCCGGGGAACACTCGCCTGTTGGGGCTGGTGAAGAGGGGATTGATGAACCTTTTTCTATGAGCGCGGTGGATTTGTCTATGATTCATCATATTCCAGACCTTGTGGAAGCCGGGATTGATAGCTTGAAGATTGAGGGCCGGATGAAGTCCATCCATTACGTGTCAACGGTGGCAAATGTCTACCGGGCAGCGGTGGATAGCTATTGTGAGGATCCGGAAAATTATGTATTAAAAGAGGAGTGGGTGGATGAGTTGTGGAAGGTTGCCCAACGTGAATTGGCGACTGGGTTCTACTACCACATTCCTACCGAAGAAGAGCAGCTGTTTGGGGTGAGACGTAAGATTCCACGTTATGGTTTTATCGGTCAAGTTCTAGACTATGACCCAGAAACCCAGATTGCTACTGTACAACAACGCAATAACTTCAGCAAGCACGACACTATTGAGTTCTATGGACCGGGTATGCGTCATTTTGAGCAGACCTTGGATGAGCTGTGGGATGAAGATGGTCAAGAGATTGACGTGGCACCACATGCTATGATGATTTGTAAGATGAAAGTGGATCAACCAGTCAAACCGCTGGACATGATTCGTAAACAGAAATAAGACGTAATCAGTAGTGGATTTTTTATGACTATGGTACATTATAGATGTATCATAGTCTTTTTTGTTTGAGGAGGGTTTGACGTGAAAAAAGTCTTAATTGTTGATGATGAACAGAGTATTTTAACTCTTTTGCTGTTTAACTTAGAAAAAGAAGGCTATCAAGTGGACCAAGCGCAAGACGGGCAAGCGGGTTTGGACTTGGCCTTGAACAATGCCTATGACTTTATTATTTTGGATTTGATGATGCCTAAGTTGGATGGGATTGAGGTCTGCAAACGACTGAGGCAAGAACATGTGGATACGCCGGTTTTGATTTTGACGGCTAAGGATGATGAGTTTGATAAGATTATTGGTCTGGAATTAGGGGCGGATGATTATATGATCAAGCCCTTTAGCCCAAGAGAGGTGTTGGCACGCATGAAGGCCATTCTCAGACGCTATGACAAGAGTGAAGCCAAGCAGGTAAAAGCCACAGAGGCAACGTCACCAGATGCAGACCTAGGTCAAGAGGAAGAGGTCTTACAGGCTGGCAAATTAACCATTTACCCAGAACGGTATGAGGTTTTGGTTGGACAGGACTTGATTGACCTGACGCCAAAAGAGTTTGAGCTATTGGTCTATATGGTCAAGCGCCAAGACCGTACACTGAGCCGAGAACGTCTCTTGGATGCGGTTTGGAATTTTGATTATAGTGGCGAGACTAGGATTGTGGATGTGCATATTGGTCATTTACGTGAAAAAATTGAAGTCAATACTAAGAAACCGGACTATATCAAGACGGTAAGAGGGTTTGGTTACAAATTCGAGGTGCCTCAAGATGAGATTAATTCCTAGAAGGATTATTGCGGTAGCAACGGCTGTTGTTGTGGGCTTGATGCTGGCTATTATCTTCTTGCAGTTTGTTCCGGTTACTATTGAGGAGATTTCTCTCAGAGAGCTCTTGATTATTCTTTTGACCATCCTCATGGTGGTTTTTGGGGTGGCTTATTACCTGATTGAGTCGGGCAACCAACCCGTTTCCGAGATTCTTAAGGTGATTGATGATTTGGCTAATAGTCGCTATAGTGCCAGGTATTATGGTGCCAAGTACGCCAAAGAGGATGAATTGGGCGGCAAGATAAATTCGCTAGCCACAAAACTGCAACGCAAAACCCAACAGCTGCACATGGATGAAGAAAAGCTGGCGGCACTGGTGGATCACTTGATTATTGGGGTGTTCCTCTTGGACAAAAAGGGGGTCATTACCTTGACCAATCCAGCTTCACAAAGTTTTTTTGCCGATATGGATGGTCTAGAGGGCAGACGCTATATTGATCTGTCTAGAAGTTATGGCTTACTGCAACTGATTGACCTAGCTTACGACAGTTTGCAGATGCAACATTCAGAAATCTATATGTATTACCCCCAAGAGAAAATCATTGATGTCAATGTGATTCCTGTCATTAACGAAGAAGGACAACTAGACCAAGTCATTGTCTTGCTCTATGATATTTCGGAAATCCGGCGACTAGAAAAAGTGCGTTCCGAATTTGTAGCTAATGCGTCGCATGAATTGCGGACTCCAGTGACGGCGCTACAAGGCTTTTCGGAGACTTTGTTGGATGGCGCTATGGATGATCCAGAGTTGCTGAGGAAGTTCTTGGGCATTATCCACAAGGAAAGCGTGCGCTTAGACCGATTGATTAACGATATCTTGCAATTGTCTAAGCTAGAACAAAAAGCAGCGCCGCTTAAATCAGAAGTCTTTGATGTACGGGAGTTGATTCAAGAACACTCGGACTTGGTTATTAGCCGGGCTAGAGACAAAAAGCTGCGTTGGGTTATTGATGGGGCGCAGAGCCAGTCTTATAAAGGGGATAAGCAACGTTTGGGGCAGATTATTTCTAACCTCATGACCAATGCCATCAACTACACCGATGAGGGTGGCACGGTGACAACCAGCTTGAGCCAAGACGCAGAGGGTATCCATATTGCCATTAAGGACACAGGGATTGGCATTCCCGAAAAAGATTTAGAGAGGATATTCGAGCGCTTTTACCGAGTGGACAAGGCCCGAAGCAGCAATACTGGTGGGACAGGCTTAGGGCTATCTATTGTGAAAAACCTGGCCCACTCCATGGGAGCTAGCATTAGTGTTGACAGCCATTTAGGCAAAGGATCAACCTTTACTATCCACCTACCCATACGAAATGAAACGAATGCAAACGATCAGGAACTTTGAAAATTTTCAGAGTTTCTGGTCGTCTTTACATAATCTTTACAATAACCTGTATTTGAAATTTACAAAGGCTTGTTAAGATGAAGATGTAAGAAAACATTAAATCTTCCAAAAAGGGTGGTATAAAACATTATGAAATTTTCGAAGTTGCCTAAAGTACTTTTCTCGGTCGTAGCAGGCTTGACCTTAGTCGCATGTGGAAACAATGCAGGAGAATCATCATCAACATCATCAACAGCAACAACTCCAACAAGTCTAACAGGAGATATTGGCGTTGTTTCTCGTGAAGATGGCTCAGGAACACGTGGAGCATTTGTAGAAATTACTGGTGTTTTAACCAAAGAAGGCGACAAAGAAACTGACAAAACAACTAAAACAGCTGTTATCCAAAACGGAACAGAAGGCGTCTTGTCAACCGTAGCCGGAGATAAATTCGCTATCGGCTACATTTCCCTAGGTTCATTGAATGATACGGTTAGAGCAGTCCCAATCGAAGGTGTTGAACCGACTTCAGCCACTGTATTAGACAAAACCTACAAATTACAACGTCCATTTAACATCGCTTGGAAAGGTGAATTGAAGGAAGTTGCTAAAGACTTTGTGGACTTTATCCACTCAAAACAAGGGCAAGAAATCGCTGTTGCCAACAAATATGTTGAAGCCAAAGTAGATGGCGCAGAATACACCGCATCAGGTAAAAGCGGAAAAATCTCTGTCGTAGGGTCAACCTCTGTTTCCCCACTAATGGAAAAATTCGCAGAAGCTTACCGTAAATTGAACCCAGACGTGACTATTGACATCACATCTAATGGATCATCAGCAGGCATGACCGCAGCTATGGAAGGCACAGCTGACATCGGAATGGCATCAAGAGAATTAAAAGACTCAGAAAAAGCAGCCCTAAACTCAGACGCCATCGCCCTAGACGGAATCGCCCTAGTCGTAAACAAAGCAAACGGCATAGAAAGCCTAACCCTAGAACAAGTAAAAGAAATCTACACAGGAGAAATCACAAGCTGGGAAGAAATCAAATAGAGCGTGAGGGCGACTGCCCAGCTATGACAGGATTTTAGGAAATTTTTACGGAAGTGTCAAAGACACTGGAGAAAAATTTATCTAAATCCCGAATAGCTAGGAGCCCGAACGCGTTTAAGACAGAGCGAGAGGGGTAGCGATTAGGGCTGTAGAAATTTAGGGGATTTTACGGAAGCCTTGCAAAGGCTGTAGAAAATCCATCTAATTTCATAAGCCCTGCTACACCGAACGCGTTTAAAATCAGAGCGAGAGCTTGGGCGTTTATACCCGACAGGATTTTAGGAAATTCCACGGAAGCCTTGCAAAGGCTGTAGGGAATTTATCTAAATCCCAAGGGTATGCCGAAGCGAACGCGTTTAAGACAGAGCGAGAGGGGTAGCGATTAGGGCTGTAGAAATTTAGGGGATTTTACGAAAGCCTTGCAAAGGCTGTAGAAAAACCATCTAATTTCATAAGCCCTGCTACACCGAACGCGTTTACGGAGCCTCACCACTAAGAAAAAATCCCAGCACCATATCCGTCCCCACAAGCCCAAAAAGAGTCTCTAGCTCCTGAGTCGGAAATAACGGTGAAGGAGCATAGCTGACGCACAGTGGCTGTTTCGGCTTCAGCCGATCTACAGCCACGTAGACAGCTAAGCCGGAAGACCAAGGCTTACGGCGGTGCCACCGTTCTCATTTCCGACTCAGGAGCTAGAGACTCGAGTATAACATCCAACCTAAAAGGCTGGCCTAGTTGTCAGCTTTTTTATGCGTATTAGAACTACCAACTAGCTCGCCACCACCTATACGACCACAAACCACTTATTCTTAAAGGTTGGCGAGCATTACATAAACCCAGCCGCACCGGTCAAAAGTTTATCAAAGGAGCAAAACGTATGAACAAACAAAAAGTCCTTGAAAAATCGATGGAAGGCGTCTTTCTCATCAGCGCTCTCATGTCGGTTATTGCCATTATCGTCATCTGTATCTTTATGTTTATCAATGGTGTCCCGTTTATCTTCAAATACGGCATCAGTAATTTTTTACTAGGCACAGACTGGTCGCCATCCAACGTACCAGCCAGCTATGGCATCCTGCCAATGATATTAGGCTCATTTGCCATCACCTTGGGCGCCATCATCGTAGGTGTTCCAACTGGTATTTTCACAGCTGTTTTCCTAACACATTTCTGCCCGGACTGGCTCTACCGTTTCTTGAAACCGGCCGTTAGCCTGATGGCAGCTATCCCGTCCATCGTCTACGGATTTTTTGGCTTGCAACTCCTAGTACCCGCCATGCGTATCTTCGGTGGAAATGGGATGAGCATCCTAACCGCTTCTATCCTACTAGGAATTATGATTCTGCCGACCGTTATTACCTTGTCTGAGTCATCCATTAGAGCGGTGCCCAGCGTATACTATAACGGGAGTGTTGCTCTAGGCGCCACTCACGAGCGTACCGTTATGAGAGTTGTCCTGCCAGCTGCCAAATCAGGTGTCATTTCTTCTATTATATTGGGAATCGGTCGAGCAATCGGTGAAACCATGGCCGTCATCCTTGTTGCCGGTAACCAACCATTAATCCCACGTGGCTTGACCAAAGGGGTTCGGACCATGACCACCAATATCGTTTTGGAAATGGCCTATGCTGCTGGTGAACATAGAGACGCCTTAATTGCGACAGCAGTTGTGCTCTTTATATTCATCCTAATCATCAATGGTATCTTTGCCTACATCAAACGGAGGGACAGATAATGAGTAAATACATTACACGATTTTTCATCTATACTTTTTCAGCCTTAGCATTTGGCTCCTTGCTCTTTATCATTGGTTTTATCCTTTGGAATGGTGTGCCGAGCCTGACCCCATCCTTGTTTGAGTGGGAATACAATAGTACCAACGTTTCCTTAATGCCAGCTATCGTCACCACCTTAATTTTAGTCGGTGTTTCCCTTTTGATTGCAAC
Organism: Granulicatella seriolae; assembly: GCF_024543085.1. Taxonomy (GTDB): domain Bacteria; phylum Bacillota; class Bacilli; order Lactobacillales; family Aerococcaceae; genus Granulicatella; species Granulicatella seriolae. The sequence goes on from NZ_JANHNZ010000012.1 coordinate 35,044, forward strand.
GCCGATCGGTATTTTCACTGGTTTCTACCTAGTGGAATATGCTAAACGTGGCTCCAAAACCGTCGAAATCATTCGGATTGCCGCTGATACTTTGGCAGGGATTCCTTCTATTGTCTTTGGTTTATTTGGGATGCTATTCTTTGTTATTTTCCTTGGCTTCCAGTATTCTTTATTAGCAGGGATTTTTACTTCCGTTATCATGGTCTTGCCAGTCATCATTCGTGCCACAGAAGAGGGACTGATTTCTGTCAACGACTCTCTTCGCCAAGCTAGCTTTGGTCTTGGTGCAGGCAAGTTACGAACCATTTTTAGAATTGTTTTGCCGGTAGCTATGCCGGGAATCTTATCCGGCGTCATTTTGGCGATTGGTCGTATTGTTGGTGAAACAGCAGCTTTGATGTACACTTTAGGAACTTCGACCAACATGCCGACCAGTTTGATGTCATCCGGACGCTCGCTAGCTTTGCACATGTACGTCCTATCCAGTGAAGGGATGCACGTCAAAGAATCTTATGCGACAGGGGTTATCTTGATTATTATCGTCTTAATCATCAACTTTACCTCCACCTTCCTGTCCAACAAACTTACAAAAGGAGCCAACAAATAATGAGTAAAATGAGCATCCAAAACATGAACCTCTTTTACGGAGACTTTCAAGCCCTAAAAAACGTCAACATGGAAATTCAAGAAAAGGAGATTACCGCCTTTATCGGACCTTCCGGCTGCGGCAAATCAACCCTACTCAAATCCCTAAACCGCATGAATGACCTCGTGCCAAACTGTCGTATCGAAGGAACACTTCTCTTAGATGGGCAAAATTTCTACGACAAAAATTATGACGTTAACCTACTAAGAAAACGTGTGGGAATGGTCTTCCAACAACCAAACCCATTTCCAATGTCTATCTACGACAATATTGCTTATGGACCAAGAACCCATGGTATCAAGGATAAGGCTACTTTGGACGAGATTGTGGAGAAAAGCCTACGTGGCGCGGCCATCTGGGACGAAGTAAAGGATAGCTTGAAAAAGAATGCCTTACAAGTTTCCGGTGGCCAGCAACAACGTCTATGTATTGCTCGTGCCTTGGCGGTGGAACCAGAAGTCCTCTTAATGGACGAGCCAACATCAGCTCTTGACCCCATTTCCACGTCTAAAATTGAAGAACTTGCACAAACCTTGAAGGACCGGTACACTATTGTTATGGTAACCCACAATATGCAGCAGGCCGCTCGTGTATCTGACAAGACAGCCTTTTTCCTAGTTGGGGAAGTCTGCGAATTTGGCAATACCGACCAAATATTTACCAATCCACAAGACAAACGCACAGAAGACTATATTTCTGGTCGTTTTGGCTAGACCACACAGACGAAAGGAAGAAGACCATGAGAAAACAGTTTGACGAAGAATTGCAAGAATTACATGCTCATTTCACACGGATGGGCGTTCTGGTTACCGAAGCCTTGATCAAAGCCGTTAAATCCTTCGTAGACCACGACGTAGAAGCCGCTGAAATCGTTATTGCCGAAGATGAACAGATCAATAAAAAAGAGATCGAGCTGGAAAGTGAATGTGCCCGACTTATCGCCCTGCAACAACCAGTCGTGACCGACCTACGAATGATTGTATCCGTGATGAAGGCTTGCTCAGACTTGGAACGAATGGGTGACCACGCACGCTCCATCGCCCGCACCACTATCCGTGTCAAAGGCAACAAACGCATCCCAGAAGTAGAAATCCAAATCTCCGACATGTCCAAAATTGTCGTGGAAATGGCTAGTCGAGTACTAACCGCCTACGTAAATGGCGACGTCCAAGAAGCAAAAGCCATCGCTAAACTGGACTCACGAGTAGACGACTACATGTTAGAAATCACCCAATTCTCTATCGCCGAAATGAAAGCTGACCCTAAAGTAGTCTACAACGGTTCAGGCTATATCTCAGCAGCCTCCAACCTAGAACGGATTGGCGACTACATCACCAATATCTGCGAACGAATTGTCTATACTAAGACCGGGGAACTGGTGGAGTTGAATTAATAGTAAAAGCGATTGGGCAAAATGTCTACCATAAAATAAAAACCATTCTAAATCATAAAAGAGTTCCCCAGAAATCTATCAGAAATGGGAACGGTGGCACTGCCGTGAGCCTTGGTCTCACGGCTTAGCTGTCTACGTGGTTGTAATCGGCTGAAGCCGAAACACCCACTGTGCGTCAGCTGTGTTTTGCACCGTTCTATAAGGATAGATTTCTGGGGAACTCTTTTATTTGGTTATCATTTGGACGTTTTGCCCATTCCTATATGCGTCACTTATGTATATGAACTGTTATTATTTCTAACCGGTTTATCTGGAGACTAATTTTTGTTTGCTGCTAAAGGGAATTGTTAGAGAGAATTTTCTAATTCAACTGATTTGGAGTTAAAAAGATCAAAAAGAGCTTATACAATGAGGAATTATGAGAAAAGACTACTAAAACAGGTATCTAACGAGGAATAAAAGAGGTTTATTCCTCGTTAACAGGCTAGATGAAGTGTATTTTCTCATAATTCAACTGAATTTGGAGTAAAAAGAGTTAAAACGAGCCTATAGAATGAAGAATTATGAGAAATGAGCACTAAAACAGGTGTTTAACGAGGAATAAAAGAGGTTTATTCCTCGTTAACAGGCTAGATGAAGTGTATTTTCTCATAATTCAACTGAATTTGGAGTAAAAAGAGTTAAAAAGAGCCTATGGAATGAAGAATTATGAGAAAAGAGCACTAAAACAGGTATCTAACGAGGAATAAAAGAGGTTTATTCCTCGTTAACAGTCTAGATGAGGTGTGTTTTCTCATAATTCAACTAAATTTGGAGTGAAAAGAGTTAAAAAGAGCCTATATAATGAGGAATTATGAGAAAAGAGCACTAAAACAGGTGTTTAACGAGGAATAAAAGAGGTTTATTCCTCGTTAACAGTCTAGATGAGGTGTGTTTTCTCATAATTCAACTGAATTTGGAGTAAAAAGAGTTAAAACTAGCCTATAGAATGAAGAATTATGAGAAAAGAGCACTAAAACAGGTATCTAACGAGGAATAAAAGAGGTTTATTCCTCGTTAACAGTCTAGATGAGGTGTGTTTTCTCATAATTCAACTGAATTTGGAGTAAAAAGAGTTAAAACTAGCCTATATAATGAAGAATTATGAGAAAAGAGCACTAAAACAGGTATCTAACGAGGAATAAAAGAGGTTTATTCCTCGTTAACAGTCTAGATGAGGTGTGTTTTCTCATAATTCAACAGATTTGGAATGAAAAAAGTCAAAAAGAGCCTATATAATGAAGAATTATGAGAAGAGAGCACTAAAACAGGTATCTAACGAGGAATAAAAGAGTTTTATTCCTCGTTAACAGTCTAGATGAGGTGTATTTTCTCATAATTCAACTAGATTTGGAATGAAAAGAGTCAAAAGAGCCTATATATAGTAGATTATGAGAAAAACAGTCAAATCTAGATAGTTTCTGGGGATAAGACACCTTCTTATCCCCGGAAAACCATATAAATAAGCTCCATTTCTTAGGAAACTATTGCAAAAAGGTAAACATTTTCCTAAGTTGCTGAAAACTTATAGATTCCGCCAGTTCAAAAGAGTAATATACACAATCGAGATGCAAATTATTTGGACCAGTAAGTGCCAAAATAAAAGGATTATTATTGAAAGAAACCCACTATTATGGGGCTTCAAGGAAGGGGAAAGACATGATTACCTTATCGCATATCGATAAAAACTATGGCAAAGTCCAAGTTCTAAAAGACGTCAATCTGCACGTCAACAAAGGAGAAATCTACGGCTTAGTTGGTAAAAATGGTGCCGGGAAAACGACTATCTTTAAAATTATTCTAGGATTAACCATCTTTGAAAAGGGAGAGCTAGCCATAGATGCCAGCAAATCAATAAAGGAGCTGCAAGAAAACCGCAAAAAAATAGGCTTCTTTATCGGCAAGACCTTTTTTGACTACCTAAGCGCTCAGGAAAACCTAGATTATTACCGCCAGTTAAAAGGCATCAAGGACAAAAACGAAGTGGAGCGGGTCCTCAAGCTAGTTGACTTGCACAAGGTCAAAGCAAAATACGGATCATTTTCCATGGGGATGAAGCAACGCTTGGGAATTGCCAACGCTCTGTTAGGTAATCCGGAAATATTGATTCTAGACGAACCGGTAAATGGCTTGGACCCACAAGGAATTGCGGATATCCGTAACCTGATTGTCCGCCTTAACAAGGAAGAAGGCATGACCATTATCGTGTCTTCACATATTCTGAGTGAGCTGGAACATACAGCGACCAAGTTTGGTATCGTTGACCAAGGCCGCGTGCTCAAGGAGATTGACCACGAAGACCTAAAAGTTAAAAAATCTACGGTTGAAATCTATGTAGAGGACCTAGAAAAAGCTCGCACCGCCTTGGAGCAAAAGGGCATTCAGATTTTGCAGGAAGCCTCTGCTTACAAATCACTAGAAGATTACTATTTCGAATTGGTAGGAGGTGCCAAAAATGACTAATTATATTTTGGCAGACATCAAACGCATTTGTCGAAAACGTTCATTTTTTATCACGCTAGGTATCTATGTTGGCTTGTTCTTACTAATGATTTTTATTTTAAGCAGCCCTTCCTTTACGGTGGGAGAGTATGTAGAGAGCACAGAAACCTATCTCAGCTTTTACCCATTAGTTGTGGGGCTTAGCGTTTTTCTATCGGTTTACTCTGACGATTTCAAAAGCAAGTCCATGCAGGTAGCCATTGGATTCGGCATTCCACGCCATAAGGTTGTCCTCTCAAAACTAATCGAGAGCATTGTTCTTCTAGTGATGACCATTCTGGGCATTGGCGTCATTTTCTTGATTGTTCCCATTCCACTCGGTCTGAGCTTAAAGCAAGAACAAGTAACCTCGCTGGTAACCATACTACTAGTCGAACTTTTTAGAACCATCACCTATATCGCACTAGCCAGCATTCTCGTCTTTTACACCCAAAACGCCATCAGTGGCATCATAGCCTACGTCCTACTGTCGTCAAAAACCATCATGATTCTCCTCAGCATCATTTTGAGCCAGAGCTTTTTCGTCAACACCTTTGGCAACCTGACCCAGTACTTCAGCTCAACACTCCTGTACCAGGCCCGAACCATATTTTTAGAGTCCGGGAAATGGTCAAGCGGACTGATGTTAGTGCTGATAGCCTATATCATTGTGCCGATAGGATTATCTATTTTTAGCTTCAACAAAAAGGAATTAGAATTTTAGGAGGAACCATTTATGAAAAAAATAGTTGGAATTGTCTTGGCTGCTGCCATCTTAATCTATGGGGCTTTTCTAGCCAAAGGATACTATAACGACCGCTATGTGGTGGCGGATAGTTTTTATACGCAAGTGCCGGTGGACGAGGTCAACGAGGAGTCTTGGTTAGTCGATGATAAAGGTGTCAAGCAAGACAAGGGCAAGGCGTATAAGCTCATTGGCTACAACCAAGAAGGAGCGGCAAGAGAGTTAAGTTTTATCGTTCAAGGAGAGGTCGAAGACTATTATGCACCCGGCACCTACCTGAAAGTCAACGCCAGCAAGACCATCGTCTTAGGACAAGAAGTTGTTAAGGAATCTGAGGTACCAAAAGTTGCCTTAGAAAAAATGGAAGATGAGGGAACGAGACCTAAATAAAAGAGGTTGAGTGAAATCTTCATCATGAATAATGTTTATTTCTAAAACACAAAAGAGACTTCAGCTTTTTGTCAGAAATAATAACGGTGGCACCGCCGTGAGCCAAGGTCTCACGACTTTGCTGTCTACGTGGCTGTAATTCGGCTGAAGCCGAAACATCCACTGTGCGTCAGCAATGCTGATACACCGTTAATTCTGACAAAAAGCTGAAGTCTCTTTTGTTAGGTTGGCAAATTGGACTTATTATTTAGCCGATTCTTTTAGGGACTAGCAAGAGAAAAAGCTTTGTGCTACAAAAGGAGTGGTCCCAACTAATTGGGTTTAGTAAATTTAGAGCTATTGTGTAGTTCCAAAACTGTAGAAAAAATTACAAAATAGACTCCTTAGTCTGTATTCTTTCGATGAATCTTCTTCGCCAAATAACGACTAAGAGGGTAGCAAAATATAGCTAGAGCAAGTCCAATGGCAATCTCATCAAACATAATAGTTGCTAAAAGTATAATTAAACTAGAAATGGATAGACTAGTAACGTAAATCTTATCTTCTATCATAGGTATCTCCTTTAACTATGTACATATTGGCTTCTTTACTACTAGGTTAAGGTATTATCAAGGTAAAAGCTAGAGAAATATAGGCATTTATTACTAGTCAGAAAATTAACTTTAGAGTTGAATCTGCCGATAATAGTTAACAAGAATATTCCCATAGCCAAGCTCTTTTAACAAAAAAGGAAGATACTGAGAAAAGCACATAACTAACAAAACAAAAAGTTTCCGAGAAATGAATTAGAAATAACGGTGTATCAGCATAGCTGACGCACAGTGGATGTTCGGCTTTAGCCGATTACAGCCACGTAGGCAGCTAAGTTGTGAGACCTTGGCTCACGGCGGTGCCACCGTTATTATTTCTAATTCATTTCTCGGAAACTCTTTTGTGATTTAGTAGCTGGTGATTTTTTTAAACTCAAGGATCAGAGTGAGAAAACATGAGCTACTATATTAACTACTTCGATAAAACCTTTTAGCTAAATTACGACTGGCTGGGAAAAAAACTACGGCAAAGGCAATTCCGATAGCAAGATTGTCAAAAATTAGTGTCGATAAAAGAAAAATTATGCCAGAAATGAGGCAACTTGTAATAAAAATCTTATCCTTGAACATACGGCATCTCCTTCCTACTATGACAAGGGGAACTATACATGGGGACAAAGTTTCGATTTCGGAAATATATCTCAAAGACTTTTTTATTCAGAGATAGTTGTTATTGATACAGACCTCTTATCCAAGCCAAGTGTCATGACCTAATTCAATTTTTTCAAGTCCTCAATACCAACGACAGAAAAGTCCTTCTTATTGAGCGCCACTACGATTTGCTCCATGAGGTCACGGGTCACGTTGGCCGGTAGAGTAACCAAAATCCGTTTCACACTCTCCTCGTCACGAACGTCCAGCGTCATCAAGCTAGCAATCGGGGAGAATTTGCTGATAATCTTGGTCAAGTTAACCAGAGAACCCTTTTCACCACCGCTTAAAACCGTCAAGACATAAGCGCCAGTGTCAACACTCCAAGACTGCTCCAACATATTGAGCAAGCTAGAGTGGGTCAAAATCCCATAAAACTTTTCTTGCTTATCCAAAACCGCAATATAAGGCAGCTCTTTAATTGTAAAGAAAACATTGAAAAATGAACTATCAATACTAATAAACTTAGTAGAATTTTTTATCAAATGGGTTACCGGTAACGACATATCGCCACCGTTAGCCTTATGACGGTAGATGTGCATCTTATAAATATTGCCCCTGAAGATGGTTTCTGTTTCGTCTAAAACAGGGACACAGCGAAAACCAGACGTTTCCAGAATCTCAATCGCCTCTTGCAAGGTAGATGATTCTTTGACGATGGTTAAACTCTTTTTGGGAATCACTAAAGATTTTAATAACATAAAGTAGAAAACCTCCTGTTGAATATAGTATTATGCCTAGTCCCATCATACCATGTTTTCCAGTAAAAGTATTGCAAAAGCGAGCGCCAAACTCATTGATTTTTCATCTAATGATAAGAAATTTGTTAGAGTAACCGGTTACTTACTCTTTCAAGAGCTCTAGCTATTGCATTTTCATTCAAAAATTATTATCATAATACTGTACATCCATTTGACAGAATGACCTTGTACCATAAAATTAAGCAGAAATTTAAAGGAGATTAACATTATGACAGCCGATCCCGATAGTGGAAGCCTGGGAGCCCAGATTCTTATCATTGTATTATTAACAGCACTGAACGCATTTTTTGCAGCCGCAGAAATTGCCTTCGTATCCATCAACCAAGGAAAAATGAGCCAAAAAGCCAAAGAAGGAGATAAGAAAGCAAAACGAGTGATGAAATTGTTATCCAACTCAGATGACTTTCTGGCAACCATCCAAGTAGCCATTACCCTAGCCGGCTTCTTCTCAAGTGCGTCAGCCGCAACTAGCTTTGCGTCACGTATTGAGCCTTTGCTCCAGAATTTTCCCGGTGCGACCACACTTGCCGTTGTTATTGTTACAATGATTCTATCTTACGTTACTTTAGTCTTTGGTGAACTATATCCAAAACAAGTAGCCCTACAAGTCGCTGAACCTATTGCCCTTAACACAGCCGGTATCATACTAGTTATCCAAAAAATATTTAAACCATTTATCTGGATTCTTACTTTCTCAACGGGTATCTTGAAGAAGATTACGCCGATTGAATTTACCAAGCAAGAAGAAAAACTAACTCGTAGTGAGATGAAAGCTTTATTAGCAAGTAGCCGCAATGATGGCGCTATTGATATTGAAGAATTCACCATGATGCAAGGGATTCTATCCCTAGATTCCAAACTGGCACGTGAAGTAATGGTGCCAAGAACCGATACCCTCATGCTTGATATTGAAGACGATTTGCAAGAAAACATCGAGATTATTTTAGGAAGTACATTTTCGCGACTACCTATTTATGAAGAAGACAAGGATAACGTCATCGGTGTAGTGCATTCAAAAGACATTCTAAAAGCCGCTAGACAAGTTGGGTTCGAGAACCTAAACCTATTTGATTTGGCCCACTCGCCGCTCTTTGTTCCATCAACCATTTTCGTGGACGACCTCTTGATTGAGTTCAGAAAAACCCGTCAACACATGGCCATCCTAAAAGACGAATATGGTGGAGTCGAAGGAATCGTTACCTTAGAGGATTTAATAGAAGAAATCGTCGGTGAGATTGAAGATGAATACGACATAGAAGAATTGAGTTACCGCGAGATTGATCCACGAAACTTCATTATTGATGCAGGTATGACGTTAGAAAAGTTCAATACCATTTTTAAAACCACTATTTCCTCTGAAGAAGTCGATACTATGGCGGGCGTTATTTTGGAAGAGCTAGGCTATTTCCCTGATGACGACGAAAAAGTTGAAGTCCGACTAGACGGGTACGTCCTAAGCCCATCCCTAATGGAAAATGGCCGTATCAGACGAATCCATGTCCGCAAACTAAAACCAGAAGAGATTGCTCAAGAAACACCTACAGAAGAATAAAACAATTTCCCCTACCGATATACTTTCCTTGGTAGGGGCTTCATTTGCCCTAAAGTATAGGAGGAAGCCATGTTAAACGAAATGATGCACCGACCAGTTGTGAAACCAGAGCTGGTTGACTACATGCGACAAGCCCAAAAACCCTTCCCAGGTGGTTTGGGACAACTAGAAAAAGAAGCCAACCAATTAGGTATCCCCATCATCCCTCACGAAACAGCTGTTTTTATCGATTTTATTCTAGGACCCTACCAACCCAAAGACATCTTAGAAATTGGCACAGCTATTGGATTTTCTGCCAGTTTAATGGCACAGCACCTACCAAAGGGCGGTAGCCTAACAACCATCGACCGTTACGAACTCATGTATACTCGTGCCAAAGCCAATTTTGAAAAGCTAGGACTCTCGGACGTCATTACCCAGCTAGAAGGTGACGCTGCAGATATTCTGCCTCAATTAGACCGCCAATACGATTTCATTTTTATGGACAGTGCCAAAGCCAAGTATTACGAGTTCTTTCCATACTGTATGAAAGTTTTAAAAACAGGTGGCATCCTATTAGTGGATGACATTTTTCAAGGTGGCACCATTTTAGATGACATTTCAACCATTCCAAGAAGAAACCGTAAAATTCATCGACGCTTGAACCTATTTTTAGATACTGTTCAAGCACACCCAGCCTTAAAAACAAGCTTAATCCCATTAGGAGACGGCCTAATTATGATTCAAAAGCTAGAAGAACATGATTTTATGCCCCTGCTAGATCACATAAACCACGATTAAATCAAGGTTTCTAGTGCTTACAGAAAAAAGATGAAAGTTTTTTAAAAAAACTTTCATCTTTTTGTTGACATGAAGTGTAGACGATGATAATATATAGAAGTTGTCAAAACGACAACGAAAGACATTGACCTTTGAAAACTGAACAAAGAAGACAAACCAAATGTGTAGGGAACTTCATCAAAGAGATGAAGAAAACTAAACAATTTC
>NZ_JANHNZ010000013.1 GCF_024543085.1 Granulicatella seriolae
CAATAACGGTATCAATCTCAAAGTGTCCAAATTCTTCACGACAATCCACTATTGCCGGTCTTTCTTCTATACTTTTTCCAAGAGATTTCCGATTTCTAGGTGCCCGTTTCTTTCTTGGACGTCCTTTTGTTTTCATCTCTAAATCAATGTTTCTAACCTCTAACCGTTGAGCATCAATATACTTATACAGTGTGGTCGTGCAGACCATTTCATCAGAGGAGAACAAGAGTTGCCGATGAACATGACCCACTACTGCATCTGGAGAAAAACCACTGGTTTTGAATTGTTCAATAAAATAAGCCAAGAAAGCTCGAACCTGGGGAAACTTCTCTTTTCGATGGCAGTTTCTGCGTTTCAGTGTATATCGGTTTTGTGCATATTCCGCATTGTACTTGGATATATAATGACTCTTCCCATTTATTTTCTTGACTTGTGTTAATTCTCCACGCTTGATTTCATTATGAATGGTCTGTGGCGCCACGCCGATTCGTTTAGCGATTTGTCGGTTTGAAATACCGTCTAGATGCCAAGCAGCAATTTTTCCTCGTTCAAGCTCCGTTAAGTGCTGACCTTTCTTGCGAAGTGTGGTAGAATTTTGATAAGTCATAGTGAAAATCTCCTTATTATTAGTTTGGTATAGTAACCCTAATAATACTTGATTTTTCACTATGATGCTTTTTTATTGTCTGGGTGGCTAAGTTGATTATAAAATTTGCGAAAAATTTCTAAATCATAAAAGAGTTCCCCAGAAATTTATCCGAAATGGGAACGGTGGCACCGCCGAAAGCCTTGGTCTTTCGGCTTAGCTGTCTACGTGGCTGTAAATCGGCTGAAGCCGAAACATCCACTGTGCGTCAGCTATGCTTTACACCGTTCTGTACGGATAAATTTCTGGGGAACTCTTTTATTTGGTTACCATTTGGACTTTTTGCCCAGCCCCTTACAAATACGTAGACAGCTAAGACCTTGAGACCAAGGCTCACGGCGGTGCCACCATTTCGATTTTTGATACAGTTGTCGGAAACTCTTTTGTTTTATTGTAATAGGGACTTATTGCCCAGTCCCAGATAACTAGATTTGAAGTACTTTTCTCATAATTCGTACTAATTTTTGGTTTTATTTCTAATATAGCGGGATTATTGGTTGAATTATGAGAAAATTCTTCTGATTTGAACATTTTACTGGGAATAGAAGTGCTCTACTCCCAGTAAACAACTAGATTTTAAGCAGTTTTCTCATAATTCATACTGTTTTTTAGTTTTATTGCTAATATAGTGGGATTATCGGTTGAATTATGAGAAAAACCTTCTGATTTGAGCATTTTACTGGGAATAGAGATACTCTACTCCCAGTAAACGACTAGATTTGAAGTACTTTTCTCATAATTCGTATTGTTTTTTAGTTTTATTGCTAATATAACAGGATTATCGGTTGAATTATGAGAAAGCCTTTCTGATTTGAGCATTTTACTGGGAGTAGAAATACTCTACTCCCAGTAATCCATTTAAGTTGGTAGAAAATTCTCATAATTCCTTATTAATTGGCTGTTTTATGAGAAAACTTTACTAATTAAAGGCTTTTCCGGAGACAAGATCTTCTCTTATCCCCGGAAACCAATTAATTTACATTTTTTTCTCACACCTTATTTCTCCTAGCAAACTCTACAAACTTAAACCTGTCCAAACGGTGGCGGCTTTCTGTGTATTGGAAGAATCTGGTGTCTTCTAGGAAGACGTCACTTCTGACGACAACCACGTGTGTATCGCTATTTAGATCCATATATTTTTTATCCTCTTTGGTCACCCTATCGACCGTGAACTCTTTTTTAGCGTAAGCTATCTGCATTCCCAGGTCGTGTTCGATGTAATCGTAGAGAGAATTTTCCATTTTCGGGGTCGGCAAGTCTTCAATAATAGAACAACGAATGTAATCTTTGTCCAAAATGATGACTTCATCATCGACTAAGCGTTGCCGGATAAGGTAAATGACCATTTCGTCTGCATCTAGTAGTCCGGCATCGACCAAAAATTTTGGCGCCGGGATTTTTTTGTTGACGACGACGATGGTTTCAGAATGAATGGCTTGGCTTTCTTGTAGCTCTTTGAAGCTGGTCAATCCTGATACTGGAAAATTATAGCGGTGAATATCCAGTACGATGGAGCCTTTTCCTTGTTGCTTTTGAATATAGCCATTTTCCAACAAGGTCAATAAAGCTTTACGCAAGGTTTCTCTGGATACGCCGTAGTCTTGCGACATTTGGTGTTCACTGGGCAAACTTTGTCCCGCAGGATAGAAGCCTGATTCAATTTTTTCCTTAATATCGAGATAAATCTCATAAAATTTATTCATAGGCTCTCCTATCCTTTAGCTTATTTTGTATCGTCTGAGTCTGGTTTAGGAAACTCCTCTAACCACTCTTTTTTAATATTCTGCTCAATCCGAGCCTTGTCACGCAAGTCTTCGTCCAATTTTGGCATCATAATAAAACTATCGCCAAAACTATCCAAGTCGTAGGCATCATCCAATAACTCGTCCTTCAATTCATTCGGAATTTCCAATTTTTCTTTTTTATTCAACTCATCTTTGTCAAAACGAATCCCCATAGCACAACACCTCTTCGTATTTTCTATACAAAGTTTACCTGACCACAATCCACTTTGTAAAGCAGTTTATGAATTCTTACAGGAAGCACAAGTTCTCGTGGAAAATGGTGCTTCGTACCTCGAGTCTCCAGTTTAGGACTCGGAAATCAAACCGGTGGCACCGCTCTGAGCCGTGGTCTCAGAGCTCACCTGTCTACGTATCTGTAATTTGGCTAAAGCCAAAACAGCTACTGTGCGCCCGGTGTGCTTTACACCGCAATTTCCGAGCCCTAAACTGGTGACTCTCTCTTGTGACTGGGAAAGCTATTTTTAATCATTAAAAACTTTTCATAAATACAAAAGATTCTCAGATTGTAATAATTATTATTTGACACCATCATTTATTATCCCTATACTTAAGGTATAGAAAAGGAGTGTGTAATTATGGAATTGAAAGATTTTGGACCAAAGCCTCTTGTGATTAACATTGAGGAAGCAACTTTGCAAAATGACAACTTTAGAACAACTCTTTGGACTGGCCCTCAAAGCCAAGTGACGCTTATGACCATCGAAGTTGGCGGCGACATCGGCTTAGAAGCTCACCACAATATTGACCAATTCTTGCGTATCGAAGAAGGCCATGCCCTCGTGCAAATGGGTGATGCTGAAGATAATCTGACTTTCAAAGAAGAAGCACATGCAGACTATGCCGTCATCGTGCCAGCTGGAAAATTCCACAACCTAACCAACATTGGTGACGTTCCATTGAAACTTTACTCTATTTATTCTCCTGCTGACCATGCATTTGGTACTGTTCACAAAACCAGAGCTGAAGCAGACTTGGAAGAACATTAATCTTAATTAAAGAAGACTTGGGCAAAGAGTTTTTTCTGCTCAAGATATTTGAGCCTCTAACTTATTTTGTAGATAAGTTAGAGGCTCTTTTTTGTTTGGAGATATTGCCTGGCTCTTAGTCAATACCAGAAGGTTTTCCTTATCGTCCGATTGAAACTATTTATGAATTATGAGAAAACATTCTAAAATTGAGCTTTAACGAGGAATAAATATGTTTTATTCCTCGTTAAAGAGCTAGATTTGTTAGGTTTTCTCATAATTCGAGCGATTTCTAGTGATTTAAGATAAAAATGAACTGATTTTTGAAGATTTATGAGAAAAAAGTCTAAAACTGATGCCTAACGAGGAATAAACATACTTTATTCCTCGTTAGAGAGCTAAATTCATTAGCTTTTCTCATAATTCGAGCGATTTCTAGTGATTTAATACAAAAATGAACTGATTTTTGAGGTATTATGAGAAATGAGGTCTTAAACCGATGTCTAACGAGGAATAAACATACTTTATTCCTCGTTAGACAGCTAAATTCATTAGATTTTCTCATAATTCGAGCGATTTCTAGTGATTTAATACAAAAATGAGCTGATTTTTGAGGAATTATGAGAAATGAGGTCTTAAACTGGTGTCTAACGAGGAATAAACATGTTTTATTCCTCGTTAGAGAGCTAATCTAGTTAACTTTTCTCATAATTCAAGCTTATAGGTGAAAAACAAGCCTGATCACTTAGCTCCGATTTTCCTTACCCGATCAACACGGCAACTGTCTCGTAAGGCCTCAAAGTCATTTGGTCGCCTACAACAAATCCGTCATAGTTGCCCAAGATGACTTGAGCTTTAGACCAGTCAAAGCCTTCATCTGTCACGTCAATCTCAGCTGCTCCGTCGTAAAAATGGTTAAGCACTAGCAAAGTCTTGCCGTCCAATTCCCGCGCGTAAGCATAGATAGACGGGTGGTCCAACTGAATGCCACGATAGGTTCCTTCTGAGATAATCGGATAAGCCTTGCGAGCCTTAATCAGCTCTTGGTAATAGCTAAACAACTTGCCGTGAGCCAACTCCTGCTCTACATTAATAGTCGGATAATTGTCTGCCACTGCCAACCAAGGTTGACCAGTCGTAAAGCCAGCATGAGTTGAGTCATCCCACTGCATTGGTGTTCTGCTGTTGTCACGAGACTTGTCCTTGATGTAGGACATAGCCGTATCGTGATCCACACCTTGTTCCCGCAACAATTTATAGGCATTATGGGTTTCAATGTCCACATAGGCATCAATGTCGTCAAAGTTAGGGTTGGTCATGCCAATCTCTTCCCCTTGGTAAATATAGGGTGTGCCGCGCAGCATATGAATGGTTTGCGCCATCATGGAAGCCGACTCAAAAGGATAGTTTTCTGGGTCGCCAAAGCGTGAGTTGGCACGAGGTTGGTCGTGGTTGTTCCAGAAAAGTGCATTCCAGCCATCCCCATCAGACATGCCCGTTTGCCATTCGTTCAAAATCCGTTTCAATTCAATAAAGTCAAATGGCATCTTGGACCATTTTTCACCGTCTTTGTAATCCACTTTCAAATGGTGGAAGCTGAAAATCATGGACAGCTCGTCACGGTCTGGGTTGGTGTACTTAACGCCGCTATCGACCGTGGTAGACGACATTTCGCCGACCGTGATAATATCTTTTTGAGCGCCAAAACTAGCGCGGTTAATCATCTGAATGTAGTCATGAACAATCGGTTTGTCCGTGTAAAGAGACTTTTCTTGCTGCGGTCCACCAGTAGAATCCACCAAAATAGGATCCTTCCCAATCACGTTCAAAACGTCAAAACGGAAGCCCTTAACCCCTTTTTCCAGCCAGAAGTTGACCACTTTCGCCAATTCCTCTCGCAAATTAGGATTTCTCCAATCCAAGTCAGCTTGTGTCACATCATAGAGGTGCAAATAATAGCGCCCCGTATCGCCAAATGGTGCCCAAGCTTCCCCACCAAATTTGGATTCCCAATTGGTTGGCAGCGAGCCATCTTCTTTAGCGTCACGAATAATATAGTAGTCTTGGTATTTTTTGTCACCAGCAAGAGCTTGTTGGAACCATTCATGGGTGATAGACGTATGGTTAAAAACCATGTCCAACATAAAATCAATTCCTGCTTCTTTTGCCACAGCCACTAATTCCTCAAAATCTTCCATAGTCCCAAACATTGGGTCAATCGACATATAATCAGTAATATCATAGCCATTATCCTTTTGCGGAGAGATATAAAAAGGATTCAGCCATACCATATCCACGCCTAACTCTTTGAGATACGGAATTTTTTCGATAATCCCTCTGATGTCCCCAATCCCATCCCCATTCGAATCTTTGAACGATTTTGGATAGAGTTGATAGATAACCTTATCTTTAAACGATGCCATTTGTTCATCCTCCTAGATTTTTATATAAGATAAGAGCACTCGTCACAAGAACGGTGCTCTTTTTTATTAGGCTTTTTTACCAGTGAAAATATTGTTTTTCTCGAAAATGATGGTTAAAACAATCGGTACAACGATAGCAATCCCCATACAGATCAAGAAGAAGACCATGGATTGTGGTTGGATTACGATGAAACCAGGAATACCACCGATACCGATATTGTTAGCTGTAACACCTGTTAAGGTAGACACGAAACCAGCAATAGAAGAACCAATCATACCAGCGATAAATGGATATACATACTTCAAGTTAATCCCAAACAAAGCAGGCTCTGTTACACCAAGATAAGCTGAAATAGCAGCTGGCACAGAGACTTGTTCTTCCTCTTCATTGCCACGGTGCAACCACCAAATAGCCGCAACAGCAGAACCTTGAGCGATATTAGACAAGGCAATCATAGGCCACAATTGTGTTCCACCAAAATCGGCAGCTAATTGTAAGTCGATTGCATTGGTCATGTGATGTAATCCAGTAATAACAAGTGGTGCATAAAGAGCACCAAAGATAGCACCAAAAATAACTTTAATCGGTCCAGTTAAGCCCCAGAATACGACAGCTGAAATCCATTGACCAATTTGCCAACCAATTGGTCCTAAAACAGTATGTGCTAGAATAACAGTTGGTATCAAAGCAAAGAACGGAACAAAAATCATGGAAATGGCATTTGGAATCCATTTACGGAGCCAAATTTCTAGATAGGAAAGGGTGAAACCGGCAAACATAGCTGGCAACACTTGAGCTTGGTAACCAATCTTGTTGATTTGGAAGAATTCAAAATCCCAGAATGGAATGGTACCTGTTTGTAGAGCTTCAGCATAGCCATAAGCGTTCAATAATTGAGGTGATACCAAACAAATCCCTAGAATAATCCCTAGAATTTGCGTTGTCCCCATACGTCTGGTCACACTCCAAGTAATTCCTACAGGTAGGAAGTGGAAGATTGCCTCACCCGGTAACCAAAGGAAGTCATTGACCCCGTTCCAGAAAACGGAACTTTGAACAATAGTTTTTCCACCAAGAAATTCGAATGGGATACTATCTAAAATATTTCTAAACCCTAAAATTAACCCTCCGACAATAATAGCTGGAATAATTGGCGCAAAAATTTCTGCTAGAACAGACATGGCTCTTTGCAAGGGATTTTGGTTTTGCTTAGCTGCGTCTTTAACTGCATCCTTTGATACACCTGACTTACCTGATACTTTTGTAAATTCGTTGTAGAAAACGGGCACATCATTCCCAACAATGACTTGGAATTGACCTGCTTGAGTAAACGTCCCCTTAACTGCAGGGATTTTTTCGATTGCTTCCACATCAGCCTTGGCTGGGTCGTTCAAAACGAATCTCATCCGCGTTGCACAGTGACTAACTGCCGCGATATTGTCCGTCCCACCGATGTGCTGCAAAAGATCTTTTGCATCTTTGTTAAAATCTGCCATCATATATCCTCCTTTTTTAACTTGTATAGACAAGTTTTTTTACTACCCTCATTATACGAAACAAACACGAGAATGCAAGCTAAAACCTAAGAATTTTTATGAAAGTTTTCCTTACATGTTAAATGATTTTATTTTCAATTGTAAGGTGTTTTCATTTTTGGGGATGATTGGAAGAGCCGCTACTCAATCAGCCGGAAATCAAAGATTCTATAAAAAATTATTTTTGGAATAAACCTTCATTTCACTACATAAATATTTAAAAAATCTCCAGCTCATCCATTGAAAATAACTGACTACTAAGCTTACTACGCTCCTTCGTCTTAATTTTCAATAGATGAGTTGGAGACTCAAATACCTTTACCCAACTCTTTTTTCTATCCTATAACTCCTGATCAATTTCTTTTAGCAACTGCTCATAGTTCACTTGAGAAAAATCAGTGACATCAACTTCTATCAGTTTACCTAAACTAAAGTCATTGTATTTCCTATCTGCAATTATGTTTGCAAATTCTTCTTTATTGATCAGATCATCTGCTTGGCTTCTATCAAGTAAACTATCTCCATCATGGTAGTGACTCATCACATGGCTTAGGTGCCGTGTCATTTCAACATCTCTAACTTTTCTCCGTTCCCATAACACATCAAATTTGGCTACTAACCGAATAGTTATTACTTGATACCCATAACTTGCTGATAGGTCTTCCAACCTACTTCGTTGTTTATCACTAAATGGATATTCTGAAACAATAACTTTTTTCCCAGCAGACATATACTGTTCCAAAATGGAATAGTAGAATTTCCACACGTCTTGTTCAAGAATGGCTTTTTCTTTCAGCGAGTTGAAACCTACTTTATCAGCATACATTTCCTTAATTTCATCTGGGGTGATTAGAAAAAAATCCGAAATGACTTGTCTCATTTTAGTGATAAGGTAGGATTTTCCAGTGGCTGGTGGTCCTGCTAATAACATAAGTGTTCGTTTCATCTTATTTTCCTAGATTTGTTGGGCTGTCTAAGTTCATGAAGAGTTTAATTTTATGTTGGACAATCTCTTTGACTTTTAAATTGGCTGGAATTACGTTATGACGGAGTGATTTGTTGACAGTTGTTTCACCGAAAGAATCTTTGGCAGACTGAGTCCAATTAACAAGTAATTCT
This sequence comes from Granulicatella seriolae, assembly GCF_024543085.1. Taxonomy (GTDB): domain Bacteria; phylum Bacillota; class Bacilli; order Lactobacillales; family Aerococcaceae; genus Granulicatella; species Granulicatella seriolae. The sequence continues at coordinate 8,495 of NZ_JANHNZ010000013.1, forward strand.
GTGCCGACATTAAATTTTCTAATGCCATTATTGATGAGTTCAACGTAATCTTCTTCTTTTACACCTGTACCGCCATGAATAACTAAGGGTATATCTACTACGCTGTCAATTTCTTTGAGCAAAGGAATATTGACTTCAGTTTTACTTTTGAATTGTCCGTGATTAGTACCGATAGCAATTGCTAATGCATCAACACCTGTAGCCTCTACAAAGTCAACGGCATCTGAAGGTTTGGTGTACACTTTGTCATTTTCTTCCACATGAATGCCTTCCTCAGTTCCACCAATTGTTCCCAACTCACCTTCTACACTAACACCATGTTCATGAGCGTATTTAACAACTGCCTGAGTTTTCATGATGTTTTCCTTAAATGGTAAATGAGAACCATCATACATGACTGACGTATAACCACTATCGATAGCCTCTTTGATATCATCAAAATCTCTAGCATGGTCTAAATGTAAAACGACATCAACCATTTCTGTGTTGGCTATTTCTTCAACAACGGCTACCAAAACACCCATTCCAATATATTTTGCTGTATCTACACTGGTTTGAATAATAATTGGTGCTCCTAATTCCTTAGCCCCACGAATCATCTCCGGTAGCATTTCAAGATTATGGGCATTAAATGCTCCTACCGTAAAATTCAGTTTTTCTGCTTGGTTTGTTACTTCTTTTAATGTTGTATACATGGTCAGGCTCCCTTTAATTTGAATTTAATTGCTAATAGTGTTATTTCTAGCTATCTGTCTTAATTCATCCATTTTATTCATCCATTTTTCAATGCCATCACCATCACCTTTGTAGGCAGCCTCTGACCGCTTTTGATTGTAGAGAGACATTAAGGTTTTGAAGCCATCACCAATTGATGGCTTATATGAGAAGCTTTTTTCTAAAGTTGTGATAGCTAGATTTGCATCTAAATCAGCTTGAAGAACTCCAATTTCCTCATAGAGTTTAGCCAACTCTATATTATCCGAGCTTTTTTCTAAGCGAGTCAACTCTTCTTCTTTTTTTGCAATCAATTCTTGTCGTTCTAGCTTTTCTACTTCACTTAATTCCTTTTTTTCTGGAATTGGTTCTGGCTTCTTATCTTTCTTTTTGAAAAAATCAAACATGTAAGTACCTCCTTACAAGATTAGAATGCTTTTAGAAGTGGACTTAAGAACCATGCATATAGTAAGGCAGCAACAACAGTATCAACGTCTGTGGCTGTTGCATTGATAAAGCCCATACTGTTAAATATAGTTACCAACAAGGCTGGCAATAAGGTAATGAAGAATCCATGTGCAATACCACCAATAATAGCACCACGTCTACCACCAACTTGATTCCCGAAAATTCCAGCTGTTCCTCCTGCAAAGAAGTTGGTTAGCATACCAGGTAAGATCATTGCTAGTCCAAATACTGGTAGGACAAACATGGCAATGATAGAACCAATTGTTGTTGTAATAAATCCTAAGATGACTGCATTAGGACTATAGGGGAAAAATACTGGGCAATCCAAAGCAGGAATAGCGTTTGGAACAATCTTCATAGCAATTCCTCTAAATGCTGGAACAATCTCAGCTAGTAATAAACGAACCCCAGCGAGTAAGACATAAACCCCAACCACAAATTGAATAGATTGGATAAAAGCAAACATCAAATAGTTTTGTGAACCAGATAAGGTTGAGCCAAACTCAGATCCAGCAATAGCCGCTGTAATCACAAAGAGCGGAACCATAACCACCATCAGTGACAAGTAGGTATCTTGTAAGAATTCAAAGGCTTTTGGTAATTTAATATCTTCAATAGACTTTTTGTTTTCACCTTTTTCTCCAAAAATATAAGCGACACCCGCTTCAAACATATAACCAATGGTACAAAAATGTCCTAAGGCAATATCATTTGAACCAGTAACTTTTCGAATAATAGGTTGAGCAATTGCCGGCATAGCTACTGCAAATACCCCACCAACAAAACCACCGACTAAGATTAAGACGAAACCACGTAGACCTGCAAAATAGCCAAAAACTGTTGTCATGGTTGCCATCCATAAGATTGCTTGACCAGTTAGGAAGATGTATTTCCATTTTGTAAATCGTGCAATGATAATATTAAAGATGAAGATAGCCAGGAAGGTTAAGGCAATATCACTCCCTAGACCAAGCTGGTTCATTGCTTGACCATTAATAGCTTCTATAGAAGGAATAATCCCTTGCATAGCGAAACCTTCTGTAAAAATCTGACCAAAATAGATTAGACTTCCGACAATAATTCCTGAACCAGCACTTAATACCTGAAATCCAAGTAAGGTTTTAAACGTACCCGTAATAATCTGGCCAAAGGATTTTTTCTGAAGTGCCAAACCGAGTAATGCAATTAAACTAATGGTGATTGAAGCTTCTGTTAAAATGTTATCGATAATAAAATTAATAATATCCATTTCCTTACCCCTCCAAATGTTTAGATAATTTCCATTTCTTTTAGAATTGGTGTAATTTTTTCTTCAATTTCTACTTTTGACACAATATTTTTCAAATAGACAAGCTTTGTTTTCGATTCATCGATTGAATATTTTTCAAATTGTGAACGAAAATTTTCTGCAGTAATAATCAAATCAGCTTTCATCGATACTGCTGATGAGATATCTGTATGTTCTAGATTAGCATCTACCCCTAGTTTGTTTAACACATCTTCCGTTGACATTTGTGCAGCAAAGCTACTTCCTAAGCCAGCACCACAGACAAATAATATTGTTATATTCTTCATTACTTTTCCTCTTTTCCTTTTTTTCACTCTTTGAGTGTCTTGCAACAATCACCTCCAATTTGAGATGTGCCTTCTTACATTTGGTACAAAATCTTTTGAAACTCTTCTTTACTAGTTGCTTCTGTCAATTTTTGCACTTTTTCCTCATCATGAATGAGCTCAATCAAGTTCTTCATAATATTCAAATGAGAATAGCTATCGACTGCTGCTAGACAAAAGATAATTTTTACTGGGTCATTTCCATCATGACCAAATTCGATTGGTTCTTTCAATGTCAACACACTTACTCCTAATTTATTCACTCCCTCCTCTGGTCTAGCATGGGCTAATGCCAAGTGTTTTCCTATTACGATATAAGGGCCATATTCTTTTACAGAATCGATCATGGCAGTAATGTATCGTGGTTCAATAACTTGTGATGTTACTAACGGCTTAGCGACTTCTTCGATTGCCTCCTCCCAATTAGTAGCAGGAACATTTAAACGTATTCCTGATTCACTTAATACATCTTCTAGCATAGGCTGTATCTCCTCTTGATTAATTTTGAGCTGGTGATTTGTAAACGTTTGGACAACTTTTTGGTAAATATCCCCGCTTACTTGACCACCACTCTGTTCGATAATAGTCAATATTGAAAATAGTAAGTTTGTTCCATTTCTGGGTTTATTAATCACTCTTCGTAGATGTCGGTGTTCCGTTAAATACTGATTGATACGGATTTTATCTTGTTCAAGTAAGATAGGATTTAATAATAAGGTCGGTAATATAACTTCTTCCAATCGAACAGTAGAAAATACTAGATCGACATCTAATTTTTTTAGTACTGATAATTCCCTTGAACTCAGCACTGCAATGACTTCAATATTGAACAACTCTTTTAAGTTTTCTGCCAATAAATGAGCAGTAGCTGTTCCATGATTGCAAATGACTGCAATCTTGTAGATATATTCTAATTCTTGATTGATACGACTTTCGGAAGTGGAAAAATATATGGTTAAAAAGGCAATTTCATCCAATGTTATTTTTTGTCTGGCCACTTCTTCAATTGCTGGTGCAAACCTGACAACTGAGTCATAGATTTCTGGGTAATTACTAGCAATGTTGTCCTTGAGTGGATTGATAACTTGAACATTGGTTTTCATTCGGTGCAGTAAGCCTGTTAGGTGTTTATATAATCCTTCATAAAGAAGTTCTTCCCTACGACTAAAAGGAATTTTTGTTTCCTTCTCAACATGTTGGATAAGTTGAAGGGTTAATAACTGAGCCTGAACCCATTCAATGGAGTTTGTCATATCCTTTTTATTGAAGCTTTCTAATATGAACGATAAATATTTTCTTTCATTTTGAGAACAGTCTAGATTGAAATCTAAGATCACTTTATCTACAAAATGAAGCATTTCTGATTCATTTATCATGGCATCATCTGATAACGTATTGGCTATTGTATTTCCTAAACTTAAACGACTTATCCAAATTGATGTAAATAATAGTATTTGCTTGCGATAAACATTCTCTTCTCTGGAAGAAATCATTTGATCGTAAATCATGTCTAATTGGTAAAAGGTTTGTCGTGGCATATAAGTAAATAAAATTTTGTCAAAAATACTTTCATCAACTTCATCCAGTTGATAATCGGTAACACCAAGAAATTTTACAATAATGTCATACAGCATTGTTCTAACGGTTCGTTCTACGCCACTTAAAACAATGCCTTGTTTTGGAATAGAAACAACATCAATATTGTATTGTCTCAATAGATAACGGACACGTCTCATATCATCATCCATGGTACTTTTTGAAACCTGATATTCTATTTCTTTTTCATATACATACATTGGCTTTTGACCAAGACCACTAGCTAAAATAAGATCAAATTGTCTTTCTTCTGGTGTTAAATAGATTGAATCTCTTAGATTTTCAATAGTGGTTAATAATTCTTCTTTTTGTTTCTTATTAACCACTAACCTTAATCCCTTACCTCGGATAGTTTTGATTGGCTCAAGGTCTTGTTGTTGTAGGAACGTGTTTATTTCGTTGACTTCATTTCTAAGTGTTCGACTACTGACTTGAAACTCTTTGGATAGCAATTCAAAAGTGATTTCATCTTGATGATTAATAAAAAACTTGATGATCTGAATTGTTCGCTCCCTCATTTCTTCACCTCCGATGATTTCATTATATAGTTGATTAAAAAAATATATCAGTAGAGATTGTTGCCATATAAGTTTGCAAGAATGTAAGCGTTATTTATTTTTTCCAACAAAAAAACACCAACCAATCAACCGATTAGCTGGTGTCATAAATTTATTCTGCAATCTCAACCACCAAATAACGGTGAGGTTCTTTTCCTTCTGAATGGGTTGAAATGCGTTTGTTTTGACTAAGGTGTGCGTGAATTTGTTTGCGTTCATAGGCTGGTAGTGGTTCTAAGAAAACAGGTTGTTTGGTTCTTAGTACTTTGCTGGCAGTACGGTTGGCAATATCTTTTAGAATATCGCTTCTGCGTTGACGGTAGTCACCCACGTCAACTAAGACTGAAATCCGTCCACGAACATAACGTTGAACCAATACTTGCGTCAAACTTTGTAGTGAGTTAACGATTTTACCATGTTTTCCGATCAGTAAGCCTGGTTTGTCGCTTTCGAGTCTGAAAACTACGCTACCTTTTTCTTCTTCAATAGTTACTGTAGCAGGAGCCCCGTAAACATTAGCAATATCTTCCAAGTAACGGCTAGTAACAAGAAGTGCTTCTTGGTAGCCACCAGAAATTTCTGCTGGACGTTCGTGATCGGTGTCTTCCTCGTCCTCTTCTTCCTCGTCTAGTTCAACGATTTCTTCTTCAAGGTCAAGCTCTTGGCTTTCTTCGGCAGCAGCAACAATCTGGTCAACGGCGTCTTGCGTGACTTCCATGGTTAAGTCGCTAGCTTCTTCGATAGGCAAGTCTTCTTTCAAACGCAGCTCAACCACCGCATTCTTCTTCCAAAAACCAAAAATTCCCTTTTTTGCATCCGAAATAACTGTAATATCCACTTCATTTGCTTGTGCATTCAACTGATTCAAGCCTTTTTGAATGGCCTTATCCACAGTCGTATCACTAATCCTAATTAAGTTCGACATCCTATTCATCCTTTCAAATGACCATATTCCATACCATATGGTTGTTCTTTAGGCTAATTATAACGAAATCTTAGCCAAGTACCTAATCCTAGCGTTTATTGCGTTTCTTTCTCGGCTGACGAGCTTTTTCCAGCGCTCTCTTGCGTTGACGTTCTGCTTCAGCCAATGCTTCTTGTTCTGCTTGGAATTTAAATGGATTGTTCATTAACAGTGTTTGTGCAGCAGAGAAGATATTTCCGACTACCCAGTAAAGCGCCAAGGCACTAGGTAAGGAGAGAGAAATAAAGAAAATCATGGCTGGCATAAAGTAAAGCATCAACTTACCTGCACCACCAGTATCTTGCATTTTCATGGTCAACCAGCTAGTCAGGAAAGTAAAGACAGCTGCTAAGAATGGCAATACAAAATATGGATCTGGAGAACCTAAGTGCAACCATAAGAAAGTTCCAGTTTTTAAGACTTCTGTACGGCTGATAGCTTGGTACAAGGCGATCATGACGGGCATTTGCACCAATAAAGGCAAGCAACCTGCATATTGATTAACGCCTTCTCGTTGGTAAAGAGCATTGATTTCCTCTTGCAATCTAGCTTGAGTTTCACGGTCCCTAGAGCTATATTGCTCACGCAACTGCTTAATTTTTGGTTGTAAAATGGCGGTTGCACGAGTTGTTTTGTATTGGAAATACATAAGCGGTAACATGACGATTCTGGTGATAATGGTAAAGATGATAATCCCCATACCATAAGAACTACCAAAAATTTCTGATAACCAAACAATAAATTGAGAAAAATTATAAATAATGCCTTTGTCCCAGAAACCTGTGCTGGCTTCTGTGATTGGTGAGGTAGAACACGCTGCTAAGAACAAGGATAAACTTGCAATGAGCAATGTCAGCTTAGTACGCTTCTTATTTTTCAATGAAAACCCTACTTTCTATTCAATTTCAAATTCTTTTGGTAATAATTTTGCCAATTTTAAAACATGGACCAAACTTTTTTTGATGTCATGAAAGGACATCTCTGCCACTGGTTTGCGGGCAATAATTACAAAATCAACTTCCGGACTAAGATGAGCCTTCAACTCAAAGAGAGATTGACGAATGCGTCGCTTAATAAAATTCCGTTTGACAGCATTTCCAAGTTTTTTTCCTACTGACAAGCCCACTCGAAAGTGTTTTTGCTGTGCTTTAGGATAGACATAGACCACAAACTGGCGGTTAGCCGTTGAGTGTCCCTGCCGGAAGACTAATTGGAAATCTTTTTCTCGTTTAACTCTATAGGACTTCTTCATCGTTGGGGTCACCTAATCCATTACTAAACTTCATTTTTAACTACTTCCTTATTCTACTATAGTTATGATAGAAGAGAAAGCTGTTTTTACTAGCAAACATGTCCAAGTTACTTGTCGTTTGCTAGATTTTTTTGAAAAAAAAAGACCACTGAGACGGTCAGTGATCTAGGCTGATAATACTTTTCTGCCTTTGCGGCGTCTGCTTGCAATAACTCTACGGCCATTTTTTGTGCTCATACGTTTACGGAATCCATGAACTTTTTGACGTTTACGTTTTTTAGGTTGGTATGTTCTTTTCATATCTCTTGCACCTCCATCTTTCATCTATCTCTATCTATCAGACAGTCTCGTATATTATATGGAAAACAATACGACTTGTCAAGATTAAAATCGTGCTGTATCTACCACTTGCCTATAATAGCACAAATATAAAGTAAAAAAAATGCTTTTTTGATATATTTTCAAAAAATGAGTGTTTTTCTTACTTTCACTACACAGTTTCCAGATAAGTGATCAGAAATGAGAACGGTGGCACCGCTGTAAGCCAAGGTCTTCCAGCTTAGCTGTCTACGTGGCTGTAATCGGCTGAAGCCGAACATCCACTGTGCGCCAACTATGCTTTACACCGTTATTTCGGACCACTTATCTGAAAACTCTTCCGTGACTTAAATATTTGTTTTATTTAGGACCTATTACTCAATTTCAAACAAATAAATTCTGCTTCTAACCCACAAACTAGTTTCCGAGAAATATATCAGAAATCGAAACGGTGGCACCACCGTGAGCCTCGGTCTCACGGTTTAGCTGTCTACGTATCTGTAATTCGGCTAAAGCCGAAACAGCTACAGTGCGCCAACTATGCTTTACACCGTTATTTCGGATATATTTCTCGGAAATTAGTTTGTTTTGTAATAATGCTAACTCCTTACCCTATTCCAAAAATGAATTTTTAGAAAGACCTTCTCTATTAAACGTTGAATAATTTACGAAGACAAATTAAATTAAGCCTACTTTTCTCATAATCTCAGCTGAAACAGTGAACAAAATATAGTTTGGAATTTAAACAAAAAGTTTCCACATATGGTATCAAAAAAAAGGGTGAATAGCATAGCTGACACACAGTAGTTGTTGGGGCTGGGCAAAAAGTTCCTGTTCCTATTTAAACAAAAGAGTTTTGCGAAAACCTTACCAGAAATAACGGTGTAAAACATAAATGTTGGGAGCTAAATAATAAGTCCTTGCAACAACAGAACAAACTAGTTTCCAAAAAATGTATCAGAAATAATGGTGAATCAGCATAGCTGACGCACAGTAGCTGTTTCGGCTTTAGCCGAATTACAGATACGTAGACAGCTAAGCCGTGAGACCAAGGCTCACGGCGGTGCCACCATTCTCATTTCTGATACATTTTTTGGAAACTAGTTTGTGGGTTAGAAAAATATTTTTTTACTAACTTTTTGCCTCCAACTCGAAAACTTATCCACATGCCTGTGTTTAAGCTTTTTTAGCTGGACTACTATGCACAGGAAATTCACAACTTTTCAACTGAAACACAACTTGTTAATTATACCTGTTTATAGCTTTGCAACTATGTGGATAAGTTTTATGAAAACAAGTGGAAAGAGACTTTTAAGCCCTTCTTATCGACTTATTTTTGTGGATAAGTTTGTGGATTGCTTTTGACTTATCCACGGTTTCCATCAAATTGTGGATAAACTTGTTCTATTGTGTGGATAAGTTATCACATTTCAATGACAAACCGCTTTCTTGATTGAAATTTTGTGGAAAACTTTCTATAAGAATGCTAGAATAAATAGAATGCAATATCTGTTAGAGAATAGTTTTACTACCATATTATTAATAGGAGGTGAATCGTATGAATGAATTACAGACTCTTTGGAGCAAGATTACAGAACATTTTGAACAGACTATGGCACAAACTTCCTATAAATACTGGGTTAGCAACGTCATCCCCTTGCAATTGCAAAACAATGAGTTGTCTATTGAAGTACCAACTGAACTCCATAAGACCTATTGGGAGGAGCAATTAGTTTCTGATATTATCCCTATCACTTATGCCTATCTGCGCTCGCCACTTAGTCTAGTCTTTTACATTCATGGACAAGGAACGGCAGAAACCCATGCTCCTTACAACTATGGTCAAGAAACACCAAACACGTCATCTAGACCAAATGCCTATTCAGAGCAAAATATTTCTTCCACACCAAGCAGAAGTTCCGAAGACGATTCTAAGTTAAATCCAAAATACACCTTTGATACCTTTATCATCGGAAAAGGCAGCCAAATGGCGCATGCTGCAGCCTTGGTCGTTTCTGAAACACCTGGCGTAGTCTACAATCCGCTCTTCTTTTATGGTGGCGTTGGACTGGGCAAGACTCATCTGATGCAGGCAATTGGGAACCACTACAAAGCGTTGAATCCACAGGCACGAGTTCAGTATGTAACCAGCGAAACCTTTACCAATGACCTCATCAAGTCCATTTCCAATAATTCTCAAGAGGAGTTACGGGAAAAATATCGGAAAGTTGACCTCTTGTTGGTGGATGACATTCAATTCTTTGCCAATAAGGAGGCTACTCAGGAAGAATTTTTCCACACCTTTAACGAGCTATATTTGAATGGAAAGCAAATTGTTTTAACCAGTGACCGGCAGCCAACTGAGATTAAATCCTTGCAAGAGCGCTTGGTTTCTCGTTTCGTCTCTGGCTTACCGGTGGACATTACCCCACCTGATTTGGAAACACGGATTGCCATTTTGTCCAAAAAGGCTGAAGCCATTGGCATTGATATTACCAGCGAAACCTTGTCCTACATTGCCGGCCAAATCGATTCCAACGTACGAGAATTGGAAGGTGCCTTGGTACGTGTTCAGGCTTATTCGGTCACACAAGGAGAAGATATTTCGACTAATTTAGCAGCAGATGCTTTAAAATCTTACTTGCCAAATAATAAAGCGCGCATTATTTCGATCTATGATATCCAGCAGGAAGTTGCCAAACATTATGGCATCACTATTGAAGATTTGAAGGGCAAAAAGAGAACCAAGCAAATCGTTGAGCCACGTCAGATTGCCATGTACCTATCACGTGAGCTGACCAATGTTTCTCTACCAAAAATTGGTTTTGAATTCGGTGGTAAGGATCACTCAACTGTGATTCATGCTTACGATAAGATTGCCGAATCCATCAAGGAGGACCAAGCAATCCTTGACGCGACCCAGGCTTTGATCAAAAAATTAAGTCATTAAGCTGTGGATAAGTCCTATAAAAAGTTAACACTTATGCACAGACTTTTCCAGTCTATGAAAACAAGTCTGCCTAAGCGTTAGCTCTGTTTTCCACAGAATGCACAGGCCCTACTACTGTTACTATTTTTTATTATTAATTAAATGAAATATATCATCGTCATTTGTCATTCCAAAGGAGGAAATCACCCTATGAAATTTTCTATCCATCGCCAAGCCTTTATCAAAAGCTTAAATGATGTTCAACGAGCTGTTGCTAGTAAAACAACTATTCCCATTTTAACTGGGATCAAATTAGTTGTTACCAATGATGCTTTAATCTTAACTGGTAGTGATTCAGAACTAACCATCGAAAGCACCATTTCCACGGATGAGGAAGAAAGTCAGTTGATCATTCAAAAAACTGGCGCTGTTGTCTTGCCGTCACGCTTTTTTGGAGAAATTATTAAAAAGTTGCCTTCTGATACGGTAACCATTGAGGTCAATGACCATTTTCAAGCTACTATTTCTTCTGGGTCTGCCTCTTTCACCTTGAACGGGATTGATGTTTATGAATACCCACATCTTCCAGAGATTGATTCGGACCAAGTCATCGTTTTGCCAGTGCCTCTCTTGCGTCAAATGATTCAACAAACGATTATTTCTGCTTCGGTTGAAGAATCGCGGCCAATCTTGTCCGGAATCCATTTTGTATTGAAGGATAATCTCTTAAAAGCTGTAGCAACCGACTCACATCGCTTGAGTCAACGCATTATTCCTTTGCAGATTGATGCTTTGGAAAATAGTTTGGAATATGAATTCACTATTCCAAGAAAAACCTTGATTGAATTGTCACGGATTATCGAAGGTCTTGAAACGATTGAGTTGTCTATCAAGGAAAACTTGGCTCTCTTCCAAACAGAGCACTTATCATTCTTTTCTCGCTTACTAGATGGACGCTACCCAGATGTGGAGCGTTTGATTGTTGTGGAAAACACCACACAACTGGTTATTCAAGCCAACGAATTGTTGAATGCGGCTGAACGTGCCTCACTAATGTCCAATGCCAACAGCAGCAAGGTTGCTAAAATTACTTTAAGCAGCGATTCCGTTCGCTTAACCAGTCAATCACCAGAGATTGGAACTGTTGAAGAAGAGTTGAGTTACGAATCCACAGAAGGTAGCCCAATGGAAATCTCCTTCAACCCAGATTACTTGAAAGATGCCCTAAGAACTTTTGGCCACTCAGAAATCGTAATCACTTTCAACTCTGTTATCCGACCATTTAAATTGGAACCAAAAGATCCTCTATCATCTATCGATAATAGCTTCGTCCAACTGATAACCCCAGTTCGTACCTTTGCTTGATAAATGGTATTGAAATATGAACCCCATAGCTCTTTGGAGACTATGGGGTTCTTTTTGTTTTGTGGAAATCGAGTCACTCTTTTGTGATTTGTGAGTAAAATGACTCAACATTGTTCCAATTATGAGAAAAATATCTGATTTGGCTACTTAACGAGGTGCTGGGAAAAAATCTGTAATATAATAAAAGCATTCTAAATCATAAAATAGTTCCCCAGAAATCTATCAGTTACCACCCACCATTTTCACCACCGGCACGGATTAAATTTCCCCCTACTACAGCGAGAAACTCAAAAAATACCTTTAAAATTAAACTTTACGCTAAAATGACTTTTTTGCCTATTTGTATAAAATGGGCTTATTTGTCATTTTTTGGCTGATAAAATTGCATGTCGGTCAATAGAATAGTATAATAGACTTTGAAAACAACCAATAATTCTCCATGACAAAGACTCGCAAGAAAAGAGGGATAGATTGAAAGAGATAATCCAAATCGAAGAGGAATACATTACCTTAGGAAAGTTCCTCAAACATGTCGACTTAATCTCGACAGGTGGCCAGGCCAAGTGGTTTCTGCAAGAATACGTGGTCTATGTGGACGACGAGTTAGAAAACCGTCGTGGAAAAAAACTTTACCATGGTAGTCGTATAGAAGTTCCCGGCCAAGGTAACTATATCGTCCAATCCCTTGCTGGTAAGGAGTCTGACCCTGCTTCAGAGCCAGATTCAAAGAAAGCCAACGACTCAAGCTCATGAAACTAAGGCAATTAGAATTAGAGAATTATCGGAATTACCAACATGTAGCCTTAGAGTTTGGTGACGGGGTACAAATTTTCCTAGGAGAAAATGCTCAGGGAAAAACCAATCTGATGGAAGCTATCTACGTGTTGGCCATGACTAAAAGTCACAGAGCCGGCAACGACAGAGAATTGATTGGCTGGGACCAAGAGCAGGCCACCATCAAGGGTTTGGTAGAAAAGAAAACCTCTAACTTCCCTCTTGAGCTGCGTTTTACTCGTAAGGGTAAGATGGCTAAAGTTAACCATTTGGAACAAAAAAAATTGAGCACCTATCTAGGTCAGCTCAATGTCATCTTGTTTGCCCCAGAGGACTTATTTCTAGTCAAAGGGTCACCTGCCATCCGACGAAAATTCATCGACATGGAACTGGGCCAGATGAATCCGGTCTACTTGCACGAATTGGTTGATTACCAGCGAGTGGTCAAGCAGCGCAATAGTTATTTAAAACAACTTTATTATAAAAAGGCTTCGGATCTAATCTATCTGGAAGTCCTAACCGAGCAGCTGGCTAGTATAGCTGCTACTATTTTGTCCTATCGCCTGTCTTTTATCCAGCAAGTGGAAGCATTGGCACAGCCCATTCATCAACAGCTCTCCCATGGCAGAGAATCCTTAACCATCACCTATCAGTCCACTTTGGAATTGGATGCCAGCATGACCGTCGAAGAAATCTACGAACTCCTCATGCAGCAATTCCAAAAAATCCAAAAACGGGAGATTGAACAAAGCTCAACGCTCATCGGACCGCACCGAGATGATATGAATTTTTTTCTAAATGGCAAGGACGTACAAGTTTACGGTTCACAAGGACAACAGCGGTCAACGGTTTTAAGCTTAAAACTAGCTGAAATTGAGCTGATGAAATTGATTATCGGCGAATATCCTATTTTGCTCCTAGACGATGTCTTGTCAGAATTAGACGATGAACGCCAAACCCATTTGATCAAGGCTATTGAAAATAAGGTTCAGACCTTTCTAACCACGACCAGCCTAGATGGGATTCAGCAACAATTTATTAACCCACCTACCATTTTCCATATTCATCAAGGAAATATCATAGACCCAACGTAACCCCAGTAAAAATAGGAGTGTGAAAAGTAGAATGTCAGAAAATAATGAAAAACTAGAACTTGTTCAAGAATACGATGCCAGTCAAATACAAGTTTTAGAAGGACTAGAGGCGGTTCGAAAACGTCCTGGTATGTATATCGGCTCCACCAGCAGCGCAGGTTTGCACCATTTGGTATGGGAAATTGTGGATAACTCAATCGATGAGGCCCTAGGAGGATATGCCACTCATATTGAAATTGAAATTAAACCAGGCAACAGCATTCAAGTGACCGATAACGGCCGTGGAATTCCAGTTGATATCCAAGAAAAAACTGGTCGTCCAGCCGTGGAAACTGTCTTCACCGTCCTACATGCCGGCGGAAAATTCGGCGGCGGCGGCTACAAGGTTTCCGGCGGTCTTCACGGTGTTGGTGCCTCTGTCGTTAATGCCCTATCCACTGATTTAAGCGTCCAAGTCTTTAAAAATGGCAACATTTACCAACAATCCTTCCAAAGAGGTGCCGTGGTAGAAGACTTGAAGATTATTGGTAGCACTGAAAAAAGTGGAACACGAGTCCTCTTTACACCGGATCATGAAATTTTTACCGAAACCCAAGAATTTGATTTTGAAAAGCTATCTACTCGTGTACGAGAATTAGCCTTCTTAAATAAGGGCTTAACATTGACCATCACGGATAGCCGTCCTGAAGAGCCAGTCGTGCGCAAGTTTATGTATGAAGGTGGGATTAAGAGTTACGTTTCTCACCTAAACCACACCAAACAAGTGCTTTTTGAGGAACCAATCTATGTGGAGGGCGAACAAGACGCTATCCAAGTGGAAGTAGCCATGCAATATACCAATGGTTACCACACCAATCTTTTGAGTTTTACCAATAATATTCATACCTATGAAGGTGGTACCCATGAATCTGGGATCAAAACTGCCTTGACTCGGGTAATCAATGATTACGCTAAAAAACAACGACTATTAAAAGAAAACGAAGAGAACCTAACTGGTGAAGACGTTCGTGAAGGCTTGACCCTAGTCGTATCCATTAAACACCCAGACCCTCAATTCGAAGGACAAACCAAAACAAAACTAGGAAATTCAGAAGCACGTACCATTACAGACCGTGTTTTCTCCACTCATTTCGACAAATTCCTCATGGAAAACCCTCAAGTAGCTAGACGGATTGTTGAAAAAGGAATCTTAGCTTCGAAAGCCAGACTAGCCGCTAAACGTGCCCGCGAAGTAACCCGTAAAAAATCAGGTCTAGAAATCTCCAATTTACCGGGGAAATTAGCCGATTGTTCTAGTAATGACCCAACCATCTCTGAACTCTATATCGTCGAAGGAGATTCAGCTGGAGGGTCCGCTAAACAAGGACGTTCTCGCCATTTTCAAGCCATCTTGCCAATCCGTGGGAAGATTCTAAACGTTGAAAAAGCGACCTTAGATAAAATTCTAGCCAACGAAGAAATTCGTTCGCTCTTTACCGCTATGGGAACCGGATTCGGTGGCGACTTTGACATTTCCAAAGCCCGCTACCATAAGTTAGTCATCATGACTGATGCCGATGTTGATGGCGCTCATATCAGAACCTTGCTCATCACCCTCTTCTATCGCTACATGAGACCTGCCGTAGAAGCTGGCTATATTTACATCGCTCAACCACCTTTGTATAAGGTAAAGCAAGGTAAAAACGAGTACTATATCCAAACCGCAGCAGAATTAGAAGAAAAATTGGCGCAATTACCAGCTAGTCCAAAACCAACCATTTCTCGCTACAAAGGTCTTGGTGAAATGGATGCAACACAATTGTGGGATACGACCATGAACCCAGAAAACCGCAGCATGTTGCAAGTTTCTGTGACCGATGCAGCGGAAGCTGACCAAGTTTTGGATATGCTAATGGGTGACCGAGTAGAGCCTCGTAGAGAGTTTATCGAAGCCAACGCCAAGTACGTTGAAAACTTGGATATCTAAAAATGACGATCAACCAATCCCAAGAATCCTAAGAAGCAAAGGAGAAACATTATGTCTGAAGAAATCGAACGTTCGCCAGAAGTATTTGAAGATATCGACTTATCCAAAGAAATGCGGAAGTCCTTCTTGGAATATTCCATGAGCGTTATTGTTTCAAGAGCCCTACCGGATGTCCGAGATGGCCTCAAACCAGTTCACCGCCGTATCCTCTATGGTATGAACGAACTAGGAGTCACCCCAGATAAACCCCACAAAAAATCAGCCCGTATCGTCGGAGACGTTATGGGTAAATACCACCCCCACGGAGACAGCGCCATTTACGAATCCATGGTTCGTATGGCACAAGACTTCTCTTATCGCTACCCACTCGTAGACGGCCACGGAAACTTTGGCTCAGTCGATGGAGATGGCGCCGCAGCCATGCGGTATACCGAAGCCAGAATGTCTAAGATTGCCCTAGAAATGTTGCGCGACATCAACAAAGACACCATCGATTTCCGCGACAACTATGACGGCTCCGAACAAGAACCAGAAGTACTACCAGCCCGTATCCCTAACCTCTTGGTAAATGGTGCCACAGGTATCGCAGTCGGAATGGCAACCAATATTCCGCCCCATAACCTAGGTGAAGTCATTTCAGCGCTACACCTGATGATGAAAAACCCAGATGTATCAACTATAGAACTAATGGAAGCTCTACCTGGACCTGATTTTCCAACTGGGGGAATTGTTCTAGGAAAAGCAGGCATTAAAAAAGCCTACGAAACTGGTAAAGGCAGCATCATGGTGCGTGGCCGTGTTGAAGTGGAAGAACTGAAAAACGGCAAAGAACGCATTGTAATTACTGAATTGCCTTATATGGTTAACAAATCCAAACTAGTAGAACGCATCGCTGAACTGCATCGTGACAAAAAAATTGAAGGTATCACCTACCTAAACGATGAGTCTGATAGAACCGGTATGCGTGTTGTGGTGGAAGTCAGACGAGATGTCAGCGCCACAGTTGTCTTGAACAACCTCTACAAACTAACCTCGCTTCAAACGTCATTTGGCTTCAATATGCTAGCCATTGTTGACCAAGTACCAAAAATTCTTAGCTTAAAAGAAATTCTTAAGCATTACCTAGCTCACCAAGAAGAAGTTGTCAGACGTCGGGCTGCTTTTGAAAAACGTAAGGCAGAAGATCGTGCTCACATTTTGGAAGGCTTACAGATTGCCCTTGACCATATCGATGCTATTGTGGCCATTTTGAGAAGTTCAAAAAGTGGTGACGAAGCCAAAGCCATCTTCATGGAGCGCTATGGCCTGTCTGACAAGCAAGCACAAGCTATTCTAGACATGCGTATGATTCGCCTAACCGGTTTGGAAAGAGAAAAGATTGATGCAGAGTACAATGATTTGCAAGCATTGATCGCTGAGTTGTCTTTAATCCTAGCCAGTGAAGAAAAACGTTATGAAATCATCGAGTCTGAGCTCCTAGAAATCAAGCAAAAATTCGATAACCCACGCCGTACTGAATTGTTGGTTGGAGAAGTATTGAGTCTAGAAGACGAAGATTTAATCGAAGAACAAGACATTGTCATTACCCTAACCAATAACGGCTACATCAAACGCTTGGCCAATAGTGAGTTTAAGGCGCAAAAACGTGGTGGACGTGGTGTACAAGGTATGGGCATGCATGACGATGACTTCATCGAAACCATGGTTGCCTGTTCAACTCATGACACCCTACTCTTCTTTACCAATAGTGGAAAAGTTTACCGGGCAAAAGGTTACGAAATCCCAGAATACAGCCGAACAGCTAAGGGATTGCCAGTAATCAACCTCTTGAATGTGGATTCCAGCGAAAAAATCCAAGCCATTATCAGCATCAACGAAACCGAAGAAACTGAAAAATTCTTATTCTTCACCACCCTAAAAGGAACTGTCAAACGGGTGCAATTGAAGGAATTTAGAAATATTCGGACAAATGGTCTACGTGCTATCAAGTTAAACGATGATGACCAATTGATTCGTGTGGCCATTACAAGTGGTAATGATGGCATTATTGTGGGAAGTCATAATGGCTATGCCGTCAGTTTTAACGAAGACAAAGTTAGAGTCATGGGACGAACTGCTGCCGGTGTACGTGGGATTAGCTTAAGAGATGATGACTACGTGGTTGGCATGGACCTACTAACAGATGACAACGAAATTCTAGCTGTCAGTGAGAATGGTTACGGAAAACGAACAGTGTCCAGCGAATACAGCTTGAAGAACCGTGGTGGTAAAGGGGTTAAAACCTTGAACATCACTGAGAAAAACGGTCCTCTAGTTGGCTTGCGTTCAGTAACCGGTGATGAAGACATCATGCTTATGACTAGCAAGGGAGTTATTATTCGCTTCAATGTGGAAGACGTCATGAGAAGTAGTCGTGCTACTCAAGGTGTGCGGATGATGCGACTAGATGGTGAATCAAAAGTTTCTTCCATCGCCATTGTTGAAAAACAAGACGAAACAGTCCACGAAGCCGAGCAAATGGGCGTGTCTTCCGATAATCATTCGCCAGTGAATGAGAGTCAAGAAGATGTAGCTACTTTGGAAAATGAAGCACTAGCAAACGACATGCAAAACTTTGCAGATGATTTGCTGGATGATGAATAGACATTACGATAAAACACTTCAAAAATCAGTTTGGTTTTTGGAGTGTTTTTGCTTTTTTAATAGGTTCGAGTCTCCAAATAAGCCTCAAAAATAAGGAGGGTGGCACCGCCGTGAGCCAAGGTCTCAGGTCTTAGCTATCTACGTATCTGTAAGGGGCTGGGCAAAAAGTCTATAATGACTAATATCTATTTTTTTAAATCACAAAAGAGTTTTGCAAAAAAGGTTATCAGAAATGAGAACGGTGGCACCGCCGTGAGCCTAGGTCTCACTGGCTTAGCTGTCTACGTGGCTGTAATCGGCTAAAGCCGAAACATCCACTGTACGTCAGCTATGTTTTACACCGTTATTTCTGATAACCTTTTTTGCAAAACTCTTTTGTTTAAATAGTAGCATGGACTTTTTGCCCAGCCCCAACAGCTACTGTGCGTCCGCTATGCTATACACCGCTATTTCGAATCCATTTTTCGGGAACTATTTTTTTAATAAGTTAGACTTTTTATCAGCCCTTTACTAGAAAAACGAAGGTCGTATTTTAATCTGCTGGAAAGAAATCATGTATTCTTCTAATATGAGAGTGATATAATTGAATATATACTAGCAAACAAATTAAGGAGGATTTCTTATGAGAATTGAACATATTGCTATATGGGTTAAGGATGTTGAGTTGATGAGAAAGTTTTATGAAACATATTTTGAGGTAACTACTTCCGCTTTCTATCAGAATAAAAAAACTGGCTTTAATTCCTATTTTTTAGAGTTTGGTAAAGGAAGTAGAATTGAATTATGCAATAAAAAGCACCTATCAAGTCGTATTGCTGATAGTTTAGGGTATACTCATATCGCTATTTCAGTGGGGAATAAGGAAGATGTTGATGCCTTGACCGATAAACTCATCAATGATGGATTCCCTTTGGTTAGTGGCTCACGTACTACTGGTGATGGCTACTATGAATCTGTGATTCAAGACCCAGAAGGAAATTTGATAGAGTTGACTACGGATTAATAATGAAGTGATAGATAAGCTGAAGACTCGAATAGTTTAAGCAAGAAGATAGTACTGGCAATAATTTTATTTTTGAACAAGGAGTTGTTACAAGAAAGTAACAAATATATTTTTCATTTCGATTGTAAGAGATTGCTATATCTGCTATAATGATTAAACGTGAGTAATCGAAAGAATACTCTCCTTGCTTGTTCAAATGAGCGAGCCAAAAGTCCATAAGGAGGTGACAGTCAACATGAGTCAAACATCAAAATACGAGATTTTATACATTATCCGTCCAAACATCGATGAAGCTGAAAAAGCTGAATTAGTAGCAAGATTTGATGCTGTTTTAACAGATAATGGCGCAGAGATTGTTGAATCAAAAGACTGGGCGAAGCGTCGCTTTGCATACGAAATCAAAGATTTTCGTGAAGGGATCTATCATCTAGTGAATATCACTGCTGAAGATTCTGCTGCAATCGATGAATTCGATCGTCTATCAAAGATCAGCAATGACATTTTACGTCATATGATCGTTAAAGTAGAAGCATAATTGTTTATGAACTAAACAAAATCTTGGAAGGAGTAAGTAAAGATGATTAATAATGTAGTTTTAGTTGGTCGTTTAACAAAAGCTGTAGATTTACGTTACACATCGAATGGCACTGCCGTGGGAACTTTTACCCTAGCTGTCAATCGTAACTTTACTAACCAGCAAGGTGAACGAGAAGCAGATTTTATTAATTGTGTTATTTGGAGAAAAGCAGCAGAAAATTTTGCAAACTTTACTCGCAAAGGCTCACAAGTTGGTGTCGAAGGACGTATTCAAACACGTAACTATGAAAACCAACAAGGTCAACGAGTATATGTAACAGAAATTTTAGTAGAAAACTTTTCATTATTAGAATCTCGCTCAGCTACCGAACAACGTCCTGTTGATTCAGGTACTAGTCAAGGTAATAGTAAAAATTACCAAAGTAACCAAAATAATTCCTACAACCAATCTAATTCATCCTACTCTTCTCCTGCATCTTCTAACAATAACCAATTTGTGGACCCATTTATGTCAAGTGGTGAAACAATTGATATTTCAGATGATGATTTACCATTCTAACAGATTCATAGAGAAGGAGGAATAAAAATGGCTCAACAACGTAGAGGCGGAATTCGCAAACGTAAAAAAGTATGTTTCTTCTGTGCAAACCATATTGACCATGTAGATTATAAAGACGTTGAATTGTTAAAACGTTATATCTCAGAAAAAGGTAAAATCTTACCTCGTCGTGTAACTGGTACTTGTGCAAAACACCAACGTACATTAACAGTAGCAATTAAACGTGCTCGTATTATGGGATTACTTCCATTTACAGCAGCTGAATAATGATTTCAATAAGCATAACCCAAGTTTCTTGTAAACTATGTTATGCTTTTTCTTATGCAATTATATCATTGAGTAAAACTGTGGATAAGTATGTGGATAAAGTAAAAGGTAAGGAATGTTTCTTTAAAGGTAACCCTTAAAGTATAGATATAGCTTGTTTTAGCAGCATGTTGATAAGTAGCTAATAGTTTTAAAGTTGTGGATAAGTATGTGGATGTTTATAAGATTGGCTTGTAACTTTCTATTAGTTAGATTGTTTCACGTGAAACATTTTTGATGTAATTATGTATTTACTACCTCTCCCCTAGTTGAAAATAAAAAGATTAATGATGTAAGTAAGTCTATGATAATTAATACATGTTTTTGATATTTATAAAAGCTATTTCATTGAAAAATCTTCAAAAAAATTTGAAACAATACTGATTGTTTATGAAAAGGCGTTGGGCAAAATGTCCATAGTGACTAATATCTATTTTTTTAAATCACAAAAGAGCTTTGCGAAAATGGCCATCAGAAATGAGAACGATGACCTCCGCCATGAGCCAAAGTCTCACTGGCTTAGCTGTCTACATGGTTGTAAGCGGCGAAAGCGACAAACATCCACTGTGTGTCAGCCTATGCTTTACAACGTTATTTCTGGTAAGAGTTTCGCAAAACTCTTATATTTTAATAGCAATCTGGACTTTTTGCCCAGCCCAGAGTCTAAACTTTCTATCTCCAATCAATCAGTCTCCGTAAACCGAAATAATGATGAACTGTATTAGTAATAATTATTCGTAAGAAAGTTAAATATTTTCGTTTGTGACCTCAATTGTATATTTCTTTTATGTATTTGAGTTTTAAATTAAAGTAACAGCTCGAATTTGTTATGCTAAAACAAAAAATGTTTCACGTGAAACAAAAAAATCAAAAATACTCTAAATGAAAGATAATAATCTATAATTTTATCAATTAGAGCATTCTCTATATCAAAAAATACAATTAAAATGTTTCACGTGAAACATTTATAACTCAAAAAGATGGTTTTATCACTAGTACATTTCCAAAATTACCTCTCTTCCCTAACAAATCTACTTATACTCTTATCTATATATTAAAAGCTTAAGATATGGTAAAATAGTATAGACAAATTAAGAAAGAATGGTGAGAAATGAAAACAAAGTGGGAAAACATTAGACATTTACCCTCTTATTTGCGAACTAACGTGATGTTTTATTCCATACTTGGAATTATTGTCATGCTATTCATTGTTTTGGTGATGGCTTTCATTATTAACTGGCCTTTAGGCTTGGTTTTACTGATAGTTTATCTAATAATAGCTGGTATTCTCTATTTTACAGTAGAAGATGTCATTGAAAAAACCAATAAATATATTACAGATTTATCCTATCGCGTTCATAAAGGCGAACAAGAGGCTTTAATAAAGATGCCAATTGGTATGTTGCTCTACAATGATGAGGAAGATATTCAATGGGTTAACCCTTATTTCCAAAAATATTTCGATACAAAGGAAATTCTTGGTCGAAATTTAAAATACGTTGATCCATTCCTCCATCAACAAGTTCAACTAGCAACCAGTGGTAAAAGTACAACCATTAAATGGAAGAAAAAACAATTCCAGTTTGTTGCTCAAAAAGATATTAATATGCTGTATCTAATAGATATCACTAAGTATGCGCAAATTGAAGAGAAATACAAAGAGGAACAGCCAGTTATTGGCCAGATTTTTATAGATAATTTCGATGAGATTTCTCAGTCTTTAAATGATCGTAGAAAATCAAATTTAAATAACTTTGTTACCAACCAACTAAGTAGTTGGGCTCTGAATAACAATATTTATCTAAAACGATTCGACGATGATCGCTTTGTTGCTTTCTTAAATAGAAAGCAGCTATCTAAGTTGGAACAGAATAAATTTGATATTATTGATAAGATTAGAGAGACAACTGCTAAGCAAAATTATCCTCTGACTCTAAGTATGGGATTTTCTTATAATGATCAACAAGTCCATAAGGTAACTGAATATGACGAGATTGCCTCTTATGCTCAATCCAATTTAGATTTGGCCTTGGGTAGAGGGGGAGACCAAGTAGTTGTTCGGGCTGAGAATGAAGAGGCTCGTTTCTATGGAGGCAAAACAAATCCAATGGAAAAAAGAACACGTGTTCGCTCTAGGATGGTATCCCAGGCTCTTGAAGACTTAATGAAAGAGTCGGATCAGATATTTATCATGAGTCATGAATATCCTGATATGGATGCCATTGGTTCCTGTTTAGGAATTCGTCGTATTGCTCGCATGAATAGCAAGAAGGCATATATTGTCGTGGACCCAAGCCAATACTCAAACGATATCACAAAACTTATGGATGAAATCCGCAAAGACGATGAAATTTCATCTTCACTGATTTCAAGAGACCAAGCCTTGCAAATGACAACTGCCAACAGTCTGGTGGTTTTAGTAGATGTGCATCGTCCTTCTATTACAGTCGAACCTAAATTATTGGAAAAGACCAACAAAATTGTCATTATTGACCATCACAGAAGAGGTCAAGAGTTCCCTAAAAATCCAGTTTTGGTTTACATTGAACCATATGCCTCCTCAAGTGGTGAATTGATAACAGAATTATTTGAATACCAATCCAACGATGAAGAAACGATTCGTAAGATTGAGGCAACCGCCATTTTGGGTGGTATAATAGTAGATACGCGGAACTTTACCTTACGAACTGGCTCCAGAACCTTTGATGCAGCTAGCTATCTTAAATCCTGTGGGGCAGACACGATCTTGATTCAGCGTCTGTTGAAAGAAAACATTGATAGCTACCTAATTAGAAGTCATTTACTAGCTACTTTGGAACAACTGGATGATAATATTGGGATTGTTCACGGTGAGGAAAACAAGACCTACAAGACAGTAGTTGCGGCGCAAACAGCAGATATGATGCTCTCCATGGAAGGTATCGATGCTTCCTTTGTTGTCACCAAACGGGAAGATGGTCGAATTGGAATTAGCGCGCGTAGTTTAGGAAACAAAAACGTTCAACGAGTTATGGAAAAATTGGGTGGGGGTGGCCATTTATCCAATGCGGCGACACAGTTAAATGTGTCCAGTGTGGAAGAGGCGCTAGCTCAACTCAAGGAAGTTCTGACAAACATGGACATGAAATTATAATCTGCTCTAAGGAGGAAAAAGAATGAAAGTTATATTTTTGAAAGACGTAAAAGGCAAAGGCAAAAAAGGGGAGATAAAAAACGTAGCAGATGGCTATGCTAACAACTTCCTACTAAAAAATGGCCTAGCTAAAGAAGCTACCAGTGCCAACGTTGCTACCTTAGAAGGTCAAAAAAAGGCGCTTGATAAACAAAATGCTGAATTACTAGCAGAAGCACAAAAACTAAAAGAGTTTTTAGAAAAAGAAGAAACTGTAGTGACAATTAAAGCCAAAGCAGGGGAAGACGGACGTTTATTCGGTTCAATCCCAGCTAAACAAGTAGCGGAAGAGTTTGAAAAAGTCTTCAACGTAAAATTGGATCGTCGTAAATTTGAATTAAGTGCACCAATTCGTGCTGTAGGCTTCACCCGTATTCCTGTCAAATTGCATCACCAAGTTTCCGCTATTCTGACTGTGCAAGTGGTAACTGAGTAAGCAGGGTGTTGATCAAATAGTGTTGATGAGTATCATTGAATAAAATGACTAACAGAAATCGGTAGAGAATTTTCTCTACCGATTTTTTGTGTTTTAAGATAGAAATATGCCTAGGAAGTTTTACGATGTTAACGTTAGTTTAGAAAAAAATTTTAAAAACTGTTTAAAAGAATATTTAATAGCAATAGCAGGTGGAGGAACAGAGATATTTGTTGAACGAATTGAAAAGAAAGCACCTTAAGAAAAAAGCCTGCTTTTTAGTAGGCTTTTTTCTTAAGGTGTTTTTATTATTTCTGTCTAAAGGATATATATAATCGTAATATCACGATATTACGCTGTTTTTGACTGTTTTTTCATCCACTACATGTGTTCACTATGATATACTTATTCATGGCAACTTGCCCCAAAAGGGGGTGCTGTTGTGTTGTACCAAATCTTATCGTTAATCGTTGCGCCAATCTTAGTTGGTATAGTCATCGAACTATTTTCTCATTGGTTAGAAGAGAAGGACAAAGACAACGATTAAAAGCAAGTTGCTTTCTAACCGCACACGCTAGAGTCGCGCCTAGTGTAAAAAAAAGCCCAACCTACGGACATAGGTTGGGCTTTTGTGCTGTTGTGCAACACAGATTCTTATCGTTTCGCAAGCTCATTATAGCATGATTTTAGTAATAAACCAAGTAGCGTACTCATAGTTCTAATAGGAAACTAAAAAACTGAATCTTATTATTCATGCTACTAATACATAATCTAATCGATAGAGGAATACTGACATTTTTTACTTAAATTACAAAAAACTTTGTGGGAAATTTCCCAAGCATAGACACCTTTTATCTCGATGCTACACCGCTTCCCTAAGCGTCTTGAAAACATTGTAATCGATTGCAAAAGATATTAGAGTAGGTTTGTAGTTAATTTTAGAAAGGAAGTGTGTATTGCTTATGATGGAAAAATTCAACGTTTTGGAGGAGCCATGTTTACACCGGTCTTATTGTTTTCTTTCTCCGGTTTGATGGTTTCTCTGGCAATTATTTGTAAGAACCCTATGTTAGTAGGAAGTATCGCTAATGAAGGAACGACCTGGTTTGGTATCTGGTCGGTGATTGAAGACGGTGCTTGGATGGTCTTCAATCAAATGGAGCTACTCTTTGTTATAGGGCTACCGATTGGATTGGCTAAGAAAGCCAATGCTCGAGCCGTTATGGAAGCTTTTGTGGTTTATCTAACCTTCCAATACTTTGTCAGTGGCATGCTAAAGAATTTTGGTCACTTCTTCGGTGTCGATTTTGCGCAAGAAGTTGGCGGAACTAGTGGGTTAAAACTGATTGCTGGGATTAAGACATTAGATACAGGTATTATTGGAGCAATTATTATTTCAGCTATTGTTGTTTACCTTCATAACCGCTACTTTGAGACCAAACTACCTGATTTCTTAGGGATTTTCCAAGGTTCTTCACTGGTTGTTATGATTGGCTTCTTCGTTATGTTACCGATTGCTTTTATTACTGCCTTACTATGGCCAAAACTACAAATGGGTATCAACTCCATGCAAGGTTTCCTAGCAGGTGCTGGTGTCTTGGGGGTTTGGATTTATACCTTCCTCGAACGGATATTAATTCCAACAGGCTTGCATCACTTTGTATATTCGCCGTTCATATTCGGTCCGGCAGTCGTGCCAGATGGGATTGCTAAGGCTTGGATGGCTAATCTGAACGATTTTGCCGCAAGTACACGTCCTCTTAAAGAACTATTTCCAGAAGGTGGATTTGCTTTGCACGGAAATTCTAAGATGTTCGGTTCTCTAGGAATTGCATCAGCCTTTTATTTCACTGCTCGTCCTGAAAATCGTAAAAAAGTCCTATCTATTTTAATTCCTGTTACTTTAACGGCTTTCCTATCAGGGATTACTGAGCCGTTGGAGTTCACTTTCCTATTCATTTCGCCACCGTTGTTTGCCATTCATGCGGTATTAGCGGCGACTATGTCAGCAACTATGTATGCCTTTGGGGTTGTCGGTGACATGGGTGGTGGGTTCTTGGATCTACTAGCCAAAAACTGGATTCCAATGTTTGCCAACCATAAGACAGAAATTTTTGTCCAACTAGCGATTGGGTTAGCCTTTACCGCCATCTACTTCTTCGTTTTCCGTTTCCTCATCTTGAAGCTAGACTTGCCAACACCTGGTCGTGAACTAGAAAGTGAAGACATCAAACTGTTCACTAAAAAAGACTACAAAGAGAAAAAAGGGAAAACCAGCGAAACAGTGGAAATCAACCCATATATGGAACAAGCAGCCATTTACCTAGAGGCTTTTGGTGGGACAGATAATATTGAAAAAGTGAATAATTGTGCCACACGTTTACGAATTACCGTCAAAGACGAAAGTATTGTTGATGGAGATGCTTCCTTTAAAGCTGGAGGCGCTCACGGTGTCGTACGAAATGGCAATGCCTTCCAAGTCATTGTCGGACTAGATGTGCCGCAAGTCAGAGAACAATTTGAAAAACTATTAGAAATCAATGACTAACTATAAGGAGATGTTTGTATAATGAAAAAATTTTCAATCGTAGTTGCAGGTGGCGGTAGTACCTTTACACCAGGGATTGTCTTAATGCTCTTGGATAATCTAGACCGTTTCCCAATCCGTCAAATCAAGTTCTACGATAATAATCCAGAAAGACAAAAGCAAATTGCGGATGCTTGCGAGATTATCATTAAAGAAAAAGCGCCAGATATTACTTTTGTCTCAACCACTGACCCAGAAACAGCCTTTACAGATGTGGACTTTGTCATGGCACATATCCGTGTTGGTTTGTACGCTATGAGAGAAAAAGATGAAAAGATTCCATTGAAATATGGGGTTGTCGGCCAAGAAACTTGTGGGCCTGGTGGGATTGCTTACGGCATGCGTTCTATCGGCGGTGTGCTAGAGATTCTAGACTATATGGAACAATATTCTCCAGATGCATGGATGCTGAACTACTCTAACCCAGCCGCTATCGTAGCAGAAGCAACCCGCAAATTACGTCCTAACTCTAAGATTATCAACATCTGTGATATGCCAGTAGGAATTGAAGAATTAATGGCAAAAGCAATCGGTCTATCTTCTCGTAAAGAAATGGTAGTGCGTTACTACGGACTAAACCACTTTGGCTGGTGGACAGATATTCGTGATACCAAGGGCAATGATTTGATGCCAAAAATCAAAGAACACGTGGCGCAGTATGGCTATGCGCTGAAAACTGATTTGGAAGGGGCACAGCATGTTGACGAAAGCTGGGCACATACTTTTGCCAAAGCTCGTGAGGTTTATGCTGTTGACCCAGACACGCTACCAAACACCTACCTGAAATACTACTTCTACCCACAAGATGAAGTGGCGCATTCCAATCCGGAATATACTCGTGCTAACGAAGTCATGGCAGGACGTGAAAAACATGTCTTTGGTGAATGCAACCGAATCGCTCAACTAGGGGCATCAACAGGTTCTACCTTGGAAATCGATGAACACGCTAGCTACATTGTTGACCTAGCTCGTGCCATTGCCTACAACACCCACGAAAGAATGCTCCTAATCGTTCCTAACAATGGGGCCATCGTTAACTTTGACCCAACTGCTATGGTAGAAGTGCCATGTATCGTTGGTTCAAAAGGACCAGAACCATTGACTCAAGGAGAAATCCCTCGTTTCCAAAAAGGCTTAATGGAACAACAAGTAGCCGTGGAAAAACTAGTTGTGGAAGCTTGGGCAGAAGGCTCTTACCAAAAACTATGGCAAGCCCTAACACTTTCTCGCATTGTGCCAAATGCGCGTGTTGCCAAAGAACTATTGGATGACTTGATCGAAGCTAACAAAGAGTTCTGGCCAGAGCTACGCTAGTAATTTTCTCACAGTTTCATTTTACTCCCCCTTTTAATGTATAATAGATTGAAAGGGGGAGTAAAATGAAACTGCAACATGTAATTCATCAGCACACCAATAAGTTGAGTGAACTGGATAATGAAATCATTCAGTACATTTTGGAGCATACTGATGAAGTGATAGGACTAAGTATTTTAGAATTGGCAGATAAGATTCATATTTCTAACTAAAACTTGAAACATAAAAAAGCGTGTCTAACCCTTGATATACCTAACTTTTACGCCATAAAAATAGCATGAACCTCTCCAAATTGGTAAAATAGAGTTATCAAAAAACCATCTACCAA
>NZ_JANHNZ010000014.1 GCF_024543085.1 Granulicatella seriolae
TCCTTGGTAGATGGTTTTTTGATAACTCTATTTTACCAATTTGGAGAGGTTCATGCTATTTTTATGGCGTAAAAGTTAGGTATATCAAGGGTTAGACACGCTTTTTTATGTTTCAAGTTTTAGACTAATATTAGAAAAAATTGTGAAAACAAGGTGATTTTTCGGTGTTGTTTCAAATTTTTCAAATAAAATTAACGCTGTAATTGGAAAAATTAGCAGTAAATAGAGAGTCCAGTAAAAATGTTTAAAACCTTCTAATCCTAGAATATAGGTGGGGAATATATGAAAGAGTAGAAAAGGACTAAATCCACCGACAAAGCTTAGAAGTAATACACGTGCATTTTTTCTGAATCGTGAATCTTTAAAGTTTTTATGGTAAATAAGGAAGCAAAGAACAAAACAACAAATGTAACAAGCAAGAAAAGAGAGTGTGTAATAGGATGGGGTACGTAGAAAAAAATAAATTAAAATATCCATGATACCTATAAAGAATTGTATTAAAAGAAAAAAACGGTACTTTGATAAATATTTTTTCTCAAATAGACTAAAAAAGAAAATAATAATAAATAATGGGTACATAGACATTAATATTGTCGAAAAGATATGAGCTAGTGGTATATCGACTAATAAGAGTATTAAAATCCATGAAATAGTGGAGATACAAGTTGAAAAGTATATCATTGTAGTTTTTCCATTGGCGATAATATTGCCATATGTCGCTACTGCTTGTAGTGCAAAGATAAAGAAAAGAGTTGATATACTTCCGTTAGAAGGTTCAATTGTTTGATTGTAAAAAAAGTTTACAAATAAAAGGTAACATACTAGATTTAGAAAAACAAAGAAGCTACTTATATGCCTATGGTGTATCATTTGTTCCTCCTTAATTTAAGATAGTCAGATAAGTTCTTTATTTCTTTAGTTGAATTAGGATATGAAGTGTATAGGTTGTTATATGCTCTTTCGTAATTTAGTTTTGCTAAGTAATTTGAGTACTCTAAAGCGCCAGAATTTATTATTAATAACCTGACATCTTCATATAAACTATTGTTATTTTCGAAAAAATAAGAATTAATCTTTTTGTATGTATCTCTGTTTCTATGTGTTTTATAGGCTTCAATTCCTTTTATAATTGGTAAGGTAGCTTTTCGATTGATTAAGTCATAGGAGGTGTCATTCATGATATCGTTGATATCATTATGTAATTGGCTAGCTGTTGCAAAATGTTTTGCAAAGTCTTTGATTACTAATTTTTCCTCTCTAAGTGCTAATTGTTCAATGGCATTCACTAAAAAAATTGATTTTTTCACGCTAGAATTAAAATAAGACTCTTCTTTTTGTTCAAAACGAATAGTATTGTTCATATCAAAATATTGGTAATATAGGCTCTCTTTTACGTTTTTGAGAAAGGTATTTCTCACATGTTCTCCTTTTATCATATCAGTCAAGGAGAAAAGAGTGTCAAATGCGAAGGTTATACCAAAATGAATTGGTGCACTTAGTTCATTTAGTCTGTGATTATCTTTATCCATAAGATCATCAATAATATCAGTAGCAGCCATAAATAGCTCTATATTTGATGCGAGTGTGTATTCTTCTTGCAAATTTTTTTGTCTTGAGAAGATTTGAGATAATAGTAGATAGAATTCTCCCCAAAGAAAACCTAATTGTTCTTTTTTTTCTAAAAGAGCAAGTAGATAATCTATGTATATTTGAGGAGAATCTAACTCTTCTACTTTTTTCAATGTAGATTTAAAAATATCCATTATTTCCTCCAAGGCCCATCAGTACCGTTAGAAAGTATAAAGCTTTCCTTTATATCTTTATATTCTTTTCTAGATAATTGCTTCTTTAAATCTTCAAAAGATATCATATTATTTTTCAAAGCCAGGATAAATTTCCAAATTTGTTCTTCTGATAATGTGGCATCAACCATTAGTTACCCTTCTTTCTTTATTTTTTGAATAGGAAAATCTTTTTATTATATTTCATGAATTATGGATACAGCATCTTGAGTATAGATTTATTTGATATCGAAATCAAGAGAGCTTTTTCAATCCATTATAACTTCTTCCTAGATACAACCAAAACCAAAATAGACAAAAAATTTATACTTATAGATAAGGACTCTTATATTTTTATAACGTAACAGATAAACATTAGGATTACCATCCGTACATTGTGCAGATTAGAGTTGGTAAAAAATTTCCAAGTCAAACAAAGAATTTCAGGGTACCTCTTTGATTTCCGACCGCTACCTTAGAGTCTCGGAGTAAATAGAAGCGAACCAACAACCACCCTAATTCCCCTTTACACACCCCGCCTTACATGATAGGATTACTATACAAATAGCATTTCAGCGCGCAGGATAGAAGATCTTGCGCTTTTTTACTATAAGAACAATTCATAGAACAAGCCCACAAGGAGGCAAACATGAACCCAGAACAATTTAAACAAGCACTCGAAGAGCACGGCATCACCTTGAGCGAAAAACAGATGAAGCAGTTCGACACCTACTACAAGTTGCTGGTGGAGTGGAATGAAAAGATGAACCTAACCGCCATCACCGAGCAAAACGAGGTCTACCTCAAGCATTTTTACGACTCAGCAACCCTAGGATTGACCAACCCTGAGCTTGAACTGAACCAACTTACCCTCTGTGACGTGGGTTCTGGAGCAGGCTTTCCTAGCATTCCCCTCAAGATCATCTACCCAAACCTGCAAGTAACCATCGTGGACTCCCTCAACAAACGGATTACCTTTTTGAACCATCTAGTTGAAGCGCTAGAACTGGACCAAGTCGAAACCTACCACGCCCGTGCCGAAACCTTTGGGCAAAATCCACAATTCAGAGGGCAATTCGACCTAGTAACCGCCCGTGCCGTTGCCAAATTGAGCGTCTTAAGCGAATTCTGCCTGCCATTGGTTAAAAAAGGCGGACAATTCATCGCCCTAAAAGCTGCCCACACACCAACTGAGCTAGAAGAAGCTAAAGCCGCTATCGCCACACTAGGTGGAAAAATCGAAACTGACCAAGACTTTGACCTACCAGGAGACGGCGGACAAAGACACATCTTGCACATCCGCAAAACCAAAGAAACCCCTAAAAAATACCCAAGAAAACCCGGAATACCTTTGAAGAAACCCTTATGAGAAAATAAAATCGACCCCTAAACGGATAGCTGACTGCTAGAAAGTTTGGAGGTCGATTTGTGTTTATATACGTTCAGGACAGAAAATAGGGTGTTTCAGGATACTTTTTTGAGAATTTTGCATTTTTTACACGTTCAGGAGTGAAAAACGTATGGTTCAGGATACCTTTTTACAAAAATGAGCGTTCAAGATATAAAAAGCTATGGTTCAGGATATACTGCTCCGTACATTAGACAGTCATGTTATGTTTAAAGTTATGTATAATTGAAAGATAATAAGAATCGAATATTTTTTCATATATGATAAAATATTCCCTTTTCCAGCATCTTATGTCATTATAAAAGAGGTGATTCCACAATCAACCAACCAAACCAGAAAAGAGGTGCTATATGATTCATTTAAAGAAGATCAACTTCGCCTATTCAAGCTTTGAACGAAAGGCAGGCTTTTTGGGTGCACTGAGTGATTTCTACTCACGAAAAGTCATCTCCGTAGATGCCCTGAAAAATATCAACTTCGACATTGCAGAAGGGGAGATTGTCGGACTGCTGGGGCCAAATGGTGCTGGAAAAACGACTCTCATTAAGATGATGACAGGTATTTTGTTGCCAACTTCAGGTGACATTTCCTGCAACGGACATTATCCCTATAAGAAGGACAAGGCATTTCTTAAGGATATCGGGGTAGTGCTGGGCCAGAAAAGTCAGCTAATATGGGATTTGCCAGCCCATGAAACCTTGAAGATGCTCAAAGAAATCTATGGCATCCAACAAGAAGAGTTTGACTATAGACTAATGCTCATGTGTGAACTCCTACAGGTCAAAAGCAAGCTGAATACCCCTGTCAGAAAACTGTCGCTAGGGGAACGGGTTAAGTTTGAGATTATCTGTGCCTTAATTCATTCACCAAAAGTCCTATTTTTAGACGAGCCGACAATCGGTTTAGACATCACCAGCCAAAAAGCCATTCGCTCTTTCCTCAAAGAAATCAATGCGACCAACAAGGTAACCATCGTCCTAACCTCACACTACATGCGGGACATTGAAGATGTCTGCAAGCGGGTCATCATCCTTTCAAATGGACAGGTGTCGGATGATGTCACCATTGAAGAGCTCAAGGAAAAATACAACCAAACCAAACTGGTTGAGCTGGTCTTTCGTGACCAAGTTCCCCTAGATTTAGCACCATTTGGCCAGATGGACCCAGATGGTAAGAGCATCGTTATCAAGGAGGAGGACTACCTAAGCCTCCAAACCAAGCTTGAGCCAAAGGATATCCTCTCCATCAACGTCCAAACGGAATCTTTCGAGGACATTATCTACCAACTTTTTTCCAATAGTAGGGCTGAGCTATGAGAAAATACCTAGTCATTATGTTCACGCAATTCTTTGTGCAATTATCTTACAAGTTCGATATCCTAACTCGTCTTTTCAACAGCCTACTCAGTGTCAGTCTTTCACTTTTTGCTTGGAACGCCATCTACCTCAGCTCTAACAACACGGAGATCGGCAGCTACACCCGGTCACAGATGCTGATTTATATTGTGCTAGTCAATATCGGCATGTCCATCTTTTCGCCCGGGATTGTGGTGCGGCTGGGGTCGCTGGTTCGTTCAGGCAAGCTGACCATGCATCTTTTGAGACCCTATTCCTTTTTAGGGGAGTCCTTGGCCAGCTACATGGGCGAACGCTTCATGTCCATCTTGTTTTACTGCTTAATTATTCCGGCAACTCTTTTTATCGGCTACAACGCGTCCTATGCGGCTCTATTGTTATTGCTATTTTTCTGCAACCTAGCCATGTTCTTCCTCATGATCTCCCTAGTCAGCAACCTAGGCTTTTGGCTGATTCAGATGTGGCCGCTACGCCCCGTCATCACCGTAGCCTACTCCCTACTAGGCGGACTATTCTTCCCGCTAAATCTCTTGCCCCAAGAAATTTACCATGCCATCAGCAAGAACCCATTTGCCTTAGTTGGTTACCAATTCGTCTTGGCACTGCAAGGGGAGCTTAGCACTGGGGAAGTGGCGCAAAACCTCTTCTATGCTGTCTTGTGGAGCGTCTTGTTTTACGGGCTCTACAAACTGTCATTTGCCAGAGGGCTTAGAAAATATGAAGGGATGGGTGCTTGATGAGTTTTAAGTTATTGCGAAGATTATACAGCCAGAGCTTGCAAGAGTTTTTGATTGATCGCTACACGGCTTTGCTGACCTTTGTGTTTGGTATCCTCTTCTTTTCATTGGAAGTTATCACCGGTATCATCTTTTTCGAGCACACGGACAACATTATGGGCTGGACTAGGAACGACTACTTGCTCTTGGTGTCCACCGCCTCCTTTATTTCTTTCCTATACCAAACGCTTTTCGTGGCCTCTCATGAGAACCTGACGGAAACCATTATTGAAGGTGAGCTTGACCATATTCTCTTGAAGCCGGTCAACTCCTTCCTATTTTATGCACTCTACCGACTGGACTTCCCTAGTCTCATGAACCTAATCGTTGCCCTCGTGGCACAGATTTATTTCCTCCAGTTTTATGAGTTCACCGTGTGGCAGCTCCTCAGCTTCGCCGTCGTCATTTTGCTAGCCACCTACCTGCTATTCCTGCTAAATCAGCTGGCCGTATCGGTCTCCTTCTGGAAAGAAAAAGCCCGCAGCATCCTAGGCTTGCCCGAATACGTCATGGACTTCGCCTCACGACCGCTAGTCATCTACCCAAGCCCAATCCGCTTCATTTTCACCTGGGTCGTGCCACTAATGATAGGGGTCAACCTACCCGTGCTGGTCATGAAAGGCCAAGCCTACCTAGGCAACCTGCTGTTTTTACTAGTAATTGATGTCCTAGGAACCATTTTGGCTCTTTACGTATGGCGCAAAGGCGTAGACAGATACGTGTCAGCAAACTAATCAGTAAGCTAACTGTGAAAAATGGTGCCTCTAACAGGGAATAACGTGTGTTTATTCTCTGTTGGAGGCTTATTTTTGAGTGGAATTTGTGTCTACCTGGTTTTCGAGTCAATTATGAGAAAAGGCACCAGTTTTGGCTATCTAACGAGGAATAAACACACTTTATTCCTCGTTAAGAGTTGGTTTAGACCTGCTTTTCTAATAATTGGGCTCCAAAAGGCTGTTTTATAAGCAAAACCGACCTGTTTTTTAGTCGATTATGAGAAAAGGCACCAGTTTTGGCTATCTAACGAGGAATAAATGCACTTTATTCCTCGTTAGACACTAGAACTCAGCTCGTTTTCTCATAATCCTTCCTTTATAGAATTTTTTAAAAGCCCAACCCGTCCAAAAGGAAACGAATTATGAGAAACCCTATCAAATCTAGCATATTTACTGGGAGTAGAGCAGTTCTACTCCCAGTAAATCACTGAATAAGTAGTTCATTTCTCATAATTCGTAAGAATACTTATCCAAATTGCCAATATATCAGGATAATCAGTAGAATTATGAGAAACCCTATCAAATCTAGCATATTTACTGGGAGTAGAGCAGTTCTACTCCCAGTAAATCACTGAATCAGTACTTCTTTTCTCATAATTCGCAAAAACACTTATCTAATTTACTAATAAAGTCAGATAATCAGTAGAATTATGAGAAAATCTATCTAATCTGGCCTATTTACTGGGAGTAGAGCAGTTCTACTCCCAGTAAACCACCCAATTCGCACTACTTTTCTCATAATCTTCTCTCAAAGAGAACTTAGGCACATTCAAATAGCCATTTCCCACCCCAAAACCTGTGCTATTATCTGACTAACTTAGCCATCGCAACCTTCCGACAGCGCCCACAACCACTTCCCTGCTCACTTAAGTGATAATCACTACTCAAGTGAGCTTTTTTTTGTTACAATAGGACATGTATAAGCTCGAACCATAAACCGTCGAGCCTTAGAACAGAGTCAATAAATACGAGCGAGAAATGGACACATTTTGTAGACATGCGTAAGGGAATAGGCGCAAAAGTCTATTCCCTATTTTTCATTAGAAAAAGTGCGCAGACAAGACATTAATTGGAGGAAAATCATGGGCCGAATCATATCAGTCGCCAATCAAAAAGGTGGCGTAGGAAAAACAACAACAACAGTCAGTCTGGGTGCTTGTTTAGCATTCTTGGGGTCAAAAGTCCTAATCGTGGACAGCGACCCACAAGGAAATGCGACCAGTGGCTTGGGCGTGCAAAAAGCCGAGCTAACCAAAGATATTTATGACGTATTGGTAAATGGAACCCCCGTAGCAGATGTCATTGTACCAACCAGTAGGGAAAACCTAATGATGGTCCCTTCGACCATCCAATTGGCAGGTGCTGAAATTGAATTAACCAACCAACCTCGTCGTGAGCAACGACTCAAAGAAGCCATTGAATTGGTGCGGGATGACTATGATTACATTTTCATTGATTGTCCGCCATCTTTGGGACACCTGACCATGAACGCATTTACCGCTAGTGACACGGTTTTGATCCCGGTTCAATGCGAGTACTATGCTTTGGAAGGCTTGTCTCAGTTGATGAACACTATCACCATGGTGCGCAAACACTTTAACCCCCGCCTAAAAATCGAGGGCGTGCTCTTGACCATGTACGATGCTCGGACCAATCTAGGTTCAGAAGTAAAAGACGATGTTATCAAATATTTCCACGAAAAAGTATACAAAACTATTATTCCGCGAAATGTACGACTATCAGAGGCGCCAAGTTATGGGCAGGCTATCGTTGACTACGATCCACGCTCAAGAGGGGCGGAAGTCTACATTGAGTTGGCAAAAGAGGTGCTAGCAATTGGCTAAACATTCAAAAGGACTTGGGCGTGGCATCGATGCGCTCTTTATTAACACGGACTTTGAAGACTTCGACAAAGCCAAAGAAATCGACGTCACCAACGAGCAAGTCAAAGAATTAAAGATTGACGACATCAGACCCAATCCCTACCAACCAAGAAAAACCTTCAACGATGAAAGCTTATCAGAATTGGCAGATTCCATCCGCATTAGTGGCGTTTTCCAGCCCATTATCGTGCGGGAATCCAAGATTAAAGGCTATGAATTAATCGCTGGGGAACGCCGTTTGCGTGCTTCCAAGTTGGCAGGTAAGGAAACCATCCCAGCCATTATCCGAGATTACGCTGAAGAAACCATGATTCAGATTGCGGTCATCGAGAACCTGCAACGAGAAGACCTCAGCCCTATCGACGAAGCCATGGCCTATCAAACGCTGATGGACCATTTGCAATTAAACCAAGAACAAGTCGCCGAACGAGTAGGCAAGAGCCGCCCATATGTGGCCAACTACCTACGCCTATTGAACCTGCCCCTAGCCCTCCAGGAAATGGTGCAGTCAAAGGCCTTGTCTTCCGGACACGCCCGAACTTTACTAGGCTTAAAAGACGAACGCCAAATGGTCGAACTAGCCAAACTAGTTGTACAAGAAGGCATGACAGTCAGAGCCTTGGAAGAACGAGTACAAGTCCTCAACCAACCCCTCGTTAAAAAAGAAAAAACCAAAAAAACAAAACCC
This sequence comes from Granulicatella seriolae, assembly GCF_024543085.1. GTDB lineage: Bacteria > Bacillota > Bacilli > Lactobacillales > Aerococcaceae > Granulicatella > Granulicatella seriolae. Next base: position 8,668 of record NZ_JANHNZ010000014.1, read on the forward strand.
GCCAAACCACTCTACATCACAGAATCCGAAGAACGTCTCATGGACAAATTCGGCACCTCCGTACAAATCGTAGAAAAAGGCGAACGAGGCAAAATCGAAATCGAATACCTCTCCCAAAAAGATCTAACAAGAATATTAGACGAGCTGGAAATAGAAATCTAAGAAACAAGGTGTGAGAGAAGGCGTCTAGAGGTGACAGAATTTTAGGGAATTTTACGAAAGCCTCAAAGAGGCTGTAGAAAATTCATCTAAATTCCGAACCTCTGCCAACTCGAACCAAATTAAACAAGGTGTGAGAGAAGGCGTCTAGAGGTGACAGAATTTTAGGGAATTTTACGAAAGCCCCAAAGAGGCTGTATAAAATTCATCTAAATTCCTGAACCTAATTATAAAAGTATGAAAACCCAATCCCAGCACAACAAAAGTTAGAACCCAATCTCTAACCTATACCAAGCACCAGAGAGCCCTACCCCAGCTGCCCCACGGTAGAACGGTGCAAAGCATAGCCGATTTACAGCCACGTAGACAGCTAAGCCGGAAGACCAAGGCTTACGGTGGTGCCACCATTCTACCGTGGGGCAGCTGGGGTGGGGCTCTCCCTAATAAGTAAGCAACACCATTTCACCACCCACAAGGAGGACAAAACATGGCAGTGCAAAACTATGACCTAAACGACATCGTGGAGATGAAAAAACCACATGCGTGCCAAACAAACTCATGGCAGATCATCCGAATGGGCATGGATATCCGTATCAAATGCCAAAACTGTGGCCAAATGGTTCTCATGCCACGACGAGAATTTGAACGCAAGATGAAAAAAATCACCCATAAACATGAAGCTGACCAGTAAGCAGCACATAACTAGCAGTACATAAATAAAAGTAACCAAAAGCTAACCAGAAACCAAGAAAGAGTGTGAAGAAAACATGGCATTAACAGCAGGAATTGTAGGCTTACCAAACGTAGGAAAGTCGACCTTATTTAACGCAATTACCAAAGCGGGAGTGGAAGCAGCAAACTATCCTTTCGCAACCATCGACCCAAACGTGGGAGTCGTGGAAGTTCCCGACCAACGTCTCCAAAAACTAACCGAATTGGTTAAACCGAAAAAAACAGTTCCGACTACCTTTGAATTTACCGACATAGCTGGTATCGTCAAAGGGGCAAGCCGTGGTGAAGGACTGGGGAATAAGTTCCTCAGCCATATCCGTGAAGTGGATGCCATTTGTCATGTGGTTCGTTGTTTTGAAGATGAAAACATTACCCACGTTAGCGGCAATGTGGACCCAATCGCCGATATTGAAACCATCAACCTAGAGCTAGTTCTGGCTGACTTGGAATCTATCGACAAACGTATCGCCAGAGTAGCAAAGATTGCCCGCACCAAGGACAAGGATGCTCTTGCGGAATTGGAAGTGATGGAAAAGATTAAACCCGTTTTAGAAGAGGGCAAATCTGCTCGTTCCATCGAATTCAGCGAAGACGAGCTGCCTATCGTCAAAAGTTTATTCCTCCTAACCACTAAGCCTGTTCTCTACATCGCCAACATTTCCGAGGATGATGTTATGAACGGCGGCACCAACGACCATGTCAAGGCGGTGGAAGAATTTGCTGCCAGTGAAAATGCGGAAGTGGTGACCATTTGTGCGCGTGTGGAAGAGGAAGTGGCGGAACTAGAAGAGGACGAGAAGCAAGCCTTCCTAGAGGAAATGGGGATTGCCCAATCTGGATTGGATATCCTGATTCAAAAAGCTTATTACCTACTAGGCTTGGCGACCTACTTTACAGCTGGTGAGCAAGAAGTTCGGGCTTGGACCTTCCGTCAAGGTATGAAAGCTCCACAAGCAGCTGGGATTATCCATTCTGACTTTGAACGAGGCTTCATCCGTGCCGAAACGGTTGCCTATGATGACCTTTTGAACTACGGCAGTATGTTAGCCGCTAAGGAAAACGGAAAAGTTCGCCAAGAAGGCAAGGAATATATCGTCCAAGACGGCGATGTTATGCTCTTCAGATTCAACGTATAGACGTCAAGCAAGTTTGTAAAACTCATTAGGAGGAATAACCGTGGCAAATCAAAATCAGCTATCACTAGAGGATTTAAAGAAAGAAAATGACGCATTAAAAGCGCAACTAACCAATAAAAACGAACAATACATCATGCAGTTGGACCGGGTCTTGCGGGCCTCTAACTATGGGGAGCTTGAAAGAGAAAAAGCCTATGCTAGCATGTTGCCAGAGATTGTCAGCCAGCAAAAATCAGGAGTAACGGCACGCCAATTATTTGGCACTGTTTCTCAAAAGGCTGACGACATCATGAATGGCAAAGCAAAAGCCAACAATGGTCGCTCTTCAGACGCCTTAATCTGGCTAGACGGATCTCTCTTGTTGGGAGCCATTTTCGCCTTGATGTCAGGGGTGTCAGGTTACTTAAACCCAGCACAAGCTCAAGGAATGGGCATCGTGACCCTAATCATCAACTTTATTATTGGTGGTGGGATTCTACTTCTATTATCCAAATACATGCCTGACTACTCCAAACCAAAAGGCCAAAGAGGGTATTGGCGCTATTTCGGAGTCAGCATTGCGGCTATGCTTGTCTGGCTTATTGTCGTAATTGGCTCACAAACAGCCGTCCCAGCTAACATCAATATCAGCCTAGCGTCACCAGTCTACCTCGTTATCGGTGCAGCCTCATTTGGACTCAGATGGTACCTAAGAAGAACATTGAACATTACAGGAACTCTATTCTAGACACAGTTGTGAAAGGGAGTTTGAGCTATGAAAAAAAATAGATGGATAATGATGTTAGGATTTCTATTGGGATTCATCACCTTGAACGTGGTCACCGCCAGCTCGGTTTACGCTGATCTTAATATCGGTGACTACACCGTAGACGCAACCGTCAAGGAAAATGGTGACGTTGACTTTGTTGAGCAGGTTACCTTTGAAGCGAACAGCGACTATAATGGTGTCTACTACAATCTGGATATTTCTCAAGTGAATCAACCAACCAATGTGGCGGTATCCCTCTTTGTCAATGGGCAAGAAGAAGCATTAACGGAGTCCACCAGTGGTGACAAGAACACCTATGAGCTGACCCAAAATAATGACCAGCTCAGCTACAAGATTTACCATCCATTTGAAGAATCTAGTATCACGGTCAAGTTTAGCTATACCTTGCCGTCTTTTATCATCAACTACTTAGATACGGCGGAGTTTAATCGTAAGGTTGTCGGAACTGCTTGGGAGATTAACCAATCCAATGTTCGTTTCACTTTGCACCTGCCGGGTAAGGCGGATTATGACAGCTTGCGGGCTTGGGGACATGGAAATGAAACGGGTCTGGTCGAGATTGGGCAGGACTATTCCTCAGTCACTTTGACCGTTCCCACTAATTATGCGGGCGACTTTGTTGAAGCCCACGTCATTTTTCCGACTAGCTTAACCCCAGCCAACACCAATGTCGTAAATCGAAATGCCAAAGAAGAGATTATTGCTGCAGAAGAGGACTTGATTATTAAAAAAGAAGAAGATGCTGCAGCAGTTGCCAAACGCATTAACATCTATAATATGTTGGGCTTTATAGGCCTGATTCCACTAGGATTTTCTATGGTGCTAGCCTATGTCAAAGGACTCAAGGCCAGTAAAGAGCGCCTTTCCAGTGTGCCCTATGTCCCAGACCATTTATTCGAAATCCCTGAGGACCTATCGCCTGCTGTCATGACCTATGCCATCTACGGGAGCTACCCGGATACAGATGATATCAGCGCCACCATCATGGACCTCGTTCGTAAAGGAGCTTTATCCATATCAGACGGTGAACCCTACACCATAACCGTGAAAAATGACAAGGTCCCTTTGTTAGAGCATGAATTGTTCCTTATGAATTTCTTGATGGGAACAGTTGGTGACGGACACCAGTTAGTGCTGAAAGATTTGCAAGGCTATGCTAAAACGCATGCCAAAACCTATGTCAATGAAATCGAAAGATGGAAATCAAGAGTAATCATGCAAAGCGTAGACTATCAAAACAGAGTCGGAAAGCCTGTTAAGAGTGATCCATTAGTCTTTATAGCGATTATCATTAGCTTTGTCATCTTGGGGTTATCGATAGGACTTCTCTTCCTTACCCGATTCAGTCTACAAAGCTTTATCGTTTTGGGTCTCGCAATAGTCGGATTTATCGCGACCATGACACTAAGTTCTGTTGGTGTAAACAATCGTACCATTGCAGCAGAATACGACTTCCGCAAATGGCAAGCCTTTAAACAGATGCTCAAGGACATCTCCAACATCGACCTGGCAGAAGTGCCATCGATTATTATCTGGGACCACATTTTGGTCTACGCCATCTCCATGGGCTTGGCTGACAAGGTCATTAAGGCGCTAGGAAAACTCATCCCAGACCTCCTAAAAGACAGTGCCTTCTACTCTCAAACCAACGGCTGGCAAATGGCCTCTTACTACACGCTTTTGAATTCTAACTTTAGCAAAGCCTACTCCAGAGCAGACGCCATAGCTCACCCCGCTAATAGCGGTGGTCATGGCGGTGGCTTCAGTGGTGGCTCATCAGGCGGTTCAGGCGGCGGTTCAGGTGGCGGCGGCTTCTAGATAAAACGTAGGAAAAGGGCTGAGCAAAAAGTCTGTAATAAAATAAAAAATTTCTAAATCATAAAAGAGTTCCCCAGAAATCTATCAGAAATGGAAACGGTGGCACCGCCATGAGCCTATGTCTCACTGGCTTAGCTGTCTACGTGGCTGTAAATCGGCTGAAGCCGAAACATCCACTGTGCGTCAGCTATGCTGTAACACCGTTATTTCGGATAGATTTCTGGGGAACTCTTTTATTTGGTTACCTTTTGGACTTTTTGCCCAATCCCTCGGAAACTTCTCAACAAGGTAAAGTTTTCTCATAATTCGTTTCCTTTTAAACGGTCTAAGCCCTTAAAAGACTTTATGAAGGAGGGATTATGAGAAAAAGAGCTGCCAACACGTTAATGCTTAGGATTAGAGGCGTTCCATTCCCAGTTAAGAGCCAAAACTAGTTCCTTTTCTCAAAATCCATCAAAAAATAGCAAAAAAGCCATAAGAAAGAGCTCAAACAATGAGTAATTATGAGAAAGACACTTGAAAACAGAGCTCTAACGAGGAATAAACGACTTTTATTCCTCGTTAGAGAGCTAAAAATGCTTCCTTTTCTCATAATCGACTTCAAAATAGGCAATAAAGCACTAAAAAGAGCCCATTTACTAACGAATTATGAGAAAACTACTCAAAATCATGCATCTAACGAGGAATAAATCACTTTTATTCCTCGTTAGAGTGCCAAAAACGTTTCTTTTTCTCATAAACACACTCAAAACAGACCATATACCACTAAAAAGAGCCCATTTACTAACGAATTATGAGAAAACTACCCAAAATCAATCCTCTAACGAGGAATAAATCACTTTTATTCCTCGTTAGAGAGCCAAAAATGTTTCCTTTTCTCATAAACACACTCAAAACAGACCGTATCCCTCTAAAAAAGGTTCTTTTACTAGTGAATAATGAGAAAATTACTCAAAATCAAGTACCTAACGAGGAATAAAAGTACTTTATTCCTCGTTAGCAAGTCAAAAACGGCTCCTTTTCTCATAATCACCTTACAAAGAGCTTATATTTACCAAAAGGAGCCAAGTCAGAGCAAAAAGTCCTTAGTATGACAAAATAAAAAATTCCCGAAACATCTATCAGAAATAGCGGGGCCACTATTTTGCTTTCTGATAAAGTGTTTCGGGAATTCTTTTGTGATTTAGAAAAAATGCTATTGATAAGGACTTTTTCTCAAACTCGATTCATATAGCTTAAGAAATCGAATAGTTCGGCGCTTCCTTAGTAATTTGCACGTCATGTGGGTGGGATTCTCTTAATCCGGCACCGGTCATGCGGATGAACTGTGCGTTTTCACGGAGGTCTTCTAGGTTAGCGGCGCCGACATAGCCCATACCGGAACGCAGGCCACCAATCATTTGGAAGATGATGTCTTGGGCGCTTCCTTTGTAGGCAACGCGGCCTTCGATTCCTTCAGGGACCATCTTGTTGGCTTCGTTTTTGGATTGGAAATAACGGTCGCTTGAGCCTTTTTCCATAGCGGCTAGGCTGCCCATGCCACGGTAGGTTTTGAAGCGGCGTCCTTGGAAAATCTCGAACTCGCCCGGAGATTCATCGGTTCCAGCCAGCATACTTCCTAGCATCACCACATGTCCACCAGCTGCTAATGCCTTAACGATATCGCCAGAATACTTGATTCCGCCGTCCGCAATGATGGCCTTGCCAAACTCACGAGCCACACTTGCCGCATCATAAATGGCGGTAATCTGAGGAACACCGACACCAGCTACGACACGAGTGGTACAGATAGAACCTGGTCCGATACCAACTTTGACCACGTCAACGCCAACTTCAAATAAGGCACGAGTTGCTTCACCAGTCGCCACATTTCCAGCGATTAGGGTTGCTTGAGGGAACTGTTGGCGGATTTCCTTGATCTTACGAATAACGCCGGCACTATGTCCATGAGCAGTATCGATAACGATAGCATCAACTCCAGCTTCTAAAAGAGCGCTGGCCCGTTCAAATGTATCGGAAGTAATGCCGACAGCCGCTGCAACTAGCAGGCGACCATGCTCATCTTTGGCAGAATTAGGGAACTCGATCACTTTTTCAATATCCTTAATGGTAATCAAGCCAGCCAAACGACCTTCTGCGTCAACTAGCGGTAATTTTTCAATCTTGTGTTGTTGCAAAGCAGCTTCCGCCTCTTTCAAGGACGTGCCAACCGGTGCTGTCACCAAGTTTTCTTTGGTCATAACGCTTGAGATTGGGATATTGTAATCCGAAATAAAACGCAAGTCTCTATTGGTCAGGATGCCAACTAGGAGGCGGTTTTCCATGGTTTCAACGATAGGAACGCCACTGATACGGTAGCGCGACATCAAGTCTTCGGCGTCTTGAACCAAGTGCTCAGGGGTTAGGAAAAATGGATTGATAATAACGCCGCTCTCAGAACGTTTCACCTTATGGACTTCTTCAGCCTGTTCTTGAATGCTCATATTCTTATGAATAACGCCCAAACCACCCTGACGAGCCAGCGCAATCGCCATAGTCGAATCCGTAACGGTATCCATACTAGCGGACATAATCGGGATATTTAACCGGATATTTTCAGCCAATTGAACGTGTAAATCAACATCATTTGGTAGGACGTGACTTTCTGCTGGAATTAGTAATACATCGTCAAATGTGAAGCCTTCTTTTTGGAATTTGGTATTCCAATGGGACATGTGACAACCTCCTTAGATTTATATTTTTATCCACTAGCATACCACGAAATCACCAAAAATCAAGGGACAAGACCCATTTCTAGTGAAATTCTAATCTAGTGACAGAGAAATGACTATCTTATAGGAAATAAGTTGTCAAAGTAACTTGACAAAAGAGTTTTTGGGCAAGGTGGGCAGAAATAACGGTGCAAAGCATAGCTGATGCACAGTGGATGTTTCGGCTTCAGCCGATTACAGCCACGTAGACAGCTAAGCCGTGAGACCAAGGCTCACGGCGGTGCCACCGTTCTCATTTCTGATAAGGTTTTCGCAAAACTCTTTTGTGCCTTAGAAACACCTAAAAGTTAAGTAATTTTCAAGAATTAAGCAAAGAAGTGGACTGTTTGCCTACTTCTGCTATGATAATGGAGAAATGAAAAAGAGAAAGTAGGGAGCTATATGAAAGTATTAGTTGTCGATGACGACCGCGAAATTGTAGAACTGTTAACCATTTACCTGAAGAATGAAGGCTATGAGATTGTCAAAGCCTATGATGGCAAGCAAGCCCTTGAAAAGGTGCGCCAATATGAAGATATCGGATTGATTATTCTGGACATTATGATGCCTCGCTTAGATGGAATCTCCGTCGTCCACGAAATCCGCAAAGAAAACCAACAGTTGCCTATCCTTATGTTGAGTGCTAAATCCACCGACATGGATAAAATCCAAGGACTAACAACCGGTGCGGACGACTATGTCACCAAACCCTTCAACCCCTTGGAAATCGTAGCCCGCGTCAAATCCTTAATCCGCCGTTCGACCATTAAACAAGAAGAAACGACAGCCGAGGAAATTGAAGTTGGCCCACTTATCATCAAGAAAGATTCCCACCAAGTTTTAACGGTTACCGGAAAAGAAATCCAATTAACCGTTCTAGAATTTGGTATCCTGCACCTCTTGGCTAGTCACCCAAACCGTGTTTATAGTGCCGATGAGATTTTTGAGACCGTTTGGCAGCAGGAAAGCATTGTGTCCACCAAGACCGTTATGGTTCACGTTAGCCATTTGCGTGATAAGATTGGTGAGGCTACTGGTGGCGACAAGGTTATCGAAACCGTATGGGGAGTTGGCTATAAGATTGATGCCTAAGACGCAAGCAAGAAAAAAGGAAACTGACACGACAGAAATGCTAAAACTCAGTCCCAGAGAATACGGCGAACTGGTCTTAGAGGGCTTTATCACCCTAACCATCGTCTTTATTCTCTACTTGGGGGTCTGGTTCATCCTAGATACCATGCTGGATTCACCCTTCCTCCTACAAACCTCCAGCGACAGCCTCAGAGAAACTTGGAACATCCAACCCGAGTCCGTCGAGTTCTACAAAACTATCTACACCTGGCTAGCTGCCGCCTTTGCCATCGCCTTCACCTATTGGCGCCTAATCAGACGCTACCGCCAGATGCAACTCTATCACGTCCTAGACGAACTGCATAAGATTGCAAATGGGAACTACCCCATGCGTATCCCTTTCCACCTAGGAGGCGATATGGGAAAAGTAGTCACCAGTATTAACCGCTTGGTAGACTCCACCGTGGCAGCCATGGAAGAAGAACGGCGCATCGAAAAATCCAAGGACGAGCTCATCACCAATGTCTCCCACGACATTCGGACACCGCTCACCTCCATTATTGGCTACCTCGGACTAGTCACCAACGGCCCTTACCAAGTCGATGATGACGCCAAACGCTACGCAACCATCGCCTTCAACAAGGCACAGCAGATGAAAACCCTAGTCGATAACCTCTTCGAGTACACCACCATGCGCCCTAACGGAGTCCCTCTGCGTCTAAGTGAGATCCCAATCGGAAACTTCCTAGAGCAAATCGCTGCCAACTTCGAGTTAGAAGCCCAAAAGAAAGAAATGACTATCGAAGTTCAGCCCATCGACCCCAACATTATCCTAGAAATAGATGCCGAAAAGATGGTGCGGGTGATCAATAACCTCCTATCTAATGCCATCAAATACGGACAAAAAGGTCGTAATATTAGTATCGAAGCCCAAGAAGAAGAGGGCATCATCAAGATAAACGTCAGCAACTACGGCGACACTATCCCACCAGAAGTCCTCAGACGACTCTTCCACCGCTTCTACCGCCTAGAAGAATCCCGCTCCAAAGAAACAGGAGGAACAGGACTAGGATTAGCCATCTCAGAAAACATCGTCCGCATGCACGGAGGCATTATCTATGCCGAGTCACAAGACGGATTGACTAGCTTTATCGTGTGCCTGCCATCGGATAACCATTTGGCGATACCAGCTAAGAAATAAAAAAACAAGTCTTGAAATACAGGAACGTATGTTCTAAAATATAAAGAGATCACTTGCTGCTGAGTCGTAAGGGCTTGGCAGTTTTTTTAACCTAAAATAGAACAAGTGTTCGATATTTTTGTAATGGAGGTTGAATAATGGACAAGTTAATTCGTATTGGAGAATTTATGCTGTAGGAGGGCCTTATACAACTAACGCTGCTATCGGAACTTTAGCACCGAGCCAATTCGGCGGTTTATCTTATAAAATTCTAGAAGAAAAAGGAAACCATATTTATATTATTCAAACAGAGTCTTATGGAGCAGTAGCCATCTGGGCGGGAGATAGTGATAGTACGTTTACAAGCCGGCCAGCTTATAAGGATAATAATGGTCCTCAAACTTCTGTTGGGGTAGACTGGTATTTTATTAATCTGCATCCTAATGTCACCAGCTGGAGAGTTTATAAACCAAAAGGTCCTTACACAGATTCAACAGTTGTAGGACGATTAAACCCATCGCAGTACGGAGGTTTGTCTTATAAGATTATAACATCAGGTATCCAAAAGGATTTTTATATTATTCAAACAGAGAGTTATGGACAAGTAGCCATCTATCGAGATGAAGATGCTAGCTTAACCTTGACTCCTATGTATCAAGAAGGGAACTATAACACAGGTTCAGTTAAACCTACCGTTTCTAGCGGTAAATACTTGAATTTAAAACCAATTCCATCATGGAGAGTCTATGCAGTAGACGGTCCTTACACAACGGCTAATGCAGTTGGTAGCCTAGCCCCAGCTCAATTCGGTGGTTTATCCTATGCTATTTTAGGTAATCCAACAAAAGATATTTATATTATTCAAACAGAAAGTTATGGACGAGTAGCTATCTGGGCTGGAGATAGTGATAGTACGTTTTCAAGTTCTCCTGTATACAAAGAAGGAAGTAGTGCTGGCGGACAACTAGAAGGAAGTCCTACGATTAAGTTTGTCAATTTAAAACCAATCCCATCATGGAGAGTCTATGCACAGTCTGGTCCATATACTAGTGCGAGTGCTATTGGTACGTTGGCCCCAGCTCAATTTGGTGGTTTGTCCTATGCTATCTTAGGAAATCCAGCAAAAGATATTTACATTATCCAAACCGAGAACTATGGACGAGTAGCCATCTGGGCAGGAGATAACGATAGTACCTTTACGGCTTCCCCTACCTATGCAACGGGTGATACTGCCCAAAGTTCGATTGGCGGTAGTGGCTCAGGCTTGTATCTAAATGGAGATCAAGGAAGTGGTGTTATCGATATTAAACCGCGCTCATTCTGGGGAGCTAAACCTTATGACTTTAGAGGAATGGATGGGACTCGAGACATTAATAAACTAAATCGGGTAATTATTCACCATTCTGCGGGATACGGCTCAAGTGAAATTGGCTATATGAGGTCTATTCAAAATTACCATCAATCGAATAGTGCAATTGGAGGCGATGTAGGGTATCATTACTGTATTGGTCCAACTGGTACAATCTATGAAGGTCGTGGAATTAACTATATCGGAGCACACACAAGCCGTTACCAAGATGGTGTATTCTATAATGAATTATCTATTGGTGTTTGCTTGCTAGGAGACTTTAGTGGTACTTTACCGACAGTTGCACAACAAAAATCTTTAGTAAATCTGACTGCGTATTTATGTAAAAAATATAATATTGCACCAAATAGAATTACAGGTCATCGTGATCACAACAGTACAACCTGTCCAGGGAATTATTTCTATCAACAGACTAACCGCCTTGAAACAATTCGAACAGCTGTCAGTACAAGAATAAAGAGTCCTGATGTTACTAATGTAACTCCTGTGAAGCCCGCACCAACTCTTAGTCAAATAAAACAGCAGATTGTTAATTATATTAATGGCGAATTGAATAAGGCAGCGGAGTTTTTTGCCAAGCGAATTCCGATTAATGTAGACTTATTTGAGACGGACTATGTTGTGACAGTGGCACCGAATATTATCATGAAAGCATCCCTATCGATGGATAATGGAAGTGATATGTCAGAGTATTACAGTGTTAATATTTCGCAAACTAAAGGAGAATTAGAGACTATTTTTGGTAAGGTTAGACAGATGTTGAAGGATAATCAGATATCATTTGAGTCGAGTTTGGGTAGTGAAGATATTATAAAAGCACTAGGTGGAAAGACTAATATTGATCAAAGAGTCGGAATAGGTCTAGAGAATAATAAGATGATGTTTAGTTATTCTCTAATTTATAAGTCAATTCCAATACCGAATGGAAATCCCGTGTCATCAGTGTTAAAACTAAAATTTATAGTTGATGATAATACTTTTTTTGGAAAAGTTCTCGATGCACAAACCGTAGTTGAGATAGTTACGATTAAAAATAATGATTTTGTAAACTTTATTAGGAATATGGTTGATCCTGTGGTAGATGCAGTTTTATCTAAAATAAAATTTTTGACTGATAATCCGGCTTATATTTTAATATTAACTATAATAATCATTATTTTATATATTTTTACTGGTGGTGCACCTCTTGTAGGTAAATTGTTGCTTGGTTTCATTTGATTTTTCTTCATATGATATATTTTTGTTTGAGTTAACGGAAGATATAAGATTATGAATTTAACTAGGTAGATGTTAAATTTCATTAAATGTTTTTATGTTTCTTTGTAAACAGTGAGCTAAAGTCTAAGTCAACGATGAAACTTGAAATACTAAGTAAAATATTCTAAAATAAATATAAAGAACTTCTAACTGCTAAGGTATACAACTTGGCAGTTTTTTTAAACCAATTACATCAAGGGGGACAACATGGACATTATAGGCAGTGGTGAAGTGAGTAAAAAAGATATACAGAAAATCGTTCAGAGCAACTACAAGTATAATTTAAAACTTGCTTTTCAGATGTCCTTGATATACTTATGTTTAATTTTTTTAATTGTAAAATATTATTTTGATACAACTTATCTTGGGGCCCATACTGTCCAACTGATTATGGAGAATGGGCTTACTGCTGTGTTCGCCTATGCTTATCTCATTCTATTATTGGAATTGTTTTGCGTTTTTCTTTGTTTTTCTACAGTCAAACGTTCCCAATTCGATGGGAGAAAACCAAATATAGGAGCGCAGGAAAATGTTTTGATTAACGCTTCTGGTATAAATATCTTTTCGGAAAAGCTATCAGGTAGAGAGATATACAGGATTGGCTGGAATTCAGTAGCAGAAGTTGAGCTTAAAAAGCAGTATTTGTACATCTATACGACATCAAAATCAGTCCAAAATCTATGTATCCCTAGCAGATATTTTTCTGAGGATGATTTGGTAAGAAAAATACTTCAGATTCAAGGTCAGGAGAGGTAAAAACAAATGAAAGGTATTCGCTTAAAGGGAACAATTACGAGAATGGATGTTTTAAAGAATGTACTTGTATATCTTTTGAAATCAGGACGGTTATTCATTTTATTTGTAATAGATGTCATGATAGCTTTTTTGGTTTTTTATCTAATTTCTATAGTCATTAGATACTATCCTGAATTACCTACGTTTGAGTGGTATCATATTCTTTTTATAAGCTTTATATTCTTTTTGTTACAAATCATAATCATCATTTTAATGCTTCTTATGAAGAATTCTCAAGCTATGCTGTTTGATAGCCAGATAGATATCCGGTTATCAGAAACGGGGATTTCATTGAATACTTCTTGGGATGATGGAGAAAAAAGTTTCACAACTAGTTGGGCAGATATCCAAAAGATTAGTCAGAGAGACTCTTTCATAGTTGCGCAATTAAAAACTGGAAGAATGATGACTATTTATTTAGAGCTTGCTGACTCCGAATCACAAAGAGAAAAGGTGATGACTTTTATTAGACAGAAAGCAGAAGAGAATGGTATTGCTATGAAGGGCTTTTAAACGACTAATGAAGTAGACACTAACTTATTATCAATGCGGTTCACAAGCCAACTATACTTGAAATCCAAAGAAAACTATTTTAAAATAACTATAAAGAAATTCTGACTGCTAAGTTGTAAGACTTAGCAGTTTTTTTACAACACGAGTCAAGGAGGAAACCATGGAAGTTACAGGTAGTGGTGAAGTCAGTAAAGAAGATATCTGGACAAGCGTTAAGAGCAACTATAAGAATAACTTAAATATTTCTTTCCAGATATCACTTGCATTTTTATTTTTAATTATTCTCGCTACAAAATATTATGTTGATACAACATTTCTTGGGGAATATATTATACAACACTATGAGAACAATTGGGCGAGGCTTATATTCGTTCTATTTGTTCTTATTCTACTAGCGGAATGTATATTTGTCTTGGCTGTTTCTTTAGCCATGAATCAGATTCAATTCAAGGATAGAAAAGTCAGCATAGGAACAAAAGAAACGGTGCTGATTAACTCATCTGGTATAACAATCTTTTCAGAAAAACTACAGGATAGAGCAGAGTACCGGATTGGATGGAGGTCAGTGGAAGATATTGAGCTCAAAAGACAGTATTTATATATCTATTTGACATCAAAATCAGACTTAAATCTATGTATCCCTAGTAGGTATTTTTCTGAGGATAATTTGATGGAAAAAATATATCAGATTCAAAAGCAAGAGAGGTGAGAGACAGATGGAAGATATTCGGTTAAAGGGAGCTATTACGAGAGCAGACGTTGTAAAGGGGATACCTGCATATCTTGTTAAATCAGGACGCTTACTTTATTTTCTTATAGTAGCTGCATGTGGAGCAGTTTTGCTTGCTGTTATGCTTACTAAAATATATGAAAAAGATTTTCCGTTACCTAGGTTCGAGCGTTATCATATACCTAGGTTCGAATGGTATCATATTCTTTTTCTAACCCTTGGATTCTTTTTGGTACAAATTATAATGGAATTTTTAATGTCTCTTATGAGAAACTCTCAAGCAAAGGTCTTTGATAGTCAGATAGAAGTCAGGTTGACAGAAACGGGGATTTCGGTGGGAGGTTCTTGGAATGATGGAGAAAGATTGTTCACAACCAGCTGGTCAGGCGTTAAAAAGCTTTACAATATGGGACCTTTTATAACGTTACACTTAAAAAGTGGAAGAGGATTGAGTATTTACCTAAGTCTGGCTAACTCCCAATCACAAAAAGAAAAGCTGCTAACTTTTATTAGACAGAAAGCAGAAGAGAATGGTATTGCTACGAAGGGGTTTTAAACTACTGATAAAGTAAGTACAAAATCACTACCAAAGACCCTCTCCAACCAAACTTGAAATCCGATACAAACTAATTTAAAATAACTATAAGGAATCGCTTACTGCTGAGTTATACAACTTGGCAGTTTTTTTAAACCAATCATACCAAGGAGGACAACATGGAAATTATCGGCAGTGGTGAAGTCAGTAAAAAAGATATCCAGAGAACTATTCCCGACTTTTGCACTTACAGGAAAAAATAAGTCGACAAACACCTACAGCCACAAGGGTTACACAAAATATAATCAATTAACACTTGTATATATACAGTAGTTTTGCTATAATGGTTAAATAGAAGTTTTGTATATAAATTTACTATTTTTTGATAAAAAAGCTAATTTATCATATGATTTTTGATAAATTTATCCTATAAGATATAAGTATTTATCAAATTTAGATGCATAAAATTATTATTTCATTTGAGAAAACAGAGTAATTTTGACTGAAGACTATGTAAAAATATTGAAAATGAAATGAATTCCTCATTGATGACATTAAAAACTTGAAAAAACTGTATATATACTCTTAAAAAAATAAAAACACCACTAAACCCCTTTAGTAACAAGGGGTTTGGTGGTGTTTTCTTTCATTCAAGTGCAAAAGTCGGGAAAAAAGATATCCAGAGAACTATTGGGAGCAACTATAAACATAATTTAAAAGTTGCTTTTCAGCTGTCATGGTTGTTCTTATTTTCACTTTTTTTAATTTTAATATATTTTTATGGCACAACCTCTATTGGAGCGCCTATTGTCCAATTAGTTGAAGAAGATATGCCAACTGCGGTGGGCCTTTTTATTTATCTCCTTATTCTACTGGAATTGTTATTTATTACGATATGCTTTTCTATCGTGAAACGTTCTCAATTTGATAATAAAAAATCAAATATAGGAGCACATGAAGAGGTTCTGATTAACTCTTTTGGTATAACCATCTTTTCGGAGAAGCCATCGGATAAAGTAGACTATAGAATTGCTTGGGACTCAGTGGAAGAAATTGACCTCAAAAAGCAGTATTTGTACATTTATACGACATCAAAATCAGACCTGAATCTATCTATTCCTAGCAGATATTTTTCTGACGATGATTTGTTGAGAAAAATAAATCAGATTCAAGATCAGGAGGGTGAGGAATAAATGGAAGATGTTCGTTTAAAGGGAACAATTACAAAAATGGAAGTTTTGAAGGATACACCTGTATATTTTTTTAAATCAGGACACCTACTCGTTTTACTGGTAACGGATGTCATGGTAGCATTTTTAGCTGTATTTCTGTTTTCTACATTAAGCAGATACTACCCTGAACTATCTATAATTAGGTGGCATCATATACTCTTTATGATCCTTATTATTTTTTTGATACAAATTATAAAGGACACTTCAATATTCCTTATGAAGAATTCTCAAGCTAAGGCATTTGGTAGTCAGATAGAAGTCTCCTTGTCAGAAACAGAAATTTCAGTGGCTACTTTTTGGGATGGTGGAGAAAAAAATATTACCGCTAACTGGTCAGGTATCAAAAAGATTAGTGATACAGGACCTTTAATAGTTGTACATTTGAAAAGTGGAAGAGTGATGACTATTTATTTAGGGCTTGCTGACTCCGAAACACAAAAGGAAGAAGTGCTAACGGTTATTAGACAGAAAGCGGAAGAGCATGGTATTGCTGTGAAGGGTTTTTAGGGCGCAAAAATAATGGAGCAGTTGTTGAACAGAATTGCTTGCCAACTCTGTAAACAAAGCAATCCAAGGAGGGCAACATGGAAATTACAGGTAGTGGACAGATTACGAAAAAAGATATTTGGGTAAGCCTTAAATATTCTTATAAATATATTTTACTAACGCCATTAGGATCAATAATCATTTTCACATGTTTAGCCATGATATTTCTTAACCATTATTTTGATATAGCATTCTATGGATATTTTGATAGTTGGCAGATTATTAGTATAGTGGCGTCGATATTAATTATTCTGCTTGTTTTAGCTGAAATGATTAAACAATTTAAAGGTAAAAAATTAAATTTAGGGCGACAGGAAACGGTTTTGATAGATTTATCTGGAATAACAATATCATCAAAATCCCCATTACAAAGAGAAGAGTATCGCATTGATTGGAATGTAGTGGAGGATATTCAGCTCAAAAAAGGCTATCTGCATATCTATACGAAACCAGCATCAAAGCTTCATTTTTTTATCCCGCTCAGGTATTTCTCTGAGGGCAATCTTTTAGAAACCATACATCAAATTCAAGCGTCAAGTGAGGTGAAAAACCAATGAAAGAGATTATTTTAAAGGGCAAAATTAGCAGAGTAGACGCTCTCAAGAATACACCTAGGGTACTTTTACAGCCAAAAGTTTTACTAGGTTATCTCTTATACATTCTACTCATCGTTCTGTGTGTGTCTTATTTGCTCCCTCGTTTTGGCTGGCACCATGCAATAAGCTTATTTGTAGTGCTTCTTTTATTGGTAATTCTACAAATGAGTTGGAATTCACTAATGGGAAATTCTCAGCATAGGGTATTTGCTAGTCTGCTAGAATATCGGCTTTCAGAAGCTGGAATTTTGCAAAAGATGTCGTGGAATGGGGTAGAAAAAAATAGCATGATTGACTGGTCTGGAATCCAAGCGATTAGTAACGTGGGACCATTTATTACCTTCAAATTAAAGGAAGCTAGCGATTTCTCGATTTTTCCAAGTCTTTTCGAGTCTGAGGCACAGAAGGAAGAGGTGTTAACCTTTCTTCGCCAGCAATCGAATGAGTTTGGGATTGTTACTCACGGTTTTTAGTCTAAGTTGGCAAAGAAACCCACAGTTCACAGGCAAAAAGGAGGAATTTTCATGGGAGAAGAAATACTTAGCCTACAGAACCTTACCCTATCTTTTAATGACAAAGACCTGTTCCACATAAAAAAACTAACAGTCTCTCATGGAGATAGAATAGGGATTATAGGAGATAACGGTAGTGGCAAATCCTCTCTATTAAAATTAATTACGGGTGAAATAGCTCCTAGCTCAGGAAGGATAAAGACAAAGACCCAGTTTAAGCATTTTAAACAAATTGATGAAGCTAATGATGATGCCCAGAACGAACTAGACTATGAACTACTTTCTTATCTGAAAGTTCCCCTTGTAGATGTGCAGGCATTAAGTGGTGGTGAGAAACAAAAATATCGCTTAAGTTATTTTATTTCTGGAAATCAAGAGCCGTTACTATTGGATGAGCCGACCAATCATTTGGATCAAGAAGGTATCAAGTTTATTACTGAAAGATTGTTGTCGTATCCCAATACTATCCTTATGGTTAGCCACAATAGAGACATATTGAATCGACTAGTCAACAAAATTTGGTTGATTGAGAACGGAGAAATATCCGAGTATATAGGAAACTATGATGAGTTTATGGCGCAAAGAACTATTGAGCAGATAACCAATAAAAACGATTATGACAAATACCTACAAACCAAAAAACAGCTTGAAATGGCGAAAAACAACAAGTTAGAAGAAGCCAAGCGAATGAGCACCATTAGTAAATCTCAAAAAAATAAACGAATTAGTCCCGGACGATTATCCGCCACAAAGGACAAGAAAACCGCTCAGAAAGGAATCGAAAGAGCCGCCAAAAATATCGAAAACAAGATATCAAGTCTTGAAGAGGTTCGTTTAATAGAAAAGAAGCCACCTCTTGTTTTTCCTCTTGAAAACTTTGTAGCATTAAATAACAAGATTCCAATAATAGCTAGCGACATTCACATTGTTACCAATAATGGTCTTGTTCTGGTAGATAAGAGTAGCTTACAATTTGGACGAGCTGAAAAAGTCGCTATTCTAGGTCCCAATGGTTCAGGCAAGACCTCCTTGATCAACTACATTCTTTCTGAAGAAGAGGGGGTATTTGTTTCCAGTAAAGCTCAAATATCTCTCTATAGGCAATTAGAATATACCGAACTAATTGATGCGAATCCGGTGCAATACATCTCAGATATGTCTGATTACTCCAAGGATTTTATCATTACTGTATTAACTAAGTTAGGTCTTGAAGGGGCTTCTTTAAGAACAAACATGAAGGACCTTAGTGGCGGAGAACGAACCAAAGTTGCCTTAGCCAAAACATTTTTAGTCCCATCCAACATCGTGATATTGGATGAACCAACTAATTTTCTAGACCTCAATACCATAAAAGCACTTGAGAACGTCATTGTTGAGTACCCCGGAATGGTAATCTTTACATCACACGACGAAGAGTTTGTTAAACATACGGCTACCTCCATTTATGAAATTAGAGATAAGCGACTAAGACATTAGGATGTTTGATGGGGAGCTGGTTAATGAAGCAACCTAATAAAAAGTGACTTGTCTAGTTGATAGGCAAGTCACTTTTTATCCATTAACTTAGTCTTAGGGTAGTCATACTTCAATTTTTCTAAAAAACATGCTATAATAAAAGCCAAAGAGGACGTACTAGAATACGCCCTCCGGTAGACCGTTTAAGACGGTAGCATTAGTTTGTTGGTTAAATAAACCCGTCAATCCTGCTAAAGATTATGACGGGTTTATTTTTTGTTGTTTTCGATGAACGTTACTACTAGGGCAAGTAACGCAATGATTAACAATCCAAAGTTAATCATTAGCCCTAACGCTTCCGCAACAGACAAAAATTGCTACTCCTTTCGAAGAAGTAGGAAGATACCCATAGGCACCACCCCCTAGAGTAGCTACCGCCATAAACTTTCTACACTACTATTATAACATTAAAATACGCCGAAAACATAAATAGAGTATGTTTTTCGGCGTATTTTTCATTCGCAAAAAAATAATTATCTAATTTTAAGTAGCGAGACCTCACCCCTATACCCACAACAAGCCCCACCAGAGAAGGGAACTGAAGTCACGGCGGTGACACCGCATTGGCATCAGCTCCCTTCTCTGGTGGGCTTTCTAGTCCAAAGCACCATTTGGCAACTTAATACTTTCTATTGTAATAAGCCCAAAGAGCAACTCTTAGGAGAGAAATAGATAGGGATACTACCATCAGTGTGTAAAATACCGTCATATTGAAATAAACTGACACGAGCATGGCGGTTAAGACACCGGCCATTACCAAAGTCGTAGTCATGGTGTTAACTTGATTGCCTATAAAAATCTTACGTTCGTCGTGTTCTTTAATGTAAAGCTGACTAAGTTTTGACTCATTTTTTAAAGCTCGGCTATATTGAACAATGAGAGCAAAAGTAAGGGCGAATAGGGCAACAAAAACTCCTGTAGTAAAGCCGCCTGAAAAGCCCTCAGATATGCCAACATTCTTTCGAATGACAAAGCCTCCAATAATAACTGCCAACCAAACAATCGTTAGAGCAATAACCGCCTTTAATCTTTTTGACAACGTTTCTCTATATTTTTCCATTATTCTTCCCCGCTTTCTGAAAAATCAAATACATCTTCTATGGTCAGCCCAAAATATGTCGCAATTTTATAAGCCAGTACCAATGATGAAGTGTACTTTTCCGTCTCGATAGATGTGATGGTCTGCCTAGTGACGCCCACTGCCAGAGCCAGTTCCTCTTGAGAAATCTTGTTCTTTTTTCGTAGTTCAGCTATTCTAGTTTTCAAATCGCACCTCCATATGCATAGTTCGCTTTACATTTATAGTATAGTTGACTTTGCATAAAGTGTCAAGTAAACTTTGCAAAAAAAATTAGAATTTTTATTTTCTGAATTTCTTAACACAATCCAGACTATTTTTATTACTATATAAAGTAAAAAACTCACCCCCATACCCACAACAAGCCCCACCAGAGAAGGGAATTGAAGTCACGGTGTAGAGCATAGCTGAAGCACAGTAGCTGTTTGGGGCTGGAAAAAAGTCCAAATGGTAACCAAATAAAAGAGTTTCCCAGAAATCTATCCGTACAGAACGGTGTAAAGCATAGCTGACGCACAGTGGATGTTTCGGCTTCAGCCGATTACAGCCACGTAGACAGCTAAGCCAGTGAGACCTTGGCTCACGGCGGTGCCACCGTTCCCGTTTCGGATAGATTTCTGGGGAACTCTTTTATGATTTAGAAACTTTTTCATTTTATTACAGACTTTTTGCCCAGCCTTTTACAGATACGTAGACAGCTAAGCCGAGAGACCAAGGCTCACGGCGGTGCCACCGCATTGACTTCAGTTCCCTTCTCTGGTGGGGCGTTCTAATCCACAGCACCATTTCCAAAATGTCGTTTCGGCAACAGCTTTGTTAAACTTCTATTAATTGCCTTCTGTCTCTTGTTTTTTTGTGGTATTTTCGATAGGATAAGGAACAGAAATAAAACACATTAGGGGACTAACCATGAATACACTAAAACGAACCATAAAAGGTGGAATACTTGCTATGGCAGCCTTTTTAACCATAAGCACAACCAACAACACAAGCATACAAGCACTAGAAGCCCAAGACGTTGACGCAAAAGCTGTTCTAGTCATCGAACAATCGAGCGGACAGATTCTCTTCCAAAAAAATCCAGATGAAGTTCTAAAGATAGCATCAATGAGCAAGATGGCGACTCAATACCTAGTTAATGAAGCCGTAGCGAACGGCGAAACCAGCTGGGACGCACCAGTCACCATCAGCCAAAGAGTTATGGACACCAGTGCCAACTACGAACTATCCAACGTACCACTAAGAACCAACGAAACCTACACCGTTAAAGAACTATACGAAGCCATGTCCATCTTCTCGGCAAATGGCGCTACCATCGCCTTGGCAGAGCACCTAGCAGGCACGGAAGACCAGTGGGTGGAACGTATACAGGCTAAGCTAACTTCGTGGGGCATTACCGATGCTAGCTTTATCAATGCGTCAGGCTTGCCCAACCAGTACGGCTTGAGCAATAAAAAAACCAATCTGCCAGATAACGCTGAAAATAGCATGTCAGCCCGTTCGGTAGCTATACTAGCTAGACATTTGGTGACGGATTACCCTGATTCGCTGCAAGTTTCTTCTATTGCAGAAAAGGTCTTCCATCCGGGTACGATAGACGAGACCCTCATGACCAACTACAATCTCTTGGTACCAGGACTGCTCTTCGGTCGCCAAGGTGTAACTGGTCTGAAAACAGGGACGACTGATGATTCAGGTGCTTCCGTGACCACAACCGCTACCGAAAATGGTATGTCTGTCATCTCGGTCTTGATTGGGGCATCCCAGTCCATGGCACGATTTTCTGAAACGGACAAAATTCTTGATCAAGTCTTTGCTGCTTATGAACTCTTGCCACTGGTTACTGCCAACAATTCTGTTAAAGGAGTGACTCCTTATCCGGTTGTTGACGGGGTTGATGAGTATTTGTCGCTGAATTATGGTAAGGATTATCAAGCTGTTGTTCCTAAAGGTACAGCGGTCAGCCAGATTAGCATGACCTTTACACCAAACCCAGAACTTCTCAATGCCAACAACCAGCTGAAGGCTCCTATTGCAGCAGACCAACCAGTTGGGACCATTAATATTGATGTTCCCGGAGAAAACCTAGGCTTCCTACAAGCTGGCGAAGGCAACCAAGTACCCGCACTAGCCTCCTTTGAGATTAAAGAAGCCAACATCCTCGTTAAACTATTCCGTTCTATCCAAAGTTTTTTCAAAGGCATTATCGGTGCCATCAGTGGAATCTTTGGCTAGGCACAAAACCATTTGCCATGAGTTGACAAGTGGGCGAAAATCACTATAATTAAAGATACAATAGCTGCGAATAGTAGGCTAGTAGAGACCTAAGAGAGCTGACGGCCGGTGCGAGTCAGTGGCAAAGCTAGACGAATCCACGCAGAAGACATATGACGAAAACACAAGCTGATTAAGTCATACGGCGCCAACCGTTACCCCAGACCAAAGAGCAAAGCCCTTGTCAAATGGTGCTTTGAAGCCGGGTGGTACCGCGATTAGTTTAGATGAATCCAAGCTAGTTCGTCCCTTTTTACAAGAGGGGTGGACTGGCTTTTTTGTAGGCAAAAACAAATGGAAGGTGGAAATGATATGTTAGATGTAAAGATTTTGAGAGATAACTTTGAGGCGACGGTTGAAGCCTTAGGAAACCGTGGTGTGGCGCGTGAAACGGTTGAAGAGTGGCGTGATTTGGACGAAAAGAGACGTCAATTGATCATGAAAACGGAGCAAGACAAGCAGTACCGCAACACGGTATCTGAACAGATAGCCCAATTAAAACGCCAAAAAGAAGATGCTAGTGCAGCTATTGCTGACATGAAGCAAGTGGGCGAGAACATCAAGATCTTGGACCAAGAGATTGCGGAGATTACAGAAAAGATTGACTATATCGCAACCCGTGTGCCTAATATTGCCGATGCGTCTGTGCCGGTTGGGGATGATGAAGAGGGCAATGTTGAAGTGCGCCGTCATGGAACGCCTCGTGCCTTTACCTTCCAACCAAAACCACACTGGGAGATTGCCGAAGACTTAGGTATTTTAGATTTTGAACGTGGAGCCAAGGTGTCTGGTAGTCGTTTCCTCTATTATAAGGGGATGGGTGCTCGCTTGGAGCGGGCTTTGTACAACTACATGCTGGATATGCACACAGAAAAACATGGCTATACAGAAGTGATTCCACCATATTTGGTGAATGAAAAAGCTATGTTTGGTACAGGGAATTTTCCTAAGTTCAAGGAGGATGTCTTCCAATTGGATGACGAACGCAAGTTGACCTTGATTCCAACAGCCGAAGTACCTTTGACCAATTACTATGCTAACGAAATTCTAGACCAAGCCGACTTGCCAATTTATTTCACAGCTTTAAGCCCGTCTTTCCGTTCTGAAGCGGGTAGTGCTGGTCGTGACACTAGAGGCTTGATTCGTCTGCACCAATTCAACAAGGTGGAGATGGTTAAGTTTTCAGCTCCGGAAACGTCATTTGACGAATTGGAAAAGATGACTGACGATGCGGAGGATATCTTACGTGGGCTTGAGCTGCCTTACCGTACGATTGTTTTGTGTACTGGTGATATGGGCTTTTCTTCTGCGAAGACCTATGATATTGAAGTTTGGATTCCGGCGCAAGATACCTATAGAGAGATTAGTTCTTGTTCTAACTGTGTTGATTTCCAAGCGCGCCGTGCCAAGATTCGTTACCGCAACGAGGAGACTGGTAAGGTGGAGCTGCTGCATACCCTAAACGGTTCTGGTGTGGCGGTCGGACGTACTGTGGCGGCTATTCTGGAGAACTTCCAAGAAGCAGATGGCAGTGTCAGCATTCCTAAAGCTCTCATTCCATATATGAACGGCGTGACCAGAATTAGCAAAGACTAGGCGGGGTATGGCTGAACCACAAAAGAGTTGCCCGATAAGGGGTTAGAAATAGTAACGGTGGCACCGCCGAAAGCCTTGGTCTTTCGGCTTAGCTGTCTACGTGGCTGTAATTCGGCTAAAGCCGAAACATCCACTGTGCGTCAGCTATGCTTTACACCGTTATTTCTAACCCCTTATCGGGCAACTCTTTTGTTTGAATGGCTAAATAGACATTTTATCCACCACCTCTTGTTGAACAAAAGAAGGTACTACTAATAATAGTTTGAGCAAGAAAGACTTAAAATTAAGGTGAGACTTGATTTTGAGTCTTTTTAATGTTTAGAGGTTTTTGTTCAGTAAGTTTAGTTGATATTATGAGAAAAGAGTCGTGATTCAAGTGGTTTCCGGGGACAAGGAGTGTTCTAATCACCGGAAAAAGTTAGAATAGAATATTTTTCTCATAATTCATTTCGTATTAAGCTTTTCTAGGTCGTCTGTCGGGAATATTAATGATTTTAGGAATAGGTAAAAAATCCAAAACCCATATCAGCACCTAAAGAACCAGCAGATAAGGGTTAGAAATAATGGTGCAAAGCATAGCTGTACGCACAGTGGATGTTTCGGCTTTAGCCGATTACAGCCCACGTAGACAGCTAAGCCAGTGAGACCAAGGCTCACGGCGGTGCCACCGTTCCCGTTTCGGATAGAGTTCTGGGGAACTATTTTATGATTTAGAATGCTTTTATTTTATTAAAGACTTATTGCCCAGCCCTTTATCTGCTGGCTCTTTTTATAGTCTATAAATCCCTCTTTTCACAGCACTGAAAATTTATAACTTTTTTATTTACAATTATGGGGGATACTGATAGGATTAAGAAACGAAAGAAAGCACACATCAAGGAGGACGCCATGCCACATCGTAAAGCCATTAATTATAAGAGCTGTTTTGATATTATCGGCCCCATTATGGTCGGCCCGTCCAGTTCCCATACGGCTGGCGCTATTCAAATTGGGCTTTTGGCACGCCAATTATTTGGTGGTGACCCTCTGGATGTTACCTGTATTTATTATGAATCCTTTGCCGAAACGCATAAGGGGCATGGTACGGATTTTGCCATTGTTTCTGGGGTTTTGGGCTTTGCGACCGATGATGAGCGAGTACCCAAGGCGGTAGATATTGCCGAAGAAATGGGGATTGCAGTGGAATTTATCGAGCAGGATATTCCTAGTCCGGTCTTCCATGCCAATACGGCTGACTTGACCCTCAAGGATTACCAGCGGGAAGTCCGGATTATTGGCACATCCGTTGGTGGTGGTACGGTGGAGGTCAAGTATGTCGAGGTGGCAGGCTTTGAGATTTCTTTGACGGGGCCGCTACCGATTGTGATCGCCATTTCGCAGGATGCGCACTTGCAGGAGCAGCTTGACCAACTTCTGTATGACCATCAAATGGAGCTCATGAGTCGTCGGGAGCAGGAGAAGGTTGGTGTTTGGGCCTTTGTCTATGAGCTCAAGTCCTTGATTACCCAGCCGCTCCAGCAGGCCTTGGAAGCTTTGCGCCGTGAGGAGACCATTTATATTCTCAAATAAGACCTATAGTAATAGAAGAAAGGATGCTGTCGATAGATGTATATGTCGATTCAAGAAGTTGTCGCTCAGGCCGAACGCACGGGGCTAGCCATATCGGAATTGATGATTCTGCAAGAGATGGACGTCACCAAACTGAGCCGGCAAGAAATCTGGCAACGCATGGAGAAAAACCTGGCGACCATGAAGAATGCTGTCGAACGCAGCGCCCAAGGACAAGGTGTCTTCTCACCCACAGGCTTAACTGGCGGCGATGCTGTCAAGATGCTCAAGTACCGTCAATCCGGCAAATCATTGTCAGGTGACGCAGTTTTGGCTGGTGTTCAGTACGCTTTAGGGACTAATGAAGTCAATGCAGCTATGGGGTTAGTTTGCGCCACTCCAACGGCTGGGGCAAGCGGCACGATTCCTGGCGTCATCTTTTCGATTTCGGAAACCATGAATTTGACTCACGAAGCACAGATACGTTTTCTGTTTACCTCAGCCTTGTTCGGTATGGTGGTAGCCAACAATGCCATGATTTCTGGTGCTATGGGAGGTTGTCAAGCCGAAGTGGGCAGCGCCTCCGCCATGGCAGCAGCCGCAGCAGTCGAGGCGGCCGGTGGGACAGCACAACAATCGTCCGAAGCGTTTTCCATTGCACTTGGCAATTTGCTGGGTTTGGTATGTGACCCGGTGGCGGGACTAGTCGAAGTTCCCTGCGTCAAACGCAACGCCATTGGTTCGGGCAACGCCTTAATTGCCGCCGACATGGCTCTAGCGGGCATCACCAATATCATCCCAGCAGACGAAACCATCGAAGCCATGCGTTCTATTGGCAGCCGCATGCCCCGTGAACTCCGTGAAACCGGACTAGGAGGCAGCGCCGCAACCCGTACCGGCTTGGATATCAAGATGCGTATATTTGGCAAAGACGTATCCCTAACGCCAACCGAAGAAACTGATTTATAATAGAAGTATAAAACCAATCCTATGAAATGAGGAACTAAGATGACAGAACAACAATATGATACAGCTATATTTGCTGGTGGCTGTTTTTGGTGTATGGTAAAACCATTTGATAGCCAAGAAGGAATCGTCTCTGTTGTGTCCGGCTATACCGGTGGGACTACCGTAAACCCGACTTACGAGCAAGTGTGCAGCGGGACAACTGGTCACACAGAAGCCGTTCAGATAACCTTTGACCCGCAAGTTTTCCCTTACGAAAAACTAGTTAATATTTATTGGCAACAAACTGATCCAACTGATGCTATGGGACAATTTGCCGATCGTGGGGATTCCTATAGACCCGTTATCTTCTATAATAGTCCCCAACAAAAAGAAATCGCCCAAGCTTCAAAAGCTGCCCTACAAGCTTCCGGACGATTCAAGAAAGATATCGTGACGACTATTGAAGAAGCCAAACCCTTCTACCCTGCAGAAGAATACCACCAAGATTTCTATAAGAAAAACCCAGCCCATTACAACCGCTACAGAAGAGGCTCAGGAAGAGATCAATTCATCGCTAACAGCTGGTAAATAAAAGGCTTTAAAAAAAGCAAAAGTTTTTTAAAAACTTTTGCTTTTTTTGTTGACATACTTTAGAGACGATGATAATATATAGAAGTTGTCAAAACGACAACGAAAGACATTGACCTTTGAAAACTGAACAAAGAAGACAAACCAAATGTGTAGGGAACTTCATCAAAGAGATGAAGAAAACTAAAC
>NZ_JANHNZ010000015.1 GCF_024543085.1 Granulicatella seriolae
TATCCAAAAATTGCCTAAGGCAACACAAAACCAATTAAAAATGATTGCTTGAAACTAAATTTATTGCTTCTTTGCTTGATATCATGCGGTTTATAATCATTTTTTATGTTTCAAGTTTTAGTTCTTTATTAAATAAGTTCATTCCCTTAAACTCCTCTTTTATCTCTTAAACATTTAAACAAATTCTATTAATGCCAAACTTCAGTATACCTAAACTAATTAAAAATTAAAAGTACTAATTAGGAAGTTTTTAACAAAAATATGTACAAAAAAACCGGCGCAAGTTGCACGCCGGTCAAAGGAGGTTTATCCCCAGAAGCTAATGTTTAAAAGATGTCCAAGGAATGATAGACCTACACCTAATACTAAAAGCAAGGCGATACATTGGATTGGAGTCCATTTTTTCTTAGCTAACAACCAATATAAAAGTAATGTGATTGAAAGTGGGATAAGTTTTGGCAATACGCCATCTAAAATAGTTTGAAGAACGATTGGAGCTTCTCCGTTTTCAATCTCAATCCCTAATTTAGTTCCGCCATACAATGAAGTTAAAGAACCAACTACGAATACTCCAAGAATTGAAGCAGCACGGGTAAATTCCTTAGCGTTGGCAGTTAAGATTCCGATTGCATCAGTACCTAAGCGATAAGACCAGTGCATCAAGCCATAACGGACAGCAAATTGAGCAACGTTGAAGACTACTAAGAACAAGATTGGACCAGCAAGGCTTCCATTCAAAGCCATATTTGAACCAATACCTGCAACGATTGGAACAAGAGTGAACCAGAACAATGCGTCTCCGATACCACCTAAAGGTCCCATTGCTGCAACACGAACAGCACGAATAGTTGCAATATCAGCTTTATTTTGTTCTAGTGATAAGATAATCCCCATAACGAAAGTTACTAAGAATGGGTGAGTATTAAAGAACTCAAGGTTGTGTGACATAGATGCTGCTAAGTCATCTTTATCGTTATGGATTTTTTCTAATCCTGGTAAGATACCGTACAACCAACCAGCTGCTTGCATTCTTTCAAAGTTAAATGACGCTTGTAAGAATAAAGAACGCCATACCATTTTGTTTAATGTCCCTTTATCTAATTGAGGAGCTGGCGTTTGATTTTTGTAAGTGTCTGGAATGTTATATGCCATCTTCATCACCTCCATTAGTAGTCATTGCACCTGCAGTTTTGAATTTTGTTTGGATTTGGTAATCCCAGAAAGCAATAGCAAAACCGATAAATGCTAGTAATACTAATGCTGATCCACCTAAACTTTCATTAGCAGCAACAATGTTTGCCAATGCAAACCCTGCAAAGTAGAAGCCCCATAGATCTCTTGAAACCATAACGCGTAGTAAGATTGCAAACCCGACAAAACGCATCATACCCCCAGCAGCAGATAAACCTGTCATAAACCATTTATATTGATCAGCAAAAGCAGTGATTTGTTCACCAAACGCTGACCCACCGATAAAGAACAAGGTTACGATAAACCCAAAAATAAGTCCTAAACCAGCCATAGCCAAGTAGTTTAATCGTACAATACCTTTTGGATTCGCCTCTTCAGCATATCTATCAGCAACAGACATAACTGGTGACATAGCTGTGAATAGAATAGTTACTCCATATTGCCCTAACAAAGCAAATGGGAAAGCTGTTGCTACAGCAGCAGCAGGATCTAACTTAACAGTAATTGCCAACACTGTTGCCATAATTCCCCCGATAACAGCGTTAGGTGGTTGTGCTCCACCAACTGGCATGTTACCAATTGTCATAAGTTGGTAAGTTCCCCCAACGATTAACCCTATATTTACATCTCCCAAAATAGCTCCAATAACTGGTCCCATCACGATTGGTTGATAGATGGACTCCAAAAAGTTAAATTGGTCAATCGCAGCTACAAAGGTTACTAAGAATATTAAAATAATCTGAATAATACTAGCGTTCATATTCTTTTTCTCCTCTCGAATTTAAAATTCATATAATTACACGAACAATTTTGATACATCTTCTTTCCCTTCTGTTGGAACTTTTTGAATTTCCAACGTTACACCCAATTCTTGTAGCTTTTTAAATGCTGCAACATCTGCATCATCCACTGCTACCACACCTGCAACCTGTCTTTTCCCTTCAGACATATGCATGTTTCCGATATTGACTTTTGTGATTGGCACTCCTCCCTCAACAAGTTTTAAAACGTCTTGAGGATTTTCACAGATGATGAAAATCTTTTGACGATCAGCAGCTTTCCCAATGATATTAATTGTTTTTTCAACAGTGAAATATCTTGTTTGGGCTCCTGATGGTGCGGCCATATCCATTAGACCTTGTCTCATAGTATCTCCGGCAACCTTATCGTTTGCTACTAATAATAGGTTAGCACCCAGATAAGAAGACCATTGAGTTGCTACTTGTCCATGAATTAAACGATTATCAATTCTAGTCAACAAAATGTTTGGCATGACGACCCCTCCCTTCTGCTAAATATTAAGTAATTATTACACTGCTAATTATAATTGAATGAAATCGATTACTAAAGGGTTTTTTTTAACAAAATTAATCAAATACTTAACAATTTCGTTAAATAGTGTATACTGTTGATAAGTAGGTTGTGAAATTTTAATTGTTTTCTATAAATAAGTTACGGAACTTACATTGATTTGGGAGGAATTTTATGTTTATAAAAACTTCAGCTATTAAGAAAAATAAGTACTTTCAATCACTTAAAACTAACATTAAACGGAAAAATAGCATCGTTAGTGTCGAATCCATCTTCAAAAAAGAAGTTGCCTCTATGACAACTTATGATCTACCAATCTATTTAACAGCTTTATCTGGTATCGCAACCCTGATTGTTTCGGATAATATCCATGATACATCAAGCTTTCGTCAATTTATCCTCCACGGAACAGTAAAAATTTACCCAGGAATTTACTTTAATTATTTATCTGTTTCAAGCTTTTGTCAGATTGAGGTGTCTCGCCCTAATCATTCTGTCTTCTCTTCCTATAGCTTGAATCAGCCCATTTTAATGCAGGAGATGGAACAAAACTTATTACTGTCTAAGATTTACACTTTGTATTATCAAGCAAAAAAGGCGCCTTACGCGTACCGTAATGATCAACATCCTTACTGTGAGTTGACCATTGTAGAGAATGGACAGCTAGATACGACAGTTGATGGCAAACGTTATCATCTAAAACAAAATGATGTCATGCTCTATCAATCTAATCAATTACACTCCCAGTATGTTAACACCGAAAGTGTTACTACCTATATCACTATTATGTTTGAAATGAAAACAGATGATGAGCGCTTCTTTAACCGAACCTTCCATCTTAACTCTAGGCAGCTTTCTCAGATGGAGAACCTGATTGATTTGAGTAATCAAAATCCGTCGCTTTACCAAACAGATGCTTTGATTGCTAATTTGAAGTTATTTATTCTATCTTTATTAACTGTTGAGGATGCTCCTGGAAAGAATCGACCTCAAAATTCCATGAAAGAAAAATATGATAATGAGGTCTTCCAGAAGATAAGTGATTACATTAGGGCAAATCCAAATGTACAGGTAACCGATATTGTTAACTATTTTGGACTTTCTCGTTCTAGTTTACAAATTTTATTCCGTAGGTTTACTACCTATACTCCTAAGGCTTATATTGAGGAGCAACGTTTGAAACAGGCCAAATTGCTTATTCGAGAATCCAGCTATTCTTTAGCTGAGATAGCCAATTTAGTTGGTTACAACTCTATTCAGTCTTTTTCTAGGGTTTTTAAAAATACTTATAATCTATCACCGTCTCAGTATGCCAAACAGATTTATAAGGGGTTGTAGTGATAGAGATGGATATTATTAAATAAATTCATCTTCTAAATTATAAAAAACTCTCTAGATAATTCGTCAGAAATAAGAACGTTGGCACCGCCGTGAGCAAAGATCTCACGGCGGTGCTGTCTACGTGGCTGTCATTTAGCTAAACTTATACACCCTTGTTTCTGACAGATTATCTAGAAACTATTTTTTCGTCTAAAAATATGTGTATTCATCACCGTTTTTTAAGTGTCCAAATCAATAAAAAAGAATGAGGCTGGAAAATCAGCCTCATTCTTTTGGTTTTATCTTATTTTTTATCGTCAACAATTTCTGAAATTGCGAAGCGTGATACAGTCACGATAGTGCCGTGACTGATACCGATGTCTACTTTTTCATCGCCAACTTTTTTGACTGTTCCGTAAAAGCCATTTGAAAAGATAACTTTTTGTCCTACGTGTAAATCTTGGTGTAATCTTCTAAAGTGTTCTCGTTGTCCTTTTAGATTCTTTCTGGTTGAGAAATAGTAGATGGCTAATGATGATACAATAAAGACGATAAAAACCAATGAACTAATTAAAATGGTTAGTAAAGTTGTGTTTGCCATTAGATTCCATCCTCATCTTCGTATTCATCTTGGTCTTGAGTAGCATTGATAGTAAGTTTCACATGTTGAATAGCTTCCTTACCAGCAGCTAGACTTTGATTCACTACATCCATTGGGGTTTCCACAAATTCACGTAAAATGGCAATCTCGATTAACATTGGTAGATTAGTCCCACAAACCACTTCAACATTATCATAGTCATTGCCTGCTACCATAGCAGCTTTAAATGGACTTCCACCCAATAAGTCAGAGAAAACTACTACACCTTTCGTTTCAGCTAGTAACTCTGTCATAGCGGCACTAATATTTGCTTCAAGAGCTTCCATTGGCTCCTCTTCTTTAAATGCAACCACTTTAAAAGCTTTTTGTGGTCCTGCAATCATTTGCAATGCGTGTGCTAATCCCGGCGCAAACTCCCCATGGCCCGTTAAGATAATACCTATCATAATAATTTCCTCCTATTGTGTGCTGTTGTTTCTTGGCAAATTGCTTAATGATTAAGCATGGGCTTCAACTACAGACACTCTCCTATTAATTACTTCTTGTACAAAAAATAGCATACTATGGCAATGAATTCAAGTTAATTTTCACATTCACTAC
This sequence comes from Granulicatella seriolae, assembly GCF_024543085.1. Taxonomy (GTDB): domain Bacteria; phylum Bacillota; class Bacilli; order Lactobacillales; family Aerococcaceae; genus Granulicatella; species Granulicatella seriolae. The sequence goes on from NZ_JANHNZ010000015.1 coordinate 5,024, forward strand.
TTCATGAAAATGGTTGTCAAGACTCTGGACCCTATGCCCATAAGAAATAAAAGGGTTTACACTTTCCTATATTCAGTCTAAAATAGAATTTATAATAACTTTTCATGGTTAGACCCTAAGGAGGAACAAATGAATATTCAGGCTGAAGAATTATATACACTAGAAAATGGAAATTTGCTATATTTTCAACCTCGAACAAGAAGACTATATGAAATTCCAAAGGACCAAATCGTTCGTTTTAATGCTTTTAGACAACGTTTTATCATTGCATTGGCGGCAGGTGCTATTCTTTACAGCTTCATACCGACCAATTGGATTCTATGTGCTTTTATTGCGGTCGTATTCTATGCATCATCCACTTATGCCTATTTTAAACAGATTTTACCACCACTTTTGATTAAGGAAAATGCTCAACTCAGTGATATTAAAAAGTTGACACCGACTATTAGTCCCGCTCCAAAGTGGGCACCCATCACGATTACGATTATTGGAGCTATTATTATCTTATCCTCTTTCTACATCCCCACTCAAGTAACAGAACGACTAATCCTAATTGCATTTGGTGCTATTTTGGTTATTGGTGGTAGTCAGGCTTTGTTATCAAATAAAAAATGAGAAAATCCTTTTAATTTGAATTTTTCTGAGAACAAGAACCATTCTAATTCTGATTGCTACCAAAATAAAAAACCATTTATTGCGTAAAATCTCAATATTTTCATAAAAAAGCTGGCTACTTATAGAGAAATCTCCTCTGTCTGTAGTCAGCTTTTTCAAACTCATTACCCTATTTTTAACTTAAAGTATCTACTACAACACTTCTCATTTCTTCGATAGTGACTGTTTTTTGATGGCGAATTGGTGCGGTCAGTGCTGTTTTGACGGCCTGTGGGATGTCAATTTTACTTAGTTCGTTGATGGTTATGATGGCATCAACATCATCCGTTTTTTCTTGGTGCACACTATCAATCGCCCTAACAATGCTACTTGGGAATTTGTAAGGACTTGCCGTTGAAACGATAACAGTAGGTGTGGTATCCCCTGTTTCTGCTTGGTATTTGTGATAAACTGCCGAAGCTACTGCAGTATGAGGATCTATCAGATAATCGTAGCTGTCAAATAATCTAGCAATCTCCTTAGCAGTTTCCTCTTCGTCAGCTTGGCCAGCCACAAAATCACTTAGTTTTGTCTTCATAGCATCGGTTATGTTATAGACGCCTTGTGTGCTTAATGATGCCATCAAGTTCTTTGTAGTAGCTGTATCTTGACCACTAATATCGTACAATAAACGCTCTAAGTTACTAGATACCAATATATCCATAGATGGTGAGCTAGTCACAAAAAAGTCACGTCTTCGGTCATAAGTCCCCTCGTTAAAAAAGTCCACCAAAACATTATTTTTATTTGAAGCACAAATTAATTTGTTGATTGGTAGCCCCATTTGTTTAGCATAGTAGGCTGCTAAAATATTGCCAAAATTACCTGTTGGTACTGTGACATTGATGCTATCCCCAACTTTGATATTTTTTCTCTTAAGTAGTTGCAAATAAGCATAGAAATAATAAACAATTTGTGGCACCAAACGTCCTATATTAATGGAGTTGGCTGAGGAAAACTGATATCCTTTTTCACTTAATTCTGCCACTAAGTCTTGGTCTAAGAATAGCTGTTTGACTTTAGTTTGTGCATCATCAAAATTGCCCTTAATGCTATAAACGAAGGTATTGTCCCCCTCTTGAGTTATCATTTGGCGTTCTTGTATCATGCTGACCCCATCTTTAGGGTAAAAGACGATAATATTGGTTTTGGGAACATTGGCAAATCCCGCCATAGCAGCTTTTCCAGTATCTCCAGATGTGGCTGTCAAGATAAGAATTTCTTTATCTATGTGATTCTTTTTAGCAGCCTTTGTCATGAGATAAGGCAAAATAGATAAAGCCATATCCTTAAAAGCAATTGTATTTCCGTGAAACAACTCCAAAAAATATTCTTGACCAACTTCAACAATAGGAGCGATTCTTTCGTCATCAAACTTAGCATCATAGGCAGCTTGAATACACTCTTTTAGCTCTTCTTCACTATAATCGCTTAGAAAGGCAGAAAGAATTGGCAAAGCTAGGTCTTGATAGGTCCAAGTAGTCATGGTTTCCCAGTCAAAAGAAAGTTTAGGAATAGTTTCAGGAACATACAAGCCACCATCGTCAGCGATTCCCTTTAAAATAGCCTGTGACGCTGTAAGCCTGTCATACGGGTTTCTACTACTTCGATAAAATAATTCTGTCATCGTCTCACTCACTTTCTAGCTTTTCTACTACGATTGTAGCATAAACATAGCGAAAAAATATAGGGATGAGCTGGGTAAGAAGTCCTTAATAAATAAAATTAATTACTAAGCCACAAAGAGTCTCTAGATAAATCTATCCGAAATAACGGTGTAGATCATAGCTGGTGCATATGGAGTGTTGGGATAGGGCAAAAAGTCTAAATGGAACCAAATAAAATAGTTCCCCAGAAATCTATCCGAAATTTCGGTGTATAGCATAGCTGATGCACAGTGGATGTTTCGGCTTTAGCCGATTTACAGCCACGTAGACAGCTAAACCAGTGAGACCTAGGCTCACGGCGGTGCCACCGTTCCCATTTCTGATAGATTTCTGGGGAACTATTTTATGTTTTAGAATGCTTTAATATTATCACAGACTTTTTGCCCAGCTCCTTACAACCATGTAGACAGCTAGGTCGTGAGGCCTTAGCTCACGATGGTGCCACCATTCTGATTTCTGATTTTTGTAAAAGTAAAAAAGGTACTTCTCATCAAATCCATGAGAAGCACCTTTTTATTTTGAGGGATCGTTAATCAGTCCCCTTTATTAATTAGTTTAATACTTTAATAGTAATCGTTTGACGACCGAAGTTATAGACATCTTGTAAGTTGTTAAAGTGAATATCAATCTTGTTACCTACAATTGCGCCACCTGTATCAGCTGCACGATAAGTTCCATAACCTGGAATCTCAACCCATGAACCTAGAGGAATAACTGAAGGGTCTACCGCAATAACACGAGAGTCATTGAGTAAGTTGGTACCATCAGCAGTATAGTTTGTCAAACCAGCTTCTTGATATGAATAAGCTGTTGCATTAACCGTTAGTGAATAACCGCCTGCTTCGCTTGATGCTGCTGGAGCTGTAACTTCTTCTACTACTTCTGTAGCTGGTGCTTCTACTGGAGCTTCAACCACTGTTTCAGCTGGCGCTTCTACTTCATGAACTTCTTGTGTAGAGACATCAAAACTTTTTTTCGTTCCTTCTGATTCAACAGATACTACTGTTTGATCAGCAGAAAGACGAATCACTGTTCCAGAATAAATCATATCAGCATTGTTGATAGAATTTACTTGTTGTAAAGAGTCTAACGGTAAGCCAGTTGCTGCTGCAAGAACAGATAAGGTATCTCCCCATTGAACAGTATATTCTAGAGAACCGTCACCAGATTTGGTTAAGTCTGCCTTAACTTCATCTGTTGAACGAGCTGTCCATGTTGAAGGAGTGTATTCTTCTGCTCCTACTTCATTTGCAGTAAATCCTGCGAGTCCTAAAATAGCAAGTGATGAACCTGCAATAATCAAGCTTTTCTTAAATTGTTTCATTTTTTCCGTTCCTTTCTGGCCTTTCGTAAAATGTAAAAGGCGTTGTCCAATTATTTTGTTATCTTGCCGATTGGATCTATCGACAAGGAGTATCCTATCACGTTAGGAAACAAAATAATCAAAAACAGCTAATTTGTTATAGCTCTTTAAAGGAACTGACGTTTAAAAGCAGAAATATTACAAGAACAAAACACGAACACCCGTTTTATGTAACAGTGTCACACATCTGTTACACAAGCGTTTTTTTCAATAAGGACGGCACTTTTAGGATTAATTTGCTCACTAAAAGTTTACAGATTGTCTAAAAACTTTGCGATACCATCCTCGTCATTTGACGCAGTGGTATGGTTTGCCATGGCTTTAACTTCTGGAACAGCATTCCCCATAGCAACACCAATCCCAGCATAGTCAAGCATGGTCATATCGTTATGCCTATCGCCAAATGCAATCACATCTTGCGAATTATACCCTAGAGGCCTCAATACTGTATCCAGCGCCTTAGCCTTATCAATACCTTTAGCAGTAAATTCAAAATAGAAAGGACCCGTAAACACACAATTGAGGCTATCTTTAAAAGGAGCCATCATGGCTTGATAGTTTTCTTGTAGATAGTCTGGGTCGCCTGCAACGATAATCTTATTCATAGGAAAATCAACAAATTCGGCCAAATCATCTTGCTCACAGAGTTTGAACTTCCCACCACGGGACTCATATTCAATCACATTAAATGGTTGCCCTTGAAAGTCAATATAACCTTGAAATACATCGTGAACGTAGAGATAGTCATCCTTATCTACCATTGGAATAAGCCGAAACTTTTTCAGATGCTGCAAAACAGCTTTGGCTTGCTCGATACTTAAAGTCTGGTCAAAAAGTACTTCATGAGTTTTGGCATTGACCACTTTTGAACCGTTATAGGAAACTAAGAGTCCTTGGTAACTATCCATTAGTAAATCCTTGGCAAAATCCAACAAGCCACTAGTTGGGCGCCCAGAGGCTAAGATGATTAAATCACCTTGCTCTTGTGCTTTTATCAAAGCATTCTTGGTACGGGGGCTGATCTCTTTTTGCGAAGTCGCTAAGGTTCCGTCCACGTCCATGACAATCACTCGTTTTGACATAGGCATACTTCTCCAATTTTTATCTTATTTTAAGTCACGTGCTATCTCGTCTTGAACAACCACACCTTCTGCTTCTAAACGAGCAATTGTTTCAGCAAATTGTGGTAGGTAGTCTTTATGCGCTACCAGTAATTCATTTAATATATTCACGGCAGTTTGTCCAGAGCGTACCATTGGATTAATGGTGAAGGCTTGAAGTGCTGTGCAATAATCACCCGTTACGGCTGCTTCAATAGTGACTAACTCCATATTTTTCATCACTTGTAACCAACCACGTTCTGCTGGCGCTAATGATCCAAAGGCTACGTTTCTAGCACCTTGTGCACCTACATAGGCAGAAACTTCGACAACACAATCCGCTGGTAGGTCTGGTACTGCACCATCATTAATAGTAGAAACAACAATCTGGGTATCTTTGTTGGCATAGATTGCCGCGATAGTTTCACATGCAGCATCGGAGTAATAGGCTCCACCACGCAATTCTAATTGTTGAGGTTTATGATCTAGATTTGGATCCTTATACAGTTCAAACAATTCTTCTTCAGTTTTCTTCACTTGTTGAGCACGAGTTCCGATAGTGGCATATTCTTCCAAGGCATGCGCCAACATTTCTTCCTCACGGTAGTAATAACGGTGGTAACCACAAGGAATCATACCGATTGCCTTAACTTGGTCCATGAAGAACGGCACATCGAAAATATTTTTTGGAAGCCCATTGTCTTCTTGGAACAATTTATCAATCAACTGAAGTGTTACATCATTTCCTCTTTCGTCAGCCACCTTATGCCAGTGGAAATGGTTTAGACCAGCAAATTTATAGATTAGGTCGCCTTGTTCTTTACCTATCATTTCTGGTTCAGTTTTCATAGCCATAACTGGTACATTACACAGGCCGATAACACGATTCCAATTTCCGTAGCGGATAATCGCTTCTGTGACCATACCACTTGGGTTGGTAAAGTTGACCAACCATGCGTTTGGACAGAGTTCTTTCATGTCTTCAACAATGTCTAAAATGACTGGGATAGTTCTAAATGCTTTCAACATACCACCAGCACCGTTTGTTTCTTGCCCTAACATGCCATAGTAAGCTGGGATGCGTTCGTCCTTAACACGTGCATTTAATTGCCCAACACGGAACTGTGTTGTCACAAAATCCGCATCTTTTAATGCTTCTCTGCGGTCTAAAGTCATATGAACCTTGACATCATAAGGGCTAGCGTCCCACATCCGTTGCGCCATTTTGCCAACAATCTCTAATTTTTCTTTTCCAGCTTCGATATCGACTAACCAAATTTCTCTGATTGGTAACTCATCGTAACGTTTGATAAAGCCTTCCATTAATTCCGGTGTGTATGAACTTCCGCCACCTATTGTTACAATTTTAATTCCTTCACTCACGAAAACCACTCCTTAGATTTATTTACACGTTTATTATCATTCATGTAAACAAAAACCACAAGAGCATAGAGCCAACTTGCATGTCCATTTACAAGAAATCTGGAAAATGGTGCTGTTGACGTAAAAAAAATTTACATAAGCAATGGGAATTGACTATAATGAAGGTTAGTTAGAGATGCAATACAAAGGGAGGCTGACCATGTTACTACGTGAAAAGATTAAGCAAACCCATTTTTCAGATGCTGAACAATCCATTATAGACTTGCTCTTGGACCAACCAGAGCAGATTGCCAACTTAACCATACAAGAAACTGCCAAGTTAGTTTACTCTCACCCTTCGACCTTCATTAGGGTTGCCAAAAAAATGGGCTATTCAGGTTGGGCAGACTTTAAAAGTGATTACCTAGACGAATACCACTACCTCAACAGCAAACTTTCTAGCATTGACTCCAATCTACCCTTTTTAGCAAATGATGGACTGATGACTATCGCCAATAAGATTGCACATCTGGAATGGGATACTATTCAAGATACCTTGTCTTTGCTCAACCACGATACCCTTCAAAAAGCCAAACAGATACTTGTTAAGGCTAGACAAATTACAATTTTTACTAGCACGACCAACGCTGTTATTGCTGAAGATTTCTCCTTGCGCATGAATCGGATTGGTAAGCAAGTCAGCATTGTACAAACGACCGGTGAACATACCTACCGAGCTTCTAGTTGTCCAGCCGACAGTTGTGCCATTCTCATTTCCTATTCGGGTGAAAATGCTGCTGTTTTGCAAACCATGCAAATATTAAAAAAACGTAAGATTCCCATCTTGGCTTTGACTAGCATTGGTGATAATACCCTATCCCAAGGTGTCGACTGTGTCCTATCCATTACGACAAGGGAACGACTTTATTCTAAAATTGGCAGTTACGTCACCACAACATCCATTGTTTACCTCTTGAATGTTTTATACTCCTTAATTTTCTCAGACGCCTATCAAGAACACCTTTCTCTATTAATTCAAGTCGGACAGCTCTATGATAATCGAAAAGGATTGCCTTCTATTTTGGGTGAGGATGATAAAGAATAGTCCTTGATTATTTATTTCGAATTGGGTAAACATTACGAAAAATAAACTCCATCTCTAAATTATAAATGAGTTACCGCATAAAGAATCAGAAATAACGGTGTATAGCATAGCTGACGCACTGTGATTGTTTCGGCTTCAGCCGATTTACAATCACGTAGACAGCTAAGACCGTGAGACCTAGGCTCACAGCGGTGCCACCGTTCTTATTTCTGATTCTTTATGCGGTAACTCATTTACTTTGTTACAACAAGGATGGTTTACTCAACCCCGGTAGCTAGATTTTTTAAGCACAATATTTTTCGACACCTCTCATTTAACATAAAAAAGCTGTAAAATCATTTCTGATTCTACAGCTTTTTTATACTTTTACTCAAATATTTCTCAAACTTTCCCCTATTAATGAGCCACCATTTCTTGAGCAATTTCTAGCCCATTCAAGTTGGCAGGGTAATAGGTTGGCCAGTTTTCTAGCTCTTCCAATAAGGCAGCTTGGCTTTCGTTTCCAAAATAAATATGGAAGTGTCCAGCTTTTGTTGGGAAGATACTATGGTCGCTGAATTGAACGTATTTATAGGCACCTGGTACATCTTCGGTTGCTTCAAACAAGTATCTCACGCCACGATTTCCTTTGCTGTAGGTCAAGACATGTTTACCGGCGTATTTATAGGTTGCCTTGTGTCCTTGTCCATTAACAAAAAATTCCATGGTATCCGCTGTAATCGTGATTTTATCAACATCAGTCTTATAGCCACTGGTGTAGTATTCCTTGTATTCTAGTGCTGTCTTGCTTGAGTCCTTCTTGGATTTGTAGTCAAACACTTGGTCCAAGGTTCCATCCACTAAATAGGGATAAACAGATTGCCACTCGCCCGCCCAGTCTGTAAGAGAACGATCTTGAGTATCAACATCTTCAAAGTAGCCGTTATAAATGGTTTTTTCAGTTACTTTTGTCGTTTGCGCTAAAGGAGAGTTGTTCTCCGTATTGGTTGTTTTTAAGAGAGCAGCTAAATTCTCATTCATCACTGAGATATAGTCCTCACCCTTGTCCATCTGCTCTTTGGTTAAGCTTTCCAATGGGTTTAAGACTAGAAGCTGCACACCTGTTTCTTTTGATAAGGTTTCAGCAATTTTAGCAGATGCATTGGCTTCAAAATAGATATTCTTAATATCATTCTCTTTAACAAATGTTGTTAATTCTGCCAAACGAGATGGACTTGGCTCAACATCTGGAGAAATCCCTGAAATTGGTACTTGCGTTAAGCCATATTCTAGTGCTAAATAAGAAAAGGCAGCATGTTGCGTTACAAATGTTTTCTGCTTAGCCACACTCAATTCTTTTTTGTAGGTTTCATCAAGTGCAGTTAGCTTAGTGATATAGGCCTTGGCATTAGCCTCAAATGCCTCTTTTTTAGCTGGGAAAGCTGTCACCAATTGGTCACGAATAGATTCCACTTCTTTAATGGCTAAACTTGGTGCCAACCATACATGAGGGTCTAGTTCATGAGAATGCCCTTCACCACTATGGTCATGATCATGTTCTTCTTCATCACTCCCCGGCAAAAGTACCATACCTTCTGTCGCCTTAATCATTTTCACTTTATCTTTATCAATGGTTGATTCTAACTTTGGTACCCAAGTTTCCATATTCTCATTATTATAAACGAAGGCATCTGCCTCTTGAATGATAGCCATATCCTTAGCAGAAGGCTCATAACCGTGAGCTTCAACGCCAGAACCAATCAGCAAAGAAACTTCTCCTTCATCACCAACAATATTTTTAGTAAAGTCATACATAGGGTAAAAACTTGCGATAACCTTGACTTGGTCACCTGACCCGGTTGTTGAACTAGTATTAGTCGTTGCACCATTTCCACAAGCTGCTAAGAGAGCAGCAAACCCCAAAATACTGATTAAACTTTTTTTCATTATCGTCTCCTTTGGACATTTTTGTTCGTGTTTGTTTACTTAGTTTCTCTGAATAAGACTTTTTTTCTTAGTTTTGGTGAATATTTCATTAGCTCTAACCGTTCTGGATTGTTGCGTTTGTTCTTGCTGGTCAGATACAATCTTTCACCAGTCTCCACACATTCTAATATAATATTTATTCTCATTAATACTTACCTCTTTTCTTTTATTTCTTTTTACCACGTTTAGCCTCATGAATAATCTTTAAGGCTCTCTTTTTAGTTTTAATATTGGTACTTTTTAGTCGACGATAAGCCGTTGACAAATCTTGTTTTTCCATCTGCTAACCTCTTTTCTTTTGATCTTTATCGATTACCAACTAGCTTTGGTCACGCCAGGAATTAAGCCTTTATGAGCTAATTGTCTAAAACTAATCCGTGACATACCAAATTTACGCATGTAAGCTCTTGGTCTACCATCTATTTTATCTCTTAATTTTAAGCGATTTGGATGGGACTGAATTGGAAGTTTACGTAAGCCTTCTAAGTCACCAGCAGCCTTTAATTCCATACGTTTTTGGTGGTATTGTTCAACCAAAGCTTCTTGTTTATGAAACTTTGCGATTTTTGATTTTTTTGCCATTTTGTCCCTACTTTCTCTTATTTTATTTTAAATCGTACTCTTTACGTTTTAAAAGTATACCACCTCGTCCAAGGTATTACAAGAAATTTCTCCAATTTTTTTCAGTTCTATCCATTTTCTTTGCCAAATGGGTTCAAAATAAAAGTGGGCTCGCTTACAATCTATAGACTAATTTTGTATACTATAGGTAACAAGTACAAATTAAGGAGTGACACTATGTCCGACTTTGCAATTGTTCAAATTTATCCAAAAGATCTTAAATCCATCAAAAAAATAGAAGACTTGTTAGCACAAGAAGGCATTCGGAAAGACCAAAATCTTGACTATATGTGTGCCATCTTTGATGAAAACAAGCAAGTAATTGCAACAGGTTCTGCTTATAAAGACACTCTTCGTTGCTTAGCAGTTGACAAACATTATCAAGGCGAAGGACTTCTGAATAAAATTGTCAGCCATTTGATTGCTGTAGAAAATAGTCGTGGTTATCATCACCTTTTTGTCTATACAAAGATTTCCTCAAGTTTCTTCTTCCAAAATATCGGTTTTTACCCTATTGTCACTGTCCAAGACCATCTAGTTTTTATGGAAAATAGACCACATGGCTTCTCCAATTATTTAAACAAATTAGCGCAACATCCATTTAAAAAAGAAAATGCCAAAATCAGTGCCGTTATTTTAAATGCTAATCCATTTTCACTTGGACATTTGTATTTAATAGAGACTGCTAGCAAAGAAAGTGACTTAGTTCATGTCTTTATGGTGAGCCAAGATTCTAGCTTATTTCCCTTTGATGTTCGGAAAAAGTTAATTATTGAGGGCTGTGCTCATTTAGACAATCTGGTTTTTCATGAGACTGGCCCTTATATCATCAGCAATTCGACCTTCCCAAGTTATTTCCAAAAAGATTCTCTTTCGGTGGCTCGTAGCCACGCTTTACTTGATATTTCTATTTTTCATATCATCGCTGAGCGCTTAAACATTAGGCATCGCTATGTGGGACAAGAAAAAACGAGTCAAGTGACGGCCGTTTACAACCAAGTGATGCAAGAGTTGCTGCCAACTTATGGGATTACTTTGCATGAGATTGAACGCAAAAAGATTGGTGACACAACCATTAGCGCTTCAACCATAAGACAATACATTAAGAATGGACAAATTGAAAAAATAAAAGACTTGGTTCCTGCTACCACCTATCAATTTTTGCTAAGTCCTGAGGCTAAACAAATTATCGATGCTATTAAAGCTAGTGAGTCGGTTATCCACTACTAAATATCCTATGAAATCATGCTTTAAAGGAACGAGTCTAAAGGATGACTGATAAACTGGTAAAGAAGTTCTTCTATTAATAAAGCAAAAGAGTTTCCCAGAAAAGAATCAGAAATAACGGTGTATAAGCATAGCTGACGCACAGTGACTGTTTCGGCTTTAGCCGATTTACAGTCACGTAGACAGCTAAGACCGTGAGACCAAGGCTCACGGCGGTGCCACCGTTCTCATTTCTGATTCTTTTCTGGGAAACTCTTTTGCTTTATAGTTAGATAGGCTCTTTACCCAGCCCTTTTCCTACAAGTTATAAATTGCTGTCCCTTGACCATAAATCGATTCCCAATCAGCTGTAAAATCAACCACTGCTTGTTCGATTGATGGCATACTGAAGGCTTGTTTAATAATATCACACCCCATCGTCGCAGACTGAGCACCTGCTTCAAGAGCAGCATTTACTTGAGCAATATTTTTAAAGCTTGCTGCTAGAATTTTGCTAGAACTGTTGGTTCGCGCAATTTCCTTAGCGATTTCTTGAATGGCTGTTTTGGCATCAATATTGAGGTTTTCCATACGATTAAAGTAAGGTGCCAAATAGTCAGCTCCTGCGGCAATAGCTAGATAGGCTTGAAACTTGGTATAAATTGCCGTTGCTGTGACATTCATGCCTCGACATTTCAACTCTTTCATGACCTTTAACCCAATCTCGCTTGTAGGGACTTTAATATAGACCTCTGAATCAATTTGGGCTGCAATCATTTCAGCATCTTTCAACATTCCCTCATAATCAGTTGCCACAACTTGAACATGTAAGGTTCTATCTTTTCCAATGATGTCGCGGATTTGTTTCATGTGTTTAAAGAAGTCAATCTTCCCTTCTTTTTTCACAATTGACGGATTAGAAGTAACTCCTGCCAAAGGAATGATAGCCTCGTATTTTTTAATTTCTTCCAAATTTGCTGTATCTAATAAAAATTCCATATTTTTTCTCCTTACTATTTGTGATAAGACGTATACCCTATTTAAATCACATGTTCTGTCCGTTCAATAATATCATCTTGAGTCGCTTTTGACAGAGCATTAAAGAATGCTGAGTATCCTGCCACACGAACAATCAAGTCGCGGTGGTTTTCAGGATGTTGTTGTGCGTCTAATAAGGTTTCTCTTGAAACAACATTGTACTGAATGTGGTAGCCTTTCAGTTTATTGAAAAAGGTACGTAGCAGCATAATCAATTTTTGTTTGTCTTCTTCTTTGGCTAAGGTTTGAGGATTAACTTTTTGGTTAAGCAAGACGCCTCCTAGAATTTCCTCAGTCGGTAATTTGGCTACAGATTTCAGTACAGCTGTTGGTCCGTTTTGATCCATATTATGAGATGGTGAGCACCCTTCAGCAAGTGGTGTCCACGCCTTTCTACCATCTGGTGTCGCCATGGTTCCACGTCCTTGCCCAACATTAGCAGAAATGGAAGAAGTACCTGAATAGCGAATTCCGCCAATTGGGCCGCGTCCAAAACGGGTATTAGGGTATTTTTTGATTTCATCAATATAGACATCATAGGCTTTTGTCACTAATTGATCTGCATAATCATCATCATTTCCATATTTTGGTACGTCATGAATAATCATATCTTGAATTTCTTGACTACGTTCACTTTCCCAATCGGTCATTAGGGCTTCCCAAAGTTCTGCTTGACTGACCACTCCATCTTCAAAAACCAACTTTTTGATAGCCGCCAAAGAATCTGCTAGGTTAGCAATCCCTATTTGCAATGCGGAGATAAAGTCATAAACTGCTCCACCTTCTTTTAAAGTTTTGCCTCGGCCGATGCAATCATCTGTTAAAGCAGAACATAAAATATCTGGAACTTCTTTTTCAATACCTAAGTCAACCGCATTCTCCACGATAACACTCATCCGAGTCAATTCACGTAAGGTTTTATCCCAAACTTCTTCTAACTCTTCATAAGATGTCATATCTTCAAAACGACCATAACCCTTGGTAAATCTCTTACCAGACACTGGGTCAATGCCATCATTCATAGCAATCATCAAAATCTTAGGAAAATTAATATAGCTCATTCCCGTACAACGGTAGCCCCATTTCCCCGGAACTGCTGTTTCAACACAGCCAATAGCACTATAATCATAGGCATCCTCATCATCCACACCATACTTGATGAAGGATGGAATAATAATCTCATCGTTATTGAAGGCGGGCATACCAAACCCAAGCTTCATAACTTCGATGGCTTCATCCATAAATTCTTTCTTCAATCCAGCATGGTAACGAACTGTCAAGTTAGGTTGAGGCAGTTTCGTTTGTGCAACACTTCTCAGAACTAAAAATGACAAATCATTAGTGGCGTCCTTTTTATCTCGTGTCTGTCCACTAATGGTCACATTTTGATACAAAGGACTTCCAGCGCTGCTATACGTGTGGGACTGACTACGAACCTTGTTAATTGTTAGAGTTTTAATCCACAAATTGGTTAACAGCTCCACCACTTCGTCTTCTGTAATCTTACCTGTTTCCAAATCATTTTGGTAATAAGGATACATATACTGATCAAAACGACCATAAGATAAGGAATGCCCATTGGATTCTATTTGTAAAATTAATTGAATAAACCAAGTAGCTTGAATCGCCTCAGCAAATGTGTCAGCTGGTTCGTATGGTACCTTGGCACAGATCCTACTAATTTCTAAAAGTTCTTGTCGACGTTGTGGACTAGCTGTTTCAGCCATCTTCTTCGCCAGGTCAGAATATCGTTCTGCATATGTTTTAACTGCTTCAATCACTATTAAGACAGATTTATAGAAATGATATTTACTAAGGTTTTCCGTTACGGTTAAATCTAAAGCAGCCTTGGCTTCAAGCGTACGTTTTTCAAAATCCTTTAAGCCATATTGTAAAATCTTTTGATAGTTAACGGCTAAATGAGCATCTCCTGAATTCATCTTCCCTTCCATGCCAAAGAATCCAGCTTCCATATAAACCTGCACTTCATCTGGCAACAAGGCTCCTGCTTTGGCACGTAGGTTATTATTTTCCCAAAAAGGTGCAATAGACCGTAGTTGTTCTTTTGTCTCCTCCGTGATGTAAAAGACATCCCCATCACGCTTCTCAAACTTATCCAACTCGTCAATCACAAATTCAAGTGTATACTCCGGAAAAATCGGTGCATCCTTATTCGAAGAAGCTTGATTCCCCACAATCAGAGTCTCTGGTTCAATGTATATTGACATCTTCTCTAAAATATTCTTCAACATTAAGGCACGTTTCATGACACTAGTCTGGCTTTGGTATTCCTTATAGGTTTCGGTTGCCAACAAAGCACGTTCTGCACAAATGTAAGGTTTCTTTTCCAACACTGCTTCACGGTAGTTATTCATACGTTCTGTCAATCGTCCAAAATGCGGCTGAATACCAATTTCTCTTTCCTTTACTTGAATAGTCATTGTTTTACCCCTTTTCTTCATTCGAAACTTATTAAACTTTCTTTCGAAATAAATATAACACAAAGAAATATGGAATTCAAATGAAATCTAGTATAGTTTCAAAAGAAAAATGAATAAAGAGTTCGTTACGAATACATTCAGTTTCAAAATAATAAAAGGGTTAGATAGATATCAGTAAAGAATAAAAACCATTTCTAAATCACAAAAGAGTTTTGCGAAAATCTTATCAGAGATAATGGACTTCTTGCCCGCTCCTAACTTATTAATAGAAAATAAACTTATTAACAAGGTTTTACTTCTACCTTTTATAATGTGATGATTTTAATCTGTTTCTCTTCTAAAAATTTTGCTTGCTCAGTTGGTATCCCCTTATCCGTATAGACCATAGAAACATCTTCAAAGGCAAAACCAGAAACAACACCAACCTGTGAAAATTTGCTGGAGTCTGTTAGGATAATGGTTTTATCTGCAGCACTCATCATGGTGTTGGCTGTATCACAGCGATTAATATCACTACCTGTAAAACCTCGTCGTTTATCAAAGCCATCAATACCGACAAATAGTTTGTCCACATGAAACTCATTAATGATTTTTCTAACCAAGGGTCCAACATTGACTTGCGAATCTTTCTGGTATTCTCCACCGATTAAGATAACATTAAC
This sequence comes from Granulicatella seriolae, assembly GCF_024543085.1. GTDB lineage: Bacteria > Bacillota > Bacilli > Lactobacillales > Aerococcaceae > Granulicatella > Granulicatella seriolae. The sequence continues at coordinate 20,208 of NZ_JANHNZ010000015.1, forward strand.
CGATTCAGCTTTTCTAATGTATGAAGCAACAAAACAAGAATTTGTGATAATGGTAATATCATTTTTGTTGTATGCCAACTCTTCAGCTAGTAGCGTACAAGTCGAACCTGATTCTATCATGACCGTTTCCCCATCAGTGACAAGTTCCGCTGCCTTCAAAGCAATTTTACGCTTTAAATCATAATTATGAGCCAACCTAAAATTAATATCATCCTGATTATTCAGCACAGCAAAGCCATGTTGGCGATGAAGAATCCCTCTAGCTTCTAACTTATCTAAGTCCTTGCGAATCGTAACCTGAGAAACCTGAAGTCGTTCCGCTAACTCATTTACTTCTATTTTCTTATGTTTACTTACTATTGAAATAATTTCTTCTTCTCTAGACATAATCATCCCTCACTTACATTTTATTTAGCATATCACACTTGATACTCCCTTACAATACTTATAGATTTTAGTTTCATTTGAAAGTTATTTATTTACGTTTATAATTTTGTGTGCTATACTATCGGTAAATTATGAAAGAAGGAGATTTCTATGACCACCCAAACTCAATTGCAGGCATGCATCTTTAATATCCAAAGGTATAGTATTCATGATGGTCCCGGTATTCGTACTGTCGTTTTCTTTAAAGGCTGCCCTTTGCGTTGTTATTGGTGTGCGAACCCAGAATCTCAAAGTGGCAAGCCAGAAAAAATGTGGAACACTAGTCGAAATAAATTTACCACTGTTGGAAGCTATAAAACAATTGATGAGGTCATTAATGAAGTGATGAAAGATGAGCCATTTTATGAAGAATCCGGTGGTGGTGTTACTCTTTCAGGTGGCGAAGTTCTCTATCAAGCCGAGTTTGCTACTGAATTACTCAAACAGCTAAAAGAGAAAGGCATCCATACCGCAACAGAAACGACCGGATTTGCAAAACCTGATGTCTTTGCTAAGTATATTGACTATGTTGATGCTCTCTATTTTGATGTTAAACACTATGACCCTGAAAAGCATCGTCAAGGAATCGGTGCCACAAATGAACTCATCCGACAAAACTTAGCCTATGCCCTTGAACATCACAACAACCTCATCGTCAGAATCCCTGTAATTCCTGAATTCAATGACAGCCCACAAGATGCAGAGCAATTTGCCCTTTTATTCAATCAAATGGGTGTTGAACAAATTGAGCTACTGCCCTTTCACCAATTTGGGCAAAAGAAGTATGAAAACCTAAACCGTACCTATAAGATGGCGGATGTTCCACAGCTCCATACAGAAGATTTGGATTATTTTAGAGATATTATGGAGGCACATGAGATTTCTTGTTTAGTTAGATAAGTGAACTGAATTAACTGCTAGTAACAAAAATACGCTCAAAATCATCAATTCTCATTAGAAAGAATATGATTTTGAGCGTATTTTTTGCATTTTTAAACTAACTATTCGTATGACAATTGTTATATTTTATAAAATCTCTTGTCTTTACTCTCCATTTCCACTAACTTCCATTACGTATTGCCTAATCTCATTATTTTTTGTATTCTCAACGATAAAGTCTATGACATCCGTTTTCTTAAATACTTTTTCAATAATTGAATCATCTAATTTTTCAATTAATTCCAAAAAAGTTCGTTTTCCTAGATGATTGTAAGTTTTAACAATTTTAGTCTCTCTTACTTTACGCTCCGCCACTTCAGTCGGGTACCCAATTCCAAATTCTCCATCAAATAATTTTTCAAGTGTGTATTCGAGATTCAGCTCCCCTAGCCAACCATATCCCAGTCCTAAGGATAAAGAAACGGCATTGCCATCGTTGATTCGGCCAAACAGAAAAGCGTCTTGGGGATTTTGTACAAAACCACAAAGTACATTTGGAAGTGAATTACAGGCCATATTCATCCCCTGTCCCGAAGAGCAACCCGTAACAACAAAATCTACGACTCCACTTGACAGTAGTAGCGAAACCAATAAAGCAATCTCTGTATAAGAATAGGTTTCGGTTTCGTCCTTAAAAACACCGAAATTATAGACTTCATGCCCTTGATCTTTCGTGACTTTCTTTACCAGTTTGTATAGCGTTTCATTCTTATCAACCTGTGTACTACCTTGTATGATCGCGATTTTCATAGATCCATTCTCCCCCTTATTTATTATTTTTCAGCCACACATGTTGGAAGAAACTAATATCTTTATAAGGTTTCAAATCACAAACAGCAAGCTCCATCCTGGTCATTTCTTCTAACCACCTATCCCCCGTCTTAAACGCATTGGGTTGTAAAGCATAGAATGTTCTGATTCCTTGATATTTTTCTAAAGTCATGTGAGACAGTCCTAGCAATTCCTCAATAGTATACATCTCTCCCTGTCTAAAGGAGACACTTTCAAAGTTTTCTCCACCAAGTAGCTGCAATGCCTTAGTCAGATCATTTTCAAACACGACCATTTGGATAACCTTTCCCACGTGATTATGCTTGATAATCGACAACTCTCCTTCAGGTTTTAAAACTCTTTGGAATTGTTTCATGTAATGCACTCGTTGGGACGGTTCGATATATTCAAGAACATTATGACATAAGACCACATCAAATGAATCAGCTTCTAGTTTCTCAAGTTGCTCTAAACTCCCTAATATTTTTCGATAAGCTGTTTTTGTTTCTACATCCAGCATCTCAGCATTAGGCTCCATAGCAATGACATCATTCTTTCTAGAAAGAAATTCACTGGTCAGTCCTAACCCTGAACCAAAATCGAGGATCTGCTTATTTTCTATATGTTCCAATCGAGCAAAGGTAACCTCATACTGAATTCTGCCCCAAGGCTCCTTTAAAAATTCCCTGTATCTTTCTAAATCAACTGACAAGCTCTCACCTTCTTTAAAAACTCTTATTGATGAGTTTATTTTACCATAGAAGTTTTAAGTAAATAAGGAGCAAGATAAAAACAGCTTAACCATAAAAGGAAAGCTGTTTAATAAGATACAAGTGATTTGAGATTGTCCTTACACGTATAAGAGTCATAGGTCCTCGATTTTATATTCCATATAGCCTTCATAGAAATAACTAACATCGATACCTTTCATATATATTTCTCGGTCATTGATTTTTTCAGTCAAAGAATTCTTTAATAAATATCTAATTTCTAGGTCATTTACAGGGCTACGTTCCATAGCGGATAGGTAAGCACTTTTATCAACAGAATTCCAATCCACTACTTTTGAAAGTTCTTTCTTTAACATCAAATCAAGCCAAATTCTAGCACTTCTTCCGTTTCCCTCCCTAAAAGGATGAGCAATGTTCATCTCCACATATTTTGCTATAATTTCGTCAAAAGTTGTGTGTGGCATTTGGTCAATAGTATTCAAGGAAGTATTTAGGTACATTACTGGTGCAAAGCGAAAATTACCTTTTGCAATATTAACATCTCTAACCTTCCCAGCAAATTCATAAACGTCTTCAAATAAGCATTGATGAATATCAGAAAGACCATTGAAAGTGCCAATTTCTAAGTCATAAATTTTTCCAGATTCAAATAGTTGCTTAGCCTTTTGCTTACTTAACTTCTCTTCGGCTTTTGCTAATTCTATCTGATCTGATATACCCAGTTTATTCTCTAGCATAGAAATTCACCTCTTCATCCAAGAATCTTTTTAACCTCTTCTTTTCTATTTTAACAGAATGAATAACTTTTACCAGATTTTTGATATAAACGTTAATACATCCCACAAAGTTGTTGCATTCCACTTGAAATATAGCTGTTTAAGAGGAAAATACTTTATGTATATTAACTTGAAAAGTCAATTTATTGGGACTAGACTATAGCTTCAAAGGAGGTCATTAAAATGGACTATAAGGAAATTAAATTAACCGTTTCAAATGATGGCGTTAAGGAATACAAACTATTTGAAGGTGCAAAACTTTATTCGTCACTCAAAGAAATTGAAAACGGAAAATATATAATTTCACAAAGAGTATACCAAACAAAAAAGAAAAATTATGTATACTACCAAAGAACGGATGTAAACTGGAACTTTTGGTCAACTAAAGAAAATCTAGAAACAAATTTTATTCCAGAAAAAAATAAGAATCGGTAAAGGAATTTTTCAACCTTTTTTATGATTTTTAGATCTGTTAATCTAAGTACTTCTCTAGTATGATTATCCATGAAGTCTCCTTTTGATAGGTGTTTGGTTTTAGACGACTACATTTTATCAAATTGAGGCCTTTTTTGTCGAAGAAAATTAAAAAGTGTTGAAAGAAAATCTCTGTGAGATTTTCTTTCAACACTAAATATTATACAGCCAAAACAAAAAGACAAGGTCAAGAGACCTTGTCTTTTCAACGATACCGGCGGCCGGGGTCGAACCGGCACGCCCTCGCGGGCACTGGATTTTGAGTCCAGCGCGTCTGCCAATTCCGCCACGCCGGCATGCTATAAATAATATATAAGGAAGGCGGTAACCGGATTTGAACCGGTGATGAAGGTTTTGCAGACCTCTGCCTTACCACTTGGCTATACCGCCATTATATAAAATGTAACTGGGGTAGCTGGATTCGAACCAACGAGTGACGGAGTCAAAGTCCGTTGCCTTACCGCTTGGCTATACCCCAAGAAAAGGGCGAACGAGGGGAATCGAACCCCCGAATGTCGGTGCCACAAACCGATGCGTTAACCACTTCGCCACGATCGCCATAATAAGAAATATCAATAATAATGGTTAATTATTATTACAGGGGTAGCAGGAATTGAACCCACACCAACGGTTTTGGAGACCGTTGTTCTACCTTTAAACTATACCCCTAATTGGAATAAAGGATGCTACAAATTCCAATAATAAAAATGGAGGGAGGCAGATTCGAACTGCCGAACCCGAAGGAGCGGATTTACAGTCCGCCGCGTTTAGCCACTTCGCTATCCCTCCATCAATGGCTCGGGACAGAATCGAACTGCCGACACCTTGAGCTTCAATCAAGTGCTCTACCAACTGAGCTACCGAGCCTAACTACTCTTGAAATAAGAGGACGGTCCCGACGGGAATCGAACCCGCGATCTCCTGCGTGACAGGCAGGCATGTTAACCCCTACACCACGGAACCAATTCTATTCAATTATTAATGAATATGGGGGTTAACGGGATCGAACCGCTGACCCTCTGCTTGTAAGGCAGATGCTCTCCCAGCTGAGCTAAACCCCCAAAAAATTCATGACCCGTACGGGAATCGAACCCGTGTTACCGCCGTGAAAGGGCGGTGTCTTAACCGCTTGACCAACGGGCCTTTACAAAATAAATCATACGGAGAGTAAGGGATTCGAACCCTTGAGACAGTTTTACCCGCCTACACGATTTCCAATCGTGCTCCTTCGGCCAGCTCGGACAACTCTCCAAGAAAGAACGAACACTTTATCCGTATTCATTATTAATGATACTCCGCAAGTAGGACTCGAACCTACGACATCATGATTAACAGTCATGCGCTACTACCAACTGAGCTATTGCGGAAAATTTTTAAAAAGCGTGGCAACGTCCTACCCTCACAGGGGGAACCCCCCAACTACTATCGGCGCTAAGAAGCTTAACTGCTGTGTTCGAGATGGGAACAGGTGTGACCTTCTTGCCATCGTCACCAC
>NZ_JANHNZ010000016.1 GCF_024543085.1 Granulicatella seriolae
GCTGGCAGCCAGCCTTAACTGACTAACGGACCACAACCCAATAGGAACTAACATACGAAGACTAGTAATAACCCATAATATTTCACTTTAAAAAAAGTGGCTAACTTGTTCTTGAAATTTGGGTTTAGAAATTTTTTTATTTTATTACAGACTTTTTGCCCAGCCCCATACGTGCCAAAACAAATTATTTTTCTCATAAATCGTTTTATTCTACAAATGAAAATACATTAGAACAAAGGCTGTATCAAGCTATGGTAAAATTTCTCGTCGAGTTAGAACCGATAATGTTAGTTTTATTCATTTCAGGAAATATGATTGCAACAAGTGGTCTGATATTCTTTGCAAAGGCTATTTGGAATGCGACGCCCGAAAATAAATTGACTAAACAAAAAATAGTATCTGTAATAATACTTTTTTTAGGGCACATTATCTCTGCACTAGTCTTAGCGTTCAAGTAAAACTGGTTTAAAACAAGTATCCCTAAATAAGGAGCTAGGTAAAAAGTCTTACAAGGAACAAACCAAAAGAGTTTCCCAAAATAGAATCAGAAATGACGGTGCAAAGCACAACGGTACCATCGTTCTTATTTGGATTCTGTTCTCGGAAACTCTTTTGTGCTTTAGATAGAAGAACCTATCCCCTAAAAATGTGAAATCCCTCTCACTTGTTTTGTGATGAAAACGGCACCATTTGCTATTGGTTTCTGGTAAACTATGGGTGAGAGCTCCATGGGGGACTTTTCGTTTAGAAAAGTAGCAAAGTAGAAGGAGGTTAATGAGGTAGTTGTAACACCCTGGATTGGAGTTGGAACGTGAATTTGTATTCAAAAAATTGGAAATGGAGGAAATCTAATGGAAAGTTACTCGTTCAAGTACAAATCATTAGTCAAACAAATCTTGTTGGGATTGTCAGCTTCATGTCTTTTAGCGGTTTCTGTGGAAATGGCTCAGTCGTCAACGGTTCACGCTAGTCAAGCGGAATCGACTGTGGTTGTGCCTGAGGAAAAAGCAGATGCCACATTACCGCTTGTTTCCGAAGTTCTTGCTGTGGAAGAAGTGATTGCACCGCCAACAACTGAAGCGGCGGAAGCTAGCCAAGCCAAGACAGAGGAAACTACGTCAGCTACTGCCGAAACTCCAGATGAAACAGTAAAACCAAACTCAAGTGAAGCAACAGTGGAAACAGAAACACCAGCACCTGCCGAAACACCGGCTACCACAGAAGAAAAAACCACAGAATCAGTAAATGCTACTCAAACGAACGAAGACACAACTAAAAAAGAAGACCCAGCTAAACCAGAGGAGAATAAGCCAGAAGCAGCAACAACAGAAGCAACCACCCCAGAAAGCACCCAACCAAAAGCAGCTGAACCAACCACTCCAGCAGAACCTAGCCAAGTCACCCTAGCCGACACCACCGCCTACATGACCACCAGCACCACCTACAAAGAGGTCGTTCCTGTTGGTACCGTAGACCCAACCACTATCAAATGGACGCTAGACAACAAGCCAATCAGCGAATGGAAAACGTGGAACATGTCAAAAGGCGACTTCTCAGGAGATCCATTTATCACCATAGAAGATGGCTCACTGGTTGATGGGATGTACAGCTTTAATCTGAGCTTGGAGTCTTTGTTTGGGCCGGACTTGAGCTTGCGTTGGCCTAACAATATTCGTCGTACCTACCGTGACTACATGAAGGAGTACACGCTACTTGGGACTAGTGCTGATGGCAGTATGACCATCACTAAGAAAATTAACCTACGTCCTTACGAAAATTTCCATACGCACGAAGAGATGCTGGCAGAGATTGAAGTAACCAAAGACAACGCTGCAGAAGATCGTTTGGTGACCATCGATACCATTGGCGTTAGTGCACAAGGACGCGACATCAAGATGGGTATCGTTGCCAAGGACCAAGAATCCATCGATCACTACCTCAACAACATCAACCCGCTAGCCCTAAACACCCCAGAACAAGCCCTCAAACTGCTTCAAGACGGCAAATTAGACTACAAATTACCTGTTCTTATCAATAATACCCATGCCGATGAGCAACCGGGAATTGATATTGTGACAGGACTCTTTAAGGATTTTGCGCAAAAAGAAACCATCAGTTACAAAACAACCGACAAAGATGGCAAAGAAACAACGGTTGACTTTAGGGTAGCTGATCTTTTGGAACAACTCATCCTACTCTTTAACTTTACCGAAAATCCAGATGGGGACGTGCTCAATACTCGTGCGCTAGCTAACGGGCTAGATCCAAACCGCGACACGGGTTACCAAACCAACCCAGAAACCGTAGCAATCGTCACCCAAATTAACAAATGGAATCCAATCTCACTCCTCGACATTCATGGGTTCGTGAGAGGCTTCCTGATTGAACCAGCAACACCACCGCATGACCCTAACTTTGAATATGACCTATTATCCGAAACCATGTTAGAAAATGCCAAAGAAATGGGACGAGCAGGGATTGCCAATTCCAAGTACACTCGCTACACCATTCCAAAATTAGACTATGGTGATGGATGGGACGATTCCTTCTCCGGCTACACAGCGGTTTATGCTATGTACCATGGAATCCTAGGCCATACCATCGAAATCCCAGAAGGTAACCTAGAATCCTACAAAGCCGGTTTCTTCGCAAGTTTAGCGGGCATTAATTTTTCCATGGAAAATAAACAAACTCTGATGGAAAATCGCTTAAAATTCTATGCGCGTGGCATCAACAAGGTTGAAGACCCTGAAGCAGAAAAAGAATTGGTCGGTGCTGACGGACAATTGAAGGGTAGAATAAAAGGGGATAACCCAACCTTCTTCCCTGACTATTACGTGATTCCAATGGGATTAGACCGCCAAAGTGACCTAGACCAAGCCTTCCGTATGGTAGAATATTTCAACCGCAATGGTGTTCAAGTCAAAGAGTTGACCCAAGACACAGGCGACTATAAAAAAGGAGACCTTGTCATTGATATGGCGCAAGCCAAACGTGGATATGCCAACCATATCCTTTACCAAGGCTCTAACGAAAGTGATTGGGGTGCCATGTATGCAGAACTAGTGGTTAACTTCCCAATTATGCGCGGTTTCAAATCCATCCCACTCTTCAAGAGTGACGGACTATTCGCTAACAAACTAACAGATGTCAGCCTAACCCAAGCGCCACGCACCGAGATTGATGACAAAGCACCATTTTATCTAGTGGAAAATAACTCCTTGGCGGCTGTTCAAGCGATCAATGCGGCTATTAAAGCTGGTGCTGAGATTTATCTAGCAAAAGATGGCTATATCATGTCTACCGAGACCTTTAAGACAGCCTTGGCAAACTTTGCCCTCAAAGGCACACCACTTCACCAACGTCCAGTCGGCGAAAAACTCAAAAATCTCAAAATCTACGCACCAGGAAATCCAAACCTTCAACTAGGGTATAACTCAGTGTCTTCCGCAACGAATTCCCTCAATCAAATGGGCTTCCAAGTGGTTAGCTCCTTGGAAGAAGCGGATATTGTTGTCTTGGATAGCTCTCAATATAGCTTGAGCGACCTAGGCAAGAAACCAACCATTATCGTGGGTGGCGATGCCATGAGCCAACTGGAAGCATTGGGCGTTATTGACGGATTCGATGCAGAAATGTCACCAGCAGGATGGGATTTTGAAGGATTGTTGAAAGTCCTAGTTAACAAGGACCACAAACTTTCTAGCGGTTACTTCATGAATGACCATTTCTATTCCAACTCAGGTAGCTGGATTGAAGCTGTTCCAAAAGGCTTTGAAAGTCTGATTTCCGTAGTCGACAAGGATTATTATATGGCAGGTTGGTGGCCTAAGAATGAGGTCTTGGCTGGAAAAGTCATGGCCATTGACGGAACCTACAATGACCAACCAATGTTTGTGTATGCCGGCAATCCAATGAACAAGCTACACACCCTTCATTTCTATCGTTGGGTCAGCAATGCCATCTTTAGAGGAGAGTATGCTACCCTTGAGGACATCCCAGTGGTAGTGGACATGCAAGAATTCACCGACCCAGCTAGCACCATCAGTGTCACCCTAGACGTTAACCAAACAGATGGCGCCGCATTCCTAGTCGTCAAACCAATCACCCTAGACAAAAACCCATTTGGCGACAAATCCTATGATGCATACGACATCTATTTCATCAACGAAGCCGGGGAAATGGTGCACGTAAATACGCAGGCTTTGGTCAACGTGCCAACACGTGGTTTGCTTGAAGGAATCTACTACATTCCGGCAGAAGGTGGTGCGCCAGTTCGTCTAGACTTTGACCAAGAAGGCGACAGAGCAATGTTCCTAGCTAACCACTTCAGTATCTATGCTATGGTTTACAAGGACGCTAATCCAGACAAACCAGCACCAGACAAACCGGTCATCCTCCCAATCAAACCAGGTCAAGTGCAAGCATCTGGTATAGCAACCGTGCCAGCCAAACAATTGCCAAGCACCGGAACCCAAACCACTAACACCCTCCTCATCTCAGGAATCCTGCTAGCTAGCGGATTGTACTTGATGAAGAAGAAAGATGCGAAAGAAGAATAAGAAAAAATATGATGGCTGGCGTAAGAATTAGTGCCAGCTAGCATGGAGTGCCGTGGAAATCAGATGACTGGTTTCTGCGGTGCTTTTTTGGGTTGTTGTAATCGAGTCCCCAGCTAAGCGGTCAGAAATAAAGACGGTGGCACCGCCGAAAGCCTTGGTCTTTCGGCTTAGCTGCCTACGTGGCTGTAATCGGCTGAAGCCGAAACATCCACTGTGCGTCAGCTATACTTTACACCGTTATTTCTGACCGCTTAGCTGGGGACTCTTAGTTGAGTTGATTTTTAAAAATTTACCTCAAAATTAAAAAAACCCTTATTTTAACATGGAAACTTTTGACTTATAAAAACAAATACAGTTCAATGAGTGATATAAAATATTAAAGAGGATGTAGAACACAATGGACTTAAAAAATGTATATGACTTGCTACTTCATAAGCTGGGTACACAAAACTGGTGGCCGGCTAGCAATGAAATTGAAATGTTAATAGGCATGATTTTAGTCCAGAATACTAACTGGCTCAACGTAGAAAAGTCATTAGCAAATCTTGAGGAGGCTACCAAATTTGATTTAGAAAAAACCATTGCCCTTAATGATGAAGACTTACAAAGTCTAATAAAGCCATCTGGTTTCTATAAAAGTAAAGCAAGCTACATCAAGAACATATTGGATTTTTACCAAAATAAGTACCAAGAGTTTAACGATTATGACACTGACGATTTAAGAAAAAAACTCCTAACCATTAAAGGAGTTGGATATGAAACAGCTGATGTCATGCTACTTTATTTGTTTCATAGACCGGTATTTGTATCTGATGCCTATGCTAAAAAACTATTTGCCACCTTACTAGGTGACGATAGCCAGCAAATAAGCTATATGTCTTTGAAAAAATTTGTTGAAGACAACTCCATATTTGCCCTAAACGACTACAAAGAATTCCACGCTTTAATAGTCGAGTACGGAAAGACAAAAAGTAACTTTCTAGCAGAGTATCAATTGAGTAAAGAGTTACGGGGTAAATTTCTTTTCTATAAATAGCCATTCCCATACCAAGAGAGTCCCCAAACCATCACGCAGAAATGAACTTAGGAGAAAAAGTCCATAAAGCCATCTAAACAAAAGAGTTTCCGAGATATGCATCAGAAATAACGGTGTATAAGTATAGCTGACGCACAGTAGCTGTTCGACTTTAGTCGATTACAGATACGTAGACAGCTAAGCCGAAAGACCAAGGCTTTCGGCGGTACCAACGTTCTCATTTCTGATGCATATCTCGGAAACTCTTTTGTGATTCAACAAGCCAAAAACACTTTTCCATGTACAAGCCCCACCGCTTCATGTATAATACCATTTGAATAGAAATAACCTGTAAAGTTGGACATATACAGTCAAAGTGTATTAGCTCCCTCCATGTTGAGGGGTGGACTATGCACTTTTTTTGTGCCAAAAATTGATCAGAACGGAGGAAACGTCTTGCTAACAGAATTCGATACCATCGCGGCTATCTCGACCGCGCCTGGTGAGGGAGCTATTGGGATTGTCCGTATCAGCGGCGACCAAGCCGTCACCATAGCCGATAAACTCTACCGCGTAAAAGATAAACAACTAGCCCAGCAAGCTAGCCACACCATCCATTACGGCCATATTGTTGACCCGGAAACTGACCTCGTCATTGACGAAGTCATGGTCACCATCTTACGTGCGCCACGAACCTTTACCAGAGAAACTATCATAGAAATCAACTGCCACGGAGGGATTGTGGCGGTCAACCGGGTCTTGCAACTGGTTTTACGCCACGGAGCACGCCTAGCTGAGCCAGGAGAATTCACCAAGCGAGCTTTTCTAAACGGACGCATCGACCTGTCGCAAGCAGAAGCTGTCATGGATTTGATTCGTGCCAAGACCGACCGCTCCATGAACATGGCCATGCGCCAGCTGGACGGCGACCTGTCCAAACTTATCCGCTCCCTGCGCCAAGAAATCTTAGACACGCTGGCCCAAGTAGAGGTCAACATCGACTACCCAGAATATGACGACGTCGAGGAAATGACCCTGAAACTGCTGGAAGAAAAAACCAAGATGGTGGCTTCCTCCATTCAAGCTCTACTAAGTACCGCCCAACAAGGAAAAATCCTGCGCGAAGGCCTAAGAACCGCCATCATCGGTCGCCCAAACGTGGGCAAATCCAGCCTACTCAATGTACTGCTAGGACAAGAAAAAGCTATCGTGACCGATATTGCCGGCACCACCCGTGACACCGTGGAAGAATATGTCAATGTCAGAGGGGTGCCGCTCCATCTGATTGATACAGCCGGTATCCGTCAAACCGATGACCTAGTCGAACAAATCGGGGTTGAACGTTCTAAAAAAGCCTTGTCAGAAGCCGATTTTGTCCTTTTACTACTCAACAATAATGAGGCGCTAAGCCAAGAAGACTTAGACCTCTTAAAAGAAACCAGCCACATGAAACGCATTGTTATCATCAACAAAGCCGATTTGGCAGGCAAGTTAGACCGAGACCAACTAGCCAATTATGTTCAGCCACAAGAAGTCTTGGAAACCTCTATGTTGGAGCACTTGGGCATCGACCAAGTCCAAGAACGCATCGCCAACTACTTCTTTCAAGGCCAGATGGGTGAGCGAGACGCTAGCTACCTGTCCAATAGCCGCCACATCGCCCTTTTAGAACAAGCACAAGCCGCTCTAGCCGAAGTCATCAATGGGATTCAAGCAGGTATGCCAGTCGATTTGATACAGATTGACTTTACCCGAGCTTGGGATCTGCTAGGTGAGATTACCGGCGACAGCGTTCAAGACGAACTATTAACACAACTCTTCAGCCAATTCTGTCTAGGAAAGTAGGTCACACACATGCCAAAACTAGCCACCATCTGTTATGTCGATAACGGCAAGGAGCTGCTCCTCTTGCACCGCAACAAAAAGCCCAACGATGTCCACCAAGGCAAATGGATAGGAGTCGGCGGCAAGATGGAGCAAGGTGAAACGCCAGAAGAATGTGCCATCAGAGAGATTAAGGAAGAAACAGGCCTTGACGTGGTCAATCCTAGACTAAGAGGCATCATCACCTTTCCAGAATTCACGCCTGACCAAGACTGGTACACCTATGTCTTCCACGCCAAAGAATTTTCTGGACAGGTCAAAGACTGTGATGAAGGCACCTTGGAATGGGTAGCCTATGACCAAGTCGAGCTCAAACCCACTTGGCAAGGCGATATGGTCTTCGTCAACTGGATTCTAGAAGATGCACCATTTTTCTCAGCCAAGTTCACCTATATTGACAAGCATTTAATCGATCAATCTGTTGTATTTTACCCATAGAAAGTAGGAAAACCATGCAAACATATGAAGCGGGAAGCTATGACATTGTTGTAGTTGGTGCCGGTCATGCCGGCTCAGAAGCTGCCCTAGCCGCAGCACGAATGGGGGCGAAAACCCTCCTTTTGACCATGAACCTTGAGATGGTAGCCTTTATGCCCTGTAACCCATCCATTGGCGGCCCAGCAAAAGGCGTCGTCGTGCGTGAGATTGATGCACTAGGCGGGCAAATGGGGCGCAATATCGATAAAACTTACATCCAAATGCGTATGCTTAATACCGGGAAAGGCCCTGCGGTAAGAGCCTTACGTGCCCAAGCCGACAAGCAAACCTATGCCCAAGAAATGAAAAAGACCATTGAAAAACAAGAAAACCTTGACCTACGTCAAGGGATTGCTGAAGAATTGATTGTCGAAGACGGTATCTGTAAGGGAGTAGTGACCAATACCGGCGCCATTTACCGCTCCAAAGCTGTGGTCTTAACAGCTGGAACGTCTTCTCGAGGTCAGATTATTATCGGTGAGCTCAAATATTCTTCGGGTCCAAACAATTCACAACCCTCTATCAAATTATCTGAAAACCTGTTGGCACACGGCTTTGAGCTGGCACGGTTTAAGACGGGGACACCGCCACGGATTAAGGGGTCAACCATCGACTACTCTAAAACGGAGATTCAAGCGGGGGACCCTGAGCCGCATCTTTTTAGTTTTGAGTCGGACGAAAAGGACTATCGTTATGACCAAATTCCTTGCTGGCTGACCTATACCAATGAGCAAACTCATGAGGAAATCCGTGCCAATCTGCACCGGGCGCCGATGTTTACCGGGATTGTTGAAGGGGTAGGGGCTCGCTATTGCCCTTCGATTGAAGACAAGATTGTGCGTTTTAGTGACAAACCAAGCCATCAGATTTTCCTAGAACCAGAGGGCGAAAACACTGATGAATACTATGTTCAAGGCCTGTCCACCTCACTGCCAGAAGACGTACAGATCAAACTCTTGCGCACTGTTGAGGGCTTGGAAAATGCGGAGATGATGCGAACCGGCTATGCCATCGAATACGATGTCGTCGTGCCCCACCAACTCAAACCAAGCTTTGAAACCAAGATCCTCAGCAACCTCTTCACTGCTGGACAAATGAATGGAACATCTGGCTACGAAGAAGCAGCCGGACAAGGACTTTACGCCGGTATCAATGCCGTCCGCAAGATTCGTGACCAAGAACCATTTGTCTTAGGAAGAAATGACGGCTATATCGGTGTCATGGTTGACGACTTGGTGACCAAAGGGACGACTGAGCCTTACCGCTTGCTGACCTCACGTGCTGAGTACCGCTTGCTCTTGCGCCATGACAACGCTGATTTCCGTTTGACGGAACAAGGTTACCAATTAGGCCTCATCTCAGAAGAACGTTACGCAGCTTTCCAAGCCAAAAAACAAGCCGTTCAAGAGGAGATCAAACGACTTAACAAGGTTCGCTTAAAACCAAGTAAGGAGCTGCAAGACTTCCTAGAAAGTAAGGGTTCCGCCCAACTCAAAGACGGCATTCTAGTAGCCGAACTGCTCAGACGACCAGAGTTAAGCTACCATGACCTCTTGCCATTCGCCCCATTAGAGGTGGAGCTGGCAAAAGACGTAACTGAACAAGTTGAAATTTCCATTAAATATGAAGGCTATATCACCAAAGCCGTTGAAAAGGTGGAAAAACTCAAGCGCATGGAAGCTAAACGTATCCCTGAGCGTATCGATTACGATGCTATTAATGGATTGGCAACCGAAGCGAGACAACGCCTTAAACTTATTCAACCAGAAACTATGGCACAGGCTAGTCGTATTAGTGGGGTGAATCCTGCTGATGTGTCGATTTTGATGGTGTATATTGAACAGGGTAAGATAGCTAAGGTGTAAAAATTGTTTACGACTTGAGTTTCCAACTATATCAAAAAAAGAGTTTCCGAGAACTGTATCAGAAATTAGAACGGTGGCACCGCCGAAAGCCTGGGTCTTTCGGCTTAGCTGTCTACGTGACTGTAAAGGGGCTGGGCAAAAAGTCCAGACTGCCATTAAAACAAAAGAGTTTTGCGAAAAAGGTTATCAGAAATAACGGTGTAAAGCATAGCTGGCGTACAGTGAATGTTTCGGCTTTAGCCGATTACAGACACGTAGACAGCTAAGCCAGTGAGACCTTGGCTCACGGCGGTGCCACCGTTCTCATTTCTGATAACCTTTTTCGCAAAACTCTTTTGTGATTTAAAAAATAGATATTAGTCATTATAGACTTTTTGCCCAGCCCCAACAGTCACTGTGCGTCAGCTATGCTCATTCACCGTTATTTCTGATACAGTTCTCGGAAACTCTTTTGTTGTGCTAGGTTAAAGATTCTTACCCAGTCCTAAATAGAAATTTCTCTAAAAAAATGCTATACTAATTGTAAGTAAACGCTTTTATATTGTACCTATTTAGGTGTTTTCTAAATTCATGTGTTAGGAACATCTCAATAGGAGAAAGAGGTAAGTTATGAGAAATATCGGACTAAAAAGACTTCTTAGCATCATTGTTTGTGTAGTCTTAGCCATACTTTACTATCCTCGAATCGGAGATACTTGGATTTTTTATCTTGGTATTTTAATTAGTATTTTACTCATTTCACTATCTTACTATTTAGAAAAGCGAAACATGAAAGAGCAAAGTTAAGACGTTGAATGTCAAAAAGTCACTCTATATCACAACTAGTTAGCTACTTTCAAGTCGAGTAGGAGGTAAGCCATGAGACAATTCTGGACAGTAAGACTTGTTTCTATCATTATTTTTACAATTATAGGTATACTTTACTATCTTCAAAACGGAGAAGTATGGTATATTTATGCTCTTGCTCTAATCAATATTATAGGTATTCCGATAGCCTATTATCTTGAGAAGAGAAGGCAGAGAAACATGAAAGAACAAAGTTAAGATGTCAAATGTCAAAAAGTTACCCTATATCACAACTAGTTAGCTACTTTTAAGTCGAGTAGGAGGAAAGTCATGAGAAAATTCTGGTTAGGAAGACTTGTTAATGTCATAGTTCTTGTATTAGTAGGTATACTTTACTATCGTGAGAGCGGAACAATTGGGTGGTATATCTATGCCTCTGCTTTCATCTTAATGGTGGGTATTCCGATATCCTATTATCTTGAGAAGAGAAAACAGAAGAGAATGAACGAGTCAGAGTATATGAAAAATGCATAGAAATAGAAAATGTTTCTACTAAATAACATCAATATCTAACTCACCAAAGAGTCTCCAGATAGGAAACAGAAATCACGGCGCTACCGTCGGATTTCTAACCCCTATCTGGAGACTCTTTTTATCATGTACATTGACCTCGTTTGTAAGAGGCTGCTTGCCCAACACTTCTGTCACATAACCAAATTCAAGACACGTTTGTTTTATGACTCCCTTTAAAATGACACCCCTTTCAAGAGTTCCCTTTTTTACAATTCAGAACCAGATAAATCCCTATAATAAAGAGTGTAGATACAAATACTAAAGACGAGGTGGAAAGAATGAGTCAAAATGAAGTTGTTTCATCATTAGTAGAAAAGGCAAGAACGGCTCTCCAAGTGCTAGAAGGATATAGTCAAGAACAGGTAGACGATTTGTGTAAAGCTGTCGGCCAATCCATTGCTAAAGAGGCGGAACTCTTGGCCAAAGAAGCGATTGAAGAAACAGATATGGGGAAATATGAAGATAAGATTCAAAAGAACTTAGGCATTGGTGCCGGTATCTGGTCAACCATGAAAAACCAAAAATCAGTGGGCATTATCGAAAGGGATACAGAAAAAAACCTTACTTATGTAGCCAATCCTAAAGGGGTTATTGCCAGTGTTATCCCAACAACTAACCCAACCTTAACCATTGTGGGCAATGTCATGATGGCTGTAAAAGGGCGCAATACTGTGATTATTTCACCACACCCACGTGCGAAAAATGTTTCTAAGCACACTGTAGATATCTTAAATGCAGCTATGAAAGAATTAGGCGCTCCTGACAATATTGTACAAATTATTGAAGAGCCATCCCTAGACGCAACCAATAGCCTCATGCAATCATGTGATATTGTAGTGGCGACTGGTGGACCAGCTATGCTCAATGATTCCCTATATGGCTTGAGACCAAGAGGAACCTCAGCCATCGTTGGCGTAGTAGGCGAGGTCACCATCGATATCTACCAAGCCATCCTAATTGAGTGCAAGAGACTAGTAGGCATAGTCGAAGGCAGCTCAAACCCAAAAACCTTCATCCCAGAACTAATCGACTACTACAAACAAGGACAATTCCCCTTTGATAAACTAATAAACGTTTACCCCTTTGAGGACATTAACCAAGCCTTTGAAGATTCAAAAACCGGTGTCGCCATCAAACCAGTATTGAAAATGGTGGATTAGTAGAGAGTATTGACTGATTGATGAAAAATACCCCCGTCAGAATCCTTAATTGGATTGACAGGGGTATTTTAATTGAGATAGTAGTAGAGTAAATTATGAGAAGAATCTGCTGAATTGAGTGATTTACTGGGAGTAGACTGCTTCTTTTTTTCGAGAAAATTTGAATTAGAGCCCTTTTCTTATAATATCGCTAAAGAGTCTGGTTAAGAATGTGGACTTGATTTATTTTGATTTTTCACTGATTAAGTTCTTGCGCTTTAGCAAAATAATAAAAGGCTTCTGGACTGAATTTTTTGATTTTAACCATCTTTTTAAAAAGTGGTTTTCCAACCAGTTCTGGTAAGGGTTGTGTGGAATCAAAACGTTCAATAATCTTTTTGTCAGCTTTTAAAAGACTAACTAAATAAGCCGCTTTAGAGGCACTAAGGACTGCTTCTTCTACAATATAGTTTCGATTGATAATATGAGATTTTACTCTTCGTACACCATCTTCTAACCGTAAAAAAATTTCTTTTTCTATACCGCCCCTTCCACCAATAATACAAGAAGTTTTTAAAATATCTTCCAAAACATCCCTTAAATCCAGCTCATATAAGTCACGATAAGCAAGTTCAAGAGTTGCACATTTGGAAAAAGAAGATTTTATTTCAGCTAAATAATTTGATTGGTCGAATAAACTTTCAATATCGAATAGTTGCTTAATAATTTCCATCTCTTTTCCTTTACCATAAGGAATACCGGTCGTATTTGGAGCAAAAGCAGTTAATTTGTCTCCTAGAATATTCTCCACATCAGGAATAAAAACTGTTTTATTTGGTGGTAGTGTTTGAATAAAGGGACTGACTATGGGTAGCTCTAGTAGTTGATTATATGGGGATTTTTCAAACAAGACATCAAGTAGTACATACGATTCCCTATTATCCAGTGGTGACCGATAAAAAAACTTAAAATGGGCTTTAGGAATTGCAGATTGATAGCGTATATGTTCTTCTACATGAGTAAAATGAGAGTTTTTAACCAAGTTTTCCAAAATAGCAGCTAAATCCTTTGGAGAAATTTTCTCAGTAATAATTATATCAATATCAATTGAGAAGCGTTTCATTTCTTTTAATAGTAGGAGTAAACAGGTACCACCTTTAAAAATAAAGGGTAAAGATGTGTCTGTGAGTTTTTCTAATAAATAAAAGGCATGGGTTACTTTATCTAAGAGATTGGGGTCTAAATTGTTATATTCTAATTTTACAGAATCATACCACTCTGTAGTCAGACTTTGCTCCAAAATCATTCTTCCGTTACTCCTTCTAATGAAATAACATCATCTAACCGTCGTTTTGCATTTCTCTTATTCGCATAACGAGTAAGTGTTGAATAATTGACATTGTAGGTATTAAAAGCTTCCTCGATGATGGTTTCAACCTCTGCATTACCAACTGGGTAAATAACAGGGTCGTTTATTAATAAATCAACAATTAATTTTTCTAGTTTGGGGGTGTAATAATTCTTTTCAATTTTATTTAATGGGGCATCAACATATAGTCGATTGATAATGATGTTTTCTTTATCAGGTAAAATGTAGTAATCATACATTTCCTGTCCTGGAGATAAGAAAGTATTAGGAAACCGTTCTTTCAAAAAGTAAAATGCAGGCTCTAGTACATCAGCGTCAATCTCAATCACTAGATTATTTATTTGGTAGACATGCTTGGTTAAGTCTCCAATCCATTTGGTGGGATAAATATTGAAACGAACATCATATGGAAATTTTTCTTGTAGTAAGATAGCAATTTCATCCATTTTTGGTGTAGTTCCTGCTTGAAATGATTCTTTTTTATTAAGTGAATACAATCCACGCTTAGGACTGTAAATGGTTCCGTCTTGTTTTAGTTCATGGATTCGCCATCTCAATGTGTTTAAGGGGATATCTGGAGTAAATTGACGATAGAAAGTTAAAAAATCTTGAGTAGTGATTATTGGATTATTTTTAAGAAACGATATCAAATCTTTTTTGTGTAAGGCGTTTTCCATATATTATCCTCCTAACCAAATGTTTGGGTGTAAACTGAGTTTCCACCCAATTATTTGATTATAGTGTATCAAATAATTGGGTGAAAATCAAGATTAGACCCAAACATTTGATATCTAAGGAAGAAACTACCACCAGCATATATACAATGAACAAAAATACCCTCAACTCCTTTACTATCAAGGAATTGAGGGTGTTTCTCTACAATCAAGTGTAAAAGTTCTTTAACAACTATCTCCCACATCACTTACCCAAGGCTAACCGTATAATGAGAGCTCTCAGCTACCTTGCTATCATGTGTCAGATTCAGATAAATTTTCCGGGGATAAGACTACTCCTTATCTCCGGAAAACACTTGAACCAAAGCTCTTTTCTAATAATACAGCTTGCTAACAAAAGGTGGCTATAAATCTTATAACCACCTTTAACATTACCAATCATTTTAAGCTTATACGACACTACTCATCATCCGAAAAAGCTTTATCGTAATTGATATACAGAAGTAGGTTTACTAACAAATATAACATCACTGTTATATTGACTGCGTCCTGTAAAGCTTCTAGCAAAACCATTTTTCTGACCAAGGTTTTCCAGATAATAAATGATAGCATCCAAACTGTTGGAAATACAACTTCTATATATAATAATTGCTTTTTACTCATAAATTTCTCCCTTCTTTAACTTGTCATCCGTATTTTACCATTACAAATGACAAAGGGCCATTTCCACTATACAGATAACTATCAAATATTTGGGTGGAAATCAAGATTAGAGCCAAACATTTGATATCTAAGGAAGAAACTACCATCAGCATATATACAATTCACCAAGAATAAAAATACCCTCAACTCCTTTACTATCAAGGAATTGAGGGTGTTTCTCTACATGCAAGCGTAAACGTTCTTTAACAACTACTTCCCACATCACTTATCCAAGGCTAACCGTATAATGGGAGCTTTCAGCCACCTTGCTATCATGTGTCACCATGATAATTGTCTTTCCATCCGCATTCAACTGCTTCAAGATAGCCAGAATCTCATCTCGATTCTTACTGTCTAGCGACCCAGTTGGTTCATCAGCTAGAATCACCTTGCTAGGCTTGAGCAAGCAGCGGGCGATAGCCACACGTTGTTGTTCGCCACCTGAGATTTCAAAGACTTTTAACGTTTGGTAGTTGTCCAACCCAACCATCTTGAGCGCATCGTCAATCAAGGCTTCTTTTTCTTGCCTTGTCTTTTTGACATATCGCAGCGCCATCATCAAGTTTTCGTGGATGGTAAAGTTATCCACCAGTGCGAAATTTTGGAATAAATAGGAAATATTTTCCCGAATCATTTTGTTGGCTTGTTTGGAATTGATTTTTGGAGCAGCTTGCTGAAAGAGTTGGTATTCGCCTTCTTCTATAGGTTCGATTAGGCCAATTGTATTGAGTAAGGTTGTTTTGCCAGACCCACTAGGACCCATAATCGCAACCATATCGCCCTCGTTAATCTCTAAGTTAAAGTCTTCAAACACAATCTTATGGCCAAAACGTTTGTTGAAGTTTTTGATATGAATAATAGTCATCGTACGTCTCCTTTCAAAGCTGCACTAAGCGCTCCTTTTTCATGTCGATTAACCATTAGGAAAATAATCAAGATATCCATCAAGACAAGTGATAGGTAGGCCAACAAGGACAAGGCCTGACGATTCAAGATGGCGATTTCGATTAATCCAAAGATATAAATGGTGGTGAAATAAAATATCTCATTTTGATAGCGGTCAAAGAAAGTATAACCGAGTAATCTTGAGACAATCATTTCTTTTCTCTTAGAAGCCAAGATAATTAAGATAATGTAATAAGAAGCTAAAACACTAACAGAAATAGCTAAGAAAAGAATCGTCAGCCAAACACCAACACTAGATTGTGAGATAAACAATTCCTGTGCAAACCCTGATGAAAGAATATTTTGGAATTGTACCGAGTTGTTTTCAAGCTGGTTGTTTATAATCGCCTGACTGATAGCGGCTTTATTCTCTTCAGTATCCTCAATTCGGAGTGGGTTGCTTATTGGACTATTTTGAAAACTTCTAGTCATTTTCTCTATGGTAGTGTTATTGACACAAAAAATGATTGGATTCTTAACAAATATCTTATCTTCACCGATCATGTGGATGTTTTCTGAAAATATCTCTTGGTCATTATCTGGATAGAAGATAAACCTTACTGGAATGTCCTCAATCTTGTCATAAGAATCATCCGAAAGATGAGCCTTAAGCTGGATTCGTATAAATAGTTCTGTCTTTTCAAAATCCTTCTTTAAGGATTCTGGTACTAGATAGGTGATCTCCTTTTCTGAAAATATATCTGAGGAAGGGATCGGGAAGTCAAAGTTAATCCGTTTTAGATAGTTTTCATTAGCATTCATCAGCACATAGTTATCAGAGTGATTAAATCTCACATCTTTAAATTTAGCAGTATTTATATCAGATCCGTTAAATACGCTACCATCAAAATCATTAATAGCAACATACCCCATGTTAGCAGACTTATCTAACTCTTTATAAAGATTCGTAAGTTTGATGCTTAGTGTTCCTTCTCCACGAAGAGATTGTTGGAATTCATCACCAATGTATTGATATTCAGATAGGGTTAAGTATTGCTTTTGTTGCTCATAAAAATCTTTGGCTTTTAAATCCCTTTGTAGAGTATTCAGCTCTTTGATAAATAAAGGAATAACAGCAATAACTGCAACAAAAACAACAAATTTTAATAGATAACTAAAATACAATGAAAACTTGAGATTAAAGAAATTTTTTAAAACATCAGAAAGATTATACCGTCTAACAATCAGCAACATGACTAGAGAAAAAACTAAGGCAATCAAAAATACAGCTGATTCAAACAAGCTCAATTCTAAGAAATAAGACACATCACTATCGGGAATAAGAATATATTGAATAGGAAGTGTACAGAGGTAGAAAAGAATAGGAGCCAATAAGGTAACCTTATTCAGTCGTATCCAGATGTCGATATCTTTAAAGCCAAGTAATTTCATGACACCAATTTCCTTTAACTTAGAAATTGGATAAAAGGCACTCATCAAACAGAAGATAGCCATGATGATTAAGGATAGGATTAATGCTAAAAGGAATATTGTTCCTTGGCCATATGCTTGTCCATAAGTAGGGCGTAATAATTCATCTTTGGGAAGATTAAAGACCATGGAAAGTTGGTTTAGAATCTCATCTTTGTCTTTTGGGTCGGCCACCAGTGTGTAGTTACCATTAACGCTCATCTTGTGGTCCTTATAAAAGTTTTCTAAGGAGCCAAAAATCAGCTTCTTTTCCGCAAACAAACTTTTGATACGTCCACTTTGATGTGCATCTCCACTAGTAAAGTTGGCAAGAAACTCCTCCTCACTACTAGGCAGTTTACCACTAGCTAATTGGATACCCAATTGCTCAAAATAATCATTAGAGTAAATTCCTGATTTGTAAATATAGGTTTCGTCATTGTCGGTCAACATGCTAGAGCGGATGATGCTGGCATTGTAGTGTTTGGATAGGGAAGTAAACTCTGACAGTTGCTCATCGATGGAGACAGTTGAATTGGTAATGTAAAAATGAGTAGAATTGTTGGTAACTTCTATATTATCGTAGTATTTGTTTTCTTCTGCTTTCTTATGTAGTGCAAACGCCACGCTGATTAAAATAGATATGATACTTAGGAATAAAATCATTGTCTTTTTCAAAGTGCTTCCCCCTAACTTTCCTAAATGAATGACTGATCAAGACTAGACCCAACCTTACTCTAATTGTAAATCCTATAAGCAAGGCTTTGTATAGGTAATTTGTGCAAGAAACTTCTGTATAGAAAGGGGAGCTAGCAATAAGTTTTTAAGGAATAGATTCATTTTAGGGACAAAAAAAGAGTAACCAGGCCCTCTGTCAAAAATAAAGACGACGGTGCCACTGTCGTTATTTCTGGCAGAGGACCTGGTTACTCGAATACAATAAGCAAGAGCCTCTTACATCGCATTTCTAAACATTCGAGATATCATGTACCTTTATAATCTCGTCAGCCAAATTCCAAATGATAGGATTATGGGTTGCGATAATAATAATCCGGTTTTCATTGCGCAAACCCAATACCATGGACATAATCTCTGCCGAACTATCAGGGTCTAGAGCTGCTGTTGGTTCATCCGCTAAAATGAGGGGAGGGTCTTTGAGAATAATCTTCGCCAAGGCAACCCGTTGTGCCTCACCACCAGATAAAGCAAAGATTTTTTGATCCAACTCTAAGTAGTCTAAATTAACTTGCTTCAGGACCTCTTTTTGCAAGGCAGTTTTCTCTGCTTTAGATAATTTCTGCCCAATGAGACCAAGGTCTAGGTTCTCTTGAATCGTTTGACTATCCAACAAGCCAAAATTTTGAAAAAGATAGCCTAACTCATCTCTGAAAAACTGATTGCTCTTAATACTCTCAAGAGGCCGATCATTGTACAAAATGTCTCCCTCGTCATAGCTTTCTAGTTTCGCCAATATATTCAAAAGCGTTGTTTTCCCACTACCGCTAGCTCCAATTAGGGCATAAACCTTACCCGTTTCAAACACAAGGTTGGTATTTGAAAATAAGACCCGGTCTTCAAATTTCTTTGTCAAATTCGTTATCGTAATCATAATCATTTTCCTTTCAAGACAGAGATGGCTGTTTTATTTTCAGATCTATATTGATAATAAAGTATTATGAACGAATTTACTCCAAAAAGAATAAGTGTGGTTAAGCTAACACCTATATTTTTAGTGATCAATACAACCAGAGAAAAACTAAAAAGAAAAACAATTAATTGAGTTAAAATAAATGTTTGGTGTATTTCTCTAAAATGCATTCCTGAGATTCGTTTAATAAATATTTCTCTCCTAAATTGTTCAAAATAGAGGAGAGTCATTGAATTAAAGAGAAGAATAGATGTTAAAATACCAAGTATGGTTCCAATAATAAGAGCAATAAGCTCCCCTCTTATGGTATTTAGCAACTCATAAAATGTTTGGCTACTGTTACTTGCATAAGAAATATAAGAATATAAACTATGTTTTTTTAATAAATGCACTGAAGTTTCAAAGCTATTTAAAAAGAGATATGAGTTAGAGTTCCACCAAAATATTCTAGAGCCTAGAGTATTGCTAAAAGAGTTGGGTGTAATAACAATAATTATTGGATCCAAAAGAAACTGTGTTTTTGTGATTGAGGTAGTGTTATAGATAAATCTTTGTTGGTTGTCTGGTAAGTAACTTATAATCCCTTTAACTTCAAAAAGAGCGTTTCCACCTAAATCGAGATTATCTTTTGCAAAATTTGATACATAATTTTGGTACATGTTGTAGTAAGTATCAGTATCTTTTTTTAACTTTTCTGGTAAAATCAAGCCAAACTCACCTTGTTTTAAATTATTTAACTTCTCTTTAATATGGCTATCTAGTTCTATTTTTTGTTCATCAAAATAATTTGGAGTTACGTAAAGAGTATTACCAAGTGGGACATACTCTTCAAGTTTTGTACTATCTCTATCAGTATTAGAAAGAACAAAGTTTGTAAGATTATGTTCAACTAGTAACCCGTCTTGTTCAGTGATAGCTTCTTTAACAAATGCCTCCCAATCAATTAGAACTTTTTCGAAAATTTCATTATTATTAGCTAGACCAAGTCCGAATTGAAGATTAAATCTTTTATTATGATTATTCCATTCACTTATTGCACTTTCCTGTACCTTTAAATGGGGTAGAAAGTTCATTACATGGTTTGTTCCCCATCCAATCATTAAGAAAGAAAAAAATTGACCTAAAAGTATAATGAATAAAATACGGTATAGGGGTACTTTACCTTTAATGACTTCCATTAAATCTACTTTTTTTAGGCTAATCAAATATATAAAACTTAAAAAAATAGATATGAGGACGAGTATAAGTGCATAAAGAAAAATTCCTGATAGTAAAATACTAACCAAACTCCATCTTAAAGTACCAAATATAGCTAATCCACTGATTCCAATCAAGATACATAATAAAGAAGAAAATAGTATGTCTAGTCCATCGGATTGAATATCTCTATACATAATAGAAAGTAAACTTTTACCAGATATTAAACGAATTCCTGAAAAACGCATATTTTTTATTCGATAAATTAAGGTTAAAGAAGTAAATGTCAGTATAAAAACAAGTAAGGCTAAATATGTAGCTGGGCTAGCTATCAGTGATGTAGCAATTAAAATGGGATGCGTACCAGCATTATTTTCCGTTCTATATCCAAGTTTATTAAGGTGCGTTGATAATTCTTCATTTGTGAGCGATCCTTTAATAATCATATATTGTGCAATTACATTACTATTACTGATATTTTCTTCGGTGGCAAGTGTGAATCCTCTTGGTAACTTCTCAGATCCATATGCTTGGTATACAAATTCATATCCAATTTCTTTAGGTTCAATGATTCGTTTAATGATAATGCTATTTGTATCTGTTGCTAGTTTAGAGAGAGTTGTATTAACTTCATTCTTATCAGCTGTCTTCATGTCAAGAACATCTTTAGCATAGGTTCCTGAGTAAGTTGTAAATGCAAATTGGTCTGAACGATCTACAATAGTAAATAACAAAAATAATGTACAAATAAACATAGAAATATATATAAATATCCGTTTCATGTACTTTGGTCCTCTCTTTTTTTTCTGAAAAAAAGGGTAGGTGAAGCACCTACCCTTCCAAACATTCAATTAAAAACCGAAATCAAATGATGCGCCTTCGCCCACTTGAGTATTAACAAATGCTTTCGATGTTCCACCGGCGCCAGCATAACCTTTACTTGATTTAGAATCACTATGTCTTACCACAGAGGACCAATGATGTCTAGTAGGATGATAATAATTAGAAAAAGCTCCCCAGTTTACCGGGTCATGGTGACCGCCATAAGACCATTCTCCTCCTTGAACTGAAACAGCTAATACTGGAGTTAAAAATGATAATAATAAGGCAGCAACTAATGTAAGTTTAACAAGTTTACCTTTGATTTGCATAATCTTTCTCCCTTCTATTTTTGGTAGCGGCGATGTTATCAAATTAAAAGCCTCATACTTTGATAATCAATTCGGTAGTAACTAGCTACATTTTGCTATGTTATTTAAATTTGTTAAAATATTTTCAATGTAATTTTAAAATCGATATAGTTTCCGATTTTTTATCTTCTTTCTGATTTTAAAATTACTATTTTACTGATTAAAGAATATATACATCTTTCTTTAGCTTGAATCTATATCAGCTAACTTTAATTCTATTTTAAATGTATTTCTCCTAAGTTTAAATAGGTATTCTGTGCAAAATAGCTGTAAATTTACGAATAAAGTATACATAAAAGATGCTGGTGGAATGTATATTGTATATATTCCACCAGCATCTTTTTTAAATAGATTGAAGATTGTTTAATGATTGATATCTATAATCCCCAATTTTACTCCTTTAATGATAGCTTCTGAAGTTGAAGAGACATTGAATTTATTATGAATTGCTTGAACATGTGTATTTACTGTTCTTCTACTGATATTTAATTCTATTGCTATAGCTACTTGAGTTCTGCCTTCACTTAAATAATTTAATATTTCTTTTTCTTTTTCGGTCAGAATTGATTTTTCTACTTCAATAAAAGTGACTCCTTCTTTCACAATTTGATGTAGGTTACTGACTAGTTCTTCAGGAGAAATATTTTTACTAAAAAAACCACTAGCATCTAGTAACTCTGCTTGAAAACGATATTCTTCGAGGTCAAATCCTGTTAAGAAGACAATAGGCATAGTGGGGAATTGTTTTCTTATTTGCTTTCCAACTAGTAAGCCATTGTCTTTCCCTAGATTTATATCCAATAAAACGACATCTACCATAGTATTAAATAAATAATTATCAATTGAAGAGGGGGAATTTAGTGTAATGACTGTATCAACTACATCAAATTTTTCCATTACTAATTTTAGACTAGATGAAAATAATTGATGATCATCAATTAATAATATGTTCATGATTTTGTTCCTCTCGCTGTTGGTATACTAATCTTAATTTCAGTTCCAATATTTCTTCCGCTGTAAATGTCTAAGGTACCATTTTTGTAATCAACTTCTTGTTTTATGGAGAGTAATCCAAGATGGGTAGTATAGAATTGTTCATCGTCTAATTGATTGCTTTTTATTCCACTACCATCGTCTGTTACACGTAAAATAATGTTATTATCTTGCTGGTGCAAGTCAACTTCTATCTTATTTGCTTTTGAGTGTTTATATGCATTTGTTAGGAGTTCTTTAACAATTCGATAAAAGAATACTTTTTGTGTTTCTGTTAGAGGCAAATTCTTTTCAATATGCCAATTAATCTCAATTCCTAATTGATAGAATATCTCTAAATTTTTAGCAAGATTTATAAAGCTATTTTCTAATGGGAGCACACTTAAAAAAGAAGGATAAATCTGTGTCATATAGTCTCTCATAGAAACTGAAAGAGATTTTAAGGTTTGGTCGATTAGCTCGATTGTCTTTAAATCGTTTGATTCGATAGATAAATTAAGATTTTTAACGGCTAAAATCGTTTGAAGAACATTATCATGTAAATAATTGGCCAATTTCTTTTTGTCTTCTTGTGCGAGATCGTGTTGTCTTATATATGCAGCTCGTTCAAATTCTGAATAATATTGAGTACTGAGCATTTTTTCTACAGTTAAACGTTGTTCAGATGTACGTAAAAATATGGCGATTTCTTCAGCATTTTTTGTGAGCTCGTCTAATTCAACTTGTGAAAATGGTTTGTTTTTTTCCTTAGAAACTATAATTAACCCTATTACTTGATTTATTTCCATCATGGGAATCACTAATACGTGTTCATTCTTATAGTTAATTACTTTTTTATCAACATCAGTAAATAGGTTGTGATTATTTATAAATGTATGATTAAGGTTGACTAAACTCTTTTTTTTAAATAAAAAATATGGAGGATTATTGTTTTCAGACCAGACAAAAGCTATACCGGTAAATTCATAAGAGTGTAAAAATACATCGCTAATAATTTTTGCCATTGATTCAAACTGTTCATTAGATAATAGTTGATAGGAAATATTAGTTTTTTGATCACTAAATAAGGTTATATCTGATGCAAGTTTTTGCTCTCTTATTTCAAATCTCCATTGAATAATATGATAGGTAGCATAAACAATAAATAAAGTAACGCTATTTAATCGTAATAAACTAGTAAGTTGAGGAGAGATAACATAATAGACGACAACATCCATTACGAAAAAAAAGCCTAGAAAGATACTAATACTAAAACTTGAAACATAAAAAATGATTATAAACCGCATGATATCAAGCAAAGAAGCAATAAATTTAGTTTCAAGCAATCATTTTTAATTGGTTTTGTGTTGCCTTAGGCAATTTTTGGATAA
>NZ_JANHNZ010000017.1 GCF_024543085.1 Granulicatella seriolae
TTTATCCAAAAATTGCCTAAGGCAACACAAAACCAATTAAAAATGATTGCTTGAAACTAAATTTATTGCTTCTTTGCTTGATATCATGCGGTTTATAATCATTTTTTATGTTTCAAGTTTTAGATAATAACAAAGAAATATAGTATATTAATCATAATTCACCATTTACTTTAGCTAAATATAGTATTTCATCAATTTTAGGGATAAATATTTCTAAAAATTTCTGGTACCCACAAAAATCAGATTCTTTATTAAGATACATAGAATCCTTCATTCGCTTACATCCACCTCTACAAATATTAAGAAATGGGCAAGTTTTACAATATTCTGCTAACGCTGGTTTTTGACAAACAAATTTTTTAGAAATATCTTGTTCAAATAATTCTTTTAATGTTTTATTTTGAATATAGCCCATTTTTAATTCATCTAGTACATAGAAATCACAAGGATAGACACTTCCATCAGCTTCTATTATATATTGAATAGCGCAATCACCTAATATTCCACATGCGGTTATTCTCTTAGCAACAAGTAAATTTAAAATATCATCAAACAACTTAATGCTAATTTGTTTTCCTGAACGGAGATCTTTTAACCATAATTCAAATAATTCTTTGTAAAATTTAAAGAAAGATTCTGGTTTTAAAGCATAATCATTTTCAGTTTCAGAGCCAAAATCATCTAAACAGGGGATAAATTGAACGTAATTAATTTTTTCTTGTTTTAAAAATTCGTAAACTACTTTAGCTTCTTTAGCAAGTGGTGTTGTTAATACACATAAGATATTATAGTCTATTTGATATTTATCAAATAGATTTTTTGTTATCAAAACACGATTGAAAGTTCCTCTACCTTTCACATCTAAACGATGCATATCATGATAAATCGGATGTCCATCAATAGACAGACCAACCAAAAAATTATTTTCTTTAAGAAATTGACACCATCTATCATTGATTACTACACCATTAGTTTGAATTCTATAATCAATGACAACTTTTTTTCTTGTTGATTCATATATTCTACAAAAGATTTAAAATACTTTAGACCAGCTAAAGTAGGCTCTCCTCCTTGAAAAGCTATTGTTAATTGATCAGAGTCTTCAAGATCAACAAAAATATTATCTATCATTACTTTCATTACTTCCTCAGACATTTTCCCATAAGATACAACCTCTCTTAAGGAGCTGATATTAGCATAAAAGCAATAGCTACAACGAAGATTACAAAGAGACGATGCAGGTTTTATTAAAACAGATATTTGCTTCATTTTTTTCTTCCTTTAATCATTATTTTTGAAAGTTAAACTGTATTTTTTTGGTGTTGTGCCTGATATTTTTTTGAACACACGAATAAAATTAGAATAGTTATTAAAACCACACTTATCACAACTAGTTTGAACATCTAATCCTGATTCTAATAGTTTTTTAGCATAAGAAATTCGACATATAATGATATACTGATGAATTGTATTTCCAACTTCATTTTTAAATTGACGATTCAAGTAAATGGAATTATATGATAATGATTCAGCTATAAATTCTAAGGATAAATTAGTATTAGCTAAATTATCTTGAATAAATTCTAACGTGTCATTAATTAATTTAGAAAGAAACTGTTCATTTCTATCTTCGGTAGTATCAGTGATATTTTGTGCGTAAATTAATACCTGTGTTAGATAGGTTTTTAATAATAATTCATGCCCAACCTCAGAAGGTTTTAAGTACTCATTTGTTAATGAATAAAGGAGTACTTCCATATTGGGAATAAAAATTTCTGGGATTTGTATCTTTCTAATTCCATTGTTGAAGGGTGCCAATAAATCAATTTCATTAGTCGAAAGCTCCATTGCTAAATCTTTTGAAAAATGAATGGTAGAGCGAACATATTCTTTATTAGATAAAATTCTAGGTCCATGAATCAGATTTTTTTCTATGAATAACATCGTACCTCTTTCTAGTAACCAGCTATTACCATCAATAAAGAAATTAACATCGCCATCCAGAAAAAAAAGAATTTCCAATAAATCATGTATATGTAATGAATTTGGAGGTGGATGAGTTGAAAAATTACATTGAATCATCTCACTAAATATCTCTACTTTATAAGCCATATAAACCTCCTTTAGTTTGTTTTTGCATTAATTTAGTTTAGAAAAGTGTAGTTCTTAAATAAAAACATTCTTATAATAGGCATTGTTAGGAACCAAATTAACAATTACAGTTTGGAACATGAACAAATATCGTTTTTTTATAATATCATTAACTTTATTCACAATCAAATATAAAGTTTATTTACTTCAAATGCTTAAATTATAAAAAAAATTGTTATATTTTTTCGGAAAATAAAATGTAAGCGGTATTAAGATAGAGAGAGGGGTATCATGAATAAAATTGAAGAAACATTAAATTATCAAGAATTATATATAAAAAAGGATTTATATTTAAATCTAATCTGCAGTAAAGTTGATTGTGAATTAGAAAGAATAAAAGGTGGTATACCTTATTATCCAGTAAAGGGAAAGTATATTGACCTTGCTGAAGAAGATATTAGTTGGTGGACTAATGGATTTTTTTCTGGCTTACTATGGAAATTATATAGATTGACCAATAAAGTTGCATATAGAGAAAAAGCAATTGAAATAGAGAAAAAGTTAGACACTGCTTTGGATAATTTTGTTGGTTTACATCATGATGTCGGATTTATGTACTTACATACATCAGTCGCTCATTATAGATACAATCAAAATGAAGAATCTCTCTTAAGAAGTATAAAAGCAGCTAATCTGTTAGCTGGACGTTTTAATTTAAAGGGAAATTTTTTAAGAGCATGGAATGAAGATTTCACTGGATTAGCAATTATAGATAGCATGATGAATATCCCGATTCTTTATTGGGCTAGTGAAGAATTAAAAGATCCTAGATTTGAACATATTGCAACAACTCATGCCAAACGATTAGCCCAAGTTATCATAAGACCAGATGGATCTAGTGGACATATTGCTTCATTTAATCCTAAAACTGGAGAATTTTTAGGATGTGTTGATGGACAAGGTTTTTCACCCGATTCATGTTGGAGTCGCGGTCAGGCTTGGGCAATATACGGGTTTGCCTTAAGTTATAGATACACTAATAATAAGCTGTTGTTAGATAAAGCAATCGCTGCTGCTGATTATTACATTGAAAAAGTATTGGAAACTGATTACATTCCTAGAATTGATTTTGATGCTCCAGAAGTTGAAGATGATGTAGATACTAGTGCAGCAGTCATTGCTTGTTGTGGGTTACTTGAATTAGAAAATTATGTTAATGACAATCAGAAAAAAGTTTATAGAGGAACGGTAGAAAACACACTTTCTTGCTTATTAACTGAATGGTGTGATTTTGATAATGAAACTGATGGCATATTAACAGGGGGAACAGTCGCATACCATCATCCTGAAGGGCGTAATGTAGCCTTAGTTTATTCAGATTATTTTCTGATTGAAGCATTACTAAAATTAAACGGAGAGGATGTTAATATGTGGTGACATAATTACGTAGTGTAGATTTTGCATTAAAAATAATACTAAGGGAGAAATATTTGTGGAAAATACAATTAATAAAGAAATCAAAAAAGATAAATTAGGTTTTAAAGATTTATTAGGCTATTCAATGGGAGATTTCGGCCAAGTTGCAACTTTAAATATAATGGGCTCTTTTTTAGTCCCCTACTATACTGAAGTTGCAGGACTAAATCCTTTAACCGTTTCAACTATGTTTTTATTTTTAAAAATCTGGGACTCTATTAATGACCCCTTAATGGGGGGATTGTTAGATAAAGCTTTTGCTAAAAGTAAAAATCCAAATGGTAAGTTTAGACCTTGGATGTTAAGAAGTGCTCCTTTAATCGCTGCTTCGGCTATATTAATGTTTACTATTCCTAATACTCTTTCTCCAACAATGAAATTAGTATGGGCAATACTAACATATGTTCTATATGAAGGAACATATACAATGTGGAATATCCCTTATGGTTCACTTATTAGCGCAATGGCCAAAAACCCCTCTGAAAGAGCTAATCTTTCTACTGCTAGAGGATTTGGAGCTAAAATCGGGACTTTGATTCCTTCTACTTTAATGCCATTCATTTTAGCTAAAAATGCTGATAATTTACAGTTTGGCTACTTATTAGGTGTCTCTATCTGTGCTGGAATTGGTTTAATTGGTTGTTTTACTTCGTACAAATTAACAAGAGAGCGTGTAATATTAACATCACAAACAAGTAATGCAGAATCCGTTAAACTTACAGATATTTTTAATGTTTTCAAAAATAACCGTGCTTTTTTAGGTATATCCTTTGCTACTTTCTTTTTTGTCATTCAACAAACAATTCTTGGTACAATGAATGTATATTATTTTAGAGAAAACCTAGGTGCTTTGGAAATGCTTAGCGTGTCTAACATGTTTTTATTACCTGTAGCATTAATAACATTATCCATCATACCCATAGCTGTAAAAAAATTCGGGAATGAAAAAGTTATGTTAACAGCTCTGATTGCCGGTGCTTGTGTTTATTTGATAGCCTTTTCATTGCCACAAAATGTATGGATTTATATTATTGCAAATAATTTAGGTACTGCATGTTTATCTGTTATGACATATCTACAATGGGGAATGGTTGCCGAAACAATTGATTACAACCAATATTTAACAGGAAAAAGAACGGAAGGTTCAATTTACGGAACATTTAGTTTCATACGAAAAACTGGACAAGCGCTTTCTGTATCTTTTTCAGCAGCTTTAATTGGAATTGTTGGCTTTAATAAAGATCTAGCTAGTCAATCTATAGAAACACTAGAAGGTATTCGTATGTGGACATTCCTAACACCAGTAGTTTGTGCATTAGGAGCATTTGTATGTATTAAATGGATTTGGAATATTAATTCAGGTATTCGAGAAAAAATGAATGCTTCTCATGAATCTTTTGAAGATTAAAATTGATTAGGAGGAAGGTAAATAATGGATAATAAAAAACCGAATATTTTTATTATATGTGTGGATCAATTAGCATGGAATGCTATTTCTTATTATGGAAATGAATATTCTAATACACCTAATATCGATAGAATCGCTGATGGTGGAGTTGGTTTTTCAAAAACTTATACAACTTATCCAATGTGTCAACCTTCAAGAGCCTCTTTTTGGAGCGGACTTTATCCTCACGAAACTGATGTATTAGCCAATGGAGATAAATGGCCAGTTAATAATCTATCAGAACTAGTACCAACTTTAGGTACTTTGTTTAAAGATGACGGTTATAAAACCGTTCATTTTGGAAAAAAACATGATGCCGGTGCTCTAAATGGGTTTGAATGTGCACCTGAGGGACAGATTAAAGTTAAGGAAACATCAAAGGCTTGGCCTCTAAATCATGACACATTTTCAGACAGATATACCACAATCAAAGCTAAGGATTTTTTAATTAATTATGATTCAAATCAGCAACCATTTATTATGGTTGCTGACTATGTCAATCCTCATAATATTTGTGGTTTTGTAGGAGAGTTCAAATATGATACTGAAGGAATTAATCCAGGAGTAGAGTTACCAGATTTACCAGAAAACTTTGATTTTGATGATATTGAAAACCGTTCTAAGGCAGTTCAATACATCTGCTGTTCTCATAATAGACAAGCTGAAGCAGTTGGTTGGGATAAAAAGAAATTTCAATATTACTTATCAGCCTATTATCATTATTTAGAACGAGTAGATGAAGAGATTGGAGTCTTACTTGATGAATTAGATAGAAGAGAGGATAAAAACAATACTTTAATTGTATTTATGTCTGATCATGGTGATAGTATGGCTGCACGTGGAAGAATTACTAAACAAGTCGATTTCTATGAAGAAGTAACACGAGTCCCTTTCATTTTTAAAGGTCCTAAAGTAAAATCAAGTGTTAATCCAATTGGAGATTCTCCTGTTAGTTTACTTGATATAGTGCCTACTCTTTGTAGTTATGCTGGAATAACATACCCTAAAACACTACATGGAAAGAATCTATTACCAGCTATAACAGGAGAATTAGAATTAGAAAGAGATTATGTGGTCAGTCAATGGCATACAGAATGGGGATACACTATTTCCCCAGGTAGAATGATTCGCGATAGTAGATATAAATATATTATTTATCTTGAAGACTCCGAGGAAGAACTATATGATTTAAACATTGATCCTCTTGAAAAGAAAAATGTAGCTAAATATCCTGAGTATAGTGATGCTCTCGCATTAATGAAACAAAAATTCCAAAGATACCTATTAGAAACAAATGATCCTTTTGAATCTTTAGAGTGGAAAGTTGACCCAAGATGGAGATCTCATGAAGTTGGTTATCAAAATCATAAAGGACTTGCCGCAATGCAAGCATATAAACAAGAGAACCAGTAAATAACGTTAATTTTTTAATAATCCTTCATCAAAGTTTACTTTAGTGAAGGATTCAATTTCACTTCTTTGATGTTTGAGCACTCTCGCTAATAGTGCTTTTCACTAAAAAAATCCTCTAAACTATGCGAGATAGTTTAGAGGATTTGTTGGTTGTTTTCTATTATAGGCGTACTGCGAAGTCTGGCATGAACCAGTTGAAGTCGCGGATTTCTACTACGCCACCTTCTGATGGAGCGTGGATGAAGGTGTTGTTACCCATGTAGATAGCTACGTGGTAAGTTGAACCTGCTGAACCCCAGAATAGTAAGTCTCCAACTTGTGCTTGTGATAGAGAGATTCTTGTTCCAACGGTTTCTTGTCCATAAGTTGTACGTGGTAATGAGATACCCATTTGAGCGAATACGTATTGAGTTAATCCTGAACAGTCAAATCCTGATGTTGAAGATCCACCCCATACATAAGGTACTCCTAGATACTGTTGTGCAATGCTTACTGCTGAGCCTGTTGATGAGCTTGCTGGTGCTGTTACAGTTGGTGTTACTGGAGCAGTTACAACTGGTATGTTAACTACTGGAGTTGTTACAACTGGTGTATTTACTGTAGGTGTTGCAACTACTGAAGATGAGCTTGCTTGGCTAGATTCGCTTGATGCTACGTTTGCTACTTGACTGCTTTCGCTTGCTACTTCTGATGCAACTTCTGAGCTAGCTTGTGCAACTGGAGCTGCTTGTGCTGCTGCAACTGCTGCTTGGCGTTCTGCTTCAGCTCTAGCAACTTCTTGAGCGATACGTGCTTGAACTGCTGCTTGCTCTTGTACTAGACCATCACGTTTTGTAATAGCTGCTAATTCTTCACTTGAAAGTGTTGCTAATGTTGAAGAATATTTGCTTAAGGTATCATCTAATTCTTCTTTAAGAACTTCTAATTCGTAAGCTGCTTTTTGTTGTTCAGCTAATTTTACTTGTTGTTCTGCTTCTTTAGCTTCTACAGCTGCTTTATCTTCTGCTTGTTCTTTGATAAGGTCGCGGTTAGCGCCAACCATTGTCACAACTACGTCCAAACGGTTTAAAATATCTGATAATGATTCAGAGTTTAAAATGAAGTCTACGTATGAACGAGAGCCCTTTACTTGCACGGCACGCATTTGATCGTCTAATTTTGATTGACGTTGTGCAATTAATTCTTCCAATTTAGCAATCTCTTCTTTAAGAGTGTTTGATTCTTGGATAGTTAATTTTTGTTGTGCTAAAACGTTAGATACGCGGTCTTGAATAGCTGATAATTCGTTCGTCACCTTACTTACTTGTGAGCTTACAGCAGCTTTTTCTGAGTTGATGCTTTCAATTTGTGAGTTAGCCGAATGAATTTGTTCTGTATATTCGTCTGCATTAATAGTACCTGATGATAAAGCTCCTAAAGCTAGGACTGTTCCGGTTACTACTACTGTTAAAAGTCGCTTTTTCAAATTGTTCCCTCCAACTTTCTTCGTTAGGTTTCATTTACTGTTATTTATAAGTTTCTATAGACAATATTTATAAAGTCTTAAATTTCTGACTGGCATTATCATACCATAGGACTTTAGGCTGATGTTGCATTTCTTCTAAATGACTTTCACCTGTAACAGAACTGTAATTTATTATAGCTTTTTGACTAAAATTTTACTTATTGTAACAATTTCTAGGAGGGAAAATGCTTTCAGGACGGGGATGTGGAGTGGTTAATGATGTACTTTTTTGGTTATTGGATTGGGCTTTACTTGAGAACTTTTTTATTATTTTAGGGATTGAATTTTGGGTACAAAAATACGGCTGGGCAAAAAGTCCATAATGACTAATATGTATTTTTAAATCACAAAAGAGTTTTGCGAAAATCTTATCAGAAATGAGAACGGTGGCACCGCCGTGAGCCTAGGTCTCACTGGCTTAGCTGTCTACGTGGCTGTAATCGGCTGAAGCCGAAACATCCACTGTACGCCAGCTATGCTTTACACCGTTATTTCTGATAAGATTTTCGCAAAACTCTTTTGTTTGAATAGCAGCCTGGACTTTTTGCCAACCCTTAATTATCTTTAATTATTTTTTATCTTTTTTATCTTTTCTATCTTTTCTATCTTTTCTATCTTTTCTATCTTTTCTATCTTTTCTATCTTTTCTATCTTTTCTATCTGTTCTAAACTGATTGCGTTCTTCATCTGTCATGTCCGCAGGGTGTATTCCTTTGGCTATAGCATATCTGCTTAGTGCTGGAATATTAAAATCAGGTAATGGTCCAGATAGGTCATGCATTCCAATGTCGTCAAAATCCTTTATTTCTCTTTCTTCTTCCATCTTTTGTTAACTCCTTAATATCATTTTATTGGTTCTTTTTTTGTATAAACCCCTTTTTGGGTACAAACTAAGCACTTATATCCATGTGTGGTTAATAAGTGCTTAGTTTGTTTTTTTTACCGTGTTCTGAACATCTCGCGCTCTTCATCAGATAGATCTGCCATCTCTACCCCTTTGGCTCTCGCGTATTCGCTTATGCCCCTGTAATAATATCCAGGTGCATCTTTTGGCATTGATAGGATGTGAAGTCCAATATCGTCAAAATCCTTTATTTCTCTTTCTTCTTCCATTACATCTACCTCCCTAGCTATTCATTGTATAGAGCTGTGTTTCTATCTCTTTGATAGCTGATTAATGATTTAGTTCGTTCTAAATTGTTCGCGCTCTTCATCTGTCAAGTCAATAGGTTCTAAACCCTTGCTTCTAGCATAGGCGTATAAATCTCTAAAATTATATCGTGGTGCATTTTCTGGCGTGCTGACATCATGTGCTCCAATATCTTCAAAGCACTTTATTTCTCTTTCTTCTCCCACTGCACTATACCTCTCTTATAATTATTATGACTTAATTTACTCTAAACTGTTCGAGTTCTTCGTCTGTTAGGTCTACCATCTCTACTCCTTTGGCTCTGGCATATTCGCTTACGCCTTTATAGTAATAGTTAGGTTCATCGTCCGGCATTGACAAGATGTGAAGCCCAATATCGTCAAAATCTTTTATTTTCCTTTCTTCTTTCACTAGGTCTACCTCCGTCCGTAGTTATTCATTTTATAAAACCTGTACTTCTTTGGTAGTTGGTTAGTGATTTAATTCGTTCTGAATTGCTCACGCTCTTCCTCGGTTAGATCTTTAGGTTCTAGCCCTTTCCCCCTAGCGTAGGCGTATAAATCTCTAAAATTATAAGTTGGATCATCTTCTGACAGTGACAAGATATGAAGTCCAATATCGTCAAAACAGGTTATTTCTCTTTCTTCTTTCATTACCATTTACCTCCACAATTTTATTGCCCTCTTTGAGGTATTTATTTTACCTAGGTTAAATTCCATTGGTTTTAGTATTTCTCCATTAGGTAAGCCGACACACCGTTCGATTGTGAGTATGGAATAGTATTCAATCATCGAAATAAACATAACCAAACATCCCTTAGTGGGAGCTGAAACGTCATATTGACCAATATAGCATCAAAATGGTTTGTTTCCCTTTCTACTCCCATCACTTTCTACCTCTATAGCTATCGTTTCTTAATATACTCGAAATTGTTCGAGCTCTTCCTCTGTTAAATCTACCATCTCTACCCCTTTAGCTCTTGCGTACTCGACAATCCCTCTGTAAAAGTAGTTCGATTCCTCTCTAGGGATTGAAAGATCGTGCAGCCCAATGTCGTCAAAATCATCAAAATCTTCTATCTCTCTTTTCTCTTTCATTGCTTCTTACCTCCGTAGCTATTCATTGTATAGAGCATGTGCTGTTCCCTATTTAACAGCTGATTAATGATTTAATTCGTTCTAAATTGTTCGCGCTCTTCATCGGTTAGGTCTATTGGTTTTACGCCCTTAGCTTTGGCATACTCACACAAGCCTTTAAAGTAGTATTCTGGGTCACCTTCGCGCCAAGGCATATAGTGCAGCCCTATGTCGCCTGACTCTGTTATTTCTATCGTTTCTTTCATTACCTTTTACCTCCGCAATTCTATTGTTAAGACAGAAACTGTGTATTATTAGCAAATCCCAAATCCCTCTAATTCTTCATTTGTTAATTCAGCAAAGTCCTTATCATTCTCTTTGAGCTATATATTTATTTTCCTTAGATGAAATTCCATTGATTTTGGTACTACTCCCAATACTTTCTACCTCTCTGTACTTATCTTTCCTATCTGTTCTAAACTGATTGCGTTCTTCATCAGTCATGTCAGCAGGGTGTATCCCTTTGGCTATGGCATATCTGCTTAATGCTGGAATATTAAAGTCTGGTAATGGTCCAGATAGGTCATGCATTCCAATGTCTTCGAAGCACTTTATTTCTCTTTCTACCTCCATTACTTCTACCTCCGTATCTATGAATTATATAGAACTGCGTTTCTATCTCTTTGGTAGCTGATTAATGATTTAGTTTGTTCTAAATTGCTCACGTTCTTCATCGGTTAGGTCTATAGGTTCTAGCCCTTTGGATCTAGCATAAGCTTATAAATCCTTGAAATTATATCGTGGCGCATCTTTTGGTGTTCTGACAAAATATGCTCCAATATCTTCAAAGCACTTTATTTCTCTTTCTTCATCCACTACCTCTTACCTCCTAGTATTAATTAGTTTATTAGCTACTAATTTTGATTCCATTTTTCAATATTTTACATCATTAAAAATGCCTCAAATCATTGTTATTCGTTTTCATATATTCTGAACATTTCAACCTCTTCTTCCGTTAAATCTACAGGCTCCATACCTAAAGCTCTTGCATAATTACACATAGAGTGCCAATAATATTTTGGTAAAAAATGAGCTCCTGGTATTGGGGGAAGTCCTATAATATCAATTATATGTGAATCCTCTAATTCTAGTTCTAGTTTTTCATCCACTTTCACTTGCCTCCGAAATTATTATTTCATTGCTCTATTTCCTTGTATAAATCACTTTTTGGGTACAAAAATAGCACTCAGTAACCAAACAGTTATTAGGTGCTTTAAAGCTTTAGTTTGTTCTAAATTGTTCACGTTCTTCGTCTGTCAAGTCAATAGGTTCTAAACCTTTGCTTCTAGCATAGGCAAATAAATCTCTTAAATTATATCTTGGTGAGTCGGCTGGTGTTCTCAAGAAATGAGCTCCAATATCTTCAAAACAGGTTGTTTCTCTTTCTTCTTCCATTCTCCCTAACCTCCATTTATTGATTACTTTTTCAAAACAGTGATGTTCTCCTACTATTTTCCACTCTTAATTCTATCCCCATGCCCCCCTTTCTTAATGTTAGAAATCAGCAACAAACCTAGCAAAAACCTGCTTTTTGCTACCCTTATTTTACCATAAATAGGTAGTTATAAACCAACATTTTACGCATGTTACCTATCTTTATTTTTCGTTATATAATCTATTTTTATTTTTATATTTCTTATTTATAAATATATTTTACGATTAATTGCGCCTATTTTAAAAATGAAAAATCGGTCTATTTACCATCAACAAATCACTTCCCTCTTGACAAAAAAACATCTTTTAGCTATACTCTAGCCAATATACACACAAACTAGGAAAAAGATTAGTAGCAAATGAGATAGGGAGCATTAGCGAGTTGATGGTCGGTGCAAATCAACCCCAATTACTTGTGAATTACACTTTGGAGTTTCTGCCGTAAGCAGCGCCTACCAGCGATATCAGGTTTGAGAGGTTGTCCGACTTTTTTAGGGCAACAATTTGGGTGGTAACACGGAGATTTCGTCCCATACGGCAATAATTTGTCGTATGGGACTTTTTTTATTTTTACAAAACTAATGAGTAAAGGAGACAAGGCAATGACAATCAATATTATTGATGATTTAAAAGAACGTGGAGCAATTAATCAGACAACGGACGAGGAGGGCTTGCGCAAACTGACTGAGGAGAAGGCTATTTCGCTTTACTGTGGGGTTGACCCGACTGGTGACAGCATGCATATTGGTCACTTAATTCCTTTTATGATTTTGCGTCGTTTTCAATTGGCTGGGCATAAGCCGGTTATTCTGATTGGTGGTGCAACCGGTTCTATTGGTGACCCTAGTGGGCGTTCTTCCGAACGGGTTCTGCAGTCCATGGAGCAGGTGCAACAAAACGTTGATAAGCTTACAGCTCAAATGCGCAAATTGTTTTTCACAAGCGACAAGGACGCAGCTGAATTGCGTTTGGTTAACAACTACGATTGGACTAAAAGTATTTCCTTGCTAGACTTTTTACGTGACTTCGGAAAACATTTCAACCTCAACAGCATGTTGGCCAAGGACAGCGTGGCAAATCGCCTAGAAACCGGGATTTCTTTTACAGAGTTTTCATACCAAATCCTGCAATCTATCGACTACTTGCATCTATTCCAACACGAAGATGTGCAATTGCAAATCGGTGGTGCTGACCAATGGGGAAATATCACTGCTGGATTGGACTTGATTCGTAAAAAAGAAGGCGCTAATTCACAAGCTTATGGCTTAACCATTCCATTAATGCTCAAAGCTGATGGCACCAAATTTGGCAAATCAGCAGGTGGTGCTGTCTGGCTAGACCCAGAAAAAACCACTCCTTACGAGTTCTACCAATTCTGGCTAAACCAAGACGACCGCGATGTTATCAAATACTTGAACTACTTCACTTTCTTGGGTAAAGAAGAGATCGCAGAACTAGAAGAGCAAGTTGCCAGCCAACCACACAAACGCTTGGCACAACAACGTTTGGCGCAAGAAGTAACCCGTTTCGTACACGGACAAGCCGCCCTAGACGATGCCATCAAGATCAGCCAAGCCCTATTCACCGGCGAAATCAGCCAATTAAATGCCTCAGAAATCGAACAAGGCTTCAAAAATATGCCAAGCTTTGACTCAAGCAAGGAGCCACAAAACCTAGCAACTTGGCTAGTTGACCTAGGTATCGAGCCTTCCAGACGTCAATCACGCGAAGATATTCAAAATGGCGCTATTTCTATTAACGGTCAAAAAATTACCGACCTAGACTGGGAATGGACCAGTGATCAGTCCTT
Organism: Granulicatella seriolae; assembly: GCF_024543085.1. Classification (GTDB taxonomy): domain Bacteria; phylum Bacillota; class Bacilli; order Lactobacillales; family Aerococcaceae; genus Granulicatella; species Granulicatella seriolae. Next base: position 13,462 of record NZ_JANHNZ010000017.1, read on the forward strand.
TGATGAACGCTTTGTTATTGTGAGACGTGGCAAGAAGAATTACTTCCTTGTTAGATTGGTTTAGGAAAGCTTCGAGAAATTACAACTAACTTGTAACCTAGGTAAGAATAACTTTTTCAAATTTGTTTTGAGCTAATAGTTCAAAAAGAATAATATTCATTTCTAAATCACAAAAGAGTTTCCGAGAACAGAATCAGAATTGGGAACGGTGGCACCGCCGTGAGCCAAGGTCTCACGACTTAGCTGTCTACGTATCTGTAATCGACTAAAGTCGAAACAGCTACTGTGCTTCAGCTAAAATGGACCCTATAAAATGGACACGACCAAAAAAACAGTGTTCATTTTATAGGGTTCATTTGTCGATTCTACTCTAGTATCGTACAATGAATACAACCAGTGGATTGGAGCGATTGATATG
>NZ_JANHNZ010000018.1 GCF_024543085.1 Granulicatella seriolae
TTATTGCGAATAGTATAGGTGCTATTTCAGGAATGGGTGGAGGAGTCATAATTAAACCGATCTTCGATTTAATAGGAGCTCATGACTTAGCCACTATTTCATTTTATTCAGCAGTTGCTGTATTTACCATGTCGCTTACATCAACTTTTTATCAAATAAAAAAAGGGACTGCGTTTAAACCATTTATTATTTTTTGGGTATCTTTAGGAGCTTTTATAGGTGGGTATTTTGGTAATAAATTATTTGATTTTATGTATATAAAATTTAATGATTTTACTATTATTAATCTTATACAAATTTTTTTAACAATTATTACACTCTTATGTGCTTATATGTATTCATCAAAAAACTGTTTAACCTTTGATTTGAATACTAATTTTTATTATTTTATTTGTGGATTAATATTGGGAGGACTTTCAAGTTTCTTAGGTATTGGTGGTGGGCCAATAAATGTTTCTTTATTAATACTTTTATTTTCTATGTCAATTAAAGAAGCTACTTTCTATTCAATTGCCACTATCTTTTTTTCTCAGCTTTCAAAACTAATAACAATAGGTTTTACTACTGGTTTTAACACTTTTGATTTAGAAACCCTCTACTTTATAATCCCAGCTGCAATATTAGGTGGAATTATTGGTGCTAATTTAAGTACAATTCTTTCAGAACGTAATGTTGAAAAAGTATTCCGTATTGTTATATTGCTAGTTCTTTTCATTAATATCTATAATGGTATCAATTTATTTAGAACACTCAATTAACAATAAGTAGTTAGATTCTAATTAAGCATGACTAAGACAGTTTTATCTTTGATTGTCAAGGGCGGTTTAATTTTGTAGGTTTAAGGCGGTTGGACCTCTTGCTTTTGCTGGTTTTCCTGATAATCTCTCAAGCGGTATGATTTTCCTGTAATTTTAAAAATTTGAGATTGATGAACTAAACGATCTAATATCGCTGCGGTTGCCGCAGGATTTCTAAAAATTTCACTCCAACCCGAAAGATTAGACTTTGTAGTGAAAATAGTTGAATGACGGTCATAACGTAAATTAATCAACTGAAACAACAGATCAGCTTCTTGCCTTTTAATAGGCAAATAACCAATTTCATCAATAATAAGAAGCTCGTAGTTCCCATATCGCTTCATCACACGTTCTATATTGCCATTCTCATAAGCAGTTTGTAATCTAAGAAGTAATTCATGACAGTTAATGAATAGTGTACGGACACCTTGTTCACAAGCGGAAACACCGATGCTAATCGTAAGATGGCTTTTTCCTACACTAGGGCTACCAATAAAAAGAATATTTTCTTGCTTATCTAAAAATGCTAAATGTTGTAAATCAAGTACTTGCTTTTTGTTAATACTCGGCTGATACCCAAATTCAAAATCTTTCATTCGCTTAACTTTAGGGAAGCGAGCTTTAATTAACGCACGATCAATTTTTTTGACTGTTTGTAGAGTAGTTCTTGATTAGTTAGTTCTAAAAGGGCTTCAGTAAAAGGAATAGATTGATTGTTTACAAATTCTAAATAATTTGGAAAGTATTCTTTGATTCGTTGTAAACCTAACTGATCAAAATTTGTGATTAATTGTTGGTAATTACTCATATTTTCCTCCTAAAGTCCATCATATTGTGTAAGAGATGCTTCAATATATTTTTCAATCTCATCATCTGTTCGATGTTTAAAGACATCCGATTTTAGAATATGAACCATATCTTCTCGATGATAGTTCAAAGGTTGGATGGACAATGGATGCACACGAATTTCTTAACCATGGTAATATATTTCTACTGTGTCTTTTTCCTCTGAGACTTCCAAAATCACTTCACAACCTATATACTTAGGGTGTACGGAGTACTTACATTTTCTAAACTGCACCATGGATTCTTTAGAGACGATACGGCGAATATCATCTTCAAAATAAGAATTCAGTAGATTGTGGCTGTTCGACAAATAGTGTTGATGGACTCAAATTGAATAAAATGATTGTCAGAAATCGGTGGAGAATTCTCTCTACCGATTTTTTTAGCTCGTATAGTTTAGAGGGCTTTTTTAGTGAAAAGCACTATTAGCGAGAGTAGTCAAACATCAAAGAAGTGAAATTGAATAAAGGTCTATTTTAGCGTTCGAACAAAATGGTTTCCGAGAAATATACCAGAAGTCGAAACAGTGTCACCATTCCCATTTCGGATAGATTTCTGGGGAACTATGTTATGATTTAGACACAGCCTTAATTGCTATAGAATTTTTACTCAAGATTTTTATCGAAGCTCCTAACAGCTCCAATTTGACCATGAGAACAATAAGGAATACAATAAGCCTAACAGCAGTATTTTCCAATAATAGGGAGGTTGACAGTAATGAAAGAAATCATCCAAATAGAACACCTAACCCGTGACTATGGCAATGACAAAGGTATCTTTGACCTGACTTTTTCGGTCGGACAAGGACAAGCATTCGGCTTTCTAGGGCCAAATGGTGCTGGAAAAACGACTACCTTACGCCACCTCATGGGGTTTCTACGTCCGCAAGTAGGCTCCTCATCCATCGAAAACCTAGATTGTTGGCAAAACGCTCCCCAAGTACAAAGTAGGGTGGGCTATCTTCCGGGAGAGATGAACTTTCCACCGGGGATGACAGGTCTTGGTTTTTTAGAGTTTTATGCAGCCTATCGAGGGATGAAAGGTATGGGACGCCGCCAAGAATTGATGGAACGGTTTGATTTGGATGCGGGGGGTCAGGTCAAGAAGATGAGCAAGGGGATGAAGCAGAAGGTCGGAATTATTGCCGCCTTCATGCACGACCCGGATGTCTTACTTTTGGACGAACCTACCAGTGGATTAGACCCACTCATGCAAAACGAATTCATCAAGCTAATTCTCGAAGAAAAACAAAGAGGTAAGACTATTCTGATGAGTAGTCATATGTTTGAAGAAGTAGAGCGGACGTGTGACCGAGTGGGGATTATTCGCCAAGGCAGGATGGTAGCTATTGAAACGGTGGACGGTCTTAAAGCTCACCAAGTCAAACGTTATATCGTCACCTTTGAAAATCCACTTGCGGCAAATCAGTTTGCTCAAGGAAAATTTGCTAGTCAAGTGGATGGCAATCGAGTTGTGGTTACGGTTAAGAATGACTTGCCAGACCTTTTGCAAACTCTAGCGACAAGCCCAGTAACGGATTTGTCAGCTCCTGTACAAAGTTTAGAAGACATTTTCCTTACCTATTATGGAAATAGTTCCCATCAAGAAGTAAATGCTGGAGGTGAGCCGCGATGAATGTCAGTCTTTATAAAAAGGGTATCAAGGAAAGCTACAAGTTGTGGCTGATTATCCTAGCTGTTATGTCAATGTATATCTCGATTGTCATTTCTATGTATAATCCGGACATCGGCAATATCATGGATGAATTGGTTAAAGCTATGCCAGGTATTATGGAGCTTTTTGGCATGAAAGATAGCGGCACAACTCTTCTTTCCTTTATGGCTAATTATCTTTATGGCATGATATTTTTGATTTTTCCGATGATTTTTACCATTATGGTTACCAATGGTCTGATTGCCAAACAGGTAGAGGGTGGCAGTATGGTCTATTTATTGGCGGCACCTAGTTCACGTAAGAAAGTTGCTGTGACGCAGCTCTTGGTGTTATTGACAGGCGTCATCTCCCTTATCCTAGTAGCTAGTTTGATTGGTTGGTTAGCAGCACAAGTCATGTTTCCTGGTCACTTGGAATTGGAACTCTATTGGAAGCTCAATGCCAGTCTCCTCTGCTTGCACCTTTTCATTGCCGGTATCTGCTTTTTGTCCTCTTCTTTCTTTAACGAGACAAAATGGAGCCTTTCACTAGGCGCGGGCATTCCTATCTTATCCTATGTCATCCAAATGATCGCCAACCTAGGCGGCAAATACGAAAACGCTAAATACGCAAGCTTCTTCACCTTTTTCTCACCACAAAATATCATAGGCCAGCAAGACGGTGTTGTGCTTGCTGCAAGTATTCTACTAATAGGAAGCCTCATCCTATATGGACTAGCCATTAGCACCTTCACTAAAAAAGACCTACCATTATAAGAGGTGGCTTGGATTAAATTTCCTTATTAATAAGAAAGTAAAAGAGGTTCCGAGAAATAGACCAGAAATATCGGTGTCAAGCATAGCTGACGCACAGTAGCTGTCTCGACTTTAGTCGATTACAGATACGTAGTCAGCTAAGACGTGAGACCTTGGCTCGCGTCGGTGCCACCGTTTCGATTTCTGGTCTATTTCTTGGAACCTCTTTTGTGATTAAAAAATAGCCAAAGACAAAACCATGTCCTTGGCTATTTTTAATTATGATTATTGGGTGTTTCATAAAGGGGTTAGATGGCTTCCTCTTCCGCAAAACTTACTTGAATAGCGGAGGTTAGAATATCTGTATAACTATAGGAAACACGATCATACTTGTTTTGCGTTTTGTCCAAATCAACTACAAAAACAGAATGATAAGTCTCTCTCAGAATCCCTTTGCGCTCAATTTTCCTTTTACGTCCCCCAAAAGCTGTTAAAACGATTTCTTGACCCAATTTACTGTCCAATTCTTGTTTGATTAACAATAATTGTCTTGGCATCCGCACTCACCTCATTTCGAGTAGTATAACATAAAATGAATAAAATTTCAATATTATCACAAAAGTCTTTTAGATGGAATACCTTTTTGAAAATTTCTTTTAAATTTAGGCAAGGCTTAATCAAATTGTTAGCAGCCATTTGGTTGAGTAAGTAAAGTTGACAGTCTAATCCTGGGTATGCTATTCTTGTTTGAGTTCTTTAAAGTAGAATGATTTCGATTTGAACGAATGAGCTGTGCTATTATAATATAGAAGAAAGAAGACAAAGGAGTTGTGCACGTGCAATATATTAATGTCGAAAACCTATCTTTTTCATATGACAACGAACCAGTCCTACAAGACATCTCCTTCACCGTAGATTCTGGCCAATTCGTCATCCTGACCGGTGAAAATGGTGCCGCAAAATCAACCTTACTCAAGAATATTCTTGGGCTCCTAAAACCAGAAACCGGAAAAGTAACCTTCGCCAGCAAAAATGATCTAGGAGGCAAGTTGGAAATTGGTTATGCGCCGCAACAAATCTCATCCTTTAACGTGGGTTTTCCTTCAACGGTCTATGAGCTAGTGGCATCTGGCCGCTACCAACAGGGGCGCTGGTTTAAGCGTCTGGACGAGGAAGACCACACCCATATCGAGCGAGCACTCTTGTCAGTTGGGATGTGGAATGAACGCCATAAAAAAATTGGTGACCTATCAGGTGGACAGAAACAACGGATTTGCTTGGCTCGCATTTTTGCGACAGACCCAGACTTGTTTATTTTAGATGAACCGACTGCTGGGATGGATAAGGGCTCTCGTAAGCGATTCTATGAACTTTTACACCACAACAGCGCTCATCACGGCAAAGCCATTTTAATGGTGACGCACGAAGAAGAAGCAATGGAGGAGTTTGTGGACAAACACATTCACCTACAACGAAAGGAGGATTCCCCATGGAGATGTTTTTCTATGGCTTCATGCAAAGAGCCTTCCTAGCCGGGATTGCCATGGCTTTTATTACACCTATCTTAGGACTTTTCTTGATTCTTAGAAGGCAATCTTTGATGGCAGACACTCTATCACACGTCTCTTTAGTAGGGGTGGCCTTGGGTATGTTACTGGGCTTCAACCCAACTTTGACAACATTAGTGGTCGTCGTTGTGGCGGCACTCGGTTTGGAGTATATTAGCAAATACTTCCGTGGCTATTCAGAGATTTCTATTGCCATTTTGATGTCGGGTGGGATGGCGATTGCTTTAATCTTGCTTAACATGCAAAGTGGGCAAACCGCTGTTAGTGTTGACCAATTTCTGTTCGGGTCTATCGTGGTTATTACTCAAGAACAAGTCTATCTCTTGATTGGTTTGGCCTTTTTGGTTGTGGCTCTCTACGTGATTTTCCGCAAGCCTTTATACGTCTTGACCTTTGATCCGGATACAGCCCATACAGCGGGGTTACCGGTTCGGCTCATGTCTAGCCTATTCACTGTTATTACTGGTGTCGTGATTTCGGTCATGATGCCAATTGCTGGAGCTTTGTTGGTGTCGGCTATCATTGTGTTGCCGGCCTCCATTTCACTAAGAGTTAGCCGTAGCTTTAATAGCGTTATCATCATTGGGATAGCTATCAGCCTGTTCGGTATTATCACTGGCTTGATGGCGTCCTACCAATTCGACTCCCCTCCAGGCGCAACCATAACAGTCATCTTTATGGTCCTGCTCCTACTAAGCATCGCCAAAACCGCTTTGCAGAAATATATCAAATGATGAAGATGGAGCTAGGGGAAAATACTCTGCTGCTTAACGAATAGAAGTCCCCCACTTTACTATTATTTCAGATAGTAGTAGAGTGGGAGACTTTTTTGCAAACCTCTTTTGTTTGAATAGTAGCCTGGACTTTTTGCCCAGCCTTTCTTTGCTTTGTTCTAGTAAGAACTTTTTAGTTTAATGTAACATTTTTCTTCAAACCATTTCCAGAGTCTTTAGGGCGCTTTCCTGAAATCACGGCGTAGAGCACACTTGATGCACAGTGGCTGTTTCGGCTTTAGCCGATTTACAGCCACGTAAGAAAGTGAGCCGAGAGACCAAGGCTCGAGGCGGTGCCGCCGTTTTTGATTTCAGGAAAGCGCCCTAAAGACTCTTCTACACAGCACCATTTACGAACGTTCGGATATTTTTTATTTGCTAATCTTCGCTATTTTTAGGTATAATAAAAGCAAAGACAGTCAGCTCACGTTCAAATACAGCAAAGACTAGTCGCAAGGAGGCAGCAATGAAACTCAAACGAAGCGAACGACTAATAGACATGACCCAACTACTACTAGCCCACCCACACCAGTTACTTTCATTAACCGACTTCTCACAACGCTACAATTCAGCCAAATCATCCATTAGTGAAGACCTTACCATCATCAAAAAAACATTTGAAAGCCAAGGCATTGGTCGTATCGAAACGATTTCGGGTGCCGCTGGAGGAGTAAAATTCATTCCTAAAGCCAACAAAGAAGAAGCACTTGCCTTTGCCGAAGAGGTTCGTGTTCAGATTGAAGATGCAAAGCGACTCCTACCAGGTGGCTATGTTTACCTTTCTGATTTATTAGGCAACCCATCCATCCTACGCCGCCTAGGGAAAATCATTGCATCGGGCTACCAAGAGGGTGAGGTTGATGTCATTATGACCGTTGCCACAAAAGGTGTGCCGATTGCGCAGGCAGTAGCAGAATTTTTGAATGTACCATTTGTCATTGTGCGAAGGGATTCCAAGATTACAGAGGGATCAACCGTCAGCATCAATTATGTATCTGGCTCGTCCGAACGGGTGGAAAAGATGGAGCTGTCCAAACGCAGCTTGAAGAGTGGTTCAAAAGTTTTGATTGTTGATGACTTCTTAAAAGGTGGCGGTACGGTCAACGGATTGCGCAGCCTGATAGCCGAGTTCGACTCCACCACAGTTGGAACAGTCGTCTTCTGTGAATCCGGTGTTTACAACCACCAAGTGGAAGATTGTAACTCCATCATTTATATCGAACAAATCGACACAAGCAAAAATATCATCAAAGCACGACTAGGAAGCTTTATCGAAGAATGTGAGTTTTCGTAAAAAAATATTTTGTCCCTTTACTAGTAGCTATATCAACTAATCTGTTAAATAGCAAAAGAGAGGTGATAAAGATGGATGAATTAATCCAGTCATTTGAAGATAGAAAAGGTTTGTTACTCGTATGGTTCATAGGCTTGATATTTGCAATCGTGCTAATTATTACAGGAGTCAAAGTAAAAACAAAAAGTAAATCTAGCGGTATAATCCTCATGTTACTAGGGATTATTCTCAGTTTAATAATGCTTGTTTTGATGTATGTAACTTTTATACTAGGTATGAATTTCTAAAATATCTACTTTTTTGACTAGTAGCCTATTATAAAAACACAGCTCCGAATAAGGAGCTGGGGCTGGGTAAAAAGTCCCAATGGTAACCAAATAAAAGAGCTCCCCAAAAATCTATCCGTACAGGACGGTGTAAAGCATAGCTGGCGCACAGTGGATGTTTCGGCTTTAGCCGATTACAGCCACGTAGACAGCTAAGCCAGTGAGACCAAGGCTCACGGCGGTGCCACCGTTCCCATTTCGGATAGATTTTTGGGGAACTATTTTATGATTTAGAATGCTTTTATTTTATTACAGACTTTTTGCCCAGCCCCTTACAGCCACGTAGACAGCTAAGCCAGTGAGACCTAGGCTCACGGCGGTGCCACCGTTCTCATTTCTGATAAAACTGTTGGAAACTCTTTTGTTTGAATAGCAGCATAGACTCTTTAACCAGTCCAGTGGCACCATTTATACTTTCGAAAGACAGTAAGGAAGAACTTTCCCTAACTCAAAAAGTCCAGCACATTAGCCAAGTTGCAAAAAGTCAACCCAAAAATTATAAAAAATGAAAAATAAATGAAAAAATGCTTATAAAACAAAACGTTCAATGGCCACCGCAACCCCGTCATTGGCATCAGATTCGGTAATATAATCCGCTATGGCCTTAACAGAGTCAACGGCATTCCCCATAGCAACGCCCATCCCGGCATATTCAATCATATCCATGTCATTTTCATTATCACCAATACACATAACTTGGTCTGGGGTTAGCTCTAACTGTTCTGCCAGAGCCGCAACCGCCTTGCCTTTGCTGGCTAAAGGATTCAAGACTTCCAAATAAAATGGCTGGCTCCGCAGCAAAGTATAGTCGCTAGCAAACTCTTTAGGCACTTCTAGCAACAATTGATCTAACAAGGCCGCATCGTCAATAAACATCATTTTTGTGAACTCAATATCTCTTGGAATTTGGTCCAAAGGCAAATGACGAATAGGCATGCCAACCAATTCTTGCTCGTGTAAGGAATAGATGCCCACATCTTCGGTTGGGACATAGATAGCTTCTTGGTCGATAGCGTGGTAATGGATATTTAACTTATCTCCATAGCTAGCAACCTTCTCCAAGTCTTCATAAGCTAAGGTAAAGTGCGCCAAGGTATGGCCATCAGCTGTTTTTTGAACCAATGAGCCATTGTAAGTAATGACAAAATCCCGGTCATTTACCAGATTCAATTCCTCTAAATAGGCTGTAACCCCTGGTAAGGGACGACCAGTACATAAGACTACATAAACACCTTTTGCCTTAGCGTCTTGGATGGCTTGGTGCACACGTGGTGAGATAGTTTTATCAGGTGACAAAAGGGTGCCATCAATATCGATAGCAATTAATTGAATAGACATAAGTTCCTCCTAAAGGTCAATATTAATTAGTCAAAGTGTCGGCCAGCTCTCTGAACCGAGCATAATGTTGGGCGAATAAATTCTCTTCTAAGTCGTTCGCCAGCATTTCACGAGGGAAATACAAACGTTCATCCCCACGAACTCGACCAGCAATGGCAGAGACGATGGTTGAAACGGTAGAAAGTTCGACAAGCTGGTCATTGCGGTCCATGAGTTCAATCTGTGTACGGGACTTAACCGCATTCGGGCGATAAAAGTCATACGGTAGGTCATAGCTATTGTTGATGGCTGCATAATATTCTGGATTGTAACCTACAGCTTCAATCTCAGTAATCATTAGCTGGATGGTTTCTTGATCCACATCAGGGTTATAGGCAACCGATTTGAAAGGCTTACGGTTGATAAATCTATCTGCCAAATCACTTAAAATGGCGTCATCTTCATAGAGCCAGTGGTTAAAGTAGGTACTCAAAACCCCGTCATCCAAACGTAGGTAGTCTTCTAGCGTCCAATTGTTTTCAAAGAAGGGCACTAAAAAGGATGCCGTATGATGCAGAGGGTGAGTCGGAGAATGATAGCATTCCGCAGCCCGTTTGAGTAAGCGATTAAGGATAACCTCCATGCCACGAGAAACCGGATGGAAATATACCTGCATGTACATCTGGTAGCGACTGACAATATAATCTTCAACCGCATGCATGCCCGACATGTTAAAGGCAATCCCATCCTTGTAAGGACGAATAACACGCAAAATACGAGTCAGGTCAAAAGTTCCATAATTAACCCCCGTAAAGTAGGCATCCCGCAGTAAATAATCCATACGGTCAGCATCAATCTGACTAGAAATCAATTGAACGACCTGTGGATTCGGATAGGTTTTCTGGATTACACTAGCCACCGCCTGCGGAAAATCAGCGCCAACACCAGCAAGAATCTGGTGAACCTGAGTTTTTTCTGACAGGATGATGTCGATGGTTAACTGCTCATGAGAAGTGTTGAATATCTTCTCAAAGGTATGGGAATAAGGGCCATGCCCAATATCATGAAGCAAGGCGGCACAAAGAACCACTAACCGCTCAGAATCGTTCCAAAGCCCATCACCTGCTACCTTAGACGGGTAGTTGCGAACAAACTTATCACAGATACGACGAGCAATCTCATAGACACCTAAAGAATGCGAAAAGCGAGAGTGCTCAGCACCGTGGAAGGTAAAGAGCGAAGCACCCGTTTGTTTAATACGGCGCAAACGTTGCATTTCACGGCTGTTGATTAAGTCCATGATGACCTTGTGTTGCACATGGATATAGTCATGAACCGGATCACGAAACACTTTTTCACGAGCTAGCAGTTCTACAGTGGTCATTTTCTAGCGCCCCTTTCATCTACATTGAGTCTCAGATTACGTGACTGAATTTTTTCTAAAGCTTTCTCATAGTCAGTTTGAATTTGTGGTGTAAGCAAGCCCTCGCTTAAGCTTGAGCCCATGTCGACCAAGCTAGCCATAATACGGTCTTGCACGTCTTGTACGGTCAGTTCAATTCCTAGCAAATCTGACAGGTTGGCCATACTGTCTGGATTGACGAGTGGGAAATGCCATTTGCTAGCGGCTTGTGCTTGACCGGCCTCGTAAAAGGAACGAATCAGTTGCCCACGATAATCCTGGTCACCAAAGACACTCAGATAAATCAGAACCGAGATGCCCCCCTTGAAGCGACGTTGCGCAATCCCAGCAAACTTCTTGCCACCAATGCTCAAATCAAAGTCGCCAGGACAATAGGAATCGACAATCTCATAAGCTTCAATACGCCCTTCAGCTTCGGGAAAAGCCGCCACAATCAGGTCTTTCATCCATGAATAAGCTTGATCAATGGAGATGGGAGATGCCATTTGATTAGGGAAGAGCAAAGAAAAGTTGGTCACCCCACGACTGCAAACCACCGCCAAACCACCCGCATTGCGCACAAAAGGATGATAAGAAGCCCTAGCAAAAACCTTAAGCCCCTCTGACAAATCCGGCAACTTAGTATCTGTCATGCCCAAAAGGATAGCCTGATCCAAAGACCAAAAATGAAGAATAGGCTGGTCACTAGGCGAACCCACAGCACGTAAAAGTGCCTCGCCAAGTGCAAAAGGCGCCGACATATCAGAGTCGGAACTTTGAGTCTCTTGAGAAAACACCAAAAAATCTTGCCCAGTAAGCGGAGAATAGGTCATACTGTTAAATTCCTTTCAGATAAATAATGCAAATCTAATATCATTTTCATTATAGCAAACTTTGCCTCTGAAAGCGTGAGAAACCGCATCAATCAAGCAAAAATAATCAAAAAAACTGAAGACTTTACAAGAAAAGCTAGAAGGTCTAAAATAGGAATAGTTGAGTCGGAGGATAGAAGCAACAGTTTAATAGACATCAAGCCGAAATAGCTCAGTAGGTAGAGCAACGCACTCGTAACGCGTAGGTCACAGGTTCGACCCCTGTTTTCGGCATTGCAAGGTTTAGAAAGAAGCCAAAAGAATAAAATGAAAAGAGCTAGAAACGTTGGATTAATAGCGTTTTTAGCTCTTTTTGTGTTTTAGATAAAATAGGTAACAGAAAGAAGGGGCTGGGCAAAAAGTCCTTGCTGCTATTTAAACAAAAGATTTTCGCAAAACTCTTTTGTGATTTAAAAATAACTATTAGTCATTATGGACTTTTTGCCCAGTCCCTTGATTTTTGGGTATCTCACTCCTGTCTCGCTAAAGTTAGGGAGTGGGATTTTTTCGGATTGAAAGCATAATTTACTTCACTAAGATGAATTATTGCGAAGTGAAAGTGGGTTTCACTTCACTAAGATGAATTATAGTGAAGTGAAAGTTGGTTTTACTTCACTATAATTTTTATTCAACTATAGATAGTAGTTGGGGACAATAATAGGTTTTATTCTTTTTTTCGTTAGTTGATGTGAGGAAACCTGTTGATTGTAATTTATT
>NZ_JANHNZ010000019.1 GCF_024543085.1 Granulicatella seriolae
CAAAATATCGGCACATCCAATTGGGGTAGTGCTTTTTCAAGTGCCGCTCATAGAAGATAAAAAATCCTTGTAGTTCCTTCGTCATTGTTATTTTGTATGACAAAAGGCTCCTCGTCTGAAGAGCCTTTCTTTTGCCATCACTCCTCCTTTACTTCAAGCTTAAAGGAAGTGATGGTATTTTTTACACTGTTTTTTATAGAATGTCCTTGACATGGGGTCCTCTGTACAGCTATGCTTATTCACCGTCATTTCTGATTCTGTTCTCGGAAACTCTTTTGTTTTGCTATGATAAGGACTTTTTGCCCAGCTCCAATTTCCTACCACAAATTTTCTCACTAAGTTTTTTGGGGTATAATAATTGTAACAACAAGTTAGATATGAGTAGCTTATTTAGGAGGAAATGACATGAAAATTATGTGCGTAGGAGATAGTTTAACTTATGGAAATGTTGGTTATTCTTACATACACTTCCTAGACAAAAGAATAAAAGCTGTCAATCGAGGTAAAAATGGTGACACGATAAAGGGCGCTGCCAAACGATTAAACAACATTCTAACTCATTCCAAAAATGATTGTGAAGTATATATTATTGGAATTGGAACCAACGACCTCTTTTTGCCTTATTTAAAAACTGTCTCATTGTTTTGGTTTTTACAGATGAGTATCCGTTCCAAACTAAAAAAATGTATTGAGGATGACAACGAATTTGTTGAAGAATACGAAAAGCTTTTAACCTTACTATCTCAACATAACAAACGAGTTATTTTATTCGGCTCTCCATTTATAAACCTCAAAAATTTTCCACACGAAAAATTAGTGAAAAGAAATAAAATGCTAAAGGAATTGGCACAGAAATATGACTACCCTTTTATCGATGTTTACACATTGCAAAAAGAAAAAATTGAAACAGATCATAGAGTTTATACTTGGAAATACAGATTTCTTGTCAGGGTGTTTGACGCTATTATTATGACCCTATTTCCATCAAGTAAAGACCTATTTTCAAAACTTAGAGGTTTAACTACTAGTGTTGATGGTGCACACTTGAATTCGACTTCCGCAAACTTATTAGCTCTTGAAATAGAGAAATATTTATAACGAAATAAAACACATCAAAAAAGAGAGGCTCCCTACTATAGGATAGCCTCTCTTTTTTGCTACTCTTTATCTGCCTTAAAGGTGGTCATGATGATATTTTTTGCCGCTTGTAGTGTGTTGTTTGCTGTTTTTATATCTTGGTTTTCTTTCAGGGCTACTGCTTGGTTGAAGAGTCGTGTGATGTCTGCTTGTTGCTCTGTTGTCAAGCGGCTATCGCCTTGGTTGGCTTCGATAAAGTATACCAGTTGGTCATAATTGGCTTGGTCTTGCGGATTTGTTGCTGGGGCCACTGGCGTAGTTTCTGTGTTGGCTTCCGGTTGCTTGGTCACGCTTGCTAAGAAAGCATCGACTTGTGCTTCAAGTGCTATGGCTGTTTCTCGTTTTGCTTCATCTTCGGTCAAGCCATAGTAGTCTTGTAGGAATGCCATGCGTTTTAACAGGTACTTGTCCTCGTCAATCGTTCTAATCTTTTGGTAGATTCTTTCATTTAGAACAGCCATTGTCTCTTTTTCAACAACTGGTTCTTCTGCTACCGGTGCAACAGGGTTCAAGCTGGCTAAGAATTCATCTACTTGGTTCTTTAATTGAAGCAAGAGTTCTTCTTGTTTAGCTGGATCTGCTGCGGCTTCATCCACTGTTTGGTAGGCGTTCATGAAGGTATATTTTTTCATGAAATGTGCTGATTCATCAATGGATTTAATGGTTTGGTGTAGGGCCTCTAGTCGTTGGGCTAGAGTTTGTGCTTGGTTGCTCGCTTGGTCTCCTGCACCATTTTCCGGGGTGGTTGTTGGGCTTGTGGCTTCACTTGGGCTTAGTAATGTACGGACTTGGCTTTCTAGGGCACTTAAGTCCTTAGCATTGGTCTTTGTTTCCAAGTCGTCTAGTTGGTTCAAGAATTGGATTTTTTTAATCATGTGGCTTGATTCGTCAAGTTGTTTAATGAGATAACGGACTGTGCTGAGTTGCGCTTCATAGGTGATTTCCTCGCTTGTTTTGACTAGGGATCGGCGGATTTTTGCTTCTAATTGTTCGATACGTTCTTTGAGACTGACTAGCTCGCTAGTGTGGGAGTAGCCCACTGATTCTTTGAGGTTGTTTATCTCAGATAAGTAGTTAAAGTAGTCATCCTTGGATTCCTTTGCCACTTCTTTCAAGAGGTCCAGCTTGTCCATCAGACTTCCCTTAGTGATGGTCACAGTGTCAACTGCTGGGCGGGGAGGTGTAGCAACCGGTTCATTAGTCCCCACAAGGATTTTTTCTTTTTCAAATGTGGCTAAGGCAGCTAAAAAGCCCTCTGTCGAATTGGATCCCCATGCCACATTATGATCGCGGTAATCGTCTAGCACACGGTTGATTCTGCCTAATTGACGTGAGTTATCCTCGAAACGTTTGGCTGCTAGAGCTTTCAACTCATCCAATCGCTTGGACACCACTTGGCGATTCAAGCCACCCGCAACAAAAACATCCGTAATCGGGTCAATTTTGTTGGCTAGATAAGCTTGCCATCCCTTACTTTTAATCGGGTAATCATGGGTATGGTCGCCGTGAGGTACCTTCATCATGCCGTTTTCAACCAAGATATTTCCTGGCTCGACATGGAAAGCCGCTGCTAAGGCCTTCAATTCTTTTTCGAATTCTTCTTCCAAGTCTACATTGGTATCGATGGCTGGTGTTTCTGGATTTGTCGCTACCTCACTTGGCAGTTGAATATCCGCCAACAACAAACGATGTGAATGGTCGCCGTGTGGGTAAACTAATTGGTCCCCAGAAACCTGAATCTCAGCTGGACTGATATTGTGTAGCTTTGCAAGGTAATCAATTTTTGCTTCATGAACTTTTCTTAGGTCTTCTTTAGGGGCATCCGCTGGTTTTGTGTCAGGAATTTGAGGCTTTTCTGGTGCAGGGACTTCCGTCTTTGGTGCTTCTACAACGGTCGTAGGGGGTGTTTCTTCATTGTAGACCGGTTTAGCTGGTGCTGCATCCACATCTTTTTAAAGACAAAGTGCGTGTGATTACCATGTTGCACCACATAGCCCGTTTCTGTTTCCGAGATAATATTGTTTCGGTCAAATACGAAGCGCTCTTCTTCATGAGCATCCGCCACCGGTCCGTTTGGTCTAGCCATTGGATTCCCTGCTGCGACCTGTGTGCCATTTCCCTGAACTTTTGATTTTTCAATATAGTGGAAATGGTCGCCGTGTTTCACAATATAGCCATCCTCTGTTTCAGAAACAACATCTTCTGGACGGAATTGGTAGTTGTCGTGACCACTTGCCATTTCCGAATGACCATGGTCGCCGCTCGCTCTTGTTCTCACGTTTCTGCGGATTTCCAACAGCTCTTCTTGGCTTCTAACGTTTTGAGCTAGGTCGCCATCTTTGAGATAGATTCGATATTTTCCATCGTATTTGATGACATAGCCATCTTTAATTTCGCTCACAATGTCCGCCTTATTCAGCACATAGTTCGGGTCATCCACCACCAATGATTTCAGGTAAATGGCGTCAAAAGGCACAGGTCCTTTGATGAAATGTTCATGGTCTCCATGAGCGGTTACGTAGCCATCTTCTTTTATTTTTAATACCACTTGTTGGGTATAATCAGTATGATCATCTTCTTTGTGTGTTTGTGCAGGCGACGACTGAAGTGCCTCCTTCAAAACAGTTTCTTCCTTCACCAATAGCTCTGGTGACTGAGCACGATTAGCGAACACGTAATACAAAGACCCCACTAAAAGCGTCCCACTCACACCTGCCGCTAAAATAATTTTCTTCTGATTGTTCACTTGTCTCCCACTTTCTATAAATGTATTGTAAATCGTAAACTGTACGTTTTAGAATATCGTAATGATTACGATTTGTCAATATAGTTTGTGAATTAATCTTATTGGGAAATTCAGATTATGTCTTAGGATGGGTTAGATTTCATTATAGGTCCCCTTTTATGACTAGTTAAGCTTGTATAGACGGACTAACTCTTTACGTTGTTAATGTAGCAAAAAGGCTTAGAGTCACTAGCTGATACTTCTAATCCTCTTAGTTAACTTTTCCACTTTTTTGAACGAAAAATAGGTTTTTTTCTAATGACTATTGGCTTTCTATCCAGGTGCTGGTCGAAATGTCTGTAATAAAATAAAAGCATTCTAAATCATAGAATAGTTCCCCAGAAATCTATCCGAAATGGGAACAGTGGCTTTCTTATAAACAAGGTGAGCCGAGGTCTCACTGGCTTAACTGTCTACGTGGTTGTAAATCGTCAAAAGTCAACATCCACTGTGCGTCAGCATGCTTTACACCGTTCTATAAGGATAGATTTCTGGGGAACTATTTTATTTAGTGACCATTGGGACTTTTTGCCCAGCCCCAACTCGAAAGAGATTAGAGTTAAGTGGAATTATGAGAAAATCTATCTAATTCAGTCCATTTACTGGGAATAGAACACTCCTACTCCCAGTAAAACACTAGATTTGCGCTACTTTTCTCATAATTCTTAAAAATGTCTAGCGTTATTTCTTTAATAGTGGGATTATGAGCAGAATTATGAGAAAACCTATCTAATTCAGTCCATTTACTGGGAATAGAACGCTCCTACTCCCAGTAAAATACTGGATTTGAACTACTTTTCTCATAATTCTTAAAAATGTCTAGCTTTATTTCTATAATAGTGGGATTATGAGCAGAATTATGAGAAAACCTATCTAATTTAGTTCATTTACTGGGAGTAGAGCACTCCTATTCCCAGTAAAACACTAGATTTGCGCTACTTTTCTCATAATTCTTAAAGACAGATTGCTTAATCACCTAAATAATCTGCCAATCGCTACAATAAAAAGAAATTGGACTATTATGAAAAAAATTCTCCTCCAAGTAAAATGGATAACCATCTAATCACTAAAAAATAGTCCTGTATAGGCAGCTACTATAGTAATTTTTTCAGAGCTATCCGTTTATCGTCACACAGGAAATAAAAACTCCGAAGTATGATTTGACAAAAGGGTTCCCGAAAAATAAATCCGAAATAACGGTGTTTCATCACAGTGGATGTTGGGTCTGGGCAAAAACTCCAGGCTGCCATTTAAACAAAAGAGTTTTGCGATTTAGAAATGGATTTTTTTGCTCCAGTATGCTCCAACCAAAAAAGCTACGAGAAAGGTCTCCCCTTCTCGTAGCCATTTTTACAAACTTTTCATAAGATACTCTAGTGCTAGGTGGTAGCCGGTAACGCCTAGGCCAACTATACTTCCTTGACAGGCTGGGGCGATTAGCGACTTGTGTCTGAACTCTTCACGCTGGTGCACATTGGAGATATGCACTTCGATAAATGGTGGCACAACAGAACGAATGCAGTCATACAGAGCGTAACTGTAATGGGTTAGGGCTCCCGGATTGATGATAAAGGCATGAGCATTGTGGCGCTCTGCTTGGATTTTATCTATCAAATCACCTTCGTGGTTACTCTGGAAACACTCCACGTCAAAGCCCTCTTCCAACCCTTGCTGCACTAAGTTTTGGCAAAGGGTATCATAGGTAATGCCACCATAAATTTCTGGCTCACGCTCCCCTAAGAGATTGATATTGGGTCCATTGATAACAAGAATCTTGGTCATAGGTATCCTCCAGTTCATTTTTACGAAATATAGGCTACGAGCGGTCCTTCTGTCATTTCTAGGGTCCATGTATCGCTGTCTGCGTGGTAGACAACAGCACCTAATTTGTTGTCTGCATCATAAGATTCTGGCACGTAATGGTAGTGGTCTTCGGCTAAAAATATTGGCAGGTAATAGGTATCCTCCGCCACTTCCGCTTGTTGGCTGGCAATCACGATACCTTCTTTCAGGTAAGGCATCAAATCCTTCAAGACGTCTATGTTGAGTGGGGTAAGGTCTATATGTTTATTGAAAAAGAACCGTCTGTTTTGGCGGTTAACCAGTTCCGTCATCACTTCAGTCAAAGCCTGTGCCAATAAAAGCAGAAAATGGTCGATTTTACGGTAGTAGACTTTGGTAAAGTTGTTGTCCATGGACAGGTTGATATAGTTATTTTGTAGTTTATAGAAGAATGGCGAATGCAAATGGTTCTTGGCATGCGAAATGTATAAGAGGTCGGCAATTTCTTGGGGAATCAGTTGGTGCAAGAAATCAATCGATTCAAAATCAATCCAATTGGGTTGAGCTTCTAAACTATGTCTTTGCATGGTTAAAAATTCTTGAACCTTTTCTCTGCCCTTAATACAAGGGAAACCCGAAAAGTTATCATAGACAGCCAAAGAGGAACGACCATTTAGCAGTAAAATATTTTTGGGGATTAAAGAGGCATCTTCTTGCGGAAAAATGAAAGGAATTCCACTACTTAAGATATGATTGCTGACGCTATCATAGTGTATGTAAATTTGTTGTGACACGAACGCTCTCCCTCCCTCTTTTTAACGCTAACTTCCTCTATATACAAGTTACCCTCTATTATACATGCTTCTATCCGCTAAATACAGTATTCAAAGGTTGTAAAAAGATTACATTTTCCTTTAGTGAAACGGTTTCTCCGTAATATTATAGAAATCTAGTAACATTAAGTGGATTTTATCTCATGAAGTGTAATAAAGTAAGCTATCACCAAGCCTAGCGTGATCGGGCAAAATGTCCATATCAATAAAATCTATTCCTAAATCACAAAAGAGTTTCCGAGAAATCTATCAGAAATAACGGCGAAAAAGCATAGCTGACGCACAGTGATTATTGGGGCTGAGCAAAAAGTCCTTGCTGCTATTTAAACAAAAGAGTTTTGCGAAAATCTTACCAGAAATAACGGTGAAAAGCATAGCTGGCGCACAGTGGATGTTTCGGCTTTAGCCGATTACAGCCACGTAGACAGCTAAGCCGTGAGACCAAGGCTCACGGCGGTGCCACCGTTCTCATTTCTGATAAGATTTTCGCAAAACTCTTTTGTGATTTAAAAATAAATATTAGTCATTATGGACATTTTGCCCAGCCACGCTAGGTTTGTGCTTACATCGCCTCTAGTCGACTGATACGGTTTTCTGTACTTGGGTGGGTTGAGAACAATGAGTCTCGTCCACTTGATTTTTTGAATGGGTTGCTGATATACATAGTTGCGCTCTGTGGGTCAGCCTGCTTCATGGCTGGTCCTTCTGAAATTTTTCGCAGCGCTGAAATCAGACCGTGTGGGTTTCTAGTGAAATCCACCGCTGTAGCGTCCGCCAAGTATTCCCGGTTTCGCGACAAGGTCAATTGAATCAAGGTTGCCATTAGCGGCCCTAAAATAATAGCCAAGAGCGAGAGAACCAACATGACAATAGCTACAACTCCACCGCCCTTATCATTATCACTGCTTCTACGGCCACGCCCTCCAAATAGGAAGAAGCGAGAGCCAATTTGCACTAAGATAGAAATGACTGCCCCCAAAGCAATAGCGATGGTTTGCAGACGAACATCGTAGTTTCGGATATGGGCAAACTCGTGAGCAATAACCCCTTCTAATTCTTCACGGTTAAGGGTGGTCAACAAACCTGTCGTCACCGCAACCGCCGCCTTTTCAGGAGATGAACCAGTGGCAAAAGCATTTGGTGATGGGTCGTCAATGACATATATTTGCGGCATAGGGACTTGTGCAACAATAGCCATATCGCCAACAATATTCCATAAAGCTGGGTATTGACTGTTATCGGTAATGTGATGAGCATTATTGAGTCGCATAACGACGGAGGTTGACTGCCCAATCATGACCCAAGAATAGAGGGCTCCTCCGACAAGAGCAATCACTATTCCTATACGTGGATCGTTCCATGCATAGTAACCAATAGCCGCACCAATTAGTAAAAATAAGCCAAGGTAAGCCAAAATAACTAGAACGGTTCTTCGTTTGTTTTGTGCAATTTGTTGATGAAGTATGCTCTTCACCCTCTTTCTTTAAAAATATTTAGTCCTAATTAGAATTTTACTTCTGGAACTTTACGAGCTTCTTCAGGGGTTTCTAACAAGACTTCTTGTGTGAAACCAGCCATATTTGCAATGAAATTGGTAGGAATGGTTTGTAGTTTAATATTGTATTTAGCAACACTTGAATTATATAATTGACGTGCATAAGCAATTTTATTTTCAGTGTTAGATAATTCTTCTTGTAGATTTAAAAAGTTTGTATTTGCCTTTAAATCTGGGTAAGATTCTGATAAGGCAAAGATTGTTTTCAACGCACCTGTCAATTGGTTCGATACTTCCATGGTTTCTTGTGGACTTGCATCTCCCATATTGGTTAACTTATTACGCATTTCAATCACGCGTGTCAAGGTTTCTTGCTCATGTTTAGCATAGCCTTTAACCGTTTCAACCAAGTTTGGAATTAAGTCATTTCGACGTTGCAATTGCACATCGATTTGTGCCCATGCTTCCTTCACCCAGTTTTTTAATTTAATTAAGTTGTTATAGGCAGAAACTCCCCATAGAACAACAAGTACGACAACACCTAAAATAATCCATATAACCATTTTCAACACTCCTCTTCTTCTGTTTAGTAACTATCTGTATTATAGCAAAAAATCTTGTTTGGAGAGTAACGATATCCCTCCATGACCCTATCATACACCAATTAGCACCCCTCTTCATCCTACCTAAGACTTAATTTTTCAAGAAAGTGAGGCCCATATGATTCAAGATTCCCTAGTTTCTCCCATCCCACAGGAACCATTTGATGAAAATGACCGACAAATTCATTCCGATATCCGATTGAGTGATTTACCAATTTCCTATCTTGGGCTCCTGAAAAATGACGGGGCAGGCTACTTAACCAAGACCAAGCTGCCTACCATAGAACCCACCCGTGATGGACTGGATTACGTGCTCCTCAACGGCATCTATGGCTGGACAAGTGGTACAGACTTTCCATCCATCTATGCCAAAGAGTTCCAGCCCCAAGAAACCGGTCTGCCACCTTACTTCGTGGCCTTTTTTGTCGATGATAACAAATGGTTCTGTTTTGATTATTCTGCTTCATTTGTAGATGGTTCTTTTGATGCAGATAGTGTTAGTCCGCCTTCCATTCGCCTGATTGACCGTGAAATGGACCAGTGGCTGTGCTTGGCGGATAGCTTTGACCAACTGTTGGCTATGCTAGAGGTGGCTCCCTTGCTAGACGAAAGCCTGCTAGATATCAGCCCTGATGCTTCCTTTTCCTTGAGCTATCACCAAGGGCAGGCTAGGTTGGGCAGTAGTCGGAATGCGGCTGAGTTGGCTATGTTGCTAGACTATTACCAAGATTTACCAAAAAAGAGCTGGTATCTTGCTTGGCTGCGCTGGCTCTTAGTAGAGCGCGTTGAGTTTCAAGGCATGATTGCCGATGCGCTTCTTTTCCAGCTAGACTACTTGTATGGGGACATCCTACAAGAGGGGCAAGCTTCGAGGGAAGAGCTGAGATTGTTGTTGGAAACCGCACAGAGCCTGTCGCTGGACGACTTGAGTTCTGCTTTGCAAGAACGGTTGAGTGAGTGATGTAGTTTAAAGAATCGAGTCTCTACAAAAGCTGACTAACACAAGAATGAGTTTGAGCTCATACTTGTGCTAGTCAGCTTTTCTACTTTTTTTAAAGCGAGTCATTTATTTTTTACAAAGAAAACTCATCTAGTCTTTACTACTATGATTAACTTTTGAATAGTCAGTTCTTGTTAATGTATAGGTCAATTCAATAAAATTTGATTCTCGCAGTGAGTCAGTCTTCTTTTTCCCGTTAAGCTAAAGTTCAATTTATTAACTAAAACTTGAAACATCAAAAATGCCTATAAACCGCATAATATCAAGCAAAGGAACCATAAATTTAGTTTCAAGCAATCATTTTCAACTGGTTTTGTGTTGCCTTAGGCAATTTTTGGATAA
>NZ_JANHNZ010000002.1 GCF_024543085.1 Granulicatella seriolae
GTTACTCACCCGTTCGCCGCTAAGTTACAAGAGATGCAAGCATCTCTTGTAACTCCGCTCGACTTGCATGTATTAGGCACGCCGCCAGCGTTCGTCCTGAGCCAGGATCAAACTCTCATGATAGTGGAATGTTGCCATTCCTCATGAGCCATTTTGAATAGCTCGTTTTTTGTCTTTGCTGACTTATTGTTTTTGTTTTCTATGGTTGCCCATAAAAACAAGAAATTGTTTAGTTTTCTTCATCTCTTTGATGAAGTTCCCTACACATTTGGTTTGTCTTCTTTGTTCAGTTTTCAAAGGTCAATGTCTTTCGTTGTCGTTTTGACAACTTCTATATATTATCACCGTCTCTGTTACATGTCAACAAGTTTTTGAAGTTTTTTTATTTTATTTTTAAAAAATAAAAGCGCTTCATTTATCTATAACTCGTGCTTCAACTAAAACAGTAGAGTTAGAATACCATACACTCAATTCTATTGTCAATTGATATTAGTAAAAATTTTTCACTTTTTCATATTTTTGTTAAAGCACATATATTTCCTTTAGTTTTCGTGTTTTATTTCCTAATAAAAAACAAACCGACTATGTGCTTGTTTAACAACACAGTCGGTTTGTTTTAAATGATATTATAGTCTTTCATTTAGCTCTTTGGCTAAATCTTCAAATCCTGGTTTTCCTAATAGAGCAAACATATTCTTCTTATACGCTTCTACCCCAGGTTGGTCAAATGGGTTAACACCATTTAGATAACCTGAAATTCCTACAGCGATTTCGAAGAAGTACATTAGGTAACCTAGTGTATAGGCGTCCATCTCTGGAATGGTGATTAATAGGTTTGGTACTCCACCGTCTGTATGAGCTAATAGGGTTCCTTGGTAAGCTTTTGTGTTTACGAAATCCATTTCTTTTCCTTGTAGGTAGCCTAAGCCGTCTAGGTCTTCTGCTTCTTCTGGAATTAGAATGTCTGCATTCGGTTTTTCTACTTTAATAACAGTTTCAAAAAGGTTTCTTCTGCCTTCTTGAATGTATTGTCCTAATGAGTGTAAATCAGTCGAGAAGTTAGCACTTGATGGGTAGATTCCTTTTTGATCTTTCCCTTCAGATTCGCCAAATAATTGTTTCCACCACTCAGAAAAGTATTGCAAAGTTGGCTCATAGTTAATGAGCAATTCTGTCACTTTACCTTTGCGGTAGAGGATATTACGGATTGCTGCATATTGATAAGCTTGGTTGCTTGCTAAATCTGGATTACTATAGTCATCCATGGCAGCTGCCGCACCTGCCATTAAGGCATCAATATCAGCACCTGTAACTGCAATTGGCAATAATCCAACTGGTGTTAAAACAGTGAAGCGTCCACCGACATCATCTGGAATAACGAATGTTTGGTAGCCTGCCACATCTGCTTCGCTCTTCAAGGCGCCTCTAGCGCGGTCAGTTGTTGCATAAATACGTTTAACGGCTCCTTCTTTACCGTACTTCTTAATCAGTAGATCTTTGAAGACACGGAAAGCAATAGCTGGTTCTGTAGTTGTTCCTGATTTTGAAATTACATTAACTGAAAAATCACGGTCTCCAATGAGTTGGATTAAATCATGTAAGTAAGTTGAACTAATGCTGTTTCCTGCAAACAATACTTGAGGTGTTTTTCTTTCGCTTGCTGGCAAATGATTATAGAAAGCGTTGTTTAAGAATTCAATGGCTGCACGAGCTCCTAGGTAAGAGCCACCAATTCCGATAACAACTAATACTTCTGAATCGCTTTGAATTTGTTTAGCTGCTGCTTTAATTCTAGCAAACTCTTCTTTGTCGTAGTCTTTTGGAAGTTGTACCCATCCAGTAAAATCATTTCCTGCACCAGTTCCGTTGCGTAAGTCCTTGTCGACTGCAGTTACTTGGCTTTGTAGATAATCCACCTCGTGTTGGTCAAAAAAACTTAATGCTTTCGAATAGTCAAATGTAATATGTGGCATAATGAGTTCCTCCTAAATTTATTGAATCATATCTTATATCTCTATCTTGTTCTATTATACGGTAAATCATTTAAAATGTCTTTCACAATAGCCTGCCATTTAGAAAAAGGGTACCCCTGAAATATCAAACTGGTCTATTTGATCCTTCACGTCATTGTAATTCGAAAAGACATATTCTTGGTTATTGACTAAATTAGTTGGCATTTCTAACACATGCTCTTTCACGATGAAAACATATACGGGCATAGCTGACTCTTCTAGTTTGACAGATTTTAAATCAGCTAGCCGTAATTCATCTGCTTGAACATCTACTATAGAAAGAATCATTTTTAAACTGACTGCTAATGCTGTGAAATCATCTTGGCGTTCGCATACAGCAAAATAGGGAGCCGTATTGTCTTTAGTTGTTAATACAAAAACCTCTTCTTGGCTTGTTTGACACACTACTGTTCCTGCAACCATTCCTCTACTTGTTGCAAGTCCCATAAAATCTCCTCCATTTATTATTTCTTGCGTTCTTCCACAAAGACATGTTTAGCTTCATCAATCCATTTAGGAAGGATTTGTGCTAAGGAAGCAAATCCTATTGACGGTGTATATCTTTTCTTAGCTCGTTTACGGTATCCTTCTTGACCACACGGTTCCACTGGCTCTAAAGCTCTAATGGATAGACTAATCTTATTGGTATATTCGTCAATATCTATCACCTTGGCAACCACCGTATCTCCTACAGAGACGAATTCTTTTAAATTATCCATGTAGCCGTGTTTACACTCTGAGATATGGACCAACCCTTGTGTATGGGCATCAAGGGATACGAAGACACCATATGTTTGGATGCCGGTGACATTACCTTCAATAATATCGCCTATTCGATAGTGTTTATCCATAGAATACAGCGCTCCTTTCCTTTTGCTATTGGTTTATTATTCGGATATAACGTCGATAGATTCAATAACAATGTCTTCTTTTGGTTTGTCACGTCCATCTTTATCCGCTTGTTCAATAGCATAAACCACATCCATGCCATCAACTACTTGACCAAAAACAGTATGACGATTGTCTAACCATGGTGTACCTCCGCCCTTTGCGTAGGCTTCTACAATAGCTTCTGGCCATCCACCATCTTTTAATTGTTGTAACATTTGTGCTGGAACTTGTTTAGCTGTAACAATAAAAAATTGGCTACCATTGGTATTTGGGCCTGCATTTGCCATGGAGAGAGCGCCCTTTAGATTAAAAGCTTCTAGTGAAAATTCATCTGCAAAGCTCTTGCCCCAAATTGACTCACCACCCATACCAGTGCCGGTTGGATCTCCACCTTGAATCATAAAGTCTTCAATGACACGGTGGAAAATGATACCATTGTAGTAGCCGTTTTTAGCGTGTGTTAAAAAGTTTTCAACTGTTTTGGGTGCTATCTCTGGAAATAGTGCAATTTTGATATCCCCTTTATTGGTTTTCATGAGCACCAATGGATGTTTTGAGCTTGTTTCTTGTAACTGTGGAAAAGTAGTCATAGTTATCTCCTTCGTTTTCTTAGTTTATATACAGTGTTATTTAACCACATACCGCCATTTATTTCTAGCGTAACAAATTTAATTTTTAAATTTAGGTATTCTTTTAGGGTAAATTTGCCATTTCGTGGTATAGTAGGAGTGGATATTCTTAAAGTGAAAGGTGTTTCATCTTATGACTCTATTACTTAATTACCCTTTAATTGCAGCCTTAGTAGCTATCGTCTTTGCTCAGGTCATCAAATTTCCCATAGCTTACTTTACCAAAGAGAAGCGAGCATCTATTTCTATCGTTACATCTACAGGTGGCATGCCCAGCTCCCACTCGGCAGCAGTTAGTGCATTAATCACTGCTTTGGTACTGGACTATGGTTTTGCTTCCCCCTTTGTAGCTATCGCGACAACGTTTGGTGTTATTGTCATGTTCGACTCAATGGGCGTTCGTAGACAAAGTGGCGAACAAGGGATCTTACTAGCCTACCTTTATGAAGAGCACTTAAAAAATGGCGGACAACCCATCCCAGACATCACCATTGATGAGGAACTCACGGAGAGTGTCTTTGACAAACCGGGTAATCTCATTGTCAAAAAATACTTAGGCCACAAACCTTTGGAGGTTGTTGCCGGTACCTTAACTGGAATCATGGTAGCCTTCTTTTTACGAGGCTTTTTCTAAACATACTCTACAACCAATCTTGGAGGATTTATCTTGAACAACTTAAACAATGATATATATGATATAACAATCATTGGCGGTGGACCAGTTGGGCTATTCACCGCCTTTTATGCGGGATTAAGACAGGCAAAAGTAAAAATCATCGAGAGCCTACCTCAACTAGGAGGACAACCCGGCATGCTCTATCCTGAAAAGACCATCTATGATATCCCCGCTTACCCAGAAGTGTTAGCCGGAACTCTGATTTCTAATCTAAAAAAACAACTAGCCCGCTTTGAAGATACAACCATCTGCTTGGGCGAAGAGGCCTTTCAACTCCAAAAAAATGATGATGGTATCTTCGAAATCACCACTCCCAAAGCTACCCACTACTCCAAAGCCGTCATCATCGCTTGTGGAAATGGTGCCTTCAGACCGAGAAAACTTGAAATTGAGAATGCTGAACTTTATGAATCTAGCAATCTTCATTATTTCGTGAACAATCTTGAGCAATTCAGGGATCGAACCGTTGCCATCTGTGGTGGTGGAGATTCTGCCGTCGACTGGGCACTAACGTTGGAACCGATAGCCAAAAAAGTAATTGTCGTTCATAGACGTAACCAGTTTCGTGCCCAAGAGCACAGTGTTGCCCAAATGCAAAATTCTTCCATTAAAGTATTGACACCCTATGTTCCCCTTCGTGTCAATGGTGATGGCAAAAAGCTACATTCGGTGACCTTTAAAGAAGCTCGTGGAGAGCACGAAGAAGAGTTGGCACTAGATGATTTTTTAGTCAATTACGGCTTCTCCTCTTCCATTGGTTCTATGAAAACATGGGGCTTCATAGTTGAACGAAACTCTATTTTAACCAATAGTAAGATGGAAACGACACTTGAGGGCGTCTATGCCGTTGGAGATATTGCCACCTATTCTGGCAAAGTCAAGGTGATAGCCACTGGATTTGGTGAGGCACCGACAGCCGTCAACAATGCCATGGCCTATATCAATCCCGACCAACGCGTCCAACCAATGCATTCAACCTCAATTTTTTAGTCAACCACTATAACAAATAACCCTATTAGGAGGAACTTATGAAAACAGAAACAGAACTACACAAGAGAGCCTTGGAACTACTAAAAGAACGTGGCATCAAAATCGACGACATTGCCGAACTGGTCATGTTCTTACAAAATAAATATGTAAAAAATCTAACCTTAGAATTCTGCAAAGAGAATATCGAAGCGGTTTTGTTAAAACGTGAAGTACAAAACGCTATCATCACAGGGATTGAGCTGGATATTTTAGCTGAACAAAACAAACTATCACAACCATTAAATGATATTCTAACAGAAGATGAAGGCTTATATGGGCTAGATGAAATTCTTGCCTTATCTATTGTGAATGTATACGGCTCAATTGGCTTTACTAACTATGGTTACATTGATAAAGTAAAACCTGGTATTTTACAAAAATTAAACGATAAAACAGATGAAGAATGTCATACTTTTTTAGATGATATTGTTGGTGCTATTGCAGCTGCTGCAGCTAGTCGTATTGCCCACTCAGACCCAAACAAAAGTACTATTATGAAATAAGAAAAATATATTCTCCCACTCATTTATTACAAACAAAAGAGTTTTGCGAAAACCTTATCAGAAATGAGGACGGTGGCACCGCCGACAGCATTGATCTCACTGGCTTAGCTGTACACCGTTATTTCTGATAAGGTTTTCGCAAAACTCTTTTATTTGTATAGCAGCCTGGACTTTTTCCCGACTTTTGCACTTGCAGAAAAAAATAAGTCGACAAACACCTACAGCCACAAGGGTTACACAAAATATAATCAATTAACACTTGTATATATATAGTAGTTTTGCTATAATGGTTAAATAAAAGTTTTGTATATAAATTTACTATTTTTTGATAAAAAAGCTAATTTATCATATGATTTTTGATAAATTTATCCTATAAGAAATAAGTATTTATCAAATTTAGATGCATAAAATTATTATTTCATTTGAGAAAACAGAGTAATTTTGACTGAATACTATGCAAAAATATTGAAAATGAAATGAATTCCTCATTGATGACATTAAAAACTTGAAAAAACTGTATATATACTCTTAAAAAAATAAAAACACCACTAAAACCCTTTAGTAACAAGGGGTTTGGTGGTGTTTTCTTTCATTCAAGTGCAAAAGTCGGGAGGTTTTCGCAAAACTCTTTTATTTGTATAGCAGCCTGGACTTTTTGCCCAACTCCGATGCCACCGTTATAATTTGTGATTCTTTTCTGGGACTACTAACTTTAGTTCATTGTCTTGGTTTCAAGCTATTTTTAATGGCTGTATGGGCTAGGAAGAGGCCAAGCATTAACAGAATAAAAACTGCTGCAAAACAGACAAGGAAAAAGTCTTGTGGCAGTGCTGCAATGACAGGATCAGTCCTAACGTCAAAAATCCATGCATCATTATTAAAGAAGACCTTGTGGAAGAAGACAAATAATGGGTCAAAGAAGAAGGCCACCATGGTTAAAACCACGAACGGAAGCATGAGTAACAGTTTTAAGGGATTGAGCAAAAGCCATAACTTACCTTCTCTTTGAAGCCATTTTGCCCCATAGTATAAGATACCCAAAGTCACCACCACAACTACATAATCAACCATAAACAGTCGTTTCACTTCATGAAAATGAAAAAGTCCCTGTTCAGAACTGGGAAAGTTGGTCATGACTAGTTGTGAAACCCATGGCTTAGTCAAATAATCCATCAGTTGCTGATAATTGTTTTCCAGTTGAAGCTTGGATAAACCAGTCATACTTTCAATATCAAACCAACCAATGGCCATACTGTATAGTGGTCGATAGAAAATGACAAATAAGATAGAAATACTCAAAATAAACAGGAACAAACTAATTGCGGTCAACCATTTTATCACTCTTGTTTTATTCATCTCAAACTCCACTGACTTAGGTCTGTTATGACATGGGTGGGTTGTTTTTCTTTGCCTTTGATATCGTCAAGGGTTGAAAAACCAGTTAAGACCATCAATGTGTCCATACCGAAATCAATACCAGCTAAAATATCGGTTTGATAGTTGTCCCCTACCATGACTAGATCTTCTTTGCTTAACAAGGTTGCCTCTTCTTGGTTGGACTGCAACATGTGGTTAAGTTTGTCTAACGCTCCCTGCATAATGATGGGGCTTGGCTTACCAATCATAATGGGTTCTGTTTGAGTAGCTGCACGTAAGAATGCCGTGATAGCTCCAGAACCTGGAACAAATCCTCGTTCCGTTGGCATGTTGGTGTCCCCATTGGTCACGATATAAGGCAGCCCCTCTCGAATAGCAAGGGTTGCTTTTTCTAACTTTTGATACGTTAACTCCCTGTCCAAGGCTTGCACAATAAAGTCAGGGTCTTGATCAACCACTTGGTAGCCAGCTAATTGGAGTTGTTCTTTTAAAGCTTTCTCTCCAATAACAAAGGCTTTTTGACCAGTAATATGCTCTTTAATATAGTCGGCAGTCGCAACACCACTGGTATAGACTAAATCAGGCAAAACAGTGATATGGTAATGGTTTGCCAAATTATCCGCCACTTCTTGTGGTGTCTTAGTGGCATTATTGGTCACAAATAAAAATGGAATCTCCTCCAGTTGAAGTCTTTCGATAAACTTCTCTGCACTTGGTATACGGTCCTTGCCCTTATAAATGGTGCCGTCTAAATCAATTAAATATGCTTTGTAGCGTAAGGTCATTGTTACCTCCAAATTTTATTAAGCTCTATTACAGCTTAATTTTTTAGTCATTGGTTTGTCGAATTTCAAATCGTTTTTTAGGGTCTTTTTTTATATCTGGCTTTTGGATTTGTCCCTTCTTTTTTGAAGCAGGGACTTTTCGATGAGTTTTTACAGATACCTTTTCTTCATGGTTTTCTTTGATAGCAAATTGTTTTGCTGCATTAGCCGTCTTTTTATGGTGTTCTACCTCTGGTGCTGATTTCGTTGCTTTTTTATGTTTTTGAGTTTGGTTTACTTTAGCTTTTTGTCGTTTATTTTCTTGGTTTTGGTGTGGACGTTCTTGTTGAACAGTGGCTTTTTGTGCTGAATGTTGTTGACGTTGACGGCTTTTCTTGGAAAGGCTAGGTTCTGGAATTGGGTCTCCCTCTCGTTGAATAACAAAGTAGGCACAGCCAAAATTGCAGTATTCGTATAAATAATCTTGTAAGAATTGAATTTTTTTGTCCTGACCGCCAAAGTTGCTAGAGTTTTTATAAAATCCTTTGAGACGCAACTGGTCATAGCCCCAGTCTCCTACAATATAATCGTATTTATTCAAGACTTCATTGTATCGTCCATTTAATGCATCCACTTGAAAAGCATCTTTGTGGTTGGACACCAAGCTATAATCGACTCCATTAATTTGGAGATGCGTCTCATCCAACATGACCACTAGCTTAGGCTCTGCCGGCTCCGTCTCTTGACTAAATTCTGTCAGAGCTATGGTCAACTCCTCTTCAATCGTCAAATTTTTTGTTTCATCTGTCATTATGTCACCTTTTTCTGTTAAATTTGTCCTAATAATTAGTTGTTTTAGTTTGGCTTACCCCATTGATTTTGTAGGTACATGCCAACAATATCTCTGAAAAAATAGGGGTAGAGTATTTGGTTGACTCCTGCTTCCTCGATTTGTGAAAAGAATCGAACGAATCGTAGGTGGTCAACCGATACAAAAGTATACTCGTTAGCCTCGACTAGGCTTTGTCCTAAAATCCGAATATCATCTTCTCTTGGTAAAACCTCTATACCGCGATAGACTAAGCGTCCAAAGACCTGACCTCTAAAGCCATTTCCCTTTATTGGAAGGTCCTTTAGGGAATCCTGTTGGCGCTCAAAATTTTTGATTAACTGATAGAAATCTGCGCCCTTTAGAGTGCAGGTATTGAGATGCATCGGATGCGGTAATCCCTCGTGTAACTCATTTCTAGTCAGTAATCCTTTATGAAAATCTGCCAAAAATAGTCCTGTTGATAGAACTCCAATTGGAATATCTGAAAAATCTGTGATGGCAGCTAAAGCTAATTGTACCATTTGATTATCCTGTCGCCAATCTTTCTTGAAATCTTTTGGCAATAAAGCAATAGTCTGCCTCTTTAGCATATCTTTTCCATCATTAAAGAGCTGGCTACTGCGAGATAGTTCACGACCTGTTGCCGGTAGGTCTTGAACGGAATGTAACACTTCTACTGTATCAATCACTTGCCCATTGTCAATGGTTAAGGTAAGCTCTCCTAAATATTGACCGAATTTCCCTCCGCCAGTCAGCAAAGTCTCGCCCACCCACTCACCATGCTCAAAAACGTGATGTGTATGTGCTCCTAAGATAACTGAGATTTCTGGAAATTCCTCGGCAATTTTTCGGTCATCACAAATACCAAGATGTGATAAAAGTATGATGGTATCAGCCTGCTCTTTGACTTCCTCAAGAATCTGTGGCAAAACATCTTGATAGTCCTCAACTAACCAACCATTAGGCAAATAGCTTGCTGGAAATGGTGACGTCAAACCGATAAAGGCCAGTTTACATCCTGCAATTTCTTTTAGAATATAGGGTTTAGCAAAGGATAGAAGTTGCTGACTCTCTAAGTATTTCATATTGGCTAGGCATACCTCAAAGTTGACATTTTTGTAGATATTCACCAATTGCTGTGGGGAGTTGCCCAAACCCTCGTTGTTGCCAATGGTTATCATGTCAACTTGAGCTTCCTCTAACAAAGAACCAGCAATCGCACTTTCAGTTGCCTCGATTAGGGGATGAACACGGTCCGCAAAATCACCCAAATCCAAATGCAAGACACTCTGCCCCTGTGCAAGTAATTCCTGTTTGCGATTTAGATAATAGGAAACCTGTCGCTCCCATAAATCAAAATGGGAATGCAAATCATTGCTATGAAATATGTGTAATGTATGTGCCATTTGAACCCCTCATATGTCTTAGATCTTTTTTGATATGGTTAATTGTCAAACCAAGTAGCATTGGTCAGTTCAGCTAATTGTAGTGGATTAATTTCCATTTGAATGCCACGCTTGCCAGCTGAAATACGAATGCTGGACTGGGCTTTGGCGCTACTTTCGATATAGGTTGGGAAGTGTTTTTTCATACCTACTGGTGAGCAACCTCCACGAACATAGCCCGTCACTTTTTCTAGGTCGCTAAGTGGAAAGAGCTCCACTCGTTTGTTGCCTGATACCTTGGCTACTTTTTTCAAATCAACTTCTTTATCTGCCGCTATACAAACCACCAGATAAGGGACACGATCTCCTTTTAGAACAATGGTTTTGTAGACTTGTTGCAAAGAAACTCCCATCTCTTGTCCTACATGAAAAGCATCTAGGTGCTCTTCTGACCAGGGGTATTCGTGTAGTTGATAGGGTATCTTCGCCTTTTCCACCATTCGAACCGCATTAGTTTTTATATTCGCTTTCTTCTTCATAAGTTCACCTCTGTATGACTATTTTATCATATGCTTGCGGTAAAATCAGGTTTCGATTACTCTACTCATTTAGGCTTGTTTACTAAAATGTGAGCTGGGCAAAAGTCCAAATGGTAACCAAATAAAAGAGTTCCCCAGAAATCTATCCGAAATAACGGTGTAAAGCATAGCTGATGCACAGTGGATGTTTCGGCTTCAGCCGATTTACAGCCACGTAGACAGCTAAGCCAGTGAGACCTTGGCTCACGGCGGTGCCACCGTTCCCATTTCTGATAGATTTCTGGGGAACTCTTTTATGATTTAGACAAAAACCCTATTCTTAATAGATTTACCCTTTTTCCTCTAGCAATTGGTTATAGACCATTCCTTCTCTTAGCGGTTGGCTGTCTCCACCTAGAGCGTCTACTAGGCTATAGGCAAATTCAAAGACTGCTGCTGGTCCTCTTCCAGTGATGATACGTCCATCCATTTCTACGATAGAGCCAGTGTAGGTTCCACTAGGTAGAATTTCTTCTTCAAAGCTTGGGTAGCAAGTGAAGTTTTTGCCTTCTAGTAATCCAGCCTCGTGAAGCGCAATTGGTGCAGCACAGATGGCCGTAATCCACGCACCTATCTCATCATGCTTTTGTAAAAAACGGATAACTTGAGGATCTTCTTTTAAGTGCTTTGCACCTGGCATGCCACCCGGCAGAAATACCATGTGATAAGCCTTATCCATCACATTTTCTAGTACATCATTCATGCTAACTTCAATACCGTGAGCTCCCCTAATGTGCATGGCATCCAAACCAATCATATCTACCTGCATATCTGCTCGTCTCAAAATATCAATCGTTGCAATGGCTTCAATCTCTTCAAAACCGGTTGCCATTAATACTGCGACTTGTTTCATGGAACACTCCTCCTGAAAAGTTATTTTTTAAACATACCTAAAATACCACGTGAGATGACCTTTCCAACCTCTCTACCGACTGTAGACATAAAATTCTTGGTGAATCGATCCATAGTCGAGTCCGTCTTACGACCAGCCGGCGTTGAACTTCTAGCTTGGCGTTCCAACTCTTTTTCTTGCTTCAAACGCTCTTTTTCTTCCAATTGTTGAGCCTTCAAATCTTCTTGTGCCTTTAAATCCATTTGCGCTTGCTCATTTAAGGTTTGCTCCATTTTTAAGAGCTCCTCATGGGCAGACTGACGGTCGATAGGCTCAGAATATTTATTGTAAAACTTAGATTTGTTGATAATCTCTTGCCTTACCAAAGGATCCACCACACCCATCAAACTCTTTGGCGGGAAAATGGTTGCAATATCAGCAAAGCTTGGTGACCCATCTTCTCTTAAGAAAGAAACGACTGCTTGGCCCACCTTGAGATTAGTAATCTCTGCCACCAAATCTCGTTCTTGATCCTGACGAAAGGTTTCGGCTACTGCTTTAACACTTTTTTGCTCCTTAGGGGTAAATGCTCGCAAACCATGTTGGATACGGTGACCCAATTGACTAGCAACGGAATCGGGAATATCAGTCGGATTTTGCGTTACAAAGAATATACCAATTCCCTTAGAACGAATGAGGCGAACGATTAATTCAACCTTTTCAATCACCTCAGGGTTCGTGTTTTGGAATAATAAATGGGCTTCATCAAAGAAAAAGACCATCTTAGGTTTCTCTAAGTCTCCTACTTCTGGTAGGCTTTCATACAATTCCGATAAAAACCACAATAAGAACGTTGAATACAATTTTGGTGTTAAGAATAATTTTTCGGAAGCTAGAATGTTGATGACACCACGCCCATCGCTATCCACTTGTAGTAAATCAGCAATTTCAAAAGCTGGCTCACCAAAGAAAACATCGCCACCTTGCTCTTCTAGAACCAATAAACTTCTTAGAATAGCACCAATGGATTGCTGCGCAATATTCCCATATAAGGAACGTAATTCGCCTGCTTTAGAAGCCACATAGTTAAGCATAGCTCTCAAGTCTTTCAGATCAATTAAAAGCAAGCCCTCATCATCAGCCACTTTAAAGGCAATGTTTAAGATTCCCTCTTGTGTATCATTAAGCCCTAATAATTGCGATAAGAGGATTGGTCCCATTTCAGAGATGGTCGTGCGAATCGCTATGCCGTCCTGACCTCTTACATCCCAGAACTGGGTTGGGTATGAGCTAGGTTCATAATCTAGGTAGTCCAAACTAGTTAACCGTTCCTGAATTTTATCAGTAACTTCCCCTGCTTGAGCTAGACTAGCCAAGTCTCCCTTGATATCCGATAGAAATACAGGTATCCCCTGTTCACTTAGTTGCTCTGCCAAAACTTTTAAGGTAACTGTTTTACCAGTTCCCGTTGCACCAGCAATAATGCCGTGTCGATTGAGTTTATTACATAAGAGTACTGCAGGTTCACTACCTTTTCCAATTACCACTTGTGTCGCCATTGTTATCCCTCTCATTTCTAAAGAATTCTACACCCTTACATTAGTATAGACGCAGCAAAAAGTCCATTTATTTAATTGCTTTTATCCATAATTTTATTTTGTAGTAAAAGTTAGGTTTTATGAAGTTGACTACTAGTTA
Source organism: Granulicatella seriolae (assembly GCF_024543085.1). Classification (GTDB taxonomy): domain Bacteria; phylum Bacillota; class Bacilli; order Lactobacillales; family Aerococcaceae; genus Granulicatella; species Granulicatella seriolae. Next base: position 13,207 of record NZ_JANHNZ010000002.1, read on the forward strand.
AAATAACTGTATTGTTAAAGATAGGAAATAACTAAAACTATCCTGGAGGTTTCTCTAATGAAATGGAAGATTATTACTGACTCAGGTTGTGACTTGAGAGAAATGGATCCTATCGCTCCCAATACCGAGTATGTAAATGTCCCTTTAACAATTCAAGTTGGAGAGAGAGCATTTGTTGACTCAAAAGACCTTGATATTAATCAAATGATGACAGAGATGTATGCTTACGAAGGGAAAACCTCATCTTCTTGCCCAAGCCCTGAAGCTTATGTGTCCAGTTTTGAAGGAGCCGACAACGTTCTAGTCGTTACGATTACAGGCACCTTATCTGGCAGTTATAACAGCGCTGAGTTGGCTAAAAAGATCTATCTAGAACAACACCCAAACGCTAATGTTCATGTATACAACACCCTTTCCGCTTCCGGTGAAATGATCCTATTAGCTCAAAAATTAAATCAACTTATTGAAGAAGGTTTAGGCTTTGACCAAGTAGTTAAAGAAGGTCAAGACTATTTAAACTCAACCCGTCTGCTATTCGTCTTAGCAAATGTAGACAACCTAGTCAAAAATGGCCGCCTCAATAAATTAATTGGCCGTGTCGTTGGTCTCCTAAACATCCGCATGGTGGGTCGTGCAAGTGATGAAGGAACACTTGAATTACTTCAAAAACCACGTGGACAAAAGAAAGCTGTTGCTGCTCTATTTAATGAGATGCTAAAAGCAGGCTACCAAGGTGGTCGCGTCTTTATTAGCCACTGCAACAATCCAGAAATATGTGCACAAATCACCATAGCTGTTCACGAAAAATTCCCAGGTGCAGATATCCAAAGCATCCCAACTAGTGGGCTGTGCAGTTACTATGCAGAACAAGCTGGTATTTTGATGGGATATGAAGTAAACAAATAGGTATTGGCTCAACTTAAAAAAGCTAGAAAAAATCGAAATTGATTTTTTCTAGCTTTTTTAGTTTTCAAATCAACTGAGCAAAAAACCCATTTTACGGCTTAGACAACAGACCTTCCAACGCTTAACCGATAAAATTTCTCAGTCCGTACTCGCTGTTCTTTGATAAAATAGATACCCTAAAACACATACAAAGGAACAAAAACCGATAAAGATGACCGTTGTCACTGGATGAGCGATGAATGAGCCTAAAAATATCATCAAACTACTCAAAATGCCCAATAAAGGTGCAAGACTGTTTTTAAAACTTTTTTTCAGTACCCCTGTTTTTCTTAAGTTTAAAATTTTTACATACAGAATTAAGTAGCACAAGTAACTAAACGTGATAGCCAACTCACTGACATCGCCACCTTTTAGAATGTCATATCTTTGCGTCACATAATGAATAGCCATCCAAACTAAGGCAATAACGAGCGATAATAGCATAGAGTTTTTGGCAGGCCGAAGAGTCAAGTCATTGGATATAAATGCTTGCGGCAACATCTGTTTATTTGCCAAGACTTCAGGCATTCGGATACTACCCATAGTCATACCGTTGCTGACACCTAGGATTGAGATCAATATAAAGAGGGTGATGAAGATACCACCATATTGACCAAAAATATCTTTCCCAACTGTGTAAATGGCATTATCCCCTAATGACAAAACTTGCTCTGAACCCAGAAGTGTCACCAAGCCGATAAAATAAGCTAAATAAGCAACTAGAACAACTAATGGACCAATAAATAAAGCCAAAGGGACATTACGTTTTCCATTCTTTATCTGAGGTGAGATGTTCAGTACAACCGTCCAACCATCATACGAAAAGGCCATTGGTGCCAAAGCAGCTAGCCAGGCAAAAGAAGACCCCATTTGGACAGTGTCTGGACTGCTATCACTGACACCTTGTCCATTCAATACTCCTAAAACAGCGATCAATATCAAGGGTATTAATTTGATAAAGGTAGAGCCACTTTGAAAGGCAGCGCCGAATCTCATAGAAAGGTAGTTAACTCCGTAGAAAAACAAGAGATAAGCCGTTCCGATTAAGGTAGCAACTTCTAAAGAGAAATCGATGCCTAAAATTTGTAAGGTGTAAATTCCTCCAACCCAAGAGACGACTACGTTGATAGTCGGAAGATATAGGAAGGTCTGAAACCAGGCAAAGGCACTGGACGCTTTGGGAGAAATAAATTCTTGGAAAAAACCAACTACGCCTCCCGATGCGCTTGAAATGCCTGCCAATTCTGAAAGACTGATACTACCAAAAGTAATCCCCAAGGCTCCCATCACAAAAATGATAACCCCTAAGGTAACATTGCCCCCAGTAGCTCTCAGAACATCATCTGCTTTAAAGAAAATCCCTGAACCAATACAAATTCCTACAATCATCGAAATAGCTGTAAACAAACTATACTGTTCATTCTTTTTTGACATAAAACTAACCTTCTTTTCTACGGATTTTTTGCCACACCTAACTTTAAATCAAAGATTTCAGTTCAATTTCTGGGTGTTTATCTTTAAACCAGTTTAAGGCGAATTGGTTTTCAAAAAGAAAGACTGGTTGATTAAAACGATCACGGCACAAAATATTGCGGCTAGATGACATGTTCGGGTCTAAAACATCTTCATCAATCCAGCGAGCGATTTTACTACCAATTGGTGTCATAACAACTTCAGCATTGTATTCATTCAAGAGGCGGTATTGGAAAACCTCAAACTGCAATTGCCCCACCGCTCCGAGAATATAATCTCCAGTATGGTAGGTTTTGTACAATTGAATAGCCCCTTCTTGAACCAATTGCTCGATTCCTTTATGGAAGGATTTTTGTTTCATAACATTCTTAGCAGAAACACGGTTAAAAAGCTCTGGAGTAAATTGTGGTAGTGGTTCGAATTGCAGCGCTGATTTGCCTGAATAGATGGTATCCCCAATCTGGAAGTTTCCGGTGTCATACAGACCGATAATGTCACCAGCTACCGCCGTCTTGACTGTTTCACGGCTATCCGCCATAAACTGAGTAGTGTGAGACAACTTCATCTTCTTTTGTGAGCGATTGACCGTAACATCCATTCCTGGTTCAAATTCACCAGAACAGATTCTGACAAAGGCAATCCGGTCTCTGTGAGCTGGATTCATATTGGCTTGAATCTTAAAGATAAAGCCAGTAAATTGTGGGTCTAGTGGGTCAACTTCCACACCATCTTCAGTCATCTTACTAGATGGGCTTGGTGCAAAATCAACAAACGCATCTAAAAAGGTCTGTACGCCAAAACCTGTTAAGGCTGAACCAAAAAAGACAGGTGTCAGCTTGCCTTTAGCAATGGCTTCAGGTGAGAATTCATTTCCAGCTTCGTTCAAAAGTTGCGCATCTTCAATAGCTTGGTCATAAATGGTAGATTGTTTGAAGGCAAAGTCCCCATCTACATGTCCTTCTTCATTTAAGGGAAGAAAGTCATTATCTCCATTTGCCTCAGGATGTGTTAGCTCTACTCGTTGATTATAAAGGTCATACAGTCCTAGGAAGTTTTTCCCCATCCCCATAGGCCAGTTCATCGGATAAGCATCAATACCCAACACTTCTTCTAATTCTGCTACCAATTCTAAAGGCTCTCTTCCATCACGGTCCATTTTATTGATGAAGGTAAAGATAGGAATGCCACGTCTACTAACAACTTCAAATAGTTTCTTCGTTTGTGGTTCAATCCCTTTGGCGCTGTCAATCACCATGACTGCACTATCCACTGCCATCAAGGTACGGTAGGTGTCTTCCGAGAAGTCCTCATGTCCTGGTGTGTCTACGATGTTAATGTGTTTATTGTCATATTCCACTTGCATAACAGAACTAGTGACAGAAATCCCTCTTTGCTTTTCAATTTCCATCCAGTCTGATTTGGCGAATTTGCCAGATTTCTTTCCTTTTACCGTTCCAGCTTGTCTAATAGCGCCTCCGAATAAGAGCAATTGTTCTGTTATGGTTGTTTTACCCGCATCCGGATGGGAAATAATCGCAAAGGTACGGCGTGATTCTACTTCTTGTTTCATTGTTTGTGTCATTCGTTCATCCTCATTTTCTTTCAACTTGTCCTTTAGTATTATAGCGGACTATCAGTCTTATTGAAAGACTTTGTTATTGCTTGGACACAATGACTTTTTGTTGCCATACATTTTTTTGAGTGTTAAAGGCAAATACTAGGAGATAGCTGATACCAGTCATCAAGGCCATACTACCCGCAATCGAGATATCAAAATGACGCGCCAGCAAGTAACCACTAATCACATTCCAAATTGCAAACAGACAAGACACAGCTATTAAAGGCAATAGTCTATTAGTTAGCAACTGCGCCGTAATCGGAGGACCAACCATAAAAGCAATCATAACAATGACCCCTACCGCATTAAATGTCGTAACAGCTGTAATCGAAACTAAAGTCATCAATAAATAATTCAATAAAATTGGCGAGAAGCCAAGAGTAGTCGCTAAGACAATATCAAAACTAGAAATGGTTAGTTCCTTATAAAATAGTGCGATGACAAGAGTATTTATCAGTAAAATGATAAGGCTAGGCAGTAAAGATTCTGGGACACTAAGCCCTAAAATTTCCACCCTATTTAAAGGAGCAAAAACCAATTCACCTAATAACACCATATCCGTATCAATGTGCGTATTGCCTAAAAATTTACTGATAATGATGACAGCTATGCTGAATAGGAGTGGGAAAACAACCCCAATAGATGATTCTTCACTCAGAAGTTTTGTGTTTTTTATTACCTCAACAAAATAAACGGTTAATAAGCCCATTACTACCGCTCCAATAAATAAAAGTGGTGATGTCAAGTCTTTTGTCACCAAATAGCCTAAGACAATCCCTAAAAGTACCGTATGACTAATGGCATCGCTCATCATGGCCATACGTTTCAGCACTAAGAAAACTCCTACCAAAGAGCAAGATAAACTAAAAAGAACCGCTAAGATAATCACTTCCATTTGCATGGTGGTCATAGAGTATCCACTCCCTTTCTGAATGTTTTCGATGCTTTCCTTTGCTTTCTCCAGAAAACACCTCTTTTAGGAGCAAAGACTAAACTGAAAATAACCACACAGCTAACTATCAAAATAATGGCTGGACCAGTTGGGATGCGGTCAATACTTGATGAAATATAGGTACCTCCTAAGCCTACAAAACCACCAATCAAAGAAGCTAAGGTCATCATCCTAGCCAGACTACCTGTCCACTGCCTTGCAGCAACTGCAGGTGCAATCATCATGGAGCTCATCAGTACAACACCAATTAGTTGGATCCCAATAATCACTGTCGTAACAATCATAAAAGAAACTAATAGTCGTAGTCTAGCCAAAGAAAAACCTAGACTATAAGCAAAGTCTTTGTCAAAGATATAGGTTTTTAGTTGTTTCCAAAAAAGTACCGTTAAAACAAACAAGAGACAAGTTACAGCAAGCATGACCAGAATATCCGCCTGTAGAATAGATGCTGCTTGACCGAATAAAAATCGTGTCAGTCCTGCTTGGTTAGAGTTGGCAGACTTTTGAATGATGGAGAGGCAAATAAGTCCCAGACCAAAAAACATGGCCATCATTAAAGCCATAGCACTATCCACTTGCGTTTTTTTAGCATTAGAAACCAGATGAATCAAAAAAACCGATAGTAAACCAGCCACCAATGCTCCAAAAAGCAAGACTTCAGTTTGTTTACTGTTGGTCACCATAAAGGCAATGCCAATTCCTGCCAAAGAAGAATGTGCAATACTATCCCCTAACAAGCCTTGTTTATTCAAGACCGCAATGGTTCCGCTGATACCAGACGAAATCCCCAGAAGGAAACTTCCTAGCGCCACAATTTGAAACGTATAGGTCCCAAAAATAGAGAAATCAACAATCGTTAACAAAACAAGTCACCTCCATAAGGGATGCCATAAGTTAATTTAAGATTGTTCTCAGTAAAGGTGTCGCTAACCGTTCCATTAGCGATAACCTGTTTATTAATTAAGGCAACACAGTCAAAATAAGTCGCTACCGTTGACAAATCATGATGAACAGCAATAATCGTTTTGCCATTTTCCGCTAATTTTTTCAGGATATTTGTTAAAATCGACTCAGTGGTCACATCAACACCCTTCAAAGGCTCGTCTAATATATATATTTCAGCTTCCTGAACTAGCGCTCGGGCCAGAAAAACCCTTTGTTGCTGCCCACCTGATAAATGCAAAATTTGTTTATCTTGGTACTCTAACATGCCTACTTGACGCAAGGTGTCTCGTACCACTTGCTTGTCCACTTTTTTAGGTCTTCTAAACCAGCCAAGATGCCCATATCGTCCCATCATGACTACTTCGAAAACCGTAACTGGAAAATCCCAATCTACACTAGATACCTGTGGAACATAAGCGATTTTTTTTAGGCAACTTTTTTTATCTTGATTGGTCGTATGGAACATTTCAAAATTTACTTGGCCACTATCGACCTTTAATAACCCCATAATCGCTTTCAGTAAGGTGGATTTCCCTGCGCCATTTGGACCAACAATGGCCGTTCTCTTACCCTTTAAAAAATCAAGTTGAATAGCTTCTAACACCTGATTTCCCTGATAAGAAACACTAACATCCTGAAAGGACAAAGCCACTTGAGGGGTTAATTGCTTATCTATCATTTTGGTCAACCTCCCACTCTACGACTATTCTTTCAGCAGCTTGTTGTGAGATTTCTACCATTTTAGTGCCAATTTGGATAACAAGCGTCTGGTCATATGGCAGTATTTCTCTGATGAACAGAATTGTCTCTAAGCTGATTTCCTTTCTTTCTAGATAAGCCAAGAGCCCTTCTTGCTCATGAATAGCATGTACCTGTGCTTGCACACCGAGTGGCAAATCGCTTAGACTTCCAATCATCCGGCTTTTCTCAATATGGCGATTGCCATAAATAATCTTTCCATGTGGGCAAAATTCTGGATGATCCAGAAACTGGTCTAATCTATCTGCTAGTAAGTTAGAGGTCGCATGTTCCAGAACTTCTGCATCATCATGCACATCATCCCAAGTATAACCAAGATAATTCACCAAAAAAACTTCCCACAGGCGGTGTTTGCGAATCAATTCTTTTGCCTCTTCTTGGCCTAAACTTGTTGGCATCAAACCTAATTCATCATCTCGTTGTATTTTACCCACTTTTATCAACCGAGCAACCATTTCTGTTACTGATGGCGCCGAAACGCCTAGATAAGTAGCAATATCCTTATTAGTAATTTTTTCCTGTACTTGGTTTTTTTCAAATATATATTTGATATAGTCTTCTTGATTGATTGACATTTTACCACTCCTTTAGGTTAACCTAATTTTTATTTTATCTATTTTTGTTTAAAAATCAACAAAATATATTGGTAATTAGGTTTACTTTAGTGTATTATAGCATTAATTAGGTTCGCCTACAAATAAAAATTAGTCTTACCTAAAAAATGAAAAGGAGTTTTACTATGAAAAAACTATCGATTTATCTCTTAGGCCTCTGCCTATTTTTAATAGGGTGTCAAACTGCTTCATCCTCACCTTCAACAGCAAAAGATGGGGGACTAGAGGTTTTAGCCACTACAACAATGATTGCCGATTTAGTAGAAAATATTGGTGGTAGCCATGTTAAGGTTACTAGTCTAATGAAGGCCGGTGTGGATCCCCATCTTTATAAAGCCAAAGAAAGCGATGCTGCCAGTATGCAGTCAGCCGACCTTGTTTTTTATAACGGGATTCATTTGGAAGCAAAATTAAGCGATGTGCTTGAAAAGTTGCCGAATACAAGTAGTATGGAAGCGGCTTTGGATAAAAGTGATATTCTAGAAGAAGATGGTGGTGAAGACCCACATATCTGGTTTGACATTTCTCTATGGAAAAAAGCTGCCACTCATATTAAAGAGACCCTAGCTCAAAAAGATGCCCAGCACGCAGATGATTATGCTGCCAATTTAACCAAGTATTTAGCAGAGCTAGATGATTTACAAAGCTATGTCACAAAAGAATTATCCAGCATTCCAAAAGAGCAACGTGTCTTAGTAACGGCTCATGATGCCTTTAATTATTTTGCAAGGTCTAATGACTTTCAAGTTAAGGCCATTCAAGGGGTTAGTACTGAGTCAGAGGCTTCTACTTCTGCCATCAATGCTTTAGCTGAATTTTTGGCTACCAATCAGATTAAAGCTATTTTCACTGAATCGTCTATTTCTCATAAAACCATTGAATCATTGCAAAAAGCCGTACAATCCAAGGGGGTCGACTTAACTATTGGAGATGAGCTATATTCAGACTCGCTAAAAGAGAATAGCAGCTATATCGAAACTTATAAATTGAATGTTGATGCCATTGTCAAAGGATTAAAATAAATTCAAAACCGGAAAAATCTATAAAAAATAATATCTATTTCTAAATCACAAGGGGCTGGACAAAAAGTCCAAATGGTAACCAAATAAAAGAGTTTCCCAGAAATCTATCCGTACAGAACGGTGTATAGCATATCTGACGCACAGTGGATGTTTCGGCTTCAGCCGATTACAACCACGTAGACAGCTAAGCCAGTGAGACCTAGGCTCACGGCGGTGCCACCGTTCCCATTTCGGATAGATTTCTGGGGAACTCTTTTATGATTTAGAAACTTTTTTTATTTTATTACAGACTTTTTGCCCTGCCCCTTGTTTGAATTGCAGGATGAACTTTTTGCCCTGCTGCTTACTTTCTATAGATTTTCGCCTATAAGAAAGGTACAATAAACCTTAGAGTTGTCTGATTTTTCAATCTACGATAACTTGTTCTGAGAATGTCTAGAATGGAGTGAAATGAATGACCAAGAACCAACAAGTACCTCGTGATCAAGTAAATGCTCAAGAAACCTGGGATATGACCCTACTTTATCCTAGTGATACTATTTTTAAAAATGAACTAAGCCATATCGAAAGAGTTTTGCCTCAGTTCAAAACTAGCTATGAAAACCGCTTGAATGAACTCGAAACCCTAGATAAGGCATTCACTGATTTTGAATCTCTTTTAGCGAACTTCTACCGTCTAGGTGCCTATGCAACCTTACCTACTACGGTTGACCGTTTTAATGAAACAGTCATTGATAATGCCAATCGTTATCAACAAGCTAGCGCTATTTGGGCAGCTTCCACCTCATTTTTTGACAGCGAATTAGCTACCTTATCTGATGAGTTGTTAGACCAATTCGTTGCGGAAAAACGTCCTGATTTGGCTTACGTCATTGAAAAAATCAAACGGGATAAAAAACACCGTCTGTCAAAAGATGCTGAACAAGTTTTGTCTAATTTCAGAAGCTTGCCTGACTTTTATGATTTGTATGAAATCACCAAGTTTGAAGACATGGATTTTGAATCCTTTACAGTTGATGGAAAAGACTATGAAAACAGCTATGTCTCTTATGAAAACCTTCATGAAATGGATAACAATACCGAAATTCGCAGAAAAGCTGCTGATAGTTTTTATAAGACCTTGAGAAAATACAAGAATACGACTGCTAATGAGTACATTTCTCATATTAAAAAAGAAAAACTTGTGGCAACCATGCGTGGCTACGACAGTGTTATTGACTATTTGTTAGACCAACAAGATGGTAACCGTGACCTTTATGACCGCCAAATCAACCTCATTATGGAAGAGTTGGCGCCACATATTCGTCGCTATATGAAACTTTTGGCAAGAGAGCACCAGATTAACGATATGCAATTTGCCGATTGTAAGATTAACTTAGACCCCGATTATGAAGTCGATATGACCATTCCAGAATCCCGCGACTACCTCAAAAAAGCTCTGGCTGTGCTAGGCGAGGACTATGGTCAAATGATTGATGAAAGCTATGACAAGCGTTGGACGGACTTTCCACAAAATATTGGCAAGAGTACGGGTGGCTTCTGTTACACAATTGGTGGTGTAGCTGCCTTTATCCTGCTTTCTTGGACCGGTAAGATGAACGAGGTCTTTGTCTTAGCCCACGAATTAGGACATGCCTATCACTTTATGCATTGTGGCGAGAAACAAAGTATGATGAACCAAGATTGTTCGCTCTATTTTGTAGAGGCACCATCCACTTGTAATGAAGTATTGGTATCTAATTACTTGCTAAAAACTAGTAGTGACGCTAGATTTAAACGTTGGGTTATTAGCAATATGATTAGCCGAACTTACTACCACAACATGGTGACTCACTACCTAGAGGCTGTCTTCCAAGACCGTGTCTACAAAAAACTGGACGCTGGTGACATGTTTACTGCTGACATTTTGTCTACCATCAAAAAAGAAGTCATGCAAGAATTCTTCGGCGACAGCTTGGACATCAATGATGGCGCTGAATTAACTTGGATGCGCCAACCACATTACTACATGGGCTTATATCCATATACCTATTCAGCTGGTCTGACAATTGGTACAGCTGTGGCTAACAAGATTGAAGAAGACCCAAGTCACGCACAAGTTTGGTTGGATACACTTGGAAAAGGTGGCAGCATGTCTGCACTAGATTTGTGTCAATCAGCTGGCTGCGATGTATCGACTGATAAACCATTAAAAGACGCTATTGCTTATGTTGGTTCGCTAGTAGACCAATTGTACAAGTTGACGGATGAGTTGAAATAGAGCTTATATTCATCGAGTCTTCTGGCTATCTGCCAGAAATGAGAACGGTGCACTGCTCTCATTTTTGATATTTTTCCCAGAAACTCTTTTGTTTAACTATGATAAGGACTTTTTACCTATCCCTATCTATCAATTATTAGCACAAAAAAGCTAGGTGCCCCTATAAAGGACACCTAGCTTTTTATTTTATTCCATTCGAAGTGACTCTACTGGGTCTTTCTTGGCAGCTATTCTTGAAGGAATAATTCCAGCAATTAGTGTTAAAACCATACTAATAAGAATGAGGATGCCCCCAGCTTGCCAAGGTAGCGAGGTAATGCCAGCTACTCCTGTCAGATTTTCCACAATGTAATTGATTGGAATATTCAACAACAAGGTGATAACAATTCCTAAGAGCCCTGCAGCAAAGCCTTCGATTAAAGTTTCAGCATTGAAGACGCGTGAGATATCCCCTTTAGAAGCTCCTATAGCACGCAGGATCCCAATTTCTTTGGTTCGTTCCAAGACAGAGATATAGGTAATAATCCCAATCATGATAGAAGAAACCACTAGAGATATGGCCACGAATGCAATCAATACATAGGTAATCATATCGACAATCGCAGTGACTGAAGACATAATCAAGCCCACTTCATCCGTGTAGTTTAACACCAAGTCTTCCTTACCAGCATCTCTAGCTTTTTGACTGTAGGCCTCGATTTGAGTTTTCAAGGTATCCTTCGCAACAAATGACTTAGGATAGAGCTTAACGCTAGATGGGTTTGCCAAATCAACCACCCCAATTCTAGCTAGATTATCATCATAAGTAGCATTGATATTTTCGTTGAAGCGATTGACATACTCGGTTAGCTGCTCAGGAGTCATGGCTGCCAGAGCCATTTTTTCTTCTTGGCTGAGGTCATTCATGGAAAATGTTTGCTTACTATCACTTGCCACAAAATCCCTGTTTGTAAAAATATTACGTGTTGGATTAGCAACTTGGTCTTTGGCAACCAGACTTGCTTGCACTTTTTCAATAACATGGCTGCTCAGATCTTTCGTATACCCAATCCCACCTGAAGTAGAAAGTCCTTGCGTTTCTGGTTTTGGCTTAATCACCCCTACCACAGAAATCGTTTCGGAATCATCTACCAATTTCTTCATAAAGTCAGCATCATCTGATTTATCGACCCAGATATCGCCTTCTTTGACAAAATAATCACTGTTAAGCACCAGTTTATACTTCAAACTCATCAAATCATTTAAGGCATAGCGTAATGGTGCTCCCTCATCTGAGCTGCTAGTAGATGAATCAGTCTGCGCCTTGTCTCCAGAGGCTTCTTTAATTAAGTCGTCTAGTTCTTTTTGTGACTTGAGCCCTAGACTGTAGAGGGCATAGTCGTTAATCTCGCTGTTGCTATCGGCAATAAGAACGACTTCATTGTAGGCACTTGGCATGTGACCGATAAGCACATCATACTGCGAATTCAAGAGTTCTTGATTGTCCATCAGTTCTTCCCAGACATCTGTACTGTAAAAGCTGGAGCTTCGTGGACCAATTGGAAGATTGGACGATGTGTTCATTCCCAGCTTCTGCCCTACTGGACTCGGATTGACTTGTACTGCTCCATCAGTGGTATCATTTTGATAGAGGTTTAAGTTGAGATTGTAGGCATACTGGATACTGTTGGTGTCTTCCTTAAACTCTTCCGGATGTTCCTCCAAATAGGTTTTGAACGCTGCCAAATCGTTGTGCTCAATATTGGATGACAGCATGTGAGACAGCATTTCATTGGCATAGATATAGCCTTCTTCATGGGTTTCTTTCTTTGCACCGATACTTTCTAGCAGCGCTGATATATTATTTGTCGACTCATTTATGGTTAATGGATAGGAAGTCAAGGTATCTTCTTGCACCTTATTAATATAACTTTGAACCCCCGTGGATAGGGAAAGAATCAAAGCAATCCCGATAATTCCGATGCTTCCAGCAAAAGCCGTTAGAATCGTCCGCCCTTTTTTCGTCATCAAATTGTTTAAACTAAGTGATAAAGCGGTTAGATAGGACATGCTGGTTCGTTTAGGGTTAAATTCTCCAGACTCTTCATTACTTAATGACGGGTCAAAGGGATTGGAATCTCCTACCACACGCCCATCTAATAAATTAACAATCCTGGTTGAATACATCTGTGCCAAATCAGGGTTATGGGTCACCATGACAACCAAACGGTCGTGAGCGATTTCTTTAAGAAGCTCCATAATCTGTAGCGAAGTTTCTGAATCAAGAGCCCCTGTTGGTTCGTCAGCCAATAGAATATCTGGGTCATTGACAAGGGCACGGGCTATGGCAATCCTTTGCATTTGACCACCAGACATTTGACCGGGGCGTTTGTTTACATGGTCTTCCAAGCCAACTTTCTTTAAAGCTTCCAAGGAGCGGCGCCGACGTTCTTGTCTAGGAACTCCTGACAAAGTCAGTGCCAGTTCCACATTGGCAAGCGCGGTTTGGTGGGGAATCAGATTGTAGCTCTGAAAGACAAATCCAACTGAATTATTGCGGTAGCTATCCCAATCTCGGTCCTTAAACTCCTTTGTCGAACGACCGTTAATGATTAAGTCTCCACTGGTATATTGGTCTAAGCCACCGATAATATTGAGCAAGGTTGTCTTCCCGCTCCCACTCTGTCCTAAGATAGACACGAATTCATTTTGCCTAAATGACAGATTCACTCCATCCAAGGCTTTTTGAGTTAATCCAGCAGTCTCATAAATTTTACTAATATTTTTTAACTCTAACATTTTTTCACCTTAATCTTTCTTGTCTGCATCAACTTTCCTCATAGCTTGAACGTTATAAACGTAGTATTTGTTTTTAGAAAATGCTAATACCAAGCAACATAGCCCGTTTCTCTATAATTTCCATCTTTATCCCTTAATCCATTCAGTGCCATACTTATCCATTTATCCCTATCAAATGGCTCTGGAGGATTTATCCATTCTTTTAATACCTTTGTTTCTGGATTAAATTCAACAAACCCCTTATAGTCTTCCTTCCCCTCAGGATAAACCTCATACCGATAAAACCCATCAATATAGCTTGTTAGCTTAAACGATACCATAGCTTTCTCTCCATTCATCCGACTTCTTACATCTAACTGGATACTTTTTAATGCATCAACACTTAATATAGGCATAGCCTACCACTCTCCATTTAGAATGACAAGAATATCATCTTGGAGTAAAGTATAAAAGCAAGAATGGATTTAGATAAAAAGACCCTAACTCTACTTGAAAGTGTCACTCAGTAGATTTTTTACAAATGAAGCTGATGGGAGCTAAAAAAGATACTAGTAAAGAAGGACCATTTTTAGGACTTGCGATGTATTTACTAGGGTTTATATGAGTTTTATACTTTATTTAACAGAGAAATTTGTCAACCAAGTCTCATTTTCTATTGGCTTTATGCTCAGCCTAATCTTCCTCAGCGCCTCCATGAGTATCCTCTACTTTTATTTGCAAACGTCACTTGCGGGGGAAAGAGAAAAGTATCTTGGTCTTCGAAAACTCGGCTTGTCTATCAAGGAAATTCGTACAGTGGTGACAAAAGAGTTGCTTATTTTAATCTTTGTTCCATTTTTTCTGCGACTATGCTAGAATTCTTTGTCTTGTTTAGTCTACGCAATAATATTTCACCTGTCTTCTTCCAAATGTCAGCTCTTGGAGCCGGAATCTTTGCTATCTTGTTTGCCTTAGGTTTCTTGATTATTCGAAGAGTTTATGTGGCTAAGTTGGTAGATTAGTCTTGTATGTTATGTAAACAAATCTCCCATATACCTATTAGAAATGAGAATGGTAGTAGGCTCAGAAAAATAGTTATAAAGAATACCATCTATTTCTAAAGCATAAAAAAACGGGTGGAAAATTCATAACGAATGACACCCTCCTATAAACCATAAAAGAGTTTCCGAAACATCTATCAGAAACGGCGATGCCACTGTTTTGATTTCCGATATATTTCTTGGAAACTCTTTTGTGATTTAGAAATAGCTATTACTCTTCACGGACTTATTGCCCAATAACTGACGAATTATGAGAAGAACTGCCCAAATCCATTCATTTACTGGGAGTAGAAGTGCTCTATTCCTTCCAGCAGGGTCATAAATAATTGCGTGTTTTATTTCGCGAAATGCCTTAGAACTGAGCTAGTAAAAGGAATATCATATGTTTGCTGCCAGAGGTAAATACCTTTAATAAAATAAGGCATCTCTAAGATATTCTGTAACCATGATCTATTTCATGATCGTTTTCTTTAATTATTTCATAACCTAAATCATGTTTAGCTGGATAGTTTCCGTATATCTTTCTTGAGGTTAAAAACTATCGTCTGAAAAGATATTCTGAAATTTCTTTGCGCGTCTACACATATCGTCAAGGACAAGCTCGCGAATATCTGATGTAAGGACTTCTCGCTGCCATTCACGTTCTTCGGTCATTTTTTCGGGGTCGTCTGGGTTGGCGGCTTTAATAGCTCGTAGCGCATAAAATGCGGCGCCTAATTCGTGATCGGCCATGTGAGCAGTGGCGACAGCATGACCAGCAGCACGAGCAGCTTCTCTCGCTGCACTTTTTGTTTCACGAGCAGCGGCATGCGCTGCATATGCAAACTCTCTCGCCTGCATCATCGTAATATCGCCACGTGCCCATGCACGAGCAGCTTCTATAGCTTCGGCTGGGCGTAGATCATCATGACATTGATCCTCAAATAGAAATAAAACTCGTTCGGCACATTTTGCAGCCCAAAGAGCTAAAGACTGATGTATTTTATCGTTAAGTGTACCGCCTCGCTGTATGCGGACAAGTCTTGGGTCGCGGTTGCCAGCGTTTTTCTTTCCCATATCAGTTCCTTTCTTATTGTTGTTACTTGGTGGTGCAGGAAGGCAACGCCTACTTTGCAAGATAAAAGCTCTAAGCTGCATACCAATTTATTGATTTTTACTTTGTGGAAGCTTCAAAGCCCTATTGTTTAAGCGTTTCTACCCCTTGTCACTATTATGACATCTTCTTCTGTAAATGGCTTAAATTAGATGCACTTTCTCATAATTCGACCGACAATCCCCCAAAAATAGTAATATAACCTGCAAATGTTGCGAATTATGAGAAAACCTATCCAAATTCAGGCATTTACTGGGAGTAGAAGCACTCTATTCCCAGTAAACGGCTCAAATTAGATGCATTTTCTCATAATTCTACCGATAATCCCTAAAAAGAAGTAAAATAACCTGACAATATTACGGATTATGAGAAAAGCTGTCCAAATTCAGGCATTTACTGGGAGTAGAAGCATTCTATTCCCAGTAAATGGCTCAAATTAGATGCACTTTCTCATAATTCTACCGATAATCCTTAAAAAGTAGTAATATAACCTGACAATATTACGGATTATGAGAAAAGCTGTCCAAATTCAGGCATTTACTGGGAGTAGAAGCATTCTATTCCCAGTAAATGGCTCAAATTAGATGCACTTTCTCATAATTCTACCGATAATCCCTAAAAAATAGTAATATAACCTGCAAATATTACGGATTATGAGAAACGCTGTCCAAATCCAGTCATTTACTGGGAGTAGAAGTGCTCTACTCCCAGTAAATGGCTCAAATTTGATGCACTTTCTCATAATCCGTTTCATTATTATTGATTTGAATCCAAAAACATTAGCTTTAAACCGTAAAAAAGTCACTACTTAGCTCTCGAAAACGTTTGCCTAACACTGTTACTTCTGTTTCAAGCTCATAAAGTTAGCAACTGCGCCAATCAGATTGGCTTGGTTGTTGAACTGGCAGGTTTCAATCTCTATAACCAAGCCTTTTGCCATGACTTGTTCTCTTAATCGCTCAACCTTCGTTCGTACAATCGGCAATAAATCTTCACGACTTGAAATACCGCCACCGATTAGCACCTTATCAGGATTAAAGCTAACTGCCAGATTAACAATGGCTCTAGCAAGGTAGTCATACATCTTATCAATCACAGCCGAAGCTTCTTGATTCCCAGCATCCGCCAAGTCAAAAAGCTCTTTCCCAGAAAGCTTTTGTCCGTCCAAATGGTCTCTCCCAAATTTTCGTGCAACAACAACTGGGCTGGCTAGCCGACTGAGGGTTTGATTGCCTTCCATCAGCATATAGCCAAATTCGCCGCCGAATAATTGAGGACCTTTGACCAATTCTTTATTCAAAACAAGTGCCCCACCGATACCACTTCCAATAATTAAAAAGAGACTGTTAGCCACATCTTTTGCTGCACCACGCCAGACTTCAGCTAAGGCTGCACAATTTGCGTCATTTTCAATGGTGACTGGCAGATGAAATACTTCTTCTAGTTGACTAACAATTGGAAACCCATGAATATAAGGTACAGCACTAGTCCCACCAATAACTCCTGCCGCAGAATCAACCGCACCGGGGACGCTGAGTGCTACACCGGTAATTTCCTCTTGCTCTTTAAAACTGTCGACAACTACCTCTAAATGATTCTTCATCTCTTGCCAAGTATCTGGTCTTGGAAAAGAATCAGTGTGGCTCAAGTCATCATCTTTCCATAAGCCATATTTCACAGCCGTTCCACCCACATCGAATACTACAATTGCCATAACTGACCTCCATTTCTAGGACAAAACTTTTTCTAAGGCAGACTTATCCAACTCTGGGTATTGCCCAAAGAATTCTGAGAGTTTTTCAAAAACCATCCTGTTCTTACCTTCAATATCACTCTCAACTTGTAGGACTAGCAGCGGTTCATGCAAACTCATCCGCAATAAGAACCAACCTTGTCCAAAGTCACCAAAAAAGTTGACACGAATCCCTTCCTCATTGTCAGAATCCTTTTCAAACCCTTCAGTACGACCAACAAAGTCCTCCATATCCGCAATAACCGTTTCACCGTATGCATAGTACTCGTGGGTATTGATCTTAAATCGAACCTCTTGAGCTTCTACTGGTTGTTGCAATTCTGAGATAAGGTCGCTAATCTCCGTACCATTTGCCCTGAGTTGTGGAATCAACATTAGAATTTTTGCAATAACATAGGCACCGTCATCAAGGAAATAGTTCTCCTTAAAGGCGGCGTGTCCGCTAGTTTCAATGGCGAGTGGCGTGTGAATCCCCTGCTTATTTAAGTCAATCGCCTTGTTAATCACATTTCGATACCCACTCAAATAGCGAACTTGTTTGCCTCCCAACTGATTGATAAAGTCTTTCAAATGGGTCGAAGTTGGTGAATTGGTTACGATGGTACTGCCCGGCTCCGCACTCAAAACAATCTGTGCTAAGACCGCTATCAGATTATTCCGATTCAAAATATTGCCAAACTTGTCCACCACAGCACTACGGTCCACATCCGTATCAAAAATGACGCCTAGATCAGCCCCGTTCGCAAGAACCGCCTGCCGGATACTCTCCATAGCTTCCGGATTATCTGGATTCGGAATATGGTTAGGAAAATGACCATCTGGTTCCAAAAATTGACTACCTGTTGTATCTGCCCCTAATTCAGCCAAAACTTGCTCAGCAAAGAAACCACCAGCACCATTTCCAGCGTCGACAATGATTTTGAGTCCGCTTAGAGGTTTTGCTTCCTTCGTGCCTGTTCCTTGACGAATTTTTTCAACCAAGTCATTGGCATAAAGTGAGATTAGTTCTTGACTAGACACTTGACCACTTGTTGCCAAGTCATTCTTCTGCCTGTGGTTTAAGATATACTCAATATCCTCATGCTCCAGCCCACCATCTCGACTAAAAATTTTGATGCCGTTAAAGTAATAAGGCAGATGGCTAGCGGTAATCATGACACCTGCATCACAGTTAAAGTCGGGAAACTGCGTTGTTTTGAACATGGCTGGCGTTGTCGAAAGCCCCGTATCGATAGCATTTGCTCCTTGAGAAACTATTCCTTTGATTAAGGCTGCTTTCAATCGATCACCAGACAAGCGACTATCTTGTCCGACTGCGATAGTCAGTTTTTGACTAGCTAACACCTCTCCCAAATCTTTTTCTTGGACTAACCAGTTAACAATGCCTCGACCAATTTCTTCTACTATTTCTTCCGTTAAGTTTACGGAAAGCTCGTCAGTTGCGATGGCAATGCCACGAATATCCGAACCGTTTTGTAAATGATGTGTGCTCATGTGATGCCTCCTTAAAGTTTTGGTTGATAAGTTCTGAGTTGAATTTTTCTGCTAATACTTCTCTGCTAATATTCAGTCAAAAATTTACCATCCCTTTCCTTATCATTATAACAAATCCCAATACTGAAAAGGTTTTATATTTCAATAAATTCTTGAAAAGATGACTACATTTTTCTACGAGAAATCTAGCAAAAATCATATACTAGTTATTTAGCTTATACAACTCATTTGCCCATGCTAAAATTACAAGATAGAAAAGGTGTTCCTTCACTCTTTCTATTATTAGAAGCTTTGGGGCTGGGCAAAAAGTCCATAATGACTAATATCTATTTTTTAAAAGCACAAAAGAGTTTTGCAAAAATTTTATCAAAAATGAGAACGGTGGCACCGCCGTGAGCCTTGGTCTCACTGGCTTAGCTGTCTACGTGGTTGTAATCAGCTAAAGCCGAAACATCCACTGTACGCCAGCTATGCTTTTCACCGTTATTTCTGATAAAATTTTTGCAAAACTCTTTTGTTTGAATAGCAGCATGGACTTTTTGTGCAGCCCCTACCTCTACTATTTCTTTCCCATAAGAGAAAAATTACTTTAAAATAAAGCTCTATTAACAAAGAACTTTTACTTATTGTCACCATCAACATCCTTCAAAAATTCAGCAGCCTCTTTATATTTTTCAATTCGCCTATGGTCTTCCTCACTTAGCTCTGTCAACCGTGATAAGTCAGAATTATGTTTCAAATCAGCTAATTTTACTACTCTTGCAATTGGATTGCTTTTAACTACAGCAAGGTAATCAAAATAGGATACATCTTTAGCATGTGTCATCGCTTTTACCGCTGATATGACATCCTCTGGAATTCCTTGCTCACGCAAATCTTGTTCGGTTAAACTTGTATCTTCCAACACATCATGCAGATAGGCAGTAGCCCTTTCCTCATCACTATTAACAAAGCTTGCGACCGTTTTTGGATGCTCAATATAGTCAATCCCTGCCTTATCCTTTTGTCCGGCATGTGCACGAGTAGCTATCCCTAAGGCTCTCTCTACAAGGTTATTAGATGGATGATTTGTCATTTGATCCCTGCTTTCTTTTATTTTTCAACTTACAAAATGGTAAAGTCACTAAGAAAAGTTTAACAACTTAATTGGTTAAAAACAAACTATATTGGCAGTCACAGCATAAATAACTGAATGACTTATAAACGTCTATAATAAATTTCAATATACACAAAAACGCATTGAAATGAGCTATAATAAAGCCATATATATCGGAATTACTTGGAGGAATAGCTAATGAAATATGAAATTAAAGAAATTTTTGATGCTAGCGAAAAAGAAAATATCACTAAAACCGTCTTATATAACTTGCCGGATTGGTTTGGGACTGCCCGAAAGTACCCAAGAGTACATAGACGAAGCACAAAATATGCCTTTCTTAGCTTGCTACACTGAAGGGAATTTAGTAGGATTTGTTGCTTTAAACGCAACGAGTAAAGACTGTGCGGATATATTCGTTATGGGCCTTATGAAAGAGTACCATCGTAAAGGTGCTGGACGAAAGCTAAACGAAGAGTACGAAAAACTAGCGAGAAGACTCGGTTACACCTACTCACAAGTTAAAACCGTCAAGATGGGGCATTACCCAAACTATGACATCACAAATAATTTTTATATTGCCATGGGCTACAAGGAGTTAGAATGTTTTCCAAACTTATGGGATGAGTGGAACCCTTGTCAGATTTATGTTAAGTATTTGGGTAACTCTATAACTTCATAACTATCTTTCTAAATTAAAAAAAGCCTCCTGATTAGGAGAGCCCGAAATGATCCGTGTCATCTATTGCTTGATTGAAATTATTCATCAACATTTTTACTTTATATTTTGCCAGCCATCTAGTTCTTGCTCAGTGTAGGTCTCTTCTCCTGAGTTCAACCCTTCTTTAGTTTTAATATAATCTGACTTTTTAACTTTAGTATTAGTTGCAAGCCTGTCAATTTCATTCAATCTTTTTTGTATATCTTCAAGTTTTTCTTGAATTTCTATTCCTTCTATCATTTCATCATCAATGAAAGAAAGAAAATTACTAATCTCTTTAGAAATCTCCAAATAACTACAACCGATTTGATAATTTTTCTCGCTGAACTCTTTATACTTAAAATTTTTTTGTGCTGCAAGAACAATTGTAAGTATCAACGGTAACAGAAACATTACATGATTTAAAAAAGTATCTTCTAAGTATAGGGCGAAAGTATCTTTCAAGCTTGGTAATAGACTAACACTTGTTAAAGCACTTAGAATTATGGAGATCCAAGATAGAGCAGAATCGTATTTTTGTTGTCGATAAGAGGCATTAAAATGTTTTTTCTTCCCATAGATTGCATCTGCTCTTCTTTGCTTTAGACTTCGTATACTATTATCGTTCATTAATATTTTTCTCCCTTAAGTAAGATTCATATAAAATTTGTAATATTATCTTTTTCTCAGCACTTTTCATAACTTCTAACGCTTCCTTTCCATGACAGTCTCTTAGTTTCTTTTCACTCCCACAAGGACATTGAATATGCCCTCTATATTTTTTACATTTTAGAAAATATTGAACTAAATTTAACACATCATCAGTGCTATCTACTTTAAAATATTCCTGATAATATTCTATTATACCTAAAGTTCCATGACTTCGCTCACCAAAAGGATAGATTTTATATTTCTGGTAATACTCATATGAAAAGAAATATGGTATAACAAAAAAGTCAATCCATCTGACTAAAATATCTTCTCCACCCTGTTTGAAAAAATTATAAAGCTCAGGAAGAGTCGACAAGCATAATGACTTATCAGTATAAAGATGAGAGTATTGTTTGACTATTTTTTTCGAAATTTCTCTAATAGTGGGTACAATAACTGCTTCGTCAGCATCAAAGATTATTTGAATCGTATAGTCATTAATAAAGTGTACCCCTTGAAATTCATGATTTAAATGTAAGTTTCCTTCTAGAATTTTTTTATTATCCTTTACTTGATAAGTAAATTCAGGGTATTTAGATAAAAAATAATATATTTCCTCATTCATAAATTAGGCTCCCCATGGTTTCGGAGTTGCAATTATTTGTTTAGGTGGATGTATTTCATACTTACTCTTATTCAAGTTATTATTTACAAAATCACTACCAAACGAATTTGTCAAAGTTGCAACAAACTGCTCATCACTTTTGGAGAATCCATCAACAAAATCTTCTTTTAATTGCTTAATCCAGTCATTAAATATACTAACTATTTCAGCGTCGTTGTTCCAAGCATCAACCAAATTATCATTTGGGTTTATAGGATTTGGTAAATACCATTGGTTGTTTTTATACTCAATCTGGTTATACTTATTACCATATGTCGCCAAAAAATACTGAGCTCCAACAACCTTTTTTTTAGTATTAATTTTTAGAGCATTAGCTATATTGCTTAGTAAGCTAAAAACACCTATACTTTTATTTCTCTCTAAATCAGCTATTTGAGCAGAAAGTGTTGTAATTATTACTGACGATGGCTTTTTTTTACTTTTTTTACATTTGTCATAGTAAATATCTCTATGACGTTTGATGATTTGAATTACTCGCTGCAAAGCAGATCTATTTAATTCCTCCGGTATTTCTTCAATAGAAGAATATAATGTTCCTCTATATTCACTAAAAATCTTACTTCTATTGCCTAGCCAAGAATGGAACTTAAATGGTTGATTAATTTTATCGAACCAATCGCGATAGGCTTTTGGATTTGATATATACCATGAATAATTTAATCCAATTTTGTTTGTAATGGCAATCTCTGTCCCCTTTTCTTTATTAAAATAGACGCTTGGTACGATATCCATTGAAAACTCATCTTCATAAACAAGAGTCCAACATTTATCATATTCAGTTTTATCCATCTTATCTTTATAAACTTGATTTTCATCCAAATAACCTTTTATCTGCAACTTTGTTTCCTTTGGTGTTGTATCATTGCAATACTTTCCGGAGTTAATTATGAAATCTAAATCAAAAGAGTGATTCTTTTTAAGAGGGCGGATAACTGTTCCTATGGCGAATGACCCTTGAGGATAGATATCAAAATCTGGATTTTTAGATTGTAAATATTTTCCTAAATTAGTGTATCTTTCTTTAGCTGCTTCGAACATAGTTGGTGTGATATCCAACTTTTCAACCAACCGTAAAACATCTTTTTGTCTTTTTTCAACATTTCTCATTTCCCTTGTCAGCTCCTTATCTAAAACGTAAGTTCGTATACTATCAGATTATCATATTCAACAAAAAGAAACAACTACATATAGTATTTGTTTTCACTTTTTATCCATTTTAATCTATATGTTGTGTTTTTTTAACAATGTAACATCATTGTAATCTGCGGAAATAAAAATTTAACCCTGTTGGACTACGATACTTCTCAGAAAAAATAAAAAGGAATATAATACACTTTCAGATTGTCGAAAGTACTCATCTTTTTCTTTGAAGCTAGAATATTTTCAGTTCTTCAATTATTAGCTTACTGTTGTATTTTTTTATTGGGTTAACACAGTGACTTTACACAATAAATGATTTGACAAACAATCATTATATTCTCATGGCCTACAAGGAGTTAGAATGTTTTCCAAACTTATGGGATGAGTAGAACCCTTGTCAGATTTATATTAAGTATTTGGGGAATGAAGCTTAGGCTTCAATTGAAGAGGATTAGAAAAGTAACACATAGGCTAGGAGTACTCTACTTCAAAGCCTATGTGTTATTTCTTTACGGATTTTCAATTCATGCTTTATTCATACTTCATTATTGCTGAAATAGTAAACATTCCCTTTCCCCTCATAATTATCTAACTCAGGGTTATGGACCAAACCTAAAGATTCAGCAGTTTTTCTTGAAGGTATATTTTGATCTAAGGTTAGAGCCACAACCTGATAGTTGTTATCTAATTCAGCTAGTACATTCTCAATAATAGCAGAAGCTGCTTCTTTCACGAATCCTCTCCTTGATTTGGATGGATCAATTCTATAGTAAACATTTAAGAATTCGACACCCTTTATCAAAACAAACTTTAAACCACAAGTACCAAATACTTTGTTGTCTTCTTTATCGATAAGTGAATAGTAGCCAAATCGATGTTTTTCGTGATGTGTTAACCACTCATCAAATGTTTTTTGAAATTCATCCATGTCTTTGACCGGACCACTAGGATTATATACATTGGTTTGAGGGTTTGCGTGGATCTTATATAGAATCTCAAAGTCATCTTGTTTTGGAAGTCTAATAATCAGTCTTTCAGTTTCTAAATATTGCATTAAAAGGCCTCCTTGCTAATTGCTTGTTCTTCAAACCTAAGCTCTTATATTAGAAACCACTAGTCCATAGCTTTCACTTTCTCCTCAATAAAATTAATATCATTTTGATCAAAACCGTATTTTGTATAAAGCTGTTGATCAATTTCAGGAATTGATTTACTCCAGTCAATATCAGAGTGTGGAGTGAAGTCTTGGAGAGGAACTTTTGACCATTTTTCTTTCGTATTATCTTGCGTAATTTTTAACACTGCCAACATTGTTCGAGCAAACTTTCCTTTTATATATTTTAAAGCATTGTTTGCTTCTTGTTCATTATCGAATTTACCAATTGAAATATATGTTTCAGTGAAACCAACGTTTGGAGCAATCACAAATGGTTCTCCTATTAATGTAGCTGCTGAACCATCTTTTGAGATACCTGCTCCATACGCTTTTGGTAATATAACACGCCAACTATCATAGGCAAAAGGTTCATTGACATAATCACTCCGAATATACCTATATGTTCTAGTATTATTAAATCTCCCCTGAATTAGTGTATATGAGTACCCATCATTTGGTTTCTCCTCAAAGAAAATCAAATTATTAAATTTATCGAAAGCACCCGTTCCAATATCATTTTGATGTCCTTTTGATTGCATTTCTTTTATTTGTGGATAATCTTCATGTAGTTTGGCTGTCAAGCGATAAATGCCACGACCCGATATAACAGAAGATAGCACCTCTCCTTGATCTAAATCAATTAATTGGGATATTTTATTTAATTCTTCAAAACTTGTAAAAGATTTGATTGCTCCAAATACTTCATTCTTATTTTTATATAAAATTACAACTCCCCCAGCAATTCCTACATTAGGGAAAACCTTTGATGAATTATGCTCATAAAATACAATCTGAATGTGACTGTCATTTAACATTTTTTGGTTCCATGCTTTAGGAGTAGACCCTGCATTAAATAGGAATCTAGCAGGCGAAATTAATAAATATTTCTCTCCAATTTTATCAGCAAGGTCATAGAAATAGTTGTAAAGTGCATCATCCCTAGCACTTGTTCCGCTATTTTCTTGATACGGCGGATTCCCCACCACTACATCAAATTTCATTATTTTTTACCTCCAAACAATTCATCGCATTTTGCTTCAAAGTCACCTTCACCTCGAGCATAAGGTGTTGTGTCAAGGTAGACAATGTGTGAGTCATCAATGCTCTTTGCTTTTTCGTCGAATCCAAAGATAAAGTTACGTGCAATGTTATAGATAATTTCACTTGGTGCAAAACCATATACCTGATTCTCTAAAATGTGTTTCAAACGCTCATCGCTATTAGGAATTTTATCTTCCAACCCAACATACAGTCGTTTCACAATCTCTGTAATATAGAGACCAGACTTCATATACAAGTCAGCAAATGTCTTATCAGGATTGGTAAAGTCTTCCGGACTTTCGTCTTGCAACTTATCAACCATCATCTTCACAACTTTTTTTGGTGTGAAAATCTGATTCGTTTGCTGTGGTGGAATGTAATCAAAGATATCTTCTTCTTGATCCTCGTCAAAGTAATTCGCCAAATCTTCACGTTTTCTCAAGAATTCTTGGACTGATTCATCAAATACTACTGCGTCAAAGAAGTCGTAATCATCACGCAACATTCTAAACTGATGTAAAGTAATACCAGTAACTTCTTTGAACACTTCATCTTTAATGGTTCTATCAAAACTGTCAAGAGTTGTGGTCTGTTCACCATAAGCCATCAAGAATGATGGAATGGTTCTTGCAAACCCACGTAAGCGAGCACGTACATCTTCTTCAACCGTATTCTTTTTCTTATCTTCTGCTTTTACAAGTACTTCTTCTGCACCTTTTTGAGCCACTTCTTTGGTTTTGGTTTCCACAGTAGTGATGATTTCCTTTTTGAACTCCTGTTCAATATTGGCTTTTTTTGCCTCATAGGCGGCTTTTACTTCTTCCACTTTTGCATCATCATTCTTAGCTGCTGCAACTTCTCTTTCATAGTCTGCTTTAGCAACATTTCGTTTGATGTCAGTTTGTTTTTCCACGACTTCTATTTCTCGAGCTATGATGTTAGCTTTCATTTTAGCAACTTGTTCTCCAGCTTTAGCAGTTAAACCATTATTCTTAGCCAGGTCTTTGAAGGACTCTTGTGTATTTGCGATAAAGCTTTTCGCTATCTCTTTTGGTAGATCACTTGTTCCTTTTTCAACTGCCTTTTCTGCAGATGCCTGTATTCCAGAATAAACCTTAGGACCAAATTTCGCCTCGGTTGTAGCTATCACGATATCTTTATTTACTGTTGCGTTTCCTTCATTATCTACCTGAACACCTTTTGTATCAATTGGTTCCTCCGTCTTACGTGGGACAGATTTACCAACATCGACTGGATTCAGTTGTTCTAGAATCTCTCTTGCACCTGCTGAAGCAAAAATACCAGAGACGTTTTGGAAAAGTAGGTTGGACATGAAACCGCGGCGAACTACTTCTTGTGCTTTGATGACTTTAGGAATTGTCAGCACTTGATTGACATCAAGTTCAATCATCTTTCCGTCATTATCTTCGGCGATAACTGGGAAAAAGTTTAGTAATTTTCGAATATTAGTTTTCCGATCATCACTAGTTCCACCGCCACCTGTCGTTTTACGTGACAAGTTATTAGCAAATTCATCGTAAATCGTAAGGGTACGTTCAGGAGCAAAGTCAAATACATAGGCATTTTCTTTTTGGTACCATGTGCCGTCTACCTCATAAGCCCATGGATTTTGGGCACGAAAAGCTGCTTGCATGTATAGGCTTGGCGACTTCATGTTAGAGAGCATCAATACGCCAGTCCATTCTGGCACCGTCACTCCGGTTGTTAATTGACCTACTGATAGCGTAATGGTCTTCTTATGTGTGGCGATTGCTTGACGAACACGGTCTAAGGACTTTTGATTGATTATTTGGTCATCATCGCTAGCACGTCCATCTCCTGCAGCCAATATGATTTTATACTCTTTAAAAACAGGATGCTCTTTTAGGAGCTTTTGTAGAGCTCTGGCACTGGCTACTCGGTTTAATAGCCAAAAAGTATGCTTTAATTCAGCTTGCAACTCTGGAGTTGAAAATGGATACTTCTCATTATGCGACAGTGTGTCTAGCCATTTCTTGATGTCTGCTTCATGAATAAACTTCTCTTTGTCATTGGTGGCAAAAAATTCATTTAGGTCAAAGGCATAATCCATATTGTTGCCGTCAATCTCGGCACCTTTATTAACTTCACCTGTAATCATCTGACTCACTTGATAGGAGAACATATTTAATCGAGGTAATTTTTCGTATGGATTGTTTTCTTCTAAACTTTCAACCCATAATGATTTTGCTTTCTGCTCGTCCGTATAAGTCCAGTTAAAAATTTGGTCATCCTGGAATTCACCTGAGGCGACTGCTTTGAAAGGTGTACCCGATAAATGTAATGTAAAGTTACGTTTTATATTTTGGAAAGCAATATCTGTCTTGAATGTGTCTACTCCTTCATGACTTTCGTCAATGACAAGTAGGTCCCATTCAAGTTTTTGTACCCATTTTAATTTGTTGTAAGGTCCACCAAAATCAATGGCTCCCTTTAAATCTTGTAGCGATATAAAGGCAATCATACCTTCCTTGGGATTCTTTTCATCTTCTAGCAATTGAGCGGTAAAGTCATCACGGCTCATTACTGGACGATCTTTTAAAGAATCACTAGTCGAAACAAAGGCAAAGTCTGTCTGCCATGCAATGAATTTTTCAAAGTCATCAAACCAAGAGTTGGCAATAGCAGGTCGGTTCGTAACAACTAAGACCATCTTAGCTTTCATTTTTCGAGCTAGATCATAGGTCGTCAAGGTCTTACCAAATCGTGGTTTAGCATTCCATAAAAACTTGCCACCTTTATGCTCTTTAAGATAGGCCAAGGTTTGAGAAACCGCATTGGTTTGTTCATAACGCAAAACATAGTCCAACTCTTCTTTTACTTGGCTCATCTCTTGGTTACGAAAATCATCGAAATCAAGTTGTGCTTCTTCTGGGTTACCATTATAGAAAAACCATTCTGAGCGCTTTTTACTGCCTGGGAAATACTGCTGTTCACGACGCTTAAATTTTCTCAAAAAGGCATGCAACTTCTTATCATCAAACCATTCATCAGAGTGATTATATTTAGCAGAATTAGACCAAAGCAAATCATATCTTAATTGACCAGCAGGTGTTTGGGTTTGTTCTTTGATTCGTTTATGGACATCATAACGGTCAGTATACCCAATCTTGATATTCCCTACATCAAAATAGCCCGGTGTTCCTTGGTTTTCAGGCAATATATACGCATAAACCTGTGGATAAATTGTTTTTGTTGTTTTAATGACTGTGTTATTGCTCATCCCTATTTAACTCCCTTATCAAAAAATTCTTGTTTTTTAGTCTCCCAATTCATTACTTTGACTCGTTTTCCTGGTTTTATCTTCCATTGTTCCTCAGGTTCTTCCCCATCAAATAATGACATTTGATATTCTACAATTCTCTCTTTTTTCTCAGATAGTGGGATAATGTATTTCAAGCCATCCATCTGAAACAAGTTATAACTAATGATTTCTGCTATGTCTTCAAACAAACCCAGCGATGGTTCTTCTAACCATTTTTGAACATAATAATCTCGGTAGGTGTAAAGTAGGTTTTCTCTGGCAAGTAATAAAGAGTCCCCGCTCCACTCAAACCCATAGCTTGATTTGTAGGCTTCCATAACTAATCGTTGCCATTCTGCCTTATCATCAATCTCCTCATTAATTCGCTTAAGTTTGCGATCAACAAAACCCACTCGTTCAGCAAGTGGAACAAGAATTCCCGTTTCCATGTCATAGCGAGTTGCCATATAAGGAGCCTCACCACAAGTAATTTCTAACCATGTATGTTTGACATAGGTTTCTATATCGTCGTTCAAAAAATCTTCATCAACCTTATCGTTTTGTTTTTTTACTATCCAAGTAGGCGTAAAGACCTCTGCTTTAGCTTTGGTTCGCTCTTTTTGCATTTCTTTTGACTTTAAAGCTCGTGGTTTAATAATGTTTCCCATTCTTCCAGTTACAAGCTCCGGTTTCATTTGAGCGGTAGCAGCATATTCTTTTATACCATACCTAATATAGTTCTCATTCGCCCAAATGATGTTTTTTCTTGTTTTTTGAGTTGATGCCGTTCTATCAATTAAGAGAATATCTAAAATACCTGGCATTTGTTCACGAATTGTATTTTCTAAAATGTCAGTAGAGCTGACTTCTTCAATTAGTTTATCTTTATCCTCTTCAGTTACATTGCGTATTGACTCTGCTACCAAGTAGCCGCCTCCTTTCGTAGTGGATAGTATTGTTTCATTAAGTTTCTGATGTTACTAATATTCGTATTTAAAGCTAGTTAGGGTTTTATAGGGTGAAAGATTCTCCCTAGATTAGCTATAATTTGCTATCGTTTACAAATCCAATTAGCTATATTATATCATGAAGTGTCGGGATTTCCTTAAACTTATCGGAGTATTATTGGAATATTTGGAGATTAGATTGGAGTGTGGAGATAAAAACACATTTATTCAAAACATTATAAAATTTGAGCAAAAGAAAAGCACCTAGATTTCTCTAAGTGCTTAGGAATAGGTGGGACGACCACTCCCCACCTCTCAGATACCCTTTTCAGGGTGCGTGTGCGGCCGATATTTTTCTACTTCTATTCCTCAGAATTATTATACAACATCTCATCAAAAAAATCAGTAATCAAGAATATTCCTATCAATTTTAATGTTACTTTGCTAACCCTCTTTTTCATAATTAATAGTAACTAGCGTTTTCGCATCAAGGTGAAGCATTGAATATCATAGATGAGCTAAAACTTCCATGTTGCTCTCCACGTTTCATCTTCTGGTAGTAATAGTTTAGCAGTTTGTAGACTATTACCCAGTAATCATTTTTAGCCATTGTATCGTACCTTTTTTAGGATGTCTTCAGGGGCTAGACCACGTTTTTTGAGTTCCAACTCAATGGCTTCTGCATCTTCTGGAGAAACTCCAATAAACCGTAGACGTGCAATATCTTCAAGAGTCATTTCAGATGGAACAATAGGTTCTGATTTCAAATTCAAATCAGCTATACTATCCAACACTTTTTGTACGTTCTCATTCATCCTTATCACTTCCAATCAAATTGATCTCAATAACTAATCAAATACTGGTTCGTCTTATTAATTATACATTATTTTGTATCCCCTTTAATAATACTATTGCTACTGGTAAAGCGGACTCCATTTTTATTTAGCAAGTAAAGATACAGTCTTATAAAATACACTTTTAACTATGAACAGCTTTTATCTCAGGTATCACTCCACTACGTACATAGTCTCTATGCATACTCAATAGAAGTTTAATAATGATGACATCCATCTCGTCCGAACTGTTTTGGAAAAGTCTTTTTGAATTTTCAACAATAATTCTCCCATTCATTAGCATTTCTATCATATCAACCTCTGGATAACTTCTTTTCTCAATCCATACTTTTTTGCCATTTGGTTTTCTTTTGCGTTTCCTACTAATGGTCGGTTCAGGAAAATACTCCTTTCCTACCATTATAATCCCATCCATATCAACAGATGCTTCTTTATATGAATTGAAATCAACATTTAAATCATAGCCAGAATACGCAAATAGATAAAAATCGCCATCTGAATCTATCAGCTGACAATATCCTCCGTAACCCTTACTCATTGTCCTCCTCCCAAATCTTGTCATATACTCAAAGAAATATTTTACGCAGCCACGACTACTACTCTATCTCCATTTGAAAAACCACTTATAATTGGATTTATAGGGACGTAGTATTCGATTGATATCAAGAAAATAGGGTTCAATCCGATAAGCTTAAGTTTTTTCAAGTACTTTTCTTTTTAGGTCGTCTCATTTCATAATATTTTTCATAAAGATTTCTTGATTTAAGTTCATCGACAAACCTAAGTGCCTCTTCTATTGAAACTAAGTCAAGATTAAAACTCGTTTTCAATAATTCCTCATCAGTTGCCTTGGTAAAATTAACAAATGTATCCTTTATCCCCCATGATTCAAATTCAGCCAGCGCTTCTTTTTAGTTCTTTCAATTTCTGATTAGCTCCTAGTAATATTGAACTTCTGTTTTATCGAGGATGTCGAGTAACAGCACACCTTCCACATCTAAATTAACCAATTCATCAAAAGATGAAACAATATAATCTTTACTACCAATACAAACTAAAATATCTGTAATGGAATTAGGAAAGATACCGCAATTTTGACCTTTATGAATAAAAGAAGCATCCCAAAGGTTATCGTAGAGCTCTTTTAAGTCAGCCATAGTAGTATTATAAGACATCCCTTTCGACTCTCTTTCATTGTCTACCTCATCTCTAATATAGAATTTACCAATAGTTTAATACCGTTTAGAAAGAAAAAATTAGAGTAGGTTACAAAATCAATAAATGAATACTTCAAGGAAGTATGTAATTGTCTAGCTGCTAATTAGTTGGTATACTTATAGATATTCAAGTAATTTTAGGAGAAATAAAATTTATGAATGCAAATATAGATAACTATATTGAAATTTTAAGAATGAGTTCTAAGGACCTTATAAAACAAGATGGTCTACTATTAATTGACTTGTCGTTAAATGTTAAGGATAGTGCAATAGCCCTATCTTTAATTCCATTCTATGCACTTTACTGTAGATCCGCCAAAGAATTTCTAGATATTGATTCAAAAAACAAAGAGATTGAGAAAGAAATAACTGACATACGAAATGGATTAAAAATCTTCACTGGCAAGTTTTCAAAAGGAAGAAAAATGTCCTACCATTCAGATGATCAGCAAAATGAACTGTTTAAAAATGAGTTGCGATTTTCTTTTACTAAAAAACTTAACATTCATTTCAATCTTGGAGTCTATTTTGATAAACAAGGAAAAGTGATTTTTAATACACAACTTGCACACTTCTATCTAAATATTTCAAAAAATAAAGGAAAATCAATTAAAGAACATTCTACTATAGTTGGACAAATATTTGGAGAAGAAATTGGTGGAATACTTGTAAACCATTGTGATACTAAGAATTTAAAAGATAAAATGTTCAATTATAATCCTGTTCCCAAATATGGTTATATTGACTTTAATACTAATAGAAAGCAAGATTTTTTTAACAACCAACTTGATAAGGAGACCAATCTTATATACTTACATATGGTTTCTGCAATAGGATTTGTAAACAATTTATTAGTTCCAATTTTACAAGATAGAAATACATGGTTACTACGAATAATGTATATTACAGCCCATAATACTTTACTTGGAATAAAAAAATCAAGACAAAACCTCAAACAGAACAGCTCCAAAGATTTAACTCTCCCTGATATTGAAGAGTATCTTAAGGAAGACATGAACGTTTTTTCAACTTCTTTTAGAAATTGTATGATGCACTACGATTTGGTAGATAAGGAAGATTATCCTGTAATTTTACAAAGCTTGTACAATCCTGAAAAACCGCTCTATGGGCTTATTGAAAGTTGCTTTGATGGTATGAACTTTAATCAGTACTTCGATAAGCTTTACAAAACTTCGCAAAAGTTAGAGAATTACTTGCTATCTTATTTTACTATAAACTACAGTAAGATATGTTGGAACTGGGATTAAGGTTATGTTTTATCCAAAACCTAGTGAAAAAGTTCTCTCAAAGACAATAGAATTATTCGAAAATGATAAAGAAGAAAGTTATTTAAACGATTAGGAAAGATCGAGGTAAATTTATGAGTATAACATATTACCTAGTGGAAAAAATCATACAATCTAAACATAAAGAGTATTATAAAATTAACAAAAAAATAGTAAAATTAACCATAGCATTTCTAATCACATATGGATGTGGATTTATTTCTTTTTTTAAGATTAGTAATCTCTTTAGGGGAATTTTACTGTTGGTATCAATAACTTCATTGATTTATTTTTTCTATACCCAAAAGAAACTATCCAAAGAAATTCCTCAAAAAAGGAAGACTTCACCCCAAGAATTGATTATTGACATAAAAGAGTCTTTGAGAAAAGAAACATATGTTAAATCAATTAAGGTAATAGAATTGTTACAAGAAGAAATTAGTAAAAACTTAGAAAAAGAAGAACTAGAGCAAAAAAATTTATTTAAACGAATATCAGTGGTATTTTTTTCTATATTCTGGGCGCCCATTGTATTTCTTTCAAAAAACTTTATTGAACAACATCATTACAAACTAGTTTGGGAAGACTATAAATTTATATCAAGCACATTATTAACAATTGCTCTACAACTGATTGGTCTTATTATTGTAGGAAATGCATTTGAGAATACTATATTCAGTACGAAAAAA
Organism: Granulicatella seriolae; assembly: GCF_024543085.1. GTDB lineage: Bacteria > Bacillota > Bacilli > Lactobacillales > Aerococcaceae > Granulicatella > Granulicatella seriolae. The sequence goes on from NZ_JANHNZ010000002.1 coordinate 46,698, forward strand.
AAACTTTTATTAACTAACCGATATCTAAATGATGTTAAATATCTTTATACTCAGGAAGAATCTGTAAAATAAAAAAATCACTATTGGACACAACCACACCTCCTTTAGTACAATCAAAAGAAAAACCGTCAAACCTATCATAATGATAAGTTTAACGGTTTTTTATTACTCCCACTCAATAAATTCCATATCATATTTGTTTCTATTTCATTCGTTTAGAAGCTGATATGTTTCTTTTTATAGTAGTTTTAACACCCATTTATAGTAGTTTAGCAAGTTTTTAGTATCAAAACAGTATCAGTAGTGATACTAATAAGATTATTCCAAGTTAATATTTCTCTCGGTCAGATAAACCCTGTAATCAAATTTTAGCCAATCTATTTTGTCACCACGAGTATCATCCATAATATCTCGAACTATCGTTATAGCGAAATGTCCATTAGTATTTAGCCATACAATTCCGTCGCCTCGCTTTGGGGTTCGTGTCCTAGAAGTAAAATCCAGTTCTTTGACATCTGGCAATTCTTCAGGTAGTTCTACTAAATCTTTGATAATTGATATATGACTAATGTTCGATGAATCATTATATGCATGTATACTAGTATCGCTTGCCTTACTCCATTGGGTTGTAAAAGAGAACTCACCCGTACCGAATGTATATTTTTTGTCGTTATTCGAATAGTCAAACTCAACCGTTCCTGTTAACTCTGGATTAATATACATAGATCGATTTATTTTTGTATTAACAATTATCTCGTTCCCGAGGATAGCTTCAAAGGGGTTAGATCCTCCTTGAGATTTTAAAGAATCATCAACATTAAATACATGCTCTAAAAGCTCTCGAATTTTTTCGATTCCATTTTTATCCTGACCATTAAGTATCACATCACTAAAATCAGAATACCATCTCCCACTTAAAAAATTAGGAAGTGTTTTCTCCTGATTATTTTTTATGATAGGAATGATAAAATCTGTTTTGTCACTTACCTTAATAATATCAATTTCTTTTCCTACGCCTGTCATTGGGTCATTCGTCTTCTTTAGGTATTCTCCTGAACATATACACAAAACATATTTGCTTTCATTTAAACCCTGCTTCATATAATTCTCAAGATTACTACCCAAAAAAACTTCGTATTTGTCTATTAAAGCCTCTACACCATTCGCGCATAAAATACTATGCAGTTTACGCACCCAATTATTATGTTCATCACTATCCCAAGAATATGAAATGAAAACCATAGGTTTTGTACTCATGATATAATTTCCCTTCTAAAGTATTTTTGTTTCATTGATATATTATACCTCCTCAAATCTCATAGCCAAGTTCATAAAACTAGAGCTGTTCTTTATTTCACCAGCTGGGATAAATACATATTTCCATGCCTTATAGCCATTCTCTAAGCACCATTTGGTCGCATGAGAGCAGTATTGAATTGCTCGCTCTTTCTTGGCAATGACATCTGCATCCTCAAGCATATTTTCACCTTTGACTTCAACCAGATAAATTGTCTCATCGGTTTCAACTACAAAGTCTGGTTCATATCTCTTGCCACGATTGTAGTAAATCTTAAACTCGTTAGCATTAGGTCTAAGCCAATTAACAACATCGGAATCATTTTCTAATACACGAGCGAATATAAGCTCTGGTCTACTATCAAATTTAGCTTGAGCAAATACTCCTTTGCGAATACCATCAAATAGATTACTTGTTAATGCTCCTTGCGGCTCTTCAAAAAGCTGCCTTATAACCTCATACTGGTATCTTGTTGTTAGGTTAGTCTTTTGAACATCAACTACTTCTTCTTCAATCTCCCCAGAAGAGAAGTAGAAATGGTTTGGAAGAATCATTTGTTTATAAATCTTTCCAACTATATCCCTCTTATTCATCATGATGATATTTTTCATACCATCTTCGCCATAGCGACCTTCATAGTGTTCTTTAACCTGAGAAATTAATTTAAACAAAAGGGAAGAGCACTTCTCGTAATCAATCTCAGATTTTTCTCTCAAATCTTTTAGCAATTCTTTTTCAACATTATAAGACGAGAAATTAATCATTTCTCCCTGAATTAAAGATCGTTCGCTAGTGTTCTCCAAGTTTTGAATCAATAGTTCTTCTCGAACTGGCACATGGGTGAACATACTAAATTCTAGGTCAAAGTCAACAAATTCATAGGTTTCAGCCCCTGTTCCAACCACACTAAGAATTGGTATAGGAATAAATTGACTGACAACATCGGTTCTATATTCTTCAGTTTTTCCTTCAATATACCACTCTAAGGTCTGTCCATTTTCTACAAATAGAAATCCTACCTGTTCGTGTTTCTTAACTTCTTCAAAAACCTTACGAGTTACCTCTTCCTTTGAAGGAGTAACTCTACGATTAGCATTATCAACAAACGCCTTTTCAACCTCTTCACGAACGATTGTATTTATCTTTTTTACTTGCTCTTTGGTTTCTGTTGTTTTTTCTAATCCTAATTGTGCAAATAGATTTTCAGCAAATTCAAATGTCGATTCTGGTTCTTTAATCGTAAGTTCTGTCTCTTTTACTTTCTGTTTAACCAAATCTTCAACCTTTATGACATTACCAGCCTTAAAGATGGAATCTCCCTTTTGTGCTTCTGTAAGGATTTCCTCAAACTTGTCATGAGCAGTAAGCATTACGGAATCAATATTTTTAACACCTGTTCTTTGACCGAATGGAAGCCTTAACCCTCTGCCTACCATCTGTTCACGAAGAATTTTGGAAGCGGCAGTCCTAAGTGGAACAATGGTATAAAGATTATTGACATCCCAGCCTTCTTTGAGCATATCAACATGAATCACAATTTCTATAGGATTGTCTTGTTCTTCTACTTTTTGAAGCAAATCAACTGCCCCATCTTTCTTGGCTTTCGGAAGATTTGAGTGAATGAGAAGAGTCTTATATTGATAATCACCATTGGAGAAAGCTGTGCTCGTCACATAGTTATAAATCTTTGTGGCATGGTCGGTATCTTTACAAACTACCATCATAAATGGCTTTACAACTTTCTCGTTGTTGTCTAGACCATAAATCTCAAGCTCTTGTTTGATTGTTTCATGGCAAAGCAGACCATCAGATAACATTGTATGATCTAATTCATCTTCACCAAAATTCTTGAAATCAATATCTTGCCTTGTAACCGCATAAGGAGTCCTTGTATATCCATCTGAAATAGAAGCAGACAGAGGATATTCGTAAACAGCGTTCTTAAAAGGAACTTGTTTTGCTCCTTTGTTGTAGTAAGGTGTTGCTGTCAACTCTAAGCCAAGTATCGGGTTCAATTCATTGAGGGATAAAGCTCCCCTATCCGCATGATAATGATGAGATTCATCCATGATCATAACTAGGTCATCTAACTGTGCTAGTTGATTGAAAAAGGAATCCCCTAAGTATTCGTTAATTGCTCTCATTTTTGCATTTTCAGAATTGAACTTATCAATATTAAAAACATAGATTTTCACATCAGAATCAAATAAATCAATCTGCTTATCTCTATAATCATCATCAGCAATGATTCTTGGTGGGTTATCAAAACAGCCAATACCATTGAAGACATATTTAGGATTTGCTGGGTTGCCTAAGTCTTGTTTGAGCTTGTCATATACAATTTTACCAGGGGCGACAACAAAGAAATTCTTCACTCCATAATTCGTATATAGATAAGTGATAAAAGTCCCCATCAGCCTTGTTTTACCTACACCAGTAGCCAAGACAAAAGCTAAGGACATGAAGTCCCTCTCAAAATCAATACAGATAGGATAACGCTTCTTAACTTCTTCAAGAGCAACTTCTAAGTTCATATTCTTAGTTGGGTGAACATAGTTGAAAATATCATCTAAAATCTCTAAGGCTCTTCTCTGAGGTTTACGAAGTGACATAACACCGCTAATGTAATCAATGGTGTACTGGTCAAAATTATTCATCACATTCATCCTCCTCGTCATCTTCATAAACAGGAGGATTTACAATATTTAAGTTGTAATCATCTTTCCCAAACTCGCATTTTTCAAGAAGCATTTGAGGAATCTTCTTAATCTTGATATTAGAGAACTGATACTCCGCTTTTTGGTCATAGGACTTACAAGCAATAATCAAGAACTCACCATCTTCCATTGATTCGTGAATTCCAGCCAAGAAGTTCACATCAATATGTCTTGTGGTGACGAATAGGAATGATTTTTCATTTCCTCTAGATTGCTTCCAGAAGTATTCTTCTGATGGATAGAATTCAAAGCCTTCATGAAGTGCAACAGCACTGGCAAGCATTTCAGCACTATAATCTTTATTAATGATTGGCTCACCAAAAGCATCTGTATTAATAAGAGTAGGAGCTAATTCATAAAAACGATAGCCACCCCCACCTTGCCAATCGACAGACTTCGTAATTCCGCTTCTTTCAGCTCCAGCGATTATACTGTCTAATCTTATTTTACTATGGGTATAAGCTTGATTACCCATTTCTACACCTATCCATCTACGGTTCATCTTGTGAGCAACTGCGGCTGTTGTTCCAGAGCCTAAGAAGGAGTCTAGAACAATATCACCTGGTTTTGTTGACATCTCTATGCATCTTCTCAGAAGTTTTTCGGGTTTTTTACCTTTTGGAAATGACACTCCACCTTCTGAAGCCAGACCTTCAACTGAGATATCAAGCCAAATATCGGTAACCAATTTTGCAGGTAACAGTTGTCCATCCAATTCACTTAGTCTTTCACGATAATAAATAACACGTTCCCCACCAATAAACATATAATCCATGTCATCATCAGGATGCCGTACTATTTTATTTTTCAACCCTTTTGAAATTGCTATAGTTTCTTTTCTTTTAAGTAACGCTCCTCCGCTGACTGATGCTGTTCTAAAGACTCTTTCTGCATTTTCTATAGCGTAGTTAGCAACCATTATATCGAAAGAGTCATGCAACTCTTTTTTAGCAGCCTTGCTGGATTCAAATCCATTTTCACGAGCAACTACTGTATTTATATTTTCCCAATACCAGTCACTTTCTTCTGCCTCAGTATTAAAGAACACCCATTTATATTGTGTATCATATTCACGTTCAATTAATAATGATGCTTTATCTATTTCAAATTCACTTCTGTTTTTGGCATAAAACAGAATATGGTTAGCTTGTTTAAAAATCATATCTGAAGTACTTTTGAAACCAAATGATTCATTTGTAGAAACGATTATTTCATTCAAATAGTTGGATCTTCCAAAAATTTCATCCATCAGAACTTTACAGTATGCAGCTTCAGAATCATCTAAGTTAACAAAAATTACCCCTTCATTTGATAATAACTTATGCAGTAATTTGAACCTAGTGTGCATAAGATTAAGCCAAATACTATGTTCCAAGTTGTCATCATAATGCTCAAATGCTTTTCCTGTATTAAAAGGCGGATCGATATAAATACATTTCACCTGACCTGCATATTTCTTTTCTAGGGCTTTTAATGCAAGCAGATTATCGCCATGAATCAAGATATTTTCGGTGTTTTCGTCATGCTCTGTATTTGAAAGCTCTTTATTTTCTATTAATAGTCTTGGTTCAACTGAGATTTTATCTTCTTTCCCATACCAAGTTAATTCCAACTTATTCGCCATTCCATCGCCACCTTATTTTTTCTTTTTTCGTTTTGTATTATCTGGAGTACTTTCTAGTTTCGCCATTATTCCTTTTACGTCGTGACCTTTTTCAGCCATTGATTCTAGAAAAGCCTGTTTGTCATCTTGCCTTTGTGCTCGGTCGATATATTTCTTGTAAGAGGTACTTGCCCCATTTTGACGATTGAATTTATAGTTTTCGTCCATGCTATCCGGCCAGTTAGCTTTCCAGTCCTCATATTCTTCCCAAGTGATTTCCTCATCCATGAAGCGATTTTGCATCTGCCTCCAAGCATTCAGAGCTTGATCCATTTTTAGTATGTTATGTCCTAAGAAAGCAACTGTATGAATCTCTGTATCAGCCATCCTAGATTTGCCGATTGCCATTGGGATTGAATCCTCAAGCTTAAACAGAAGTCTTACCACCTCGTTAAAATCATAGGGATATGCTGGATCTTTGAAATATTCAGGCTTTACATCTAAAGCTTCAGCAATGTTATACAGTGTATCGTCTTTGGGATTTCTCATATCTAACTCATATTGTCGGATACGGACATCACTTAAGTTCACTTTGTCCCCTAATATCTTTTGAGTTAACCCACGTAACTCTCTAAATTTTTTAAATAAATATCCTGAAGCCATAAGACATCCTCCTTATACGAAACATATTTGCTACTTCTATTCTAACCGCTAGGTCATCAAAAAACAATAAAAATCTACAAAAAAACAAAAAGAAAATAAAAAAGCCTTGACAGAAACAAATTTGCTACATATAATCATGATTAAGCAGAAACAAAAATGTTCCGCTCAAGAAAGGAGGAAAGCACAATGGAGAAATTATTCCTAACTTCTAGAGAAGTAGCCGATATACTAAACGTTTCGCAGCAAAAAGCTTATCAGATCATTCGTGAACTGAATGAAAAACTTGCTGAGCAAGGCTTTCTAACTCTTAGAGGGCGTATCAACAAACAGTATTTCATGGAACAAATTTACAAGGCAAAGGGGGAAAAATAAATGCCAGCCTACAAAGATGAAAAAGCAGGGACTTGGTATGCCTCGTTCTACTATAAGGACTGGGACAACCAAAGCCATAAGAAAATGAAAAGAGGATTTCCAACCAAGAAAGAAGCCACCACATTTGAGAGAAACTTCACCATCAAGATGTCTGGTTCTCTCAACATGACCTTCGAAAATTTCTATGAGCTCTACAAAGATGATGTCAAAGAGACGGTTCGGCTAAATACATGGATGAGTAAAGAGCATATGATTAGAACAAAAGTTTTACCCTTCTTCGGAGAACTTAAAATGAATGAGATTAAGCCTGTAACTGTAAAGAAATGGCACAATGTTCTGATGACGATGGAAAATGCTGAAGGGAACACCTATAAGCCAACCTATCTAAAAAGCATTCATGCCCAGCTCAGTGCAATTTTTAATCACGCCGTTACCTTCTATGGCTTAAGGCAAAATCCATGTAAAGTTACTGGTCGTATCGGAAAAAGAAAAAGTGATGATGAAGTTGAGTTTTGGACGAAAGAAGAATATTTGAAGTTTTCAGAAGCCATTAAAGACAAGGATGTTTCATTCTATGCCTTTGAGATTTTGTACTGGACTGGGATTCGACTTGGCGAATTAAGAGCTTTGACAAAACCTGATTTTGATTTTGAAAAAAAGACGATGAGAATCAGTAAATCAACCCAAACCATCCAAGGAAAAGAAGTCGTGACCGACCCCAAGACAGCCAAAAGCAAGAGAACAATAACATTGCCAGATTTTTTAGTTGATGAGCTAAAAGACTACTTCCTAAAAATTGAATACTTTGAAGATGAAGTTCCTATCTTCCCAAAATGCAAGAGCTATTTTAACAAAGAAATGGATCGTGGAATTAAGATTGCTGGCGTTAAAAGAATCAAGCTTCATGCCCTTCGTCATAGCCATATATCACTACTAATTGAAATGGGATTCACCCCAGTAGATATTGCAGCTAGAACTGGTCATGAAAGTCTCAAGGTACTCATGGACTATGGTCATATGTTCCCCAATAAGCAAGTCGATATGGCAAACAGACTAAATAAGGAGACTGGCAATGAAAGCTCCTAAATTCCCAAGCTACAAAGAAGTAGTTGAAAAGAAAAAAACACAGGCAGAAAGGCTTACAAAAGCCCAGTGGAAAGCTTTAGAAGAAAATAAAATTGAGATTCGTAAAGAGCAACACAAAGAATCTGATAAAAACAGAATTCTCTCCACTACCATTGCCTTTAGAGTTTCTGAGGAAGATAGAGAGAAGATATTTGCAAAGATTGCTCTATCAGGACTTTCAAGGCAAGAGTATATGACAAAAGCGATTCTTTCAGCACCAATTGAAGTGATAGCAACTCAAAATATTATTGATAGATGTCAAAGTGGAATCCTATCCATTTATGAAGAGCTCAGTCGATTGAGCAGTTACAAGGATTTATCAGAAGAAAAGCAAAGTGAGTTAGAAACCATACTAGAGATTATAAAAGCAGCAATAAAAAACGCCCCCAGCACCTAAGCAGAGGGCAAGATGGAAGTACACTTGGTAAACCATCCCTAAGCAAGATTAGTTTACCAGCTTGTACCTCCGTTAGCAATAAAAACAGGAGGAACAGATGAAAGAAAAACTAATAAATCAATATCAAAAATACATTCCAAAAGAATTAAAAGACAGCCCCCAGTGGGTTATCTTTAAAAAAATACCACGCACAAACCGATATGGTGAAACAAAAATCGCTAAAATTCCAATGAGTGCATTAACTCTTTCTGCCAGTGATTGGAATAGCAAAAAGATGTGGACAAGCTTTGAAGTTGCACTCTATGTGCTAGTCAATTCTAAAGCTGATGGTCTAGCCTTCGTGCTATCAAGTGATGATCCATTTGTCTGTATTGACCTGGACCAATGTCTTGAAAATGATTCACTAAATCTACCATCAAAAGCAATTATAGAAACCTTTACAGGCAGTTATATGGAGCTTTCCCAATCAAAGAAAGGTGTTCATATCTTTTGCAAAGGGCGAGTGCCAGGCAACCTTAATAGCCAATTAAATGGGGTTGAAATTTATCAGGAGAACCATTGCATTGCCATGACTGGTGATGTCGATTCTAGGCACTTAAAAACCTCTACAACGCTCCTAGATTATGACAAGGAACTGAATCAACTCTACCACGATTATGCCCCTAGAATAGAAACTAGAACGTTATCAAAAGCACCAACTAGCACAGAAGAACTACCCGATGTCAGAACCATCATTGATACCATGTGCCGATTCAACCAACGAGCAAGAGAGCTCTTTTATGGTTCTAATTTAAGTGGTGATTGGAGCAAGGATGACTTTGCTCTACTTCTGCTACTTCGAAGCTTTACCCATGGCAATAGTCAGCTCATGGAGTCCATCTTCTTAGAATCTGCCCTTAGTAGACTGGGCGAAGGAAGCAAAAGAAGTAATAAGGAGTCCTACCTTAAATACCTAAGAGGTAGTATTCAAAAAGCAAATCAAATTGGACATCAAAATTTCTGGGATTACCAGTTTATGAAGTCACCACGAAGGGAGCTGAGCCGATGAAATCCTATACCATTGAAACAGCCTTTGACGTTGGTGATAAGTTCATTGTTGATAATCTGATTGCTAGAAAAAGCATTACCTTAATCGTTGCTTCACCCAAAAAAGGTAAAACAGCTCTAGGACTAAATCTTGGTCTTTGCATTCATGAAGGAGTCAACTTTCTAGAGCAAACAGTCAAAAAAACCAAGGTAGTCTATTACTGCAATGAACTATCTGGCAGTCTCATTCAAGAGCGAATTAAGAGGCTGGATATTCCTTGTTCAGCTGATATGAAGTTTTATGAGGGAACCAGTTATATTGACTTTAAAACCTTTGAATCCATCATCAAAAATGATACACAGGAGGGTTATGAAGTCTTTGTCGTTGATACCTTCTCCAAAATCAAATATGACCGAAAGTATAATGCCAACGATTACAGTGATACCTATGAAATCATGGCAAAGTACTACGAACTAATTGAAAAATATGGCTGCACTTTTATCATGATGTACCACACCAAGAAGGATTCCAGTGTGAAGAGTGTCAGTGAGAAAGTGATTGGCTCTCAAGCTCTATCTGGTTCAGTTGATACCATCATTGCCATTGATAAGCCATCGGAATTTGATACTGAATTTAAGCTGGATGTCACAAGCCGCTTGTTTGAATCCAAAGCCTATCAAGTCAAAATTAATCCGCAAAGAAAGATCCTTGAACTGGATCAAATCGACCCAATTGAGTCCCTTGAACCATCTATTCAAAGACTAGTGCAGGCGATGCCTAAAATTCATGAGTTTGAAGGAACCATTGTCGATATCTGTTCTAAGATTAAACTCGACATTGAAAGTCCTCAGCAGTTTGGCAAAACGATTCAGAGAAATAAAGATGTGCTAAGTAAGAATGGCATCACAGTAACTTCTAAACGCAGCAAAAACAACAACATCTATTCCATTAAGTATCTGCCAGAGGATGTAGTGTACTAATTACCGTGAAGACCGTTCAATGTTTCCCTATACCCCGAATGTCGCACGCTCTGCACGGTATGAACGGTAAATCATGAGGGAGTCCTATTTATGGGCTCCTTTGTGCTAGTCCTATTTGAAAATAAGGAAATCAATTTCAGATACTTTTAGTTGATAGCAAGCATATACTTTTTGACCACAGTCTCAAAAGTAGGCTTGAAATTTGTACCAAATTTATTAATCAGGGACACCCTGAAACCCAAAAACAAAAACCTAGGAGGAAAAATATATGACCAATGAAATTAAGAGAACCAATAATCATACCGTTCATTTCATGGTAAACGAAGAAGAAATGGAAGAACTAAACAGACGCTTCAATCGTTCTGGTTATAAAACCAAAAGAGAGTTTTATCTGGATTCCATTTTGAAAAATCGAATCATCAGCATTGATGTAAGTGGTGAGTTTGCAAAAGAGCTCCGAGAACTTCAATCGCTCGTAAGTCATAATGCTACTAACATCAATCAGATTGCAAAATATACCAACACGGCTGGCTCTATTGAGAAAATAATGCTTGAAAATATTCAAGAAGTTCTCCAAAAAGAAATCCAAATGCTCTTTGAATTTAGGTCTATGGTATCGAATAATCTAATCAGTGAGATTGTCGGATAATGGCTGTTACATCAATCCACCCCATCAAAACAACACTCAAGAAGGCAATCGATTATATCTGTAATGCCGATAAGACTGCCGATGAAATCTATGTCTCTACCCACCTATGCAGCCGTGAGTTTGCCGACAAAGAATTTGAGCTAACTAAGAAACAATTTAACTCCAGAACGAAGACACTGGCTCATCATTTAATTCAATCCTTTGTGCCAGATGAAGTTAGTTTTGAAGAAGCTCATCAAGTAGGATTAGAGCTTTGTGAATCGGTTTTAGGTGGTAAGTACGAGTATGTACTTGCCACCCATATCGACAAAAACCATATCCACAATCATATCATTTTTAATTCTGTTGATGTTGATGAGGGAAAAGTCTACCACTCCTACTACGGCTCTTATATGAACATTAGAAATCAAAGTGACAGACTTTGTAAGGAGCATAATCTCTCTGTGCTAGATTCAGAAGTACAGGCTGATATCGAAGAAATTACTAAGAGAAAATTCACCAATTGGTATGACTGGAACACCGATAAGCAAGGCTCAAATTTTAAGAGCAAGCTACAAAAAGATATTGATAAGACTATCGAGAAGTCAAAAGACTGGGATGGTTTTATCGAAGGCATGAAGAAGCTTGGCTATGAAATAAAGCCTGGCAAATACATCTCTTTCAAGCATAAGGATAAACAAAGATTCACTCGTGCCAAAACACTTGGTGATGATTATACAGAAGCCGAACTACGAAAACGCATAGAAACACCACTAGCACAAAGAACAAAGGAATTAGATTCCATTGTTGATACCAGGGACAATGAAAAAATTCAAAATAGCCCTGCCTACAAGCACTGGGCAAGCAAACATAATCTTCAAACTGCTTCATCTTCTGTCCTTCAAATGCGAGAATTTGGCTTTAATAGTCGGGAAGAATTAGGGCGAGCGATTCATAAACTTTCCTTTAATAGGAACGAAATTAAGCAGAACTTTGACCGCCTGAGCCAAGAACAAAACGACATCAAGGAAATCATCAAGCATATCCAGGTCTGTATGGAAAAGAAATCCCATTATGACGGTTACAAGAAAAACCCAACCGACAAAATCTTCTATATGATGAACAAGAGTGGTATTGAAGCTTATGAAAAATCGGAGGAACAAGTTGATTTCTTTATCAAGAAATATCCGCACCTCAAAGTGCTTGTCAAAAATGGCATGAAAGACAAATCGGTCTTCAAAAAGCTCAACAAGCAGCTCGATAAACTGCAAACTCAGTGTGAGCAGATAGCGAATGAGCATAATGAACTAGGCAAAGAATTCAAGCAGTTAAAACAGATTGAAAAGAACTATGATGATTATATGAATCAAGGAAAATCGGAAGCAACCAGTATTCTAAAAGAGATTCAGAAACACAAAGAAGCCGATCAGGAGCAAAAGAAATCCAAAGATAAAAAACTAGCACAAGAGGAACGATGATTTCAGCTAAAAAAAGAGATAACTCCAAGTTTCGATTATGAATATTAGTGGTTTATTAACCTGCATCAAATGCATCATTTAGCAACAAAGTAAAAGCCTCTTGTACATAGTATCGCGCAATCTTTACAACTCCAGACAGCTCCATTTGTTGGTCTGAAATATTGTTAATCCATTGTTCTTTCTCATCTTCGCATTTAAACTTTGGAATAGTAACTTGTTTAGACTTTATGAATTTAGTCAATGAAATATTAAGATAACTGATGGCTTCGCATAACTCATGAAAATAAGTAGATGTAAAAAAAATATTTAAAGCTGTCATCATATCATCGTCTTCATATTTCCCAAAAGGATGCATAATAGATACTAGTGCCTCAATTGCATTTTGATTTAAACCTATTACTGAACACACTTGTTCCAATGTAAATGTTTCGTTATCTATTTCACCAGTGAGATAACCAATATCCACCTTTAAGTAATCTGCGATATAAACCATATTATCAAATTCTGGGAAGCCCTTTATACCATTTCTGGCATCACCTAGATTAACCCATCTGCTTATAGTTTTTTGTGTGAACTGAGTACCATATCTTTCATTTAAATTATGTGCAAATGACTTTTGTGTATATCCGGCATCTTGAATGCATTTTTTTAACCGTTCATTCCAGCAACGTTGCTTCTGTTCAATTATGTTGTACACGGGATATTATTCCTCCTTTTCATTATATAATACCCCATTTATATTACTTGTACAACCTATAATAGCAAAGTATAATAAAGATGAACCAAAAATCGTATTAGATAGTCAACGGCTAAACCACTAAGAAGAAATTAAAATGGAGGGTAACAAATGGAATGTAATCAGAATAGGGATCACTACATTGGAAAACTAGGAATCGTGCATAGAATGGAGAAGGAACAAAGTGCTTTTATTTCATGGATTAAAGCACACAAAAAAGAACTTATTTTCTCAGGAATAACCATTACAACATTAATAGTCTTCATCTTGGGGATGAAAAATATGGATTCCATAAAGGAACTATGGGCTGCTCTGCAAGAGTCTATGTCAAAAAAATCTATAGACAAGTCTATTATGAAAATAGCCGAAAGCCCTGTTTCACTTAGTGAATCTCTAAGTACCACCAGCATAAATTTGCCTCCAATACACAACAAACAAAATACTATATTTGACGTATCAGGTCATCCGCGTAATCTCCCTATGGCTAGAAATGCTTCTCCAGAAAAGATTGCTATGGCAACAGAACTAGGTATCAATCTTTTACCTCAACAGACATGGGTTAATACCTATACAAAAGGTCTTAGTGCAGCATAAAAATTCAATATGCTTATTGAAGGCAATTATAAATTTAAAATAACTAGAAAGGATGTTTACAATATGGGAAAAAGCAAAGAAGAAAAAAGTTTACTTGCTAAGTTAGCAAGTGGTGCTTTAGACGGTATGGTTGGTGATGATTTGACTACATCTGGAGGATCAAGTGTATGGACATCAATAAAGAATGGTATACCCACTCGCTATAAGCAAGGACCTGGAGGAAAGTTCTTCAATGGCAAAGAAAATGAACGGTACGAAGGCAAGTTACATACATTAGAAGAGTGGAGTACAGATGATGAAAAATTAGCATTCCTTAAAAAATTTGGATGGTTGACAAAAGATGATGATGTAAAAAAATATAGTGCCAAATTTAAACCAAAGAAGTAAAATTAGCTCTGCATCCCTAGCAAAAAGCACATAGACCAGAAGCCATCACTTCAAAATCTATGTGCTATTTCTTTGCCCTATTTAAAAAATCAATACAAATTCAACAACTCCCTTTTTAGGTCGTTTTTTCGAATTTTAGTATCATTGCGACTTCAATTACCATAATTTTTGAGCAGCCAAGCTCTGAAATCCTTTGTTTACAAGGCTTTCCGCAACAGTAACAAATTTGTTACTTCACTCCCACTCAATAGTTGAAGGTGGCTTACTAGTAATATCATAAACAACTCGATTAACATGCCCTACTTCATTAACAATCCGCACACTAATCTTCTGCAAAACATCCCAAGGAATTCTTGCAAAGTCACTGGTCATGCCGTCAATACTGGTAACAGCACGAATACCAATTGTATAGTCATAGGTTCTAGCATCCCCCATAACCCCTACGCTTCTAAAGCCTGGTAGGACGGTGAAGTATTGCCAGATGTCTCTGTCTAGGCCTGCTTTGGCGATTTCTTCTCTCAAAATAGCATCGCTATCTCTGACGATGGTTAGTTTTTCTTCGGTGATTTCGCCGATGACACGGATGCCTAAGCCCGGTCCTGGGAATGGTTGGCGCCATACTAGGCTTTCTGGCATGCCCAACTCGATTCCTAATTGGCGAACTTCGTCTTTAAACAAGGTGTTTAGTGGTTCGATTAATTGGAATTGCATGTCTTCTGGCAAGCCACCCACGTTATGGTGAGACTTGATGGTTTGTGCTGTATCGGTTCCTGATTCGATAACGTCTGTATAAAGGGTTCCTTGTGCTAGGAAATCAACGCCTTCTAACTTGCTAGCTTCGTCATCAAATACATAAACAAATTCATTTCCAATGATTTTACGCTTTTGTTCTGGATCGCTAACGCCGGCTAGCTTAGATAAGAAGCGCTCTTGGGCGTTGACACGGATAATGTTTAGGCCGAATTTTCCAGATAGGCTTTCCATGACTTGGTCGCCCTCACCTTTTCTTAGTAGGCCGTGGTCAACGAAGATACAAACTAATTGATCGCCGATTGCTTTGTGCAAGAGAACGCCGGTAACGCTTGAGTCTACACCGCCTGACAAGGCCAATAAGACTTTGCGGTCGCCAACTGTTTCACGAATTTTTTCTACTTCAATGTCAATAAAGCTAGCAATGGACCAGTCACCACTACAGCCACAGATATCGAAAGCAAAGTTTCTCAACATGTCATTTCCATGTACGGAGTGACGTACTTCTGGGTGAAATTGTACGCCGTAGAAAGATTTGTCATTGTTTGCCATGGCTGCGATTGGGCATGAGTCGCTAACAGCACTAACGGTGAAGCCTGCTGGCAATTCGGTCACCAAGTCTCCGTGGCTCATCCAAACGGTTTCAGTGCTAGCTAGGCCTTTGAATAGTGGGTTAGCATCATCTTGAATGCGAATATCCGCTTTCCCATACTCACGGTGCTCTGCGCCTTCAACTTTTCCATTGAAGAATTGCGTCATCAATTGCATACCGTAACAGATACCGAAAACAGGAATGCCTAATTCAAAGATCTCTGGGTCAACATGGAAGGCATTGTCATCATAGACACTGTTTGGCCCTCCTGAGAAGATAATCCCCTTCACATTTCCTTTTGCCATAATGTCTTTGGCACTAGTCTTGTGAGAAATCAATTCAGAATAAACACCGAATTCTCGGATTCTTCTAGTAATCAACTGGTTGTACTGGCTCCCAAAATCGAGCACGATAATTTTTTCTAAGTGTGTAATTTGGTCTGACATGTTTTCCTCCTTATGTTCTATTTCTTTGTACAAAGCAAGAGTTCTTACCTCTTGGCTTGCCAATGTATAGGCTATAGTTTACCATAGTTGCGCCTAAATTTCTCATTCTTACCTTACTTGGGGTCAATATTTTTTTAATTGTAGATAATCGATATGGTGTTTGCTGGCCTTGTGAATGATTAGGTCGGCTCTAGACCTGGTTGGTAGGATATATTCCTCTAAGTTTTTCAAGTTAATGGTGCGCCAAACTTCTTTGGCCATAGCGATGGCATCTTGTCGGGCACCTATAGCGTATTTGTAGTAATAATTGTCCGGCTGACTTTTAGCACGGTCCATGAGCAGTTCAAACCGTTCTAGGAACCATTTTTCGATATTATCTGCTTCGGCATCTACATATAGCGACCAGTCAAAGAAATCACTGACATAGATTTCCCGATTAGGTGGCAGCTGCAAGACGTTAATCCCCTCAACAATCAGGATGTCTGGTTGTTGGAAACTTTGGGTCTCATTAGGAATGATATTGTAGATTTCATGGGAATACATTGGTGCCGTTACTGCTTGGTCGCTGGTTTTAATGGCCAATAGGAATGCTACCAAGGATTCCATGTCATAACTTTCAGGGAAGCCTTTGCGATTAAGAATGCCTCGTTCGATTAAGACTTCATTGGGAAACAGAAAGCCATCCGTTGTGGTTAAATCGATCGTCTTTTCCGGATACACCTGCTGCAACATGGTTTGGAGCAGTCTTGCTGTAGTGCTCTTTCCCACCGCCACACTACCGGAAACGCCAATGATGAATGGGATTGTCCGATGGGTTTGTTTAAGGAAGGACTGTTCTTTCTTGTGCAAGTCGATGTGG
Organism: Granulicatella seriolae; assembly: GCF_024543085.1. Lineage (GTDB taxonomy): Bacteria > Bacillota > Bacilli > Lactobacillales > Aerococcaceae > Granulicatella > Granulicatella seriolae. The sequence continues at coordinate 63,349 of NZ_JANHNZ010000002.1, forward strand.
TTCTTCCAATAAATATCAAAAATGTGCAAGATTGGTAAATAAATGTCCTCCACATCCTGTAAGGAGATGCGGTCATTTAAAGAGGTTAGGTGTTGTAGTTCTTCAAGAGTCAAACGAATGTCATGGTTGGTTTTATTTTGTTTCCATTCGTCGCGGAGTATTTGGTAGTAGTATGCTTTTTCGTCCACAGTCACAGTCCCTTCTCATTTCTGGCATTATTGTATCACAGAAAAGCCTTAGTTTGATAAAGTTTATCTTAAATAGAGGCATGAAAAGTTTACAAGTTCGCTAGAATTCAGTAGAATGTTCAATGAACTAGGGAATTACGCCCTAATAAGTCAAAAAATCTGACACGAAAGGAAGGTTCTTATGAAGAGTAGTCAAGCTAAAACCAAATGCCCTAGCTCCGTTGGGCAAGCCAGTGGCAAACTTATCTTGATGGGTGAACACTCGGTGGTCTACGGTCAGCCTGCTATCGCACTTCCCTTTGCTGGAGTTGGCGTCACAGCCACGGTCAGTCCTTCCAACCATCCACTTAGTGTCGCTTGTGACTTTTACCGTGGTGTTGCCTATGCCATGCCTGAGGTTCTTCGTAGTCTTAAGCATGCTATCCATCTTTCCTTACAAACTATTGAAGAGCTGGGGTTAAACACATCGTTTGTCCATCAGCGTACAAGGCAAGTGTTTATCAATAATGAACTCACCTTGGCGGATGCTAGCTTTAGTAAAAGCCCTCATTTGCATATCGAGATTGACTCTACTATTCCTGCTGAGCGTGGCATGGGATCAAGTGCAGCGGTTGCTGTGGCGGTCACTAGAGGTCTCTTTAACTACTTTGGGCAGGAATTGTCTGAGCAAAACTTGTGGCGCATTGTCCAAGAAGCTGAAACGATTGCTCACGGGAATCCTTCCGGTATCGATACGGCTACGACCAGCGGCACAAGGCCCATCTACTATATAAAAGATCAGGTCATGGATACCATGGAAATGAATATGGATGCAGTTCTAGTAGTGGCTGACTCAGGAAAAACTGGGCACACTTTAGAAGCGGTTCAGGCTGTAAAAACACTTTTAGACCAAGAAAAACTTAAAGGAAAATCTCTCCTCATAGAAGAAAGTATTCACGACTTAGGTCGCTTAACCAATCAAGCTAAGGAAGCCTTAGAAAATAACCTGCCTAATCGTTTAGGGGACTTGATGAATCAAGCTCACGAGCGATTGCAGAATTTAACCATTTCCAACAATCAGCTGGATAGTCTAGTAGCTAGAGCTCGTCAGGCTGGTGCTTTGGGAGCTAAGTTAACAGGTGGTGGTCGTGGTGGTTGTATGATTGCTTTGGCGGCCAACATGGACCAAGCGACGACTATTGCTCAGGAACTTTCTTTGGCGGGAGCTCGTCAAACTTGGCATCATCCATTTACCTTACATCCACTAAAGGAGGTTGACCATGACTGATACACAGCAGGCAAGTCAGGTTGGAATTGCTCGTGCGCATACCAATATTGCCTTGATTAAATACTGGGGCAAGCGTGATAAGGACTTATTCTTACCAATGAATAGCAGCCTTTCTTTGACCTTGGAGGCTTTTTATACCGACACTAAGGTCACCTTTGATCCGAACTTTACAGAAGATTCCTTTTACCTGAATTTGGAAAAACAATCTTGTGAGGAAACGCAAAAAATTTCTCGCTTTCTAGACTTGTTCCGTCAGAGAATGGCTGTGCCACTTTTTGCACGAGTAGAAAGTTTAAACTTTGTGCCAACTGCTGCTGGTTTAGCTAGTTCTGCTTCTGCTTTTGCGGCTTTGGCTGGTGCTATCAATCAGGCTAGTGGGTTAGACTTAGATTTGCCCGAATTATCCACTTTTGCGCGCCGTGGCAGTGGTAGCTCGACTAGAAGTATCTATGGTGGCTTTGTAGAATGGGATATGGGGACTTCTTCTGAGGATTCTATGGCAATCCCTGTTGATGATGCTGGCTGGGATATTGGCATGTTGATTATTGTTGTCAATGCTGAAAAGAAAACCTTGTCCAGTCGTCAAGGTATGGAATCAACCGTTGCAACCTCCCCCTTCTATCCAGCATGGGTAACTAGTGCCAAGGAGGATTTAGACAATATCAAACAGGCCATTGCTGACAAAGACTTTCAAACTGTAGGTCAGATTACCGAGTCCAATGGTATGAAAATGCACGCCACTATGTTAGGGGCTCTCCCACCGATTTCCTATTGGGAAGCTGATAGTGTCAGAGCACAGCAAGCCGTCCGTCAATTGCGTGACAAGGGCTTTCAAGCTTATATGACTATGGATGCTGGACCAAATGTAAAGGTTTTGTGCCGTGCTAGTGATCTAGAGGCGATTAAAGAAGAATTGTCCAAAGAATTTCCAAAAGACAAGTTGGTAACCTCTCTGCCAGGTAATGGCTTAGAACTATTAACTGAACAACAATGGGACGAATCACTTGCTAACTTTAGAAAATAAGATCAGATAGAAAAGAAAAAAGGATGACGAATATGAAATCAAGTGCATCAGCACCTGGGAAACTATATATTGCTGGGGAATATGCGGTAGTCGAGTCTGGCTACCCGGCTATTGTTTTGGCCATTGACCAAACCATTACAGTCAATTTGAAAATGAATCAATATGGCGGTACCATTCATTCTACTCAGAATTCAGGGCTTACTGTCCCTTGGCAACGCAAGAATAATCGTTTGGTGGTAGATAAGCGTAAGAATCCTTATGCCTATATCACTGAAGCTATTCGTATTACCGAAAACTATTTAATTGAATTGGGGATTTCTGAGCTTCATTACTATGACTTGACCGTTTCGACTTGTTTAGATGACTCCGATTCTGGGGTTAAGTATGGTTTGGGCTCTAGTGCCGCCGTAACTATAGCGACTATCAAGGCACTTCTAGCCTTTTACCAAGTCGATATCACGCCAATGCTTCTCTACAAATTAGCCTCTTTGGTTCATTTGGAAGTCAAAAGTAATGGCTCTTTTGGTGATATTGCAGCTTCTGCCTTTGGGGGCTGGATTGCCTACACTTGTTTTGACCGTGACTGGGTAAGACAAGCCCTTGACGAAATGGACCTCTTGGACTTGCTAGAAACCCCTTGGCCACTCTTAAGAATTGAACGCTTGGAACTTCCTGCTGGCTTAGAGTTGATGGTTGGCTGGACTCGTTTTGCTGCCTCCACGACTGATTTGGTGGACCAATTGAACGGGCGCCTATCAGATGAAGAAAAAACTAAGGCGCATCAAGGCTTCCTAGCCGACAGTAAAACCTGTCTAGAGAAAATGATTCTTGCATTTGAACAAGGAAATGTCTCTGAGATTCAGGCTGGCATCCAAGAAAATCGCCGTCTACTTTTACAATTTTCACAAGATATGGACATTGAAATTGAAACAGCTACTTTGAAAAATTTGTGTGACATTGCTGTAAAACATGGAGCCGTTGCCAAATCATCAGGAGCTGGTGGTGGCGATTGTGGTATCTGTTTTATTCAGTCTGATCAAGAAGAAGCTCGTCAGGCTATCATTAACGAGTGGGAAGCTGCTGGTATTCAGTTATTGCCATTCTCAGTGGCAGCACCATTTTCCGGACTTGTTTTTAATAAAAACCTTGAGGAGGTTGCCAATGACTAATCCACAAGATACTCCTGAGAGACAGGCTAATCGTAAGGATGACCATGTGGCTTTGGCTACGCATCTTTATAGTCCTGCTTCTGCTAGTGATTTTGAGCAGACTCGTTTTGTTCATCATTCCCTTTCCTCTGTCGATTGGGATGATATTTCTATTGCAACGTCATTTGGCGGCATGGATTTTTCCAGTCCTTTCTTTATTAGTGCTATGACTGGCGGAAGTCAGGCGACCTACAAGATTAATCAGGATCTTGCCATCGTGGCTCGCGAAACTGGCTTGGCTATCGCTTCGGGGAGTCTGAGCATTGCGCTCAAGGATGCTTCTACTACGGATAGTTTTACTATTATGAGGAAGGAAAATCCTAGTGGTAAGATTTTTGCCAATCTGGGGGCTCACCATAGCTTAGAAAATGCCAAACGTGCTGTCGATATGATACAAGCTGATGCCTTACAAATTCACCTCAATCGACCGCAAGAAATGATTATGCCAGAGGGAGACCGTGATTTTTCGAGCTGGCAAGAAAATATTGAACGCATTGTAAGTGGCTTGGATGTGCCTGTTTTTGTCAAAGAGGTTGGTTTTGGCATGAGCCGTGAAACCGTGAAGGAGCTGGCTAGCCTTGGTGTTAGCGTGGTTGATGTCGCTGGAAATGGCGGAACCAACTTTGCGGCCATTGAAAATTCTAGACGGAGCCAGATTTCTTATGACTATCTAGAAAATTGGGGCCAATCTACCATGGTTTCCCTCTTGGAAGCCATGTCTATCAATGAGTGTGACCGTCCAACTATTATAGCTTCAGGTGGGATTAAAACCCCTATGGATATGGTAAAGAGTCTGGCTATGGGTGCTCAGGGGGTTGGTGTTTCTGGGCAATTCTTGCATCTGATTCAGTCCAAAGGCGTTGAGGAAACCATTGCTCAAGTAAAGAGTTGGCAAGAACAGCTCAAGACTATCCTGTCACTTTTAGGGGTCTCTACCATTTCTGACCTTAGAAAAACCGATATGATTCTCTCTCAAAACCTTCAAGACTGGGCTAGGGCTCGTCAGATTCCCTGGAAGTATTACGCCAATCGTTCTGGCTCCTAATCCTTTACAAAATAAAAACTCCTTCTCATTTGACCTTATTCTTTGCTATAATAGCAAGTAAGTCATCTGATAAGGAGTTTTTTTGTGGCACAATTTCTAAGATTTTTTCATATAAATGGGCTAGGCTTATTGGCGACTGCTCTAATTGCTTTTGCTGCCATTCAACTAGGGACGGCCTTTCCAATAATAGGTAGTTCAGTTTTCGCCATCGTCATTGGTATGATCGTTCGAAATACAGTGGGCTTACCTGAAAGTTTTTCTCCTGGCATGCGTTTTTCTGCTAAAAAAGCACTGCAATACTCGATTGTTTTTCTAGGCTTTACCCTTTCTTTTCAACAGGTTTCTGCTACCGGTCTTGACTCCCTTTCCATTACCTTGGTGACCATTACTTTGGCTTTTTTGACAGCCTATGTGGTCGGCCGTTTGCTAGGTTTATCTAGTCATTTGCGAACCTTGATTGGTTTCGGGACAGCTATTTGTGGTGGGTCTGCGATTGCTGCGGCCTCTCCCATTATTGAAGCAGACGATGACGAGATCGCCTTGTCTATTTCGACTATCTTTCTCTTTAATATTATCGCTGTTTTTCTTTTCCCTTTTCTGGGCCATGCTATGGGCATGTCTGATTTCGACTTTGGCTTGTGGGCTGGAACTGCCATTAACGACACCTCTTCTGTAGTAGCAGCGGGTTATACTTACAGCCCAGCTGCTGGAGATATTGCTACGATTGTCAAGCTTTCCCGTGCTTTAATGATTGTTCCGGCTTGTTTCATTATGATGCTCTACCGTTTTTATAGCAGTCGTAAATCAGCCAAAAAGGTTGCCTTTTGGTCTATTATCCCTTGGTTTATCATTTATTTCATGTTGGCATCTTTGGTTTCTAGTCTAGGCTTAGTTCCGACTAATCTATTGCCACTTGCCAAATCAGCTTCCCAATGGTTGATGGCTATGGCACTGGCCGGTATCGGTTATCAAGTGTCTTTCAAACAATTTTTGAGTGCTGGCCTGAAGCCCATTGCTACAGGTGCCATTACTTGGGCAGTGGTTGCCATTTCTAGTCTAATCTTACAAGGACTACTTTTTTAAAGGAGGAATATCATGTTACGTCGCTTATTTTCATTATTTTTCTGGGCCAGTCTTATCTATTATATTCTCTTTAGTCAGCTGGCCTTCCTGCAAAACTGGGTCAATACGTCTCAAGTTGGGGTGGTTTTTCACACACTGGTCGGTGTTCTATTTGTTATCGGACTCCTGTCCTACATCCTACGTATTATTCATTACCTTTTTGTTAAATGATGAAAATACTGCTGTGACTATGTCTGAGACTGGGCAAGAAGTCCGTAAAGAATATATGTTAAAGCACATAAGAGTTTGCGAGAAAAGTCTCGTAAACTCTTTTGTCTTGTAATAAAATTGAGCTTTACCTAGTCTATTTCTGCCGCTATAAAAGTGAGCTTTTTAGGCAATTATGAGAAAAAGAGCTGAAAACTAGTTATTTACTGGGAATAGAAATGCTCTACTCCCAGTAAATGTGCTAATATGAATTCTTTTTCTCATAATCGATACTATAATCCAGCTTTACTAGTAATAAAATCAATTTCTATTATGTATTATGAGAAAAGTAAGATGAATTCGTTGATTTACTGGGAGTAGACCTAATCTAGTCCCAGTAAATATCAATAAATAGATTGATTTTCTCATAATACGTTTCCTTTTGGAGGGGGTTGGTCTTTAAAAGGCCTAATAAAGGAACGATTATGAGAAAAAGAGCCGAAAACTAGTCATTTACTGGGAATAGAGATGCCCTACTCCCAGTAAATGATCTAATATGGATTCTTTTTCTCATAATCCATCAGAAATATAACAGAGATTTAAAGTAGGGCTCATAAAGTAATGGATTATGAGAAAACTGACTAAATTATGCCCTCTAACGAGGAATAAAAGTGGTTTATTCCTCGTTAGAAGGACAGAAATAATACATTTTCTCATAATTGGCTTGCTAACGGGTTATATTTTGCCTAAAAATAGCCAAATACCTCTGATTTATGAGAAAACCGTCTAATAATTGACCTCTAGCGAGGAATAAAAGTGGTTTATTCCTCGTTAGAAGGCCAAAAAAGTACATTTTCTCATAATTGGCTTGCTAATAGGTTATATTTTACCTAAAAATAGCCAAATACCTCTGATTTATGAGAAAACCGTCTAATAATTGACCTCTAACGAGGAATAAAAGTGGTTTATTCCTCGTTAGTAGGTCAGAAATAATACATTTTCTCATAATTGTATACAAAATAGGCAATTAAAGTCAAACTACCTCTATGATCACTAAAACAAAAGAAGTAAAAGTGGGAAAATGGTCTTTGATGCTTAATAAAATCAAGTCTCCAGATAAATTTGTCAGAAATCCAAGTGGTCAGCTATGCTTGACACCATAATTTCTGTCTCTTATCTGGAGACTCTGTTATATAAATATTAAAATAGAGTTACTGCTTAGTCAAACCAAGCTTTTTATTAACCTATGCTTTAGGCAAGTAATTCTTTGACACCTTGTGGACTGGCCAGCAAGACTTTTGAGGTTAGATTGGTGAAAAGACCGTGCTCAACCACCCCTGTTAGGAGTTTCAGCTGGCGTCCAAAAATGACCGGATCCTCAATAGGAAAAATGTGGAGATCAATGATATAGTGCCCTCCATCAGTTAGATAGCGGCTACCATCATCGTTTAACCTGAAACTTGGCTCATAGTCAAACTCTTGGAAATCTTCAAAAAGTCGGTCAGCACCATAAGTAACAACCTCGACAGGTAGTGGAAATGCCCCTAACTTATCAACAAGTTTTGATTCATCGACAATCCAAATGACCATATTAGATCTCTCAGCAACGATTTTTTCAAACAGAAGAGCTCCACCGCCACCTTTTATACCAGAAAAATCTGGGGCAACTTCGTCTGCACCATCAACCGTTAAGTCAATATGGTCTACTTCATCTACACTTTTTAAAGGAATACCAAGTTTTTCTGCTTGTAGTTTAGTCGCATTAGAGGTGGTAACACCGACAATTTTCATGCCCTCAGCCACCATTCTACCTACTGCTTCTACAAAGTAGTAAGCCGTGGAACCCGTCCCTAAGCCTACTATCATCCCATCTTCAACAAATTCTGCTGCTTTTTCTCCAACCATTTGCTTTTGATTCATGACCCATCCTCCTTCGATAACCTAAGTGTATCATTTTTTGAAATGGTTTTCCATGTTGATTTTATCTCCTTGGGGCTGGGCGAAAAGTCCAAATGATACCCAAATAAAATAGTTCCCCTGAAATCTATCCGAAATAACGGTGTATAGCATAGCTGACGCACAGTAGATGTTTCGGCTTCAGCCGATTACAGCCACGTAGACAGCTAAGCCAGTGAGACCTCGGCTCACGGCAGTGCCACCGTTCCCATTTCTGATAGATTTCAGGGAAACTATTTTATGATTTAAAAGCAAATTTATTTCTCGATAAACTTTTTCATATATAAACCCATTTACGAGCGTTTATCAACCAACTTGGTCAGGAAGTCGCCTACGAATTGAATAATAAAGACTAAAATTAGAATAGCGATAGTGGCTACCAAGACGATATCTTGACGGTTTCTGGTGAACCCAATCAGATAAGCTAGGTTCCCTAGACCACCAGCACCGATAACCCCAGCAACCGCGGTCGACCCAATCAAGGCAATAGCCGTCACAGTAATCCCCGAAATAAGTGCCGGCAACGCTTCTGGAATCAAAACTTTACGGATAACTTGAAAGGTGCTTGCCCCCATGGACTCAGCCGCCTCAACAACCCCAGTCGGAATCTCAGTCAAAGCAATCGAAACCAACCTAGCATAGAACGGCGCCGCACTAATCACCAAAGTCGGAATAGCGCCACGAGGACCTAACATTGTCCCCATCAAACTCTTGGTAAATGGTATCAACAAAGCAATCAAGATGATAAATGGAATGGAGCGGAAGATGTTGATAAAGATGGATAAAAGTGTGTGAACAACCTTATTGGCTAAGGCTTTTCCATCATCGGTTAAGTAGAAAAACAATCCCAGAATTAGTCCTAGAATGAAAACATAGAAAGTCGATACAAAAGTCATATAGAGGGTTTCATTGGTCGCTTTGAGAACTTCAGACCAATCAACATTCTCAAAAGAAAACGTCTTTTGCAGTAGTTCCAAAAATTCTGAACTAGTTGACATGCTTCAACACCTCCACACTAACGCCTCTCTTGGCTAAATCATCCAAGATAATTTGGCTCTTATCAGGATTTTCCTCAATAAAGACAATCAAATTCCCAATTGGACCTTCTTGCGTCACATTCACTTTCCCTTGCAAAATGGAAATTCCGACATCGAATTTGCGAATGGTATCCGCTAAGGTTCCTTGGGCTGTCGCATCACCAAAGTACTGAATACGTGCCAAAGTACCTGTCTCTAGCACGGTTTCTAATTTCTCGAAGACTTGACTTAGGTCTTGATCATCACGGTCTTCTCCTACAAATTGCTTGGTAATTTCTTTTTGAGGATTACGGAAAACGTCAATAACTTCACCAGACTCCACAATTTTTCCCTCTTCCATAACAGCAACCTTATGACACACTTTGCTGACAACATGCATTTCATGAGTAATCATGACAATGGTTAAGCCTAATTTCTTATTGATATCCAACAAGAGGTTGAGTATGTCCTCTGTTGTTTTTGGGTCTAGTGCCGAAGTTGCTTCATCGCAGAGCAGGACATCTGGGTCATTTGCCAATGCTCTTGCAATCCCTACCCGTTGCTTTTGCCCACCAGATAATTGAGCGGGATAAGATTTCTCTCTACCATTTAAGCCGACCAGTTGGACTAGCTCAGCCACTCTTTTTTGACGAGCCTCTTTGGCTACACCAGCCACTTCTAGTGGAAAGGCAATATTTTCCTCAACAGTCCGAGACCATAAGAGGTTAAAATGTTGGAAAATCATTGAGATTTTTTTACGAGCTTTTAGGAGTTCCTTACGTTTTAAGGAGGTAATAACTTGGTCGTCTATGGCAATGGTACCAGAAGTGACACTTTCTAAACCATTTAAGAGACGGATAAACGTACTTTTTCCAGCTCCTGAAAAACCGATAATTCCATAGATTTCCCCTTTGTCGATGGTTAGGGAAACTTGGTCGACCGCCTTAACGATGCCTTGTTTGGTTTGGTAAATTTTTGATACATTTTCGATTTGAATCATGGATTCTCCTCCTTTCGTTGCTAATACTATACCATATTCTGCTTGACCATTCAGTAATCAAAGGATAAAAACGAGTAGGTTGAGGCAAGCTCATCACCCTACTCGTTTGCTCTCTAGTCTAACGTCTGTCTGATTATTCTGCAGGAATTACAGAACCATCTTTGTAAGTGTCTTTGATAAATGTTTTGATGGCATCACTATGAAGCACTTCGATTAAGGCTTTGATTTTGGCTTCATCTTTGTTTTCTGGTTTCACAGCAACCAAGTTTGCATATGGAGATTTTGAATCTTCCAAAGCGATGGAATCACTGATTGGAGATAGTTTTGCATCGATAGCAAAGTTAGAGTTGATGATAACTGCGTCACCTTCATCATTGTTGTAGGTTTGAACTAAGAATTCTGGAGCAATTTCAGGTTTGATTTGAATATTTTTCTTGTTTTCAGCGATATCTGTTAATTGTGCTTGAACTGGGTCAACGCCATCTTTCAAGGTAATCAAGCCAACTTTCACAAAGAATCCTAAGAAACGACCAACTTCTGCTGGATTGGTAGATGCGTAGACAACAGCATTTTCTGGTAATTCTTCTAGTGATTTATACTTTTTAGAGTAGATGGCCATTGGTTCGATATGCACATTTCCTACTGAAACCAAGTCTAAGTTATGTTCTTGGTTGAATTTATCAAGATATGGAGTGTGTTGGAAATAGTTGGCATCAGCGTCTCCAGCAGCAACGATTTGGTTAGGCGTTACATAGTCATTAACGATATTGATTTGTAAATCATAGCCTTGTTCTTTCAAAATTGGTTTTGCTGCTTCTAAAATTTCAGCATGGGGTGCTGGTGAAGCGACAACGGTAATCGTTTCTGTTGTTTTACTGGATGATTCGCCTGCAGCACCACTGGTTGAAGACTCTGAGGCTGTGTTTGAGTTACAAGCCACCAATGCGATTGCTGCTAATCCTAATAACGATGATTTAACTATTTTTTTGATATTCATGTGTCATTCTCTCCTTTTTTTATGCGATGGTTTTGATGAGGTAAACGAGACTAAACTGTACAAAAAAAGCCTTCGTCCCATGCCTTTTCAGGCTAGAGACGAAGACTTCGCGTTACCACTCTAGTTTCAATGAATTTCACAATTCAATGCTCAGAAAGTACGTCACATTCCTATAGAATGGTGAGATACTTTTGTACCTTATCGTGTACAAATCGCAGCAGCTTAATCACTACTGAGCTCCTTGACCATTTTCAACGGGTTTCATGTGCTCTTTCCCACCAACCGAGCTCTCTTGTTCAATCCACGTTCGTTTACTTATCATTTCATCGCTGTTTATTTGATTAGGCTTATCATAAAGTCTTCTGAAACATTTGTCAACTAAAATTTCATTATTTTTTAATATTTTATTCAGAAACTTTCATTTTCATCAAAGCCACTGGGTATAATCTTGGTCTTCCATGGCTTCAACAGCCCCTAAGAGGTAGCCATTTCCTACTTGCGAGAAGAAATCATGATTGCTGGTTCCAGTCGAAATGCCGTTCATAACGATTGGGTCCACATCATCAGCTGTATCTGGGAATAAGGGGTCGAAACCTAGATTTTGCAGTGCCTTGTTGGCATTGTAACGGATGAAGACTTTCACTTTTTCCGTCCAGCCTAATTTGTCATAGATTTCTTGTGTGAACTTAGATTCATTCATATAAAGCTCATAAATGGTTTGGAAAACCCAGTTTTTCAACTCTTCTTTTTGGTCTTCTGGCAATTGATTGTAGCCAATTTGGAATTTGTAGCCAATATAGGTACCGTGAACTGATTCGTCACGTAAGATTAATTTAATAATTTCAGCGACATTGGCTAATTTGTTATTGCCTAGATACCATAAGGGTGCGTAAAATCCTGAGTAGAAAAGGAAAGATTCTAACATTACACTAGCAGCTTTGCGTTGTAAGCCTGTTCCATTAGCATAAATATCATTAATTTTCTTGGCCTTGTTTTGTAGGAGCTCGTTGGAGTTGGTCCAAGCAAAGATTTCCTCAATTTCTGATTTGGTGTTTAAAGTGCTAAAGATAGATGAGTAACTCTTAGCATGAACAGATTCCATAAACTGGATATTATTCAAGACAGCTTCCTCATGTTGGCTACGAATGTCCCCGCGAATGACTTCAACCCCATCTTGAGATTGAAGAGTATCTAATAAGGTTAGGCCTCCGAATACTTTACCAATCATATCTTGTTCAACGGCGGATAGGGTTCTCCAATCGTCTAGGTCATTTGACAGAGGAATCCGTGTGTCTAGCCAAAATTGTTCGGTTAGTTTTTCCCATGTTAGTTTGTCAATCATGTCTTCGATACTGTTCCAGTTTATGGCGATGTAATTATTGCTTGTCATTGGTGTGCTCCTTTCGGGCTGATTTGTGTGGTGCTGAGATGCGTTCGAGGTGTCAGGGTTCGGTCTTAGATGAATCTTCTACAGCCTTTGCAAGGCTTCAGTAAAATTCCCTAAATTTCTGTCACCCCTAGACGCCGTCTCTCACGCTCTTTTCTAAACGCGTTCGGAGTTGCAGGGCTTATGAAATTAGATAAATTCCCTACAGCCTTTTCAAGGCTTCCGTGGAATTTCCTAAATTTCTACAGCCCTAAGCGCTACTCCTCACGCTCTGTTCTTTATATCGAGCATGATTCGCATGCGTTGCTTCCTATTTCTTCGTTGTTTTCTGTAAAGGTTCTTACGTAGTAGATGGATTTTATGCCTTTGTTCCATGCGTAGTTGCGTAGGATGTTGAGGTCACGGGTGGTTAGTTTGTCTGTGCGTCCGTTTTTCCATTCGTAGAGGCCTTGTGGGATTTCTGAACGCATGAAGAGGGTCAAGCTCATTCCTTGGTCGATGTGTTTTTGTGCCGCAGCATACACGTCAATGACTTTTCTCATATCAATATCGTAAGCTGATTTGTAAAAAGGCAAGGTTTCATTCGACAAGAACGGTGCTGGGTAATAGGTTTTACCTGTTTTCTTTTCTTGGCGTTCTTCAATCAAACGAGTGATTGGGTGCAAGCTCGCTGAGGTTTCATTGACATAGGAAATGGAGCCGGTTGGGGCAATTGCCATACGATTTTGGTGGTAAAGCCCACCTTGTCGAACCGCCTCTTTCAAATCAGCCCAGTCTTGTGCTGTTGGAACAGGTAGGTCTGCAAAAATAGCGGCTACCTTATCTGATATGATAGAGAAATCTTCTTCGATGTAGGTATCAAAATATTCACCACTGTAATAGGTTGATTTTTCAAAGCCTTCAAAGCTGAAACCACGTTCTTTGGCAATCTTATTGCTTGATTTTAAGGTGTAGAAGTTTAACATACGGAAATACAAATCCGTCACTTCAATGGATTCCTCTGAACCGTATTCCATTTGGTTGAGGGCAAAGAAGGTATGCAAGCCCATAGCGCCTAAACCAATAGTGTGTGCCTTAGCATTCCCGTTTTTAATGGTTGGGACAGCATCAATACTGGAATGGTCGGTTACAAAAGTCAACGCTCGAACCGCCACATCTACAGAGCGCTCAAAATCAGGTGATTTCATCAAATTAACAATATTGGTTGAGCCTAAATTACAAGAGATGTCAGTTCCTAACACTTCGTATTCTTGGGCATTGTTAATAAGGGATGGTTCTTGGACTTGCAGGATTTCTGAACATAGATTACTCATGATAATCTTGCCATCGATTGGGTTGGAGCGGTTGGCTGTGTCGATATTAATAATGTATGGATAGCCAGATTCTTGTTGCAATTTACTGATTTCATTTTCAAGGTCACGAGCTCGGATTTTTGATTTACGGATTTCTGAATTGTTGACCATGTTGTCATATTCTTTAGTGATATCCACATAGGAGAAAGGCACCCCATAGATTCGTTCTACATCGTATGGACTGAATAAGTACATCATGTCATCATTTTTAATCAAATGGTAGAACTTATCCGGCACTACTAAGCCAAGTGACAATGTTTTAACCCGAATTTTTTCATCGGCATTTTCTTTTTTGGTAGACAAGAAAGACACAATATCTGGGTGGAAAACATTTAAGTAGACCGCTCCCGCTCCGTTCCGTTGCCCCAATTGGTTAGAGTAACTGAAACTATCTTCCAATAATTTCATGATTGGAACAACTCCACTTGAGGCATTCTCAATCTTTTTGATTGGGTCACCGGCTGCACGGATATTGGACAAGCTAACGCCCACTCCGCCACCGATACGGGATAATTGGAGAGCTGAGTTAATGGTTCTACCAATACTGTTCATATCATCAGTTGTTTGGATAAGGAAGCAGGAAACCAATTCACCACGACGTTTTCTACCTGCATTAAGGAAGGTTGGTGTTGCCGGTTGGTAGCGCTGATGAATCATTTCTTCTGCCAAATCTCTGGCTAATTGCTCATCGCCATCTGCTAAAAATAGAGCGTTAAAAACGATACGATCCTCAAAACGTTCTAAATAGCGCTGGCCATCATTGGTTTTAAGAGCGTACTGTTTGTAGAATTTGAAGGCAGACATAAAAGAACGAAAACGGAATTTTTTCTTATAAGTTGTTTGCATCAAATCTTTAACGAATTCACGATTGTATTTTGCAAGAAATTCTTCTTCAATAAAATCATGCTCGATGAGGTAGTCTAGTTTTTCATCTAGGGTATAAAAAAACACCGTATTGGGATTGACGTGTTCTAAGAAAAAAGCGCGAACAGCTTCACGGTCTTTATGCAAAGGTATTTTACCATCTACGGGACGGTTCAACTCATTATTTAACTCAAAGTATGTTACATCTTGGACTTTATTGACTAATTTTGGGCTATCCAATTTCTCTCACCTTTTCCTTTAATTTATTGACATCTTGGTCAGTTCCTTGGAACTCAAAGCAGTGTAACAAAGGGACTTGATAATCTTGAGCTAGGTCTTTAGCTGTGAAGCAGAAAAGGGTATTAAAATTACGATTTCCTCCGCCTGCTACCCCCCTTAACCAACTTTTGTTTTCAGCTGTCTCAATGAAATCATTCAAGATTTCAGTAGCTTCTATGTCATAGGTTGGAGCAATAATAATATATGGCTCTTGAATGGATTGAAAGGCATTGTCTGGGACAATTTCTAAGGCATCCATCCCTAATTTTTTGACAAACTTTCTTGTTTGGCCTGTTAATGACATATAAACAACTTTCATGAATGCTAACACTCCTTTTCATTTACCACTCCGACTATTATAACAATCCAGAATGGTTTATTCAATCTATCCATCTGAAAAAAATACAAAAAAAATCAATATCTTGTGCTCAATTATTATTTCGAGCACAAGATATCGTTGATGATTTGCCTATTCAATTATTCGTAATTTTTGTAACAGTCATTAATCTTTAACAAAAATTCCTTTTTCTTCCAGCATGCGAAAGGTTTTTGGCCCCACTCCATGAAGAGCTGCAATTTCTTTTTTTGTCCACTTTTCTAAAATCTCTAGTGATGTAATGCCATTTGCCTCGAAGGCTCTTCTGGCCGGCTTTGATAAGATGGATAAAAATTCTTGGGTGCTATTATTATCTTTCATTGACTGCTCCTTAGTTTTTGAAAGAATGCAAAGGTGCCGGAATTCTACCGCCACGTTCCACTAACCAATGATTGTCGACATTGCTGACAGCTATAATAGGAGCTCTTCCTAGTAGTCCACCAAATTCTACCGTATCGCCGACATCCAGTCCGATTGCTGGAATAATTCTGACAGCCGTCGTTTTGTGGTTCATGATACCGATAGCCGATTCATCAGCAATCATTCCTGCAATTTGATTGGCAGAAGTTTGACCGGGCACAGCCACCATATCCAGACCAACTGAACAAATCGCCGTCATGGCCTCCAGTTTGTCAATCGTGATCGTTCCCTCATTAACAGCCTCAATCATACCAATATCTTCCGATACAGGAATAAATGAACCAGAAAGTCCACCCACATGGCTACAGGCCATAAGCCCACCTTTTTTGACTGCATCATTGAGAACTGCCAAGGCAGCAGTAGTTCCATGACCACCCACTCGTTCTAAACCAATTTCTTGCAGAATATAAGCAACAGAATCCCCCACTGCTGGAGTCGGTGCCAAGGCTAGATCCACAATACCAAATGGCACCCCTAACCTTTCAGAGGCCAAATTTCCAACCAATTGCCCCATTCTAGTAATCTTGAAGGCTGATTTTTTAATAGTTTCTGCAACAACATCAAATGGTTGACCCTTAACTTTTTCCAGCGCTCGTTTGACGACACCTGGGCCACTAATCCCAACATGGATCACACAGTCAGCTTCTTCAACGCCATGGAAACCACCTGCCATAAATGGGTTATCGCTAACCGCATTGGCAAAGACAACCAATTTTGCACAACCGAAACCATGTGAGTCAGCTGTTAGTTCTGCTGTTTGACGGATAACTCGTCCCATTTGGGCAACAGCATCCATATTAAGTCCAGCCTTGGTAGAACCGACATTGACTGAAGCACAGACCTTATTGGTTTGGCTCAAGGCTTGTGGAATGGACGCAATCAGTCGCTCATCCCCTTTGGTATAGCCCTTTTCCACTAAAGCAGAAAAGCCACCGATAAAATCAATCCCTAGAACTTCAGCAGCTCTATCTAAGGTTTCAGCATAAGCGACATAGTCCTCATCGTTTGACGCGCCTGCAACGACAGAAATTGGTGTCACAGTAACCCGCTTATTGACGATAGGGATCCCCAATCGTTCTTCAATCTCTTGAGCAACCGCCACTAAATCCTTGGCCTTAGTTGTAATTTTTTCATAAATCTTCTTACGTGCCTTTTCTCCATCGGCATCAATGCAGTCCAAGAGTGAAATCCCCATGGTAATGGTACGAATGTCTAAATTTTCTTCGGCAATCATCTTGATCGTTTCTAATATATTCTCCGTTCTCTCCATGACCAACCTCCTCTATAGGGTATGCATTGCAGCAAAAATTTCTTCTGATTGTACACGAATGGTGACAGCTTGCTTTACACCAACTTCATTCATAACCTCAATAATCTTACCCAAAGGTTGCTCAGAAGTAGCCAGATTTCCTAACAAAATCATCGTAAAAAAGTCTTCCATGATGGTTTGGGAAATGTCCATAATATCCACATTCAAGTCACTAAGCGCCGTTGAGACAGCCGCTACAATTCCCGGATGGTTCTTACCAGTTACTGATATAATTGCACGCATGTTTTCCACTCCTCATTCTTCATTTTAAATTTTTTACATAAAAGGATTATAAAAGCGACCTTGATTGGCCACATAACAAAGGATTAAAGCCAGAATCCAAGCCCCCGCAAGAACCAAGATCCCAACATCCACCCGCTTAAAGGGTGCTTGAACATACCAAGTTCGTTTCTTACCTTGTCCAAAGCGCCGCAACTCCATAGCATGACTAATGGTATCTATGTTTTCCAGACTAGTTAGAACTAGCGGCATAATTAAGCCCACTGTTCCCATTATCCGATCCTTTAATTTAGCTTTTCGAGACAGATCAAGTCCTCTTGCTTCTTGAGCTTGTCGAATTGTTCGAAATTGGGACTGAATGTCAGGAATATAACGCAAGGTCAAGGCAACAGAATAAGAAATTCGATAGGACAAACCAATATGATTCAGACTAGAAGCAAATTGACTTGGGTTGGTTGTCATAATAAAAACAATCGCAATCGGCACCGTAGCCAAATATTTCAAGAGTAGATTGCTCTCATAAAAAATTTGCTGCCAAGTGATACTGTAACGCCCCCACCCCTCAGCGATAACCCAGCGGCTACCGTATAAGGCAACACCATACTCAGGCTCAAAAATATAAACGGCGATTAAGTTTAGTAAGGTAAAAAAGGCAATGAATTTCAAAATAAAGGAAATCTCTCTATAATGAATATCTGCTAAATACAAAATAAAAAGAGAAGAGATAGTAATGGCTAACAATAATCTCGTGTCATAGGTCAGCATAACCACTGTCGTTATGACTAAAAAATAGATTAGTTTGCAAGTCGCATGGAGTCTATGAATGGGTGTATCTTTTTCCACATATCCTAAGACGTGTTGGCTCATGAACGGTTCACCTCACGATCAAAAGCAATAAATTTTTCAGTAAATTCAACTGGATCACTCAAGCCAAGTCTTTGGGCAAATTCAAAGAGACTGGTTACTTTTAGAGATGCTTGCTCAATCAAGGACAGATTTGTCAGTACCTTAACTGGACTAGTATCTGCAATAATTTGCCCATCCGTCATGACTAACGTTCGATTGGTATACTCCAACATGAGATGCATATCGTGCGTAATCATCACAACGGTAATGCCACTTTCATTGATTCGCTTCAGAAACTCCATCATTTCACGGTAATGAGCAAAATCCTGCCCAGCAGTTGGTTCGTCCAGGATAATAATTTGTGGATTTAAAACGAGGATAGAAGCAATGGTCACCCGTTTTTTCTGCCCATAACTCAGTGCCTTAATTGGCCAAGTGCGAAACGGATAAAGCCCACAGATTTTTAAAATGGCATGAACACGTTCTTCGATTTCTTGTTCTGGGACACCTCGATAACGCAAGCCTAGAGCAATCTCATCAAAGATTAGGTGCTGAGTAATCATTTCATTAGGGTTTTGCATGACATAGCCGATATGATCAGCCCTTTCTTTAATAGAAAGCTTGGAAAAGTCTTGTCCTTCCCATATCAGATGACCACTGTTTTCTTTTTCAAAGCCACAGATAACTTTAGAAAGAGTGGATTTACCGGCACCATTTTGCCCGACGATACTTATCATCTCTCCCTTATGAAGGGTTAGAGGGATATCTTTTAAGATTTGCTTGCCTGTTTTGCTGTAGGAAAAGTTTAGGTCCTCTATCTCTAAGAGTGGTTCAATAAAATGCCCTTGTCTTACTTGGGGTAAAGTTGATTGCCATGCCTGCATTTGCTCTTTTAGATAAGGTCCACCCACTTTTTTTAAACTGTCCAAATGTTCAACACTTTCCAAATCAACACCTGCATATTCCATAGCAGAGATATAAAGAGGTTGGCGAATCCCTAAGTCAGGCAGCAAACCATCACGCAATAATTCTTCCGGTTTGCTATCAGCAATCACACGTCCTTCAGAGAAGACTAAAACCCGATCAACTGGTGCAACAAGCACATCTTCTAAACGGTGTTCAATAATTAAAACTGTTGCTTTGGTTTGGCGATGCAAGTCATCAATTAATTCTATTGATTCTTGCCCAGAACGAGGGTCTAGATTGGCTAAGGGTTCATCAAACAAGAGAATACTGCCCTCATCAATTAAAACTCCCCCCATTGACACTCGCTGTTTTTGCCCTCCAGATAAATGGTAGGGTGAAGCTGTTAAATGGTCTTGTACATGTACTTTTTCAGCCCATTTATGGACTCTGCTTTGCATTTCTGGCAGAGCTATCTGTCCATTTTCCATGGAAAAAGCTAGGTCTTCTGCCACAGATAAGCCTACAAACTGGTGATCCGTATCTTGTAAAACCGTTCCAGTAGAATAAGATAGTTCAAAAATAGAAGAACTTTCCACCTGTTTGCCATCAACCACAACACTTCCGCTAATTTCACCTGGATAAGCATGGGGAATAAGTCCATTAATGGCATGAGCAAAAGTAGACTTCCCTGAGCCACTTGGTCCCAGAATCAAGACTTTCTCCCCGGGGTAGATGGAGAGAGAAATATTTTTTAACGTAGGTTCGGCTTGTGACGTATACCGAAATGAAAAATCATCAAATGTAATAATAGGAGCCTTATCCATTATCTCCCTCCTAGATTTAGTATAAAAAAGAAAGAATACCCTAAAAAGATATCCTTTCCTACTGTCTTAAGCATCTTTCTTCAAGGAACCAGACTGTACCTGTGTTTTGGTATAAGCCTTTAATAGCAAGGTTCCAATTAGACCAACTGATACAGCATTGCTAATCCCAGCTACCCAACCTTGAGTGAACACTTTTGAGGCTGGTTCGCTATAAATAAACACATCCAAGGCAGGAGCTAGCATGCCCCAGATAATGAGATTGGCTACTACTTGAACAATATTGAAGCGAACGGTTTCTTTCAAACCAAACTTGCCTTCACTTAAAGCTTTTTTATCAATGGTAAAGCCAAGAGCTAAGCCTAGGCATCCTGAACAGAAGACCCAGCTCAACCAAGCAGAACCATATTGCATAGTGTCGTTTAAAAAATGACCAATTAAGCCCGTCAACATAGCTGGTATAGGCCCAAAGATTCCCGCAAACAAAGCTAGGAAACCATAAGCCGTTTGAATATTTGTATTAGGTATCCCTGTTGGAATAACTGCAAAACGCATTAAAATCATTACAATAGCAGAACCAATTCCCACTGCTACAACATTTCTTACCGAATTATTTTTCATTCCTATTCCCCTTTTATTCAAAAATGATTTTTGGAGCTTTACGTACTTCAATTTTCCAATCAATTCCTGTTCCGATATGGTAGAGATTAGAAAATGAATCTTGGTTGACGGCTACGGCTAAGTTAACCAACGAATTAACATAAACCAAAGGCTCCCCAACATTTACATCCGCAAAGGAACGTGCATAAATCATAATATTTTGATAGACCTTCTTTTCCAAATGGTAAATGGAAACTTGAACATTATCTCCATCAGCAATACCTAATTGGCGTACCATTTGCAGAGGGATGTTGGTCCATAAAGAACCAAAACGAACATCTAAAATATCAATGCTGCCAACTAAAACCTTTCCGTCTAAGTAGGCATCCGTTATAGGTAATTTAACAATGGAGCTTTCATCAATCAGTGCACCAAGATCTTCAAAGGAAATTTCACCTGAAGCTAGTCGTGCTCCGTTATAGGCGTAAATATCTCTGCCGTGGAAAGTATGGCTCTCTTCCGAATGAGGTAAACGGCTAGTCACTTCGTCAATCAAGCGAACTTCTGCTAAGCCCTCACTATGAGCAAGGTGACTCAAGGAACCATTATCCGGCGTTATCACATATTGCCCAGACCTAGTTTTTGCAGCAATACTTCTTCGGTCAGAGCCCACACCTGGATCTACTACAGAGACAAAGACAGATTTCTTAGGCCAATAAGGCACTGTCTGAACCAAACGATAAGACGCTGCCCAAATATCATAAGGCGGAATATCATGAGTCAAATCTCTAACACGTAAGTCAGGATCAACCTGTGCTGCCACACCATACATGGCACTAACAGCTCCATCCACTAAACCAAAATCTGTTTGTAAAATCAAGGCATGCTTGTCAACCATTGGCTCACTCCTGTTCATGTGGATTGCAAAAATCAATTTGTCTCTTCACAATCTCACTGTTTTTTAATCTATGAGATGATTTTACCATGTTTTCATGGTTTTGCAAGATTCCAGTCATGCTTTTCACCTAGATTTCTTCACCAATTATCCTAACTTCTGGTTCTAATCTTACCCCATATAAATCAAAGATGGTCTTTTGGATAAAGGCAATCAGGTCTATATAATCCGTAGCACTGGCTTTATCAATATTGACAATAAATCCTGCATGTTTCATGGAGATTTGTGCTCCACCAATTTGTTTGCCTTGTATACCAGCGTCTTGAATTAATTTGCCAGTGAAATACCCCTCTGGACGTTTGAAGACAGAACCACAGGATGGGTATTCCAAAGGCTGCTTAGACACACGTAACTGAGTGAGCTCATCCATGCGGCTTTGAATGTCATCAATATTACCAAATCTCAAGTTAAAGCAGACTTCTATGACTAGATCACCGGATTCTTGAATCCGACTATGGCGATAGGAAAAATCCAAGTCTGAGCGGTAATAGCGTTTAAACTCGCCCTCTGGTGTAATCACCTCAACATATTCAATTACTTCTTCCACTTCACCACCGTAAGCACCAGCGTTCATGTAGACAGCTCCGCCCACACTGCCAGGAATTCCACAAGCAAATTCCAATCCAGTCAAATGGTGGTCTCTTGCCACTTGGGATGTGTGAATTAAAGCAACACCGCCATCCACGAAAATACGATTCTTCTCGACATGAATATCGGTCATCTCATTGAGCATAATGACGGCACCACGAATACCTCCATCACGGATAATGACATTGGATGCATTCCCTAGGATGGTTACAGGTATTTCTTGTTCTTTCAGCCACTCAAGAATGGACGCGGCTTCTAATTTTCTTTTGGGAAAGATTAAGAGTTCCGCTGGTCCACCTGTTTGTGTATAGGTGAAAGCAGAAAGTGAGCGGTCAAAATAGACCTTGGTTTCTGGAAAAGTTTCAACAAATTTCGATGTATACATAAAAACTCCATTCTATTCTAAAAATTCTTCTGGCAAAGTAAAGGACAAGAAGCCCTCACTAGCTTTAGCTGTGTCAATGCGATTGCAGATTAAATGGCTAAGCAAACTAGAATAGGGGGATACCGGATTTTCTCCACCCGTTTGAATAGCACTTAAAAAAGCTTGAACAATCGTAACAAAACCTCGTTTATAGAGCGTTGTTTCCCAAGAGCCAAAACGGTCCTCAATTCGGTCTGGGCCTTGATAAATAGTCAGTTCTGACAAATCTTGTAACGAATACGTCCCACCTGTTGACTGAACCTCGATGATTTCCCGGCGAGCACCGGAAGTTACATTCATAGACGCAATGGCCACTTCTTGCAAAGATTCTAAATAAACAGTCACTTGTTCTAACTGCTCTCTATCTTTCTTATAATAAAATGACCCTTTGACAGGTCGACCGTCCATTAGGTAAAGGGCTGTATCTAAAGGATGGATAAAGAGATCATACAGCTTAAAATGCATATCTGCTGCTTCGTCAATCGCATTCTTTTCAACAAGAATACGTTTCTTATCAGGAATTTTTTTCATTTCCTGAACCTTTGGCGCAAATCTGCGATTAAAACCTGCCATCAAAAAAGTATTGTTGGCTTTGGCAATTCGGTAAAGGGCTTCCGTTTGTTCATAGTCAGCTGTAATAGGTTTGTCTACGTAAACTGGAATACCTGCTTCCAGAATCTGTTTGACAATTCCAGCATGGGCAGCAGTTGCGACATGGACAAATACACCATCTAGTGGGAATTGTAAGAGTTCCTCAATGGTTTCGCAAGGAACAGCTCGACCGAATAGACTGGTGACTTTCTTTAAGTTTTCCTTATTCCGTGAACAAGGGTACCATTTAACCCCTTCAATTTCTCGCATTACTGGCAAATAAGCTTTTTGAGCAATATTTCCTAATCCTACTATTCCAATATTTAACATGAGTCTCCTCCATTCACTTGCCCGTTCGTCTGTATCATTTTACCACATACTACTAAAGTCTTCTATGGATAGCTGGTAAATTATAGGGATTGCGTTTTTATAAGTGGACGATTGTTTGTAGATAATGCTACACTAAATTTAATATCTTAAACTATTTCTCTTTAGGAGGCAAATCATGAAAACCTGTGTGATGTTATATGTTAGCAATGTAGAAGAAAGTGCTGAGTTTTGGCTGAAATATTTTGATTTTAGTTTTAAAGAATCTTTTGACCTTGGTGAAACGAAGTCAATTGTTATTTCTGATGGGCAAAGTTTTTCCATGCAATTCTTTCAAATAGACTTTATTAAAGTTGTATCTCCGATGGTTTCCTTAGAAACTCCTTCAATCATGTTTACAGTTGATGACTTTGAGGCTTTGCGTCAAAAGTTATTGGCTGATGGATTTTTTGTTGGCGAAGTACAACAGCAAGGAGCTACATCCGTTTGTAACTTTCAAGATAATGAAGGGCGTTATTTTGCTATGTCTAGTCAAGGGTAGTTATTATTAGCGAAACTGGTCTCCTACTTTTAAGTCCTACCAAAGATACTGGAGAATTGAACACAATCAGTAAAAACTCTTTTTAATTCTCGTATGCAACTGCCAGTTGACGAATTGAAATGCCCCAGTTGGTAGTATGCTACCGCCTCGTTTCCTATAATGAAAGTATCAAAAGAAGGAGGTAAGACTTATGATATTCGCAGATAAATTAATACAGCTTAGGAAGAAGAACGGTTGGTCACAAGAGGAACTGGGTGAATTAATGAACGTCAGTCGGCAGGCAGTTTCTAAATGGGAGGCAGCTCAATCCATCCCCGATTTGGAAAGAATTATCAAATTATCCCACTTGTTTGGTGTCTCTACAGATTATTTATTAAAAGATAGCCTAGAAGAATATGATGGTAATGAGCATTCTCTTGAAGAAAATCCCATTCGAAAAGTATCCGTTGAAGAAGCCAATACCTTTCTGACTATCAAAGAGGAAACTTCCAAACAGATAGCCCTAGCAACCTATCTTAGCATTCTCTCTCCAATTGGCTTATTCCTTTTACTGGGAGCTAACCAAGAAAAACAATGGAATATCAGTGAGAATCTGGCTGTTGGATTGGGCTTGATGCTGATGCTTGCCTTAGTTGTGGTGGCAGTTATCCTATTTATCTCAAGTGGCTTCAAAAGCTCAAAATTCAATTTTCTAGAAAGTGAGATTGTTGAACTTACCTATGGCGTTGAAGGAATTGTCAAAGCAAAACAAGAAGCGTTCAGACCCACTTACCAAAAATTAAATATTATTGGAACCGTGCTCTGCATTGTAGCTATCTTCCCTTTATTTATAGGAATCATGATGGATGACGGAAACTCATTTCTCATTCTATCTATGCTTAGCCTACTTTTGCTCATCCTAGGAATCGGGGTCATGCTCTTCATCCGAGCAGGCATCATCTGGACAAGCTACGAAAAACTACTGCAAGTTGGCGACTATTCCATCGAAAACAAAAAATCTTCTATAAACGAAGAAACTCTGGCTATCATTTATTGGCCTTTTGTTACAGCTATCTATATAGGTTATAGTTTTCTAACAAATGACTGGACAACTAGTTGGATTGTCTGGGTAGTGGCTGGACTACTATACCCAGTCATTGTCCAAGTCCTTCGCTCCTTTAAGAAAAGATCTGCTAAACACTCCTAAAAATTAAAACAAGTGAGACTGGGCAATAAGTCCATGCTGCTATACAAACAAAAGAGTTTTGCGAAAATCTTATCAGAAATGACGGTGTAAAGCATAGCTGACGCACAGTGGATGTTTCGGCTTCAGCCGATTTACAGCCACGTAGACAGCTAAGCCAGTGAGACCTAGACTCACGGCGGTGCCACCTTTCTCATTTCTGATAAGATTTTCGCAAAACTCTTTTGTGATTTAAATATAAACATGAGTCATTATGGACTTTTTGCCCAACCTCTTTACAATTACGTAGATAGCTACTTGGCTCACGATGGTTCCACCGCTTTTATTGCCAACAGATGGGCTAGAGACTCACTCATCCCCAATCATTCTTCATTTAAAAATCCTTCACACATCTAAAGCCACAATTACTTGAGCTGGAGTTTGCAACACTTTTGTTTCGTGCACTTACTCGGTATCGATTGCAATAACTATGATGGCACAAGAAGGAACCCCCTCGAATAGCATAAACATCTTGGTCAAAGACTTTATATTTTTGCCATAAGACTTTCCCATTGGTATGCGTGAAATCACTCAAATCCATTTTAGCAGGGTTTGAACACCATTCCCAGACATTGCCAATCATTTGGTAGAGCCCGAAAGCATTGGCCTCATATTCCTTTACCGGTGCTGTACCTAAATAGCCATCTGCCAAAGAATTTTCATTAGGAAAATCACCTTGCCAAGTATTGGCATGATAGCTCCCACCTTCAACTAGGTCTTGTCCCCAAGGATAACGTGTCACCGAGCCAGCCCTTGCTGCATATTCCCACTCGGCTTCACTAGGCAAACGCAGCCCCGCCCAATCACAATAGGCCAAGGCATCATTGCGTGAGACGTGGACAACAGGATGATTCATTCGCCCAGCAAGAGTTGATTCTGGACCTTCTGGCTGATTCCATTTTGCTCCCGGAACCATTAACCACCAAGGAAACTCAGGATTTTTGTAATAATGACCTCTATCCTTTTCCTCCACCAGCAAATGAAATACCATGCTCCAACCAAATTGCTCTGCTTCAGTCACATAGCCAGTTTCCTCAATGAATGTCGCAAACTCCTGATTGGTCACTGGTGTCTCAGCCATAGAAAATGACGGAATCAAGACCGGAACTTGAGGTCCTTCTTTATCCAACAAATAACCTTCTTCAAACGCATCTCCCATAAAAAACATGCCGGCTTTTATATCTATCATCAGTACTACCTCTACATATGCTTAATGTATAAGCAGACCATTTGTGCGGATTTTTTGCCTGCAGTCACGATAAATTGGTCGAAACTAACTGCCGACTCACCACTCTCAGGAATATCTGAGATCGCCCGAATGACTAAGAAAGGAACTTTAAAGGTATAACAGGTTTGTGCAATGGCTGCACCTTCCATTTCTGTGGCTAATACATCTGGAAAATGTCTTAGAATTGCCTGTCTTGGTGCTTCAGTATGGATAAAGGCATCGGCTGAAACGATTAAGCCAACATGTGCTTGAAGTCCAACTTCTTTAGCCGCTTCAAGAGCTCCATCTAAAAATTTATGACTAGTCTCAAATCTCGCTGGAAGACCAGGCAATTGTCCATAATCATAATTAAACCCCGTCACATCTACATCACTGTAAGCCAGATTATTGGCAATAACTACGTCCCCAATTTTCAATCCCTTACCCAATCCCCCTGCAGACCCTGTATTAATAACAAAGTCCACTTTAAAATGGTGGATTAAAAGTGTGGTGGCAATAGCTGACATAACTTTACCAATACCAGATTGCACTAAGACGACCCGTTTGCCTGCTAACTGACCTGCAACAAAAGTCCAACCAGCAATCTCAACTTCACCAGAAATATGCATCCTTTCCAATAAATAATGCTTCTCCTCTTCCATTGCAGCTACAATACCAATTTTCATCATCTCATCCTTTCTCAAACTGTAGTTCAATAATGTTCATTTTTTCTTAGAGCTAGACAAGAACTCTGAGTAACAATATTTTTAAAACTATAAAAGAGTCTCTAGCAGCTGAGTCAAAAATGACAGTGTAAAGCATAGCTGACGCACAGTGGATGTTTCGGCTTCAGCCGATTACAGCTACGTAGGTAGGTAAGTCGTGAGACCAAGGCTCACGGCGGTGCCATCGTTTTCATTTATGATTCAGTTGCTAGAGACTCGTGTATAGAAAGAAAAACATCTCATCTTCTAGTCCTCTTAAATCATTAAAGCCATACGATAAACATCCCAATACTTATTCCCATCAAAGAGTACTCCTTTTAAAGTACCTTCCATTTCAAAACCAAACGATTTGTATAAGTGGATGGCAACCTCATTATCCAACCGCACATCCAATTCAATCCGCCGCAAGATTTTACCCTCTTTAGCCCAATAAAGTAGCTCATCCATAAGGTATTTACCAATACCAAAACCCCAGTAATCCTTATGTACAGAAATACCTAACTCTCCCACATGCATCAACCGTTCTCTAGGCGAAGCGGAAATGTTGCCTAGACCAACAATCTTATCGCCATCAAAAGCTACTAACATGATTTGGTTATCACTTTCTTGCATACTTTCTAAAAACATAGCTTCTTGCTCAACCGTTAAATCTACGCCTTCAGCTCCATAGGTAAGGTTATCCGTTTGACCACCAATCTCCTTGGTAAAGTCAATAATCTTTTCAGCATCCTTGGCTTGCGCCTCTTCCAGATGTATTGAGACCGATTCATTCTTCTCTTTACTCATCTCTTTCATCTTCCTTCTGGCTTGTGACTTGAAGTTGATTCTGTATATTATCTAACCATTTTTGATACGCTAAACCACTTGGAAAGAGCTCAATTCGTCTAGCTTCCAAATACTTATCTGTTGCTGCTTCGTCACTGTTCAATTTGTGAAATTGGATAAGAAGAAAGTCCTCAGGAAGTTGGTCCTCAATAAACTTTGCCCACTCAATCACGGTGAGGCCTTGTCCTAAAATATATTCTTCTAAGCCTAAGTCATCTGAGCCGGCCACTTCTAGGCGATACATATCCATATGATACAAGGGCAAACGACCATCTTGATACTCACGAATTAAGGTATAAGTGGGACTTTTGATTATTCTGGAGATCCCTAATCCTTTAGCGATGCCCTTAGTAAAAGTCGTCTTGCCTGCCCCTAATTCCCCTTCTAACAAAAACAGTGCTCCAGGAAACGCCTGTTCAGCAAGTATTTCAGCCAATTCTAATGTTTGAGCTTCATTTTCTATTAAAATGCTTATCTTATCCATAAACGTATGCTCCTTTTTTGACTGAACTTACTCATTTGGCAAGCTGGCCGCTTGAAATTGACCTAGTAACTGAACGTATTTGGCGTACTGGTTTAATTGTTCTAGCAAATCTGCTACAGAATCTTTTTCAGCATCAAAGCTGGCTTCAATAAAGAATCCATAAGAAAAAGATTGATTAGCGATTGGTCTAGCGTTCAAACTTAGAAGGTTGGCCTCGAACTTTTCAAATTGTAGCAAAAGTTTGGTTAAGGAACCTGGTTCATGCGAGGTTTCCACATAAAAGGACAACTTATTGCCACTAGTTTTTTGAGGTCGTCCCTTTTCCAAAACATAAAACCGTGTTGTATTATCCATTTCTGTTTGAATATGTTCTTGCAAGACTTCTAGTTGATAAAGTTGACCAGCACGTGCACTGGCAAGCGCAGCTATAGTTGGATCTTGTTCGTCTTTGACAAACAAAGCTGCATTAGCTGTGTCGTCATAGGCAACAGCTTCCATCCAAGGGTGCTCCTCGAAAAAAGAAATGCACTGGGTGAGGGCTTCTGGATGGGATAAAACTTTACCAATCCGTTCAATGGAACTTCCTCGAATGCCCAATAAGGTATGACGAATCGGCACAAAAATTTCTTTGACAGCAAAAACATCCTGATGTCGGAACAAGTCCATGGTGCGAGCAATAATCCCAGTTGTAGAATTTTCAACTGGTATCACAATCTGGTCGACACTACCATTTAACAAGTCGTCCACTAAATGCTTAAAGGTCGAATAGCCAACTATGGTTAAGGATGCCGACTCTCTTTCTAAGCCTTCTATATATCGATTGGTTGCCTCTTCACTATAGGCTCCTGGTATTCCCTGATAAGCTATTTTCAAGTCATCACCTCATCGTAAATTTTTTTATAAAAAATAGTGAGTGCCCGATTAAGGACTACTCACTATTATACCATCTAATTCAAAATTCGCATTAGGAATTCTTTGGTTCGTTCTTCTTTTGGATCATTAAAAATAACTTCTGGTGTGCCTTCCTCGGCAATCAATCCTTTGTCCATGAAGATAACTCGGTCACTAACTTCTCTGGCAAATTCCATCTCATGAGTTACCACAACCATGGTCAAGCCTGACTTAGCTAGTTTTTTCATTGTCTCCAAGACTTCACCTACCATCTCTGGGTCAAGTGCTGAAGTCGGTTCATCGAACAGCAATACATCTGGTTGCATAGTTAAAGCACGAGCGATTGCCACACGTTGTTTCTGACCACCGGACAATTGCTTTGGCTTGGCATTAATGTAGGAAGCCATTCCAACTGTCTCCAAATATTCCTTGGCTAACTTCTCAGCGCTATCTTTGGATTTTTTCAAGACTTTAACTGGGCCAACCGTACAATTTTCTAAAACATTCAAGTTGTTGAAGAGATTAAACTGTTGGAAAACCATACCTAAATGGCTACGGTAATCATAAATATTTTGTTTTTCACCAAGAATGTTTTCGCCTCGGTAAAAAATATCGCCACTAGTTGGCTTTTCTAACAAATTAATACAGCGTAGGAGAGTTGATTTTCCTGAGCCTGATGACCCAATAATGGTCACTACCTCACCACTTTTAACTGTAAAAGAAATATCTTTTAGTACTTCATTTTTCCCAAACCATTTGCTCAAGTTACGAATCTCTAAAATATTAGTCATCTCAACCACCTATCCTTTTCGCAACAGTCTTTTGTACATTAGCCATGGAATTTGACCCCATAGGATCCGATTTTATCAGATCATAGCTATCTGGGCCATCCAAATGACTTTCTAAACGGCGTAGGATTCTGGTAATGGTAAAGGTCATGATAAAGTAGATGATTAGGGTGACAAAGAAGGTCTCAAAGTACCTAAAGTTCGTTCCGGCCACCGTTTTTGTCGCAAAGTACAATTCAGAAACTGAAATAACGTTCAATACAGACGTATCTTTAATATTGATAACAAATTCGTTTCCTGTAGCTGGTAATATATTTCGAATAACTTGAGGAAAAATGACATTTAACATAGTTTGTGTATGGGTCATACCAATTGCTTGGGCAGCTTCAAATTGTCCTTTATCAATGGACAAAATACCTCCACGAACAATTTCTGCCATATAGGCACCAGTGTTAATAGAGATGATAAAAATGGCTGCAAAAGTACGATTCATGTCAATACCAAATGCCATTGCGGACCCGTAATAGATAACCATGGCTTGCACAATCATCGGTGTTCCTCTGAAAAACTCTGTATAACAGGATAATAAGAAATTAACTGTTTTCAAGAAGCGGCGTTTCCATGTTTGTTCAGGCATGGGAATAGTTTTAATCATTCCTATTAGAAGTCCAATTCCCGTTCCAATCAGGGTACCGATAACGGAAATGTAAAGCGTAATCCAAGCCCCTTCTAAAAACATTTGCCAATTTTCTTGTATGATTTTAATTATCCATTCTAAACTCATTAATACACCATCATCTTTCTACTGAGCTGCAGGTTGATTTTTCACTGCATCTGTCATTAATTGTAATCGTTCTTCATCAGAAATTTTCGCTAGAGCTTCGTTAACTTTTTCTGTTAATGGACTATCTTTCTTTAGACCGATTGCAATATCTGTATCCTCTGCACTGGTTTGGAAACCATTTGTCAATTCAACCATGACATAGTTAGGGTCAGCTGCATGTGCACTTTCTCCTTCAGGCTTCTCAGAAACATAGGCATCAATCGTACCTGCTTGTAAGGCTACACGCATAGCAGGGAAGTTATCCATAGCTGGTTGTTTTTCTACATCAGGGATTTGGTCAATCACACTATAATGGAATGTATTCAACTGACCTGTCACTTTAGCCCCTGAAAAATCAGCCAGGCTAGTTGCATTTTCATATTTGCTGCCTTTTTTAACAATCATAACCAATTGAGATTGGTAATACGGAGCAGAAAAATCAATAGTTTGTTTTCGTTCTGCAGTTGGGCTCATCCCAGCAATAATACCATCAATCTTGCCTGATAGTAGGGCCGGTGTTAAGCCATCCCATTCCGTTTTAACGATGACTAATTTTTTACCTAGAGAAGCTGCGACTTTTTTCGCAATTTCTACGTCATAACCACCAGCATACTCACTGGTTCCTTCAATTGGAACAGCACCATTAGCATCTGTGGATTGTGACCAGTTGAAAGGCGGGTATCCCGCTTCCATACCAATTGTGAATGTGTCTGAATTCTCCCCACTTGGTGAACTAGAATTCCCGCAAGCAACTAAGAAAACAGCCGCAAGGAGTGACAATAAGACTACTAAGTTTTTACTTTTTCTCATTTTTATACCTCATTTCTTTTTTCTTAATTACTAGTTACATTCTAAAATCCTACCATACGTATTTATTGCAAGCAAGGAAAAATGTGAATTTAATGAAATTTCTTTGATATAATTATAAGAGAACTGCTTAGATAAAGCAAACGTCCTAAATATGTGTAGACAAAAAATACATTAGTCTGCTCTTGTTAATAGAAAATTAGCTAAGATCAACAAACTATTTTGCTTAATGTATTCGGGCTGGAGGAAAAATCCTTACTAAATAAAATATGTTTCAAGACACAAACAAGCCTCAAAATAGGCTGTCAGAAATTAAAATGGTGGCACCGCTGTGAGCCTTGGTCTCACAGCGGTGCCACTGTTTCGATTTCTGATATATTTCTCGGGAACTCTTTTGTGATTTAGAAATAGATAGCATTCTTTACGAACTTTTTACCTAATCCCATTTCTTACCCGATTAAGACTTGATTCGCAGTAATGATAGCCAATTTGTAGACATCTTCTTCGTTACTTCCGCGAGATAGGTCAGAGATTGGTTTGTTCAAGCCTTGTAAGATTGGTCCAATAGCTTCAAAACCACCAAACCGTTGTGCAATCTTATAGCCAATGTTCCCTGATTGAATTTCTGGGAAAACAAAGACAGTTGCTCGACCAGCTACCTTTGATTCAGGAGATTTTTGTTTGGCCACTGCTGGAACAAAGGCAGCATCAAATTGCAATTCTCCGTCAATATTGTATTGGGGAGCTAATTCTTGTGCAATACGTGTTGCTTCAACAACCTTATCTACTTCTGGAGAAGCTGCTGAACCTTTTGTAGAGAAACTTAACATAGCTACATTTGGTTCAATACCAAACATCTCAGCAGTTTTAGCAGATTCTACAGCAATTTCAGCTAATTCTTGTGCATTTGGATTCACATTGATCGCACAGTCAGAGAAGAGGTATTTTTCACGCATGTTGTTGTGAATCATGATGAAAGCACCACTTGTACGAGAAACACCTGGTTTGGTTTTAATAATTTGTAAAGCAGGACGAACTGTATCTCCTGTAGAGTGAACAGCACCAGATACTAAGCCATCTGCTAAGCCCATATAGACTAGCATAGTTCCAAAATAGGTTTCCTCACGTAATAAGGTTTGAGCTTGCTCTTTGGTAGCCTTACCCTTACGGCGTTCTACAAAACTTTCCACCATTTGATCGAACGCATCGTAGTCATTAGGGTCAATGATTGTGATGTCATGTAGATTAAACCCACGACTTTTGGCAGCTTCTTTAATTTCCTTTACATTCCCTAATAGAATAGGTTGGCATAAGTCTTCAGCTAATAATCTTACCGCAGCTCCCAAAATACGAGGCTCTGTTCCTTCTGGAAATACAATTCTAATCTTTTTACCGCTAATTTTTTTTGATAGTCCTTCAAATAGTTCCACTGATATCCCTCCAAATTTAGATTACATAACTATGATACACCATTTATCTAAAAAAAAACAGTCTTTCTCTAGGTAAACTATTAGCAAATTCAATAATAGACAATAAAAAAACACTTTATGAAAATAATGACATTTCCATAAAGTGAAACAGTTTTTCATCATCTGTTAGAACAGTTTGCTAGTAATTATTGTAAGGTTGAGAAATCCCAAATATCCGTCACCAATCCCTCATAAAATTCTGGTTCATGGCAGACCATTAGGATACTTCCCTTGTATTCTGTCAAGGCACGTTTTAATTCGTCCTTAGCATCTACGTCCAAATGATTGGTTGGTTCATCAAGGATTAAGACATTTGACTCCTCATTCATCAATTTGCACAGACGAACCTTGGCTTGTTCTCCACCAGATAGAACTTGAATTTGAGACTCAATATGCTTGGTCGTCAGGCCACATCTTGCCAATGCCGCCCTAACTTCTGCTTGTGTCATAGATGGAAAGGTATCCCAAACCTCTTCTAAAGCAGACTTGCGGTTACCAGCTGGAGATTCTTGTTCAAAATAACCAATATCTAGATAATCACCACGAACTACTTGCCCGTCAAGCGCATCGATTAGACCTAAAAGGCTTTTCAAGAGGGTTGTTTTCCCAATTCCGTTAGCCCCTACGATAGCAATTTTTTGATTGCGTTCCATTTCAAGGTTAACAGCCTTGGTCAAGGGATTGTCATACCCGATAACCAGGTCCTCAGCTTGGAAAATATATCTTCCCGGAGCACGTGAAACTTTGAAGCCGAAGCTAGGTTTTGGTTTTTCACTGCTTAATTCAATCATATCCATCTTATCTAGTTTTTTCTGCCTTGACATGGCCATGTTTCGTGTTGCAACTCTAGCCTTATTTCGATTAACAAAGTCCTTTAAATCAGCAATTTCCTTTTGTTGGCGGTTGTAGGCCGCTTCTAATTGTGAGCGTTTCATGGCATAAACTTCTTGGAACTGCTCATAATCCCCCACATAACGATTCAATTGGAAATTATCCACATGATAAATCAAATTGACAACACTGTTTAAAAATGGAATGTCATGTGAGATGAGGATAAAGGCATTTTCATAGTCCTGTAAATATCTCTTGAGCCACTCAATGTGTTCGCTGTCCAAATAGTTGGTCGGTTCATCCAGCAAGAGGATATCTGGTTTTTCCAATAAGAGTTTTGCTAGTAGCACTTTTGTTCGTTGTCCACCACTAAGTTCAGACACATCTGTATCCATCCCGTAAGCGGCCACTCCCAAAGCTCTGGCTACCTCATCAATCTTGCTATCAAGAATATAAAAGTCATGAGCTTCTAAGCGGTCTTGGAGCTCCCCTACTTCTTCCAAGAGCTCATTCATTGTATCTGGATCTGCTTCCCCCATTTCCATATACAGCTCATTGATACGAGCTTCGGTCACAAACAAATCATCAAAGGCTTTTTGCAAGGCTCCTCTAACCGTCGTTCCCTTGTCTAGCACGGTATGTTGGTCTAAATAACCTGCTTTTACATTCTTGGACCATTCAATTTTACCTTCATCTGGTAACATTTGGCCTGTTACAACCTTCATGAAAGTTGACTTTCCTTCTCCGTTGGCGCCAATCAGTCCGATGTGCTCTCCCTTTAGGAGTCGGAAACTAACATCATTAAAGATTAAACGGTCGCCAAAACCGTGGTTTAACTTTTCTACATTTAATATACTCATATTAATCCTTTCTTATCTAGTCTATCATTTCTTTTTGGTTAAATTGTGCTTGGTAAAGGTCATAATAGAGACCCTGATTGGCCATTAATTCTTGATGGCTACCATCTTCCAAAATACCATTTTCCGTCACGACAATAATCCGATCCGCATGTTGGATGGTCGCTAAACGATGGGCAATAATTAAAGAAGTTCGCCCTTGTGCTAAGTCATCTAGGGACTGTTGTATAAAGCGTTCTGTTTGTGTATCAAGTGCACTAGTTGCCTCATCCAAAATTAATATAGATGGATTTTTAAGGAATATTCGTGCAATGGACAAGCGTTGCTTTTGCCCACCAGATAATTTTACACCCCGTTGGCCGATGTAAGTATCCACCCCATCTGGCAAATCATTGATAACTTCCTTTAATTTAGCGCGCTCAATAGCTAGGTCTACTTCCTCATCGGTGGCATCTAAGCGACCATAGAGTACATTTTCTCGAATAGTACCATTAAAAAGAAAGACATCTTGTTGCACAACACCAATTTCTTGTCTTAGGGATTGTAGCGTGTATTTTCTGATATCAACACCATCTATAAGAATAGCACCAACATTGGCTTCATAAAACCTCGGCAATAAATTTACTAAGGTAGATTTACCTACTCCAGAAGGCCCAACAAAGGCCACAGTCTGCCCAGCCTGAATGGACAAATTAATGTGCTCCAAGACAGGACGACCATCTTCATAACCAAAGGAAACATCTTGGTAGGTAATATTCCCCTGAAAATTAGGTGCTTCTACCGCATCAGCTCCATCAACAATACTAGATTCCTGCCTCATAATCTCTAGGAAACGTTGGAAACCAGCAAAGCCTTTTGGATAAAGCTCAATCATGGCATTCATCCGCTCAATTGGGCGAACAAAGACATTTGCCAAAAGGATATATGCTACTAATTCTCCTGCTGTCATCTGACCCTTGATCGTAAAATAGGCGCCTAAAACAAGGGTAAATAAATTTATAAGGCGCATCATCACGTAATTAAAGGAAGAACTAGTCCCCATCGTATTGTAAAAATCCAATTTATTGCTGCGGTACTCTTGAATCAAGTCCTCAAACAAACGATTTTCATGTTCTTCATTAGCAAAGGCCTGTACCACACGCATTCCACTAAGTACATTTTCTAATCCAGAAGAATAGTTGGCTAGCCCCTTGTATATATTTTTATTGATTTGTGACATACGACGATTGAAAAAAATTAAAGCAATGGCTAGAAGCGGTACTAAAATCACCGTCGCTATTGCCAATGCCGGCTGCATTTGATACATGAGCAGAAATGATCCAAGCAAGGTCATGATAGCAATAAACACTTCTTCTGGACCATGATGAGCCAACTCACTAATATCAAACAAATCACCAGACAGACGGCTCATCAATTCTCCCGTTTTAACATTGTCAAAGTAAGAGAAGGATTGTTTTTGAATGTGTTGAAAGAGGTCTCTTCTCATGTCCGTTTCGATATTGATTCCCAAGCGATGCCCCAAGGTAACCACAATATAGTTGAGCCCCATAGTCAACAAGTACAAGAGCAACAAACCCAATGCCAATAAAATAATCATAGGAAAATCCTCATGAGGCAAGATACTATCAATTATGTAATTAACAATCAAGGGAAAAGCCAATTCTAAAAGGGCTACAATCACAGCGCAGCCAAAATCAATTAAGAACAACTTGCGGTATGGTTTATAATAATGAATAAATTTTTTTAACATAAGAGCTCCTAACCATTTTCTTTCTGTTCTATCTGTGTCATAAAAGCATTGATGTCTTTTTGAGAAGTCAGCTCAATCCATTTTTCAGGATATGTTTGTTGTAGAGACTTGTAATGGTCTTTAATCATTGGCGTACGTCCATCTTTAAGAATCCATTTCATAAAGGTCCAATCCAACTTCTCTATACAGTCATCAGCCATATCCGAACGTGTTTTACCATGGAAGCTTATATACCTTTTTATAGCACGAGGCAAAGCTCTATAGACAGGAAAATTCATGAAAATGATCATGTCTGCCTCCTCTAGCCTTTCTGCTTGGAAGAATTTTCGGTAATTCCCATCAATGACCCAAGAATCTTGCGACATAAACTCCTTAACCATGGCTTGCCCTTCTTCAAGTGGGCGGTCCTGCCAGTTAGCCGTAAATTGTATGGTATCCAGATGAAGTAAAGGAAGTTGATAAGTTTGGGCCAACCATTTGGCTAAAGTAGATTTACCTGAGGCACTAAAACCTAAGAGAGCAATTTTCATATCTGAACCTCCTCCAAAGCCTATAATGAACTGTCTGACCCAGTATATCAAATTTCAACTAGAAAATGAATGAAAGACAATCAAAAAACCACCCCATCTGGAAAATGGAGCGGTTTAGTAGCTGATTGCTAAGTACAAGTATTCTTCGTTAACAAATCAGACTGTCTTGGCCGATAAATAGTTTACTTATCACCTATTGCTTATACTACAGAATTCCCAGATAAGTGTCAGAAATAAAAACGGTGGCACCGCCGTAAGCCTTGGTCTCACGGCTTAGCTGTCTACGTGACTGTAATTCGACTAAAGTCGAAACAGTCACCGTGCACCAGCTATGCTTTTCACCGTTATTTCTGACACTTATCTGGGAATTCTTTCGTAATTAAAATTTGATTTTATTAATGAGAAGGATTATCCAAACATTAATCAATCAAGCTAAACTATTTAAAGGCTCTGCTTTTTTGATAATGACGATACAGACCAATCACAAGGTTACAAAACACACTGGCAACCACAATAGGCATATAGACAAAGTAAATGGAAAACCCTACTGAGGACTCAGGAATCAAATTGAGTGCTCTTGAACCAAGTAAAATAAGAATCGCTAAGGCATTGATTAGTAAAGGTGATAACCAAAGTTTTTTTACCGCGCGATTAATCATCAAAGTTGCAGCAATGGACAGTCCCATATAAAAAATACCATAGTAGAACCAACCAATGATTAATTGCCCTAGACTCATAATACCCACCCCTTTGTATCTGTACTTTACTAACCAACACTAGTTAGCAAACATTATTTTTCTTTATGAATAGCCTTAATGAAACGGTTTGTGATTTCTAAGGGTCTAGTGATAGCTCCTCCCACAACAACACAATGAACGCCTAAATCCATGGCTTTTCTAGCTTGCTCTGGTGTATGAATTTTCCCTTCAGCAATAATCGGAATCGTAAGATTGGTGACTAGCTCTTGCATCAACTCAAAATCAGGCCCATCCTTTTGAATGGAATAATCCGTATAGCCACTTAGCGTTGATCCGACACAATCCACTCCTGCTTCTTGGGCATTTATCCCTTCTTCCAAAGTAGATATATCTGCCATTAAACGAATATCTGGATATTTTTCTTTTACTTTAGCAATGAATTGGTTAATGGTCAAGCCATCTCCTCTAGGACGCATGGTAGCATCAAGAGCAATAATATCGCTACCCGCCTCTACCAGTGCATCAATCTCATCCATGGTCACAGTAATATATTGTTCATAATCAGGGTATGATTTTTTGATAATACCAATGACCGGCAAATCTACTGTTTCTTTTATTTGACGAATATCTTCGACACCTTGAGCACGAATTCCAACAGCACCCGCTTCAAGAGCTGCCTTAGCCATTAAATTCATAACTCCTCCCTCTTGTTTGAAAAGAGGTTCTCCGGGTAATGCTTGGCAAGAGACAATTAGCCCCCCTTTTAGATGCTCAAACATTTCTTCTTTCTTCATTACCGTACTCATCATCCTTTCACCGCCCCAACTGTTACTCCTTGTGTAAAGAAGCTTTGGAATAGTAAGAAGACTGTTATCATTGGAAGGGAAGCTAAAAGCGCACCAGCCATCAATAAACCGTAATTCAATGAGTATTCTGCTGATTGGGCCATGGAAGCAAGTCCCAGTGGTAAAGTTTTCATGGTTTCTGTATTGGTGAATACAAGTTGAGTGAAGTAATCATTCCAGCTAGCAATAAAGGTAAAGATAGCCAAAGCCCCAATTCCCGGTTTAACAATCGGTAAGACAATATGCCAGAACTTCTTCAACTCGCCACAGCCATCAATATCGGCTGATTCTAACAGTTCAGTTGGTACAGAATGAGAAAATTGTTTCATCAAGAAAATCCCAAACGGCCACCCAATCGCTGGAATAATCAAAGCTTGATAAGTATCCATCCAGCCCAACTCTGTGATAAAACGAAGTAAAGGGATTAGAATAACCTGTTTTGGCAAAGCCATTGCTGCAACAAAAATTGTAAAGATAAGGGTCACACCTGGAAACCGTTTTTTAGCCAAGGCATATCCCGCTAGAGAAGCAGTCGTACAAACCAACAAAGTCGTCATCAAGGAGACAAATACTGAGTTAAAGAACCAACGACCAGTTAACGGTTGCAATAATTCTTCGTAATTGGCCAAGGTTGGGTTCATCGGAAACCACTCTGGTGGAATGGCGATGGCAACGTCTTGTAACTTAAACGAGCCACTGGCAATCCAATAAAAAGGAAAAATAAAGAAGATTGTTAGAGCAGCTAAGATAATCATTGAGATAATATTAAAGGCTCCAAATTTTTTA
Source organism: Granulicatella seriolae (assembly GCF_024543085.1). GTDB lineage: Bacteria > Bacillota > Bacilli > Lactobacillales > Aerococcaceae > Granulicatella > Granulicatella seriolae. The sequence continues at coordinate 102,683 of NZ_JANHNZ010000002.1, forward strand.
AATTTCATATCTGCCGCCTCCTAATAATTCACATCATTGGATAGGAATTTGAACTGTAATATGGAAATAATTCCAATAATAATAGCCAAAATCACACCCATCGCTGATGCTTTACCGTATTCTTGTAATGTTATTGCCGTTTCATAAACTAAATACATAATGGTGGACGTTGAGTAGTTTGGTCCACCCGCCGTCATCAATTGAATTAAAGCAAAGATTTGGAAACTATTAATAGTTGTTGTCACCACAATATAAAGAGTAGTTGGTTTTACTAAAGGTAGAATAATCTTTCTAAATAAAACCCAGTTGTTAGCTCCATCAATCGTAGCAGACTCCAATAACTCTGTAGGCACATTTCCCAAGGCTGCTATATACAAAATGATTGGTTGCCCTAAACTGGTCGTAATTAAGACAGCAATAATAGCATAAAGAGCTGTTGAGGAATCCCCTAACCAGGCAACATTTTTATCAATCACACCTACTGATTTTAGAACATAGTTTAAAATCCCAAAGTCAGGATTATAGATCCATAACCATACAACGGTGACAGATACCACTGATGAAATGGCTGGAATATAAAACACACCTCTAAAAAATGAACGAACAGCTGCATGCTTGTTGTAAATATTAATAGCAATAAACATAGCTAAAATCACAACAATCGGAACAGCTATGAAGGTAATGAGAATAGTATTTCCCATTGATTTTCGAAACACTTCATCTCCGATAAGATTGGTGTAATGTGTAATGCCATTAAAAATTTGTCTTCTGCCCCTGAATCTAAAAAATGATAAATAAATTCCTTTCACCATTGGATAAAGGACAAAGGTCAAAAAGAAAAACATGGCTGGTGCTAAGAATAAATACCCATAGTAATCAATTTTTCTTCTTTTTTTGAATCTAGACAGCTCCATGGTAAACTCCTTTTCATTAAAGTCAATTTATGATTTTCATTTTCATATCAAAGAATAAATTAAGGGAGATTCTAAAGAACAAGTCTCCTTCCTCTCCCTAATCGTTTAGTTTTTATTCTGCCGCTTCTTTAATCGTTTGATCAGCTTTTTCTACAAAACTATCTACTGCTTCTTTCGGATTTGTTTCGCCACTCATAACTGATTGTAACATTGGGAACCATAGTGGACGCATTTTTGCGTATCCAGCGATTGTGTTGTAGTAAGGACCAAATTGGCTACTTAATTCTTCTGCATAGACTAGTTCAGGATCATCATACAGACCTTTTTCACCAGTTTTAGCTGAGAAGTTACCAGTTGCTAATAACGTACGTTTACCCCAAACAGAATCATTGATCATAAAGTCAACAAATTTTTGTGAAGCTTCAACTTTTGCTTTGTCGCCATTTTCAAAGACAGCTGGTCCAGCTACTAGGAATTCAAACTTCGCTTTACCGTTCTCGTTTGGATAAGGCAAGAAACGAGCATTCATATTTTCACCTTGCATCTGTTGTACACGTAAGCCTGGTGATGAAAGGATTGTTAGAGCCGTTTTACCAGATTTAAAGTATTCTTGTCCATCTTTTGATTCAAGACCTTCCCCAGAACCTAGTAGTCCTTCAGGAGAAACTTTTTGAATCCATTCTAAGCCTTTAACACCATTTTCATCATTGATGGTATATTTTGAAATAGCATCATCAGTAATCCATGAGCCGTATAGGTTTGAAACGAAAGCACGTGGGCCTTGGTCTCCTGCTTGTGATTTAGCATATAGAAGAGTTGGAATCAAATCAGGATTTTTTTCTTTGACAGCTCTAAGGAAAGCTTCAAACTCTGTTGTTGTCCATGAACGACTTGGGTTGTCTGCTTTGTCCAAAGGTAGCATATCTGTAATTCCTAGTTGATCCGTTAGATTAGTATTTACAGCCATTAAGAATGGTGCAATTCCTTGTGGGTATAGGTAAAGGTCACTTTCAAAGCTTGATGCTTTTACTGCTGATGGATCCAACTTAGACGTGTCCACATCTGAAAATGGTGCCAAGTAGCCCTTGCTTGCCCAGTCGATAACACGTCCTGGCGCATCGTAAATAACGTCTGGATTTGTTTTAGATTGGATGGCTGTTTCTACTTTTGCAGGCCCATCTGTAAAGTCTAATTTTTGGTATTCTACTTTGATATTTGGGTTTGCCGCTTCAAACGCTGCGATTAAGGCTGCATCATAATCTTCAGATTTCGTAAATTCTTTGTCATTAGTGAAGTTAGGAAAGTTCCAATATTTAATAGTAACTTGTTCTTGTGTCTCTGTCTTGCTGCTTTCTCCCTCAGTTTTACTTGACTCGGCTGGTGTTGTATTCCCACATCCTGCTAAAACAGCTGTTAATGCTGCCGTAGCCATAAACCCTTTAAAAACCTTGTTCATTTCTTTTCCCCCTAAAGTTTTTTGATTGATGTCGCAAACGCTTACTCCATCTTTATAATCTTATCTTACCAAATCATTTTAGAAATGCAACCCTTTTCATAAAAATAATTTCTAAAATTTTGATTATGAAAATAAATTTCACTCTTCTCCATCCTTAACAATTGCATTGATGGTTTGGCTCATCATGTAGTGATACCCCTCTTCTTCCAGTAGCATGGTTGAAATGACATCCATTAAATAAACTATAGCAAATTGTGAATTCACAAAGCGTGTATCGTCCACAAAAAGACTATTATATACAGTCATAACATAGTCACTCAGTTTCGCTAAGGGACTTTCTGAAAAACTTGTAATGCAGGCAATTTTAGCACCTTTACTTTTTACAATCTTTAGTGCTTTAATAATATCTTGTGTCGTTCCAGACGTAGAAATCCCTAGAACAAGGTCATCCTTGGTGACCAATGTACTATTAATCAACATCATATGAGAATCGGTTACACAAGTTATATTCAGCCCCATCCGAATAAATCGTTGCTGTAATTCCAACCCAGTAATCCCAGAACTTCCTACGCCATAGATGAAAATTCGTTTCACTTTTTTAATTTCTTCAACAAATTTTTGGACGACTTCTGTATCAATATTTTTCTTGGTACGTTCTATCACCTTATCGTAGAATTGATAAACATCTTCATAGATATTTCCAGTTTCTCTAGATTGGGAATCTACTTGAGATGCACTAATTTTTATTTTCATATCTACAAAACTATCACAGGATATCTTTCGGCAAAAACGCGTGATTGTAGCACTTGAGGTTTGGGTCTTTTCAGCTAGTTTGGAGATATTGATATTTTTAATAGAGTTACTGTTTTGTAAAATATACATGGCTATCTGCTTTTCCTTGTTGGAGAAGCTAACATATTGTTTTTCGATTTGATCAAGTATATCCATCTAGTCATCTCCTTGCTTTTGGATAAAATGGTATAAGGCACCTAGCATTCCTGCAGCGTTTTTTTGTTGAGCAAAGCAAATTTGGCTTGTTAAAAACTGTGGATCTTCAATCTGTTGACGAAGTTCAGCTTCAATCAAAGGCTTTAACATCTCTTCTTGAGCCATAATTCCTCCACCTAACACAATCACTTGTGGATTAACCAAATAGATAATTGTGGTCAGTCCTGTAACAAGGTTTTTAACTAGTCTTTGAATGCCCTCTATTGATTGAGCATCTCCCTCTTTCGCTGCCTGAAAAATTTGGTAGCCATTCCAAGCACGGTCTCCGCTCAAGCCTTTTACTGCATTTATCTCTTGAACCAAATAAGTAGTTGAAGCGACATCTTGGAATTTCTTACCATTGACATTCATATAGCCAATCTCTCCAGCTGTATTGGAATATCCATGCCATAAATGTCCGCCACTCATGATAGCTCCACCAACACCTGTTCCGATAGTTAAACATACCATTGAGCTGCTCCCTTGGCCAGCTCCCTTCCAAAATTCTCCCAAGCAAGCACAATTCACATCATTTTCAACCTCACATGGAATATGGAAGTGTTCCTCAACATAAGCCTTAAGTTCCGTTCCTGTATAACCAGGAATTGTATAGCCTGCATATTGAATTCGACCTTGCTCCGTATCTACAACCCCTGCTGTCGAAATACAAACTCCCGAAATGATATGTTGCATCGATTTGTCTAAGATAATGGAGTGAAGAGTATCTAATATTTCAGTATTTCCAATGGTTTGTTGTGTTGCCACGTCATTCATAGAGCCAACCATTTGTCCATCTTCAGAAAAAATAGCAAACTTAATACTCGTTCCACCAATATCGATACACAAAAACTCTTTCATCTTCTTCACTCCTTTTACCTGAAGACCTAGACTAAGGTTCTATAAATTTCTTTTGCTCTTTCAATTTGTTCTACTGACGGTTTTTTCATTGGTTCTTTACAGTACCCAGCATCTACTCCTTCTTCTTGAAGGATGATTTTAATCGTGTTGTATAGCCCATTTGCTAGAATTGCCTCAATTAAGTCATTGGACTTGCTTTGTTCTAAGAAGGCTTGGTCTAAATCTCTTTTTTCAACAGCTTCCATGGTTGCCCGAGCTCTCTTGGCATTAACGTTAAAGGTTGAACCAATGGCACCGTCTACACCTAATGATAAGGCAGGTAGGAGCATTTCATCAAAGCCAGCATAGATTAGTTTGTCAGGGAAACGAGTTCTCATTCGTTCGAGCAGATAAAAATCAGCTGCTGTAAATTTGACACCTTTAATCTTTTCGTTTTCAAAAAGCTCTGCAAATTGGTCTACAGATAAAGATACCCCTGTTAAAAATGGGATGGAGTAAATAATCATATCTGTTTCTACACCTGCTAAAATGGTGTTGTAGTAGTTTTTCACTTCTTCAAAGTCAAACTTGTAGTAGTATGGGGTTACCGCAGAAATAGTCTTATACCCCAAATCAGTTACATACTTGGCCAACTCAACGGCTTCATGGAGGTCATTAGACCCTACTTGAGCAATTAAATCTACCGCTCCATTTGTTTCTTCAAAGGCTATCTTAAAGATTAGTTTTTTGCTGGCTGTATCTAGTAAAAAGTTTTCCCCTGTAGATCCCCCAACATAAAGTCCATCAACTTGGTTCACATCAATGTTAAAACGAATAATTTCTCTTAATCCTTTTTCGTTAATGTACCCCTCTTTATCAAATGATGTAAGTAATGCTGTATACAATTTTTTCATTTGCCACCTCTATCTAGATTTATTTGAACAAAATGCTATCGCTTACAAAAATAGAATAGCATATGAAATTTATTTTTTCAAGTACATTATTAAGAAATTCATTTTCTAATTGATTTATCAATAAGGGAGCTTGTCTAAAATACAAAAAAACTCCCTTGAGTGCCAATAAATATTAGATGATTTTTCTAATACTTAAGGACACTACAAGAGAGGTAGTACTGCCTTTTAAGTCATATTTTATTTTTCCACTATTACGGATTTTATTCATTGAAATTTTTAGCTATCAATATAGCTTACTTATTACCGTTTAAACAATACAAAACCTAACACTTACTCCAAGATTCGAACACCATCATTCCTACATTGTAATTCGATCGCTCTTTGATACTTTCATAAAAATTAACAGTGATACTACTGTGATTAAGGTCAGAATGGTTGATAAGGCTGCTGCTATACCATAATTTCCTCGCAAGACTTCTGTATATATCGCGATAGTCATTGTTCTTGTCTTAACGTTATATAATAAAATCGATGTTGATAACTCTGAAATCATGGTAATCCAAGAGAGAATAGCACCCGATACAATACCTGACATCATCATAGGTACAGTAATTTTTGTAAAGGTATTGATCCGACTGCTTCCCAAGCTTTCTGCCGCCTCATCAATACTTGGCGAAATCTGTTGCAAAGCAGCAACGGATGAACGAATAGTATAGGGCAATCTACGCACTGACAAGGATACAATCATAATAAAAGCCGTACCAGTAATGGCTAAAAATCCACTTCCTCCGATTCCTGAGTTAAATGCTGTGATAAACGCAATCCCCATAACCGTTCCAGGTACAATATAAGGAATCATGCTCATGCTATCAATCAAAGAGGTAAACATATTTCGTTTTCGAACAACTAAATAAGAAATCACTGTTGCAAAAACAACTACAATAATCAAGGCTAAAAGTGGAATACGAATAGTATTGATTATGGCTGATCCCATTCTGCTGAAAGCTTCTCTGTAACTATTCATGGAGTAACCAGGTACAAATACCATTCCAGATGTATTTAGGAAAGAAGTATAGATCAGATACAGTTGAGGTAATATAGCCAGAAATACAATTCCATAAACGAAAATATAAACACTTGTTTTCTTAAAGGATTTAATTTTCTTAGGTTCAATAGGATGCAGAGAATTCATGCTAAAACTATTTCTTTGTGCAATATATTTCTGAAACATGAAAATAGTCATGGCAATAATAATCGCAATAATTGCTAAGGCTGATGCAAAAGCAGAATTGCCTCCAACTTCACTGATGAATTCTGAATAGACCAGAACGGGGAAGGTTCGGTACCCTTCACCAATCAGCATAGGTGTACCAAAATCAGAAAATGCTCTCATAAATACTAATAAAGCAGCTGCTAATAATGTTGGCGTTAATAGAGGTAGGATAACCTTAAAAATACGATTCAATCCTCGTGACCCCATGCTCTCTGCTGCTTCTAACACAGAGTTATCAATACTACTCAAAGCACCAGAAACATATAAGAACACTAAAGGAAAGAGTTGTAAGGTAAAGACTAGTACAATTCCAGAAAATCCATAGATATCGATTTGTGGAAACCCTAATACGTTCACTAAAAATTTTGTTATTAAGCCATTTCTTCCCAGTAATAATATCCAAGAATATGCGCCAACAAAAGGTGCTGACATTGAAGCAATAATAATCAAAATCTGCAAAACTTTCTTTCCTTTGAATCGAAACATAGTGAAACAATACGCTACAGCTGTTCCCAAAACTAGCGAGGTGATTGTCGCTGTGATGGACACTTTAAAACTATTTAAAAGTGTATCCAAATAGTAGCTTCTAGAGAAAAATGTTGCAAAATTATCCAATGATAAACTACCATCACTAAATAAAGCCTGTCCTAAAATCGTGACAATAGGATAGATTAAAAAGATTAGATAGACTACAAATATAAACAATGAAGCACTTGTCCAGATATTAAATCGTTTGAATTTTTGAGCCATCTAATCCACCCCCAGCAAATTTTGCTTCCCATCAGCGGTAAACACATTAATTTTCTGGGTATTTATCGTTAGTTTGACCGTATCTCCTGATTTCAAGTCCTCTCCAAAGGTAGATTCCTCACTCACTTGAATGCGATCTGCGAAAGGAATTGACATAAAGTACTCTGTATTTAATCCTAAATAGACACTATCTATGATTGTAGCTTCAATTTCTCCTTCGTCACTTCGAATAAATTCTTCAGGCCTGATGCTTACTCTGATATCCTGCTCTGATAATGTATCTAGTTGTGGAAATGGAAGCTCATAGCCATTGCTGAATTGAATCACCGCACGATCTTGACGTTTTATTAGTTTGGCATTGATTAAATTGGTCCGTCCAATAAAAGTAGCTACAAATTCATTGCTAGGTCTATGATACAATTCTTTTGGTTTACCTATCTGTTGGATTTCACCTAAATTCATAACCGCAATTTGGTCTGAAATTGCCATAGCTTCTTCTTGATCATGAGTAACATACACTGTTGTAATTCCAACTTCACGCTGAATTTCTCGAATAGCTTGTCGCATATCTAACCGCAATTTGGCATCAAGATTACTTAATGGTTCGTCCATCAGTAACACATCAGGATTAATGGCCAAGGCTCTTGCCAGTGCTACCCGTTGCTGTTGTCCACCACTTAATTTATCTGGCTTTCTATCCTTAAATTGACTGATCTGCATCAACTCTAAAAACTTGTCTGTTTGTCTCTCGATCTCATCCTTTGGTAGTTTTCTTTGCTTTAACCCAAAGGCAACATTTTCACTCACTGTCAAATGGGGAAATATGGCATAGTTTTGAAAAACCATACCAATATTTCTTCTACTAGGATCCATATCGTTGATACGTTCAGATCCAAAATAGAAATCGCCACCTTCAATAGAATTAAAACCTGCAATCATTCTAAGCAAGGTTGTTTTCCCGCACCCTGATGGTCCTAGCAAGGTAAATAAAGAACCATCAGGAATTGTTACATTCAAATTCTCAATAACAGGAGTATCATTATATATCTTTTTAGCATTTCTAATACTAATCTCACTCATACTATTTTCCTCCTAGTTAGATTGACTATTGATAAAAATTTCATTGTAACGTTTCACAATATCATTTTTATGTTCAATAACATAGTCATAATCTTCTACGATGACCTTAATATCAGAGATATTTTTCATGTTCTCACTAGTAGTTGCGTCTGCTCTTACAGGTCGATTGGTAGTCATAGTTCCCAATGTATCTTGAACTTCTTTGGAAATAATGAAATCAATGAATTTCTTAGCATTTTCACTATTAGGTGCATCTTTTATGATTGCAGCACTAGCAGGTAGAAATACAGTACCCTCTTCAGGATAGATAATTTCAATATTAGCTCCATCATTTAATAATTTAACAGTTGGGTCTTCATATGATAATCCAACAGCCATCTCTCCATCAGCAACTGCTTTATAGACATTTGAAGAACTTGATGAAATTTTACCATTGATTAAGCCAAATAATTTTTGAACGTAAGTCCAAGCTGCTTCGTTATCGTAACCACCATTGGCCAATAGTATATTAGTCAATTGAGAGAAGGCACTGGAAGAATTGGCAGGATCTGCTGTTGCTATCTTCCCTTTCAATTCATCATTGATTAAATCTTGATACCCTTTAATATTCATTCCTTTAGTCAAATCTTTATTCACAATGATGACACTACCATCTAACGTATAAGGTGTAGAGTAACCAGTTGTGTTTCTGTATTCTTCTTGAACATTATCATTTTCAGTCGAAATATACTCTTGGAAAAGGTCGGCATTTTGTGCGTATTGCGTGTATGAGCCTCCAAAAATAATATCTGCTACAGGTGCTGATGATTCACTTTCGATTTTCTTAAATAATTCACCTGTTCCTGCTTGGATTAGATCAACCTTAATACCATACTTTTCCTCAAATGCTGGAATTGTTGCATTAATCAAACCTTCCGAATTCGGTGAATAAATAACCAATCGATCACTTGTTGGATTTCCTTCACTCGTTTGAGAATTTTGATTAGGATTAGAGCATGCTGCCAACATTAGTACCGAGAAACTAGCCATAACTGTTTTTATTAATTTATTTTTCATCTTCCATAACTCCCTATCTTTTTGATAGTTTCATTGTAATCCATGAAAGCGATTAATAAACTAGACTATTCTCTTAATTTTGAGTAATTTTCTCTTTAAACTCTGAAATGGTGTAGTGTGTATACTTGCGAAACACTTTACTAAAATAATTATAATCAGTGAACCCTACTTCATTGGCAATTTCATACACTCGTAGATTAGAGTCTTTTAGCAATAATATCATGGCTTGTTTGACCCTAAATCGATTAATATAGTCTGTAAGAGTTATCCCCAATTCATCTTTGATCTTTTTATAAAGGTTACTTTCACTAATGCCAAATTGATTGGCAATGGTAGGAATACTAATGGGTTCATGATAATGCTGATGAATGAATTGTATGACATCGGATATCACTAGGTCTGTTGACTTATTATATTGAATCTCTAAGTGGGGAAACTCTTCAAAAATATCGGGTTGATTAGGTATATCAAGACAAGCTCGATAGATACTTTCCCTTAAATCATTCTCATCAATCGGTTTTGATATAAAATCCATTACACCATATCTCATCGCTTTTTTAGCATTAGCAAAGTCATCATAACCCGATAAGATGATTTTTTTATAGTCTATATCTTGAGTTAATTCAAACATCTCAAATCCTGTTAGTTTTGGCATATTGATATCGCTAATAACAATATCTGGCTTTAGAGCTCGAATTAAGGCTGCACCTTGTTCACCATCTTCAGCCTCGCCAACTACAACAATATTCATTCCTCGATAATCAATACCATGAGCAACATAATTCCTAATGAGATGCTCATCTTCAACAACCACTAACTTATACATAACTACCCCTCCTCTACAACAAAACGAATACTACTAGTCTCACCCTGTCTACCAAATTCAATTGTTACTTGCTTAAAAACAGATTCCATTCTCCTAAAACTATTAATAATGCCGTGCTCAGTATTTTGAGTTCTTAAATAGTGTTGAATATTGTCAATAAATTCATCATCAAATCCCGGTCCATTATCCCCAATTTCAAAGATTATTTGATGGGATTGTCTAAAAACTCGAATACTAAGCGTCAAGTCACTTCTCATTTTCATGCCGTATTTTAGTGAGTTCTCAATCAGTGGTAATAAGTTTAATCGGGGTATAATTAGATTTTCAAGGGATTCTTCAACATAGATTGAATAAGTAAATTTATCAAATCGAATTTGATTGACCTCTAGATAGTCTTTGATTATTTCCATATCTTCACACAGTCTTGCTGTAGCCATATCCTGGTTAATGCTATAACGAAGTACACGATTCAATGCCAGTATTAAATATTCTGCTTTCTTAGGATTGATATGCACCAATATCTTTACTGCCTCTAAGGAATTATATAAAAAATGTGGATTAAACTGAGCCTCTAACATTTTTCTCTCAGCTATTACTTTTTCTTCTTCTAAACGAACCATTGTCTTATAAATCGACTCTACCGTATCCATCATCATATTAATTCTAGTTGCTAAATAGGCAAATTCATCTGCCCCGGATTGATCAAGTCGAGTTTTATATCCTTTAATAACCAACTCCGTCTCATGAACTAATATGCCGACAGAAGAGCTGCTTAATTGAGCAATATTCCTTGATAAAAGAGTAAAGTGAATCAATAACACTACAGCAATAAAAAACAAAGCTACTCCCATAAATATGACTAGCGTCAACCAATTAATAATGATGACATTAGCATGTAAGGTTAATTTTGGAGTTAATTCTCTCGACATGGTCACATAAATATCTCCATTACGAACCATAATAAATTGTTGAAAATCATCCTGATTAAACTTCATCAGACTTCCTTTTAATTCAGTATCACCCGTATAGGCGTAGACATTATCAAACTCATCTACAATTGCATATTTAGTGGCTTCCAATTTAAGGTTTGCCACAAAATCATTCCCATTAATTAGTAAAAAACTATGTCCTAAAGCTTGATTATTTTCCACAATAGGTCTGGATAATAACAAATATGCGTAGGTATTCTGTCCACGAAAAATTCTCATGCTCGGTGCAGTTGGTGAATTTTCAATAACAGCCCTAAAATAATTTATATTCATTGTCGTCTCTTGTGCATTGCTATCAGAGGAAAAAACTAAATCATTTTGGTCATCTAATAACAGCAAAGTAGCTCTTGGTGTTAATTGATTATTCGTTTCATAAAATGCACTATATAATTGTCTAGTATTTTTATCTTGCATATAAGTGGGGATAATATCGGCATTCAACTCATCAAGCACTTGAAACCCTTCATCATATAATTGTTGAAATTCATCTTCAATTAAATTCATATCTTTCTGAAGTTGATAATATTTTGTAGAGAACAATAACACTAGCACCAGAACAAAAAAGATACTAATAATCATAACTGTTGACCATTTGAAACTTTTGAATATCTCCTTGATTAATTTTTGCTTAAATGTCATATCTTTTCTCCAATTCATGTAAGTTATTATCCATCAATCATCACTTTTACATCAGTAATCTATGTCACTAGAAGAACATCGTCTAGGATGAAAATTAATTCCATCTTAGACGATGTTCTTGAGACTTGCAAGATAAACCATTATTGATGCACTACTTCGTTTTGTTACTACCTCTTAAACTTCATATAGTAATTCTTTATATTTGAAATTATCCTGATGATTCGACAACTAGGAAATTCTTAGAAATTGGTGATACTTATATTGGCCATACTATCTAATAACATGTATTTTCAGCTCACAAAAAAAGAGACTCCAACTCATCTTTCGGGCATAGAATTGTTCAGCATAGCTGACGCACAGTGGTTATTTTGGCTTTAGCCGATGTACAACAACCCACGTAGACAGCCAGTCGTGAGACCAAGGTTCACGGCACTGCCATCGTTCTTATTTCCGAAAGATATGTTGGAGTCTTGACTAGCTTAAACACAAGGAAGCTTTTTACCTAATTTCCTATATAGACAGCTATTGCTTAAGACAACTTCTCCCATTTAGCATTCATCTGACAGAAGCGTTGCTCAGCATCTTTTATGGTGTGGCTGGTTTCCACTAAGCCAGTCGCATCCTCACTACTTACTTCAGCCAAACTGGTTACCTGACTTCCTGGTCTAACTTCTTTTTCATATTTAACGGTTAGACGCATTAGGCGATGCTTTTGTAGAAAGTCCATCCCTAGTGTATCAAGTACCCAATCAAAGTAGCGCGTATTGTTAACATGACCATTATAATCAATATCCAAGACTCGTACGGAGTAATCTTTTTCCATTTGTGGCTCTTGGATTTCTCTTAGCTTAGTTGAACGTCTAATTTCTTTTGAATCACCAATGCCATAACAATTCAAAACTTCTAAATCTACCGGAACCATCTTGCGTTTTGACAAATCAATCATTGAAAAAGTCGCAATAGTTTCTGCAATCTTTTCTTCATTTTCATCAAAAATAGTGTATCTACGATAGGTAAAGAACTTGTTGTAACTCAAGGGTTCTGTTTCGATGGTGATGACCTCTTCGTATTTAGGAAAGCGAATGATATCAATCTGGTTTTGAATGATAACCCAAGCCAGACCTTTTGTTTCATGGACATTAGGAATTCCTAGAATGCGTTCTTGTTCTCTGGAAGCAATCATGGTCATGGCAATTAACATGGGTAAACTAGCCCTTCCTGAAAAATCACATTCGTAAGCTAGAACTTTATGAGTGATGTGAAAAACATTAGACATATAACCCCTCCTTATTTCGGTTTATTGATGATCAATTGTTGGCGATCCGTATAGAAAGATTTGTAGGTTAGATAGGTGGAAATGTAAGAAGCAATAGCAGTCGTGCCAATCAGCATCATCATAACCATAATCTGATACATAACCGCTTTTGTTGGTTCGATGCCAGCAAATATTAAGCCTGACATCATACCTGGCAATGAAACTAGCCCAACTGTTTTTGTAGTATCTAGGGTTGGCTGCATGCCTGCTTTTATGGCGTCCTGCATAATGCTCAAAGAAGCTTGCCGACTGTTGGCCCCTAAAGCTAATTTCTCTTGAACTTGTTGAGACTGGTCTCTAAACAAAGACATTAGATTGCGATAGTTCAAACCAATATTGGTCATGGCGTTCCCAGCTATCATACCAGTAATTGGAACAACTTGTCCTGGAGTTAAGACGATTGAGCCTGTCGCCAACAAGATAATTAGGGTTATGGCTGTTGCTGTAAAAATAGAAATAAAGGCATTTCGAAAAGCATTTTTCAGCCCGTTTCCACGCTTACCAGCATTCCATGATGCATTAAAGATAATAATAAGCACCAAGGCCAATGTGACAATGGCATTATTGAGGTCGAATATATAGGTTAGTACATAACCAACAACCAATAATTGAATAATTGCCCGACCAATACTAATAATAATTTCTTTGCTGGTTCCTAACTTCTCCTTATAAGAAATCCAGATAGCAATCAATAATATACTTGCTGTTAATACTAGCGTCTGTGGAGAAATAGCTAAATTCATACTAAACCACCTGCCTGACTGATTTGACCTTTATCAATATAGATTTCTTTGTTGGCTAACTTAACCTCTTCGGGATTGTGGCTGACCATGACGATAGTTGTTGAACTATTGGTACGGATATACTTAATCCAATCCCAAATGGTCTGCCTTGACTCTTGATCTAGTGCACTAGTGATTTCATCCAACAATAAGACTTGTGGCGGGATCATCATAGAACGGATTAAGGCAACACGTTGCTTCTCTCCACCAGACAAGGTTTGAATCGACTTATCCAGATAATTCTTTGGCAATGAAACCAGCTCTAATAACTCAATCGCTCTTTTTTCATCAAATGCTTGCTGACGAATGTCATAGGGAAAAGCTAGATTATCTCGCACGGTTTCCCCAAATAGCTGAGCCGTTTGAAAACAATACGAAACTTCTTTCCGGTACTCAGGTGGGTCTAACTGGTCAAGTGGCTTTTGTTTATAATAAATTGTACCACTTGTCGGTTCCAAAAGACTTGCAATCACTTTTAATAAGGTGCTTTTACCACTTCCAGAAGGCCCTGCTACAGCAAGAAATTCTCCTTCTGCTATGGAAAGATTAATCTCTTTTAGAATTTGATTTCCTTCATCTTCAAATGACATCTGGTCAATTTTTATTAATTCTGTCATATTCTTAAGTCACCTACTTACCATTGTTTTTTTACTTTTCTTAAAGAATCTTGTGAAAACTAAAAAGGGACTTATTTCCCAGTCCCATTTTCAGCCTTATTCTCTTATTATACCACCCAAGCTAGAATTGCAAAAAAGATTGCTACTGCGACATGCGTCCATAGATGAAGTGACATGTAGCCATAAAACTCTCGAATATACTTAGCAAAAATATAGCCAAAAATACCATGGTTATCCGACTTGGCTCCAGCACCATTAGCATCTAACTGGATATCTTTAGCCACCAAAGCAGAGCGGAAGATATGGTAATCACTAGTAACAAACACTCCAGAACCATCAACAGATAAGTCTTCTAGAATATTTTTTGAAAACCGTAAATTCTCTCGAGTATCTAAGGATTGGTTTTCCTCAATGATTAATTCTGCCGGTATCCCACCTTCAACCAGATAAGCTTTCATGACAGAAGACTCACTACTATAGGCTTGGTCCGTTTGTCCTCCACTAACAATAATAATTGGGGTACGGTTGGCATCCTCAAAAATTTCAAAAGCTCTATCTAATCGATTTCTCAACGATAAGCTCAGTTGATTATCTACTAATTTCTCCCCTAGAACGATAATAAAGTTGGGGTACTCAACCCGCAACAAAGCTGTATAGAGTTGCGAATAGAGCAGGAAGCTAGTTGCTTGAAAAGCTAGGTACATAAATAATAGCGATAAAAAGAAATTTAATTTTCCAACGAGTGGGTTAGCGGCTAGAGGACTGAAGTAAGTAATAAAGAAAATAATCAATAAACAAGCCAAACTCCCCATTGCCAAAAATTGTGATGTAAATCGATTCCATCCAGTAGCATTATTTTTGACAACATAGCCTCTAATATAAGAAAAAATTAAATTTGAAAAGACAATCCAAAATACAATTGCATAGGAAATACCAACAAAAATTGTGATTATTTGCTGAAAATTTAAATTAGACACCATTAATAGTGATACTGCCCCAGCTATGGCACTAGCTAGCCATAATTGGCCGATGACAACTTGTCTCTTATCAATCCCATATTGCAGTAGTCCTATTAGCAAGAAAACGACTTCTAAAAGAACAAACATAAACATCCCAAAATTCACCTCACTAATTTATTCAATTTCTACCCCATCATTGACCTGATAAACGTTCTTGACCATCCGTATCCATGACAGAAACTAGCTGCCCATTAGAATACAATCCAATATAATCCAACGGCAGATGAATCATAGGATAAATTTCTGGATGATCTCGCAAAACTTTATAGGCTTGAAATCCTTCTAAAGGTTGTGTTTCAACCGTTTGATCCACTGGCGCTACAAACCAAGTATCCTCATGGTAGCGATGCACATAGAACTCTGGTTGTGTGAAGGCATTATTGGTTAAGATAACATTATCTTTAAAGGTAAAGTTTGATAACTGACCAATTGTCTTTGTCTGCTTAGCCAAGGCAAAAGTTTGTGCAATAATGGATAGAAAATACGTTAAATCCTCAGTAAAGTGTTCCTCTGGTTCGCCTGCGAGGTCTGGAACAACAACTTGAAAGCCAGTCTCCAATGGTTTAAATGCAACAAAGGCATAGTGGAACTCTACAATGGACTTATCCGTGATAGTATCCAGTGAATCTTCTACAAAATCTAAAACCGTATTGGCTTCCTTTTCAAATGCTTGATCTGCTTGTAAATATATTTCTTGCTCCCCAATGGTCCTTTTATATACTTTTAGCATTTGTCCAGCTCCTTTTTTATCTATATGTGTTTATCTCAAATATAGTTCTCTATCTTTACAGTTTACCTTATTTATCACGAGATTACTCACAAAAAGGTAAAAAATAGTGATTTTTTTTGAATTCTTTCTATATATGGTATACTCCATGTAACTAGTGGCATCACTTACTTCAAACAAACAGGAAAGGAAGACTTATCTCATGCCCGATTTGACACCGTTAGCCAAATTCTATAAAAAAACTAGACAGGAAAGAATAGACACACTTGAACAGGCTGAATGGATTAGTGAAGCTCAAGCTCGTATCCTAAGAGAATCACTAGGTTTGAGCGACAATACAGCCAGTCACATGATAGAAAACCAACTCAGTCTCTATCAAATTCCTTATGGTATCGCCCTAAACTTTGTTATCAATGGAAAGCCCTATCTTATCCCCATGGCAACAGAAGAACCTTCTGTTATAGCAGCCGCTAGCAATGCTGCAAAACTAGTATCGCTTTCTAACCCAGATGGTTTTGTAACAGAAAGCTTAGACCGCCAAATGGTTGGACAAATTGCACTAACTAATGTCACTGAGCCCGACCTAGCCATGCTAAAGGTTCAGAAAAAAGAAGAAGAACTCCTCACCATAGCTAACCTTGCCCACCCCTCCATAGTCAAACGTGGTGGTGGTGCAACATCTATCCAAGTGAAATGGATTCCAGCAAACGAAAGTAATCCCGATTCATTTTTAGTTGTCTATCTTACGGTTGATACCAAGGAAGCTATGGGAGCCAATATGCTCAATACCATGCTAGAAAGTCTAGTTGCTCCTCTTGAAGCATTGATAGGTGGTCAACGACTAATGGCTATTCTTTCCAATTATGCTAGTCAAAGTTTAGTTAGAGCGACTTGTGTCGTAAAGCCGCAAATCTTAGCAAGTGTTACTTATTCCGGAGAATTGGTCCGTGACAAGATTATTAGTGCCAGCAATTTTGCTAGAGCGGATATTTACCGGGCAACGACTCACAATAAAGGCATCATGAACGGCATCGATGCCCTGGTTTTGGCTAGTGGAAACGATTGGCGTGCCATCGAAGCAGGAGCCCACGCCTACGCCAGCCAAAGCGGCAGCTACCAACCTCTTGCTACTTGGTCCAAGGATGAAGATGGTAATCTAGTTGGTGAGATTGTTCTACCTATGCCGGTTGGAACGGTTGGCGGCTCTATTGCCATTCACCCAATGGCCCAACTAAGTCATCAACTGTTGGGCAGCCCCCAAGCTAAAGAACTAGCACAAATCATTGGGGCACTCGGATTGGCTCAAAACTTAGCCGCTTTGAAAGCCCTGGTAACTGTCGGTATCCAAAAAGGGCATATGAGTCTACAAGCCAAATCCCTATTAATCGCTTGTGGTGCAACTGATGAGGAAATCGAGCCACTAACCGAAGCTCTGCTCAAAGAACCACACCTCAATCAAGAAACAGCTATGACGCTGTTAAAGGCTTATCGAGGATAAAAATAGTATAAGGCAAAAAGTCTGTATTATTATAAAACAAAAGACTTTCCGTAAACTATATTAGAAATAAAAATGGTGGTACCGGATCTGGACAAAAAGTCCAATGGTAACCAAATAAAAGAGTTCCCCAGAAATCTATCAGAAATGGGAACGGTGGCTTTCTTATAACCAAGGTGCCCCTTGGTCTCGCCGGCTTAGCTGTCTACGTGGCTGTAAGGGGTTAAGCAAAAAGTCTATAATGACTAATATCTATTTTATTAAAGCACAAAAGAGTTTTGCGAAAATCTTACCAGAAATAACGGTGTAAAGCATAGCTGGCGTACAGTGGACGTTTCGGCTTTAGCCGATTACAGCCACGTAGACAGCTAAGCCGTGAGACCAAGGCTCACGGCGGTGCCACCGTTCTCATTTCTGGTAAGATTTTCGCAAAACTCTTTTGTTTAAATAGCAGCAGGGATTTTTTAGTCAGCCCTACTGGCCAAAGAAATTATCTAAAATAGCTCGAGCTTGTTCAACAGTTTGGGTTCCACCAGTCACCGAATATACGCCATTGCTATACATGACCAGAGCTGGTACACCACTAATACCTGTTGAAGTAATATAGTTCCCTAAAACAGGGTTAGAACCTGAGCCTTCTGAATTAAGGTAATAGATTTCCACACCTTTTTCTTTAACAGCTTGCGCCATTAAAGGTGCAAAATTTGCACAATGAGGACAAGATTCCCGTCCAACATAAACTAAAAACTTTTCTTGAGCCTTATTTTTTTCTTCAATTTGAGCCACTGTGATCGTCTTAAAATTCCCTATAGCAGCTTGATAACTACTTTTTGAAAAAAATGTTAAATACCCTGCTATAGCCACAACAAATACTATTAATCCTACTACTACTTTATTAAACTTCATATTGCCTCCTGAGTCATTACTAAGTTTCGTTTAGAAAAAATCTATCCCTACACAAACTAGACTGAAACTTTTTTTGTTTTTGCCTGTGCTAGCAGTGATAGAAACTTCTTATATTCACCGTATTGCCATTTGGCATTCATCTTTCTATGAGGAATAGTCAAATGATACGTGTTTTCTTCATGAACAAAGTCTAGCTTCAAACTAAAGAAACCATCCTTGTAAGTCAAATTCTTAACAAAAAAGAAAGGGATTACTTGAGGAACTTTAGGAGTTAATGATTCTTTGTCCATTTGTGGAAAAAAGACAAACCCCTCATCTAGAAGAAGGTAGCAAACAATATCCTCTTGCGAATCTTCTTTGGTAAGCTGTGCTAATACCTTGCTATATTCCCCTTTATCTTTTAACCTAAAATTTTCTAATTCTTTCTCAATCTCTATCTCACGATTCATAGATTTTCTCCTAGCTTTTGATCAAACTAGTCCTTTTGTTACAATGACTATCTATTTGACCCTTTTCTCTTACTATTCCTTGGACTAGGTCTTGACGATTTTCTTGATGATTTTGCCTGAACTTGTTTTTTACCGCTATCAGGTCTTTTTGATGATTTTGTTTTTAGCGAGTTGATTTTTGCATCCTTAGGCAACTCTTCAACCAAACTGCCACCATAAACGAAGACTTCCTTTAAGCTGGCACCATCTGGCAATAATTTTCTCAAGTCACGCGCATCTCTTTCACCAATCAACGATAAAACTAGCCCAGACTTACCCATTCTACCTGTTCTACCAGCCCTATGAGTATAAACTTCCTTGCTTTCTGGCAAATCAAATTGAATAACTGCCGGTAAGTCTTCCAAATCCAACCCTCTAGAAGCCAAATCTGTCGTTAACAAATAGGTAACTTTTCCTGTTTTAAAATCGTTCAAGGCTTGTCTACGTTGTTCCTTATTGGCCTGACTATGAAGCAAGGCAACAGGAATATGGTGATAGTCTAACTTGTCAGCTAAAATGGCAGCATCTGCAATAGCGTTAACAAAGACCAAGGCTTGCATACCATCAACATGAGCCAAACGCCTTAAAAGGTCATCTCTCTTACGAACAGGTCCGACTAAATAGGTATGTTTCACATTGCCAATAGACCTTTTGGCTTCCTCTGTCATATCAAACCATTTGGCAGCGGTATTGAACCACTTATTAATGTCTTTGAGTGGTTCATTTTCCGTAGCAGAAAAGAAGGCCAATTGGCGTTGGGATGGGCATTTTTTAATTAATTCTCTAGTTGTAGAAAGCTGATCAACTTGTAAAAGATGGTCTGCTTCATCTAAGACGACCGTACGGATCTGATGGAACTTAATTTTTTTGGTCTTGCCTAGTTCCAGAATCCTACCCGTTGTTCCTACCAGAATTTGAGGTTTTTGCTTCAACTGTTCCAGTTGGCGCTTCTGATTAGCACCACCAATAATCACCTGCACTCTTAGGTCTTTGAGAGCCGCCCATTCACTAGCAACTTGTCCAATTTGTTGTGCTAACTCTTGGCTTGGAGCTAGAATCATGACTTGTAATTCAGGTATAGCTTCGACTTTATCTAACAAAGGCAAGAGATAAGCCAAGGTCTTTCCAGTCCCAGTTGGAGAGATGCCTACCAAATCCTCTCCTGCTTGTAAAGGTGCAAAAGTAGCTGCTTGAATAGGCGTCGTTTCAGTAAAGCCTTTGTCTTGCCAATGTTGTTCAAAAGCTGTTGTTTTAAATGTGTTTTCCCTTATCTCTGTCATGCTTAAAAGCCCTGTTCTTTCAAATAAGAGTCCATATTTTCAACTTCATCTGCTGGGAACAGAATACCACCCTTATGTCTTAACTCCTTTAAGACATAAAGTACCTGTCTACTCAACACTCTCCAAGAAGTGTATCTGGCTATTTGTAGTTCATCTTCACGGTTTTCTATCACATCAGCGAAAGCACTAACTTCCCCCAGCATATAATGAGCTGCCGGAGTATCCTCCAAGTTGGCTACTACTTCCCCGTTTTCCAATAGTTCAATCGATTGCGTCATGCTTATATTATCTAATCTTAGGGTTTTACGCCCAAAATAAATTTCACTCGGTAAGGTCATATTTATATTCTTTCCAACATGAATGGTTACCATAAAGCCATTGTAATGCAAAATGGCTACCCCTATGGCATCCACACCACTTTCTAATTTTGTAACAAAATACTCGACATCATGAGGAATACCAAACCAATCAACAGCCGCATACAAAGGATAGACACCTAAATCCGCTATAGCTCCTCCAGCAAACTCTGTCGTAAAGATATTAGGTCTATTCCCTGCGAGGTAACTGTCATATTTTGACGAATATTTTGCAAAGCTAAGAACCGCTCCATCCAATTCATGTCTATGCTCAGAAATCCACTCTTCCACTAGCTGGAAGTTCCTTTCATGAAGGTGCCGAGCTGCTTCAAAAACCAAGCACCCCTTTAAAGCCGCTTCACGGTCAATTCGGTCCCATTCTTTGGTTGTTGAAAATGATGGCTTTTCAACGATAACATGTTTGCCATGACGAATAACGGTTAAGGCATGTAAAAAATGTGTACTGTTTGGTGTACCAATATAAGCAACATCAAAGACATCACTTTCACAAAACTGATCTATATTCGTATAAATCCCAATAATCCCCATATCCGCTGCGAATTTTCCTGCCGATTCTGCACTTCTACCATAAACGGCAGTGACAACATAGCGATTCGAAAGCCTTGCAGCTTCAACAAAATCCTTAGAAATTTGCCCTGTACCTATAATCCCTAATCTTATCACGTTCATACCTCCTATTTTTATTCAAATCAATTCTAATTAATGAATAGTAACGACAATCAACTCGGGGCGATTATTGATCCTAAACGGAAAAGAACTTGCCCCTATGCCTCGACTAATAACCAAAAGACTTTCTGGATTAGCAATGCCACGAAAAACTCCCGCCGTTAAACTTGGTAGAATTCCTTGATCGGGTGCGAATAGTCCATCGAAAAACGGTAAACGAACCTGACCACCATGAGCGTGACCTGCAAAAGTAATTTGTGGTGCTTTATTTGGATCTTCAATAAAATTCTCAAAAGTTTCTGGTCTATGGCTGACCAATAATTTTGGTAGCTCATACCATTCATTTTTAAAGGAGACACTGGATAGATTTTCCATTTGTTTATAGAACAATCTTGGTGCACTGTCCACACCCATCAAAAGGTAATCTTGTCCTTTGAAGTTTAAAACTTGTGGTTTGCCTTGTAAGAAAGTTACACCCTCTTCCTCCAAAGTATCCACCATAAACTGCCTTAAGTTAGACTTAATATCATGATTGCCCAAAGTTGCATAGGTCGGCGCAATAGCAGCAAGCCCCTTGGCAAATTCATGCATGTCACGACTTTGATAAGGTTTTTTTCCCTCAATAATATCTCCTGAAATGACTATCAAATCTGGTTTTTCCTTAGCAACCTTTGAGATTAACCTACTAATCTTGACCCCCTGATTTGGAAAATGTAGGTCGGATAATTGGACTATTCTTAATCCCTTCAAGCCTGCCAACGATCCACTTGCTGGTAAATTGACTTTAGTAACTTGAAGCCATGTGTTTTGTAAATACAGATAAAGACCGACACCTGCCCCTATAACTACGTTTCTCGCTAATTTCTTGCTATTCACATAACCACCCCTTCATGGATAAGCTTTTCTCTTAAGTTTACTAGCTTAGAGTTTAATACTTGATTAGTCCTCCACCTTAACATCAGCAGAGTTCCTTTCTATAAGATTACCTTTATTTACAAGCTTTAGCAACTATTTCAGCAGTTTAAGCCGTGCCAAATTTCTTATTTTAAACAAAGTTCACCTGCTTAGCTCTATACGGTTCTTAACTGATATCGTATAATCAAAATAACAATTGTGAAAAGCACTTCTCCCTCTTGGAACACAGACTGACATTAGTGCAACTCTTAGAACCTATTCGAGAAAGGATGATAACAAGATGAAACAATGGTTGAATACAATTAGGAAACCCGGAGCAAAGTCATCTACAATCCTGCAAGTAAGAAATAGCTTCCTTATTTTATTGCTTGGTGCTGCTTTAGGTGTTTTTTCCAAATGGCTAGACACAACTTCAATTAGTGCTGGCATTTGGTGGCAAAACGTATTGGGCAGTATTGATTTGGGAAATATCTTGTCTGCCCTTCCTATCTTGCTGGTCATCGCTCTAGCTATTTCCATTTACAGCCGAACAGCTCTGCGTGCTAGCCTAAATGTTTTTTTGTTTTTTCTTGGTATGATCTGCGCCTATCATCTATTCACCCAAGCTTTTACCAGTTTTAATCCCCAAGAAAACATGACCATCTGGTATAGTTTCACTCTTGCTTCACCAATCTTAGCCTTTATTTCTTGGTATGCAAAGGGGATACGCCTTCCTTCGCTCATTATCAGTATATTCATTCTAGGTGTCATGGCAGCTTTAACCTTCAACGCAGGTTTTTGGTATCTTTATATTTTTAGTCCTACACACATCCTATTGTTTATAGTGGCTGCTCTTATCTTATATGTATCACCACTACATTCTGTTATTAGCATTATTGGGGCTGCAATGATTTCTCCTTATTTATTACTTTTTTGGTTAATTTTTTCTGATACTTTATTTTAAAGCTTGAGAATAGATAGAAGCACGTTTTTTAAGGCAACAGATATTGAGAATACAAATCCTACTATCAGAAATCGAAACGGTGGCACCATGGTGAGAACCTAGCTCAGAGGCTGAGCAAAAAGTCCAAATGGTAACCAAATAAAATAGTTCCCCAGAAACCTATCAAAAATAACGGTGTAAAGCATAGCTGACGCACAGTGGATGTTTCGGCTTCAGCCGATTACAGCCACGTAGACAGCTAAGCCAGTGAGACCTCAGCTCACGGCGGTGCCACCGTTCTCATTTTTGATAGGTTTCTGGGGAACTATTTTATGTTTTAACATGATTTTTATCTTATTACAGAGTTTTTGCACAGCCTCTTTAATTTCTGATAAAAAACAAGAACTTCGAATCGATCAATAACAACAAAAGTATTTGTCCATCAATTTTTCAAACAACCTTCACTTAAACGATTATTTTAAAACCATCTTTCCTTCCAAAATAGCCTGAAACTTTTCAAAGACTATACAGATACCCCAATATATTAAAGCCACTAGAATATACATCGTCATATAATCAAACTCTCTACCACCCACAATTTTAGCATTTTGAAAAATGTCGGGCACTGTAATCATGGCTGTTAGGGATGTCCCTTTAATCAAATCCAAGAGAACATTGCTCAAAGGTGGGACCGCAATTCGAAAAGCCTGTGGAAGTAGGACTTTGCTTAAGACGAGATGATACGGTAAACCTAAAGAAATAGCCGCTTCTGCTTGCCCCCCATCAACTGCCAACAAAGAAGAACGAACAATTTCTGAAATATAGGCACTACTGGCTATGGAAAAACAGAGAATAGAACAAACAATGGCCGATAATTGAATTCCTAAATAAGGCAAACCAAAATAAAGCAAAAATAAGAAAACAATGGTTGGGGTGCCACGCATAAAGGAAACATGTAATTTGGCAGCCATTTGAAAGATTCGAATAGAAGAAAGTCGCATTAGTGCAACCAAAACGCCTAAACAAAGTCCCAAAATAAAACTGACCAAAGCAATCCCTAGAGTATATCGCAACCCGCTAAGCACAAACCAAACATTTTCAATAGCTAACTGACTATCAAATAATCTCATGAGCTTAACCCACTACTCTACGTCAGAAATATCAATCACTTGGAAATCGTAGTCTTTTTCTACAGAAACATCTTGCCCACTAAAGAATTGCTCTGACAACTTCTTCAAAGTGCCATCTTTACGCATTTCTTCTAATGTTTGATTGACTTTCTCGGCCAAAACATCATTTCCTAATTGCAAAGCAAAGTTGGCTTCAGACGGATTATAAAAAATATTATGCACTTTTACAGGAATCTCTGGCAAAGCTTTTGTGGCCATAGATTGTAGATAAAAATCATTCAAAATAACATCAGTCCGTCCGTTAGCTACATCTGTTAAATACTGGTCGTTGGTCACATTATCATATACAACTAGCTCAGCGCCAAATTTCTTTGCAACTTTCATATAAGATGTTGTTGCTGCACCAGCCGCTTTTTTCCCTTTCAAATCTTCTAAGGTTTTAATGCCTGAATCATCCGATTGGCGAACAATCATTGCGCCATAAGAATACTTGTGTGGGGTTGTATAGAGAAACTTATCAGCATTCTCTCCGTTACGATCGATTGAAATTCCCGCAATATCAATTTGACCACTGTTTACAGCTGCAAACATGCCATCAATATTCATCTCCGTAAAGTTAACTGTTAAACCCAAACGTTTAGCAACTTCTCGAATAATCTCGACATCGTATCCCGTCAATTCATTATCATCTTTCTGATGAAAAGACTGAGGAAACAAAGTACCTGACGTTGAAAACTTCAAAGTTCCTCTTTCAACAATGGCATCCCACTTATCTTGTCCATTAGCCGAATTTGCTTTATTTCCACATGCAATTAAAAATACTGCCGCCACTGTTGCCAACCCAATACTAAACCATTTCTTTTTCTTCATCTATAATCTCAACCTCTCTAGAGTGTAGTTTTTATCTTTACTTAATATAAATTAACATACTTTGTGAAAAATAACAAGTTTATGTAACACTTTTTTAAATCTGTTACACTCACTAAAAACTTATTTAAAAAGATAAAATACACTTGAGATGAGTTTTTCACCAACAAAAAAGAAACAGATAGATTTATCTGTTTCTTTTTTGTTGTTACGTTAATAAGAGTCCAGAAACCTGACTTACATGCATGGACAAGATAATCCCTGAACCAGGAGTATCCAATTGACAAGCTTTCCTAATTAATTGAGTTACTTCATTGACCCTGTCTTTTTTGGTCAATATCAACAAAGCTTCTCTTGAACGGTCTATTTCCATACCGAAAACTTTTTCTACAGCCTCAGCTGAACTAGCTCCATGTGCTTTTAAGATTAACCCATCTGTTACACAGGTCTTTTCAACCGCTTCTAAAGCTCCTTGACCAGCCCCTTCTTCAAGAATGGCCATGACCAATCTATAGTCCATTTCAACTTTTTCTTCTAAGTCTCTTGTATCTTCCACCAATCCCTTGGAATATCTAGTCCCCCATAAGAGCGCCAGAGGTAGGATCATGCCCACTCCGCGTTTCGCCTCGTGGAATTTAAAGGTCTTAGTAATATAGTCAAAAATGGTTTGTGAATCTTCATGTGGTGTAACGATTAAGACTAACTCCTTTTTCTCTGTTCGGTAACCAATAGTTTTTACGATTGGATTGCTTGTAGCTGCTTGCCCCATCAAGATAGTCCCACCTCTTGCACCGGCCTTTTGAGCATACTTCAAGACCTTAGATCCTTGATTATAAGAAACAACGAATAGGATTAAATCACGATTATTCATCACTATCTCCTTTCAACTTCTGTGATTGAACGTTTAGACCTAGCTGTATAAACCAAACCTAGTAACTGTAGAGAAAGAATTGGCATCATAGCCACCATAGCAATCATACCAAATCCATCTGTCAAAACATTAGCTGTTGGTACTCCGTGTGCCAAACCTTGAATAAATGCCAAGATAAAGGTCGCCGTCATCGGACCGGAAGCCACGCCCCCAGCATCAAAAGCCATCCCGACAAATAAGGAAGGAACCTTATAGGACAATAAAATACTAATCAAAAAGCCCGGCAATAAATAATGCCACAATTGAATGTCTGGCACCAAAATTCTAAGAGTAGATAGAGCTACGGCAAGTCCCACACCGACACATAAGGTTACTAAGACCCAAGTTTGTTTGATAGAACCACCTGTTACATCTTCGATTTGATGCGTCAGGACATAAACCGCTGGCTCAGCTAAGATGACCAGAACGCCTAGTAAAAGAGAGATGGCAATGATTAAGCCATCATTTCCAACACTATAAAGATCATAACCAATCTGTTTTCCAACATCCATAAACCCAGCGTTAACTCCCACTAGAAATAGAATTAAACCGACCAATAGATAAGCAAGCCCTTTGAAAATATCTTGCAGTTGGTCTTTTTTGACTGGTTTAATAAAGAAATGAAAAACTAGGAAAATAACCAAGATTGGCGATACAGCAATCAGAACTTCTTTTAAAATATGTGGAAACTCATAAAGAAATGGTTGCAACAGATGACCCTCTGCCACAAGTAAAATCTCCTCTTGAGCATCTACAATTTGTGGCTTAGTCATTATCCCTAATAGCAACACAGCAATAACAGCACCAACCGAGGCAATCCCAACTAGACCAAAGTTGTCTTCTTCAGATGATTTACCATTTTTCTTCATAGATGCAACACCACCGGCAAGTGCCAGAATAAATGGTACCGTTAGTGCCCCAGTTGTTGCGCCAGAACTATCAAAAGAAATGGCAAACATATCATTTGATGCAAAAAAACTTAAGACTAGGATTAGCCCATAAGAAAAGGTTAGGATTCGATTCAAAGCCCAATTGAACACAATTCGAAGTAGACCAACTGTAATCATAATCCCAATTCCTATTGAGACTGCCACAATTAAGGTTGCACTATTAATGACGCCACTGGTCACCTCATCAATTTGTTTGGCTAAAATTTGTAAGTCTGGTTCGGCTATAGAAATCAAAAAGCCTAGAACAGACCCTCCTATGACAATAAGAATGAGTTTATTTTTACTGGCTAAGGTTTTTCCTAAATAGTGTCCAACAGGGGTAATCCCTAGTTCAACACCAAATAAAAACAATGCTAACCCTACCATAATAAGTATGGCTCCAATAAAGAATCTTCCTAACATAAGTCCTGGCAATGGTACTATCGTTAAGTGCAATATCAAAACCAATAGGGATACTGGTGCTACAGATTGGAATACCTCTTGTAATTTTTCAATCAAAATCTTCAAAATCAATCACTTCCTTTCAATGCTCCTACTTCATAAAAACTTGCTAATGGCTTTTATCTAATCATTTTTGCTAACTGCTTCTTGGTCAGAAAAGGTATCGACAATTCGTTGAGCAGTCGTTTGAGAAATCCCTAACTCTTTAAAGTCATCTATAGTAGCTGCAGACAAAGCCTTTAATGTTTTAAATTTTTTCAAGAGTTTGGTTCTTGTTTTTGGTCCCACCCCTTCAATCTCATCTAACTTAGAGGCAAAAGAATTTTTACTGCGAACTTGTCTGTGGAAGGTAATGGCGAAACGGTGTACTTCTTCTTGAATCCGTTGCAGGAGATGAAACGCCTGGCTAGTTGGTTTTAGCTCAATTTGTTCCAGATTGTCTCCAAAGATTAAAGCTGCTGTTTTGTGCTTATTGTTTTTCACCATACCCGCAATTGGAATTTCTAAACCTAACTCATCCTCTAACACTTCTTTAGCCGCACCGACTTGTACCTTGCCCCCATCCATTAAAATGAGATTAGGCATGGCTGCCCCCTCCTTTAAGAGCCGTGAATAGCGTCTGCGAATGACCTCTTGAGTAGTAGCAAACTCATTGCTGCCGACAATTGTCTTCACTTTAAACTTGCGGTAATTCTTGCGATCTGGTTTCCCATTGCGATAAACCACCATAGCGGATACTGGATTAGTTCCTTGAATATTAGAATGGTCAAACGACTCAATCACTTCCAGACTATCTAACCCTAATGCTTCCTGTAACTCCTCCAAGGCACCCTTAGTTTTCTTATCACTAGATTCTTCTATACGGAATTTTTCTTTCAAGGCAATCTCACTATTCTGACGAGCCAAGTCAAGCATGCGACGCATATTGCCCCGTTGTGGAATATGAACCTTAATCCCTAAAACCTCCTCCAGTAATGCTGCATCAACACCTTGAGGTACAATCAACTCTTTAGGCAATATATGATTTTTTTCTTGGTAGAATTGAACGATAAAAGAAGCCATTTCTTCTTCAACATCTGCGAAAATTGGAAATAGAGCTGCCTCTCTTTTGATAATGGTCGATTGTCTTAAGAAGAAGACTTGTATTGATATCCAGCCTCTATCCATGTAATAAGAAAAAACATCTCGATTAACAAAATCGGTTGACATAATATGCTGTTTTTCAACTGTCGTTTCGATATATTGAATTTGGTTGCGATAGTCACGTGCTGCTTCAAAATCTAAATTTTCAGCAGCCTTAGTCATCTTGTCAATTAGAGTGGCTTTAACTTCTTTGACATCTCCATTTAAAAAGTTTTGAATTTTCTTTATTTGTTGATCATACTCTTCTTTTGAGATAGCGTGGTCACAGCAACCGATACATTGCCCTAGATGATAATAAAAGCAGGCTCTTGGTTCGTTTTTATTGCACTTCCTTAAGGGGAATATTTTTTGGATAAACTGTTGTGTTTGGGTAGCTGCCCCCACATTGGGGTAAGGCCCAAAGTACTTGCCTCCATCTTTTTTGACTTGGTTGGCAATAATTAATTGTGGGTCCTTTTCCTTAGTAATCTTCAAGTAAGGGTACATGGTCCCTTGTTTCAACTTGATATTGTAATAGGGTTGGTATTTTTTAATCAGATTAATCTCTAATAAGAGTGACTCTTTATTGGTTTTGGTAACAATCGTCTCAAAATGGTGTATCTCACTAACTAGCTTTTCTGTTTTCGTATCATGGGCTCCCCTGAAATAGGAGCGAACCCGATTCTTAAGGTTTTTAGCCTTACCAATATAAATAATCTGATCTTCTTCATTTTTCATGATATAGCACCCCGGTAAGTCGGGTAGTACCTTTAATTTTTCTTCAATGAGTGAACTAGCCACTGATGTCATTCCTTTGTTTGATTCCCTGTTTTTTGAGGGAACAGTATTATTTTTTCTGAGTCCAGACTGACCTGTCGGACATTTGTTTGCTCAAAACCTTGCCAGATTAGCGTTGACAGTCGATGTTGAAGCAGTCGATTAGGTTCAAATGAGTGGTAATAGTGCAACACGGTTCTAACTGTTGGCCCCCATTGGTCTCGATGTTCTTTTAATAAGGATAGTGCCAGTTTTCTAACCTCGATATTAGGGTACTTAGCAAGCAACAATAAATAATCTTCATGATATAGCCCGAATTTAGTCATACCCGTTAAAATGGATAACTGCCAACGGTCAACCAGTAAAAAACTTTGCGGAACCCGCCTTCTAGGCCCATCTTCTAGGTAATTATAAACACTTGGTCTTACCACCGCCATCACGTATTGGACCACGTCTCCAAGATAAGTAGGCAAATGTTCTTCAACTAAGAATGAACAAGCCACCATTTCCAAGGGGTCCATAATTAAGTAAGACTGAAAATAGATAAAATTAGGTCTTAAATGATAATAACGGCAAATGGCAATGGCTGATAAAAGATTCCATTTAGGAGCTAGCATTTCTTTATAGAGCCACTGCTGGTAGATTTTTTTGTTTGTCGATAATTGCTTAGCTAGTTTATCCATTGCTTCTTTAATATTTTGCCAAGACCCAAATTGAAGACTTTCTCTAGGTGCAATATATGAGTCATCCATGTTCATCCGCAATGTGATGAATCTAGTGCCAAATTCTGCATAAAGTATAGCCATAGCTGCCACACCAAGAAAGGAGTTAAGTTTCTCGCTATGTTTAATGTAGTTCAATAACCAAGCTTGTCGAATATATTTTTTAGCAAATTCTTCCTGTTCAAAAGCATAGACTAGTAAATAAGACAAACTATCCATCAGTTTTGGGACAACATCAGCCTGATCTAAATAATTTAAGACCTGTTCCTTCGTTAAACATTTTTGAGCAGCCAAGCTGGGATAGGTATGGTTAAAGCTCCCTTTGGTCAGAAACCATTCTAACTCTTCTGGACTATCCAAATCTAAAAAAGCAAAGGTAATTAGATGGCCAAACGCCGTTGTATACTGATTCGTCCACTTCAAAAAAGTAAGAAAATCACTTTTAGTCATCGTTTTTTTCATCCCTTGTAAGGCATAAAACGTATAACGACTATGTAGGGTGAAGATGCGATGAATTTTTTGGCTAAGATCATCTTTAAAAAAAGGAAGAATGGTCAAACAAACATTTACTAGGTGACAATCCTCTGTTTTCGTAATGGTATCAATTAACCAATGATTCCATTTTTCTTTCTGCTTGAGTTCTAATGTCTTTAAATAATCCGAAAAATAATCTATAAACACTTGCGAATACGTATAAAAAGAATTCTTTCGCAAATAAGCAGTGACCTCTAGCAAACTCCTATCAGTTTGTAACAACACCTGCTGATCCAAAAGAAGCAAAAACTCCTTTGCTAGACTTTCTATCAAAATTGGCGTCAGCAACAATCTCCTACTGTCCAGAAATTGAAATTCTTCTTGACCATCCTTATAGACATCTTGAAAACGATAAGGAAGTACAGCATCCTGTGCCCGTTCTTCTTGAATTCTATGAAAGATTGATAGCTTTTTTGGCATCTTACACCTCCTTACCTTAGTAAAAACAAGAATAAATTCTACTAATGAAAACAAGGGAGCAGTTCATGAATCGAACTCACTCCCTTATCTTCATTATAGTAAAGTTAAGCGCTATAGTAAAATGAAGTCCTTGGCAAAGCTCTAGACTATTCACTTATAAAGCTTCAAAATAGATTTCTTTAGCAATCTCCAAAGTCAAATCCCCACGTTCAGATAGCTGCGTTTTTTTGTGGCGCTCTAAACCAGCTAGCAATGCATCAACCACCGAAGCGTCTAAATCAACATCAGAAAAACGAACTGGTGCGTCTAGGCTTTGGAAAAAGTTTTCTGTTTGTTCAATGGCTTGGTCAACAATGGTTGCATCATCTCCACTTAGATTCCACACACGTTTGCCATATTGCAGCAACTTATCCCATTTCTCTTTTTTTCGTATTTTCATCATGGCTGGAAGCACGATAGATAGGGTTCTGCCATGGTCAATGCCATGGTTTAAGGTGATCTCATGTCCTAGAGCGTGCGTAGCCCAGTCAGTTGGCACACCTGCTGAAATGGTACCATTTAAAGCGTTAGTTGCCGCCCACATAAAGTTGGCCCTAGCAGCATAGTCCAAATGCTCTTCATCAATCACTTGTGGTGCAATTTCAATAATAGTTTGCAAAATACTTTCAGCATAGTGGTCCTGTAATTTAGCGTCTACTGGATAGGTTAAATAATTTTCCATGGTATGAACAAAGGTATCAATAACCCCATTGACTAATTGGCGTTTAGGCAAGGTATAGGTTAGTTCTGGTTCAAGAACGGAAAACTGTGGGAAGGTTACTGGAGAACCAAAAGAAATCTTGGCTTGTAACTCGACAAAAGTAATAACTGCACCGCTATTCATCTCTGAAGCTGTAGCTGGCAAGGTCAATACCGTTCCGAATGGCAAAGCATGAGTAATAGGCAAGCCTTTACCAATGCCCCCTGTAAACATATCAATAGGGTTTCCTTCAAAAACAGATGCTGCAGCAATAAATTTAGTAGCATCAATCACTGAACCACCACCGACTGCCATTAAAAAGGTAAATCCTTGGTCTTTCACTTTCTCAACAGCTTTCATTGCTGTTTCAAAGGTTGGATTGGCTTCAATTCCTCCAAAAGCGTCCCATTGACGATTCCCCAAAGCGGCAACAGTTCGGTCAAAAGCGCCATTGCGTTTAACACTGCCCCCACCAAAAATAATCAACACCTTTGCATCTTCTGGAATTTCCGCACCAATGTCTTCAATGCGTTTCTTTCCAAATAAAATCTTAGTTGGATTTCTAAAGGTAAAATTTCTGATTCCCATTTCCAAAACGGTTTCCTCCATTTCATTGCTTATAAGTCTGTATTAAATGTATCTGAGTGTTCAAAATCACCATATTTAAAGCCGCGTTTAAACCATTCCATCCGCTGAGCGGAAGTCCCGTGTGTAAAGCTGTCTGGGACGACATACCCTTGATATTCTTTTTGTAGGGTATCATCCCCTACAGCAAAAGCAGCTTGTAAGGCTTCGTCAAAATCTCCTTCTTCTAAATAACCTAAGTCTTGAATGTACTTAGCGAAGACGCCAGCAAAATAATCAGCCTGTAATTCTAGCCGAACTTGATATTTCTTATACTCTGTTTCAGAAACTTGTTGGCGAATCCGATTCATCTGGTTCATAATCCCTAATTGCTCTTGTACATGATGCCCTACCTCATGAGCTAAGACATAAGCCATGGCAAAATCTCCTGGTGCCTTATATTTTTCGCTTAACTCATCATAAAAAGAAAGATCAATATAAATTTTTTGATCTCCCGGACAATAAAATGGTCCAACTGACGATCCAGAAATACCACAGCCAGAAGAAATGCTATTTCGGTAAAGCACTAGTGTTGGCTCTGTATACGTTCGATTAATTTCCTTAAATTTCTCTATCCAAACATCCTCTGAGTGTGCCAACACAACCCCCAGAAACTCTTTAGCCTCCTCTTCTTTTGGACTGGTTCCGACACTTGTATTTTGCGAACTTGTTGGCATACCACCAGTTGTTCCGCCAAGTACTTCTAAAACACTTCCGAGGTCGCCACCGCTCATAAACATAAAGAGTACAAAAATAATCACTACACCAATCCCACCGCCCCCAGCAAGTGATATTGGCAATCCTGTGCGATTGGAAGATGACGTAGAACGACGGTCTTCTACATTGGAACTCTTCCTTTGCCCTTTAAATTTCATTCAAATCCCTCCTAGAAACATGAGTCTTTTTTACTAATATTAAAATGACACCCTGAAAACTTAATTTCTAATTTTCCCCTTATTTTCAAATAAATATTTTCCCAATCTATCGGCAGAAATCTCCTTTTCCAATTTAGAAATTGAGATAGGACTAAGTGAAATGCTATCTTGAAGAGTTCCATGTTCATCATAAGCGGCTACTACTTGCCCAACTTCTTCATCTAAGGTTGTTCTAATTACAGTAGTGTAGTTTTCAAGAAATAATTTTTCTACCTCTTGTGCACAATGCTCCCTAAGTAACTTAAAGTGCCCTGCTATTTCTGCTGGAACCCAATAAATATCTACTAATTCCATTGCATCTTGTTCTCTCTTTTGTTTCTTTAATTTTTTCGCCATGTGTAACTCCTAGATTTATTTATGTTTTTACTCATTTTCCTTTGAGGTTTCCAAGGATTGCTTAACCAACATCCGCATTAGGTCTAAGTCAGAGCTTTTTTTTAAGAGCTTAACCAGTGGGTGTCGCCGACCTATTTGCTCTAGGCTTAGGTCTGGATCCTCCATGAGTGCTTCTTTTACTTGTAGGTATACCATGAATCTGACCTTGTCATCCTCTTTAGGGAAATGCTCAGCTAGAAGTTTCTGAGTAGTTTCTTGACCCTGACCATCATCGGGAAAGAGTTTTTGGCGATAGGCGTCCAACTCTTTTTCTCGCTCTTCTTTTGATTTATATTCTATCCAACCAGCAAATGGTTTCGACATTTCTTTAGTCCCTTCTACGTTTAATCTTGTACCATATTTTCTCTTGATTTAAGTGTATCATAGCTAGCTGTTAGCCTCAAATAATGACGATTTACACGCTGAAAATTTCTGCAGAAATCAGTCTTCTTAAGTTTCATTAGACTAGTCTTAAGATATAATTTATAGTTTTTGAGCATATTTTTCGAAAAAACATGATACAATAAATTAAGTACCAATAAATCATACCCAAAGGAGTACCTATGTTAAGCATAAATATGTTAACAAAAGCAGATACAGTCAAAGGCCAAGGCGTCTTTTCTGCAACAGAAGAACAAATTGCCTTAGTCACTGAGGGATTAGAGGGCTATGAAGTAGTAATCAACGATTCTAAGATGCACGATTTAACTCATTTACACACCATTAATCCTGAATTTTATTTCAAATCCGTCAGTTCAGGAAAGAAACATCCCATTATTGCCTCAGTTCATTTTTTACCTGAGACTTTGGAAAATAGTATTTCATTGCCAAAACCTATTAAAGAAATTTTTTATAAGTATGTTTTGTCCTTCTATAAACAAGCAGACTACTTAGTGACAGTTAATCCTCGTTTTATTGAAGATTTAAGTGGCTATGGTGTTGACCCAAGTAAGGTGACTTACATTCCCAACTTTGTGTCAAGAGACACTTTCTACAAAATTCCAGATACTGCCAAACGTGATTTGCGGAATTCATTTGGCATTGACCCCGATATGTTTACCGTTGTTTCAGCAGGGCAATTGCAAATGCGCAAAGGTGTCTTGGAGTTCATCGATCTAGCTTCTCAAATACCTGATATTCAATTTGTCTGGGCTGGAGATTTTGCCTTTAAAGGTATCTCAGAAGGGCGTAAAGAAATTACAGAGCACCTGAAATCTCTACCTAAAAATATTCATTTCCTTGGACTGGTAGACCGTGAACGAATGAATGATTTCTTTAATATGGGAGATGTGATGTTACAGCTCTCTTTCGAGGAATTATTCCCTATGACCATCTTGGAATCTATGAATGCCAACATCCCACTGTTATTACGTGATTTAAGAGAGTACAAACCAATCTTGTTTGATTTCTACCTTAAAGGCAATAACCAAACTGATTTCATCCAAGAGTTGACCAAATTAAAAAACGATTCATCTTATTACAAGGAAGCCTGTGCTATGTCTAAACGTGGCGAAGAGTATTACTCGAAAGAGAGTGTATTATCTCAGTGGCAAGCTTTCTACGATAAAGTTGCTATTGAAAATGGATTATTGGAGAGGATCAATGACTAGCCCACAACGAAACCAAGGAAAACCTCTATCAAGTAGGACTCAGAAACTGATTCATGCAGCTTCCATTGTTGGAGCTGTCTTAACTGTTGTTTTCATCATTTGGGCCTATAAAAAAGGATTATTTACTTCTAAAGAAGTGCTTTCTGAATATATGCAAAGAGCCGGTTTTTGGGGTCCACCACTTTTTATTCTCCTACAAATTCTTCAAACTGTCGTGCCGATTATACCAGGTGCTTTAACCAGTATTGCTGGGGTTTATATCTATGGAGAATGGGTTGGAAATATCTATAACTATATTGGAATCATTATTGGTTCGATTATCGCCTTTGCATTAGCAAGAAAATATGGACAATTGTTTGTTAAATCCATCGTCAGCAAACGAACCTATGATAGGTACATCGGTTGGTTAGACAAAGAAAACCGTTTTGATTATTTCTTTATTTTCATGATGCTCTTCCCCGTCTCACCAGATGATTTTCTATGTATGTTAGCAGCTTTAACCAAAATGACCTATAAGAAATTTATTATCATCATTCTCTTGTGTAAACCAGTTACCCTAGCTGCGTACACCTATGGCATGACCTTTATTATTGATACCATTTGGTCGCATTTTAGTCGGTAAATGGCTGTAAGTTAGAAATCAGTAGAGAATTCGTTAAAAGTCCGTATTTCAACACAAAACAAAAGAGTTTCCGGGAAAAGAATCAGAAATGACGGTGCAAAGCATAGCTGACGCACAGTGGATGTTTCGGCTTTAGCCGATTACAGCCACGTAGACAGCTAAGCCGAAAGACTAAGGCTTTCGGCGGTGCCACCGTTCTCATTTCTGATTCTTTTCCCGGAAACTCTTTTGTGCTCTAAAAGTAGATTTATTCTTTCTGGACTTTTTACCTAAAAACCTAATCTAAATCATTTACTTAAGCAACAAATCAACTAACTCTTCTGTATCAACATTTCCGAAATAGCGTTTCAAGTTAAGACTATTCAATACTACTTCAAGACTTTGACGGTCATAGGCCACACCAGTTAATGCTTTTTCAACATCGGCAATATCACCTAATCCAAAAAAATCTCCATTAACTTTGATATCAGAAATTTTATTGTTTTCAATGTTAAGGCTGAACTCAATTTGTCCAGCAACTGTACGTTTGGATTGTTTGATTTGGAATTTTGGATTTTTTCCGTAATTCCAGTTTGGGTTATTAAAGTAGTTGGTTCGTAATTCTTCGATTCGGTTCCAATCTTCTTCGGTTAAGACATATTCCTTAATATCCTCAAGGTCCTCCACTTGGAAGATATTCATCAATAAAACTTGTCTAAAGCTCAAGATATCCATTCCTTGGTAGTCCTCATTCAAATAAGGCATGATATTAGTAACTCTAGATCGAACCGACTTGATACCTTTTGAGGTAATTTTTTCTTCTTTAGGCCGTAACAACAAAGGTACTTTTTCAACATCTAAATCCAACATAAGCGTACCATGAGCTGTTAAGCGTCCATTATTGGAATACATAGCATTTCCAGAGAATTTTTTACCATCAATCAAGAGGTCATTGCGGCCTTGCAGTTGCGCACCGCTTGCTCCCATCTTATGAAGGGCCTCAATCACTGGTTGAGTAAACTTACCGAAATCACGGAAACTATTGCCATCATCCTCAGTAATAAAGCAAAAACAGATATTCCCCATATCTTGATAAACAGCACCACCACCCGAAAAACGTCTAACTACCTGTACACCCAATTCATCAATAGCATCTTGATTGATCTCTTCATAGGTGTTTTGGTTTTTTCCAATAATAATGGCATTTTCATTAATATAAAATAACAAGATTGCCTCGTCTAATTTTTTTTCATTTAATAAGAAATACTCTATGGCTAAATTGGTTGTTGCATCATAGATTTCTTGGCCGTTCTTTTGATTTTTTACATAGTACATCCTTATCTCCCCTTGCTTAAATAGTAGTTGTGGTCTTGCTTGCTTCTCTTTTATCTCTTTGTTTCATACGGTCAATAATCTCTTCTGCCATACGAAGTCCCTCTTGAATGGAATGCATAACCCCATAGCCATCTATTCCATTGTGGCTTAACAAAACTGTAGGCATCTTTTCTAACAAGACTTTTTCCAAACTACCAACCTCACTATAGTAATGAATTGGATCGTGTGGAATACTACTAGTCCAACGTTTCATTTTCTGGTCTAGTGGCTTAGAAGTGATCCCCATAATATCCTTCAACTCTTCCAGTAAAAAGTCATAGATAACATCTTCGTTTAAATCTATAAATCGGTCTTCCCCCTTACGACCAAATTGAACTTGTAAATAAATATATGGCGCATCATTCATAGATTTCCAAATGCGATTCAAGATGGTTACCTTGCTAATGAAATACTCACTCCGTTGAGGGATGACAAATCCATAAGAAGATGGGTATTTGATGATATCTTCCTTATGAAACTTAAAAATGGCAGTTCCTAAAGCGACACAGCGAACGGACTGAAGCCGGTTGTTAGGCACCGAATCATCAAAAAGAGTGGATAGATGGTCTGCCGAAACAGACACAATCACACCGCCAGCCCTCATCATCTCTTTTTGTTGAAAATCTAACAGCAAGAGATCTTCATAAACCGAAATACCAGAAACAGACTTATTGACTCGAATATTTTCAACAATAGGCTTACTAAGAGCCTCCACAAAATACTGCATTCCCTTAGTAAAACTAACCAAATTCTCTTTGTCATCTAGCTTTTCAAACAAATCTTTGTTTAAATAACAAGGCAAAAATGGATTGCCAAGTTCCAAAAGTACAGGTTGGATGTCTTTTACTGTCAAATAAGAAAAATCCCCATACCCCTCTTCCCAAAGAATTGGTTTGATCAGATATTCCGTCACATACTCCCCATATTTTTCATACAAGTAGTCAATGGCACTTCGTTCAGCGTCACTTGACTTGGCCACAAAGGCAAAGAGCATGCGAAAATAACTTCCTAGCCGTCTCTCTGGCGTTAACACTTTCTGTTTGAAAATATCTATTGCTCTCATTGGTACTCCAGCAAAACTTGGATATGAAATAGGATAAAATTTATTATAGAGAAAGATATCTGGTTTGCTTGAATCTGTTCCCTCTACATCCTGCTCTAAATTCAGTTTTTTGATGTAGTCTACCACTGACCTATCCCTGATATCCAAATAAGAAGTCGACAAGTCCAAGTAATAGGCGTCCATCTTTATGGTTTCAAAATGGCCACCGACTTTATTATGAGTCTCAAGAACAACATAGGTGTAAGGAAGATTTTCTTCTTGGATACGGGACTCAATTTCATTTGCCGCCACTAGTCCAGCTATACCGCCGCCAATAATAACAATTCGATTTTTTGCAGGTATCATTTATTCATCCTCCATTTCACACAAGTCCCTTCTAGTATACCTTTCCATAGAAAAAAACTCTACTTAAAAAGTAGAGTTTTTCCACAGTCCTAACTTTTACACATTAGCTTTTATTGTTTCTAAAGCTTTTGCATCTAGCCGCTCCACTAATGCTGTCACCAAACGAACTGTGTTGTGGTAATCATCTTCATGGATAATACTGGCATGGGAATGTAAATAGCGGACAGGAATACAGATTGCCAGTGACGGAATGCCATTTAGGGAAATGTGTTGTCCTCCAGCATCCGTTCCACCACCAGCAACCGTAGCATATTGGAAAGGAATCTCCAATTCCTCAGCTAGGTCAATTACATAATCTCTCAAGCCACGATGAGGAATCATAGATGCATCATATACTAGAATTTGCGGTCCCTTGCCTAAAACAGAATCTGCTTCATGAGGCGCGATCCCTGGAGTATCCCCAGGAATCCCTGTATCCAAGGCAAATGACAGGTCTGGCTTTAACATATGAGCCGCTACACGAGCCCCTCTTAGACCAACTTCTTCTTGAACATTAGCCCCAGAATAAATGATATTAGGATGCTTTTTGCCTTTTAACTCTTTTAGCAATTGCGCAGCTACGGCCGTACCAATCCGATTGTCCCAAGCTTTTGCCATCAAGTATTTGCTCTTGTTCATACGTTTGAATTCGATACTTGGTGTAATCATGTCACCTGGGCGAACACCCCAAGATTCCACTTCTTCCTTGCTAGTTGCGGCAACGTCAATATACATATCTTTGATATCAACCGTTTTATTCCGAACCTCTGCTGGCAAAATATGTGGTGGCTTAGAACCAATAACTCCATCAACGGTTGTTCCTTGGCCAGTTGTAATAGTCACTTCTTGTGCCAAAAGCACCTGACTCCACCAACCACCAATTGGTTGGAACTTAATAAAACCTTTTTCAGTAATCTGAGTGACCATAAAGCCTACTTCATCCAAATGACCTGCCAACATAATGGTTGGGCCATTGGCATCACCAGTTTTTTTACCAAACAAGCCACCTAAGCCATCTTCAACAAATTCATCTACATAGTCAGCACTATAGTCTTTAAAAACTTGGCGAACTTGCCCTTCGTTACCAGCAATTCCATTTGCCGATGTCAGATTGATTAATAACTCTTCTTGTTTTTTATCCAAGTAGTCTACCTCTTCTCTTTGTGTCAATAGCCCTATTTTATCATAGATGATGCTAGGTGCAAGGATGATATACTGAATATTGGTCTGAAAAAACCTTCTTTCCTAGTCATATCATTCACTAACTGGGTCCTTCAAGTCTTTCCAGATGACCACTTGTCCTTGAGCCAGCGACTCTTGAACATCTATGATGCGCTGATTAGAGCTACCTCTGAATTGTAGAGTCAGGTCTTTTTTACTAATATCAAACCGTCCGTCCACCAAGATATCAATATGGGATAGCAGTTCCAATTTGTCATTAGATTCGAGCATCAACTCTTCCCAAGTATAACCCGTCCATGACCAGATATCTTTACTATGCCCAAACCGTTCTCTTATAGCCTTAACCAAGGACAAGCAAACTTTGGTGTTTAAAAATGGTTCGCCACCTAGCAAGGTCAAGCCTTGACAGTAGTTAGCAGACAAATCAGTCAAGATAGTTTCTTCTAATTCTTTGGTGTAGGGACTACCGTAATTGAAGTTTTGAGCAATTTTATTATAACAGCCCTTACAGGCAAAAAGACAACCACTGACATAAAGAGAGCAACGAACCCCTTGCCCATCAACAAAATTATAGGGCTTATAGGAAGCAATTTTCTCTTGGCTCCACTCTTGTGATAGCCATTCCTTAGGTTGGGGATTTCTCAAGGTCTCACCACTTTCTTAATGAAGGAATACATATGATAAATGGTGCTTCATACTGAAAGCACCATTTTCAAGGAATATTAGTTTTCTTGTTCAATAGTACGTTTGTCGTTCAAGCGCACGTGTTTAACTCTGGAGGAGATTTCAACATGTCTGCCATGTACCATAGGACGTGCTTGAGGGTTTCCTAGGTAGCCACAAGTACGTTTGACCACATCACAGGTTTTAGGGTCTCGGTTACCACAGCTTGGGCACTCAAAACCATGTTCAGTAGGATGGAAATCACCGTCAAAACCACATTTGTAACAGTGGTCAATCGGTGTATTAGTTCCTAAGTAGCCAACTTTATCATAGGCAAAGTCCCAAACAGCTTCCAGTGCCTTAGGGTTTTGGCGCATTACTGGGTACTCGCAATAGTGGATAAAGCCACCTGACGTATAGGCTGGATAGTCTTTTTCAAAATTTATTTTTTCAAATGGGGTTGGATTCTTGCGAACATCATAGTGGAAACTATTGGTATAGTAGTCCTTATCTGTGATGTCCTCTACCAGTCCAAATTTTTCTGTGTCCAGACGGCAGAAACGGTCAGTTAAACTTTCACTTGGTGTAGAATAAACACTAAAATGATAGCCAAATTCTTGGCTCCATTGATCAGTATGGCGCTTCAAGTCTTTTAAAACATTTAAGGTAAATTCTTTGGCTTCAGGATTCCCTTCCCAGTCTCCACCGAAAAAGGCAGTAGCCACTTCATACAAACCAATATAGCCTAAGGATACGGTTGCTCTTCTATTTTTGAAAAGCTCGTCTACAGCTTGGTCTCTTCTTAATCGTTTGCCAAATGCACCATACATATAGAGAACTGGAGCATTGGATGGTTGGGCTTGTTTGACGCGTTCAATTCTAAAGACAAGAGCGTCTCGACAGATTTGTAGACGTTCTTCCAGTAAGGCCCAAAAGTTTTCTGGATTTTGGTTGGCTTCCAAAGCGATTCTAGGCAAATTCAGCGTAACAACACCTAAATTCATACGACCATCATTGACTTCTTGACCATTTTCATCCTTCCAACCTTGCAAGAATGAACGGCAGCCCATTGGAACTTTAAAGGAGCCAGTAATATCAATAATTTTTTCGTAGTTTAAAATATCAGGATACATTCTCTTAGTAGAGCATTCTAGTGCCAATTCTTTAATATCATAATTAGGGTCACTTGGCTCTAGGTTAACACCACGTTTAAGGGTAAAGATTAATTTAGGGAAAATGGCTGTACGAGCCTCTTTACCAATCCCTTTAATCCGAACCTTTAGGATGGCCTTTTGAATTTGGCGTTCAAACCAGTCTTGCCCCAAACCAAACCCTAATGTAGTAAATGGCGTTTGACCTTGAGAGGAATATAGAGTGTTAATCTCATATTCTAAGGATTGCATAGCGTCATAAATATCTTTTTCTGTCTTAGCACGAGCATATGCCTCTTGTTTTTCTGTACCATCAATCCATTCAAGAGCATCTTTCATGTGCTTTTCAAAATTAATTTTTGCATATGGTGCTAGCACTTCATCCACTCGGTTAGCAGAACAACCACCGTATTGACTTGAAGCCACATTGGCAATAATTTGTGCCATTTGAGCAGTCGCAGTTTGAATAGAACGTGGACTTGCGACATCAGCATTACCAATCTTAAAGCCCTCTTTAAACATACCTGCAAAATCAATCAAGCTACAGTTACTCATTGGTGAATACGGATGGTAATCCAAGTCATGGTAATGGATATCCCCTTTTAAATGGGCATTAGCCACATGTTGGGGCATCATCTTTAAGCCCATTGCTTTGGCCACAATGCCAGCTGTCAAATCTCTTTGCGTGTTAAAAACTTCGCTATCCTTATTGGCATTTTCGTTAACCACACTTGCTTCACGTTGGAGGAGTTGTTGAATAGTATAGTTGATATCGGTTGCTTTAGAACGTTTGATATCCCTTTGTGTACGGTATTGAATGTAGGCTTGAGCCAAAGTATCTTCCTGGTTTTCAATCAAGAAATGCTCAACAATGTTTTGAATTTCGTAGATTTTAATATCTGTTTGAAACCGAGAATCAATTTCTTCATTGATTTGAAAAAGAAGTTGTAACAATTGAGTGAGGCGGATTTGATCGATTTCACCATTGACCTCTACTTCTGCTTTCACTAAGGCTTGAAAAATTTTATCCTCATCAAAAAAAGTCCTTCTGCCATCTCTTTTGATGACCTGTAACTGCCCTTTTCTCTCCTTAGGTTGACGCTTGATTTTGAACAATTTAATATCTTCTACTTTTTGCATGTGAAAAACCTCCTTAACGTGTTCACTAATCATTTTACCTCAAAAAAGAATCTTCTTCAATAGAAAAAACACTATATATTGATTTAAAAATGTCTTTCGACATATTATCGTCAATATATAGTGTTCGATTTATTATTACATTAATCCAGATGTTTTGCAATCTCTTGCAAAATTTCTTGTGCTATGGTCTCTTTATCAGCTTTTTCCAGATGTTTAATGGCTCCATCTTTGAAATAAAGAGTCACCTCATTGTCTGAACTATTAAACCCAATGGTCTGATCAGAAACATCATTAGCAATAATCAGGTCCGCTTTTTTCTTTTCTAATTTTTTCAAGGCATATTGTTTCACATCGTTGGTTTCGGCAGCAAATCCAACTAAAAATTGCTTGACTGATTTCTGCTTACCCAGACTTGCCAGAATATCTGGATTTCTCTCTAGTTCCAAAGTCAGGCCTTCTTTTTCATTATCCTTCTTTTTAATTTTCTTATCATGGACTTCTTTAAACCGAAAATCAGCAACTGCTGCCGCCATGATGACTACGTCCTGCTCTGGAAATGCGT
This sequence comes from Granulicatella seriolae, assembly GCF_024543085.1. GTDB lineage: Bacteria > Bacillota > Bacilli > Lactobacillales > Aerococcaceae > Granulicatella > Granulicatella seriolae. The sequence continues at coordinate 146,189 of NZ_JANHNZ010000002.1, forward strand.
CTGTAACGACCTGCGCCATCTCTTTAGCGTCAGCTACATAAGTAGGAGAAACTCCTATAGGAACAGCTAGTTCTTTTTTGGTTGAAACCAGATGGACTTGTGCCCCTAGATGGCTAGCCATCTTCGCTAGGGCGTATCCCATTTTCCCCGAGGACTCATTGGTCAGGTAGCGAACTGGGTCTAATTTTTCTCTGGTGCCACCAGCCGTGATGAGGATTGATTTGCCTTTTAACACTTGGGGCAAGGTAGCTTGAGCATAAATTTGGGCGACTTGGGTAAACATTGAATGGATGTCTGGAAGACGCCCCTTACCGCTATACCCTTCTGCTAAGAAGCCTTCTTCTGGCTCAATAATATGATAGCCATCCTTTTCAAGTTGTTGTAAATTACGCTGGCTTGCCGGATTATAAAGCATCTTTTCATTCATAGCTGGTACTACAACTCTGGTAACATTAGTGGCGATTAGAGCACTGGTTACCAGATTATCGGCTATACCATTTGCCAGTTTTCCAATTGTATTGGCGGTTGCCGGCACTACAATGGCAAGGTCTGCCCAATCTGCTAGGTGAATATGATTGATTTTTTCAGGGTCTTTCTCATCAAATGAATCTAAGTAAACATCATGCTTGGTTAGAATTTGAAAGGTTAGTGGCGTGACAAATTTAGTAGCTGATTCTGTCATGGCAACAATGACTTGGGCACCATCTTTGATAAATAAGCGTACCAATTCTGCCGCCTTATAAACAGCAATTCCGCCCGTTACATAGATAACTATCTTTTTATCTTGAAAAGACATATAGCCTGCCTCCTATTTTCTAGTACGATTCTTCATCAATTGCATAAGTACATTCCCGATAATTGGTACAATGATAAAGGCTGCGATAGCTTCTGGCACCCCGTTGGTTCCTACTAAGGTCATCAAAATTCCTGGCAACATATCAATAGATGAACCGATTTGTTGGGCATATTGTGGGCCAACGATGAAATAGATTAAGCTAAGAACGGTGATGGTATTGAACAAGCTACCAAAAGCCCCCACAAGAGCCATGCTAAGGCTAGGACGGATTTTAGTTTTGGCAAGAGCTTGATAGACTAATCCAGATAAGAAACCAACTGCCATTCGAGGTAGGATAGCAATGACTGGATTGGTAAAAACTAGTAAGCTAATGGCCGAACCGGATGTAAAGGCGCGGATAAAGGAACAAATACCCCATGCTGTCCCTAAAATTAAGCCTGCTCTAGGACCTAAAATGATGGCGCCAAGGATAACGGTTATATGAATTATGGTAATATCAAGTACAAACAAAGGAATATTCCCTAAAAAAGGAATAAAACTTTGCAATATAATGATAGATAGAAATGTAGCAATAAGAACAAGTTGAAAAACGGACATTTTTGATGATTTTTTTTCCATTCTCATTCTCCTCCTAATCAATTTTTCTTGATTATAACATAGTTCCCCTCAGAAATACTCTAGGAAATCTTAATGACATATTAAAATCACTCAAACATTCATTTCCTTCATTAAATCCATATATAGAGAATTTCAGCATTATTGCAAAAAAGTTGATTTTTTCAATATACATTAATTAATAGAAACGATGACACCGGGTACTTGTCAAAAAGTCCAAACGGTAACCAAATAAAATAGTTCCCCAGAAATCTATCCGTACAGAACGGTGTAAAGCATAGCTGACGCACAGTGGATGTTTCGGCTTCAGCCGATTACAGCCACGTAGACAGCTAAGCCAGTGAGACCAAGGCTCACGGCGGTGCCACCGTTCCCATGTCGGATAGATTTCTGGGGAACTATTTTATGATTTAAAAAGTAATTGCCTTATCTACCAATAATTGGATAGAGTTGGTCTAGTTGTTGGATTTGATAGGTTGGTTGAACATTGCCACTTATGGCTTTGGCATATGGGTTCATCCAGCAAGTGTCTAGACCATAATTGGCTGCTCCAATAATATCAGTAGCTAGATTATCCCCTATCATCAAGGATTGATCCGCTTTAAGTTCTTTTGCATCTTCAAAAACAAAGTCGAAAAAGGCTGCTTCCGGTTTGCGTGAGCCTATTGCTCCAGAGACATAAACTTCTTGGAAATATTTATCAATATCAGCTGCTTTTAAGCGATTAGCTTGGGTTTGGGCAATACCATTGGTCAAAGCAAAGAGTTGGTAGTCATTGGCCAAATTTTCTAATACTTCCTTGGCTTGTGGCATTAGAAAGTTTGCTTCAGCTAGATAATTACGAAAATCTTGCTCAGCTTTTAGACCGTCTTTTTTGATTTGGTACTGCTCAAACAAACTGGTAAAGCGTGTATCGGTGATGTCTTGAGAAGAAATTTCTCCTTTTTCATACCGACTCCACAAGTCATGATTGATGCTCATATAAGTAGATAAGGTTTGGGGATTAAATTCCAAGCCGTTTTGTTGAAATAATTGTTCCAAAGCCCAACGTTCTGAGCGCTTAAAATCTAGTAAGGTATCATCTAAATCAAATAAAAGATATTTATAGGTTGACATAAAGAAAGCCTCCTCTTTTTTAAAGCCATCTATCTCATAGTCACGAATTCTTCTGAGCCTGTTGGATGGATGGCTACGGTATTGTCAAAATCTTCTTTGGTAGCCCCCATTTTAATAGCTACGGCGAAGCCTTGAATCATTTCGTCAACACCAAAACCAATACCATGTAAGCCTACAACTTTTTCTTCTGGACCTGCAGTGATAAGTTTCATGCGGCAGAGTTCGCGGTGGTCTGTCACAGCTGTATACATAGAAGTGAAGTTGGAGGTATAGGTTTTTACAGCTTCTTTTCCGTATTTTTCGTTAGCTTGAGCCTCTGTCAAACCAACTGTGCCAATTGGTGGATGTGAAAAGACAACTGTTGGGATGGTGGAATAATCCATTTTTGCTTGTGGTTTATTGTTGAAAAGACGTTCGGATAACGTTCTCCCTGCCTTAATAGCAACAGGAGTCAGTTCTTTTTCACCCGATACATCCCCAATCGCATAAATTCCAGGGACACTTGTGTTTTGGTACTCATCTACTTCGATAAAGCCACGAGAAGTGGTTTTGACACCAGCAGCTTGTAGGTTTAGTCCATCTGTATTGGCCACACGTCCAACTGCCCAGATGACTGCTTGCGCTTGGTTAACAGACCCATCTTCAAAATGGAGGCTCAACAAACCATCATCTTCTTTAACTAACTTGCTTGGAATTTTATGAGTGTGTAAGGTTGGGCCATCTGTTGCCATCGCTTCCACTAAACTTTCATAGATATAGGTGTCAAAATTACGAAGAGGAGCATGTTGACGAACAAACAGGTCTGTTTTAACTCCTAAGGCATGTAGAACACCGGCCAATTCGACAGCAATATAGCCCGCTCCAACAACCAAGACAGATTCTGGCAACTCTTGCCATGCAAAAACATCATCTGATGTTAAGCCTAATTCAGCTCCTGGAATCTCAGGAACAAATGGTTTAGCACCAGTTGCAATGACAATATGCTTTGCCTTAATCAATTCTCCATTGACTTGAACGGTATTGGTATCCACAAAGGTAGCATGTCCTTTAATATTTTCGACACCATTTCGCACAAAAGAGCCTTGATAAGAATTTCTAGCTCGTTCAATATAAGCTTCACGACTCTTTCGCAAAGTTTTATAATCAAAAGCCACCTGTTCGGCCGTGTAACCATAAGAAGGTGCATACTTATAGATAGCATCTGCTAGTTGAGCGCCATACCACATAATCTTTTTAGGAACACAACCAACGTTGACACAGGTTCCTCCAAGTAGATTTTCTTCAATTACAGCAGCCTTGGCCCCATGTTCTCCGGCACGGTTCATACTGGCAATCCCACCACTTCCGCCACCAATAGCAATCGCATCAAACTCTCTCATCATGTCTAGTCTCCTTCATCATCAGCTTTTCTAATATTTTTATCATAGCTTAAAAATAGGCAGATGTCTTTATATCTGCTCAATTTTTCCTTACAAATAGATAAACTGGCTCTCCACCTTTATCGAGTATCCCAGGTCAAATCATGATATACTATAAGAAATCTAATTCTTGCTAGCACCTTCACTTGATTGAAGCGCTAGACATCCATTTTAGGAGGCTGATCATGACTGTTTCTTTATCAACGACAATCGGAAATTTCACCTTTGACAATTGCTTTATGAATGCTGCCGGAGTTCATTGCTATAGTAAGGAGGAGCTATTGGACATCTATCAGTCAAATGCTGGTTCATTTGTCACCAAAACAGCAACACTCGAACCTAGAGAAGGGAACCCTTTGCCACGCTATGCGGATACAAGTTTAGGAAGTATTAATTCTATGGGCTTACCCAATCTTGGCCTAGATTATTATTTGACTTTCTTAGAAGAACTTGAACAATCATCTACGACAAAGCCAACTTTTTTATCCTTAACTGGCTTATCTAGTCAAGAAACCCATCAATTACTGAACATTGTCAATCAATCCTCTTTCCAAGGTCTTATCGAATTGAACTTGTCTTGCCCAAATGTACCTGGAAAGCCACAGGTTGCCTATGATTTTGAAACGACGAATCATTTATTGGCTGAAGTGTTTACTTACTTTACCAAGCCGCTTGGTATTAAATTACCACCTTACTTTGATATCGTCCATTTTGACCAAGCAGCCGCTATCTTCAATCAATATCCCCTTGTATTCGTCAACTGCATCAACAGTATTGGGAATGGTTTAGTGATTGAGGATGAGTCTGTTCTTATTAGACCTAAACATGGCTTTGGTGGTTTAGGTGGCCAGTATGTTAAACCAACCGCCCTAGCAAATGTTCACGCCTTCTATCAACGACTCAATCCTTCCATTCAAATTATTGGAACAGGCGGTGTTATAAATGGTCGTGACGCCTTTGAACATATCCTTTGTGGTGCTAGTATGGTTCAAATCGGCACCACGCTCCATAAAGAAGGGATTCCTGCATTTCAAAGATTGAGCCAAGAATTAAGGGAGATTATGGTTCAAAAAGGTTATGAAAGCATTGATGATTTTCGTGGCGAACTTAAGTATTTCGCCTAGTGATGAAAACCGCACTCAAAAAGTGTCGAATTATTTTCAAAACTAAGACGTATTAAGTTCACATTCTTATGTTTTTCTACCCACTTTTCTTGATTTTTCTTCACAATCCATGTACATTAATACTAAACAAAGGATTGTCGTGATAAGAACAAATACCTCGGGAGGGATCTTATGTCAACTAAAGCGATTAAACGTACCAAAAGAGCGCCATTAATACAATTTATTTCTGGAATAATATTTATTTTATTTAGTTTATCTTTATATTTTGTGCCAAAATATTTTTTATATTCACCCTCAACATTGAGAGCACAACAAAGTGTTTTCCCAAATTATAAAAAAGATAAGCCTGTATTAGTTGAAATCACCTATATTTCAGATTATATTGCAACTAGTACAGATGATAAAGGCGAAGAGTATGTTTATTATTTTGCTCAAGTTCCTAACTATGACGTAGCCATTATAGAAGTTTCTAAGGCAGATGCCGAAAAGTTCAACAACTTAACCCCCCCACAAGATTTTGTGGGAATGCCTGTAAACTCCAGTGAGGTAGGTATGGCGGATATTCTTAGCGATGCTATTACTCACTACCGATTGGAAGATGATGGTCCAATCTGGGACAATACGCTAGATTATTTTATTTCAAAAGTTGAGTTTGAGCGTTATACATCCCCTAATTGGATTCCTATTATCTTTTTAGGAATTACGGGATTCTTATTGCTATTAGGGGCCTTCACTACTCGTAGGGCCAATAAAAAGCTAGAAAGTGAGTTAGTCAACCAATTCCAATCTGTTAACAGTATCCAAGATTTTATGGATAAAGCCGATTATCGAAATGGCACCATTGGCATTTATATCAAAGATTCTACAATGGTAACTAGTGGAGATATATATCAAAGTGTTGATTTAAATAAAATCCATTCTTTAGGCCATCAACTAATGGTCAGAAGAGGACGCTATAATTATGTATCCTTCATTGATGCCATTGGTACAGATGGTAGAACTGAAATGACGATTCGAGGTAAGAAAAAAGATATCCAAGCCTCTCTGCCTGATTTTTACAGATACATTGTAACTCACTTCCCAAATATTGTGTTGCCAGACGAAGTTTTAGTCGCCATTGGTTATCCAGCTTCAGGTGAGAAACCTGCACCAGCAGAACCCCTCGTTGTGTCACAGGAGGTTGAAGAAACAGAGCCCGTTCAAGAAGACGCTTATGTAGAGGAAGAAGTTTTAGAGACTAACTATGTAGAAGAAGATGCTGATAATGCTAGTGATGATTATGTCTCTCCATTTGATAATAAGAACTCTGATACAGAATAAGGTTATATGAAATAATTTTGAAAATTTCCAAAACACCAAAGACTCCAAAGAAGACTACACTTAAGGTTCAATTGATGAACCTTGAGTGTAGTCTTTTAAGTTATTCCTTTTCCTTATGATATGGTAGAAGTTGGCAAAAAATCCATTCCCTCAATACTCTCAATCAATGCTTTCACATCATGAGGCTTGGTGGCCCAGCTGGTACAATAGCGCGTCACTACTCGTCCATCCTCCAGCACCTCCCATAGAGCGAATCCAAATTCATTGATAAAATAGTCAGCTTGGTTAGCATTCAAAATAGGAAATTGTTGATTGGTAGTAGATTCACCGTAGAATTCAATGCCTCTATTTTCAAAGGCTCTACGAATGTCTCGTGAATAAAATAGTGCTTTTTTCCCAACTTGGTAATACAAGTCGTCTTTAAAGAGTTGGTCAAACTGGATACCTAAAAGTCTTCCTTTAGCCAGTAAACCACCTCCCTGCTTCATCATTGCCCGGAAATGACCTTGTAGGCTTGGATTGACAATGACAAGCGCCTCACCAAATAAGGCACCACATTTGGTACCGCCAATATAAAAGAGGTCACACAATTGAGCGATGTCTGATAAGGTTAAATCTGATACCCCATCATCTAAAGCATACGCCAAACGTGCCCCATCTAAAAACAGTGGCCAACCAGCCTTTTGGCAAACTTGAGCGATTTCTTCTAGCTCTTTTTTTTGATAGACCGTGCCCAATTCCGTTGGGTGTGAAAGATATACCATCCCAGGTTGCACAATATGTTCCTGAACCGGACTATTTTTATAGTTTTGATAGACCGTTTCTAGTTGATTGGCTGTGATTTTCCCATCTAAACTTGGTAATTCCAATACTTTATGTCCACTTGCCTCGATTGCACCTGTCTCGTGTTCAGCGATATGGCCTGTCTTAGCAGAGACAACTCCCTGATAAGGGCGCAAAACTGAAGCAATCACCGTTTTATTCACCTGAGTACCGCCAACAAAAAAATGAACCTGAGCCTTTTCTTGTCCAACAGCTGCCATTATTCGTTGACTAGCTCGTTTAGAATATGGATCCATTCCATAACCAGCCGTCTGTTCAAAGTTCGTTTCAATGAGTGCCTCCATAATAGCTGGATGACACCCTTCTAAATAATCACTACCGAAACTTGTCATATTTTCCCCCTATGGATTTAAAAATTTATTGTATCTGTCATTAATCTAGAGTTTCAAAAGCCAATTGCATAATAATCTCTTGATGCTGAGGATACTGCTGAATGAGAGTTTCTCGATCAAAGAGTTCGAAATCTCGGTAATCAAACCCAGGTGCTACCATGCAACTAACCAAAGAATACGTATCCTTATCTTCTACGCTAGAACCAAAAATGACACCTTTAGGGACTACTGCTTGTAATACTTGCCCCTGATCACTATCGAGGCCTAGATGAATGCTATGGTAAGTTCCCTCTGCATCAATCATGTGCACGGTCAATGGCGCCCCATCATGAAAATACCACACCTCATCAGATTGCAATCTGTGAAAATGAGAAGGATTATTATGTTCTAATAAAAAATAAATACTGGTATATAAAGGTCTTGAATCCCCAGAATCATTGATAATATTGGTCTGAGCTTTAAGAACTTCCTTGTAATACCCACCTTCCGCATGTGCTAATAATCCCAACGATTGAATCCACTCTTTTGCAGTTTTCAACATATCCCTCTTTTCCCTTTACTTAAGCTTACTCTTTTCTATACTTAGCTTCATGGTCTAGTAACCAGACTTTCATGGGTATTCCCCCACGAAAACCAGTCAAGGCACCATTTTTCCCCAGAACGCGGTGGCAAGGTACGATGATGGAGATAGGATTTTTTCCTATAGCAGCTCCGACTGCCCTTACAGCTTTTGGACGCCCAATCAATTGAGCGATTTCTCCATAGGTAGATGTTTGCCCAAATGGTATGGTTTCCAAGGCTTGCCATACTTGACGCTGAAAGTCAGTTCCAACCACATCTTTTTCGACTTGAAAAACTTGCCGACTACCTTCAAAATATTCTCTTACTTGTTGAGCATAAGGGTTATCAACTTCTAAAACTTCTTCTAATTGCACCTGTGGATAGAATTCTTGTAATTCTTGCAACCCAGCATCAAAAGAACCAATAAAACTAAGTCCTTGGTTTGTATATGCTAAGACTATATCTTTATCATCAATGTTCATTAGGCTATAGTATAACTGTTTATGCAAAGAGTTCACCCTTTCAATTCTTGACATTCCTGCTACCCAACCACTACACTTGATTGCTCTTTATTAGCATGTAAGCTTTCTACTTTCACATCAAATTCTTTTTCAATGAGTTTTTTCAATTCTTCTGCTGCTTCTTTAGCCACTAATGCTTGTCTGGCATTAACAGCTTCAATCACCAAAACGGCATTTTTAGTATCTTCACGCAACATGGTTCGTTGCGCCTCACGCCAGTTGAAACAACGACAAATGGCTCCTTGGTCATCAAAATAAACCACTTCACCTGGTAAAGCAGGTGCATCTTCCTCAGCTCCTAAAGGACGGAAACTTTCTCCCCCCTTAGCTAGGCCTAAACGCAAGTCCCCTTGAATTTGGTCTAAATCTTCTCCACCACAAGGAACCCCATAACGTAAAGAAATACAATTATAAATGTCAACTAAAGGACTAATTGGAGAAAACTCACGGTCCTGACTTACACGTTTGAGTAGCGCTTCAATAGAAGACCGTGCTCCTTTTTTTGTTTTAAATAGGGTAAACGCTTGGCGCCATTCCTTAATGACGATATTCTCTGTAAAGGTAATTTCCTCAATATGCTTTTGAGCTGATACCGCCGCCTGTTTTAACAAATCGGCAAAGTATTTCTCTTTGTCAGGGGCAACATGATTGTTTATCCCCTTGGCAACAAGCAGAAAAATCTCGCCCTGTGGGAATAGTGTCCAGAATTCTTCACTAACTTCAAATTTTTTCATAAGTATGCTCCTTTTTTAGTTGTTTTTAAGTTTTATATTGTTATTGCTTATAGTTCAAAATAAGAGGACAGGTTCTCAGCTTCAACCCCAGCATTGAGCAAAACGGATAGCTTCATTCGAGCCTTTTGACCGCTGAGGCCTGTTGTAAAAATAACTCCGGCTTGCCTGAATCGTTTGCCACCTCCATCATAGTCATATACATCTTGCGTAACTCCATTAAAAGCACGGGAAACAAAGACAACTGGTAGTTTGTCTGCCAAACAACGATTGATTGCCTCGACCGTTTGAGGAGGTAAGTTCCCAGCACCCAAAGCCTCTATAACCAGTCCATCTGCTCCGCTCATACGCACTGCATCAATCAAACGACCATCCATTCCCGCATAAGACTTGAGTAAACAAACCGATTTGCCCACATGGTCAAGCTTGTAATGCTCTTGGTGCAAATGGTTTTGAAAATAAAGAACCTGACTTTTGGAAACCAAGCCAATTGGTCCAAAGGTTGGGGTTTGAAAAGTTGCGACATTAGTCGTGTGCGTTTTCGTAACATAGGCTGCAGTATGAACCTCATCATTCATCACGACCAGTACACCTTTGCCAATAGAGTTGGGACTAGCTGCCACAATTAACGCTGCCCGTAAATTAGCCAAACCATCCGAACCAATCTCATTACTAGAACGCATGGCGCCTGTGATAACTAGTGGGATAGGTAAATCCAAAGTCAAATCAAGAAAATAGGCTGTTTCTTCTAAGGTATCCGTCCCATGCGTGATAACCACACCGTCATAACCTTGATCACAAGCTTCTATAACCCTCTCTTGCAAACGAAGCATATGCACTTCGGTTATATGGGGTGATGGTAAAGAAAAGACATCCTCAATAGCAACCTGCCCGATATAATCAAACAATCCTACAACTTCTTTCAAGGGATTGGTGTTAGTCGGAGAGACAGTACCCGTCGAATGGTTCTCATTCATGGCTATAGTTCCCCCGGTATTTAAAACGAGTAATTTCGTCATCGTTTGCTCCTTAACTATTATGGTAGAATTAATGGTGTTTCTTCATTGTTTTACGCAAGCCAGTCTCTGTTCCTTGAAGGATACGAGATATATTTTCACGGTGCAACCAGATACTTAAGACAAGAATGATAGTCAGCAAGGCGACAGTAAGGTCAGACTCTAACCAGAAAATGGCTCCTGCAATGTAGGTTGCCCACATACCAATAGCACCAATGGCTATGTAGTTGGAGATAAGCGTTAAGATAAGCAGAGCAGCAATCCCCAATAGACCAATACGCCAATCAATAGCGAGCATCATCCCCACAGCCGATGCCGTTCCCTTACCGCCCTTGAAATTCATAAAAAATGGAAATACATGACCGAGCACAACCGCTACACCTGCCGATGCCAGAATTAAGGTTGTGTCCAGAGCCTCAAGCCCAACTATAGTCATAACAGCCCTAGCCAAAATAACTGCACATACTGCCTTAGCCACATCCAACAATGCCACTAAAGCACCAAACTTCCAGCCAAAATTAATAACCGTATTGCTAGCACCAGCATTACCATGGCCTAGTTTCCGAATGTCTTGTTTTTTGATATACCTGACTAATAAGTAAGACCATTGCAAACACCCTAGAAGATAACTACCTAGGATAATCAATAAAACAGACCCCAAGTTATTCATACTCTCCCTCCTTTACCACAAACTTCTATGCACTAATCTTCATGTTTAGTATAGCATAAGCGGCTATGAGGGGCATAGCCAGACTAATTTTTGCCCTACGTTTACTTATCCTGTATTATTAGTATAGTAGATATTGCTTTAATACTAATTGCAAGTCATTGTCACACGAAACATATGGAGGAAACTATGAAAAAAATATTATCTTGTCTTTTCGCCCAGATTACTTTAGGCCTATACTTTATGGAATAAAAAAATACGAGTATCGACGACTATTTTGCGACGAACCCGTTACAGCTTATTTATATCTAACAAAACCAATTAGTCAGTTTATTGGTGTTCTAGAACTTGGCAAACGTATTTCTCCAGAAATGGTTAAATCCCTTTACGATAACGATGAAGAAATCTGTAAAAGAATGGACACAGCTATTGACAATAATGAAAGATCTATTATCCCCATCCATAGTTTTAGCTTATTTAAAGAAACCATAAGAGCTGAAGATTTAAAACATCACGGGATACCATTTACTGTTCCAAGATCCTTTACATACATTGATGGTACCAATCTTCTAGAGTATCTCCGTAGCCTCCCAATATTTAAACAAGAATTTTATCATAGTCATTCTGGCATTTATGAAGACAATATTGGTGTGTCCTGTATCGATATGGAAAAAACAAAAGAATTCAAGGTTTTAGATACTCTCTTTTTAAAAAGTTCAAAATCTAATTTGGTTAAGACTTCCTATTTAAATAAATGACATAACGTGATTGAGTATATTTTTTGTTTTTATCTAATAATCACAAGATAAATTTTATGATTAAAAGGACTAACTCAAGAGCTGAGCAAAAAGTCCCAGCTGCCATTTAAACAAAAGAGTTTGGCGAAAAAGGTTATCAGAAATAACGGTGCAAAGCATAGCTGACGCACAGTGGATGTTTCGGCTTCAGCCGATTACAGCCACGTAGACAGCTAAGCCAGTGAGACCTTGGCTCACGGCGGTGCCACCGTTCTCATTTCTGATAACCTTTTTCGCCAAACTCTTTTGTGATTTAAAAAAATAGATATTAATCATTATGGACTTTCTGCTCAGCCCCGGCACCACCGTCCTCATTTCCGACAGAAGGGCTAGAAACTCTTTTTAACTTCTCTATCATTTTGAAATTTTTTAGAAAGTCCTACCCATTCTCCAACTCCCTAATCACCCGATGCGTATCCTTAACATAAGCAACGGATTCCTTATAGTGCTTGGACATATAGTAATAAAAAAGCACATCAATGGTAATAAATTGCGAGTGCAGTGAACTGGTTGCCGCACTTCGGATGACACTCTCGTTGGACTTGACCGTTTGTAGACTATAGTCTGCCTCATTGGACAAGGCATTATGCCCAAACTGCGTAATGGCAACCGTTTTGAGCCCCCTGCTCTTAGCTAACTTCAACACTTGAACAACTTCTTTGGTATTGCCCGAATTAGAAATACCAATAAAGATAGCTTGGTCTGATTTGCTAGCCAAAGTTGTAGCTAAAACATGCGTATCCTGTAGGCAAATGGTAATCTTCCCAACCCGGTTCCATTTTTGAGCAATATTCTCAGCTACTAAATAAGACGCTCCCACACCAAACACATAAATAATTGAAGCCCTCTCAATTAAGTTGACTACTTCTTCAATAATTTGGTCTGACAAAAAATTAATGGTATCATTCATCAATTGACTAGCACTGAGCAAAAGCTTTTCTTTGATACTGCCTAGAGACTCATTTGGAAGAATATCGGTAGTGGCTAACTCCTCTTTTGACAAAGAAGATGCCAACTGCACTTTCAGTTGTGGGAAACTTGAAACTTGTAAAGACTGCAAAAACCGCATGACGGATGTCGAGCTAGAATTGGCACTTTTTGCTAGTTCTTGAACGGTCATACCTGTTACTTCAACTGGATTATCCAAAATATATTGGGCAATCACTCGCTGAGAATTGGGTAATTCATCCAATAGACTTCTAATTCTTCTTAACATATCACTATTCATACATCTGATCCCTCACCTTTACTAATAGGTAATACTGCCTAGAGGAACAAACTTGTTGGCTCCTGTTGCACTCGGCACATTACCAGCAAGCCCCTGCAAGGTTTGATTGCCCAAAACAGCCATGGCAATCGCTTCTTTCGCATCGGATGAATAACCAATATCCTCTTGTTTACATACTACCACATTAGGAAGCTCTTGTTGTAGATAATTTAACAAAGTTTCATTATAAGAACCACCACCACCCACTACCAGACTAGCTCCCTCCTCAACTATTCCTTGTAAATGGTAGCCAATACAATAAGCCGTAAAATAAGTGACCGTTGCAATAAAGTCATTTGCCTTAAGAAAAGGAAATTCGAACAACAGCTCTTCAACATAAGCCTGCCCAAACTCTTCTCGACCTGTCGTTTTGGGTAAAGCTTTTTTCAGATAAGGATGGGCCTTCAATCGCTCTAGCAATTCTTGATTGATAGTTCCCTTAGCGGCGTAAGCACCACCTTTGTCATAAGCTTCCTGATAAAAATGCTGGCACAAACTATCTATCATCATATTTCCTGGACCGGTATCAAAAGCTTGAATAGCATCCATTTCCCCGCCAGCTGGCAAAATAGTCACATTGCCAATGCCACCGATGTTTTGCAAACATACCATGCGATTCGCTTGTCGATAGAGCAAGTACTCACTGTAGGGAACAATTGGAGCCCCTTGACCACCTACTGCCATATCTCTGGAACGAAAATCAGAAACAATAATTGTGCCCAAACGTTCCGCTAGCACAGCTGGATTGCCTATCTGCAAGGTAGAAGCCACCAGATGATCGGAGGCAAATGGCTGGTGGTAAATAGTTTGCCCGTGTGAAGCTACAAAGGTTAAGTCTTGGCTTTTTATCTCTTCCAATTGACACGCATCTTGCACCACTTGGGCAAACAATTCAGCTAGCTCAACCGATAAACTACAAATTTCATCCACTCTAGAACTTCTTGGATCGCATTGCTTCATAATCTTTGCTTTCATGTCAATTGGCATGAGTTGAGACAAAAAACGTAAAAGCTTTATTTCTGTCTCCAAGCCACTCCCCACAATATCAAGGATGGCGACATCAATGCCATCAAGAGATGTCCCCGACATGATTCCTGCAGCTAAGACCATCTCAACTCCTCCTAAACACTACTTGTTTTGTATTTTCTTTAATTCATTAATTTCATTTTGCATATCAATCAACTGCTCGATTAAGGCCTTTTCCGCCATGGCAGTCATCAATTGGTCTTGCGCATGAATCAATAAGAGTGTTGGTTGGATACCTTCTTCTCCTTGAAGCTCAGCTTGAACCAATTTTGTCTGGATGTTATGAGCTTTGGTCATTGAGTCATGACTCTCTTGCAACAAGGCAGTCACTTCCTCTTTAGGCGCTTGGGCTCTCACGGATTCAAGAGCTTGATAGGCCTTAGCACGTGCCTCGCCACCGTAACTAATGATTTCAAAGATTAATTGTTCAAGGTTCATCCTACTTCTCATTCCCTTCAATAAATTTGAATTTTTGCCAAGGTTTAATCTTATCTAGCAAGACCAATTCTTCCGGTCTAATATGACCAACGACATTGGTTCTACCAGAATTTTCCATGTCCTTTAGAGCGATTTGTAATTCACCAGCGTAATGTTCATAGAGAGAGGTTTCAATCAAGATATCTCCCCGTTTAATAGCAGGAGTATTGAAAGGGTTAAAGTCCTCTCCCCTGTATTTAACCCGACTTTGTGTCGAACGAATCATATAGTCGGAAACATCCCCACGGTTAAAATGAAATTCTTCTAGAACAATCTTCTTCTCCAAATCAGGAATGCCATCTACTAATGAACATTCCAAACTTAAACAGTAAGGGTCAATTTGACTTAACGCTTTCAATTCTTCTTCACTGGCAAATGAGTTGGCAATGATAACATCATCGATGAGCTCACTAGCCCATAAATCTTTAGCTTGTGTTACGATATCCCACTGACGATGGATTTCTAAGGTACAAAGCCCTTCTTCGACTTTCCAAGGGCCAATAGAAGCAGATGGCGAATTGATAAAAGCTGCGGTTCGGATACCCTTGTCCTTAAAATTCTTTGAAGTTTCTACAAAATGTTTCTCACTTAACCCACTATAACGATGTGGGTAAAAATTATGGCAACCAATTAAAAGATCCTTATTGGCTTGGTAAGAAAGAATATTGTCTAAATACCTAGTCCCCGAACTAATATTAAGTTCAATTAAAAGACCTTGAGGATTAAAAGTCATGATAGACTCTTCGCTTCCAGTGAAACCCATATCCAAACGAATACCATCTGCCCCAAGCTCTTTAAAGAAAGACAAGTCTTGGTAACTAACACCTAGCTCTCCAAATACCTTAGGGCTTACATCTGCAATAACCTCCATCTTGTGTTCCTTGGCCATTTCAATGACTTGAGTAAATTCATCCAGAATCTTTTCTTTGTCCCCTTCAACCGATAACAAGCAGGTGAAGATTCTTGAGAATCCATATGTTGCAGCAGTTTTAATGTAGTTTTTTATGTCATCCACATCACTATGATTGGGATAAACTGAAATACCTAATTTTCTCATTTATTTTGTCCTTTCTTGGTAGAGATTGACAACAGCTTTTGTGTGGTCAGAAATATCCGAAAGCTTAAACCTTAGCTGTGGATATGTATGAAGTAAGTCTTGCTTAAGTGTTTCTCTTACTGTTTGTGAGTGAATCAAAACCGAACCGGTTAAGCCAACAAGACTGATTTCTGTGTCCTGTGATTTTGCCGCAAAATCAATGGCTCGACTAGTTTGTTTTGCTAGAGCACGGCCTGCTTTCACTAGAATTTCTTGTGCTAATAACGATTGATCTGCATAACTATCAACCAATTGGGCCAAACTGGCAATTTGCCTTTTGTT
The DNA here is from genome assembly GCF_024543085.1 of Granulicatella seriolae. Lineage (GTDB taxonomy): Bacteria > Bacillota > Bacilli > Lactobacillales > Aerococcaceae > Granulicatella > Granulicatella seriolae. The sequence goes on from NZ_JANHNZ010000002.1 coordinate 162,194, forward strand.
CATCATCTGTACCTGTTTTATGATATCCGCTACAGAATGACTCTTCAGATGCTTGCTTAATGTTTCTAACATGACATCCTTCACATTGCTACATTCCTCATGCTTTGCCAATGTTTTAAGAGCTTCTAAACCAATGTGGTAGGCAGAACCATCATCGCAAAGAATCTGTCCCCAACCTCCAAAATAAGAAAAAGCTCTCTCTGTTTTAAGCAAAGTTACTGACCCCGTCCCAGCCAGAGTCAAAACACCCTCACTAACACCGTCTAAAATAGCGTAATAAGCCAGTTCAATATCACTAACCAAGTCAAACGGAATAGCAAACTGCGATAAATAGTCTTCAATTTCTTGACGTTTTTGACTAGCTCTTAAGCCCGCAATTCCTATCAGGATCAGACTACAATTCTCTGCTGGATACTTTTGAAAGATAGTAGCCAAGGCTGCTTTAATAGTTTGCATACCATTTTCATAATCAACATAGACATTGGCAGGCCCTACAATTATCTGCTCTAAAAGATGCCCATCCACCTTATAAAGGCTCACTATAGTTTTGGTTCCTCCTGCATCAATTCCTAATAAGTAGTTCATTTTTTATCACTCTTCTTATGTTTCAGGCTCACCATACCGGGATACTGATTCTTTTCTAATAACTGTCTGGATTTGTCAAAGAAAACTACTGCACTAGCGCCCCCAATGATGAATAGGCTATACAAAATTGGTAAACTAATCTCATCAAAAAGAGCTACTGGAATAAAAATAATTAAAAAGGCTGCGAAACCAAAGATCCATCTTGAAATCTGTATTTGCCTTTTATTCATCCAGTTATTAGCAAGTAGACCTAATACCAAGGCAACTATACATATCACAATTCCTACAATATAATCCATACTCATGGTAAGACCTCCTTTTATAGTTTAACTTAAGAAAAACAGCACCTATCAAGCAATTTATATATCATTTTAATGAACCAGCTGATAGATGCTGTTAATTTGAAAAAGCTTAGGCCGTTTGGCTAGCTGTGGTCTCTTCCTCAAGCATCTTCTTGTCATATACCTTAATAAATGGATAGTAGATTAATCCACCAATCAGAACATTGACCAAGACCAATACAATGGCACGCCAATCGTTACCAGTTGCCAAAAATGCACCAATTGGAGCAGGCAAGGTCCAGGTGGCATTGACGACCAGTCCGTTGACCAAACCAAGAGATACCGCAAAGTAGGCTGTTGCAGTTGTAATAAGAGGTACCAAAATAAATGGAATAGCCAAAACAGGGTTCATGATCAATGGAATCCCGAAGATTAGTGGCTCATTGATATTGAAGATACCTGGTACAATGGAGAAGCGTCCCACTTGTTTGAGGTAGGAAGATTTTGACATTAATAAAAGTAAACAAAGGGACAAGGTTGCACCAGATCCACCGATATAGACAAACCATTGATAAAACTGTTCTGGAGTGACATAAGGTAGTTGCGTAGCTGGCGTTCCAGAAGCTAGTGCCGCAACGTTTTCATCCAGCATCAAGAGCCACATTGGACGAACAATCGAACCAATAACGCTCATACCGTGAACACCGGCAGCCCATAACAAATGGATAAAGAGAACTGGTATCATGGCTCCAAAAACATTGTTCCCCAGTAGGTTAGTGATTGGTGTAAAGATGGAAACCAAGAGCAGATTAATATCAAATTCTAAAATAACACGAATAAACCAAAAAGCTGATAGAATAATGGTTCCCGGAATTAAAGCTTCAAAACTACGAGCTACAGATTCTGGCACCTGTTCTGGCATCCGAATGGTCCAATTCTTGGATTTAAACAGACGAAGAACTTCTACTGCAAAGATCATGGAAAGAATCCCTGAGAACATCCCTTGTCCACCGAGATAGCCCATTGGAAGTACCCAACCTAAAGGTGTTGACCCTTCCACTAACATAGGTGTTACATTAATCGGTATGGTTAAGGTAAGAAAAGCCGCAAGAGAAAGTACCCCACCGGTAATGCCATCTAACTTATAAGATCTAGCCAAACTATAACCCATACCATAGGTAGCATAAATGGTCATCAGCCCCATAGTGACACGGTATGGCAGCATTAATTTTGGTACTAAAGGAGCTACCCACTCAGCATAGCCCGGAATAGGCAGTTGAGCGATAATTAAAAATAAGCTCCCAATCAAGATTAGGGAAAGTGTCGAGATTACCCCTTCACGAATCGCTTTTAAATGCTTTTGCTCCGCCAAACTTGCCATGGGTGGCATGAGCGTATTTTCAATCCAATCTAAAAATCGTTTCATTCTATTACCCTCCTCTATTGAATTATTGGTAAGTCTTTAAAGTTTCAAATGTTTTTGCAGCGCCAAAAGGTGTGTAGCCTGTTGGTTCAATCAACATTAATTTGGTATTAGTGTTCTTTGCATATTCTTCGAAACGCTTGATTAGGTGTTTTACTTGAGGGGCTACCAATAAGACATCATAGTCAACATTGCTTAATTCATCTTCAACCTCACCAGTCCCAACTGCATCAATCTCTAAGTCAAATCCTTGTTTTTCAGCTTCCTGTCTAAGTGCTTTAACAACAATGGTGGATGACATGCCACCTGAACAAACCATTAATGCTTTCATTGTTTCGCCTCCATATTTTCTTCTATTATTGGTCTAATAAATCCTTGATTTTTTTGTAATTGTGCTCGTGCCTCTTCTAAGCTCATGCCTGTTAAAATTCGTATAATAGCAACCTTTGTTTCTCTTCCTGAAGACTCAAAATATTCTTGTGCAACAGCTTGACTACAGTTGGTGGCAGCTTGAATGATACCAATAGCGCGTGCCAATAATTTTTCATTGGTCGCCGTAACATCAACCATCAAGTTTTCGTAAGCTTTCCCCATTCGAACCATGCTTGCTGTGGAAATCATATTGAGCACCATTTTCTGACCTGTTCCAGCTTTTAGTCGGGTAGACCCGCTCAACACTTCTGGACCTAGGGATAGCTCGATCGGATACATGGCTTCTTTTGAGATTAAACTGTTCTTGTTGCAGGACAAGGAGCCTGTTTTAGCACCAATCGATTGGGCATAGCGCAATCCCCCGATGACATATGGCGTGCGACCACTTGCCGCAATGCCGATGACCATGTCTTTGTCCGTCAGTTCAATAGCTTTCAAATCTTCCACAGCCAACTCAAAGGAGTCCTCTGCTCCTTCACGTGCCTTAACAAATGCTCCTCGACCACCAGCTATAATCCCTTGAAACACTTGGTCGGACACACCAAACGTTGGGACAACTTCAACGGCATCCAGAAGCCCTAAGCGTCCACTAGTTCCAGCACCAATATAAATAATCCTCCCTTCTTCTTTTAATTGTTGGACCACTTGATGGATCAAACGATTGATGTCTGGCAGCTCTTTTTTGATAGATTCAGCAACTGTTGCATCCTCTTCATTCATCAAAGCAGTAATTTCCTCAACGGTCATACGGTCTAGAAAAGCACTCCGTTTAAGTCGTTGTTCAGTTATCAAATTTTGCACATTTTCACCTCCGATACTTAATCTAATATAAGTATACGCTTTCTGGAATAAAGTTTCAAATTTATTGTGTTGATTTTGGAATTTAATTCCTGTTTTGGTTGCAAAAAAAGTAAGAACTCCTCTTTCTCCAACAAATTGATTTTCATCTAATTAATTGGAACAGTAATAGTTCTTACCTTAAATCATTTTATTTGAATAGTTTATTCCCCGAAGCACTATATAGCCTCTTATGGTCTTTAATACCGGCTAAACGGAAGTGGCTAGAATCTGGTCGGTCAGTAAAATCTTGTTCTTGGTCGGTAACTTGAATGGTGTCTGCAAACATGGTTTCATATTCTTCTACACTTAGGGCTTGTCGTTGTTCCAACAAGTCTTTATGCATTTCTTGATTCAAGTGCTCCTGGAACCCTTCCACTAATTGCCCACTAAAGAATTCTCCCACAGCACCTGAGCCATAGCTAAAGAAACCAATCCGGTCTCCGACGCTTAGACTTTGGCTATTTTCTAAGAGGGAGATTAAGCTTAGGAAGAGTGAGCCTGTATAGATGTTTCCCACAAGCCGGTTGTAGATTGTTCCTTCTTGGTAGCGTGCCAATAACCTGTCTTGAACGGCAGCGTCTTCCTCTTCCAAGAGAGGTTTTAATGCCTTTAAACCCATCTTGCTGTATGGTAGATGGAAACATAAAGCTGCATAGTCCTTGAAATCCAATCCCGTTTTCTCTTTGTAGTCCGTCCAAACTTGCTCAAAGAAACGGATATACTGCTCATTAGAGTATTTGCCATCCACGTATGGGTAAGCGGCATAAGTCGGTCTCCAAAAATCCATGACATCATCTGTGAAAAAGCTGGTTGCATTGTCCAAACTGATTAGTTTTGGATTTGCACTAACTAAAATGGCAACGGCACCCGCTCCTTGAGTTGGCTCCCCACCGCTATTGAGTCCGTATTTGGCAATATCACTGGCAATCACTAGAACTTTTGAGTCTGGATTGAGCATGATATGTCCTTTGGCTAACTGCAAGGCTGCTGTCGCTCCGTAACAAGCGTGCTTAATCTCGGCTGCTCTTACTCGGTTGGATAATCCTAATAGGTTTTGTAAGTAAACCGCAGCGGATTTTGAGTGGTCGATCCCTGTTTCGGTTCCGAAAAGAATCATATCAATAGCTGACTTGTCTTCCTCTGTTAGCATGGTCTGCGCAGCATTTGCTGCCATCGAAACGATATCTTGCGTGATTGGTACGAGCGCCATTTGCGTTTGACCAATCCCTATTGTATATTTTGCTGGTTCTACGCCTCTTGCCTCAGCTAAGGTTTCCATATCTAAAGCATAAGGCGGTGTGTAAAATCCAAGTTTATCAATCCCAATTATCATTGATTTCTCCTTTTAACAATGTTGTCTATTACAGCAATTCGTATAAGATCTTGTTTAGCATGTTAATAGTAGCAAATTACTAGCCTTTCCTCAAATGAATTCCACCAAGTTTAAGGCTTTTATAAAGATTCTTATCAACTTTTTAATCATTAATTAATACCCAGCAAGCCTAAACTAAAGTACAATAGAATGTGCTAAGTAGAAAAATATTTTTAATGAGTTGTTTTGATATACCATAACCAGTAGAAAAAAGGAGTCTTGTTATGAAAAATGAAGTTGTTATTGTTGCTGCAGCACGTACAGCAATTGGAAAATTTGGAGGAAGTTTAAACGATATTTCAGCGGTGGAACTTGGGCGTACCGTCACTCGTTCACTTTTAGATAAAACTGGTCTTGATGCTAGCCAAGTAAACCAAACTATTTTTGGTATGGTCTTGCAAGCTGGCAATGGCCAAAATCCCGCACGTCAGATTGCTTTAGGTGCTGGAATTCCTGTTACAAGCCCTGCCATGACCGTCAATGAAGTTTGTGGTTCAGGTATGAAATCTATTCAACTAGCTTGCCAAGCTATTCTTTTAGGTGATGCTGACGTTGTTGTTGCTGGTGGAAGTGAAAGCATGTCGCAAGCACCTCACCTCAGTTACCAACGTTGGGGCAATAAGGCAGGAAATATCACATTGATTGACTCCCTTTTCCACGATGGACTAACCGATGCCTTTTCTGGCCAAGCAATGGGGGTAACAGCTGAGAATGTCGCCAATGCCTACCATATCAATCGACAAGAACAAGATGAGTTTGCTAACTCGTCCCAAACAAAAGCCACTAAAGCTCAAGAAGCTGGCTATTTTGAAGATGAAATTGTCCCCGTTGAAATTCCCGGAAAACGTGGGCAAGCTAGTACCTTTTTTGCTAGTGATGAAGGCATTCGTTCCAATACGAACTTGGAATCCTTAGCCAAATTACGAACCGTTTTTCAAACAGATGGCTCTGTTACTGCGGGCAATTCCTCAACTATCAACGATGGTGCAGCTGCAGTCTTATTAATGAGCCGTGAAAAAGCAGAAGAACTAGGCTTAAAGGTTTTAGCACGAATCACAGGCTATTCCGAAGTAGCTATCGAACCTGACATCATGGGCGTAGCACCAGTAAAAGCCATCCAAACATTGCTTACCAAAACCCAACAAGACCAATCAGATATCGATTTATGGGAAATCAACGAAGCATTTGCATCACAAAGTTTAGCGGTCATCAAGGACCTACATTTGGATCCAGCAACCGTCAATATTACCGGTGGAGCTATCGCATTAGGCCATCCAATCGGCGCTTCGGGGACTCGTATTTTAGTTACCTTAGTCCACCAACTACATCGCCTTGGAAAAAAACAAGGAGTAGCCTCCCTATGTGTCGGCGGCGGAATGGGACTTGCTGTAGGGATTGAAGTAGACTAGTTTTAAATTCTGAGCTTTTTTAAATGACGAAAAGGGCTGGGCAAAAAGTCCAGGATGCTATACAAACAAAAGAGTTTTGCGAAAACCTTATCAGAAATAACGGTGTAAAGCATAGCTGGCGCACAGTGGATGTTTGGCGCTTTCGCCAATTACAGCCACGTAGACAGCTAATCCAGTGAGACCAAGGCTCACTGCGGTGCCACCGTCCTCATTTCTGATAAGGTTTTCGCAAAACTCTTTTGTGATTAAAAATAACTATTAATCATTATGGACTTTTTGCCCAGCTCCTCAAACTAATCCTCATCCTTAATATCAATATCTTCAGGAATAGGCTCTTCTAAGTAGCGCTGATAAGCTTCTAACTCCTTTTCCCTCTGCTCAAGAAAAAGCTTAAACTGCTGGTCATTAATTAAAAGCTCATCATCAATACGAACTGTACGAATTTGCTTTTCACGAATCAATCTTAATATGGTTGCTTGGTCCACTTGCAGATAGTCGGCAGTTGCCTCAACAGATAAGTACATCAGATTTCCTCATTTCTACAAATCAACATAAATTGGTGGATGGTTTAGTTTGTCTAACACACGTAAAAAATCTGTGAAAGCAATATTTAGAGTCGTGGTATTGACAAATGGATGAAACCCTACCGTCAAAGTTCGGTCAACCTCTGTATCAATCACCACTTGAACCTTGTTTTCCTTATCAAAAAGCAAACCAAACGGCGTAATAAAACCCGGTTTGGCGTGAAGTAAGTTCTCCACTTCTTGGGGATTGGCAAAAGACAAACGATTCTTTTCCAACCTCTCAGCCATACGTTTTAAATCCGCCTGTTTTTCATCGCGTAAAATAACCAAATAGATTTCTCTAGATTTTTTTGTTTTTAAGACCAAGTTTTTTACCTGTTGACCTGGTAGTTGAAAGTCTAAGCCCTGAACAGAAGTGATGGGGATATGGTCCAATCGTTCATAAGGGATATCCAACTCACTCAATAGCTGATAAGCAATGTCTTCACTTGGGTAGTCCATGTCACACACTTCCTTTTATCAAATGATTAGTGATGGTCCAACAAATCCATTTCTAATACTTTTTCAATATCACTACTTTTAATATCTAACATTAAGATAATCTTTTCCAATTCCTTTTCTAATTTCAAAAGATCATCTAGGCATTGCTGCATAATACTTTTGATATCTGGTGTCATAAAAATATTATCAAAGAAGGAGTCAAAGGCTTTTCTCGTAAAGTCTATGGATTCCAAATTCAAATCATAAATTTGATCCAAATCAGACAACTCTTTTTCGAATCGTCTAAGCAAGGTGTCCAATCGGTTGAAAGTTTCCTCTGCCTGTTCAATCTTACGAATCTGGCTTGCGTCCATTGCCACGCTACCTTCTTGATAAGAGCCGCCTTTACTTATTTTAATATCTTCTTTTACCCGTTCAATAATAATCTGTACTTGTTCAACACATTCTTCTCCAGCAACAATAGCTTCGGTCGTTTCTGTTAACTCTTGGCTCAAAAGCACTCTAGATTGCAGTGTTTTTGTTGATTGTTTAATGCTGGCATCACAGTTGGATTGCTTGATTTGTTGCTTAATATCATCTGCTTCCGTTTGTTTTTCTTCCAAATTCTCAAGTGCAATACTATGCTCAATTTTTGATTGTTTCCAGATACGCCTAGCTTTGCTCAAATCCATTTTCGAAGCAATCTGTTCAGCAACTTCTTTATTCATACGGTTATCATATTGACCAAACAGCTTTGTTAGGTAGGTAGCAATCGATTCCTCAGAAAGTTTCTCAACATCTTCACTCTCTTTTTCGAACTGCTTTTTAGCCAACTGATAGGCACGGTAATTTCTTTCCACTCTTTCTCTAGCAGTTCGTTCTTTATTGACTAGCGAATGCAATTGTAAGAGAACCGTCTCATACGCCATGATCCAATCCATAATCTTGCTCCTTCCTACCCTATCTTACTTTACGGCTTCAGACAGACTCTTGGCAAATTCTTCAATATGTTTAACGTCCTCTTCTTCTGCGTTTAAATCAACCAAGACATTCTCTGCACCTTTTGTTGCACCTGTTTTAGCGAATTGTTGGTCAAAGTCTAGGACGGACTGACAGAATTTATCATAAAAAGTATCTCCTGACCCTAAAGCTCCATAAACTTTTCCGGTTAGATCCTCTTCTTCCAACTCGTCATAGAGGTCCACAATTTCATCTGGCAAGTCGCCATCTGTTCCATAGGTATAGGTTGCTACAACACAAATGTCATAGTCTAAAAAATCGCTAGCTGTTGCAGATGTGCACTCCTTAACATCAACTTCAACACCATTATCTTCCAAAGATTCTGCCAAAATATCCGCAATTTCTTCTGTGTTCCCGGTTAAGCTTGCATATATAATTAAAGCTGTCGCCATTATCTCCACTCACCTTTTCACTAGTTTATAGTTAAAATTATATCAAATGCATACCCTTAATTCTAGCAAATACCGATAATATTGTCCTTTTGTGGATTCCTATGTTGGACTGGGCAAAAAGTCTGTAATAAAATAAAAAATTTTCTAAATCATAAAAGAGTTCCCCAGAAATCTATCCGAAATGGGAACGGTGGCACCGCCCTGAGTCTTGGTCTCATGGCTTAGCTGTCTACGTGGTTGTAATCGGCTTAAGCCGAAACATCCACTGTGCGTCAGTTATGCTTTACACCGTTATTTCGGATAGATTTTTGGGGGAACTATTTTATTTGGTTACCATCTGGACTTTTGTCTAGCAACAAAAACTATTTCTTAACTATCTAAAAAGCCATTGTCTAAAATCTTCTTAAGATTAGCAAAATTTCTTACTTTTTTATATACTAGTGATGGTCATTAATAGTATGATGGAAAACATAGACTAAGTTTTTTAGTAGGAGGCAATGAACACATGACAAATCAAGAAGATGGAAAAACGCAAATCGTTAAGCCAAACAATGAAAGCAAGGATTGGATTTTACGCTTTGTTAAAGGAATGTTTATCGGGTCAGGGTTTATTCTACCCGGTGTCAGTGGTGGTGCACTAGCAGCCATATTCGGCATTTATGAACGAATTATTAATTTTTTAGCTAATATTACCAAGGATTTTAAAAAGAATGTGCTATTTTTCTTACCTGTCGGCTTAGGTGCCATTTCGGGTATCGTCATTCTATCATTCGGAGTTAGTTTTTTATTAGGCAATTATGAAACGATTATTCTTTGGTTCTTTGTAGGCTGTATTGTTGGTACTGGACCAGCACTTTGGCGTGAAGCTGGAAAGAAAGGACGTAACACACGTGATATTATCATCCTAGTTGCTTCATTTGTTTTCGGAATTATTCTCTTGTCGCTCGGCTCAAGTGCGGTTAACGGGAGCGTACCACAAAACTTCTTCACTTGGATGATCGCTGGAGCTTTGATTGCTCTTGGAGTTATCGTTCCTGGGCTTAGCCCATCCAACTTTATTGTATACATGGGCATGTACAAGGCTATGGCTGATGGTTTCAAGAGCCTTGACCTTAGCGTTCTCATTCCTATTGCGATAGGTGGACTATTAACTGTCCTAACCCTATCAAAAGTTATCCAACACATTTTTAATGTAGCCTACCCTCAACTCTTCCATTTTATCTTTGGAATTGTCTTAGCTTCAACCATCATGATTGTTCCAACCAATTATTCAGGCTTTACACTAGTTGGTTATCTAAGTTGTGCTGCCTTGCTCTTCTCAGGAATTGCATTAGGTAGCTGGATGAGTAAGCTAGAAGATACCTATAAATAATTCTATACACTCTAGATGTTAAAAAACAACCCTTCTAAGCTCCATTTATCAGGAACTTGGAAGGGTTGTTTTGGTTTATGGGTTTGTTTGTAGTAATTTGATTTGTTCTTCTAAATTTTTGATTCGTTGGTCTTGACTATTTACTTCTTTACGAAGTTCTTTTATTTCTTCAATATAAGAAGACATATTGGTTGGAGAATCAACAGCCGGTTCTTGGTTTAGAATGCCTAGCAAATAAATGGAGCCAAACAACAAAACCACGATAATAAACATATACACCCAGCTACTGTGTTTAATCATATATCTTCCTAGGGAATCCCCAAAATCCTGAATATCCAACTTGTTTTCTACCTGCTTATTCTCTGGTTTTCTATCTTGGTTTTGTGACATGGTCTTCTCCTTTGCTAGAAATGACTAAATTGCCCAATTTCCGCCTCTAAAGATAGCTACACGGCTACCGTCAGCTCTAATGCCATCGATATCCATTTCTTTTGACCCAATCATGAAGTCAACGTGAACATCGGAACGGTTTAGTCCAGCTTCAGCTAGTTCTTCTTCAGTTTCAAACTTCTCTCCACCTTTAACGCTGGTAGCATAAGCAGAACCAATCGCAAGGTGGTTTGAAGCATTTTCGTCAAATAGTGTGTTAAAGAAGACAATTCCAGATTGTGAAATTGGAGATGGATCTGGAACTAGGGCAACTTCTCCTAAGCCACGAGCTCCCATGTTGTCTGCTACTAACATTTTAATCACTTCATCTCCTTTTTCAGCAGAGATATCAGTAATTTCCCCATCTTTGAAGGTTGCTTTAATACCCTCGATAATATTTCCGTTGTAACTTAAAGGCTTAGTACTTGTCACATAGCCATCTGCAACTCTATAATCTGGTGCAGAGAAAACTTCTTCCGTTGGCATATTGGCAATAAAGTATTCCCCTTGCGCATTCAAGCTTCCAGCACTTTCCCAGACATGATTTTTAGGCATACCAAGTGTCAAATCAGTACCCGGAGCTGTATAGTGTAAAGCTGTGAATTGTTCTTTGTTTAAGATACTAGCTTTTGAATTAAGCGTTTCTTCATGTTTTTTCCAAGCTTCAACTGGGTCAGCTTCATAAACACGACAAGTTGTAAAGATTTGGTCCCATAATAAATCAACTGCCTCTTCATCACTAGCTGCATTTGGGAAAACTTTTTTAGCCCATGCTGTTCCTGATGCTGCTGCGACTGTCCATGAAACTTTGTTAGCTTGAGTTGCCACGCGCATTGGTTTCAAAGCAATACTTAAAGCCTTAGAAGCTGCGGACAACCTACTTGGCTCAACACCGTTCAACGCATCTGGATCAGAAGAACGAACAGATAGTCTACTAGCTTTATTGTCTAATAAATAATCCATTTCCGCAATTTTGTACTCTGGAACAGTGGTCAAACGGTCTTCTGCAGCATGTAAGTATCTTTCACGAGTCACCACATCATCAGCCCATTGAACAATAACTTCATCTGCTCCCAAAGCATAAGCCTCTTTAACTAATAGACGAGCTAGGTCAACTTGTTCTACATCAATATTGATTGTGACCGTATGTCCGGGCTGCACATTGATTCCATTCGCCACCAAAAGTTTGGCATATTTTTCTAAATTTTTTTCAAAATTTGCTAAAACCATCTATCTATCACTCCTAATCTTTTCAATACATATATCTTAACATATTCACAGGAGTAGTAACAATTCAAAGTCTTGTTGGAATTGATTTATAGCTTTGTAATAGAAAGGAGCTCTCAGAGAACCAAGTCTCTAAGAGCTCCTTTACCTCATGGCCTAAATGCCATTAAGTTCTATTCTTTTACTTCTTTCTTTTTACTCTTAAATCCTAAAAATCCTAAACCGGCAGTTAAGAATGCCAAGATACCATAGGAAGCATCAGAACTTGTACCAGTATTCGGTAGTTGTTTAGCAGTAGTTGTTGCAATTTGAGAAATCTTAACTTTTTTGTCATCCTTAGGTCCGATTGCAACCCCATTCTCTTCATCGTCGTTATTAGTTCCTGGAACGGCAATTTGACCTGGAATTGGTTTAGTGACAACATCATCTTCTTTGACATCTTTCAAAGCATGGGAATAAACAACAGCGTATTGACTAAAGTGGGGTACAGTAAAGTGAACTGTTTTATCAACTACTTTGAAGTCAATAGAAAGATTGCCATTCTCCCCAACATAATAAACATAAATTGGGGTTCCATGAATTGGAATCACTACCTGAGCATCACTTTGAATCGGAGAATACTGACCATCTTGACTTGCGAACCCAAGTTCATACAAGTCATAGGCTTTTCCATCGAAAAGATCCAAGACATTTTCTAGGATACTAGCATCAAAAACTGCTCCTGGTTTAACTCCATCCTTGTGAATGATGACTGTAATTTGTGTATCACTATCGGTGACAGTGATAAATTCATCCACTACTGGGTCCGTTGGATCTGTTGGGTCCGTTGGGTCCGTTGGATCTGTTGGATCTGTTGGATCCGTTGGGTCCGTTGGATCTGTTGGGTCTGTCGGATCTGTTGGATCTGTCGGATCTGTTGGATCTGTTGGATCTGTTGGATCCGTTGGGTCTGTTGGATCTGTTGGATCGGTTGGATCGGTTGGATCGGTTGGATCTACCTCTTCAATTTCTTGGTAATAAGTAGCCAATTCATAAATTTCTGGAATACCATTCTCCCATTCAAATTGAATTTCAAAAAGATGTGCAATATCAGCAATTGGGATGCGTTGGAAAGATTGTTTCACTTGTCCTAAATCTATCCATTTAGATTCTGTGCCATCTTGATTGGCTGAAACTCTTGCTCTCATACGGATACTTGCAGTAGATTGACCTGATGTTACCAAGGTAAAATGGTTATGATTGGTATTTTCAGATAAACGATAGGTGAACTGCCCTTGATTAGCATTAGGCTTGTAAGAAGTTAATACGTTTTTATCCGTCATCTGTTCAGAATGATGGTTGCGGATTTCAATAGCACTGCTTTCAACTGTTGGATCGTTTTTAATAGGTACATATTCACCATTATTGATAACAATTTCGTTAAATTCAACAAATCGATGATTATATGGAGCCGTAAAGAAAATTCTTAGGTAGTTTGCTTCAACAGCTTGATCAAGAGTACCTTCGATATAACGATTACCTGGGTTATTACTATCATGTGTCCAGCCGTCTCCCAATGAATCGTCTTTGGCTACTGTATTCTCTTTTCCATCACCAACAGTAATGACATCAATCCATGTTTTTCCGTCAAGACTAACTTGGAGAATTCCGTCTCTTAGATAATTAATGGTACCGTCCTGAATATAAGCACGCATTGACTTCACTTGACGATTTGTTCCAAGATGATAAATGATGTAGCCATCTTGGCCTGGATAATTAGCAAAACTTGTTTTCGTATTCAAATCTCCATCGAAGAGATTCAATAAGGTTCCTGTATTCCGTGAATCACCACTTCCATATGAAGCATGTGGTGTAATGCTCGTCTCTAGGAATTCAGCAGGTTTTACTTCAACTGTTGTTACTAGAAGTGCTGTAGCACCCAAAGTAAGGTCATCTGATGTCAAATTAATCAAACGAATATAACGCCCATGGCTTCCTTCGACAAGACTTGCAAGTGATAACCATTCAACAGCATTATCAGAGAATTGTAGACTTAGTCCACTAGCCACTTCTCCTTCTATTACTATCTTATCAAGTTCGTGAATCCGTTCCAACTTAAGACCTATAAAGTCACCTGATGACAAGACTACTGTAGGATTCAATTGTAAATCAAACTGATCTAAGCCGACCCTTGCTTTAGATTGTTCTAAAGCAGAGACATTAGTATAGGTCAAATCACTAGTAAAGTTCTTGTCTTCAAAAGATAGGCTGAAGTCCATAAGTTTCCACCAAACTGGAACTCGTTCTGTATTTCTTACTCGAACATACTGCGCTTCAAAGCTTTGATCAAATTCAACTAAGGAACGAGCGTTTATTTTACCTAATTCAGTCCAAGTTTGCCCATCAAGAGAGTATTCAATCACACCTTGCTTTAATTTGTCTGAGCCACTATCTTGTAAAAATCTCACTCCACTGATTCTTCTAGCTTTATCAGTTGCAAGTTGAACCCATGCATCTGGTGCGATACTATCACGTTGGTCTCCGCTGTATGGATTAGATGCAAACCAAGCAAAGGTAGTATCATTGCCATCTGTGATCCGTGAGGTTGTTGTCCCCTGTTGTAAGCCTAGATTGTTGCTAATGGAAAGTGTTGTAATGGCATCAGTTACCGCGGCTTTAAGAGTCTCATTGATCAAAATTTCTCGGATTCCTAACCAAGTATTCCCTTTAGCTTGAGTAGCTAATAATCTAACACCCATAACACTTAAATCTAAACCAGATACAGCAATTGTCGGTTCATTCCCTGCAAAATCAAACCCTAAATCAATCCATTGGTCTTGCTCATTACGATATTGAAGTTTAGATGGGCCAAACGTATCTCTTAGGTTTCCATTTCTTCCCATTTCGAATGTGAGGTTGTGTAGTTGGATAGCTTTATCAAAACTTACTCCTACATAATCCCCGATTGCTATCGAAGCAGGTGTTTTATAGACGACTTCTGTTGACAAGTTCTTGTCAAACAAAGCCTCTAAGTTGCCTGTTGGTTGGTCAGTTCGGTTGGTGATGAAACTAGTATTAACACTAGTTGGATCCATTTGACGATTTACTTCTTGACCCAATAGAGATAAAGTTTTTTCCATAAATGGTCTAATGTGTTGTACACCTAACTCTGCACGTTCATAGTAATTAACATAGAAGAAGGTGTAGGTTTTGGATTGCTTATAGAGATCCAAGGCTGCAGAGTAATGATCCCAGACTTTATCCGGAGTAGTTTTTATCGCTTCTAAACCATCAATAATCTTCAAAGCAGCATTTCCTTGATCAATTGCATTATTTAACCAGTAAATAATTTGATCCCGGTTTCGAGTATTTCCTGGATTTTCTTTATATAGGATTGCAGCATCACGAATTTTAGCAAATTCTACTCGCAATTCATTGGCTTGATCTCCAAATTCAGCCCCAGAAGTTACAAGATTAAGGAAGTTGGTTAATTTTGGAACTAATTCAACAGATTCTTCCAATTTTGAAACCCTTGAATCCATATTTTGGTTAATCATATGCTTACCAAGTTCTCTAAAGGCAACAGAAGCATCTGTATCTTCAAAAGTTCCATGGTCCATAAAGTTAAATGCTAGCTCATTGGTCCGTTTTGCATCATCTACTGTAGCCCAAATATTCCAAGAGTAATCTGCATTAGAGAAAATGGCTATCTTAGAAGGTTCAGATTGTTGCATTGGGTTCAACATAATCCCAGCTACTAAACTTGGGTCAACTCCTGGATGTAGGAACTGCTCACCGCCACCTAAAATCAAATGTTTCTTAGCGTTATCGGTTACTGGCCAGTTAATCCACATATAAGGCGCTCTATATGCATCACCATTTGCAGTGATATTGGCCTTATAGTTCTCTAGGAATTGTCGAGAATTTTCTCCCCAGATACGACCACCGGTTAGAACGATTTCAACAGATTCTGGTAAATCTTTGTTCAGAGCGTGTAGCTCGGCCTCTGTCCCTCTACCCCAATATTCATGCGGAACAAAAATCATGTCATGTTTAAGATCTCCATACTCGGCTTGACGTTCAATTAACCAATCTGTCAAATCCTTCATTAGGATATTGTAACTATTAAAGCCCCCTTGAGGATTTGGTGCATCATCTGCCAAAATACCAAATTGGCGCACACCAACTGACATTAACTGGTTAAACTTATTCTTAATCACTTGTAGGTCATTATTATATTCATCCTTATTGGTAAATCTCACAGCATTATGCATAAATGGATGCAATGTCCAAACAAATAGGTTTTTAGTTTCATTCCCCACAGTAGCCATGCGACCGATATCCGCTAGTTTTTCTTCTGGGTAAAGATCACGCCACTTGCTGTTGTGGTACTCATCATCTTTCGGCGCAAACATATATTGATTCATCTTCAAGTCTCCACCGAACTTCATCAATTCGATACGATCTTCGATGGACCATGGATTTCCATAGTAACCTTCAATATAAGCGCGGTATTTCATATCGGCATAATCTTCAATAACCATATCCCTAAGGACAGGAACTGTAGCTTGATTCATCAAATGTTTTAAGGTAGTTAAACCATAGAAAACACCAATTGTATCTTTTCCAATTATAGAGATAGTATTGTCCTTAATAACGATAGAATGTGCATCAATCTTGTCGAATAATCCTTCTACCGTGTTATGGTTGATTTGATGCGTGTTTGCTTCATTAGTTTCACCATGAACACCTAGATAAATATTAAAGTAGCCATCTTGAGCTTTATCGCTAGTCTGATAAGAAATATTATGATCTTTCATAATCTCTCTTAGTCGGTTCACTGTATATTTATCTACCTTATTGCTGATAACCATATTCACCGTTTGATTAAAGGCAGACATACCATCCAGATAGGTCACTTTTTGTGGATTTGGTAAGATAGTATATTCTTTTTCTAAATAATCCGGATTAGTAAGAGCAGCGTTCAAATCCTCTAATGACCAAGGCTTATTAGATTGGTAGCTAGCATTCGCCGGATCGTGTTCTTCTCTAGGATTTTCTACAGCAGGAACTTCAGGGGTCGTCGGAGCTGATTCGATTAAATCTTGCAATTCTTTCAAGAAAGCATCCAAACGGGTTTGGGTTAGAATATTTTTCTCACCAAGATAAGTTCGTCTTGCATCTGTTACCAATACATCAGCAGAGATACTAGAAATTTTATTGGCTTTAGCTAAAGTTGCAAGATATTCCGACAATTGTAGAGGTGTTACCTCAAAACCAGGTAGTAAAATTTGTAGTTCCGCAGCAGATACATATTTATTAACTGCATTTCCACCTGTCTTGGTTGCAGTAAAACTAATTGTCTTCGCCTTGATAGCCTTATTAAAGTTAATAGTTTTATTGGCAGTATCCACTTTCCAACCAGAGAAATCAAAACGGTGTTCTATACCAGCTTCATCTGTGACAATCAAGTAACCTGCCTCTACAACCCCATTATTTTCTCCATCAATACCTGAGCTAGCGCCACTTCTTGGAACATACGTGAAACCAGTTATTTCCACTGGATTCTTTATAACCATAGTAGCCGGTTTGCCAAATCCATTTCCTGACCATGAGGAATGCCAGTAGGTTGCAAGATTATTGTCAAATGCTTTTTCAAACCCTTCTTCTTCTCTTTGAATATCTGCAGTAATACTCTCAAGGTCAGAACGATTCAAAGCTTTCTTGACAACTACTAATTGTTCTAAAGCTTTCTGTACTTTGGCAACCATTGCTTGAGCTTGTTCAAGCCCAGTGGTTTCACTATCTATTAGATAGATATTCGCCAAACTATCGCGGTAAGCATCAATACTTTCTTGAGTAAAATCTCCTGATACTAAAGGTAGATGTTTAGCCAAGGTTGTTTTGATGAGATTTTGTACATGAGCTTTCTCAATTTCAGTAATAATTGGTGCATCGATGCCCTCAGGATCACTGCCATCATCCAAGGTGCTATTAATTAGTCTGTAACGTTTAATCTGACTTCCATCTTCTGACTGAACTTGAATGAGATAGTTGCCTGACGCTAGTGGAATAATAGTTGCATTTGCATTATGCAAAGTCCCTACTTGAACCTTCTTAACATCTTGAGATGCTATTTCAAAATGATTATTTGCATTTAATTTTATTTCTTTGTCATCTACCAGTACTTTGTCCAAAGTAGCAGAAGCGTTTGATTGAAACGGTTCAACGTAACTCAAGACTTCGATTTCAGTGAATCCATAATTACGACCAGCTTTTGGTTTAATCCATATACGTAATTTATCTGACGTAATTGGGCTTGTGAAACCATAAGGAGTAACTCCTTCTGCGAAAGAAACTTGGGTAATATTAGAAAAATCTGTTGACACCCATTGCTTGCTAGTTGAATTCCAGTATTCAAAACGAATATTTTCTGGTCCAGGCAAATCACTATTCGCATCGGTATAGTGCCACAAATTAAGGTTATTAAAGGTGTGACTTTCCTTCCATGCTAGTTGTAAATAGATTTCATTGATATTGGTATTGTTTCTTTGACTCCATGTTGTCCAACGTTGATCCGCATTAGCACTATTGTTGCTGACACCATTCGTTAGATTAGCAAAGCTATCTCCAATAGGAGCTGTCAAATCAATGATGGTACCATTTGCTTTTAGGCTATACCCATTGGTGAATGTTGTTGGATCACTTGTATTGCTAGTAATTTTTTCTGCGATTGCTTGCGCTTCAACAATTCGTACTCGACTAGTTACCACAACATCTTGCCCAAATACTTTGGCAATTCCTTTCACTTCAGCATAACCAAGTTTATCTAGAACAAGATTGGATAAATCCCAAGTAACTGGAACCGTAAGAGCCTGATTGCCTCTATCATCGATAGCTTTTAGTTGAGATGGTAAATTCAAGTTTTGATTCAGATGGTTATAAGTTGAATGATTTTCAACACTTGTAATTGGGTTAATCACTGTTACACGGACACTTGTTTTATAGTCTGTACCAGTTAGTTGACCGACAATTGTATGTTGACCAACTTCTTTTATTTTATCTAAATCAGCTTTTGACCAATTAACAGCAACAGCTTTTGTACTCCCATTAGCTTCTGTTAAAGTTAGCTGATTTGGCAATTCTAATTTTTGTCCGCTTGTCATGTAGTAAGTTCTGGATAATTGATAAGATGGACTATTATTCTCATTCACATTATCCGGAAAAACTGTATTGACTGTGACAACTGAATCAAGTAGACCCTCAGATTTAGCAGTAAGAGTAAATTGACCTGCCCTCTTAGTTGATTGTACAATCACTAAGGCTTTACCACTGAAGGCTTTACGAGAGTTTCCCTTGTAAGAATCTGTATCGACAGGGTTCCCATTGTCTACACCAACAATGCGTCCGTCTCCAGTAATTTCAAAATTAATCTTATGATCAGCAGCTGAAACGATGTTACCATTTTTATCATGTACATCAACTTCAATATAGGCTAAGTCACGTCCATCAGCAGTAATTTCTGCTCTATCTGTTTTAGCTTGTAAGGATGCAGCCTCATAGCTCGTTTTAACAGACTTTCTTCCCACTGCTTGGTCTGTAATTTCCTTACCATCTTTATCATATGCTTTTGCTTTTAATTCGCCAGCTTCCCAATCTACATAGAAGGTTGGGTAAGGATTTTCCGTTCCTTCAAAGGTATGATAGGTGTGTCCTGCTGGGGTCGTATGGACCGTAGAAGTTCTTGTCCCAATTAGTTTATCATTCAAGTACAATTCAACCTTATATGCATCTGAGAAAACATCTACTTGGACTTTTCCTTGGTTGTTTTTAACAATTTCCTTGTCATTCCAGGTAGACATCAAATGCAATGTAGATTCCTTATCATTCCACATACTATGGTAGAGATAGTAGGTATCTTTAGGGAATCCAGCAGTATCAACAATTCCAAAATAACTAGAATTAGGTGCTGCCCCTTTTCCACTCACACTACCTGTAGAAACCCCATTCCATGGCGTTGGCTCACCAATATAATCAAATCCTGTCCACACAAAAATTCCTGCATTAAAGTCATTTTTTACAGCAAATTTCCATGCTTGACTAGCAGAATGTCCCCAACCTACACGAGCTTGGTTATTATCGTATTCAGACATTTGAAGTGCTGCACTATCCTGTCCATAGGTATTATAAATACCACGACTGTGAATGGCACTAGTTGTTTCTGAGCCGTAGAATTTCCAGTTAGGGTACTGATTTCTAAGCGCTTGTAAGCTTGCTTCGCTTGCATAGTTCTTCCCTACAATTCCACCATTATTAGCGACAACCTTCATCACTTCATGTAAGGTTTTATTGTCTCCAATTGTAACTGGGCGGCTAGTGTCAATCTCTTTAATCCAGTTAATAATTTTTTGCGCAACTTGTGGGTAGTGACTCATATCGCCACCCGCTCCCTCAGTTACTTCGTTACCAATAGACCACATAATAAGAGAAGGTGCATTTTTAGCACGTTGAACCATAGATTTTGTCGCGTATTCAGCCCAAGTCATATCAGCTTTTGCATGTACTAGTTTTGAATCAGAAGCTATTTTTTCATTGAAATGTTTCGAGAAGTCATTGCTATTTCCGTTTTTAGCATTGGTCCAACCATCAAAAGCTTCATCAATAATTAACATACCGTGCTTATTCGCTAAGTCGATTAAAGTCGTTGAGGCTGGATTATGAGTAGAACGGATAGCATTAGTTCCCATCTCTTTTAAGATACGAATTTGTCTTTCAATAGCTGTTGGGTTGGCTACAGCTCCCAAAGAACCTTGATCATGGTGCATACTAACACCTTTTAGCTTTACATTTTCACCATTTAAGGAGAATCCAGTATCTTTATCAAAGTTGAAATATCGGAAGCCATAATCATTTTCTACAGTATCAACAACCTTGTTGTTAACCAAAACATCTGTCATCAAAGTATAGAGATATGGATTGTCAATAGACCAAAGAGTTGGTTTTTCGACAGCTAGCTTTGCATTAATAGTGCCTGTTTGACCAGCTCCGATTGTAAACGTTTCTGTCGTATGTTTTGCAACTTCTTTCCCTTCTTTATTTAGAAGTCGGTTAACAATAGAAACACTTTCACTAATATCTTTCTTATTTACAACAGCCGTTTTAACCGTCATGTCTACAGTTGTATTTTTTTGTTCTTCCAACTTAGGAGTCTCTATAGTAACACCGTGGTAATCAACGCTGACAGGATCCGTAACGGTTAGACTTAGGTCACGGTAAATACCACTACCAGAATACCAACGACTACTTGGAATTTTATTTTCTACCCGAATAGAAATCAGATTTTCAGTTAAGCCATCAAAAACTAAATTGTCTGTTAGGTCGAAGGCAAAGGAAGAGTACCCATTTTTATGGTCCCCAATTTTTTTACCGTTAACGTAAACTTCCGTTTCCATATAAGCGCCATCAAATTCTAAACGGAATTGTTTACCATCATATT
The DNA here is from genome assembly GCF_024543085.1 of Granulicatella seriolae. Lineage (GTDB taxonomy): Bacteria > Bacillota > Bacilli > Lactobacillales > Aerococcaceae > Granulicatella > Granulicatella seriolae. The sequence continues at coordinate 183,455 of NZ_JANHNZ010000002.1, forward strand.
TTTCTGGTGCGATGAACTTTTTACGGTACCACATTACACCACCAGGTAGAAAACCACTCTCAGCTTCATTAGCTGGTGAAAATGGTTGGTCAATACTAAAATCATTTGGTAAGTCTGTTACTTGCCAACTTTCATCATCTAACGTTGGTAAATGCGCATCAGCTATAGACCCCCGTGCAATCTTCCAATCGTCAACAAATAAAACTGTTCGTTCTCCCTCTGCTTTAAAATCAAGCTTAACAGTTTCCTCTTGTGATTTGCTAATACCTTCAATTTTTTTTACATCTTTTGGTAATGTCGATTCCCATAGATGAGCACTTTCTTCTTTTGCATCGTTTTCTTTTACTTCTTCTAGGTTGCTGGTACTTTCTTCTATCTTTTCAGAACTATCTTTTGTAGTCAATGTTTCCTTTGGCTCCTCTAGCACGCTCCGATTGACTGATGATTTTTCTACATCTGCCGTTTCAGGATTTTCTGTTTTTTCTACAGGCATCTCCATGGTGCTCTCTTCATTTTGTAGTGCTTCTGTAGACACACTATCACCAGTTGAACTTTCGGTCGCCACTGTTGATACTTCAAGATCTTTTTCTGATGTTGTCCCATTGCTAGCTTCTTTTAAAGTTGCTTCTTTGCTTTCATCCAGCATTGTCTCCACTAGCTCTTCACTATTCGGTTGGACTTCATCCTTTTTATCCTCGTTCACTAGTGTACTTGTTGCTATTTCTGCTGACGAAACATTCTCACTAGCATGAACCAAATGAACACCAAATAACATCGATCCAATGACTACTGAGCCGGTCCCCATAGCTAGCTTTCTAATTGAGTAACGTAGTCGTTTTTCGAATAAATTTTTATTGTTTTTCCCCATTAACACTTTCTCCTCAATTCTTAGATTAGTCTTCTACTTCTTTTTCTGTCAAATCTTCTTTGGATAAAAAGCTCTCGATTTAGACCTACTTTCCGCCCCCATTCTTACTCTTCAAAAAGAAAACGATTACATTAAATTGTAAATGCGGATCCTTTTATCAGAATTTATTGACACATCTTCTTTGCAAATCAATTTTAAAGAGTTATTCCCCCCTCAATAATCAATCGATTTACTTTTAAGCTGTTGCCATATCTTAGTGTTAACCCAAAGATACACCTTATGAATAGCAAACAACTTTTTTGAAAAACCACTAATTAATGCTTGAAACATCAGTGATTTTTTCATGCTTTATGAGCATTCCTTTCTAAGTATAACTTACAATAAAGCGATTTCAAATAACTATTTTGTTTTTTTTGATAACAATATTGTTTTAAAATAAAGAACAACCACAATTTTATATCGTGGTTGTTCTTTATTTTATTGATTGGTTTGCTTCTGTCACTGTTTTAACTATTTTTCTTTCTTAAAAGCAATTGTTCCAAGATGAATATTCAGAAGACCAAGTAAAGTAATGTATCTCCAATATTCCTCCCAGCATTTGATAACTAATTTGCTTACATGACAATCATTTGGGCTTTCGTATCATTGGTTCATTTTATCCCTCTTATCACAAAAAAACAGTTCAAAGACTACATAATCTTTTCTAATGAAGAGATTACTAATATTTTCTGAATTGTTTGCGTCAAAAACAATACCGTTTTACCTCATAGTTTCGAATAGTTCTCCTATCTTGCAAGGTAAAAATATTTATCAGCTATGACCTCATGTCAAACGGTGTTTTTATTGCTATCATTTATTTATTTTTTCGATTTACCGTTTAACGAATATAGTACTAGTCGGAAAACCAGTGCTTTCTCCGACTAGTAACTATCTACGAATATTAAATGACTTACTCGTATTTTTAGACATTGAACCCTATTTTATTAGGCTCTGTCTTCTTTCTTTTTGCCCCCTAGTACCTTAAGACCAGTCAACATACTTATAGCGGATAAGGTGAACATCTCTAAGGAAAGGTTGGTTACACCTGTAGCTGGTAAGACACTAGCCTGACTCTTTGTTACAAGGTTTGGTTTAGCTTTCGTTGAGTCTGCCATGTCTTCTTTTGCTGGCTGCCCCTTGGTTGGGGTTTCTGGTGTTTCTGGTACCTCTGGCGTTTCCGGTGTTTCCGGGGTTTCTGGTGTCTCTGGCATTTCTGGTGTTTCTGGAGTCTCTGGTGTTTCCGGTGTCTCTGGTGTTTCCGGGGTTTCCGGAGTTTCCGGAGTTTCCGGGGTTTCCGGTGTTTCTGGTGTTTCTGGTGTTTCCGGGGTTTCCGGTGTTTCCGGGGTTTCTGGTGTTTCTGGTGTTTCTGGTGTCTCTGGTGTTTCCGGTGTTTCTGGTGTTTCCGGGGTTTCCGGTGTTTCCGGGGTTTCTGGTGTTTCTGGTGTTTCCGGGGTTTCCGGTGTTTCCGGTGTTTCCGGTGTTTCTGGTGTTTCTGGAGTCTCTGGTGTTTCTGGAGTCTCTGGTGTTTCTGGTGTTTCAGCTAAGCCATAACTAACCGCATAGTAGCTAAAATGCTCTACATCAAAGTTGACTAGCTCACCAGTTTGACTAGTAATCACCAATTCCTCTGCTATTCCTGTTTGTGGCAAGATATAGTATAGATGCTGTGCCTTATCACTGATTGGTAAGCCCACTGTAGCTGTAGAACTAATATTCGTACGTTCTCCCGCCTTATTAGTAAAGAAGATACGGTAGAGATCATAGGCATGCCCTTTTAGTTCACTTGGTTCAACTCCAAATGGTGTTTCGACTTTGCTCACATTGATTTCTAAATCCTTTTTAAGGTCCTCTCCGCTCAGTTGAACAATCACACCCGTTGCTTCATGTTGATAGAGTCCTGAATTTTCTGGTGTTTCCGGTGTTTCCGTAATACTTTGCAATTCTTTAACCAATGAGCCTAAGGTAGTTGGAGTGAGCAGGTTGTATTTATCAATCGTGGAACGTTTTGCTTTCACCGTTGCTAATTCTTCTTGGTATTTGTCTTCTTTTTCCAACAACTCAATTAAGCTGTCGTATTCGCTAGTATCCAACTCTTGGTCTGCAAGCACAGGGAGAATTAATTGTAATTCAGCAGCAGCCTGATATTTATTGCCACCTTCACCATATGACTCTGTTCCTGTAAGTACAAACGATTTAACCCAAATTGGAGCATCAAAATTAATTGTTTTACTCTTATTGTTGTCTAACCAATCATTAAAGGCAAAATTATGAATAGCTCCATCAGCATCTGTAATCACTAATGTTCCTGCTTTTAAGTTCCCATTTGAACCTGACGAACGTGGTACGTAGACAAATGCTGTTACTTGAGTAGCCTCTTTCAAAACGATTGTTGCAGGTTTATTGATATGCGTTTGTCCCCAAGGTGTATGCCAAATGGTATTCATATTTCCATCAAAGGCGTTCATAATCGTTTCGCCTGGTTGAGCTGGTGCTGTTGCACTTTCAATATCAGCTGCTAAGACACTTAATTTCTTCAATACTAGGTTGTTTCGTGCTTGATTAACTTGATCAATAAAGACTCTCGCTTCTTCCAGACCAACACTTGTTTCGTCCAGTTGGCTCAATGCATAAATAGCGTCTTTATAAACTTCCAAGCTATCCTTTGTAAAATCACCATCAACAATTGGTGTGTTAAGACGAATGGCTTCTTCAATCAAAACTTTGCTAGTCAATTGAATTTCTTTTATAAGAAGATTGTCTAAGACAAAATCGTTATAGCCACGGAAGTTTGCTGCTCCTCCAGAAGTTCCTTTGGTGTCACTTGGATGTGTTGTAGAGAAAATACCCACCCAAGAAAGACCACTTTCGGCACCTGTTAAGGTAAAGGTTACCCGTTTAGCCTGATCTGAATCTTCCCAAGTATTCATCAAGGTAAATAATTGAATAGCTGATGGATTGGTATACTCACCTTCCCCCGTTGCAAAAGCATAGCTATAATTTGATCCCGCTTCATAATCAAAGCTAATCTCATAAGTTTTTCCAGCTTCGAAACGGAAATTTTGTGGAATCGTTTGGTAAACCAGATTGTTTCTTCCAATCAACCCATTCGTTTTTACAGACCATTTTCCATCAATTACGTCAGAAATGATCTTGTCATTCCAGCCTCGTTGAGTGTATGGCTCATTCTTTTCAGATAAATGTGTTCTATTATCTGTTACACCTTCAAGTCCGCCAACGACAAATGGGAAAATTCCTTGTGGAACACTCTCAAAGTCTTGTCTAAACTCACTTGTTAATCCATCTTGACTTTGTTTGTACATATCCGAATCATTTTCAAATACTCTAATTTCATCAAAATAAGTGGCTGCCAACCCTGCATCCCTTGATAGGGTTAATCGAACGTTAGAGACATCATCTCCAGTTGTAAAGAAGACATACATATTTTGGAAATAACTAGTATTGTTGACGGTAGCATTTTTTTGATTGGTATTGTGGGCATAGGCAGATACGTAGTTTTTAGCAATAGATAAATTCGTGTAGTTGGATACGATACTTGTACCAGTATCAACTGTGATTCTAGCTTTGGACTCACTGCGGTTATCTACTCCGACGTATACAGCATACTTGGTATTAGTTTTCAAGTCTGTCAGAGTTTGCGTTAGGGCTACTTCCTCTTGATTATCTTGAATGCGTAGCATATCGTTGGCACCTTGAGATTTTACGATAGTCGCAACTTCTTTATTGCCTTCAATCTCCCAGTGGTCCAAGGTTCCACTATTGAATCCTTGGTCATAAATATGCATCCCTTCACTCCATTTAACATCTTTTTCAACTTGAGGAGTTCTGTAAAGTACATATGCTTGATTAGCAGTTAAGTCCAATGTTATCTTGCCATTTACTACAGCAATTTTTTGTTCATTGATTTTTCCTTGATCACTAAGTTCATAAAGATAAATTTCTCCTACGTGCCAATCATTCGCTAAATCCCAATTTGTAGCACCACTTTGTGTATTGAAATAGTATAATTTTTCTAATTCTTTTTCTAAAGGTGTTCCATTAGCATCCCAGTTCCAAGGGGTTAGGTAGGCACTTCCATCTGCAATGACTCTACCGTTTAAAGTAATGGTTCTATGACGATAACCCGCTTGGTTTGGATCGTTGGATTTTCGTGTGATAACAATTTTGTTATCTTGCTCATCTTCTAGTCGTACTTCCATTTCTGGTGTCCATTGGTGGCTACTTCCATCTGGTAGAGTCATGGTGATTTCGTCGCCATTTTTCCAGTTGCTGACGGTGAAATGTTGTAGGTATTTTGTGATAACGTTTTTCGCAAACAAGTTGGTGACATAACCTTGATAGTCACTACGTCCTTGCCACCCTTCAAAGTCTTGCATATCGTATCCACCTAATAATGGGTAGTTAGCCGCACCACCATAGGAAGGATAATCTCCTACCCAAGAATCTTTTTGATGGTTTCTGATGAATCGTGTCATGGAACTATTAATCCCTTTGAGCGCATACCCACCATAGGTTAAGTCTGTTGCCCAATGTTGGAAGGTAGAATCATACTCTCCTGCATAACCCCACTCAAGAGCAAATCTCCAGTCTAGGCTGGTAATCTCGTTAGCCAAAACATGGGTTGTCCAAGCTCCATTATCACCGGATTGTCCATTTCCCCAAACATCTACATAGATAAAATCAAGTCCGTCTCCTAATACCTCTCGTAAGTCTTTGAATCGTTGAGCACGATCATGAGCCAGGTCATAAGCTCCGTTGATATTAATCCCTTGGTCAATCCAGTTCCATCCATAAGCATAGGAACCGTCTGCATTTTTACGAAGAATATCTTCAGTAAAGTAGATAGATTCAGGGTAAGTTTCGGATGCATTAACATGAATCCCAAGTTTGGCTCCATAGGCTTTTGATTTTTCGATTAATGTTTTAAAGTCTTTAACGCCACCAATTCGATAGCCAATATCAGCGTAGTTTAAATGACCGGAATCGTGCCCTTCACTTCCATACCCCTTCAAGAGAACGGATTGGCCTAAACCATCTGTTTGTAACCCTATTTTCTTAATGCCATCTAAGGTCATTAAAAATGGGTTTTGTGCTTGCGAGCCAAAGTTCATGGCAATCCGATAAGCTACTAAGTCTGGTACTGATTCAGCACCTTTGGGATTATTCATAATATCTCGGTAGGCGATTGCCCCATCTTGCCAATCAACAATCGCATCATCGTTCAAGTCTTCTGTAATAACAACTTTAGCACTTGGCAGAATAAAGGTAACTTGTGGATATACAAGATTTTGATAAGCTCTTTGGTAGTAGAATGGAGAACTAGCAATTCCAACATAGTTGTGATGATTAATTCTTTCACTAGTCACCTTAAGTCTTGTAAAGTCATCCGCACCACCACCAAAGCTATATTGTGAATTGCTCCAGACTGACGCAGACAATTTGTCGCTAGAAACAAATCCATACATGTAGCCGCGATTAATAGACAAACTGTCGTCTTGAGTGAAGGTGCGATGCTCATCCCCACTAATTCGTGTATTAGATGACATTCTCACACCATCAAAGCTTGATTTATTGAATTTACTTGAAACAGAAACCAGACTATTACCAGGAAATTCAATAGTAGAAATCAACTTACGAACATCATCAATCTCTTTGCCTGCTTCAACTAGGTAGTTATTTTTAACATTGGTCACATCAAAATGCAGTTGATTATCCACAACCTTTAGTTCAACTGTAATTTCTGCATCGATAAAAGAGGTTTCATCTTTAACCTTCATGACATAACGAGCTGTAGAGTCATTGACTTTCTCAAATTCAACTGTAGGATTTACATCGACACCGTTAATTTTAACAACATCTATTTTATTGATTTGTCCTGGTAAGGTTGAGTTACCTACCGTATATTCTTTGACTCTAGGGTAGAGATTATCTACCTTAGCTGTCATCTGTTGAGATTTGATATCTACATAGGTCACATCTTGGTCGTTAATCGGTTTGCCAGGGTCCGTGGTGGTAGTTGTGTCCTTGTCAACATTTTTTTGATTATCTGCTTTGATATCGACTTTAGTCAGTTGACTACCAAATGTACCCAGCTTTAATGCAATCTTTCTGCTATCTTTTAAGGCAACAAGAACATCTGGACTAACAATATAGGTATCAAATAGTTGAGTACCATTAACTGTAGCATTTAGCTGTCCATCTGCTTTTAGATTAATCATCAAATCGTTTGAGCTACCCTTAACTGGTGCTGCAACAGGACGACTACCTTTTAGATAGTCTCCACCTGAAGGAGTTTTATACTCCCAGAACCATCCGCCTGCATCATAGCCTACAAAGATGTTTTTGGTATGATCAATGTGTTTTAGGAACACACCAAATCTACCTTGACCACTTTCTGACTGCTCCACAAAATTAAGAGATACTGTCGCATTACCGCTCGCATCTACTTGAAGTCCTTCTTTTTCAAATATAGCCACTTTTTGGCCATTGTCATTGGCATTAGTGGATTCTAATGAATTGTAGCGTACACCTGCTTTTTCAGTGACATCAACACTACCTTTCACAGTGGAGGTTGATGTCCATTCTGGAGTAACCTCTTCTGTATCGTTGCTATCCGTTTCTTTCTCAGGTGTTGCAATTTCTATTATTGTTTTTTCTACACTAGCTCCCTGTCCGAAGCTTCCTAATTTTAAAGCGACTTTTTTATTTTCTGACAAATCAACTGGAATCTTGTAATCCTCGAATAGTTTTACATTGTTGTTGCTAGCCGAAATAAGTCCATCCTTACTCATAGCAATAGTTAGAGAATTAAGACTATTTTTTGTTGGTGCTGCAACTCTTTGCCCTTTATACCAATCACCAGAGCCATCTTTTTTGTATTCATAAAACCATCCAGCTTTATCATAGCCCACAACAGCAAAGTTTCTAGCATCACTATAGTTTAAGAGCACCCCAAAACGCCCCTGGCCAGTTTCTGATAATTCTTTAAAGGCTAAGGTAAAATCTACTGAACCATCTTCATTGGCTTTAAGATCCTCATGTTCAAATACGGCAAAGTTTGTTTGGTTATCATTGGCATCCGTCGAGCTAAGGATAACTTTATTGTCTTCTGTATTAACTGTCCCTGTTACTGTTGATGTAGAATGCCATTCTTTTTCTTGTGTTTTTTCTACTTCAATAGTGTTCGCTTCTACTTTTTCAACTTTTTCTTTTGCTACATCTGCTTCTGTTTCATTTTCTATATCCGGCGATTCTGTTAAAGCTTCACTCTCAGCTGCTAACTCACTTTCCACTGGTTTCTCCTGATCAGAAACTTCAATAGTGGCTGTAGTATTTAGTTTTGACTCTTCTGTTTCAAGTTCTGTTATTGTTTCATGAGTTATCTCGGTTTTTTCAATCTTATCATCAAGACTCCCCTCTTCAACAATATTAGGTTCAACCGACTCCAGAACAATATGCGAATTACTTTCTTTCCCTATCGTTTCTGATGCTTCATCTGCTAAAACTGGTGAGCTTCCAAGCAAAATAGCCCCTATCATAACTGAACAAACTCCCACAGTCAGTTTACGGATAGAGTATTTGCACTTTTTACCAAAAAGCTCGCGGGCATAGTTTCCCATTTCTTTTCCCCCTTCATTTGTAAGCGCTATAAATACAGTCTACATTAGTTTAAAGCGATTTCAAATAACAGAATTGCTTATTCTGTTAACTATTTTGTTAAATTCAAAAAAAACACAACTCGAAATCAAGTTGTGTTTTTTTTATTAATGCTTATTGATATTCTAAGGCGTTCATCTCATCAAACAATTGGTGAACTGTCATGTCTTGCTTGGCTTCTCCTTGATAGTCAGCTACAATCTGCCCTTGGTGCATAACAATCATGCGGTTTCCGTATTGGAGAGCATCTTGGAGGTTATGAGTAATCATAAAGGTTGTTAGATGGTGCTGCTCAATGGTTTCTTGGCTTAATTTCATGATTTTCATCTGAGTTTTTGGATCTAGGGCCGCAGTATGTTCATCCAAAAGCAAGAGCTTAGGTTCAATCATTGTTGCCATCAGTAAGGCAATGGCTTGCCGCTGCCCACCTGATAAAAGACCCATCTCCGCATCTAAACGACCTTCCAAGTCTAAATCTAGTTTTGCTAAGAGTTCTTGGAACTGCTGACGCTCGGCCAAACTTGATCCTTGTTTTAGACCACGAAACTTGCCTCGTCTAAAAGCCAGTGACATATTTTCGGCAACCGTCATTCTTGGTGCGGTTCCTTGGAGTGGATTTTGGAAAACACGACTGATGAATTTTGCTCGTTTGTGCTCTGGTAGGTTGGTCATATTGGTTTCTTGCATGATTATCTGACCCTTGTCTACTGGCAGAGAACCCGCCAAGGCATTCAGTAGCGTTGATTTTCCGGCACCATTTCCACCTACAATGGTAATAAAGTCTCCCTTTTCAATGGTTAGATTAATACCTCTTAGCGCCTTATGTTCTCGGTTGGTGTTGGGAAAGAAGGTTTTTTCAAGATCTTTTATCGTAATATACGTCATAGAGATCGCCCCCCTCTTACTTGTCTTTTACTGATGCGATCCAACCAAGATTTAGCTTGTGGAATGGTTAGACAAGCTGCGATTAAGATGGCAGATAAGAGCTTAAAGTCGTTGGTTTGAATAAAGGGAATTTGTAGAACCAACATTAATAACAACCGGTAAATAATGGACCCAAATATGATACAGATGAGTCGAAGGAAAAAGGAAACATCTCCAAAAATAACTTCCCCAATGATGATAGCAGCAAGAGCGATAACGATGGTGCCTAGACCACTATTAACATCCGCATAGCCATTATTTTGAGATAGAATAGCACCAGTTAGCGCCACTAAGCTGTTGGACAAGATTAGCCCAAAAACAGTCATAGACTTGGTTGAAATCCCCAATGAAGCTGCCATTAAAGGATTGTCTCCTGTAGCAATCAAAGCTTGACCAATCTCTGTTGAGAAAAATACATACATGAGTAGAATAATTAAAGCAACGATAAAAATTCCCATAAAAATAATATCAAAATATGGTGGCAAATGAAGCCCATTCAAACCATCAAAGATTGTTGCTTTGTCAGCTAGATTAAGGTTAGGTCTGCCCATAATGCGCAAGTTGATGGATAAAAGACCCGTCATGGTTAAAATGCCTGCAAGTAGACTAGGGATCTTACAGACTGTAATCAACAAGCCCGTTACTAACCCTGCCAATCCTCCCGTGATGAGTGCTGCTAGTGTTGCTACTAAGGGATGAACCCCTTGTTGAATCAACATGACACAAGTTGCAGCTCCTAATGGATATGTTCCCTCTGTGGTCATATCCGCAATATTTAATACCCTAAAACTAATAAAAATTCCTAGCGATAGAATCCCCCAAAGAATCCCTTGAGAAATGGACGAAACAATTAGGTCCATAATGACCCTCCTTCTTCTATTGGTTAGCAGCCGGCCCAACTAATTGGGCTTTTGATTTAATCGTATCTGGAATAACCAAGCCTAACTGATCTGCCTTAGCTTGGTTTAGATAAATAACACCAGCATTGGCAATAACAATCGGTGTATCAGCTGGATTAGCCCCCTTGGAAATGGCAATGACCATTTTGGCAGCCTCAACACCGATTTGGTATTGGTCAACTCCTAATCCTAGGACACCTCCATCAGCCACCATGGTATCCGCAGATGGAAAAACAGGGACCTTAGCCTGATCTGTGACTTTGACAACTGTCGACATAGCTGAAGCGATAGTGTTGTCAATTGGAATAAAGATGGCTTGCACTTGGCTAGCCAAACTCTCACTGACCTGTTGGATGTCATTGGTATTGGCGATGGTTGCTATTTTGACTTCTAAGCCTAGTTCTTTGGCGAAGGCTTGAGCTTCTTCCGCTTGCTTAACCGAATTATCCTCACTAGAGGTATAGAGAATTCCAATAGTAGAAAGGTTAGGCACAATTTCTTTCATCAACTCTAGCTGTTGCTTGATTGGCGTACGGTCGCTAACCCCCGTAATGTTGTTTCCAGGTTTTGCTTCGCTAGAGATAAGTCCCGCTTCAACCGGATAGGTAATCCCAGCCATAACAATTGGGATATCCTTGGTGACATTAGCAAGGGATAAGGTAGCCGGTGTGGTGATGGCAACAATGATATCGCTCTTATCCGACACCAACTTGTTGCTCATGGTCGCCAAGTTACTCTGGTCGCCCTGTGCATTTTGCAAATCCAAGGTCAAATTCTCCCCATCTTTAAAGCCTTCCTTATCCAACTCATCCTGCAAGCCCTGATAGATAGCATCTAGAGCCGGATGAGATAGGAGCTGCAAAACACCTAACTTGAGCGACTTTTCTTGGCTCGCCCCCTGAGAAATGGAGCTCTCAGAAGATGGCGTTTGCTCAGAATCAGGCTTACTCTGCTGCGAAGATCGAATAAAGGCATAAGCCAGTAATGCTGTAATCAATAGACCAAAACCAATAACTAATCGTTTATTTTTCATGTAAAAATCCCCTTTAATATGTTTTTGGCGAACGAACTCAATAAAATGAAAAAAGACCCCTTTTATAAAGTGGTCTCTTGTAAAATAGATACAAAAAAACCACGTAGCTTGCGTGTCTACGTGGTTGAGTTCGTTCAAAAGTGGTCACCACATAGATACAATTTTACACGAATCGTAAAGGTTGCATCTATGTACTAAAAAAGTAGCAAAAGAACAACCTGTATCTAGTGGCTTTGCCAGCGCGTATTCAATTGTGCTTGAATTTGCTTACCATACAGTGTCATTAGTCTCGGCTCCTTTTCTTAGTTTTATTGTCACTATTATTACAGTTTGGTTGCAGCTTGTCAATGCTTTATTAGAAGTTTTTCATTTTTCTTTAAAACCAGTTGAAAAAGGCTTTGTAATAGGCTCTAAGAAATAATCTAGCACTGTTCTTTCACCTAATTTAAGTTCGGCGACACCTGACATACCTGGGCCCAATTGTGGGAATTTTTCTAAACTACTAGGATCTAGTATTGCTTTGAATTTATATACTACCTCCCCTTTTTCAGTAAGAATAGCAGCTGGACTAATATAATCCAATCTAGCAACTATAGTTCCATAATCTTGATAAGAATAGGCCTGTAGCTTAACCTCAACCGGCATATCTTTAATGATAGATCCCCTATCCTTATCAGAAAGATACCCTTCAAAGACTAAATCTTTTGAAAATGGAACAATAGTTGCAACAATGTCATCAACGCCCACAGCTTGTCCATACGGAGATTCTATGATTGATTGTACAGTTCCTTCAATTGGAGCATGTAGTGTAAGCGCCTCTTGATGACTATATTGATTAGTTAAACGTGCAAGTATCTGACTCATCTGCCCATCTAATTCAGCTATTTTTGAATGGCGAATCATTTTGTATTGTGCTAAAACCAAACTGCTATTTCCGATCTGACTTTGCTTTCGATAGTAGTCGTTTTCAGCTAGAATTGCATTGACAAAGGGCTGCTCCATTTCACTATAATTCTCAATTGCTATAGCTGTTGCAATATCCATATCTAAAGTTTGATATACTTCTTTTTGAATTTTCATGATGTGTAAGCTTGTTTCAAGTTCTTTTATTTCAAATTCCAACTGCTTGTCAACCAACTTTGCTAACACTTGCCCTGTTTTTACTTGTTGTCCTTCTGATGTTGAAACCATCACTAATTGACCAGGATATAAAGGCTTTACTTGCGCAATCCCCTCATGTGATACAACCATTCCTTGACCTGATACAATGACATCCACCTTTGAAAATGATGCCCAAGCTATGAAACAAAAAATCAAGGATACTAGCAATCCTATGATAACCTTTGAAGATTTGTTTGGAGGGCGTTCAATAATCTCCATGTATTGGGGCATAAAATCCAAAATCAATTTGTCATTGTCTTTTCTTTCAATCTTTTTAAAAAAATCAATGAATTTATTAGTTTTCATATGCTCACCAACCTATTCTGTTGATGGTAGAAGGATGCGCATAGACCGTCTGCTCTAAGTAATTCTTCATGACTTCCTTGTTCAAGAATACTACCTTGATCCAAGACCATTATTTTTTGAGCATCACGCAAGGTAGAAAGTCTATGTGCGATAATCATTACGGTACGCCCTTTACAGATTTCTTTCAAGTTCTCTTGAATAATGCTTTCCGACTCATAATCTAAGGCGGAAGTCGCCTCGTCAAATAGTAGAATTTTAGGATTTGGCAGAATTGCTCTTGCAATGGCGATCCGTTGTTTTTGACCACCTGATAAGCCTAGCCCCTTTTCTCCAATAATCGTATCATAGCCATTAGGCAATTGCAGAATAAAGTCATGGGCTCCCGCAATTTTGGCAGCAGCCATAATCTCCTCCATGCTAGCGTAGTCGCCTCGAATGGCAATATTTTCTCTAACACTTCCGGTAAACATAAAGTTTTCTTGCAGTACCACACCAATTTGTCTGCGTAACTGGTCAGCATTCATCAAAGAAACATCCATACCATCTATGCTAACCTTCCCTCTTTCAGGTATATAGAGCTTTTGAATCAGTTTTGCAACGGTGCTCTTGCCCGAACCACTTCTCCCGACCAAACCGACAACTGTTCCCGCTTCAATTGAAAAAGACAAATCTTTCACCGCTTCAGAAGCATCCAGCCTATATCTAAAATGAACCTTATCAAAATTAATTTTCCCTTTTAGTTCAGGTAGTTGTAACTTTTGACCCATTTCATCTTTGATTTCTACTGGGCTATTGAAGATGTCACCGATTTTTTCAACGGATAGATTAGCTTGTTGATATTCTTGCCAAAGTTGAACCAATCGTAAAACAGGTCCACTAATTCGAGAAGATAACATTCTAAAGGCAACCAGTTGCCCTATTGAAAACTGCCCTTCTAATACAAGCTTAGCTCCAAAATACAGTAAAGTCAGATCAAAGATTTTTTGAATAAATTGAGCTACTCCCGATGAACTTGAGGATAGTAGATTTATCTTGTAGCTAGAGGTGACATAGTTTGCTTGAAGCTGTCCCCACCTATCTTGAATTTTATTTTCTAGTGCGTAGGATTTTATTGTTTGAACACCTTGAATAGACTCTACCAAGTAAGAACTAACTTCTGAACCAGTTCTAAACTTTTCATTAAGTCGATGCCGAAACAATGGTGTGACTATCATAGACAATACTACATACAAAGGAATGGATGCCAGAACTAACACTGTTAAAAAAGAGTTGTAATAAAAAAGCACTGCTATATACATAGGGAAATTCTTTCCCCTTAAAATCCCCTAGAGCCTCTTTCACACCGAATGGAGACCAGAACAAAATAGACGGTTGTTTTCAGTCAGTTATCGGCTCATACAATCTAACACGTCCGTTCCGCTACCAGTCGCCTTACAGGCTCCATTCTCGCTTCTCTACCGTGTTTTTACGATTGTGCCGACAACTAACCGAAAACAACCTAAATCATCTTAAAACTCATTATTTTGAGCTTTAAATTATCTTCTTGGTCCACGACTTCTTTTTTTAACTTGTTCTATAAAACGTTGTAGCATTTCTTGAACCATCTCAATCGCTCGCTCAAGTCGTGTAGGCTCAATTCTAGACTCTCTAGCGTCTTCCAAAGTTTCTTTCCATGACTGTGCTTGTTTTTTATTACTAGGCTTCTCTCCGCTTTCAATATCACGTAACAGCATACGAGCGCTAATCTCTTTATTACTAATATCAGTTATCTTAAAATCATTTTTTAAAATATCTGCATAAATAATTTTTTTGTCTATTTCTTTATCTAGGCTTTTCTTCAAATCATCTATTTGATCTTCTTGATTATTTATCTCTTGATTTAGTTTATTTATTTTATTTTCTAATTCTGTCTTGTTGTCATATAAATGATTATACGCTTCTTTAAATTCTTCTTTTTTATCATATAATTTTGTATATTTTTTTCTCAATTTAACATTTTCTAATCCCATTTTTGATAAACTTTGAAAATCATCAACAGATAACTCAATTCGTTTATTAATAATTCCTTTTTCATGCTTTCTTTTATCTATTTCAGATAAATTAACTAACGGTTCTTTAGCAACTGTTATTCCATCTAACTCTTTATTTAATCCTCGTTTTTGCCTTTCCACTTCTTTTTTTAGTTGCTGCACTTCTTTATATTCGTGAATATCTTCAATGTTCTTTTCTTTCTTCCCTGCACCACGTTCTACTTCAAAATCTCTTTCTTGTAAAAACTTAGGCAGTTCATCATGAATATAATTTATTTTTGCTTTGTTCATCGAAATGCGAGCTTGTAATTTTCCGTTTTCTTTATTGACTGGAACAAAATGTAAATGCATATGAGGAGCGGTTTCGTCTTTATGTATTTTTGCACTGACGACATTTTCTTTTCCAAACTCTTCAGAAAAAAATTCATAGCACGCTTTAAAATAATCATCTGTTTTTTCTTCTCCCCAAATTTTCGCTTGTTCAACTGAAACGGTTAAAATATTTGAGTACATAACAACAGAATTTTTTTGAACTCGTGAACCAGATTCTTTTAACGCAGCTACTCTATTTTTTACTTGGTTATATAAATTTTCATCTGAATCAACTAAGTCATAATTATGTTTTGTTTTCTCTAGATCAATATCTTCATTTGATATTTTTCCTTTTCTTTCTTGTTCCATTTCCTTGCCTTTGACATCACTCATTTGATTCTTTTGAGCATTCCAAGCTAACTCCATTTTCAGCACCTCGGTCTCTTTTTTGATACTCGCATTTTATGAGAGTATAGCACGTTATACTCTTGTACCAAGAGAACGTGCTCTGCCGAGGGCTTTTCTCCTGCAAGCAGTCGAGCTAAAACGTACGGAATAAATCGCCTTTAGGCAATTTATGATCCTTACTTTTTTTAGCCTTACAGCAATGTAATTTTTTCAAATTTACATTCGCTGCTTTTATTTTTTCGGCGGTGGCTAAATTGCCAATTTCCGAAAAAATAAAAAAGAATAAAAAAGGTAATCGCCTTTTGACGATTACCAAATAATTAATATCCTATAACTTCAGTTTCTATTTCAAAAATAAGAGCTTCTGATATTTTTGAAATATCTAATATATAAACAATATTCAATCTAGGATTAAACACTCCAATTTTATTAATCGAATTAAATTCATCATGAATAGAATGAGTTCCCATTAAATAATAAATCATTAATTGTAAAGTATGGGCAGTTGTAATATTTGATTTCGAAACTTTAAAATCCCAAAGTGTATCTTCAGTTAAAAAATCACCATCTCCTGAATCAATCAAACCTGTATAACCACCTTCAAAAGTAAATCCATCACTTATAATAGGACCATATTCAGAAAAGAATTTAATAGAACGTTCAACCATTATCCTAATATTATTTATAGTATTTTTATCAGGAATAATATATTCTACAGGCTTGTATCCCATTTTTCCAGCCCTAAAAACAACATCATACCCAACAAGTTTACAAGCAGAAATAATTGAATTTTCATCTAATCCTAAAATATTTTCCGCTAATTTTTCAGCTTTTCTCAATTCATCAACACTTAATAATGAAGCTCCTCGCAATGATATTTCAAATGCTTCAGCAACTGTTGAACCATTAATAAATCTAGACAAATAATCAACTGCTAACCCCATTAAAGAAGCATGAATATTTTCCTCTTTATCAAGTTCTTCAGAGTTAATCATTTCTATTTTTTGAAAATTTTTAGGCGGAATATAACCTCCTCTTGGTTGCTTAATTTGTTTAATCCTTTGAGTAACAGATACCATACAAAAACCTACTTTCACATTTTATTTTATTTCTCCAGTTTCTTTATCAACATTGTATCTACCATATTTTCTTTCTTGATAAACAGCATCAAAATATAATCTAATCAATCCTGTGTGAGAACGTAATACAGAATTTATAATTTTCATACTCGGTAAATTATATTTGGAACCATGTTCTTTTATAAATCTTCTTAGCTCACGCATATTAGCTAAGTCATGTTCATCGATCATATCGCAAACTTCATTTAACATATCGTCTTTATCTTCAACATCAAGAGTACCCTAATCCTACTTCTGAACCTACATTTAAGATGTCATCTTTAGACCGTATTCTAACCATGTCACCTGTATAATTGTTTATCTTATTTTCAACAACTAGAAGTTTCTGGATATCCTTTGTATGAATATGTGCTAAATACGGTTGTCTTGAAGCATTGTATAGATTCATACCTCCTTTAACTAGTTCAGTTGTGCCCAAATACAAAGGCGCAGAGTTATAGACTACGCCATTTGGAATGTTGTATTCTATGGCAACCATCTGGGCGTAGTTGCCACCTAGCGAGTGTCCGGTTACTGTGGTAATACGATCGCCGTAGCGGTTTTTGACTTCTTCGTAAAAATCAAAGGCTGATTGATAGTGACCTCCTGCTCCTGCAAAGATATCTACCACGTCTGTTCGGATGTCGTTCCATGCGTCATTCGTTGTATTGGTTCCTGCGTAGCCTATTATGATTTCCTTGGTTGTGGTGTCTTCGAAGGCTACTCCCGTCATACCTGTTTCGACATTGTGGCTGCTGTGTAGGTAGCGCAGGGATGGGTGTATATTATATTCACGTTTAATTTCTTCTTCTTCAGTCCATCCCCCTTCAATCAACAATTTTTCAATCTTATAACTACTGTCCATTACGTAACTTGTTATTTCCATCTTTTTACCACCCTTCTATTCTTTCTAACAACATTGCTTTCTCTCCTCTTATACCTAAACTAATGCTTGAATAATATTGATCTTTTCTAAGACTACTTTGTTGTCCTTGAAGCAACAATCTTACTTTATCGATTTCCTTTTCATTAACATTAAAATACTGGTTGATATAGTCATCATTTATTGAATAAGTCAGCATGGTGTCTCTTGAGACTGGACTCTCAAACTTCGAGTCAAAAGGTAAGGTAGCCAACTTTTCTTGATTAAGTGTAAAATGTAAGAATAAAAACTCTAAATCATTCACCTTTTTCTTCAGTTCTTCATCGGCAGTAATTTCTACTCGATTATTAACAATATTTGTGATTTCGTAAGTGGATATACTAATCGTTTCTAAAGGTTCTATCTTCTCAATCTCTAGCTCTACAGTTCCGCTAAACGTTCGATTAATGGAGTCCCCCTCAATTCTAACATTATACACATGGACTATATCGCCGTGATACTCGTAATAATAGTCATCTATCTTGAACCCATTAGGAAACTTATCATACAGGTCTTCAAAATTTTTCGTTGGGTAGATGTCTCCTAGCTTGTCGAATCTGTCTTCTAGGTCTTTTCTACTTGGGAGTGGCAGTTGTGAAATGGCTGTACAGGCCGTGGATATTAGTAACAGCACTATCCCTAGGAGGAATACTTGACTTGTTTTTTTCATCTTCATTTTCATCATCCTTTTTAGTTTTATGTATTGGTTTCTTTGGAAAGGTAAACTGCTTGCCTTGTTATGCACCACTCCGTTTGGGCGTATAGTTGCCACCTAGCGAGTGTCCGGTTACGGTGGTGATGCGATCGCCGTAGCTGTTTTTGACTTCTTCGTAAAAGTCAAAGGCTGATTGATAGTGACCTCCTGCTCCTGCAAAGATGTCCACCACGTCTGTTCGGATGTCGTTCCATGCGTCATTCGTTGTATTGGTTCCTGCGTAGCCTATTATGATTTCCTTGGTTACGGTGTCCTCGAAGGCTACTCCCGTCATACCTGTTTCGACATTGTGGCTGCTGTGTAGGTAGCGCAGGAATGGGTGTATATCAAATTCAAATTTTATTTGATCTTCTGTCCTTATCCCTTCAATCAATAGATCTTCAATCTTGTAACTACTATTCATAACAAAACTTGTCTTTTCCATCTTTTTACCACCCTTCTATTCTTTCAATCAACAGCGCTCTTCCCCTTTTTATATCTAAACTAACGCTCGAATAATATTCATTTTTTCTAAGGCTACTTTGTTGCCCTTGAAGCAATAATCTTACTTTATTTTCAGCTTCTTCTTCACTAACATTAAAATACTGATTTATATACTCATCATCTATCGTGTAATAAAGCATAGTATCTCTTGAGGCTGGACTCTCGAACCTTGAATCAAAGGGTAGGGTAGCCAGTTTTTCTCGATTGAGTGTAAAATGTAAGAATAAAAACTCTAAATCATTCACCTTTTTCTTCAGTTCTTCATCGGCAGTGATTTCTACTCGGTTATTAACTATTGTATTAATTTCATACGTAGATATACTAATGGTTTCCAATGGGTCTGACGTTTCAATTTCCAATTCTACGATTCCACTATATGTGCGATTAACAGAATCACCGTTAATTTTCACTTTATATACATGAACTATATTCCCATGAAACTCAAAAAAGTAGTGATTTATCTTGAACCCATTAGGAAACTTATCATATAGGTCTTCAAAATTTTTCGTTGGGTAGATGTCTCCTAGCTTGTCGAATCTGTCTTCTAGGTCTTTTCTACTTGGGAGTGGTAGTTGGGAAATGGCCGTACAAGCCGTGGATATTAGTAACAGCACTATCCCTAGGAATACTACTTGAAATGTTTTTTTCGTTTTCATTTTCATCATCCTTTTTAGTTTTATGTTCGGCTATTTTACGTAACTATATTCAATGTCTCCCATTATTTGTAAGTAAACACCTTACATAAATAGCTATAAAAATTATAAACTATTTCTAATTGTGTCATTTTATAGACATATTTTTGATTAATCAGTATTATAATTCTATATTTTTCCTATTTTATCACAATACTATCATAAAACTATATTTTTGTGAAGTTTTTTTCATACAAGTTCAGTAAATTCTATTAAACTTCATTGTAAAATGGTATACAAAAAAACCATGCCCTTTTGCATGGTTTTTACTAAATTTGTACTAAATTTAAATCATACTATTTTTATAGCCTTATGATTGTTTCCTTGCTCGTGCTTCCTTATTCTTCCGTGCAACCGTAATCCACTCTGGTGCAAATGGTGATGTACAGCCCGGTGGTACTGGGATACCTTTTAAGACATTCAACTCATGTCCCAAAGCAATGCAAGCTTCTGTCCACTCATCATAAGTAACCCCTATTTCCACCAAGGCACGATTCATGGTCCACTGAACTAGTTCTGGTGCCGTTTGTAATTCTCTTTTAATTCTTGCAAAGATGGCTTCCAAGTCAGCTTGGCTAGCTTTCTTCGACACAATATATCGAACTTCCAAGCCCCACCCCAGTCGCTGCATGAGTTCTGAGTCACTGGCTAAAAACTCTTCTTTCCAAGACTGAGCATCGTCTCTTTTGGAGATAACCTTGCTAATCAACTCATCCAACACCGTCAAAGATTGCGTCGTTGCTACCAGATTTCTTACATCATCTTCACTCAATTTGTTTGGCTCCATCATCATGATAGCCAAGAGTTGTGCATCTAAATTTTTGCTTGCCCAAAGTTCTAAGGCTAAATCTGTTTTTTTTGCATGTTCCTTACCAAGCTTTCGCAAAGGCCCCATCATTACACCGAAAAATGGCTCCGGTTCATTATTTTTTTGATAGTGCTTTATTCGTGACGGATTCGATAGGTCTTCTAATTCTTGTAGAATGGTTTGTGCTTCTTGATTCATTTATAGTCTCCTTTAGAAAAATACTCTAAAAAACGAAAAAAGTGCCAATATGATACTTGTCAGCAATATCCACAGTGAAGATTGACGTTTTGTTTTACTGTAGCGTGTGTACTCGGCCAGGGCTAGAAACGATAACGAAATACCCAGACCTAAGAAATAATAGGTATTTGGTATATCCACTTTGAAAAAGGTTCTTAAAATCCATATAATAATTAGGACACTACCACTAATTAGATAGGCTAGGTCAAATTTCGAGATGTTTGGTGTAGCAGGTTTATTTTCTTCTGGCATGATGTTCTCCTCATTTTCATTTCATTTTTATTATTGCAAAAGCACTTTTTTTGCTGCTTGGTTTCATTTTATAGACTAAATGGGCTTACTGCAACTGTAATGATTTTGGAAAGCTATTTTATAGTGGTTATCATTTGTAATACTAGAAAATAAGCGTTATCATTAAGATGTTAAATAATCTCTAGGAGGAATTTATTATGTCAGATTTCACAAAAAAGATTGACGAAATGAAAGACCAAGTAGTTGATAAAGCAAAAGAAGTTGGAGAAGACGTTTCTAAGAAGGCTTCTGAAGTTAAGGATGACCTAGAAAAGAAAGCTGAACACGCTAAAGATGAAGCTGCTAAGTTTGCTGATGAAGCTGGAAAAAAAGCAGAAGAATTCAAAGATGATGTTAGCAAAAAAACTAGTGACTTTGTCGAAGACGTTAAAGATAAGTTTAAAATATAGATTGAATTAAAAGTAAAATAGCACCTGTAACCCTACACAGAACATTCTGTGTGTGACTTACAGGTGCTATTTTAATGGTTTAAAGTATCTACATTTAGAATCTGTATAGTGATTAACTGCTCTAACAGTCGTCCTCACACCTTGGTAATTAGGTTCTGACTCCTAGCTGCTTGGAAATTAGATAAATTCTCTACAGCCTCTACAAGGCTTCCGTAGAATTTCCTAAATTTCTTGCGCAGCTGTCCAGTCGTCCTCACACCTTGGTTTTAATTAGGTTCTGACTCCTAGCTGCTTGGAAATTAGATAAATTCTCTACAGCCTTTGCAAGGCTTCCGTAGAATTTCCTAAATTTCTTGCGCAGCTACCCAGTCGTCCTCACACCTTGGTTTTTTTACATTTCGTCTGGGGATTCTACTCCTAGAATTGCTAGGCCTTGTTTTAAGATGTTGGCTGTTGCGGATACTAGGGCTAATCTTGCATTCTTTTCTGCATCATCGTTTAGGATTCTGCTATTTGCGTAGTATTTATTGAAGGCTTGTGCCAATGTGATAACGTATTTAGCGATAACAGATGGTTCGAATTTGTTTTCAGCAAACTTAACCACGTTAGGGTAGTTTTCAATTAGTTTTAAGACTTCCCATGCATAGTCATCTGACAAGCCTAATTCTGCACCCACTTGGATTTCTTGGTCAGCTTTGCGTAACAAGCTCATCGCACGTGCACGTGTGTATTGTACGTATGGCCCTGTTTCTCCTTCGAATTGTACAACTTCTTCTAGAGTGAAGTCGAAGTTATTTAAACGGTCATTTTTAAGGTCATGGAAGACAACTGCTCCAACCCCTACTTGACGAGCGACTTCTTCTTTGTTTGGTAAGTCTGGATTTTTCGCTTCGATTTGTTGGTAGGCTAAGTCGATGGCTTCGTTTAGAACACCTTCTAATAAGACAACTTTCCCTTTACGTGTGGATAATTTTTTACCACCAAGAGTAATCAAACCGAATGGGACATGAACCATATCTTCTTGCCATTCCAAGCCCATTTCATTCAAGACTGCTTTTAACTGTTTGAAGTGGTTAGATTGCTCATTACCAACGACATAGACTGATTTTGCAAAGTCAAATGTTTTCTTACGGTAAGCAGCTGTAGCTAGGTCACGCGTAATGTATAGGGTTGCTCCATCTGATTTTTTGATTAGTGCAGGTGGTAGGTCATATTTGTCCAAATGAACTAGGGTTGCGCCATTATCTACGGTTGCAATCTTGTCATTTTCTAGTTGTTCAATGATGACATCCATCTTGTCGTTATAGAAAGATTCTCCGTGGTAATAGTCAAAGGTCACACCTAGTAAATCATAGATACGGTTGAATTCAGCAAGAGACTCTTCAACAAACCATTCCCATAAGCGTTGTGCTTCTTCATCCCCATCTTCTAGTTTTTTGAACCAAGCACGACCTTGTTCCTCTAACTCTGGGTTTGTCTCTGCTTCTTCATGGAACTGAACATATAAACGTAAGAGTTCATCAATTGGATTAGCAACAACAGCTGCTTCATCGCCCCATAATTTGTAAGCTACAATCAGTTTACCAAACTGAGTTCCCCAGTCACCTAAATGGTTAACTTTGATTGGTTTATAGCCAACCTTCGCTTCTAAGTTTGCAATGGCATTTCCGATAACTGTTGAGCGTAGGTGTCCCATTGACATTGGTTTGGCAATGTTAGGGGATGACATGTCAACCGGAACATTTCTTCCGTGTCCATAGTCCCAATCACCAAAGTGGTCCCCTTTTTCTAAAACTTCTTTTAGAACATGGTCATAAAAATTAGGACGTGCTAAGAAAACATTCGCATATGGTCCAACTGCAACTGCCTTATCAATAGCTGGGTCGGAAATGTTTTCTACAATTTCAGTCGCAATCGCTTGAGGTGCTTTTCTTAACACTTTTGCTAAAGAAAAGGCTGGAAATGCAATGTCTCCATGCTCTGAATATTTTGGTGTTTCTAAAAGATTATAAACTTCTTCATACGAAAGGTGCTCTCCAACTGTTTTCAAAATCTGTTCTGCCACTATTTTTTTGTAATCCATCTACTTCATTCCTCCATTGTTATATTCTGTTCTTTCAGTCCAATAAAAAAGTCCCTATTAATAGATAAATATCTATTAATAGAGACGAGAATTCCCGTGGTACCACTCTGCTTGTTTGCCCAGAATCTACTAAGCAAACCACTTTACTTACTGTAACGGGTAAGTACCGAACAATCCTACTTGATTCAGACTGTTTTCTAATGAAGTGCGCTTCCTCATCTAGTGATTTGTTGGCTCTCACCGCCCCAACTCGCTTTAAAATGTCTAGATAAGTACTCTCTTCATATCGAAGGTTATTTGATTTGTAACTGATAGTGAGACCAATGTTATCACATGTTGCCTCACTTGTCTAGCCTAAATGTAAAGCTTAGTCAGCTACAACTTGTGTTCCGCCATCTCCTGATAAAACACTAGCAATATTTTCTAGAGAAGTGATAATCGCCTTACCTTCTGGATAAGCTTCAATAAAGGCAATAGCTGCTTCTACTTTTGGTAGCATACTTCCAGGTGCAAATTGGTTCTCAGCAATGTATTGTTTCAACTGAGATGGTGTTACTTTTTCTAATTTTTCTTGATTTGGTTGGTTATAGTTAACAAAGACATTTTCCACACCGGTTAAAATGATGAACACGTCTGCTTCAATCAACTCAGAAAGTGTTTGGCTTGCGAAGTCTTTGTCGATAACTGCTTCTACTCCAGTAAGTAGCTTAGTCGTTGGGTCTTCCACAACTGGAATACCGCCTCCACCAGCAGTAATGACAACAACACCTGCATCGATCAATGATTTGATAACATTCACTTCTTTAATGCCGACTGGTTTTGGTGATGGCACTACTTTACGATAGCCGCGTCCTGCGTCTTCTTTAAAGGTAGCTCCTGTTTCTGTAGCTTGTGCATCTGCTTCTTCCTTGCTTAGGAATGGCCCAATTGGTTTGGTTGGGTTAGCAAAAGCTGGATCATCTTTAGAAACAATCACTTGTGTTACCAAAGCACCGACATCTTTCTTGATGCCTTTTCTTTCCAATTCATTGACTAGGGCATTTTGTAACCAGTAGCCAATACTTCCTTCTGTCATAGCTACACAGGTATCTAATGGCATAGCTGGATTTTTTTCAGAATCAGCAGCACTTTGTTGCAAGAGTAAGTTCCCAACTTGTGGTCCGTTACCATGTGTAACAACCAACTCATCTCCATTTTCAATGAATTGTACTAAATACTTAGCCGTTTGGTTCAATGCTTCTTGTTGTGCTTTAGCTGAAGCATCTGTTGATAAGATCGCATTTCCTCCTAAGGCAATTACGATTTTTCTTTTTGTCATTGCGTCCACTCCTTCTATATCATTCAGTTTATAAACTTATTTATTTCTGACCTGCTAGTCGAGCAATAGCTTCTGCATAGATGTCCATGGCACCAAAAATATCTTTCAAGGCCATCCGTTCATTTTCCATGTGTTCGGTCATTGGCGAATCCTGGAAAACAGCACCGTAAGCTACACAGTTATCCATAGTCCTAGCAAATGTTGCACCACCAGAAGATACTGCTGGGCTCATATCACCCGTTTTTTCTTGGTAAACGCTCATTAGCGTGTTCACTAGATAGCTATCTAAAGGAACATATAGTGGCGCTAGGTAGTCAAATTCTTCATAGGTCAAGCCATACTCTTTGGCTTTTTCAATTAATTCTTCTAATAAGCGGTCCATGTCGGCTAAGACTGGGATACGCATATCGATTCTAATCTCAGATGCATTAGAAGAAATAGTCACTCCAGCTACATTCATGGTTAAGCTTCCTGACGGACCATCTTGAATAGCTCCAAAGATAGTTCCACCTGTTGCATCTTCACCAATCTCATCGACTAGGAAGTTTAACACAGGGTGTTCTACTAATTCAGATAACCCATAGGCCAAACGAATGATAGCATTTACCCCATCTAGGGCATCTTTTGAATGTTTAGAAGACCCAATGACTGTAATAGAATCTTCCTTCAATTCATAGTCAAAACCTAATCCATCAAGTTGCAAGGCTAATTCTGGAATTAATTTTCCTGAATAGGTTGCTTTTCCTGGTACGACATTGAAGGCTTCACCAACTTCTAACTCAAGGACATCACTTGGAGCGCCATGCAATTTGATTTGTAAGAGGCCTTTTTCAGCATAGGTCAAAGGAAAGGCTGAGTCAGGGGCAAAGCCCATGGTAGCTTTTTCTTCGATCTCGTTATAGCGATTCATGCATCTCCAAAGAGTTTCTTCGTCGGTTCCAAAAATAAATCGGATTCGTTTGTCAAAGGTAACTCCTGCATCCATTAAGGCTTTTACTGCAAAGAGGGCCGCCATAGTCGGGCCTTTGTCATCTTGCGTGCCACGTCCATGAATATAGTCACCCATCACTTGCGCTTCAAATGGTGGTGTATCCCATTTTTTCAGATCTCCTGCTGGCACCACGTCAAGATGACAGAGGATAGCAAGTAGTTCTTCGCCTTCACCTACTTGGGCATAACCATAATATCCTTTGGGATCGATGTAGGTTGAGAAACCAAGTGACTGGCAGAGGTCTAGGGTGTCTTCTAAAACATCTTGAATAGCTTGACCAAAAGGAGTTCCGTTTTCGTCTTCTTTCAATACTGATGGAAAGCTAACGACTCGTTTAATGGCCTCAATACATTGATCTTTATGGGTTTGTTTAATATATTCTTGCACTAATTCCACTCCTTCTGGTCAGTTCTATTTTACTTATAAGGTTTATACAAAGAATGTTGCGAGAACTAAGATAGCAATACTTGCTACGAATACTACTGCGATTAATTTAGCAATATATTTCCACCATACAGTTAATTCAATTCTACCTAAAGCTAACGCTCCCATAACAATACCGGAAGTTGGTGTAATTAAGTTTAGAATTCCTGAAGCTGCTTGGAAGGCTGTGATGATTAAGTGAGCAGGAACTTTGGCAAATTCCCCTAAAGGAGCCATGATTCCCATTGTTGCTCCAGCTAATCCTGAAGTTGAAGGAATTAGGAAGGACATTGGTAGATAGAAGAGATAAGTTAATACAATAAAGACTTGTGATGAAAGATTTGAAAGTCCTTGTTCACCCCAGTGTAGGATAGTAGCAGTAATCATACCATCGTTCATAACTACTTGAATACCACGAGCTACTGCACAGATTAGAGCAACCCCTAGCAATTCTCCAGCACCAGAAATAAAGACTTGAATAAAACGTTCTTCTTTCATACGATATAACATACCGATAACGATAGCCATAATGATAAAGAGCATAGTGATTTCTTGGAAGTACCACATACCCAATACTTCTGGATGCCCAATTAATTGACCAATAAATGGAATTCCAGCAACGAATGCATTCAATGATTCAAAGAAAGTAAAGTTAGGGTTTAGGTCTGTCCAAGGAATTAAACTGATAACCATAATAATAAAAGTGAGAGCAAACAACCATAAAACTGTTTTTTGTCTACCGGATAGAGAATCAGTTGTTTTCTCAACATGGAAATGCGACAAATCAGCATCTCTTGTATGGTATGAATAGGACTTAGTTGGATCTTTTTCTATTTTACTAGCATAGCGATAAACAAAGACTACAGAAATAGCATACATAACAATAAAGAAGATAACCCGCCAAAGAATGCCATCTCCGATACTAATACCGGCTGCTTGTGACGCAACCCCTGTAGCAAATGGGTTTACCGTTGATGCCAAACAACCGATTTGTGAACCAATTAAGATGATGGATACTGCGGTAATAGTGTCAAAACCTACCCCAATCATCACAGGAATTAACAATGGGTAGAAGGCCATTGTTTCTTCTCCCATCCCATAAGTTGTTCCACCTAAGGCAAATAGTAACATAAGAATTGGAATTAAGCGTTTTTCACGCCCCTTGTTATTTTTGATAACGGATGCAATCCCAACATCAAGAGCTCCTGTTTCGGTAACAACTCCCAAGAATCCCCCAACCATAATAATGAAGAAGGAAACTTCAATTGCTCCGCTAGTCAGCTTTGTTCCCAGCATCCCTCGAACCGGCGCCATGAAGATTTCATATAAGCCTTGCGGATTAGGATCTACTTGAGAATAGGTTCCTGCGATTAAGTTACCAGCCTCGTTGGTTTCATATTGTCCTGCCGGAATAAACCAGGTCAAAAGTGCCATAAGTGCAATGATAATGAATAATACTGTAAACGATGACGGCATCTTAAACTGTTTCTTGACTTTTTCAGCCATTTTCTTTACCTCCAATTTTTTTAGACTAGACCTTCAAAAAAAGAAAGTCATCCTCGTTCTGATTCAAGGATCAAAACCAGAATGACTTTTAAAAACAAGTTAGATTGATATTGATTTTTTTACTTTTTCTTGGAGTAACAAGATATTATACTTTTGGTACGTATAGATTTCCAGCAGTCAAGGCCATAATAGCTTTGATTGAGTGTTTGCGGTTTTCTGCTTGTTCAAATTGACGTGCGTGTTTGCTACGGAATGCTTCGTCAGTGATTTCCATTTCTTTGATGCCGAATTCTTCAAAGATTTTCTTGCCATATTCTGTTTCAATGTCATGGAAGGCTGGTAAGCAGTGAAGAATAATTAGATCATCATTGTGAGCTTTTGCCACTAATTCCATATTGATTTGATATGGTTGTAGTAAGTTAACGCGTTCTTCGAATTTGTCTTCTTCACCCATAGATACCCAAACGTCTGTATAAAGAATATCTGCGCCTTCAACAGCTTCTTCTGCATTGTCCGTCACTAATAGTTTAGCGCCACTTTCTTTTGCATAGCCTTCTGCTAATTCTAGAATTTCTGCTTCAGGAAACAATTCTTTTGGTGAGAAGATACGTACGTTAACACCTAAGATAGCACCAGTCACTAAGAGGCTGTTCGCTACGTTGTTACGGCCGTCTCCACAGTAAACTAAGGTAAGTCCTTCTAGTTTGCCAAAGTTTTCTTTAACAGTTAAGAAGTCAGCAATCATTTGTGTTGGGTGCCATTCATCTGTTAGACCATTCCATACTGGAACGCCAGCGTATTTTGCTAAGTCTTCAACAACTTCTTGGCTGAATCCACGGAATTCGATACCGTCAAACATACTACCTAATACAATCGCTGTATCTTCTACAGATTCTTTTTTACCTAATTGAATGTCGTTTTTACCTAGGTATTCTGGGTGTGCACCTAATTCAATGGCTGCAGTTGTAAATGCTGCACGAGTACGAGTAGATGTTTTTTCAAATAGCAAAGCAATGTTTTTGCCATCCATAAATTTGTGTGGGATACCGCGTTTTTTAAGGTCTTTAACATGTGCTGAAAAATCAATTAAATACTCTAATTCTGCTTTTGTAAAATCGATTTCTTTTAAGAAACTTCTGCCTTGGAATACTTGTGTCATATTGTTCTCCCTTTCTTAGATAACATATTTTTAGTTTTTATTGCCTTATTGCTTTAGATATTATAAATCTTCACGAACTAGTGGCATTGACATACATCTTGGGCCACCACGACCTCTTACCAATTCACTTCCACGAATTTTGTGGAGTTTGATTCCTGCTTCTTCTAACTTCTTATTAGTCACAGTGTTACGATCATAAACCACAACTTCACCTGGTGCAATTGTTAAGGTGTTTGAACCATCGTTCCATTGTTCTCTTGCTGCAGCAACGATATTACCGCCACCACATCTAATTAGAGATACAGAAGGTACACCTAAGTTTGAAGCAAGAATACTTTCTAAAGTGCCTGTTTCTTGTTGAATGACTAATTTGCCATCTTCACCTGGTGTTACTGAGAAGACTCTTAAGTCCCCTTCAATTTCTGGGTGAATAGTAAATTTGTCATAGTCAATCATAGTAAATACAGTGTCTAAGTGCATGAATTTACGATTGTTAGCAATTTCGAAAGCCAATACTTTCTTAAAGCCTAAGTGTTTTTCGAAAACGTTTTTCATTAATTTTTCGATAGAAGCCGCATCGGTTCTTTGGGAAATCCCTACAGCTAACACATCTTTAGAGAGAACTAATTCATCCCCACCCTCGATACGAGTGCTGTCTGAACGATCATAAACCATTGGAATGTCAGCATCTTTGTATTCTGGGTGATGGGTAAAGATATATTTACCATAAAGAGTTTCTCTATTTCTAGTGTCAGAGTACATTCTGTTTAATGACACTCCGTTCCCCATTGTTGCAAATGGATCTCTTGTAAAGTACAAGTTAGGCATTGGGTCAATCGCAAATGGGTAGTCTGATTCAACTAGATCTGTTAATCCTTTGTTTTCAATTTCAGGGATTTCAACTTTTTGGAATCCTGCCATTGTTTTTTCAATTAACTCTTTTGGATCTTCAATAGCTAACAAAATTTTTCTGATAGCTTCTTTGGTTTGGGTACCACGAATATCTGCTTCATTTAAATACTCATCAATGAACGCTTCACGAATTTCTTGGCTAGTTAATGATTCTGCTGCTAAGTCTTCTAAGTAGACTACTTCAACGCCATTGTCACGCAATACTTGAGCAAATCCATCATGCTCTTTTTGTGCTTCTTCTAAATAAGGAATATCATCGAATAAGAGCCTTTCTAGGTAATCTGGCATTAGGTTTTCTAATTCTTTTCCTGGTCTGTGTAATAAAACTTTCTTCAATCTTCCAATTTCTGAAAATACATGAATTGGGTGTCTCTCTGACATTTCATTCACCATCCTATAGTTTTTGTCTTGCTAAATAATCTGGAAGCGATACAAGAATATTGACGTCTCATATTCTTGTATGCGTTTTCCTTATGTCTATAGTATATCGGATTAAAAAATCAATTTCAGCGAATCGCTTACATTTAAACTGAGAAATTCATCACATTTTTACTGTATTTTTGAATTTCTTTGCACTTGGACTCATTTTAATTTATCCGCCTGGTAATGATGGGTCATCTCTAACCCTTGAAAACGCTGTTGTCTCAAGGCTTCATAAGCTATAATGGCTACTGTGTTGGACAAATTTAAAGATCTTACATGAGTATCATCCATGGGAAGTCGCAAACATTTTTCTGGGTTCTGCCTCATGAATTCTTCTGGTAGGCCAGTTGTTTCCTTACCAAAGAGAAAGAATTGGTCTTGGGCCTGACTTAAGTCCACTTGATCATAGGTTTGATTGGCGAACTTGGTAATGAGATATAGTGGTCGTTGTCCCACAAAGGTTAGAAAATGCTCTAGTGAATCATGATAATGGATGTCTACATCATTCCAGTAGTCTAAGCCAGCTCTTTTTAGGTGTTTGTCATCAACAGAGAATCCTAATGGGTAGATGAGGTGCAATGGGGAGTTGGTTGCAGCGCAGGTTCGGGCGATGTTTCCGGTATTGGCTGGGATTTGTGGTTCGAATAGGACAATGTGATTTGTGGTCATGTTGGCTCTCTTTCTTTTGGTTATAGTGCTTTTGGCTAAGGGGTTGGTAAAAGTTTTTGATTCCTCTAGTTCCCTTGGTAACTTTAATTGCCTTGCTTTTCTA
The DNA here is from genome assembly GCF_024543085.1 of Granulicatella seriolae. Lineage (GTDB taxonomy): Bacteria > Bacillota > Bacilli > Lactobacillales > Aerococcaceae > Granulicatella > Granulicatella seriolae. The sequence continues at coordinate 214,372 of NZ_JANHNZ010000002.1, forward strand.
TTAGCTGGTCTAGGGCTTCTTGTAGTTCTGTAACTAGGTCTTGGTCGTCTGGTGTAATTTGTTCGTTTTCAAGAAGTGTTTGTTTTGCTTTTTCTAAGTGTTCTTGAAAAAAAGCAATGACTTGGTCGGGAACTTGTGTCATTATTTGGCTGACTGCCCAAGCTGCTGTTCCTTTGATGACGGGTCTGGGATCTTTATCCATGGTTTCCAATAATAATGGGATAGCGGATTTATCTCTAAAATTGGCTAAAGCGATAATGGCATTGCGTTGCAAAGGTTTCTTTCCTCTCCAAGAGCCCGACATCATGCCAAAGCGTAACTTAAAATCTTTATTGCTGATAGTCACTAGAGGTTGTAGTAAAGGATGGGTTTCTTCTACCGAAGGCTCCATTTCCGGATGTAGATGAAAGTCCTTGCCTTTGTTATAGGGGCAAACTTGTTGGCAAATATCACAGCCGTAAATAACGTGTCCCATGGGGCGCCGAAACTCTTTGGGCATAAAGCCCTTAGTTTGAGTCTGATAGGATAAGCAGCGTTTAGCGTTCATTCTACCGTCTCCTAAGAGAGCATCTGTTGGGCAAAAGTCGATACATCTTGTACAGTCACCACAATCATAGTCTACAGGGCTGTCCAAGGGGAAAGCAATATTTGTGATAAGTTCTCCTAAATAGACATAGGAACCGAATTCCTTGGTAATCAGCAGTCCATTCTTGCCGACAAAGCCAATGTCGGCTCGTTCAGCCACTCGGACATCAATCAGTTCACCGGTGTCTACCATGGGTTTGAAACGCGCTTGTGGATCTCCTACTTCTTCTTGGATAAACTTAGCTAAAGCTTCTAATTTTCTAGTCAAAATAGCATGATAGTCTTCGCCCCAAGAAGCTCTGGCAAAAGCTCCTCGTCTTTGGCCTTTGACTCGCTCAGGCTTCTGCCTTGGCAAGGTAGGATAAGCTAGGGCTAAGGAAATAATCGTTTGCGGATTCTCAAAAATAAGTTCCGGATACAATCGTTCTTCTAAAACAGGATGTTCAAATCCTGATGTGTGTCCTAATTCTTTTGATTTCTTCATTCCCTCTGCTAAGTGTTCAAAGGGTGCTGCGGAAGCAAAGCCAATTTTGTCGATGCCCAACTCTTTACTTTTTTCAATAATTTGTTCTTTTAGAGCTGTTACGTTCATAGGCAATCCTCCTTTTGACTTCCTATTTCTATTATAGGCGTTTTCATGAAAAATATTAAGTAATATGGTAAAAGAATTTTTACAACATAGATATGAACAAAAAGTCCTTAAAGAATTATATCTATTTCTAAATCACAAAAGAGTTTTGCGGAAATCTTATCAGAAATAACGGTGGCACCGCCGTGAGCCTTGGTCTCACGGCTTAGCTGTCTACGTGGATGTAATCGGCTGAAGCCGAAACATCCACTGTGCGTCAGCTATGCTTTACACCGTTATTTCTGATAAGATTTCCGCAAAACTCTTTTATTTTGTAATAATCTGAACTATTTGCCCGCCATAAATGCCTATAAATTCAAGTCTTTGTCTCTTTCTTTGGTAATGTAAATGGGTCTCTTTTTGGTCTCCATGAATATTTTTCCGATGTATTTTCCTAATATGCCTAAACTTAAAAGTTGAATACCACCGATGAATAAAATGATGGAAATGCTTGAGGGCCAACCACTGGTAGGGTCACCAAAAATTAAGGTTCGCACAACAATGAAAACCAAGGCGATACTAGCAAAGACACAGGAGATAGCACCAACAAACGATGCCAAATTTAAGGGTGCATCAGAAAAGTTAACAATGCCGTCAATGGAGTAATTAAATAGTTTCCAAAAGCTCCAACTGGTTTCGCCTGCAATCCGCTGACGGTTTTCGTAAGAAATATATTCTGTGTTAAAACCCACCCAAGCAAAAATCCCCTTCGAAAAGCGGTTATTTTCACTCACTTGGATAATGGCGTCAACCATTTGCCGGCGCATCAAACGAAAATCTCTGGCGCCATCAACAATTTCTGTGTCACTGATGCGATTGATGAGAGAGTAAAAGCGTTTGGCAAAAAAACTGCGAACGATGGGTTCCCCTGTACGGGTGTGGCGTTTTGTGCCGATGCAATCTAGGTCTGGGTTCTCTTGTAGGCGTTCCATCATCTGTGGTAACAGCTCCGGTGGGTCTTGTAAATCGGCATCCATAACCGTTACAAAGTCTCCTCTGCTGGCTTCTAGTCCAGCGTAAAGAGCCGCTTCTTTACCAAAATTTCTTGAGAAGGAAATGTAATGGACAGCCGGATCCTCTTGGTGCAAAGCTCGTAATTTGTCCATGGTCTTGTCGTTTGAACCATCATCCACAAATATATATTCAATTTCCATTTGCAGTAAGGCTTTGATGTCCTCTACTGCACGGTAAAACAAATCTACTGTCTCCTCTTCGTTATAACAAGGCACGACGATTGATAGCATAATGTTCTCCTTTTCAAGTACTTGTTTCTATTGTACTCTATCTGTCGGTCTTTATGAATAGGAAATTAGTCAGAATAAATACTTAAGTCTAGCCCTGACTAATACAAGCAGCAAAGCTTTCACGCAAGGTCTCTTCCGGTAGATTTTTTCCGATAAAAACCAAGGTAGACTTGCGCTCACTATCCTTCCAATCCCTACCTCTTGAAATATCAAAGCTCATCTGAACTCCTTGGAAAATCAATTGATAGTCCACATTTTGTACATTAAGAATCCCTTTGTAGCGGTAGAGTTCTGGGCCATAGATATAAATGAGTTCATTCAACCAGACGTTGATGTCCTCTAGTTTTAAAGCTTGGTCACTTTCGATGACAAATGAGTTAATGCCACTATGGTGACTATGATGGTGGTGGTCGTGATCGTGCTCATGGTGATGGTGATGCTCCTTATTATGGTGGTCATGGTTGCAGTTTTCCCCATCATGATGGTGTCCACAATGTTGGCACCCCTCTTCTTCTCTTGATGCTTCTTCCATTTGAAGAATTTTTTCTTCACTAGCATAAAAGAGTTGTAGGTCAAAAATATCCTTTAAGGTAACCGGTTTTGCATCCATATCCTGAATAGCTGCGAACGGGTTAATAGAACGAACTTCTTGAACGACTTTATGATAGACAGGTTCCTCTACTAAAGAATGCTTACTAATTAGAATCTTGTCCGCAAAGCCGACTTGCTTGGCCACCTCAACTTGGTGTCTCGCTTGGTAAAGAAAATTCTTTGCATCAACAATGGTCACCACTGCATCCACAATAAAGTTATCATTTAAAAATGGTAGGTTAATAAAAGTTTGTGCTAGAGGAGCTGGATCGGCTAGCCCAGTAGTTTCAATGAGGACACGGTCAACTCGAATGCCGTTTTGCTCTCTGACCATTAAAATAGATTTTAGCATATCGGCAATATCTGTTCTCAGGGTGCAGCATAGGCAGCCATTGTCCATTTGATAGATTTCTTCTTCAACATCTAAAACAAACTGATGGTCTACCCCCATTTCACCAAATTCATTGATGATGACAGCAATCTGTTCACCGTGTTCTTCCTTTAGAATTCTATTGATTAAGGTCGTTTTTCCAGCTCCTAAAAAGCCGCTAACGATTGTTACAGGTATTTTTTGTGACATTGGGCAGTCTCCTTTTCGTGAATCGTAATCAATTCGATTTGAACTATTCTTCAATTGTATGCTTGCTAAGGAAAAATGTCAAACAGACAAGTCAAGCCGTCTATGATAGAATAAACGGTGAAGATGAAATGGTCAATAAAGGAGCCTCCCATGCTAAAAAAAATTGATGCTAGCAAACTGTTTTTGGATGAACACCTACATTTATTACAATGCCCCTACTGTCAGAGCCCTTTTATTAACATGGAGGGCTATAGTTTAGTGTGTGCCAAGGGACATCACTTTGACCTTTCTAAAAAAGGTACCTTGCATCTGATGAAACAAGCTGCCAATACGGATTATAATCGAGACCTCTTTACCCATCGCTATCTCTTAGCTCAAAGTGGCTTTTTCACACCTTTATTGGCTTCCTTAGAGCCCTACTTTTCTCACCTAGCATCAGATGGTTTAATAGTAGACATTGGTTGTGGTGAAGGGTCGCAATTGGCTTGGTTGCAAGAAAAATTTGCCCTTTCTTCTACAGTTGGCATGGATATTGCCAAGGAAGGCATTGCTCTAGCCAGCAATCATTTTGCCAATTCTGCTTTTTGGTGTCTTGCGGATTTAGCCCAACTGCCTTTTGCCAATCAATCCTGTTCTCTTCTATTAAATGTTCTAACGCCCTCCCACTATCAAGAATTCAAGCGTGTTCTCAAAGAGGGTGGAGTATTCATCAAGGTAGTTCCCGGCAGCAACTATTTGAATGAACTAAGACAGATACTCTATCGTAGTCAGCCTGAAAAACAAACCTATAATAACCAAGATATCATCAATCGCTTTTTCCAAGAATGCCCTGGTGCAAGCCAATCCTCCATCACCTATCAGGTTGACTTGACGCCAGATATTTATGGACACCTGTTACACATGACTCCTTTATTTTGGGGTGCTAGTTCAGAAGACAAGGCCTATAGTCTACAAAATCCTTTGACTTCGATTACAGTTGACTATACTATTTTGGTTTATAAGCACATTTTAGATTAGAATTCTCTCATTTTTACTATTTCTTAAGATTTTTACTTGATTTTTTTGTGAAATCGACTTATTATACGATTATCGCTTTTCTAGTTAGGGAATATGTTTTCTTAACTCGACAGCGATCTCTAGCCTAACGTTACCTTTCGCAGTGCTTGACACCGAAGGATAGCGTTTTTTTTATGCTATTTTTTCTGAGTTTTGTTATACTGATTAGACTAGTATGGAAATTGGACGATAAATTCTTTCTAAACAATATATTTGAGTCACTAGCTTATCAGTCGGAAATCAGAACGGTGGCACCGCCGTAAGCCAAGATCTTCCGGCTGATTAGCTAGTGACTCAAATACATGTGACAAAAAACTTTCCCTTACCCTTTAGAATAATTGAGAAAAAAGAAAGTAGGATATGTATGAAACAGTTGGGCTTACAACATAAGATAGCACTCATTCTAGGCTTTCTCCTCTCTTTTGGATTAGCCTTTCTATTATATAATCATTTATCAGCAACCGATAATCAAACAGTCTCTTCACAAAGTCAAACAAAGCTCCCTGCCATTGAAGCCGATGATAAGATATGGGTGATTACAGACCCACACTACTTATCTCCCAGCTTGCATGACGAACAAGAAGCTTTTTTACGTATGCAGTATAGTGCTGCTGGAAAAGACTTGCGTTATGGTGCCCAACGTATGGAAGCCCTAATTGCTCAAGTTGACCAAGAAAAGCCCGCCTTACTCATCGTAAGTGGTGACTTAACCTTTAATGGTGAAAAACAAAGTATGGAAGATTTAGCTGGGTATTTTCAACAAATTGAAGCTCTAGGTACGCAAGTTTTAGTTATTCCTGGCAATCATGATATTTCAAGTGGTTGGGCAAGGTCTTTTAAAGAAGACAAGTCCAGTCGTGTGGAACAAGTATTGCCTAAGGACTTTTCTACTATGTTTGCTGCAAATGGTTATCAAGATGCTCTTGCAAAAGACCCTAATTCCTTGTCCTATCTGGCAGCACCATTTGATGACTTGTGGTTTTTGATGATTGACAGCAATATTTATTCGGAAACGGAAGGCAGTGGTGCTCCTAAGACCAATGGCTTCCTAAAAAAAGAAACCTTGGCATGGATTGATCAACAATTAACTGAAGCAAGTAACCAAGGTAAGCGAGTCATTCCTATCGTTCATCACAATATATTGGAACACCACGCTGGTATCACCAAAGGATTCGTCATTGACAATGCTGCTGATTTACGTGGGATTTTGAAAAATTATTCCATCCCACTAGCTTTTTCGGGACATATCCATACACAACATATTGCTCAAGAAAACTTAGCCCCCGAGAAAAGCTTAACCGAAATTGTAACTGGTGCTTTTTCTGTTTTCCCAAGCGCTATCAGTCAATTTCAGATACAAGGTCGTCAAATAAATTACCAACAAATTCCTTTAAAAATGGAATCTTGGGCAAGTCAGACTGACCAAACCGATCCTGACTTATTAGCCTACTCCGATTATATGAAGGCTGTTTTCCAAAAAGATAGCGAGATTATGGCACATACCAGTCTCCACGATGAAAATCGCTACGATGGGAACTTTGCTGACCAAGTAGGTAAATTCATGGGACCAATCAATCTTTCATATTTTTCGGGTCACCCCTTAACCCAAGAATGGATACAAAGTGATATCTTAGAAAACCCAGCTTACCAAACCTTGGTCAAGGATTATCCAGATAGTTTTCTTTTGCGCTACACCAATCGGATTTTAGAATCTAATGGTCAAAACCATCTAACAAGGCAAATTGAGTGGGATCAGTAATTTCCTAGTGATTTTCCCTTAACAAAGGCACTGAAAATCTGTATAATAAGCTTGTTGTGAGAGAAATTTTGTAACACATAACCATCAAATATGAAAGTGAGTGAGAAAATGGGACGCAAATGGGCAAATATTAAAGAAAAGAAGGCAAAGTTAGACTCTTCTAATAGTAAAGTTTATGCAAAATTTGGAATCGAAGTTTATGCGGCAGCAAAGCAAGGTGGACCTGATCCTCACGCTAACCAAAAACTAAAATTCGTTATCGACCGTGCTAAAACCTACAACGTACCAAAGCATATCATTGACCGCGCCATCGAAAAAGCTAAAGGTAGTGGCGATGAAGTTTTCCAAGAATTACGTTACGAAGGTTTTGGACCAAACGGCTCTATGGTCATTGTGGACGCCTTAACCAATAATGTAAACCGTACAGCTGGTGACGTTCGTGCAGCTTACAGTAAAAACGGCGGCAATATGGGAGTTACTGGTTCTGTAGCCTACCTATTCGACAATACTGCCATCTTCGGTATTCCTGATAAAGATGCTGACCAATTGCTTGAAGAACTGATGGAAGCTGAAGTCGATGTGCGTGATGTTATTCAAGAAGATGATCAAGCTATCGTTTATGCTGAACCAAGTGATTTCCAAGCTGTTCGTACTGCCTTAGAAGCGATGGGCATTGAAGACTTTTCCGTTGCAGAAATCGAAATGATTCCTCAATCAGAAGTGACTCTAGAAGGTGACGATTTACGCTTGTTTGAAAGAATGATTGATGCTCTGGAAGAAAATGAAGATGTGCAAAAAGTCTACCATAATGTGGCTTTGGAAGATTAAGAATAACACTTTAATGAATTAAAAAAAGGTAATTTTCATTCACAACAATACTGTGAATGAAAATTACCTTTTTCTATAGATAGAGCCTATTTATTATAAAACCAAAAACATAACCCCAAACGCAATAAGATTAGAAACAGCGTGCATGGCTATGGCTGCCACTACATTGTTGTTGAAATAACGATAAACCGCAATAATTGGCACTGTGATAGCCACATACATAGTAGCAGATGGAATATCAGTACCCGTATGAGCAAAAATAAATAGAAGGGCTGATATTAGCGTCAGAAGATGGACATTAAATCTATGGGATAGGTTCCCAATAATAGCTTGTCGAAAGACTAGTTCCTCCACAATTGGTGCTGTAATAACGACTAATAAGAACATAATCCATGGATTAGCTACCTTAAACATAGCCTCCAAAGTCGCTTGGTTATCAGATTGAACAATAGGAAAAATCTTCATCAAAACGATTGAAAGAATAATTCTTAAGACGAATCCAGATACCAAAGCAATCGATAAATCTAAAACCTTTAATTTCTTCGCTTCTGCCATCAAAAATGATCTAAAATAAATTAAGGCATAAATTAAGGTAATTGAATGAGAAAAAGCTGTAACGTTGCTTAATAAAATGGGATTTTCTTGCCCATTACCGCCGTTCATTAAATGATATAAAATCGTGGGAGTAACTAGTAAATTGAATAAATAGATAAGTACAAAAACAAGCATTTTTGGTTTCTTAGTTTCTTGAGGTTCCTTCACCTGCGTCTTGGTCACTTGAGTTTCTTCCATATATGTCTCCTTCTTCTTGCAATTTTTTAGTTGTTGGCATAATCTCCACCAGTAACTCCGTAATATTCTTCTAAGGTTAAGCCTGAATTATAAATAGCCTTTGCATCTTCACCAACATAGCGTAAATGCCATGCTTCATAGGCATAACCAGTAATGTTTTCTTTTCCGGGAAGATAGCGTAAAACAAAGCCATAATCTGCTGCGTGAGCGTGAATCCATTTGACCGCTTCCTCATCTGCTGGGTCTGTCTCTCCTAAGAGTTGTCCGTGACCATTAATCAGATCGAATGCCAGCCCAGTTTGGTGCTCACTATAACCTGGTCTAGCAGAATAACGGTCTGCCTCTGCTACACCACCACTAGTAACGTAACCTTGATACAGTTGTTCCTGATACTCATAGGTACGAAAACCACTATAGGAGTCACTAATAGAAAAACCCTGTGCTTGCATATCTTGAATAACTTGACGGATTTGACTAGCCGCAGTTGGGTCTTCACCAGGCGTATAATCCTTAGGTAGAAAGTGTTTCTTATTGGCAATTATCTTATAGCCTGCTGTCAAATCAGCTGGACTTTCTGGCCCACTGGTTAATTCTTCAACCGTTTTGACACTAGGCTTACTATCCTGATTACCAGTCTCCCCGCTTTGACTGGACGTTTCCACACTTGAAACAGTTGCACTACTAGATTCAACTTGGCTAGACTGACTTTGGCTTTCTTTATTCTTATCATTCCCACAAGCAATCAGTAGCAAGCTGGCACATACTATTAGGCTTATAGTTTTCAATTTTTTCATGAGTTAGTCCTTCTTTCAATGAATTTTTGAGAGCCTACTATAAAACATACAGAAATTACCCCTCAAATTCAAGTAAATACCCATAAAAACATTCTTTTCTTAACATTTTGAATCTCCAGCCCTGTTTTAAAAATCAATCCAATAAATGAGAACAAAAACCAGTATGTTATTTTAACTGAACAAAAGAGACTTCAGATGGTTATCAGAAATGATATTGTATGAGCACTGTATGGGGCTGGCAAAAAGTCCAAATGGCAACAAAATAAAATAGTTCCTCAGAAAACTATCCGTACAGAACGGTGTAAAGCATAGCTGATGCGCAGTGGATGTTGGGACTGGGCAAAAAGTCCGTATTGTAAGACAAAACAAAAGAGTTTCCTAGAACTGTAACAGAAATAACGGTGTATGAGCATAGCTGGCGCACAGTAGCTGTGTCGACTTTAGTCGATTACAGATACGTAGACAGCTAAGTCGTGAGACCTTGGCTCACGGCGGTGCCACCGTTTTTATTTCTGATACAGTTCTAGGAAACTCTTTTGTGATTTAGAAATAAATTTTATTGATACAGACTTTTTACCCAGTCGCAACCATCTGAAGTCTCTTTTGTGGTTTAGATAAAAACTTTATCTTTAAGCCTGATAATCTACTTCAATACCCTTATCAGATAAAACCACACCATGAAGTACACCACCAAAAACAGCTCCTCCATCAATACCGATTTTCTGGTCTGAAACCCAAATATGATTCGCCCCTTTATTATCAGGCAGATACTGAATCGGTGTGTGCCCGAAAACAATTGCCTTACCACTAGTATTTTTGGCATCATGGAAAGCTTCACGAATCCAAATAAATTCATCTGGATCTGACTTTCGCCAATCATCTAAATCCAAATTCACTCCAGCATGGACAAAAATATAGTCTTCCGTTTCTACATAACGGGGTCTCTCTTTCAGAAATTCAATCAGGTCTCCATAATGAGTTTTAATATAGTCAGCAGCAGCCTCTACCTCAACTGGACTAGTTAGATTAGCATCAAGTAACGAGTTAATCGTTGCCTCACCGCCATTTCTCCGGTAGAGGTCAAACATATCGTTTGGGTGTTCTAACCATCTCAAAAAAAGCTCTTCGTGGTTTCCTAAAACATAGATTCCTTGATATTCCTCAACCAAAGCTTTGGCTAACAGGAAACTGTCTTTTGACTTTGGTCCCCTATCCGCTAGGTCTCCAACAAAAACTAGTCGTTCTTGATCTTTCTTCCAATGCTTCAGTATTTCTTTTAACCTTTCAAACTCCCCATGAACATCTCCTACAACAAAATATTTTTGATTGGACATGGTTTTCCCTCCTTTAAACAGTAACATTTAGTATTTCTATTGGTCTAAGAATCCTTGTTGGTGTAGTGCTTTAAGTATCTTTAGTCTTCCTGGATGTTGATTAGACATCCGACCGGCAATTTGTTTGGTGAAGGCATCCACATGTTTTCTAGTATCTCTCAAGTCATAGTAGGTTTGGATATCTTTATCGTATTGGCTTAATTGTTGAGCTGGCTCCTTTAAATCTTGGTAGCCATTTTCCATATGAATTATTTCTTGCGGCAGACGTGGTTTTACCTGTGGTTCTTGGTTTGGCCAGCCGACTACTAAACCTACAGCAGGAAATGTATATTTGGGTAGTTGAAGGAGATCAATGACCTTTTCTTCATCGTTCCACAGACTCCCCAGAAAAACAGCCCCCATCCCCATACTTTCAGCAGCCACTAACACATTTTGAGCTGCAATCATAGCATCAGCAAATGCTGCTAAAAATCGCTCTGTGGAGCCTCGTAGTGTCGCATCTATTCCTTGCTCTTGAGCTATCAAAAAATTACGTCTTTGGTCAGCTACAAAAACAAATAAATGCCCATTCTCTGCGATATAAGGCTGTTGCCCAATCTTTGCCAATTCTTCTTTTAGCGCTTGATTGGTGATACTAATGATGGAATAAGCTTGCATAAAATTACTGGTTGGGGCTTGTCTAGCAACATCGATTAAGGTTGAAATTTCGTCCTTAGTTAAGGACTCTGCTTTGAAGGAACGAATTGTTTTATGATTCAATTGCTGCTGGATGACATCGTTCATGGTTTTACCTCCTTGTATATTTTCATGCCCTAGACTGTTTTTGATATTCATACTCTTTATTTTACGAAAAACAGTTACATATTACTAGGATCTTACACTTTAGACCACAAAAAAACTCTAGCTTGCGCTAGAGAAAAAAGGATAGAATATTCACTTGGGAGGGTAAATAATTCTTAATTGGGATTGATTAAAGTATACCCCCCACATTTGAAGAAAATATGAATAGTCTATGTTCTTTTTATACAATTATCCAGCATCTAATATTTGTACGCAAATAACTTGGTTGTAGTAATACTGACTTGTGCTCATTTTGCTAAATTGCACTTGAACTGCATGATATTTATAGTTTGGACTCATCATATTGGCATAATGTCCAGGACTATTAGCTAATTGTTGATAGAATAATTCAGCCAGATATTTCTCACTAGTTGCCTGGTATGGATTCCCTAGATAGTTATTTTGTGCCAAATTTTCACCAAGACGATATTGAGGATTAGGAACCTGCGAAAATGCTGTCCGATATGAACTTCCATCTGGACGCAAGTGGCCCTTTCCATTAACTGTAATAGAACGAATATTAGCTAGTTCTTGTGCACGTACTTTAGTCCCAACTATTAAATGTTCACCATAACTTAAACTTTTAAGCCCCTTTTTAGCTCTTTCTGCATTCACCAAGGTTAAAAATTCTCGATTTAAAAGATTCACATCAATTGTCTGGTTTAGATAGTTAACTGTCGTATCATTCAAGCCTACTGGAATAGAAAGGTTATAAGTTCCTTTTGCCAAATAAACATGATTGGTAAGGTTTGCTTGTTTGGCTTTTTGATACTGACTTGCTGGGCTCTCAGAATTTGCTACTTTAAAGTCAACATTCGCTTTGATAGTTAAACCAGCTACCTTGTCACCAAAAACAAGTGCTTCAGCTTCTAGTCCTTGATGTGCTGCTGTAGAAGGATTCGTATTAATATTATAATTAACTACAGATGATTGTACTTTGGCAGCCTGAGTATTTGAATGAGTTGACACTTCTGTAACTGGCTTGCTAATCGTTGTTGAACCAACTTGTTTAAAAGCAGGCTTAGATTGATCAATTGAAGTACCTTTTTTTACTAATTTTATCTGGATTGCTTCTAAACGATAGCCATACCCTGCACTACCTGCCGATTGACCATTTTTCGCCCAACCTAACCATCCAAAATTTTGGGCATGAACTCGATACATAACATCATATTGATTTGCCAAGCTTCCAGTCAATTTAATTTCAATTGCTTCCAATCGTTTCGCTTGATTATGGGTTCCGCTAAGTTCATTGTTATTTTTCCAATCTTGCCAACCAATATTTTGAATATGGGTACGATACTGGACGTTTCCTGTTGCTTGACTAAGGCCAATTTTGATGCCTTCTAAGCGCAGAGCCTTACCCGAAGTTCCAGATGTAGCTCCATTAACAACTGCTTGTTGCCATCCGATGTTTTGGATATGTGTTGAATAATTAATGATTGGATTAACATTCGTTACTGGTGGTTTCACAGTAACACTTGGTTCTTTAAATGCTACTTGTGTACTTGATGGAAGCGAGGTTCCTTTTGGCACTAACTTTATCTCCAAACCTTCTAATCGATAACCATAACTTGCTGTCCCAGAAGATTGACCATTTCTTGCCCAACCAAGCCAACCAAAATTTTGGGCATGAACTCGGTAAATAACATCAAACTCCTTTGCCAAATCCCCTGTCAAACGGAGTTCTATTGCTTCCAAACGAAGAGCTTGTCCACTGGTACCACTTAATTCATTAGAATTTTTCCAATTTTGCCAACCGATGTTTTGGATATGAGTGCGGTATTGAATGCCGCCTGAAATTCCTTGAAGTGCTAAATTAACTTTTACCCCTTCCAATCTCAAGGCACGCCCTGTAGTACCTGCTAAACTTCCATTCGATACATATGACTGCCAACCAATGTTTTGAACATGAGTTGAGTAAGACACATTCGCCTTTATTGGCTCGTTTACTTCAGTAAAGGTAATTGGTTCGTAACTTTGAACAGAAGGTTCAGCTTGTTGTAACACTGTTTTACTTTCAAAAGCTTGTGTATGTTGAAAAGAAATTGCACTTAAACAAGCCAATGATATCCCTAAAATCATTCCTTTTTTCATTTTTATACCTCTCATCCCTTTTCGATATTTTCCCATGTATATCTATTAAACTACTCTATTTATCTACAATCAAACGAACTTTTTTTGAACAAAATTTATACTTTCTATACTTTTATGTATAAAATATATCTGAATATTGTGCGATTGTTAAAAGTGTAAAGAAATACTAACTAAATCGAGTATAAGATAGCCATTATTCAACTCAATTCATATAAGTAAGCCGTTTCTGCTGATAATATGTTTTTTTTATTAATTTTTGGGCTGGGCAAAAAGTCCAGACTACTATACAAAACTCTTTTGTAATTTAAATAAAAATTAGTCATGATGTACTTTTTGCCCATCCCTTATGTGATTCTTGATGCTAGAAATTTTAATACCCAAATTTTAATTCTAAAACAAGCGCTTAATATCAATATTTTCTAAAATATGATTTTAAGCGCTTGTCCTAATTAATTACTATATTGTCTTACTTTTGAACAATATCATGACCACCAAAACCGTTTCTTAAGGCCGAGACCACCTTCAAGGAAAAGTTATCTTCTTCCTGGGACAAGTTTCTCATAAACAAACTTAAGGCAATGGTTGGAACAGGTATATTTAATTCCAGGGCTGCTTCGACTGTCCATTTTGCTTCACCAGAGGAAGCCACAACACCCTTATACGTTTCTAAATGAGGTTCTTTGGAGAATTGCTCTTCCGCGATCTCCATCAACCAACCACGAATAACAGAGCCATGATTCCAAACACGTGCCACTTTTTCAAGGTCAAAATTAAATCCACTTTCTTCAACTAGTTGGAAGCCTTCACCGATTGCTTGCATCATGCCATACTCAATCCCGTTATGGACCATCTTAAGAAAATGCCCGCTACCTGAAGGACCAGCATAGAGATAACCATCCTCTACAGCAATATCCTTGAATAAGTTTTCTACCGAATCAAAGACCTCCTTATCGCCTCCAATCATTAAACATGCATCGTTACGAGCACCTGATATACCACCAGACGTACCACAGTCCAGATACGCAATGTCTTTCTCTTTAAATGCCTTTGCTCTACGAATAGAGTCTTTGTAATTTGAATTTCCTCCTTCAATGACAATATCGCCAGGATTTAGTAACACTAGAAGTTCCTGCAACGTACTCTCTGTCAATTCCCCTGCTGGCAACATTGACCAGACAATTCTTTTGCTACTATACGATTGAATAAACTCAGGTAAGGATGTAAAGGCTGGTATTCCATGCAATTCAGCTTCAGCTAATGCTTTGGTAGAAATATCCATCCCTCGAATGTTGTATTGATGGTCCTTTAGGTTTAAAGCTAAATTCATTCCCATCTTTCCTAATCCGATAATCCCAATTTCCATGTTAACGCCTCCATTTCTTTACACTTTTATTATACAGAAAAATATTTTTTTGTAAAGATAAAAAATAAAAATATTTTTTCCTTGCTTTTTTTGCTAAGGAAATGTATCTTTGTGTTAAATATGCTGAGAAAAGAGTATACTCAATAGAAAAGGAGGGAAACATCATGACAGTTTCTATTCGACTTAAGATTAAAACTCTATACAATGATTTAAGCCCAAAAGAACAGGCAATTGCTGATTTTATATTGGAAAACCCAAATAAAGTAAGCCATAGCTCTATCAGTGACCTATCCAATGAACTGGGCATGGCAGATTCTACTTTTTTCCAATTTACAAAAAAACTAGGCTATAACGGCTTTAAAGATTTCAAAATGGCTATGCTAATTCAGCAGAATGATTTGGCAGCCATTTCCATTCATGAAAATATTTTACAAGACGATACAGAGCTGACTATGGCAAAAAAAGTATTTGAATCTAATTTATCCACTCTTCGTGATACCAGAAAACTATTACGACAAAAGGATTTAAAAAAAGCTGCTACTATGATAAACCAATCTCGTCATCTCTACTTCTTTGGTGTTGGCGGTTCTGAGATTGTAGCAGCCGATGCCTACCATAAATTTCTACGCTCACCTATTACTGTCTTTCATAGTGCAGACTACCATATTCAACTAATGGAAGCTGCCCTCCTCACTGAGAATGATTGTGTCGTTTTGATTTCCCATTCAGGTCGTTCGAAAGAAACGATACGAATTGCCGAAACCGCTAGAAAAGTTGGCGCCAAATCCATTGTCATTACTAGCCAAACAAACTCTCCTTTAGCTAAATTGGGAGACGTGGTATTTATCTCCATTTCTGAGGAAATAGAGTTCCGTTCAGAAGCGCTGGCATCTAGAATTGCCCAGCTAAGTATCATGGATTCCCTCTTCGTCATTGTGATGTTCTATAACAAAGAACAAGCAAGAGAGTCCATTGCTAAAGTTAGGAGTACGATTTCTGAGATTAAAGAGTAAAGAGATACCTTTTATTTAGCATAGATAGAAATATTATTACTTCAATTAAGCACTTTGCAATTACCCAATATATTAGAGTAGGGAATTTGGAATTTGTTAACTTAGATAGAAAAAAACATCCCAAACTTTTTTTCAAGTTATTAATTAGGCTTGATAAAAGATTCGTTTCAAACCATCTATTTCTAAATCACAAGTGAGTTTCCACGAATTCAATTTCTTCGAACATAAAATACGGTCTTAAAGAATGAACAAATACACGGTCTGAATTATAGTAAAACACCTTTTGGTTGGTGTTATAACCCTGAATGTCAACTTCAAGATTATAAAGATAAAAAAGATAAATTGGAGGAATTTATTTTCATGGCAAAGAAAATAATGGAAAATGATGGACAAGTCTATGTCCAAAAGAAACTAGATGGGTGTTTAAAAAATACTTTAATTGCTATTATCGCTATTATCGCTTTCGCCGGAATATTAAATGCACTAGGTGGCAATAAAGAAAAAAACGTACCCAAAAATATCCAACAGACTATTGTCATAACATCAACATCAGAAACAAAAATAAAATTAAAAAAAGAAGACATTTCTTCATCATCAGAGTTACAATCTGAAGCTAACATTCCTAAAGAGTTTAAAAACGCTTTGAATAAAGCTGAGATTTATGCTAAAAGAATGAACTTGTCCAAAAAATCAGTCTATAAGCAGCTTACATCTGACTATGGAGAAAAATTCTCTGTAGAAGCAGCTCAATATGCTATAGATAATTTACAAAACGTGGATTGGAAGAAAAACGCTTTGAATAAAGCTGAAAGCTATTCTTCTACATTGTACTTGTCAAAAAAAGGTATCTACAAACAACTAACTTCTGAACATGCCGAAAAATTCACCGCTGAAGAAGCACAATACGCAATCGATAACCTTAAAGCAGACTATAACCAAAATGCACTTGAAAATGCAAAAACTTATCAAGCTACTATGCATCTGTCAGTTGATAGCATCCGAGACCACTTAACTTCTGAAAACGGAGAACAATTTACTCCTGAAGAAGCAGAATACGCGATTCAACACTTAGAGGACTAAGAATTTTGCAACAATGTCAAAAAACCGCCTAACATCACATTTTCAAATGTTGATGTTAGGCGGTTTTCATTTTCTAAATTTTGCCTCTAGTTTTTAAACCAAGTGTTGGTCAATAACTTCAGCAACGATGTTTTGTTCTTCTGGTACGACATCTACTACTGGCGCTTCGAGAACACTGGTACTGGTTTCCATGTTACGGTAGCGAGCCATTCCGGTTCCTGCTGGAATAATCTTACCGATGATAACATTTTCTTTCAAGCCAAGTAGGTGGTCACGTTTGCCACGAATAGCTGCGTCTGTTAGGACACGTGTTGTTTCTTGGAAGGATGCTGCTGATAGGAAACTATTGGTTTCAAGAGATGCTTTGGTAATACCTAGCAAGACTGGTCTTGCAGTAGCCGGTACTTCACCAGCCATAATAGCTGTCCGGTTACGATCAGAGAAGTCAGAGATATCGAGCAAGGTTCCCGGTAACAACTCGGTTGAACCTGGGTCCATAACTCGAACTTTACGAAGCATTTGGCGAACCATTACTTCAACGTGCTTGTCTCCAATTTCTACCCCTTGCATACGGTAAACTTTTTGTACTTCTCTTAAGAGATAGTTTTCAACAGACAGAACATCACGGACACGCAATAATTCTTTTGGATCGATAGACCCTTCAGTAATTGGTGCACCACGGTGGATCGTTTGTCCTTCTTCAACTTTAAGACGTGCTGTAAATGGAACTGTATAGGTACGAGTATCTGTTGCACCTTTAACGGTTACATCTTTAGTACGAGTCGTTGCATTTTCATCAATAGAAACAACTTCACCAGTAACTTCTGTGATGGTAGCAACCCCTTTAGGATTACGGGCTTCAAAAATTTCTTGGATACGAGGTAACCCTTGAGTAATATCGTCTCCAGCAACTCCCCCTGTATGGAAGGTACGCATGGTTAACTGTGTACCAGGTTCACCAATTGATTGAGCGGCAATCGTTCCAACTGCTTCACCCACTTCAACTTCTGAACCCGTTGCAAGGTTACGTCCATAACAGTGTTTACATACACCATGGTTGGTATTACATGTAAATGCTGAACGGATGGTTACTTCTTCAATTCCTGCATCAATAATCTTACGAGCAATGTCTTCGGTAATTAGCTCATTATGTCCTACTAGAACTTCTCCAGTTTTTGGATCAAGAACAGAGCGTTGTGCATAACGACCTAATAAACGTTCTTCTAGAGACTCAATGATTTCATTTCCTTCACGGATGGATGAAATGGTTAAGCCACGATCAGAACCACAGTCAGTTTCACGGATAATCACATCTTGTGCTACGTCAACTAGTCGACGAGTTAGGTATCCTGAATCGGCTGTCTTCAAGGCGGTATCGGTCATCCCTTTACGAGCTCCATGGGTTGAGGAGAACATTTCTAAGACGGTCAACCCTTCACGGAAGTTAGAGGTAACCGGCAACTCCATAATCTTTCCAGAAGGTGACGCCATCAATCCACGCATACCTGCCAACTGAGTAAAGTTAGAGATATTACCACGGGCTCCAGAATCACTCATCATGAAGATTGGATTATGGTCATCCAAGGTTTCCATAAGAGCTTTTTGAATCGTATCTTTAGCAGCATTCCAAGTTTCAATAACACGCTCATAACGTTCGTCATCCGTAATCAAACCACGACGGAATAGTTTGGCAATATTGTCAACTTGTTTGTGTGCTGCGTCTAGAATTTCTTGTTTGGTTGATGCAACCGTAATATCTGCAATCCCTACTGTCAAACCAGCACGAGTAGAATATTTGTATCCTAAATCTTTCATGCGGTCCAACATTTTTGACGTTTCCGTAATATGGAATTTCTTAAAGACTTCAGCGATGATATTTCCTAGGTTTTTCTTTTTAAATGGCGGAACAACTTCACGTGATGCGATTTCTTTTGGAATATTAGCACCAGCTTCTAAGAAGTATTTATCAGGTGTTGCTACTTCTAAGTTTTCTGTTGTTGGCTCATTCAAGTAAGGGAACTCATCTGGCATGATTTCGTTGAAGAATAACTTCCCAACCGTTGTCATTAGGATGCGTTCTTTTTGCCAAGGTGTAAATGGTTTGTTTGACAGAGATTTAGCGTGAATAGCTATACGACTGTGCAAGTGCACATAACCGTTTTGGTAAGCAATCATCGCTTCGTTCAAATCAGAGAAGACCATCCCTTCACCAACACGACCCTCATGTTCCATTGTTAGATAGTAGTTTCCTAAAACCATATCCTGTGAAGGTGTTACAACTGGTTTTCCATCTTTTGGATTCAAGATGTTTTGTGCAGCCAACATGAGTAAGCGAGCTTCTGCTTGTGCTTCTTGTGATAGAGGAACATGGACAGCCATTTGGTCTCCATCGAAATCGGCATTGTAGGCTTCACAGACTAGTGGGTGCAAACGAATGGCACGGCCTTCAACCAAGGTAGGCTCGAAAGCTTGAATACCTAGTCTATGCAAGGTAGGTGCTCGGTTCAATAGAACTGGGTGTTCACGAATAACATCTTCTAAAACTGCCCAGATATCATCGTCTAAACGTTCAATTTTGCGTTTAGCACTCTTAATGTTTCCAGCAATTTCACGTTCAACAAGTTCTTTCATAACAAATGGTTTAAACAATTCAATAGCCATTTCTTTTGGAAGTCCACATTGATACATTTTTAGGTTTGGTCCTACTACGATAACAGAACGACCAGAATAGTCTACCCGTTTACCAAGTAAGTTTTGACGGAAACGACCTTGTTTCCCTTTCAGCATATGAGATAGAGATTTTAATGGACGGTTTCCTGGCCCCACTACTGGACGACCACGACGACCATTATCAATCAAAGCATCTACTGCTTCTTGTAACATACGTTTTTCATTTTGAACAATAATGTTTGGTGCATTTAAATCTAACAAACGTTTCAAACGGTTATTACGGTTGATAACACGGCGATAAAGATCGTTTAAGTCAGATGTAGCAAAACGGCCACCTTCTAATTGAACCATTGGACGAATATCTGGTGGGATTACTGGAACTACATCCATCACCATCCAACTTGGTTTATTGCCAGATTCCTTGAAGGCATCTAAAATATCTAAACGGCGAATAGCTCTGGTACGTTTTTGACCTTGAGAAGTCTTTAACTCTTCTTTTAATGCGGCAATTTCTTCATCTAAATCAACATTATCCAACAGCTCTTTGACAGCTTCTGCTCCCATCGCTGCATGGAAAGTATTGCCAAGAGTCATGCGTTTTTCACGGTATTCTCTTTCAGACAATAATTGTTTAGCATGCAAGGAAGTGTCACCAGGATTGATGACAACATAACTTGCAAAGTAGATAATTTCTTCCAAAGCACGTGGGCTCATGTCTAAGACAAGACCCATACGGCTAGGAATTCCTTTAAAGTACCAAACGTGTGATACTGGTGCTGCTAATTCAATATGTCCCATTCTTTCACGACGAACTTTGGCACGTGTTACTTGAACCCCACAACGATCGCAGACTTTATCTTTGTTATTAATTTTTTTCAATTTACCGCATGAACACTCTAAATCCTTTGTCGGTCCGAAGATTCGTTCACAGAACAATCCATCGCGTTCAGGTTTTAAAGTACGGTAATTAATGGTTTCTGGCTTCTTAACTTCACCATATGACCAGCTTCGAATCTTATCTGGTGATGCTAGTCCAATTTGCATACTTTCAAAATTATTTACATCTATCAAGGGGCCAACCTCCCTTATTCTTGGAACTGCCCGAGTTGTTCCATTTCTTTGTCTTACTCTTCATTGCTGTCAATTTCTTCAACGACTTGAACTTCTTCAAGTGGTGCTTCTTCATCTGTAGCAGCCACTAATTCGATATCTGTTTCTTGTTCGTCAGCCACGTCATCATCTTCTGTAGCCTCTTCTTCAAGAATCTCAACTTCTTGTGTTTGTCCAATTAATTGACTAGCTTCTTGTTTCGCTTGGCGTTGTTCTTCATTGTATTTATCAATTGAACCATAGTTAACACGGTCATCTTCATCATCCATGTCACGTAGTTCAATTTCTTCGTCGTTTGCATCTAGCACTTTCATGTCCAAGCCCAGTGCTTGAAGTTCTTTAACCAATACACGGAAGGATTCTGGCACACCTGGTTTAGAAATTTGTTGACCCTTAACAATCGCTTCATAAGTCTTCACACGTCCAACAACATCATCCGATTTGTAGGTTAAAATTTCTTGCAAGGTATAAGCAGCACCATAGGCTTCAAGTGCCCAAACTTCCATCTCACCAAAACGTTGTCCACCAAATTGTGCTTTACCACCTAATGGTTGTTGGGTAACGAGTGAGTACGGTCCAATAGAACGAGCATGTAGTTTGTCATCAACCATGTGGGCTAATTTAATCATATACATAACTCCGACAGAAACACGGTTATCAAATGGTTCTCCCGTACGTCCATCATACAAGATGGTTTTAGCATCTCTTGCCATTCCTGCCTCAGAAACAGTATCCCAAACATCTTTATCTTGAGCACCATCAAATACTGGCGTAGCGATGTAGATGCCTAATTCACGGGCAGCCATGCCTAGATGTAATTCTAGTACTTGACCAATATTCATACGAGAAGGTACCCCTAATGGGTTCAGCATGATATCGACTGGTGTGCCATCTGGTAGATATGGCATATCTTCTTCAGGCATGATACGGGATACAACCCCTTTGTTACCATGACGTCCAGCCATCTTGTCCCCTTCGTTGATCTTACGTTTTTGGACAATGTAGACACGAACAAGTTTATTGACACCAGGAGACAATTCGTCACCTGCTGCACGAGTAAAGATCTTCACGTCATGAACTATACCGCCTCCGCCATGTGGAACTCTTAGAGAGGTATCTCTGACTTCACGAGCTTTTTCACCGAAGATAGCATGCAAGAGACGTTCTTCAGGAGATTGCTCCGTTAACCCTTTTGGTGTTACCTTACCAACTAGAATATCACCATCACGGACTTCTGCTCCGATACGGATGATTCCTTCTTCATTAAGGTCTTTCAAAGCATCTTCACCAACGTTAGGAATTTCTCTTGTAATTTCTTCAGGCCCTAATTTGGTATCACGTGCTTCTGATTCATACTCTTCAATATGGATTGAGGTGTAAACATCATCTTTGACTAAGCGCTCACTCATGATAACCGCATCTTCATAGTTGTACCCTTCCCAAGTCATGAAGGCAACCAAGACGTTTTGTCCTAAAGCCATTTCGCCAGCTTCCATAGATGGGCCATCTGCTAGGATTTCACTTACGTCTACTTTATCGCCTTTAGCAACGATTGGGCGTTGATTATAACACGTTCCTGAGTTAGAACGGTGGAATTTAACGATTGGGTATTTGTCTAGAGTGCCATCTGCGGTACGCACACGAATTTCTCTAGCATCAACAAATTCAACGACACCTTCACGTTTACAGATTAAGGCTGAACCAGAGTCATGAGCAGATACATATTCCATACCTGTCCCGATAAATGGTGCTTTTGGATTAATTAATGGCACTGCTTGACGTTGCATGTTGGCACCCATTAGGGCACGGTTGGAGTCATCGTTTTCCAAGAAAGGAATACACGCTGTCGCAACGGCAACTACTTGTTTAGGAGATACGTCCATGTAGTCAACACGGTCAATTGGCACTTCTAAGTTATCTGAAACATAACGAGCCATCACGATGTCGCTAGCAAAGCTTCCATCTTCATTCAAGACAGAGTTTGCTTGGGCTACTACAAAGTTATCTTCTTCATCAGCTGTTAAGTAATCGATTTTGTCAGTTACTTTATGCGTTTTCCAGTCAACACGGCGGTATGGTGTTTCAATAAAGCCATATTTATTGATTTTTGCATAACTGGATAAGCTGTTGATTAGCCCGATGTTTGGTCCTTCAGGGGTTTCAATCGGACACATACGGCCATAGTGGGAATAGTGAACGTCTCGGACTTCATATCCTGCACGGTCACGGGTAAGTCCACCAGGTCCTAAGGCAGAAAGACGACGTTTATGGGTCAACTCACCTAGAGGATTGGTTTGGTCCATAAATTGTGATAACTGAGATGAGCCAAAGAACTCTTTGATAGCTGCCACAACTGGACGGATATTAATTAATTGTTGCGGTGTTACAGTGGCTACATCTTGAATAGACATACGCTCACGTACCACACGTTCCATACGAGACAAGCCAATACGGAATTGGTTTTGTAGTAATTCACCAACTGAACGGATACGACGGTTTCCTAAATGGTCAATGTCGTCCGTCACGCCTAAACCTTCATAAAGGTTAAGGAAGTAACTCATTGACGCTAGAATATCAGCTGCCGTTACATGCTTAATATTTTCATCGATATTGGCATTGCCAATCACATTAATGACACGATCTGGGTCTTTTGGTGAAATAATTTTAACAGTTTGAATCACAACAGGTTCAGAAATAACACCTTGTTCTGATGGGTATAAGGTAAAGGTATTGACACCAGCTTCTAATAATGGCACTAAAGATTCCATCGCTTGACGGTCTAACTTAGTTCCAGCTGCTAAAACAACTTCACCTGTTTCAGGATCAGCAATCGCTTCAGCTAAGGTTTGGTCTGCTAAACGATTTTTTAGGTGTAATTTTTTGTTTACTTTGTACCGTCCAACTGGCGCTAAGTCATAGCGTCTTGGGTCAAAGAAACGAGCTGTTAACAGATTTCTTGAGCTGTCAGCCGTTTTTGGTTCGCCCGGACGTAAACGGTCATAGATTTCTTTAAGCGCTTCTTCTGTTCTAGATTCGTCCATGCGTTTATGAACATCTTTGTCTAGGGTTAGACGAAGTGTTTCGCTGTCGCCAAAAATCTCACTAATGATATCGTCAGACTCAAAACCTAAGGCACGGACAAGTACTGTTAATGGAATTTTACGAGTACGGTCAATACGAACGTAAGAAATATCTTTGGCATCGGATTCATACTCTAACCAAGCTCCACGGTTTGGAATTAAGGTAGACCCATAGCTTTCTTTACCATTTTTGTCTGACTTGTTATGGAAGTATACACCCGGAGATCGAACTAATTGCGATACAATAACCCTTTCAGCCCCGTTGATAACAAAGGTTCCCATCTCGGTCATTAATGGGAAATCACCAAAGAACACTTCTTGGTCTTTTACTTCGCCAGTTTCTTTATTAATCAATCTTAGTTTGACATAGATTGGTGCAGAATAGTTTGCGTCGTGGTTTCTTGCTTCAGCAACATTGTATTTTGGCGCATGGAATTCATAATCTAAGAATTCCAATAGTAGATTTCCTGTATGGTCTTCAATTGGGGAGATATCTTTGAACATCTCTCTAATCCCTTCATCTAAAAACCATTGGTAAGAATCGGTTTGAATCTCAATCAAGTTTGGAAGTTCTAAAACTTCACTGATACGTGCATAGCTTCTACGCACACGGTGTTTCCCGTAATTCACATCATGATGACTTGCCAAGCTTTTTCACCCCTAATCATTTAGTTAGATAGCCTCTTGTTTATTCGTTACATTTGTGTAACGAATATTAAATCCTCGTAACAAATACCAACTAAACCCCTTTTTTTTGACAAAAAAAAACCAAAAGAGCTTAGACTTTTTCTGATGAGAAATGCTAATTCCTTTGTTTTTCGATTGAAAATGGTCGGCTGGACAATATTTCAGCGGCCATTTGGGCTTTAGTTACATTCATTGCATTATGAAATTATACTATAAGAAAAAGAGTATGTCAACAAAGACATACTCTTTTTTAAGGTTCTTATTCTGCTGCGTTTTTGTCTTGCAAACCGTATTTCTTGTTGAAACGGTCCACACGTCCATCTGCTTGTGTAAACTTTTGACGTCCAGTATAGAACGGATGAGAATCAGAAGAGATTTCAACACGTAATAATGGGTATTCGTTGCCGTCTTCCCATTCTACTGTTTCGTTAGAAGATTTTGTTGAGCCAGATAGGAATTTGAAACCTGTTGTTGTATCCATGAATACTACTGGATGGTAATTTGGATGAATTTCTTGTTTCATGTTTTAGTCCTCCTGCCCTGAATTATTTGCTAATCCAGAGTTATTTTTTCTGCATTGCTTAAATGCGACAGTGACATAATACCATGTGCACATCTAAAAAGCAAACAGTTTTTTAGCTATTTTGTGCTTTCTTGCTACTGATACTTAATCGTTGTCAGCTACTTCCACCATCTTGATATCTGCCCCAAGAGCTTGCAGCTTTTCAACGATATTGGAATAACCTCTTAAGATATGATCCACATTGGAAATGGTCGTCGTTCCCTCAGCCATCAAACCAGCAATTACTAGACAAGCTCCGGCACGTAAGTCACTGGCTGAAACTTCACAGCCCTTTAATTTACTTGGGCCAACCAAGGTAATGACATCATTTTCAACACGGGCATCAGCTCCCATACGCTTAAGTTCCGGGATATGGTTCACACGTTTTGGATAAATGGTATCCACGATGCGTGCTTGCCCAACAGCTTTAATCAAGAGTGGTGTTAGTGGCTGTTGCAAATCAGTTGCAAAACCTGGATAAGGCAAGGTCTTGATATTGACTGCTTTTAGGTTTGGTGAAGCTTTGACCAAAATGTCTTCCTCACCAATCTCCATATTGACACCCATTTCGTCCATCTTAGCGATTAAGCCTTCAATGTGTTCAAAGATAACATTTTTAACTAGGACACCATCTCCTACTGCTGCTGCAATAGATAGGTAGGTACCTGCTTCGATACGGTCTGGGATAATGGTATGACGGCAACCATGTAATTGGTCCACCCCTTCAATACGGATGACACTAGTTCCAGCACCTTTAATGTTAGCCCCCATTTTATTTAGTAGGGTTACTACATCAATAATTTCAGGTTCACGAGCTGCATTTTCAATGATGGTCTTGCCATTTGCACGGACGGCTGCTAGGAGAACATTGATGGTGGCACCGATAGAAACAACGTCCATATAGATACGTGCACCTTCTAAGCCTTTTTCTTTGGCAGATAGGTAAATAGCGCCCATCTCATTGGTTACATTTGCTCCTAGAGCCTCAAATCCTTTGATATGTTGATCGATAGGGCGCGGGCCTAAGAAGCAGCCTCCCGGAAGCCCCACCACCCCTTCGCCAAACTTAGCCAAAGTTGCCCCCATAAAATAGTATGAAGCACGCATGCTCTTTATCTTGCCAGTTGGCATTGGAATGGAAACCATATTGGTCGGGTCAATGGTTAGTGTGTTATCCTCAAAGGTCACATCAACATGATAGTCTTTCAGAATATCAATCAAGGCATAAACGTCTTGGATTTCTGGCACACCATCCAAAATAACGGGTTCGTTAGCTAAAATAGCTGCTGGGATTAAAGCAACCGTACTATTTTTTGCCCCACTAATCATTACTTCCCCGCGGAGAGTTTTGCCGCCCTCAATTACAATATTTTTCATTAGATACATTTCCTTTCATACTGGTCTGCCTTTATTATGATATAGCTTCTTGCAGCACTTTGTTTGAATTCAATCTGCGAAATGGGTGAGAATTACTTTCAGATTCTTATCTATCATACAGAATTTTTAAAAAAAATCAATCATAAAGGTGACAAAACTTCTATAGAGGACATTTAATCTACATAATTAAAGAATCTTTTCTACTATAAGAATAGCTTATTTGGGCCTGATTTGTCCATGTTTGTGACTTTTATTTAGGAAAGTTAAGGCGCTCTAGACTCACCGTTGTCAACCTATTTGTAAGTTTTAGTTGACAATGATTGTTTGTGCTCGTAAACTGATTTTAGTTCTACAAAATGAAAGCTGTCAGCTAGCTCATTTGTTAACTGAATTTGCTTTTAATTTAACTAGGAGGTGTTACATGGTATGAACACACGTCAGCAGGTATTGACTTACTTGGAAGCTCATCGTGACAGTCCCATATCCGGACAAAAATTGGCGGATGACTTGAACTTGTCTCGCAATGCCATCTGGAAAGCTATTCAAAGTTTGCGTCAAGAAGGTTATGTGATTGAGTCTGCTCCAAACTTGGGCTATCGATTAGCCGATTCATCAGATTGGTTGCACGAAGCTACTATTCGTAAGAACTTATCTTCGTTATTTGATGACTGGGATCTAGAATGTTTCAAAACCATCGATTCGACCAATACCCAAGCTAAAGCTTATGCCAATAACGGACAAAGTCGAAGGCCGAAGATATTCATTTCGGAGGAACAAACTCTTGGACGAGGCCGAGTTGGTCGTCCTTTCTTTTCACCAGCTCAAACCGGTTTGTACATGACTATATGTCTATTTCCCAACAGTTCTCTAGAAGACATGAGCCTAATGACGGCTGCAACTGCCGTAGCGGTGGCTAAGGCTATCGAGTCGGTAACCACTCTACCCGTTGGCATCAAATGGGTGAACGACATCTATATGGGCGGCAAAAAAATTGCTGGCATTCTCACTGAGGCTGTCACTGACTTGGAATCACAGGAAGTAGTCGCCTTGATTATAGGAATTGGTCTGAATGTTTATCCACCTAAAGAAGAGTTACCTGAAGAGCTACGTTCCGTAGTGGGGTCGATTTTTGAAGGCAAATCAGCTGACTTCAGCCGTAACCAATTGGCTGTCAACATTTTAAACGAATGGATGTCACTTTATCATCAGCTTGATGCTAAAACGGTTTTGGAGGACTATCGTCAGCGCTCTATTGTATTAGGAAAAGAAGTTACCGTCATTCAAGGTAACCGAGAATTTCAAGCATTTGCTCGTTCCATTAACGACCAGGGTCATTTAATCGTTGAAGACCATGACCAGCAGCAACATGAACTTTCTTACGGGGAAGTTAGTATTCGGAATTTTTTATAAGCTTTATCAATCTAACTATTAAGGAGTTACACTATGTCAACAACTACAAAAAATAAATTTTCAACCTATCTATTGGTATTAACCGCCTTATTCGCTACTTTAACCTATGTAGCAGGACTTATTAGACTTCCTATCGGACCAGTTCCTTTCACTCTGCAAACTGCAGTTGTTATTATGGCTGGGATTCTATTGTCTCCAACAGCAGCCTTCCTATCTCAACTTATCCACTTCTTCTTGCAATTTATCTTGGGTGGCGGGATTGCACTTTTCCTAAGCCCAACGTTTGGTTTTATTCTAGGCTTTATGGTTATGGCATTCGTTATCTCACTAGCCGTTAGAAGACTATCCAAAGCTACTTTCCTTAACCTATTAGTGATTGCTATTATTGGTGAAGTTATCCTCTATTTGATTGGACTTCCTTATATGGCTTACATCTTGCTACAAGTCAAAGGCTTAGATATGGGATTAATGGCTATTTTAAATGCTGGTTTAATTCCATTCATTCTTCCAGACTTAGCTAAAGCTGTCTTGGCTATTGTGATCGCTTTGCGGATTAAGCCTCGGGTTAATCTGTAAAAGAGCCACTAAATACGTATAACTTTTTAGAACCCGAAATCTGGTATTTATTGCCTAGATTTCGGGTTCTTTTTTAGCGCTAACTTTCAACATCTTTTCTGTGCTCTTGGTTCGGTTACCATAGGTACTTGAAGCCACTGCTGTGCCATCTTGGGTTAAGCCTGTCACGCTACCGGATAGATTGCTTTGGTAGCTGTAGCTGGTATTGATTTGATGGTTTAGGTAGCTAATTCGTCCTTGTCCATACGTGTAGGTCTCTCGTTCCTTTAGCTGGTCATCGTAGGTTTGAAGGATTTGTGTGTTTTCTTGATTGACATCGTTGACGTAGTTGCGAACTTCATAGTAATTGTAGGTGTCGGTTTTAGTGGTGTAAGGGATAAGAACTTCTTGTACCTTGATGGCATACTGAATCTCATCACGACCGGGCACTTGATCTATGGCTGGTGGGTTGACTAGAATTCCTTCTTGATAAGTTTTGCTTTCTCCCGACTTTTGCACTTGAATGAAAGAAAACACCACCAAACCCCTTGTTACTAAAGGGGTTTAGTGGTGTTTTTATTTTTTTAAGAGTATATATACAGTTTTTTCAAGTTTTTAATGTCATCAATGAGGAATTCATTTCATTTTCAATATTTTTACATAGTCTTCAGTCAAAATTACTCTGTTTTCTCAAATGAAATAATAATTTTATGCATCTAAATTTGATAAATACTTATATCTTATAGGATAAATTTATCAAAAATCATATGATAAATTAGCTTTTTTATCAAAAAATAGTAAATTTATATACAAAACTTCTATTTAACCATTATAGCAAAACTACTGTATATATACAAGTGTTAATTGATTATATTTTGTGTAACCCTTGTGGCTGTAGGTGTTTGTCGACTTATTTTTTCCTGTAAGTGCAAAAGTCGGGAGAATTCCTTCTTGATAAGTTTTGCTTTCTTTATGACTACCACTTAATAGATAAACATTGAAAGAGCATTTCAAATCAGAGCTACTAACCCTTATTCGAAATGCTCTCCGTATTAATTATTAAAATGTACTAAATCATATGAATATTTTTTGATAGCTATTGATACTTTGATTAGTATGGCTACGCTCACTAATCTATGATCTATTTTTTCGATTCCTGTCGAATAGTAACGTGCCTTTTTCTATTTATTTTCAATTTTTTCTCAGAACTAGTTAAATATCCTTGCCAAGATTCTTCCATAGTTTTTCCACCTACTAAAGGCATATATCCAATAAGTCCAGACATATCTTCAGGATAATCAAAATCAGCATAGATTTCTTCAACTTTCCCGTTAAAATCTTCATAATTAGATTTCTTAGAATATAATTCTTTTAATATGGCGTATCTCCATCTGTCTAGTATTATACTAGTATCTTCATCATCTTCTAAATCAATCAATTCATGGATATACGGTAAAATATCTTCATAATCCTTAGCTATCACTATTTTTAGCACCCAATCAAACCCTAGTATATCTTCATCAAGAATACGTGTAGCATAATTTATAACATCACTTCGGGTAAGTATTTTGTTCTCCATCCCATATAGTATTTCTTGCCAGAGCCAACTAGTCTTTGTTTGAGAAAAGTTAAAAAAATCATACTTGTTACTCAAATTTAATACCCTCCTTTAGGAACTTTTTGATTTGGGAACCCTGTTATTTTGCCACCCTCAATAAATCTTTGATGAGTTATTTTTCCTGTTGAATCTAAAGTATATTCATATATACCATCTAGTCCATTAAAACCTCCACTTGTTTGAAGTATAGAGTAAGATTTATTATCGCTACCAGTAAAACTCATGATTCTTCCTTTTGCAAGCTGTTCTTCTGTTATAAAACTTGCAGCTCTATGACTTGGGTCGTCTTTCAATCCACTCCAAATTCTATCAGCATTAGGTATTTCTTTAGAAGCATATTCTCCTTTTAGCTTTTCAAATTGCGATAAGTCCTTGGCAGTTGTTTCAACTCCACTGGTTCCCTTACTAACCCCCTGTAGAACATCTTCTCCGGCAAATGACTTAGTCGGTGGAACTTCCACTTTTGCTTGAGACCCTTTGGTTGCTTTACTAGGAACATTCTCGGTCACTGCATTGAGCACGAGATTCATTCCTACACTGGATAGAGTAATGTCATTGCCTTCTAGAACATCTCTAAAGGTATCAATAACCGTTTCTCCAGCTACTTTGGTCGTGTACTGAATGAGTGGTTTTGTCGCATTAGCGGCTACGCCACCTAAACCTCCTATTAAGCCTCCTGTTATCGTCCCAATCAGCATGGCTTTCAATACGTTTCCTGTGATGGTTTTGCCATCTTTACCGCTGAAGATGCCATCTACTAAGGCATGGCTTCCACTTCCCGCTGCGGTACTGATTGCACCAAGTCCCATTGTGGTTAGGATGGCGGTAGCGGTACTACTTAGTCCCAACCCTCCGGCTAGGCTTGCTATAACAGGTGCGGCGGCTCCTGCTGTAGCTACGGTTACCACAACTGAGGTGACGATTGCTGCGGCAACACCTACCTTCTTCCAGTCCACGTTCTTCATGAATTCAACAGTGCTTTCAGCCACAGATTCGGCTACCTTACACACATGTGTAATGGTTTCTTCAAGGGCTTTGGTCCAGTTACGACCGATATTTGCTGCTTCTCTGGTTTTTGACACAGCCCTTTTATAACAATCTAACTGTTTAATTTTTCTTTTTCATTTTTCATAATAACTATTAAAATATTCAATAATTATATTTTGTACTGACTCATTATTCATTGTATTATCAAACATAATATTTAAAAACAAATCATAAACCTCTTGAATTTGATATTTAGATAGAAGTTTACAAATAGGCAATAGTAACTCTTGTTCTATCTGGTACTTTTTTTGTAAATAATTAGCCAATGATCTTGCTAATTCATTTGTTAACTTATTTTTTACCGCCTCAATAAATACAATTTTTTCATAACTTGAATAATTTTCTGATTTAATAACCCCCTCAAGTTCTTCTGCGTTTAAATCTTCTTCAAATATATTTATTTGACTATTAACTACATCACTCATAGCTTTTTTATTATCGTTATAATAATTTTCTAAAAAAGATGGATAGTCAATTAAACTATATACTAAAGAATCCCTATACTTAGTATATGAGTTAATATTTTTTTTATAAACTTGGAAATCATCTAGTTCATATATAGATAACCCACCAAAATCATCTATTATTCTAATGTCATTATCTTCTTTTATAATAACGGGATATATCTTGTTAATAGTAATATCTCTACGTTTTTTATTAGAAATTGCTTTTACAAGCATACTATCTGACCTCCTTAGGTATAAAATTATTATCTAAATCTATAATCCAAAAATCATCAGACAGTCCATTCCTAATTTTGATATCTTTTGGAATTGGAACTTTCATTTTCAAATCATAAAGACTAAATTCACCAGTTTTTAAATTTTGATAGTAGTGAATTTTACCTTTCCCCATAGAAGTTTCATAACTATATATAGACTCCATTTTTGCCCAATCTAGTATCGAATCTCCATTTTTAGTAAGTTCAGAAATTACCTTTGTATCCTTTAAATTAGAACCAGATATAATAGATTTTGAATTTTCAAGTACATCACCTTTTACCAACTCTTTTTTATATTTTTGGTATTGAGCACTATTTTTTGAACTATTGGGGATACTAGTTTCACCATTCCAAAAATTCTGTTTAGCCGGTGGCACTTCAACTTCTGCCTTTGGACCTTTTACCATGCTACTTGAAATGCCCTCAGTTACTGCATTAATCAATAGGCTTGTCCCGATACTTTCTAGGGTAATCTTCCCACCTTTTGCTGCATCTCCAACGGTATCAATCACTGTTTCTCCTATGGTATCTGCTGCATAATAGGAAATTGGATTCGAAATGTTGTTAACTGCGCTACCCAAGAAACCTAGGGCACCTCCGGTTAAACTACCTAAAATTAAAGCATTTCCTACATTCTTTAATATCGTTTTATTATCTTGACCAGATAAAGCTCCTTCCGTCAGTTTATAACTTACAGATCCCGCCGCTCCACTTAGGGCACTAACGATCATTGTAGATATGGTGGCTGAACTACCTGTTAGCCCAAGTCCACTTATCCCTAATAGTACTGGTGCTGCTCCAGCCGTTACAGCTGTCGCTACTATGGCTGTCACTGTCGCCGCTGTCACAATTCCTACGGTTTTCCAGTCCACATTCTTCATAAATTCAACAGTGCTTTCAGCCACAGATTCAGCTACCTTACACACATGTGTAATGGTCTCTTCAAGAGCTTTCGTCCAGTTACGACCGATATTTGCTGCTTCTCTGGTTTTTGACACACCCCAGTTGTAGACGGATTGTCCAGTGGCTTTGGCTTCTTGCCAAGCATTAGTTACTGTTTGTTGGGTTTGCTGGTATTTCTGTACGACATAATTACTAGCGCCTTTATAGGCTTGCTGGGCTCCGCTATAGACTGCTTTGGCAGTGTTGCTGATATAGGTTTTGGCGCTATGAGCTACTTGTTTGGTGCCTGACCAGACATTGTTAGCAACAGCCTTAACACCGTTCCAGACGTTGGACGCTGCTTTTTTAACGCCGTTCCATGTGTTTTGGGCAACTCGTTTGACCCCGTTCCAAGCATTATTGGCTACCGTCTTGACGGTATTCCATGTTTTGGTAGCGACTTGTTTTGCACCGTTCCAGAGCTTTTTGGCCCCATTGACTAGCCCTTTCAAGAAGTGACCACTTGGGTCGGTGTAATTGATTGGGTTATTAGACACATAGGCATAGCCGTTTTGAGTAAGAGGGTCGCTTTGTTTTCCGGGGTAGCTATCTTGACTTAAAAAAGTACCTGCGACACTATCATAGTATCTGGCTCTTAGGTAGTCAAGACCTGTGCTGTCACGGGCTTCACCGTTATAGGCGAATGGGTTACCAGTCGTATCGGTGCTCTTGGTTCGGTTGCCATAAATACTATAGGTGCTTGAAGCCACTGCTGTCCCATCTTGGGTTAAGCCTGTCACACTACCGGATAGATTGCTTTGGTAGTTGTAGCTGGTATTGGTTTGATGGTTTAGGTAGCTAATTCGTCCTTGGCCATACGTGTAGGTCTCTCGTTCCTTTAGCTGGTCATCATAGGTTTGAAGGACTTGCGTGTTTTCTTGATTGACATCGTTGACGTAGTTGCGAACTTCATAGTAATTGTAGGTGTCGGTTTTAGTGGTATAAGGGATAAGGACTTCTTGTGCCTTGCTGGCATACTGGATCTCATCACGACCGGGTACTTGGTCTATGGCTGGCGGGTTGACTAGAATTCCTTCTTGACTGGCTTGATCTTTGGCTACCTTCTGATGATAAGCCGTAGAGATGGTGTCATAGGTGTCTCGCCAATCGTAGCCCTGACTAGTCCCAAAGCTAGAGAAGAATTGGATTACGTTTTGGGTAAAGCCATACCAGAAGGCAGAGTGGCCTTCCCCACTAGGAGCTGTATAAGGTGAGGTGACTTTTTCTTGGCGCTTAAAGAGCTGGTAGGTATTGGTGGCTTCAGTACGGCTAGCTGTAAAGACTCGATTATCTTCCCCATCGTAAAGTGCGGCGAATAGTAAGCCTTCTTTTTGTTTGACAGCTAAGAGTCGGTTCTCCGTATCGTAGATATAATCTAGTTTCTCATCACCTTCGGATTGCTGGATACGATTTCCGTTCTGATCGTAGGTGTAGGTGATGGCTTTATCACCCGTCTTCAATTCTACCAGTCGGTTATTGTCATCATAAGTGAAGTGGCTTACCTGCTCTTGGTCTCCTACAGTCTCTGTACTGGTCAGCTTGTTTCCTGCCAAGTCATAGCTATAGGCAAAGCTGGCTAGTTCTTTGTCAGACTTATCCATGACCTTCATGCTAGCTAACTGTCCAAGACTGTCATAGGTGTAGTCTTGAATCATGGTTTGCCCGTCTTGTGTGATGGTTTCTTTACTGATGTAGTTGCCATCATCATATTCATAGGCATAGCTGGAGATGGTTTCACCATGCTTATCTCGGTGCGTCATTTGGCTAACTCGGTGACCTAGATCATAGGTCAAGGCACTTGAACTGCCATCGCCACGTTTGATTGCTACCATATCTCCTGCTTCATTGTAGTCGTAGCTAGTGACTTTTCCTTCTTTATCTGTGACTTGTATCAGTCTATCTAGCTCGTCATAGGCATAATGAACCTCGCTCCCATCTGGGTAGGTCAACTTCTCAAGATTGCCATATTCGTCATAGCTATACTGGATAAGACTGCCATCTCCTTGACGAAGACCACTTATCTCACCTTCATCATTGTAAGCGTAGTTGGTCTTACCGATCAGATCATTCATAGAGACACGGCGACCATCCGCATCATAGGTGTAAAGCACTTGTCCTTCCGTTTTTTCTGAATACTTTCTTGTGAGGAGCTGATCCAATTTATTGTAATCGTAGGTGATGGTTTTGCTATCTGCCTTCGTAACCTTAGAGATGCGGTTATTGATATCATAGCTATAGCTTTCGACATCTCCAAGGCTATTCATCCGCTCAACGATATTGGACAATTGGTCATACTTGTACTTGGTGACTTGACCATTGCCGTTAGTGACAGATGTCATATTGCCTACAGTATCATAGGTATAGCTTGAGGTCGACGCCTTATCACCTATCCCTTTAGTAGCGGTTATCAATTGATCCTTTTGATCATAGGTGTAACTGCTAATGCGTTGGCTACCAGATGTTAGGCTTAAGAGATTGCCATTGCCATCATAGGTCATGTTGGCTACAGCACCTGCAGCGGTGGTTACCTTAGTCATACGGTCATCATTGTCATATTGATAATGTCTTGTTTGACCAGCGGTATCGGTCTCAGAGGTCAATCGGTCCAAAGCGTCATACTGATTGCTTTTCGTTTGGCCTAGGGCATTGACCATCTTGGTTAGATTCCCATTTGGGTCATAGGCATAGGTTTCCTCACGTTTGCCATTGATCGTACGCTTGGTTAATTGTCCCACTGGATCATAATTCAGGTCTGTTTTACGGCCTGTTGGACTGGTAACGGTTTTTAGCTGATCTAGCTTAGTGTAATTTAGATTTGTCTTGGCGCCGCTTGGTGTTGTGATGGTCGCCAGATTCCCCGCTTTGTCATAGCTATAGCTCGTTTCCAAGTCAAGGGCATTCTTCTCTTTTAAGAGACGCCCTGCCACATCATAGGTGTAGTGGCTAGTACGATCTGATTGATCAGTTTCTTGAATCAGGTTGCCTAAGACATCATAGCTATAGGTTTTTGACAAGCCTTGTTGAGCTGTTTGTTCAGATAAGCGACCTAGGGCATCATAGCTATAGGTAAAGCTGGCTTCATTTGGTAGGGTACGCTTGGTTGCCCGACCATAAAGGTCATTGGTATAAGCCGTTACGCCTCCATTAGGATCTGTTTCTGTTGCTAGGCTACCTGTAGCATCATAGGTGAAGGAGCTTTGACCGCCTGTTGGTTTGGTCACTCTTGCGATACGGTTCATGGCATCGTAAAGGTAGTGCGTGGTATGGCCTTCACCGCTTGTGGTCGACAAGGTATTACCGACCGCATCATACTGAAAGCTTTGTTTAGCACCCGTTGGAGCAACGGTTTCTGTTAAGCGGCCGAGTGGATCGTATTTCAGCGCAGTCTGGTTGCCTTTAGGATCTGTGTAGAGCACCAAATGCTGGTTGGCATCATAGCCATATTGACTACTATGTCCATTTGCGTCCGTAATCTTGGCCAGGTTACCTAGCAGATCGTACTCGTAACGAACTTGATTTCCTTGGGGATCCGTTTCTGTTACTACTCGGTTTAGGGCATCGTAATCATAGCTAGTTTCTCTTTCTAGATGGTCAATGGTTTTGATTAAGTTGCCACTAGCCTCATAGTGATAGGTTTTGGTATGCCCCTCCACATCGGTTGATGTTGCAAGGTTTCCCATACTATCATAGGTAAAGCTTTGGCTGCTTCCATCTGCATAGGTTGTTTTAATCAATTGCTGGTAGCTATCATAGCTATAAGAGGTCACTTGGCCCAAGCTATTGGTTGTTGTGATACGGTTGCCGGCATTGTCATAGGTATAGCTTTCATCCAGCCCTTGGTTATCCTTAGCTGAAACAAGGCGATTAGCTGCATCATAGCTGTAATCTGTTATTAAACCACTAGATTTGCTTTGTTTTACCAAGCGATCTAAGGCGTCATACTCATTGGTAATGGTCATCCCATCTGCAGTGATGACTTCCTTTACTTGAGCCGTTGCTGTATAGCTTATTTGCGTGCTATTGTTGTTGGCATCCATCACTTGAATCGGATAGCCTAGTGCATTATAGCTGTATTGCGTTTTACCACCTAAGGCATCTGTTATTTCAGTCAATTGTTCCATCTGATTATAACTAAAGCTTGTGGTATTGCCTAAACCATCTGTGATTTGGCTGACTTGATTTTGGCCATTATAGGTACTAGTAGCTGTATAACCCGCTGCGTCTGTAACGGTGCTTTGATTGCCGTTACTGTCATAAGTGACACTGGTTTGTTGCCCTAGAGGGTCTGTTGTTCTTGTTAAACGACCGGCGACACTATAGTCATAGGTGGTTTTGTTTCCTTTGGCATCAACAAAAGTCAAAACATTTCCCATGGTGTCATAGCTATAGCTAACGGTGCTTTTGTCTGGGTAGATGACCTGCGTGACATTTCCAGCTGCATCATAGGCATAGGCTGTGGTGCGGTCTCCCAGTGTTTCGCTCAGCTTATTCCCTACAGCATCATAGCTATAGGTCACTAGTTGACCGGCTTCATCCTGATAGCTTAATACACGACCCATGGCATCATAAGTGCTTTCCGTACTCGTTCCAATCGGATAAGAAACCTTAGTCAACTGGCCCGAAGCATTATAGCTGTTCTCTGTAATTTGCCCGAGAGAATCTGTAATTTTTGCTATCTGGTTATTTCTGTCGTCATAAACAATGCTACTGCTCTGTCCTGCCTGATTGGTTCTTGTTAATACCCGTCCAAGGACATCTCTACTGTAGCTAAGCACTTGTCCGAGTGCATCTGTTTCCGTTAAGAGACGTCCTCTAGAGTCATAGCTGTAGGTGGTAGTCTGGCCTTGTGCATCGGTTAGGCTTAGCCTGTTCCCCACCCCATCATAGCTGTAGGTATAGGTTCCTCCTTCACCGTTTGTGGCAGATATTTTCCGCCCGAAAGCATCATAGGCAAAGGTTGAGGTATTGCCATTGCCCTCTGTAACTGCAATGACCTGTCCGGCTTGGTCAAAGACATAGCTTTGATGAACACCATCTGCATCTGTCTGACCTGTTTTCCGACCTTCAGCGTCATAGCTATAGCTTGTTACGCCACCTAGTGGATTGGTTATAGAAACTACTTGTCCATGTGCATTATAAGCTAGACTTGAACTCCCTCCAAGTGGGTTGACAATTTGGATCAGATTGGCACCTGTGTAGGCATAAGTGGTGCTACTTCCCAAGGCATCTGTGGTAGTAAGGATTCGACCTTGTTGATCAACGGTATAGGTAATTGATGTCCCATCGGCTAGACTTGTCTTCAATAAGTTTCCGTGGCTATCATAGCTATGGCTTGTGCTTGTCCCATCAAAGTCTGTCACCGACAATAGATGGTTCTTCTCATCATAGGTTGACGTTTTTACTGCACCATCAAAACGAGTTTCTGTCAGAAGATTGCCATTCGCATCATAGCTAAAGCTACTTGTTTGTCCAGCTTCATTGGTCGTGCTAACCAAACGATTGGCATCGTCATAAGCTTTTGTGACGGTGCTTCCGTCTGGGTAGGCAATCTGTCTGGTACGGTATTGCTGGTCATAAGAGTAGATTGTTTTTTGGCCATTGGCATCTGTCGTAATGGTCTGCCCCTCACTATAGGCAAGGGTTGATACTGCGCCCGTTCCATCCGTTTGTTGGGTCACACGTCCCATATCATCATAGACATTCTCCACGACCTTAGTGCCATTTCCATCATACCAAGCCGTCATAAGGCCTTTATCATCATAGTCATAGCGAGTCACGACACCTGTGGCATCTGTATAAGCAACTAAGTTGGTATTCTCATCATATTCATAGGATAGTGTTGCACCATTTGGTAAACCAATTGAACCAATCGTGCCTTCTTCCGTCATAGTAATGTGATAAGCAAGACCACTTGGAGAGCTAATGCTTGTCAGCTGCCCATTTTCATTGTAGCTTAGGCTGGTTTGGTTACCTTTTTCATCGGTTTGTCGGATTAGTAAACCGTAAAAGTTAAATACTTTCTCTTGTTGCTTAGCATCTGTGATGTGGTACTCTTTAACACTGTAGTCTTCTTCTCCATCCCCAAAGTCTGCTTTCTTGGTCTCAACTTCTTTGACACTTATGTTTAAGTCATATCCTGCTGGAGACTTGTAGTGGTCTCCTTCTTTGGTGAAGGTAAGAATGGAACCATCCGTACGAGTATAGTACAGGTTACCCTCTTCATCACTACTTAACTGCTCATTGTAAGCGAATGACCACCCTCGTCCAAAGAGACTATTGATACCTGCCGCTTTAGAATTATAAGCACGAACGATGTCGAATTTGCCGTTTAGATCTGGAATGCTCACATCGGTTCGATCAAGGTAGAAATTTCCCGTATTTAAGTTGATCGGCTCAAAGCCAAATTCACAATGCAGGCCACGCCCCATCAATAAGGTGTCAATCGTTGCTTTCGTCCCATCCGTCAAAGCAGGTGGGTTGTATGGCTTATCAGCATTTTTCTTAGGGTTACGAATAAAGAGCGTATTGTTCTTGGTTACTAGCATGTCTTGAATCCGGTTATCACTAGCTAGCTGATCTAGTGCTACACCATAATAGGCAGCAATCTTCGGAAGTGTATCGAACTGCGTCACCTTATAGATGATAAAGCTGTCACTGGATTTCTTACCACTGCTTTGTCCGTCTTTTTGACTCACAGCATCAATCGTATAGAGCTTGTTTAATTCCGGATCAGTAAATGGAACAGCCGTTTGCCAGTTCGATAATTTGTCCTTATACTGTGTGCTTCCTTTTTCAAAGGCTGCTATAAAAGGACTAGTATCAGGGTATTTATAAGAAAAGCTAGCTAGACTTTGTCCCATGTAATTCTTTTCAAAATCACTAAGAGAATAGGTAAGCACCGCTCCCGGAGTTGTTAAGCCATCTGCGAAAACACCTTTGAATTGTAATTTACCTGTTTTATCAGTCTTCACCATGGTGCGTAAGTGAATGGTTGTGTTCCCAATGGCATAGTTAACATTTACCGGGTCTGGAATAGACCAGTTAATGGTGACACTTGGAGCCTTATCCGGTGTAAAGCCAATCTGGCCTGCATTGGCTGCCGTGGCTTCGGTAGTATAAAAGGCAGCACCATCCGCACTTTCATCTGTTGCAGCAACTACCAAGCCGTAATTAGGATATAGGCCTTGAACCCAGCCATTGACGGTCTCACGGATATCAAAGTTATGCATGCCAATCTTTTTGCCACTAATAGCTTTTTCACCAGCTATCTCTCTACCTAGGTTAACCGATGAATTCCAAGTGATCGTATTAATATTAAAGTCTTCTGTTAAGCGGTAAGCACCAAACTGGGTTCCTTGATTCCCTGGTGCTGTATATTCATATAAGTTTAGCGTAGCACTATCAATTTTTGCTTCTGCCGGTATATTTTTCTTGAAATCATAATTAATTTTGAAATACATGCGGCTACGACCGATGTCTTTAACGAAAGGAACATCTGTCATTCCCATTAAATCAACGGTCATGTAGCCTACATAGCCATAGGATATCCCCTGGTATTGACCGTGAACCGTACTGGTTACCGAATCAAGAATATTTTCTCGTGGAATGGTAATGGTTGGGTCAATCCGAACAGGGTACTGACGTTCGTTAGCGGATAACCAATCACTGCTAGCAACAATGGTTACTTGATAGTGACTATCTGTTTTAGATAATTCCATTTGAAGATCTTTGCTAGTTACTCCAGCCTGATCCACCATAAGTGGTGCGGTTAGAACAAAGATAACCGTCTGTTTTCCTTTTTCTTTGACTAATACCTGATTGTTGTCTAGAGATACATCATACTGGCCTGCATCAAGCCCATAAGAAAAGCGATGTTTGCCCTCCCATTTGGTTAGAACAATCTCTTCTTTGACACCATTTGATTGGACTGTATATTGCACATCAGTTGTTCCATCAACATTGTTATACAGAATGGCATTCTCTTGTACAGTCGCATTTTCATAAGGTTTATCTAAAGGATAAATAGAAATACTTTTATCTTCGTGGGTCACATCAATCGTTGTCTTTTCATCCACATTACTTGGCAGAACAACTTCAACAGGGCTATCTTTTGGCTTATAGACCTGTTTGCCATCTTCATGATGCGTTACTAGAGTTAAATCTACTGGAACTTCGACACCATTGTTGTTAATAAAGGTTTTAACACTAGTCCCAATGTGAGTAACAAAATTTGTTTCATCCACTCGGTAAAGCTGCTCCTGCCCGCTTTCTATAATGGGATTGCCGTACTGATTGCGCAGTGCTGTCTCTTCTTGACTAAGTCCTTCTTTAGAAACCTGGGGCTGTTGGATGGCATCCCCGGTTGGTTCAATAGACTCCCTTGTGCTAGAAAAAGTACTGTCTTCTGTTGGTGGGATGACTGTACTTTCATTCGTTGGGCTAGAGTTTACTTCAGGAGTAGTAGTGCTACTGTCAACACTACTTTCCACTGTGCTATCTACTGTCATTTCTTGCGCTTGATTGACGGATTGTTGGTGATAACTTTGTGCTTGGCTACTTTCTATAGCTTGGTTCAACTCTTCTGCATACATTAGTGGGCTATTTGAGATAGTCATGATTATCAACATTAGCCATGTATTTATCTGTCGTAATTTTTTCATATCTAGTCTTATTCCTTTTCTTTTTTTATGAATATCCCGTAGTAAATAGTTCCCAGTAGCAATAACGTGTCCATTATGTATTGAACGACTATTGCTAGTTGCGGTACCAATAAGCTAATGCCTATAACCGCTATGGCTACAATAACCCCTAACAAAACGAGATGTTTTAGGGACTTTTCCTTCCATGAAAACATCTTGCCTTGATAACATATGATGAGAGCATATAGCGTGACTAGTTTAATGGTTGTTTGACCAATAGCACTAATAGACCATATAACAGTTTTCAGGCTTTGATAATCGGCTACACGCTGATCATATAAAAATTGTCCAAGCAGTCCCATGATTAACGCTAGTAAGATAGAGCTCGCTAGGCCATAAGCAATTATTTTTAGCACACGATTTTCTTGATTGTAGTTTTTAATAAACCAGATGGCTACCTTCAGCAATAAGGTGCCTCCGAAAATGAACAATAGTCCTCCTACTATTCCTAAAATCATTGAGTATTGTCTATTTTGGACTAAGGGTTGAACGATGCCGACTCCTAAAAGACGTTGCCCTAACCCAAAACAAATGAACCCGAATGCCAAAACGCTAAAATGTCTGTGTTCTTTGATAACCGTCATTACAGTTCCTTTCCTCCTTTTTTGAGTTGTATATTGCCCGCCTAACAACCTAGTAGGACGTCTATTTAATTGTGAAAGACATCTATTTCACATAATACCTACTCAACCTCCTCTTCGTATAGCATGAACCACAAATCGACTTCCATCAAGCTGTAGGTCACATGTTGATAAGATTAATAATTTATCTTTTCCGCTAATAAAGTCTATCTTTCGGTAATAACCGCCATACTCTTGACTAATTTGCTCAACATTTGAGATATACTGAACAAGTTTGCCCTGTTTATCCAAGTGATAGGTATAAAACAAATGCTCATCCGTATAGGTGTATGCCGCAAAGATGTCGTAGGTATACTGACCTTCTTTAGTAGTCACTTGGATGGTGCGAAAGGTATCAAAGGTTTCTTGTTCTGAAAAATTTTTCAAGCTACCAAACATAGCATCATCCCGCATAGCATGACCATAAACAATGGTTACTGGATCATCAAAAGACTGATTGTTAATCCTTTCCGTAAAAATAGCGCCATATTTAGTAGGTTGTCCATCAATATCGTGGCTCAAATAGTAACTATCATCACTTAAATGTTGTATAATAGGGTAATCAATCCTAGTTCCTTCTACTGTCAACCAAGCATATACATCAGAATGTTTGTTCGTTTGTCGAGATAACTCTTCTTGTTTTCCAGATACGCTTTCCATGGCAGTTTCTTCTAACTGGGTAGATATATAGAACAAACCTAATAAAATACATATAAGGAGAAGAAAGCCTAAAATATTTTTAACTTTTTTCAAAATATCCTCCTTTCTAACTTTTTCTTATTTTACCACATCACTCTCAATATTTAAATGATATCCTAAATAAAATTTCTTTTTTTTTTTGAAAAAATTATTTAAAAAGATTGAACTCACCTAATAGAAACAAAGGTGATTAGACATGGCAGCCTATGACAGATAGGTCAACGACTCAAATACAATACATCTAAAAAGCTACAAACCACCTGTCTACCAAGTGATTTGTAGCTTTTTCATTTATCTTTTATAAGAATGTAAACAACAATCCTGCGAGTGCTCCGCCTAAGATTGGGCCAACTACTGGAATCCAAGCATATTTCCAGTCAGAGTTGCCTTTGTTTTTCATCGGTAGGAAGAAGTGTGCAATTCTTGGTCCTAGGTCACGAGCTGGGTTAATAGCGTAACCGGTTGTTCCACCTAGTGAAAGTCCGATACCTACAATCAAGGTACCCACAACTAGCGTTCCTAAGCCAACTGGCATATCGTATTTTCCAAAAGCTAAGATACCAAATACTAAGATAAAGGTTCCGATTGCTTCACTGATGACGT
This sequence comes from Granulicatella seriolae, assembly GCF_024543085.1. Classification (GTDB taxonomy): domain Bacteria; phylum Bacillota; class Bacilli; order Lactobacillales; family Aerococcaceae; genus Granulicatella; species Granulicatella seriolae. The sequence goes on from NZ_JANHNZ010000002.1 coordinate 257,356, forward strand.
TAGCTACTGGTTGGTAAATTGCTGGACCAGTTGCAAAGGTGCCTAAGATTGCTCCTTTGTCTTCTGTTACATCGTAGTGAGGTTTGTATTGTAGCCAAACTAGGAATGCTCCAAATATTGCTCCCAAGAATTGTGCCACGATATATGGCCCAACAGATGCCCACGGGAAGCTACCATTAATGGCTAAGCCAATGGATACGGCTGGGTTCAAGTGTGCTGGGCTCATAAACCCTGCGATAAAAGCTGCTACTGCTACAGCAATCCCCCATCCCATTGTAATGGCTACCCAACCTGCATTGTTGCTCTTAGTGTCTTTTAGCAAGACTCCTGCAACAACACCATTTCCTAATAAAATTAAGACTGCTGTCCCAATAAATTCTCCTAATAACTCTGTTCCTAAAGCGCCCATCTTAACACTTCCTTTTCTATTATTTATTCTTTACTTGTTCTTTTAAGGCTACCAAGTCGTTTTCATCAAGTACTTCTTGTAAATGAGCTAGTTCTTGCGCTTTCTCTTGGTCAGACCAGCCGTAGAATTTAGCCATCTCGTTGACAATTGGCTCAATGATTTGGTCTAGGCTATCTCGCATAAACAAAATGTGGTTGGTTCTTCTCAAGAGGTAATCGACTGGTGTTAGCGCCATTTCTTCACGCATTGCGTATTGAAGGGCTACTGTTTCGCTTAGGCTTAGGCCTTCTACTGGTTCCACTTGGCTAGCTAGAGCGAATACTTTTGGTGCATTTGAGCCGTAGAGGTTAGCTAAGTAGACAGCTTGATCACTTGCAAAGCCTCTCTTAACACCTAGTAGTGCATAGGTTTCTAACTCTTCATCCACGTTAGCTGGGTTCAATTCCCCACCAGAAACTGGGTAAGTTTTTGAGTTTATCAAGCGGAAATGGCGGTCAAATTGTTCATCCAAGATTCTTAAGATAGTCGCCATAGCACCTTCAGCCATCTTACGGTAGTCAGTGATTTTACCACCTGCAAGGGTTACTAAACCGTTATCGTCTACGTCTAAGGAGCTTCCTCTTGAAACAGCAGAAGGGTTTAATTCTTTTTCAGATAGACTGCCTTCTAGTTCACCAGCTACCATTTCAACATCGGTTCTGCTGGCTTTGTCTTCCAGATAGTTGCCCACAACATCTACTAAGCGGTTGAAACTTTCGTCTGACAAGGCACCACTGTTCCCGCCGTTATAGTCAGAAGCACTGTTACCAGATAGAAGTGGTCTCAAGCCTGCCCAGCTACTTTCAATATCGTCAATCGTGATAGCCGTTGATGGGTAGCGATTGTTAACGACTTGTAGGAGATAGTCCACGTCTTCCATCGTTACTTTTGGATTGGCTAGGTCTCCAGTGTAGTCTGTATCTGTGGTACCGAAGTAAGTTTTTTCTTCTCTTGGGATAACGAAAACCATTCTGCCATCGCCCAGACCCGTATCGAAGTAAGTTGGTTGTGGCACAGATAATTTTGATTTATCCACTACCAAATGGATTCCTTTAGTTGGTCGCATTTGTTTGATAACGTCTCTAGCTTCTTTAGAACTAGACATGTTACGAACGATATCACTCCATGGACCACTAGTATTAATAACCACACGGGCCTTAATCTCAAAGCTTTCCCCCGTCAATAAATCTTTAGCACGAACGCCAATAATTTTGCCAGCCTCATCTAATAAAAAGTCTTCTGCTTTGACGCGGCTAGCGATTAGGGCACCATCGTCATTTGCTCGTTTGATATTTTCGATAACCAGACGTGCATCATTGTTTCTAAAGTCTAGGTAGACACCACCACCGACTAAGCCTTCTTTTTTCAGTTGAGGTTCTCTTTCTAAGACTTGTTCTGCTGTCAAGGTGTAGTTTGCTGCTGGTGTGTTGCCTACTCCTGCTAGTGAATCATAGAGGTCCATCGCAACTTTGACACGTAGCATATTAAAGGTTGAGCCTGGTTCATCGTAAACCGGCAACAACATTGGGTCTGGTTTAGGAATGTGTGGTGCAATTTGTTGGACCACAGCTCTTTCCGTTACCGTATCCGATACCACCTCAATGTCAAAGTTCTTTAGGTAGCGGATACCTCCGTGAACTAATTTAGTGGAACGGCTACTTGTTCCTTCTGCAAAGTCTTGCATTTCAATCAGACCTGTGTCTAAACCTGAAGCTGCTGCTTGTAAAGCCACGCCGGCCCCAGTAATGCCTCCTCCGATGATTAGGAGGTCTAGAGTTCGTTCTTGTAATTTTTTTATGGCTAATATACGTGTTTCAGCTGAAAATTTCATAGTCTCATTCCCCACTTTCTTGGTACTCTTCTTCGTCATCCTCTAAGGCGAATACTTGTGTCGCTTTGACAGCTTTCTTCCAGCCTTTGTAGAGTTGCTCTTTGCGTGCTTCGTTCATGGTTGGTTTGAAGGATTCACCCACAGATTGGATGGTCTTCAATTCTTCTAAATCTTTCCAGTAACCAACAGCTAAACCTGCTAAGAAAGCCGCCCCTAAAGCAGTAGTTTCTAAGTTCTTAGAACGAGCAATCTCTGTTCCCAAGATATCTGCTTGGAATTGCATCAAGACATTGTTCATAGCTGCTCCACCATCAACTTTAAGCACTGGAATTTCAATGCCTGAGTCAATTTGCATAGTATCAATGATGTCACGAACTTGGTAGGCAATAGATTGTAGGGTAGCTTTCACGAAGTCTTCCTTGCTCGTTCCACGTGTTAGGCCAAATACCGCTCCTCGTGCGTTAGGGTTCCAGTATGGTGCCCCCAAACCAGTAAAGGCTGGTACTACATACACTTCATCGTTACTCTTAGAAGCACGTGCCAAATCTTCTGATTGAGGTGAGCTATCCACCATCTTCAAGCCATCACGTAGCCATTGAATAGCACTACCAGCCACAAAGATAGACCCTTCTAAGGCATAGTGAATCTTGCCATCAATACCATATCCAATAGTAGTTAAGAGATTATTGCGAGACAACTGGAACTCGTCACCTGTGTTCATGATGATAAATGAGCCGGTTCCATAAGTGTTTTTAACCATTCCTGGCTCAAAAGCTAATTGACCGAATAGAGCTGCTTGTTGGTCACCTGCCATTCCTGCAATCGGAACTTCGCCACCATAGAAATGGAACCCTTTTGTTTTTCCATAAACTTCTGAGTTTGATTTTACTTCTGGTAGCATAGCTTTTGGAATGTTTAACAATTCTAGAATTTCATCATCCCATTTTAAATCACGGATGTTGTAAAGCATGGTTCTGGCAGCATTTGAGTAATCTGTTACGTGCTCTTCGCCATCTGTTAGTTTCCAAACCAACCACGTATCAATCGTTCCAAATAGTAATTCCCCTTTTTCAGCTCTTTCTTGAGCGCCAGGAACGTGGTCTAAAATCCAACGAACTTTAGTGGCTGAGAAATAAGCATCGATAACAAGACCAGTTTTTTCATGGAACATCTCTGAATAACCATCACGTTTTAGTTGCTCTGCCAATGGTGCTGTTTGACGAGATTGCCAAACAATCGCATTGTAGATTGGCAAGCCTGTTTCTTTATCCCAGACTACCGTTGTTTCACGTTGGTTAGTAATCCCAACAGCTTCAATCTGAGTTGGCTTGATGCCACTTTCGATAAAGGAACCTGCAATAACCGATTGGACTGAATTCCAAATTTGGTTAGCATTGTGTTCTACCCAGCCAGCCTTAGGGAAAATTTGTGGGAACTCTTTTTGATAACTGGCTACTTTTTCACCTTTTTTGTTAAAGATGATTGCCCGAGAACTAGTGGTTCCTTGGTCAATAGACATAATATATTTTTCTTCTGCCATGATATTTCCTCCTCAATGTTGATTACTTTTATTTGGTTGGCAAAGTAATCGCTTTCTCTTTCTACTTCTATACTACCCTTTCTCAAGAAAAAAGTCCTATCATATTTTTTGAATAAGCAAAAAAATATGATAGGACTGACTGTATTTGCATTTTTGACTAATTCGTTGCCAGAACTTCTTCCATGAGATTTCGCAACTGTTCTATGTCAAAATCCATGACCTGGCTGCTTTTTAGCTGATAAACAAGGGCTTTAGTTTCTTGAAATCTGTCCTGACCTTGATTGCTAATAATTAAGGAATAGGATACCTCTTCTTCAAATGGTTCCAGTACAATAAAACGATTCTTTTCTAAAGAAGCACGTAACTTTTGTAAATTGCGTTTTTTATCAATGACACTGCCTATTAAATCTACACCAACCACCAATAATTTTGGCTCTCTTTCCAAAATATAGGTAAAAACCTTGTAGATTTCTTTATGGCTCAAATCGTATAAGTCCCCCAAATCATAGAGTGAACGATTGGTATACGTATCTTTAAAAATCCCATCTAAGAGCTGGGTAGATAATCCGATGCAGGTTTCATTGCTCTCTACAGAAGATTTTTCTTCCTCCAGAGCACTGGCTAGTGACCGAAGATGACCTGTAAAAAAATACAATTTGCCCGTAATCTGACTTAGTTCATACATGGCTATCTCGTTCAAGTTATCTTGACTAGGATCCAAGAGCTTAATGGCTTGCAAGCCCATAGTAGTAGCATCCATAATGGGACCGCCATAACCTAGTGAATGCTCCATGGTTACAATCGGCAAGACTGACATCACCTTGAAAAAAAGGAACTGGCACATGGCCTCGCCCTCATCCATCTCAACAGCATAACGACTGAAAAAACGAAAGGTCGTCTGCCGCACCAATTGATAGATACGATGATCTTGATAAGGTCGCATCAAGGTCTCTAAAGACGAAAAGTTCTTGCGACTTCTGGGAAACCTCCTCTTAGTAATATGGAGCCAAGTAACAATCTTGAGCAATTCATCCTCTGAAAATTCACACTGAAAAATTCGAGAAATCTGACCAATCTGCTGCTCAATAGCTGAATCCTCCAATAAGGGTTTGAACAAGCGACTAGGCAAGCATTCTTGGAAGAAAAGATAATAAAAATAACGAATCTGATGCTCCGGACCACGCAGCTTACCACTTTTAATGACCAACTGAAACTCTTCCAAGAGACTATTTAAGCCAGCCAAATGGCGGTGCAGACTAGCATCACTCATTAATAAGTTATCTGCCAATTCTTGGATGGTGAATTGCTGGTGCTGGAAAATATAGTCAATAATCTGGTACTTAGGTGACTGGCTTAAAAAATAGTAGGCAATCTCTTTTTGAGTGATGGCCAAACCAAGAGACAGCTGCAGAGCATCTTCTTGCAAGTCTATAGAAAGCTCCATTTGCTCTAGTTGGTTAATAGGGGGTAGGCTATTAATCAGTTCAATATACTTTAAAATGGTGCTCCTTGATAAGCCCGTTTCTTCCATAACTTTTTTGATCGTCGTCGCTTGGTTAGCAAATAAAAGAGTCAATATGATAGAGTAAGAGCCCCGTTCCGGCTTTTCCATCAAATCCTCAATCAACATGAGCATCACTCCTTTGCGCCAATCTACCTTCAAAGGAGTGCATGGCTGCTTGATAGATAGCTCCTTGCAAATCCGTAAAGCCAGCCACATAAGCCCGCTCCTGCAAGGCCAAATCTTGGTCACTATAGCCAGCCGAAATAGCTAATGACAAGATATCTGACACATGGAAAATAGGGGCTTTTGAATAGAGTTGAGCTCCTAGGATTTGTCCAGTATTTATAGAAGTAATCAGCTTTATGGTGATACTTTCTGTGTTCTCTGCTGAGACCATCTCCATGCCTCGACCGACAAAGATCGTGCTATGAACTGGCCCCCAAGTTTCTGCTTCCACCTGCGTTAAGCCAACACTAGCCATGTAGTAGCCAAAGAGGGATGTCCCCATAGACCGAGTGCTCTTTTTATAGGGTGCTTGCGGTTTAAATAAGTTTATGGCTGCCATTTGACCGGTGATTAAGGCGTGGTTAACTAAAGGAAGATAATATTTCTCTTGGTCTAGTCCGTATGGCAAACGAATCAAGTCGCCAATGGCAAAGACGTGTGGGTCGCTGGTCCGCAAATAGTCATCCACTCGAATGGTGTTGTCCACATCCCTGTCTAAGATCCCCTTAACCAAATGGCTATTGGGTCTTAAGTTGACGCCTAGAAGTACCATATCTGCTTCAATTGTTTCTTGATTGGACGTTTCTATCACTAGTGGCACGGTGGATTGATCAAGGTTGTCTTTAATGGAGACAACACTACGATTGGTTATGACCTGAACCCCTTGTTGCGTCATGGCTTTTTGAACAGGGGCAATCATCTCTTCATCAAAATATTTAAAGGCTAAAGATGGCAAAGCCTCAATTAAGGTCACATCCTTACCTAGATTCTGATAGGTTTGAGCTGCCTCTAAACCAATTTGTCCGCCACCAACAACGACAATTCTTTGACTCTGATGAACAATTTTAAGCGTTTCAAGGCTATCCTCATAGGTTTTGGTTGAGACCACCAAGGGATGATTTGCCCCCTCAATCTGGTGCGACCCTTGATGCGATCCCATGGCTAAAACCAACTTATCATACAGTAGCCTTTGTTTGATTCCACGACATTCCGTTGAGAGCTCTCGTTTTTTAACATCGACTTTTGTGACCATCGTCTCCAAACGAAGGTCAATATTCCTTTCTCTGAGCAAGTCTGCAGAAATAAAACGAGCATTATCTAAGCTAGTAACTTTATGAGATAGGGTTAAGTTTAAGCCACTTGGAATAAAACCAATTGTTTTTTCTTTTTCAATTAAAATGATGTGACTTTCTGGATATAAATTGGCTGCTTCTAATGCACAAGAAATTCCTGCAAAAGACGCTCCGATAATGACAATTGTTCCCTTCATTCTTGAATCTCCCTTTCAAAATATAATTGAAAACGTTTAGCTGTAGGGATATCATATCATACTTGGGTTGGGGGAAGGCAAATAAAGGGAACTACTTTCTGGTAAATTTCAGTATTTCTATTCAGATAATACTTAAAAACTGAAAAGGGGCTGGGCAAAAAGTCCAGACTGCCATTAAAACAAAAGAGTTTTGCGAAAAAGGTTATCAGGAATAACGGTGTAAAGCATAGCTGGCGTACAGTGAATGTTTCGGCTTTAGCCGATTACAGACACGTAGACAGCTAAGCCAGTGAGACCTTGGCTCACGGCGGTGCCACCGTTCTCATTTCTGATAACCTTTTTCGCAAAACTCTTTTGTGATTTAAAAAATAGATATTAGTCATTACAGACTTTTTGTCCAGCCCCTTTTTCTTTTTATGCTTAGAAGATATCTGTAAAGAGCTCTAACAAAATGAATAGAATTTATATCCAATTCTCTATTAACTTTCTATTTTAGAGAACGAACATAAGCATCTACCGCAAACAGAGCATCTGTCACGTCTTCGGCTGAAAAATCTTCGGCCATTTGATGGATAGTTTCACCTTCTTGTGTAGCTAGTTTTCCGACTTTCAATAATTCGTCATAAGAAATATCTGCCAGTTTTAATTCAGCTAGAGTCGTTGGCAATTCAAGTGCTTGATAGAAGGCAATAAATTTATCAAGCATTGCTTTTGGTTTATTTTCTAAGAACAATTGCGTTAAGGTTCCGTATGCAACTTTTTCACCATGAGTTAAGCTATGAATGTCCCCGTGCAATGCGGTAAAGCCATTATGGATGGCATGAGCTGCAGCAAGTCCACAACTTTCAAAGCCAATACCACTTAGTAAGGTGTTTGCTTCAACAATGGCTTCTAGAGCTGGTATAACTACTTTTGCACGACAAGCTTCCATGGCTTGAAGCCCATTGGCAAACAGAACTTCTTCACATTTAGCCGCAATCGCTTCTGCTGCTAGGGTTGGTGCCGCTCCTCCCATGGTTTTCCCGTGTGCTTCAATAATGGAACGTCCTTCGACCCACGTAGCTAGGGCGTCAGCGATACCTGATGCTAGAAGCCTAGTTGGTGCTTTTGATATAACAGCAGTATCAACCAAGACCAGTTCTGGATTCTTTTTGTAAAATAGGTATTGTTCGAACACTCCTTCATCAGAATAAATCACCGATAAAGCAGAAGTTGGTGCATCAGTAGAAGCAATCGTTGGGACAATCGCCACTGGTAATGTCAACTTATCGCCAATTGCTTTAGCTGTATCAATTGTCTTACCGCCACCTAAACCAATCACTAAGTTACACTGATTGCTCTTGCCAATCTCACTCACACGGTTGATTTCACTAGTAGAAGCTTCACCATTAAAAGGGACTCGAGTTACTGTTATGCCTTCATTTTCTAGATTCTTAGCAAATTCTTCTCCAACAATTCCCCAGACAATATCGTCACAAAGTAACAAAGCTTTGTTGCCTAAGTTTTTGATATGAGGGATCCCTGTAACTAAAACATCCTTGCCTTGAACATATTTCGATGGGCTTACAAATACTTTTTCCATGCTAACCTCCAAAAATTATTTAGTTTGCGCTTACAGTAAATTGTTTGTGAAATAAGGAGCTATTGGTATTAAACTTCATCTATTCAACTGTTGACTTGCCTTATATACTGAATAAGGGCTTCCTAAATATGCCTAGATTCTTAGAAAAATGTATCTCAACTAGTAAACTATCTTATATTACCTATTATACTAATATAATCACAAATAAACAAGTTTACTCTGATTAGCTTTATTTTATAACTCTAGACTCGGATAAAAAGTCTGAAAAAATCTATTTCCAAAACACAAAAAAGGCCCTCAAACAATTTACCAGAAATAGCTAGCTACGCTTTACACTGCTATTAATGATATTGTCTGAGGGCTCGAAAAAAACAACCATATACGTTTCTTATATTTCTACTTCCGATACATCTTAGCCTCCAAGAACTGGTCGTTATACAAGCCCAACAGCTCTGGCCCTAAGTTCTCATAGACTTCCATATGTTCAAACTGTTCTTCTTTAGGATAAAAACTTTCATCAGAAGTAATCTCTTCTGGCAATAGTTTCACAGCATCTTGGTTTGGTGTGGCATAGCCAATATATTCGGCATTTTGTGCTGCAATCTCAGGACGGTTTATATAGTTAATGAAGTCGTAGGCACCTTGTGTGTTGCCACTTGTTTTTGGAATTACCAAATTATCAAACCATAAATTGGTGCCTTCTTCTGGAATGACATAGACTAGATTTTCGTTTTGTTCCATCATGGTTGCTGCTTCACCAGAAAAGGTTACGGCAATATGGGCTTCTTCTTGTGCCATATACATTTTAATTTCATCAGCGATAATGGCTTTAGCATTACCCATCAACTCTTTTAATCGAGCACCAGCCTTTGTGACAATCTCTGTGTCTCGCTCATTCAGGGAGTAGCCTTGACTTTGCAAGGTCAGCCCTACCATTTCACGGGCGCCATCAATCAACAACTCTGAGTTGGCAAACTCTGGTCGCCATAGGTCTGACCATTTTGTTAAGAGACTTCCGTCAATAAATTTTTCATTGTAGACAATGCCTAGAGTTCCCCAGAAATAAGGGATACTATAACGGTTGCCCTTGTCAAAAGGGAGATTTAAAAAGCGCTCCTCTATATGGTCCAACCCCTCAATTTTTGAGTGATCCAAGGGTATCAAGAGGTCTTCTTCTATCATTTTTTCAATAGTGTAATCACTTGGGACGGCGATATCATACTTGGTTCCGCCTTGTTTAATCTTAGTATACATTGCTTCGTTAGAATCGAAAGTCTCATAGATTACCTTATAACCACTTTCTTCTTCAAAACTAGCGATAATATCAGGGTCAATATAATCTCCCCAGTTATAGATAATCAGGGTATCCTTGCCGCCACCAGTCGTTGAAGCCATGGCTTGGCGAAGGGTAAATAATCCCAAACAGGCTAAGAGAATTGCCCCAATAAACATGACTAAGCGTTTCATAGGGTTACCCCCTTCAACATTTCTTTCTCGGTTCCATCTTGGGACCGGTTCGCTTGGTATTGCTGGATGAAGTAGTAGCCAATGACTAGTACAAAGGAGAAAATAAACATCAAAGTGCTCAAGGCATTAATCTCTAGGCTGACACCTTGACGAGCTCTGGAGTAGATTTCTACTGCAATCGTTGAGAATCCATTCCCAGTTACAAAGAAAGTCACGGCAAAATCATCCAAGGAATACGTAAAGGCCATGAAAAACCCACTCAAAATACCTGGGGTAATTGATGGAAGAATAATGCGACTCAAGACTTGATTGCTGTTAGCTCCCAAATCCCGTGCTGCGGTAATCATAGACCGATTCATCTCATTGAGCTTTGGCAAGACCATTAAAACAACAATAGGAATGGCAAAAGCAATATGAGAAAGTAGAACTGACATAAAACCTAATTGGAAACCAATCAACGTGAATAATATCAAAAGACTTGCCCCAATAATAACGTCAGGTGACACCATCAGAATATTATTAAGTCCTAATACCGTTTGTTTTCTACGATTAGAACGGATGAAATAAATCATGATAGCCCCTAAGGTACCAATTATCGTTGCTATCAAGGCAGATAGTAGTGCCAAAATCAAGGTGTCCAATACAATCCCAATCAGTCTGGTGTCCGCAAAAACTGCCTTATAATGCTCTAAGGTAAAATCCTCAAAGTTGTTCATAGTTCCACCACTATTAAAGGAATAGTAGATTAGAAAAAAGATTGGTGTATACAAAATAATGAAAACAAAAATTAGGTAAAGATTGCCCCATTTTGTATTTTTTTCCATCGTCATGAGCCACTTCCCTCCTCTCTTTTCCGTTCTCTAGTGACTAGCATCAGAGTGATCATGGCAACAATTAAGACGACGCCAATGGTTGAACCCATGCCCCAGTTTTGGGTCACTAAGAAATGTTCCTCAACTGCGGTTCCCAGTGTAATAACCCGGTTCCCTCCGATTAAACGCGTTAGCATGAAGAGGGATAAGGATGGAATAAAGACTGCTTGAACACCAGAACGAACGCCACTCAAGGTTAGAGGAAAGATAACCCGTCTCAAGGTATCCCATTTGGTGGCACCCAAATCTCGGCTAGCCGCAATCAGAGAATTAGGCAACTCTTCAACCGAATTAAAGATTGGCAAAATCATAAATGGCAATTCGATGTAAGCCGCTACCGTTAAAAAGCTAAAATCCGTAAACAAGAACTGTTGCGGTGCCACTCCGAATAGACTTAAAAACGAATTAACTGAACCGCTCTGACTAAAGATCCCAATAAACGCATAAGCTTTCAGCAAAAGGTTTACCCATGTTGGCAAAATAATTAAGAGCAACCAGAGACGTTTGTGCTTGGTTTTACTCAGTAAGTAGGCCGTTGGGTAAGACACAAAAATAGTAATCACCGTTATCAAAAAGGCATACCAAACCGAGTTCAAGGTCATTTCAAGATAGTTGCTTGAGGTAAAATAAGTCCCATAGTTGGCCAGAGTAAAATTCCCATGAATATCAAAAAATGATTGATAAAGAATCAAGCCAAGTGGAGTAATAACAAAGAGCATCAACCATAACAAATATGGAATAGAAAATAAGTTCCGACTAGATTTAGTCATTGCTATCCTCCTCATCTTCGTAACTTTCTAGACGAGCATCAAAGTCTTCCTCGCTCTCGCCAAAACGCATAACGTGAATATCTTGCGGCTCAAAATACAAACCAACCTTAGTTCCCACTTCTGCTTTTTGTGTGGAGTGAATCATCCATTCATTGCCATTCTCATCATAGCAAATGATTTCATAATGCACGCCTCTAAATAATTGAGTGTCTACTTCAACAATTAATTTGCCTTTTTCGATAGAAGTTAAATGTAGGTCTTCTGGACGAATAACAATCTCTACCTTTTCATTTTTACGCATACCAGCATCGGCACATTCAAACCTTTTGCCCACGAATTCAACAAGATAGTCTTCTCTCATAATACCATCAACTATATTGCTCTCACCGATAAAGTCAGCCACAAACCGGTTGATTGGCTCATCATAGATATCGACAGGCGTTCCTGATTGAACGATTTCGCCCTTGTTCATAACAAAGATTTCATCACTCATGGCTAGGGCTTCCTCTTGGTCATGGGTTACGAAGATAAAGGTGATGCCTAAGCGTTGTTGCAACTCACGCAATTCGTATTGCATATCTGTTCTAAGCTTCAAATCAAGAGCAGACAGTGGCTCATCAAGGAGGAGCACTTCTGGTTCGTTGACCAAGGCTCTAGCAATGGCAACACGTTGTTGCTGACCACCTGACATCTGAGCAATTTCTCTTTTTTCGTAGCCAGATAGCTGAACCATTTTTAGGGCTTCAGAAACTTTTTTCTGAATCTGGTCATTTGGTAGTTTTTTCAAGCGCAAACCGAAAGCAATGTTTTCAAACACATTCATGTGTGGGAACAAGGCATAGTCTTGGAAGACGGTATTGACCTTCCGTTTATTTGGTGGAACATTGTTCATCACTTGACCACTCAAAGTGACAGTTCCCTCACTTGGTTCGGTAAATCCTGCAATAATCCGTAAAATGGTTGTTTTTCCGCAACCAGAAGGCCCTAATAGGGTATAAAACTTTCCTTTTTCAATTTCAAAATCGATATTTTTCAATACAACCGTGTCTTCGTATTGTTTCTTAATGCCATCAAATGTAATAATTGGCTCTGCCATTTTATGTCCACCCCGTTTCTTATAAGTAAGAGTCTGTTACGACTAATAATAATTCTGAATTTGTTTTTGCTGCATTTTTAATCTGATGCTTGGCAGAGGCCACAAAATAAAAGGCATTTCCTGCTTCCACAATTGCTCTTTGTTTTCCTACTTTTACTTCTACTTTTCCAGTCAACACATAACCAAAACTTTCTGCTAATGAGGGTTGAAAGGTCTTGTATTCTCCTCCAGCTTCCAGTTGTAGGAGGATGGGTTCCATCTCGTGCTCATTAGAGTCTGGGTTCAACCATTTTACCGTGGTTTTGTTCTTATGGTCTTGTGTTATGGTCATATCTTCTGGTGTGTAAACTGATAGTGCCTGTGCGGGTTCATCATCAAAAAAATCTTTTGCAGGACAGCCCAACACTTCTAAAATATCAAAAAATGTTTCCATTGATGGCGAACTGAGGTTATTTTCTAGTTGCGATATATACCCCTTAGTCAAATCCGTTCGTTCACCTAGTTCTTCTTGTGTCAAGCCTTTTTGGATTCGTAAATCTTTCAATTGCTTGCCAATCTCCATAAGTCCCTCCTATAGTTTTCTATCAAGTTAGGTTTTAGTAAACTTTTTGTATACTAATAATAGCCCATTAATATTATACTTGAAGTTTAGTATAAGTCAACGTCAGAAGGTTATTTTGCTAATATTTTTTTGTTTAGTTTAGTGTAAGGCTAGGCAATAGGTCTGCAAAGAGTAGAATGACTTTCTAAATCACAAAAAGAGTTTCCAAGCAATACATCAGGAATGTGAACGGTGGTACCGCCATTTCTAATAGTGCTTGGAAACTCTTTTGTTTTATTATAATAGTTACTTTTTGCCCAGTCTTTCTAACTCTTGACAGCTTCAGTCGCCTTATCCAGACACGCTGAACCTTGTCTGGCAGGTATTTTATAGATTGCCTTTCGACTAAGATCCAACTTTAAGAGGATAAACGACATAGCCATGACAATCCCTTCTGTGGCAATAAAGGCCCACCAAAATCCATTGAGACCCTTAACTTGACCGAAGAGCATAGCCAAAGGAACTAAGATGAGCAACTGCCGCCCTAAAATAATGAAAACTGAAAATAAAGGACTTCTCGTCGCTTGGAAATAGGAAGTGAAGACATAACCAAAACCAGCAAAGAAGAAACTCAAACTAATGATTCTAAGTGCTGGGACTCCGACACTTAAAACTTCTGGACTACTATTAAAGAGCATTAAAAGAGTCCCAGGAAACATTTGAAAAATAACAGTTCCTAAAATACTGAAAAAACAAGTTAAGGCTAGAGAAATTTTTAAACAGTCCAGCAGACGTTCTTTCTGTTTTGCTCCATAACTAAAACTCATGATTGGCAAGGTACCTTGTACTAAGCCATTTATAGGCATAAAGACAAAAGTCTGCAAGCGGAAGTAGATTCCGAACGCTAACACTGCCACCTCGGAAAAAGCCTTTAAGAGATAATTCAAACAAGAAACCATGACAGAGCCGATGGACAATAGTAAGAACGATGGAATACTAGTTGTGTAAATTTCTTTTAGTATCTTACCATTCCATTGCAACTGTTTAAATTGGAATTGCACATCCAGTTTTTTTCTGCGATAAACGTAAATGGCAATCATCATGGAAACGGCTTGACCAATCACCGTAGCAATAGCCGCACCACGGATACCCATTGCTGGGAAAATTCCCCAGCCAAAAATAAATATTGGGTCCAATATAAGATTAACAATGGAGCCTAATAGTTGGAAAAGCATAGGCTCTACCATACTTCCACAGGCTTGGAAAACTTTTTCAATGGTAATATGAATAAAGACGCTGAAACTAAAGATGCAGATAATCATAATATATTGATACGCAAGGTCTATTGTAGTGGGATTATCACTAAAGAGACTTAAGAAAGGTTTTGCCAAGAACAAACTCAATAAAAGCACAATAAGATAATGAACAATAGACATAAGCAAACCTAGACTTGCTGCTTGATTAGCCTGTTTATAATTTTTTCTACCAAGATTTCTGGCAAGAAAAGCATTCAAGCCCGTCCCAAAACCAACTGTAATTGCCAAAATTAAATTCTGAATCGGATATGCAATGGAGGTAGCTGTCAAAGCCTCCGTACTCAGCATAGCGACAAAAATAGAGTCGACAATATTATACATAGACTGAATAAACATCGAAAAGATAGACGGTACTGCCATCTGAATAATCAATAAAAATAACCGATTTGTTGCTAATTTGTTTGTGTTTTCCATATTTCCTCCAAAGAAAAACCACGTCTCTATTGTTTAGGGTTCGGGAAACAATAAAAGACGTGGTACATATTAAATTTTTTTATAAAGTTTGATAAAACTGTCAAAATCGTCCTGCTTGGTTAGTTCTTTTACGATATGGCTGTCTGCTAGGACTTGGGCCAGTCATTGACCAACCGTTTTATTTTACCATAAAACTACAAACTTTCAATACTTTCTTTAGAAGAAGCTTACATTTCTACTAGCTTTGGAGTTCAGTAAACTACTCCCTAAAAATCCACCGTATCCGGATTGCTTTCCTTTGTCACGCCATCAATAGCCCGAATAGCTAAGGCATCCTGATACGTTAATTCAATATCACCGAAATCTAAGTTCTCCATAATTCTTGATGGTGTCACAGATTTTGGTAATGGTAAGAAGCCGTCGTACCAGCTCCAAGCTAAAGCAACTTGAGCTACTGTCTTACCATATTTTTCAGCTAGATTCATCATGGTTTCATTTTTAAAAATTTCACCTTGCCCCAAAGGACTCCATGCTTCCAAAATAATATTCTTGTCACGGCAGTAAAGAACGACTTCTTCTTGGAACACACCAGGTGCCAAACGAATTTGATTAACAGCAGGGGTAATGACTGCAGTTTTAGCTAATTCTTCCAAATGTCTTACCATAAAGTTGCTGACACCGATAGAACGAACCAATCCTGCTTCAACAGCCTCTTCCATCGCTTTCCAAGTTTGGGCATTGGCTTCTTGCCAGCTATCACGATACTCCAATGGATTTGGCCAGTGAATGAGGTAAAGGTCAAGATAATCCAAGCCTAATTTTTCAAGTGATGTCGCTAAGGCAACTTTTGCCTTGTCATATGAATGAGAGTCATTCCATAATTTTGTAGTGATAAATAATTCTTCACGAGGAATGCCGCTATCCTTAATAGCACGGCCAACACTTTCCTCATTGCCATAAATAGCAGCCGTATCAATATGACGATAACCAACTCTTAACGCTTCCAATACAGCTTGGTAAGCCTCATCCCCATTTTTGGAACGCCAAGTCCCAAAACCAACCTTAGGAATCTCAAGACCATTATTCAACTCATAATGTTTGTTCGCTACATCCATCTCTTCATCACCTTTTCTTATTTGATAGTTTTAGTATACCTGAATTTGTCCAAAAGGATTAATATTTTGATTGATCCTAAAAAGTGATACCTTCTTTTGAAAACAGTGTTTTAAAATAATCAAAGGTCTTTTCCTTATAGCTGTCTTGGCTCTCAGGATAGCCATACATCGATGCCGTAGACCCTTCAATTTCCTTCAATAAATAAATAGCAAAGCCAGATGCAAACGACTCAGAATCCGATGAAAAATGGTCTCCATCACCCCATTCTTCCTTAGCAATTGCTCGCCAATCTTCACCATCACTTAGTCGTTTAGTATCATAAATGGATTTGGTATCCTGATGAAATGCCGTATCAATCACATGCCCCAATTCATGGTAGATAACATACTTGTTGTCTACATAACCCTGAGTAATAGCCATCATAGGGTTAACAGCCCTGCCCGCAACCTTAAAAGATATATCGTCCTTATCAGATCCGTCTAACATTAATGACTCTTCAACAACATCCACTCGAAGTAGAGGCTTTAGTAAGGCTTCTGGTAAAAGCTCCAATACAGAATATAACCGATATACTTCTTCATCAGAAACATATCTTGTCTTACGAAAGTCAATCCACGCCCCCTTTCCATCCTTAATCTGAGCCGACATATTAACCACTCCAGAATGATAGTACACCCAATTTGAAAGGTCATATTCACTTGAAAGTATTTCATCATGCATCTCCAAAGTATTCATTTCAACTAAGTAGTCATTAATGGCAACTGTCAATGCCTCATTATCTTGATTCTCAAAAACGACCGCTTTCAAAAGTTGCTTTATGTTTTCTGTGTAAATAGATCTATTTTCAGAACTGGTGTTGGAAACCAAAATAATTCTGTCTAATATTAGCTCATAGGCTCGGTTCAATAGTTCCTGATTGCTATCTTGGTATCCAATACTAGCACTGACATCATAAGAAACTTCTTCCTTAGTCGGTTGACCAACAAAGTAATTCACTAAAACAGCAATCCCCAAACCAATAGAAACAATCCAGACCAAGGCACTAAGTAGACTCTTCATCAGAGAACCCTTTTTCCACCCATTCTTTTGCAAAACTATCCCTCCTCTCTATCACCTCTATTTTAGCCAAAATCCTAGAAAAAGTACAAAATAATACCACTAGCAAGGACTGGTACAATTAAGTGAGAAAGCATCTAAAGCCTAGTACCAGTGTGGCTGAAAAAAATAATATCATTACAAAACAAAGAGTTCCCGAAAAATATATCCGAAATAGTGGTGCAAAGCATAACCGACGCACAGTGTTGATCCGGGGCAAAAAGTCCGTATTGTAACACAAAACAAAAGAGTTTCCTAAAACTGTAACAGAAATAACGGTGTATGAGCATAGCTGGCGCACAGTAGCTGTGTCGACTTTAGTCGATTACAGATACGTAGACAGCTAAGTCGTGAGACCAAGGCTCACGGCGGTGCCACCGTTTTGATTTCTGATACAGTTTTAGGGAACTCTTTTGTGATTTAGAAATAAATTTTATTGATAGAGATTTTTTGCCCAGCCGTAGTTTATTAATAAAAAACCTCTTCCATATACAAGCCATGTGGTGGCGCAGTTGGCCCCGCCTGATTACGGTTTCTCACCTCTAGCAAGCGCTGCATCTCTCCCACAGGCTTAAGCCCATTTCCAATCTGCAAAGAAGTTCCTACTAGAATCCGTACCATATTATACAAGAAACCAGCCCCCTCAAAGACAAACTGAACTTCATTAAGTGCAGTATCATAAAAAACCTCAGCCTTGGTCACCAACCGCACCTTATCCGTCTTGTCCGTTTTAGTAGAACAAAAACTAGTAAAATCATGCAAGCCCACAATACCATCCAAGGCCGTTTGCATATCAGCAAGATTTAAGCGATAAGCATGGTGCAAACAATAAAGCCGCTTAAAGGGATCCGGAAAATCCGAAACATCTACTCGGTAACGATAACGTTTCCCCTTAGCAGAGTAGCGAGCATGAAAATCATCTCCCACAACCTTCACTTGCTTCACATAAATATCATCTGGCAAAAGGCTATTGAGCGCCTTCAATAGATTGTTAACTGGGATAGGTAGTGGATAATCAAAATGAATCACCTGTCCCAAGGCATGAACCCCGGAATCTGTCCTACCAGAAGCCGAAACAGCAATGTCTTGCCCCTTAGTCATACTCTTTAAAGCTTTATTCAATTCAGCTTGAATACTATTGCCATTATTTTGCACCTGAAAGCCTACATAATTGCTTCCATCATATTCTATAATTGCCATATATCGTTGCACAGCTCTAGACTCCTTTACAAAAAAAGAATAAGACTAGCAAACAAGCTATCCTTATTCTCTCTCATTATGATTTAGTAATAACCAACAAGACCGTCATCAGAGCAAAGACTGCAAATGCCAGTCCATCTCTTTTGTGCCAAGTTAGAATGCGAAACTTAGTACGCCCCTCGCCACCTTGATAGCCTCTAGCCTCCATAGCAATAGCCAATTCCTCAGCACGATTGAAAGAAGAAACAAAAAGTGGCACCAAAATCGGTATAATCGCTCGCATTTGTTGAAAGATATTTCCCTCACCAAAATCAACCCCACGAGAACGTTGTGCATTCATAATCTTTTGTGCCTCATCCATTAAAGTTGGCACAAACCGTAAGGCAATCGACAACATTAAGGCCAATTGGTGTACAGGAACATGAATTTTTTTCAAAGGGTTCAACAGTGCCTCAATGGCATCTGTTAAGGACAGAGGTGGGGTGGTCAAAGTTAGTAAGGTAGAAATGAAGATAATCAACATAAACCGTAAAAAAATAAAAATCCCATTAATAATCCCGAATTCCGTTACCGTAAAAATTCCCCATTGGAAGTAAACCGTTCCCCCAGTAGTAAAGAATATTTGTAGCAAAACAGTAAAAGAAATTACCCAAATTAAGGGTTTCATACTATTAATAAAAAACTTCATAGGAATTTTTGATAACAGCAAAACCGAAAAGGTAAATAATGTCAAAATCCCATAAGTAATCCAATTGTTGGCTAGAAAAATCACCAGAATAAATAAGAAAGTGATAGATAATTTTGTCCGAGGGTCCAATTTATGGATAAATGAGTCGCCTTGAAGATAGCGACCAAATAATAATTTATCTAACATCGTCACCCTCCTCAAAGCTTGACTTATTCACATGAGCAGCAATCAAGTCAGCTAATTGATTGGTTGTTAATGGTTGTGCATCAACGTTCCAACCCTTAGCTTGCAAACGATGAAAGAAATCTACCGCAGCCGGCTGCCCCAATTGTTTACTGCTTAACCAGTCCCTATCATCGAAAATTTCAGCAGGCGTTCCAGTTTTGATACCTGTCCCCTTTTCCATAACGACTACATGATTAGCGAAATCCGCTACGTCATTCATTTGATGCGTTACTAAGATAATGGTCAATCCTTGCTCTTTGTGCAAGCGATAAAACATGTCCATCATATCTTTTCTACCTTTAGGGTCCAAGCCAGCCGTTGGTTCATCCAAAACTAAGACTTCTGGTTTCATAGCCAAAACTCCAGCAATAGCAACCCGCCTCATCTGTCCTCCTGAAAGGTCAAATGGCGAACGCTCTAACAAAGATTGGTCCAAACCAACCAAGGTTAAAGTTTCCTTAGCCAGTTCCAAAGCATCCTCTTCGCTAACACCAAAATTTTTAGGTCCAAAAGCAATGTCCTTTGCAACCGTTTCTTCAAACAATTGTGCCTCTGGAAATTGAAAGACAATCCCAACATTTTTTCTCAGAGGTTTTAAGTTTTTATTTGACGTTTGGCTGGTAATCACCCGGTCTCCAATAGTCACCGTGCCCTCAGTAGGCTTTAGAAGCGCATTTAAATGCTGCAATACTGTTGATTTACCAGATCCAGTGTGACCAATGATAGCCGTATAGGAACCGGACGGAATAGCAAAATTAATATCAAATAAAGCACGAGTTTCAAAAGGGGTTCCTGCTTGATAAGCAAAATTTACTTGCTCAAAACGGATGTCCATAGCCATTCTACCAATCCTTCCTGTCCTTGATATTGCTGAGGCACATCAATACCTCTCTTGACTAACTCTTCCTTTAATTTTTCTTGAAACGGCACATCTAATCCCGCTTCGACCAATTCACTACCTAATTGAAAAATCTCATTTGGGCGACCAATTTTATGAATACGTCCTTGTTTCATCATGATGACACGGTCTGCCTGTGATGCCTCTTCTAAATCATGAGTAATCGAGATAACCGTTAATTGCTTTTCTTGATTCAGTTCTTTAATAGTTCCCAGAACATCTTCACGGCCTTCTGGGTCTAGCATAGAAGTCGCCTCATCCAAAATAACAACTTTAGGTTGTAGCGCCACAATACCAGCAATAGCCACACGTTGTTTTTGCCCACCAGATAAACGAGCAGGTTCCTTAGTACGAAAATCAGACATTCCAACTTGAGCCAATGCTCTATCAATTGCCTTAATCATTTCATCTCTAGGTACACCAGCATTTTCTAAACCAAATGCAATATCATCTTCTACTGTTGAGCCCACAAATTGATTGTCCGGATTTTGAAAAACCATGCCTACTTTACGTCTAATAGACCAGATTGTTTCTTCGGTCAACAATTCCTGTTCCACCCATACCTGCCCCTGGTTAGCTTCAATTAGGCCATTAATAATCTTGGCAAGTGTTGATTTACCGGAGCCGTTATGTCCAATAACAGCGATCCATTCACCGGGAAAAATTTCCAGCGAAATATCAGATAAGGCCTCTGACTCACTTTGTGGGTATGAAAAAGAAATATTCTTTAAGCTAACTACAGCATGTTTATCCACCAACATCGGCTCCTTTTATAACAAATGATGTATGTAGTATCGACTATCAAATCTACTATATGTATTATACCCAAAAATAGGTAAAAAAATAACCTTTTCAAGATGAATGGGTTGACCCGGTCAGACCGAGTCAACTCCGAGCTAGACTAAATAATCAAAAATCCCACCCACTTCAAACCGAGTGGGATTCAACTATTACCATCATAACGCTCTTTTCATACATCGAAAAGTGTTCGCTTTGGTTATATTAAACTAATTCAATAATGACCATTGGTGCTGCATCCCCACGACGAGGTTCAGTTTTAAGAATACGTGTGTATCCACCTTGACGTTCGCTGTAGCGTGGTCCTAAGTCGTTGAACAATTTTTGCAAAGCTGTCTCAACAACAATTGTTTCGTCTTCTTCACGAACATCTGCGATTTCATTACGAACAAATTGAGCTGCTTGACGACGTGCATGCAAGTCTCCACGTTTTCCTAAAGTAATCATTTTTTCAGTAGTTGAACGAATTTCTTTAGCACGTGTTTCAGTAGTTGTAATGCGTTCGTTGATAATTAAGTCAGTTGTCAAGTCACGTAGCATTGCTTTACGTTGTGAGCTTGTACGTCCTAATTTACGGTAAGCCATTCTAATTATTCCTCCTTCTTACAGTTTCTCTTAGTCTTCACGACGTAAATCTAAGTTTAATTCGATTAATTTGTTTTTCACTTCTTCAAGTGATTTGCGTCCTAAGTTACGGACCTTAATCATTTCTGCTTCTGATTTATTCGTCAATTCTTGGACAGTATTAATTCCCGCACGTTTTAGACAGTTGTAAGAACGAACAGATAGGTCCAATTCTTCAATGGTCATTTCAAGCATCTTCTCTTTATGAGTTTCTTCTTTTTCAACCATAATTTCTGCTTTGCGCGCTTCGTCTGTCAAATTAACAAAAATATTCAAGTGTTCCGTTAAGATTTTTGCAGCCAAACTGATTGCTTCTTCTGGAGAAATAGAACCGTCTGTCCACACATCTAAGGTTAACTTGTCATAAATATTTTTTTGACCGATACGAGTGTTCTCTACTTGATAGTTCACTTTACTGATCGGAGTATAAATGGAATCGATTGGAATAACACCGATTGGCATGTTTTCAGTTTTATTATATTCTGAACGGACATAACCACGACCATTTTTTGCATTCATACGTAGATGGAAACGATGTCCCTCATCAACTGTACAAATATATAAATCTGGGTTTAGAATTTCGACATCGCTATCATGGGAAATATCAGCTGCCGTAACAACTGCTGGCCCAGTAATATCAATTTCTAATACTTTATTATCTTCGCCAAACGTTTTTAAAGCTATTCTCTTAAGATTTAAAATAATAGCCGCAACATCTTCAACGACACCTTCAACGGTTGAAAATTCATGTAGAACTCCGTCCATTTGAATATCTGTTACCGCACTTCCAGGTAATGAAGATAATAAAATTCGGCGTAAAGAGTTTCCTAATGTAGTACCATAACCGCGTTCAAGTGGCTCAACAACGAATTTACCAAATTTAGCATCTTCGCTGATCTCAATCGTCTCAATTTTTGGTTTTTCAATTTCGATCATTATTATTTACCCCTTTCAAAACGTAAGTACATTGTGTGAGTGTATAAACACATATTCCAAAAATACTCAATTACACACGACGACGTTTTGGAGGACGACATCCGTTATGTGGAATAGGGGTTACGTCACGAATTGCTGTAACTTCTAAACCAGTAGCTTGTAATGAACGAATTGCTGCTTCACGTCCAGAACCAGGTCCTTTTACGGATACTTCTACAGATTTCATACCGTGTTCCATTGAGCCTTTAGCAGCTGATTCAGCAGCCATTTGAGCAGCAAATGGAGTAGATTTTTTTGATCCTTTGAAGCCTAATGCTCCAGCAGATGACCATGAAATCGCATTTCCATGTACGTCTGTAATCATAACAATGGTATTATTAAATGTTGAACGGATGTGTGCTACACCAGACTCAATATTCTTTTTCACGCGGCGTTTGCGTACAACTTTCTTTGCCATGAAGAAATTACCTCCTTCTTAAATATATTATTTTTTCTTACCTGCAATAGCCTTAGCTGGGCCTTTACGAGTACGAGCATTGTTTTTTGTGTTTTGTCCACGAACTGGTAGTCCATGACGATGACGGATTCCACGGAAAGAACCAATTTCCATCAAACGTTTGATGTTTAAGTTCACTTCACGACGTAGGTCACCTTCGATTTTTAATGTATCCACTTCTGCACGGATACGATCTAACTCATCATTCGTTAAGTCACGAACACGAGTATCTTCTGAAACATTAGCTGCTGCTAAGATTTTCTTTGAAGTTGTTACACCAATACCGTAGATATAGGTTAAAGAAATAACAACACGTTTTTCACGTGGAATGTCCACTCCTGCTATACGAGCCATACTAGTCAGTACCTCCTTATAAATTTTTAACCTTGACGTTGTTTATGTTTGGGATTTGAACAAATCACCATAACTTTACCATTGCGTTTGATGACTTTACATTTTTCGCAAATTGGTTTTACTGAAGCTCTTACTTTCATTTTCTAGTTCCCTCCTTCTGTGATTGACGGAGTACATTATTTGAAGCGATATGTGATTCTTCCGCGCGTCAAATCATAAGGTGATAATTCAACCGTTACTTTGTCTCCCGGTAAAATTTTAATGTAGTGCATCCGAATCTTACCTGATACATGCGCTAGTACCTCATGACCATTCTCAAGTTCTACCTTGAACATTGCATTCGGTAAAGTTTCATTGACAATACCTTCAATTTCAATTACGTCTTCTTTTGCCATGTTTCATCCTCCTAACTAAGGCCATATGATTGCTTCTATTTTATCTTTATGGCTAACGGATTTATTGTTATCTAACTTTTTAATTATACCATCAAACTAATAAAATGCAAGATAACGGCATTAAGACTCACTTGGCAAGCCCATAATCTTTTGAATGGTTTGGAATAAATTGTCAATACCGCTCTCTCCATCTACATTACGTAATATGCCTTTTGCATCATAGTAGTCTAAGATTGGTTTTGATTGTTCCAGATTGATTTGAATTCGATTGTTAACCGTTTCTGGTTTATCGTCTTCACGTTGATAGAAATCCGTAGATCCACAGCGATCACAAACTCCATCAACTTTTGGTGGATTATTAACTATATGGTAAGTCGCTCCACAGTTTCTACAAATAATTCTGCCTGTCAATCGACTCATTAAAATCTCAGGGTTAACTTCAATGTTAATGACTGCATCGATTTGACGACCTAATTCTTCTAGAATTGTATCCAAAGCTTGAGCTTGGGCTTGTGTGCGCGGAAATCCATCTAGTAAAAAGCCTTTTTTTGTGTCATCAGCTTGTAGACGTTCTTTAACGATGCCATTTGTGACTTCATCAGGAACTAACTCGCCTTTGTCCATAAATGATTTTGCTTTTAATCCTAATTCCGTTTCATCTTGCATTGCAGCGCGAAACATATCTCCGGTAGAGATATGCGGAATGCCGTATTCTTTTACAATCTTTTCAGCTTGAGTACCTTTACCAGCACCAGGTAAGCCCATTAATACAATGTTCATAATTGCCTCCTTGACATAAAAACATGAAGGAGTGACAAAACCTTGTTTCTCCCTAAATAAGATAGTAGAAAGTTTTGTCGCTACTTCGAACTAATTTTCGATAAATCCTTGGTATTTGCGTTTGATCATGCGACCTTCAATTTGACGGCTGACTTCAAGAGCAACCCCAACAACGATTAGTAAGCTTGTACCGCCTAACATCAATCCTTGTGGTAGTGACCATAAAGCTGATGCAATCATCGGTAAAATCGCGATTAAAGCAAGGTACAAAGCACCTACTGTACTTAAACGTAATAGTAAGGACGAAATATATTGTTCTGTTTCTTTCCCTGGACGAACACTTAAGATGTATCCACCTTGTTTTTGAAGATTTTCAGCTACTTTTTCCGGATTAACTTGTACAAATGCGTAGAAGTACGTAAAGACAATAATTAATACGGCATAGATAGAAGCTCCAAGTGGTTGTGACATATCCGTAACTGATGTTAGGAATTTAAACCAAGATGCTTCGCTGTGTGTTGCACTAAAGAATCCCAAAATCGTACTTGGTGTCATCATAAATGAACTTGCAAAGATAACGGGAATAACTCCTGCAGAGTTGATTTTTAGTGGTAAGCGTGATGTTTCGTTTGAGCCGGTTGCACGTTTTGAATGTTGAATTGGTAAGCGGCGTTGCGCTTGTTCAACAAAGACAACTAGCATTACAATCAATAATGCCGCAACCAATAAGGCTGCAGAAAAACCAAGTGCTCTATATAAATCACTACCTGTTTTACCTTGGATTTGTTGGGTATAGAAGGCATATAAGTCACTTGGAACACGGGCTACAATCCCTGAGAAAATTAGAATGGAAACACCATTTCCAATTCCGTGTACAGTTATCATATCTCCTAACCAAGTCAAGAACATAGTTCCGGCAGTTAATACCAAAGCAATCATCAAGTAGGTTTGAATCCCTGGATTAACAATTAGACCATAGTTGGCTAAAGCGTTAAATCCTAGTGACAACCCAATTGCTTGTACAAAAGCTAAGAAGATTGTTAGGTATCTGGTTACCTGGTTCAATTTTCTACGACCAACTTCTCCTTGTTTAGACCATTCAACAAAGGTTGGCAAGATGTCCATTTGGAGCAATTGTACAACGATTGAAGCGGTAATGTAAGGAGAAACCCCCATAGCGAAAATAGAGTAGCTTGACAAAGCGCCACCACTGAATGTATTTAACAGTCCAAACAAGCCAGCTGAAGCAAACGTTTGAACGGCAGCTGCATTGACTCCTGGGACTGTAATATGTGTTCCTAGACGAAAGACAATCAAAATCATTACTGTAAATAGTAACCTAGTTCTGATGTCCTTCATTTGAAACGCATTTTTTAAGAGTGAAAACATTAGATCACCTCTACTGTTCCACCTGCAGCTTCAATAGCTTCTTTAGCTGCTTGTGAGAATTTATTTGCTTTTACGGTTAATTTGCGTTCTAATACACCGTTTGCTAATACTTTGATACCATCTTTTTCATCTTTGATAATACCATATTCTACTAATGCAGCTGCAGTTACTTCTTGTCCATCTTCGAAACGGTTTAATGTTTCTAAATTAACAACTGCATACTCCTTGCGGTTAATGTTTTGGAAACCACGTTTTGGTACACGACGGAATAGTGGTGTTTGTCCACCTTCAAATCCAAGTCTTACGCCACCACCTGAACGGGCTTTTTGACCTTTGTTACCACGTCCGGCAGTTTTACCATTACCTGAACCTTGACCTCTACCTACACGATTGCGTTCTTTACGAGAACCTTCTGATGCATGTAATTCATGAAGTTTCATTTATTGGGCACCTCCTTCTAGTTGTAAGAAATTAAACTTCCTCTACGTCTACTAGATGAGAAACTGTGCGAACCATGCCTTTGATAGCATCGTTTGCAGGTTTAACAACTGTAGATCTGATTTTTGTTAAGCCTAAAGCTTTACAAGTATCAATTTGGTTTTGAGGACGTCCGATTAAGCTACGTTTTAAAGTAATCTTTAATTCTGCCATGTTGTAAGTCCTCCTTATCCTAATAATTCTTCGACTGATTTGCCACGTAATTGAGCAACTTCTTCAGCACGTTTTAATTGTTTCAAACCTTCAATAGTCGCACGAACCATGTTAACTGGTGTGTTTGATCCTAATGATTTTGATGTAACGTCAGCAATACCTGCTAATTCGACAACGGCACGAACTGGTCCACCTGCTGCAACTCCAGAACCGGCTTGTGCTGGTTTCAATAGAACGTTACCGCCACAGAAACGACCAATTACTTGGTGAGGAATTGTAGAACCACTGGTTGGTACTTCAATTAAGTTTTTCTTAGCATCTTCAATTGCTTTACGGATTGCTTCTGGTACTTCTTGCGCTTTACCAGTTCCAAATCCTACATGACCATTACGATCTCCAACGACTACCAAAGCAGCAAAACGTAAACGACGTCCACCTTTAACAACTTTAGTTACGCGGTTAATCGCAACAACACGATCTTCTAATTCTAAGTTTTTTGCGTCAATATAAACCATGTACTGTGGATCCTCCTTTTCCTAAAATTCTAGTCCATTTTCGCGTGCTGCTTCAGCTAAAGCTTTCACACGGCCATGGTATAGGTATCCACCACGGTCAAAGACTACCTTTTTAATGTTTTTTTCTAAGCCACGTTCTGCAATTAGTTTACCTACTGCAGATGCATCAGAAGTTTTTGTTCCTTCTGCTACTTTTGTGTCAACTGTTGAGGCACTTGCTAGCGTCACACCCGCTACGTCATCAATTAATTGAGCGTAGATGTTTTTGTTAGAACGAAAAACGTTCAAGCGTGGGCACTCTGCAGTACCAGAGATTTTGCGACGAACACGTGCGTGACGAGCTTGACGCACTTTATTTTTATCTGGTTTTGAAATCACAATTTTCACCTCTTAATTTCTATAGTGTTAGGCTGGAATTACTCCAGCTAGTAGTAAATAATATCTATTATTTACCTGTTTTACCTTCTTTACGACGTACAAATTCGTTAACGTAACGAACACCTTTACCTTTATATGGTTCTGGCGGACGAGTTCCACGAATGTTAGCTGCTAATTCGCCAACTTTTTGTTTGTCGTACCCTTTAACGATAATTTTAGTGTTTGATGGCACTTCTACTTCCAGTCCTTCTCTTGGTTCGAATTCGATTGGGTGAGAGTAACCAACGTTTAATACAAGTTTTTGACCTTGCAATTGTGCACGATACCCAACCCCGATTAGTTCCAATTCTTTTTGGAATCCTTCAGTAACACCAACAACCATGTTGTTGAAGACTGCGCGAGTTGTTCCGTGAATAGTTTTGTTTTCTTTAGAATCATCTGGACGTTTGAAAACAACTACACCTTCGTTTTCTTCTAAGGTAATAGCTGGATTGAAAGTATAAGATAATTCACCTTTAGGACCTTTAACAACGACTGTATTTTCTTTAAGATCTAATGTTACTCCGCTAGGGATTGTAACAGGTTTATTTCCGATACGGCTCACTGGGTGCACCTCCTTGTTTTCTAGATTACCAAACGTATGCTAGAACTTCTCCACCTACGTTTTTCGCTCTTGCTTCTTTGTCTGTAACAACACCTTCAGATGTTGAAATGATAGCAATTCCTAAACCGTTTAATACTTTAGGAACTTCACCAGTTTTTGCATAAACACGTAGACCTGGTTTAGAAATACGTTTCAAACCTGTGATTACGCGTTCGTTGTTTTTTCCATATTTCAAAACAACTTTAATAACATTTTGCTTGTCGTCTTCTTGAACTGAGAAATCTTTGATGAAACCTTCATTCAATAGGATTTGAGCAATAGCCACTTTCATGTTTGATGCTGGGACTTCTAGTGATTCGTGTCTAACCATGTTAGCGTTACGAATACGTGTTAAGAAATCTGCAATAGGATCTGTCATAACCATTAATGTGTACCTCCTTTATCAAGTCTGGTGTTTACCAACTTGCTTTCTTCATTCCAGGAATTTGCCCCTTATAGGCAAGCTCACGTAAACAAATACGGCAAAGTTTGAATTTACGATATACTGAATGTGGGCGACCACAAACTTCACAACGAGTGTACTCTTGGGTAGAGTGTTTCTTTGGACGTTTGTTTTTTGCGATCATTGATTTTTTAGCCAAACTATTCGCCTCCTATAATTTTTTATTTTTGGAAAGGCATTCCAAGTTGTGTTAGTAATTCTTTTGCTTCTTCGTCAGACTTAGCTGTTGTTACGATAACAATATCCATACCACGAACTTTGTCAACTTTATCGTAGTCGATTTCAGGGAAGATTAATTGTTCTTTAACCCCTAGAGTGTAGTTTCCACGTCCATCAAATGATTTTTTAGAAATTCCACGGAAGTCGCGGACACGAGGTAAAGAAACTGTCACTAATTTGTCTAAGAAATCATACATACGTTCGCCACGCAATGTAACTTTTGTACCGATTGGCATTCCTTCACGTAAACGGAATCCAGCGATTGATTTTTTAGCTGTTGTAACAACTGGTTTTTGACCAGCAATTAATGTCAATTCATCTACTGCTTTTTCTAAGTTTTTAGCATTTGAAGTAGCATCACCAACACCCATGTTGATAACGATTTTGTCTACTTTTGGTGCTTCCATAATAGATTTGTAACCAAACTTCTCCATTAAAGATGCAACAACTTCATTTGTATATTTTTCTTTTAAGCGGTTCATACAGGATGGTCCTCCTTCCTAAAATTACTTATCTAACGTTTCACCTGTGCGTTTTGATACACGGATTTTTTTGCCTTCTTCTACCTTGTAGCCAACACGTGTTGGTTCTCCAGTTGAAGGGTCAATGAACATTACGTTTGAAACATGAATTGGTGCTTCTACCTCAACGATTCCACCTGTTTGGTTGGCTTGAGACGGCTTTTGATGTTTTTTCACGATGTTTACACCTTCAACAAGTACGCGGTCTTTTTTAGGGAAGCTTGCTAGGATTACGCCTTCTTTCCCTTTGTCCTTACCTGAGATTACTCTTACTTTATCACCAGTTTTAACGTGCATGTGTTGTACACCTCCTTCGTTTTGAAAAGTTTTATAGTACTTCTGGAGCTAATGAAACGATCTTCATGTAGTTGTTGTCACGCAATTCACGGGCAACAGGTCCAAAGATACGTGTTCCACGAGGACTCTTGTCATCACGAATGATTACACATGCGTTTTCGTCAAATTTAATATATGAACCGTCTTTACGACGAGCTCCTGATTTTGTACGAACGATAACAGCTTTGACAACGTCACCTTTTTTAACAACGCCACCTGGTGTTGCTTGTTTAACAGTTGCTACGATTACATCACCAATACCAGCTGTCTTACGACCTGATCCACCTAAAACTTTAATCGCTAATACTTCACGGGCACCTGAGTTGTCAGCTACCTTCAGACGACTTTCTGTTTGAATCATTATTGGTTCCTCCTTTCAAGCTTATGGAACATTTTTTTATTAAATAATTACTGCTTCTTCGACGATTTCAACTAAACGGAAACGTTTTGTTGCAGATAATGGACGAGTTTCCATGATCTTAACGATGTCACCAGTTTTTGCTGAGTTATTCTCGTCATGAGCTTTAAACTTTTTAGTATATTTTACGCGTTTCCCATATGTGGTATGACGTTTGTAAGTTTCAATAGCAACTACAATTGTCTTGTCCATTTTATCAGAAACAACGCGACCTTGATAAACTTTACGTTGGTTACGTTCTTCAGTCATTATCATTGCCTCCTTTGCTGATGATTATTTTTGCAATTCTTCTTGACGCAATGCAGTCTTGATACGTGCAATTGATTTACGTACTTCGCTGATGCGAGCAGTGTTTTCTAATTGGCCAGTAGCAAGTTGGAATCGTAAGTTGAATAACTCTTCTTTAAACTCTTTTTCTTTTGCAACCATTTCAGCAGTGGATAACCCTTTAAGTTCATTAGCCTTCATTCGATTCACCACCATTTTCTTCACGTTTCACAAATTTTGTTTTCACTGGCAATTTGTGTGATGCCAATCGAAGTGCTTCACGAGCTACTTCTTCTGATACTCCAGCGATTTCAAACATGATTTTACCACGTTTAACTGGTGCTACCCATCCTTCAGGTGCCCCTTTACCAGAACCCATACGAACTCCGATAGCTTTAGCAGTGTATGATTTATGAGGGAAGATTTTGATCCATACTTTCCCACCACGTTTCATGTAACGTGTCATTGCAATACGGGCTGCTTCGATTTGACGGTTTGTAATCCAATGAGATTCAGTAGCTTGTAAACCGTATGTTCCAAATGTAATTTCTTTTCCACCTTTAGCTTCTCCGCGCATTTTACCACGGAACTCACGACGGTGCTTTACACGTTTAGGTACTAACATGTTTATTTCCCTCCTTTCTCAGAGTTGTTCTTTCTTGTTGGTAATACTTCGTCACGGTAAATCCAAACTTTAACGCCTAGTTTTCCGTAAGTTGTATCTGCTTCTTCCCATGCGTAGTCAATATCAGCACGTAAAGTATGCAAAGGAACAGTTCCTTCTGAATAGCTTTCTGCACGAGCGATATCAGCTCCGTTTAGACGACCAGATACTTGTGTTTTGATCCCTTTAGCTCCAGCACGCATTGTACGTTGGATAGCTTGTTTTTGTGCACGACGGAAAGCCACACGACGTTCTAGGTCACGAGCGATTCCTTCTGCAACTAGCTTAGCATCAAGGTCAGGTTTTTTGATTTCTACAATGTTAATGTGTACTCTCTTGCCTGTTAAGTTGTTTAAGTTAGTCCGTAATTTGTCAACTTCAGATCCACCTTTACCAATAACCATACCAGGTTTAGCAGTGTGGATTGAAACATTTACACGGTTAGCTGCACGTTCAATTTCAATAGTTGAAACGCTAGCGTCGCTTAATTGTTTACGGATATAATCACGGATTTTTAAGTCTTCGTGTAAGAAGTTTGCGTAATCTTTTTCTGCATACCATTTTGAATCCCAGTCACGGATGATGCCGACACGCATTCCTATTGGATGAATTTTTTGACCCACTGATTATCCCTCCTTCTTCTCTGATACCACTACAGTAATGTGGCTAGTACGTTTTAAGATTTGTGATGCTGAACCTTTAGCACGTGGACGGAAACGTTTCATGGTTGGTCCTTCGTTAACATAAGCTTCGCTTACATATAGGTTTTCTACATCTAAATCATAGTTATGTTCTGCGTTAGCAATTGCTGACATTAGAACTTTTTCCACTACAGGCGATGCTGAACGTGGAGTGAATTTTAAGATAGAGATTGCATCTCCGATATTTTTACCTCTGATAAGATCGACAACAAGACGAACTTTACGAGGTGCAATACGGACAGTTTTAGCAACTGCTTTAGCAGATGTAATTTGTTCTGACATAATTGTATCCTCCTTGTGTTATCTACGTTTTGACTTCTTATCATCTTTCGCGTGACCGCGATAAGTTCTTGTAGGTGCAAATTCACCTAATTTGTGTCCAACCATGTCTTCTTGAACATAAACTGGAACGTGTTTTCTACCATCATATACGGCAATTGTTTGGCCAACAAAGTTTGGGAAAATTGTTGAACGACGAGACCATGTTTTAATGACTACTTTTTTCTCACTGTTTTGAGCGGCTTCAACCTTTTTCATCAAATGATCATCGACGAAAGGTCCCTTCTTTAAACTACGACTCATGCTGAAATCCTCCTTCCAGATGTTAATTGAATCAGATTAGTCTTATTATTTCTTACGTCCACGAACGATAAGTTTGTTAGAACGTGCTTTCTTCTTACGAGTTTTGTAACCAAGTGCTGGTTGACCCCATGGAGAAACTGGTGTTGGACGTCCGATTGGCGCTTTACCTTCACCACCACCGTGTGGGTGATCATTCGGGTTCATTACTGATCCACGAACTGTTGGACGTTTACGTTTCCAACGTGAGCGACCTGCTTTACCGATGTTAATCAATTCGTGTTGTTCGTTACCTACAGTACCGATAGTTGCACGACAAGTTGCCAAGATCATACGAACTTCGCCTGAGTTCAAACGAACTAAAACGTATTTGCCTTCATTACCCAATACTTGAGCAGAAGTGCCAGCTGAACGGATTAATTGTCCGCCTTTACCAGGTTTTGTTTCAATGTTATGAACGAAAGTACCAACTGGAATGTTTGCTAATGGCAATGCATTCCCCACTTTGATATCTGCATTTACTCCAGATTCAATGCGTTGTCCTACTTTAATTCCTTTTGGTGCAATAATGTATGCTTTAACTCCATCAACATAGTGGATTAGAGCAATGTTTGCTGAACGGTTTGGATCATACTCAACTGAGTGAACCACGCCTTCAACGTTATCTTTGTTACGTTTAAAGTCAATCACACGGTAAGCACGTTTATGTCCGCCACCTTGATGACGTACTGTGATTTTACCTTGGCTGTTACGACCTGCCCTGTTTTTTGAAGACTCAATAAGAGTTTTTTCAGGAGTTGATTTAGTGATTTCACTAAAATCGTAACCTGTCATATTACGACGGCCGTTTGAGGTTGGATTATATTTTTTAATCGCCACGTTTTTTCCCTCCTATATTATAGTAGATTTGAACTCTGATTAAGCTTCTTCAGAGAATAATTGAATATCTTTTGAAGCCTCTGTTAGCTTCACAATTGCTTTACGGCGTTTGTTAGTATAGCCACCGTAGCGACCCATACGTTTGAACTTCGCGCGTACGTTTAAAATGTTTACTTTTTCAACTTTTACGTCAAAAATTTCTTCGATAGCTTTCTTAACTTGTGTTTTATTAGCACGAACATCTACTTCGAAAGTATATTTCTTCTCGTCAACAGCAAGCATTGAAGCTTCAGTAATGATTGGGCGTTTGATTACATCACGTGCATCCATTATAGAAGACCCTCCTCTACTTTAGAAAGAGCAGCTTGAGTTACAACTAATTTATCGTTATTCACTACGTCTAGTACTGTAACATTTGTTTCATCAACGATTGTTACGTTTGGTAAGTTACGGCCAGCTAATGCTGCGAAATCATTTGTAGATTCAACAACTACCAATACTTTTGTGTCAATATTTAAGTTAGATAACACTTGTGCAAATTCTTTTGTTTTTGGTGCTGCAAATTGCAACCCTTCAACAACAAGTAACTTGTTGTCTAATACTTTTTGTGATAGTACTGATTTAATCGCTAAGCGACGTACTTTTTTAGGTAATTTGTAGCTATATGAACGAGGTGTTGGTCCGAATACAACTCCACCGCCACGCCATTGTGGTGAGCGAATTGATCCTTGACGTGCACGACCAGTTCCTTTTTGACGCCATGGTTTACGTCCACCGCCGCGAACTGCACTACGGTTTTTAACTGCGTGAGTTCCTTGTCTTAGAGAAGCGCGTTGCATTAAGATTGCATCGAATACTACGCTTTCGTTTGGTTCGATTCCAAAAATGTCAGCATTCAGTTCAACTTGACCGTTTTCGCTTCCATCTTGTTTGTATAAAGTCACTTTAGTCATTCTCTCGTTCCTCCTCTCTCTTTAATTATTTTTCTACTGCTTTAATGGCAGTTTTAATTTCTACTAATGATTTTTTAGATCCTGGTACGTTACCTTTGATAAGAATTACATTGCGTTCTGTATCAACCTTAACGATTTCAAGATTTTGAATAGTGATTCTTTCTCCACCCATTTGTCCAGGTAATGCTTTACCTTTAAATACACGTGATGGGAATGAAGCTCCACCCATTGAACCAGGACGACGGTGATAACGAGATCCGTGAGCCATTGGTCCGCGAGATTGACCATGACGTTTGATAGCACCTTGGAAACCTTTTCCTTTAGATGTACCTGTTACGTCAACAATGTCTCCTGCTTGGAATACGTCAACTGTTACTTCTTGTCCTAACTCATACCCGCTAAGCTCTACATTGTTGAATTCACGAATGAAGCGCTTAGGAGTAGCATTTGCTTTTGCTACATGACCTTTAGCAGGTTTGTTTGTCAACACTTCACGAATATCTTGGAAACCAAGTTGTACAGCTTCATATCCATCGTTTTCAATTGTCTTTAATTGAAGAACAACGTTAGGAGTTACTTCTACAACTGTTACTGGTACTAATTCGCCTGATTCTGTAAAGAATTGAGTCATCCCTACTTTTTTGCCTAAGATTCCTTTGGTCATGGTTACACCTCCATTATTTTAATTTTATAGTTTGATTTCGATGTCAACGCCACTTGGTAAGTCAAGCTTCATCAATGCGTCAACAGTCTTTGGTGTTGGGTTTACGATGTCGATTAAACGTTTGTGCGTACGCATTTCAAACTGTTCACGAGAATCTTTGTATTTGTGCGTTGCACGAATAACTGTATAAACCGATCTTTCTGTTGGCAATGGAATTGGACCTGCTACGCTAGCTCCAGTTCTTTTTGCTGTTTCTACGATTTTTTCCGCTGATTGGTCAAGCGCACGATGTTCGTATGCTTTCAAACGGATACGGATTTTTTTGTTTGCCATTGTGTCTCCTCCTTCGTCTAATGTTTATCATAAGACTAGCTCCACGCGAATTTCCGACTTCACCCTTCCGTGGCAAAGCGTCCGGGTGTATCGCAACCTCTCGCTTCATCGCTGTCTCCCTAAAAATTTTAGGGGGGTGTTGGCATGCCAAAAACGGCTGTAAATCAACACTTCCACTATTATAGGGCTTCTTCAGCTAATATGCAAGAGTTTTTTGTTGATTTATCAAAGTTTTTTAATGAAAACGCCGCCGTGTGTTTCCTTTTTAATTTTACTCCTTTATTTGTGTGAATGCTATGGGTTTTAAAGGAATTTATATGTGTTAGAGCATCTTTGACTGCTAAAGTTGAGACTGAGCAAAAAGCACCTTCTATGTTGATAGAGTAAAAGAGTTCCCGAGAACAGAAGCCAAAATATAGGTGTATGAGCATAACTGGAGCACAACTGCTGTCGGGACTGGGCAAAAGTCCAAATGGTCACTAAATAAAATAGTTCCCCAGAAACCTATCCGTACAGAACGGTGTAAAGCATAGCTGGTGCACAGTGGATGTTTCGGCTTCAGCCGATTACAGCCACTTAGACAGCTAAGGCAATGAAACCTTGTCTCATTGCGGTACCACCGTTCTCATTTCTGATAAGATTTTCGCAAAACTCTTTTGTGATTTAAAAATAGGTGTCAAGTAATGGGCTGGGTTACAAACCATGTCAGCCACTATATATTATATAGAAGAAAACTGCTGTGAAAATCATTTTCTGATTCCCACAGCAGTTTTCTTCTTTCACACTACTTAGTCCTTATTTGAATCCTCTGGCGTTGCTTGATTATCTAAGAGAATTTTTCCTCCTAGGACACCGGCTAACAAGCTCTTTAAATCAATTCCCATTGAATCTCCAAGACCACTATTGATTTTAGTGATAGAGGTAGTGATGTCTTCAATCATTTTTGCATTGTTGCCTTCGCCGTACATAGTAATCTTATCAACATTGTTTAATGGTTCTGCAATGTGTCTAGCAACTTCTGGTAGAGCTTTGAAGTACATTTCTAAGACAGCCGCTTCACCGTATTTCTTCATGGCTTCCGCTTTTTTGTCTAACCCGTCCGCTTCAGCTTGTAGTTTGGCTTGAATAGCTGCCGCTTCGGCCAACCCTTTGGCACGAATCCCAGCCGCTTCTTGTTCTTGTGCATATTTGTTAGCATCTGCTTGTGCTTTAAGAGCTAGGGCTTCCTGTTCTCTTTGATAACGCTCTGCTTCGGCTGCTTTTTGTCTTTCGAATAGGACTGCTTGTGCCGCCTCTTCTTTTGCATAACGGTCAGCTTCAGCTTGTTTACGAATTTCTGCATTCAGTGTCATTTCTTTAACACGAACATCTTGTTCTTTTACTTCTGACTCTTTTTGTTGCCTTACAATATTGGCCTCTGCTTTGGTAAGCTCAATACGTTTTCTTTGATTTTCTTTTTCAATCTCATAGGCAGCATCCGCAATAGCTTGTTTTAAGTCCTCTTCACGTTTTAATTCTGCTTTTGAAATGGCTAATTGATTGTTTTTAACAGCAATTTCTTTTTCAGCTTCAACTCTAGCATCGTTGGCTAGTTTGGATGCATTAGATTCTGCTTCAGCAATTTCTCGTTGTGCATTGGCCTTTGCAATAGAAGCATTCTTTTTAATTTGGGCAATATTGTCTATTCCTAAGTCATCTATGATTCCATTTTGGTCTTCAAAAGATTGCACATTAAAGGCAACAATCTCTAACCCCATCTTGGCAAAGTCAGGCACGGCATTTTCTTGTACCTTATCCGCAAACATTTTACGGTCATTGACCATGTCTTTTAATTCCATTTGGCCAATAATCTCACGCATATTTCCTTCTAAAACGTCACGTACTTGTTCAATAATGTAATCTTCAGTTTTGTTTAAGAAGTTTTCAGAGGCTAACTTGACTAAATCTTCATTGCGGGAAATCTTCACTTTCACAGCCGCGTCTGCTTTCACATTAATGAAATCATTTGTTGGCACAAAATCAGTCGTTTTTACATCCACTGACATCATAGCCAAGGTCAACTTATCCAATCTTTCTAAGAATGGAATACGAATCCCTGATCGTCCAACTAACATTCTGGATTTTCTAAATCCTGAAATGATATAGGCTTGGTTAGGTGGTGCTTTGACATAACCCAATATCCCAAATATCAAAACCACAATGACAAGCGCTACAATAATACCCACTACTAAAACTAAGTTATCCATCTTTTCCCTCCATACCATTATTTACTTACTCTTACAGTATACAGTATTTTATCTTGAAAATATATAATTATTCATAATAATTAAGGTTATATATTAGTAAATAAGGGGTTTTTAGAATTTTATTCTATTTTTCCAACTTTTCGATTATTTTTTTGGCCGGATTTATTATGGGGATTTCTAATAAATTTTCCAATTGAGGCAATAAATATGGGAAGTGGGTGCACCCTAGAAGTAGAGCTTCTACTTTAAGTTGAGAAACATATTTCATCAACTCCGCTAGATGGAACTTTTTTATAATTTCTTCTGGCGTATCTCCTTTTTCGATTGCTTCCACTAACCTGATGGATGAATGATTCACTAATGTAATGGACGGGTTACTTTGAATCAGTACCTGTTCAATTCCAGCTAATCCTTGAGCATTGGCACTCAGCACAGCTAAATGTTGGTAGTTCTTAGCTAGATCTCTATATATCTGTAATGGTGTCACGATGGTTATGCCTACTTGACAGGCCAATGTTTCAAAATCTACCGCGCCTGATAAGGAGTTGCAATATACTAACACCTTTTGCGTCCCCAACTTCTTAATTTGTCTCAGCAATTCCAAGAGAGTTTGGTAGCGCTCATCTGGCTTGGATGTTTGAAACGTTGTCTGCTGGGCTGGGTTTTCTGAAATGGAATAGGCACAAATTCGTTCATAACCATTATCTGTCAAAAGGTTCACTCCCATTTGGGTATCAATGGGAGTTCCGGCAATCACTGCAATAGGAATTGATTTTGCACTTGTCATCAGTTATCCTCCTTGGTCGTAGACTATGTAAGTTACATTATAGCAAAACACCATACAAAAAGACCAAGAAGAAAATCTCCTTGGTCTTTTCGCCTTATACATAAGGGTTAGTGTTTAAATTATTTTTCGATAGATGCTACGACACCAGCACCAACAGTACGTCCACCTTCACGGATAGAGAACTTAGTACCATCTTCGATAGCAACTGGGTGAATTAATTCAACATCCATAGTTACGTTATCACCAGGCATTACCATTTCAATACCTTCTGGTAATTGACAAACACCAGTGATGTCTGTTGTACGGAAGTAGAATTGAGGACGGTAGTTAGTGAAGAATGGAGTATGACGTCCACCTTCTTCTTTAGTTAAAACGTAAACTTCAGCTTTGAATTTTGTATGAGGAGTGATTGTTCCTGGTTTTGATAATACTTGACCACGTTGGATGTTATCACGAGTAACACCACGTAGTAATGTACCGATATTGTCCCCTGCTTGAGCAAAGTCTAATAATTTACGGAACATTTCAACACCTGTAACAGTTGTTTTGCTTGTATCTTCTTCGATACCAACGATTTCTACTTCGTCACCAACACGGATTTCTCCACGTTCAACACGACCTGT
Source organism: Granulicatella seriolae (assembly GCF_024543085.1). Taxonomy (GTDB): domain Bacteria; phylum Bacillota; class Bacilli; order Lactobacillales; family Aerococcaceae; genus Granulicatella; species Granulicatella seriolae. The sequence continues at coordinate 296,066 of NZ_JANHNZ010000002.1, forward strand.
AGCAACTGTTCCACGTCCAGTGATTGAGAATACATCTTCAACTGGCATCATGAATGGTTTGTCAGTATCACGTTCTGGAGTTGGGATATATTCGTCAACTGCAGCCATTAATTCTAAGATTTTTTCTTCGTATGAAGGGTCGCCTTCTAGAGCACGTAAAGCAGAACCTGCAATAACTGGAGTGTCATCGCCTGGGAAATCGTATTCTGATAATAGATCACGAACTTCCATTTCTACTAATTCTAGTAATTCTTCATCATCAACCATATCCATTTTGTTTAAGAATACAACGATGTAAGGAACACCTACTTGACGAGAAAGTAAGATATGTTCACGAGTTTGAGGCATTGGACCATCAGCAGCAGAAACTACTAAGATAGCTCCGTCCATTTGTGCAGCACCAGTGATCATGTTTTTAACGTAGTCCGCGTGTCCTGGGCAGTCAACGTGAGCGTAGTGACGAGTTTCAGTTTCGTACTCTACGTGAGAAGTGTTGATTGTAATTCCACGTTCGCGTTCTTCTGGAGCTTTATCGATTGAACCGTAGTCTGTTGCTTCAGCAAAACCTTTCTTAGCTAATACTGTTGTAATAGCTGCTGTTAAAGTTGTTTTACCATGGTCAACGTGTCCAATAGTACCAATGTTAACGTGTGGTTTTGAGCGGTCAAATTTTTGTTTTGCCATTGTATCTAATTCCTCCTAATTGAAATATTTATTATTTTTTTAGTTAGACCTTTTTTAGTATCTACCAAAGGTTAGTATACCTAGAAAGGTCTGAAAAATCAACTAGTCTGCCTAAACAAGTCTAGTGATTGCTTAAAGCCTGTAGCATAACTTAGTCTAAAACTAAGTCTTAGTTTCCACCATTTTTCTTGATGATCTCTTCAGCAATTGCTTTAGGTACATCTTCATAGTGGTCAAATGTCATTGAGAATGTTCCACGACCTTGTGTTGCAGAACGCAAGGTTGTTGCGTATCCGAACATTTCTGATAGAGGAATTAATCCCTTAACGATTTGAGCGTTACCACGAACTTCTGAGCCTTCGATACGTCCACGACGAGCGCTAACGTGTCCCATTACATCTCCGAAGTACTCTTCAGGAACTGTAATTTCAACAGCCATCATTGGTTCTAGGATTGCAGGGCTAGCTTTCTTAGCTGCTGCACGTAGAGCCATAGAAGCGGCTACTTTAAAGGCAGTTTCAGATGAATCGACATCATGGTAAGAACCATCATAAAGTTTTGCTTTAATATCTACTAATGGATATCCAGCAAGAACCCCATTTTCCATTGCATCTTTCAATCCTGCTTCAACAGCTGGGATGTATTCACGAGGAACAACCCCTCCGACGATAGCATTCTCAAATGCAAATCCTGCGCCCTCTTCATTTGGTTCGAATTCGATCCATACGTGACCGTATTGACCTTTACCACCTGATTGACGTACGAATTTACCTTCAGCTTGTGTAGTTGCACGGAATGTTTCACGGTAAGATACTTGAGGAGCACCAACGTTAGCTTCTACTTTGAATTCACGTCTCATACGGTCAACGATGATATCCAAGTGCAACTCACCCATACCAGCGATGATTGTTTCGCCAGTTTCGTGGTTAGTTGAAGCACGGAATGTTGGGTCTTCTTCAGCAAGTTTTTGTAAAGCAAGTCCCATTTTATCTTGGTCAGCTTTTGATTTTGGTTCAATCGCAACTTCGATAACTGGTTCTGGGAATTCCATTGATTCTAGAATAACTTCATTCTTTTCATCACACAAAGTATCTCCAGTAGTTGTATCTTTCAATCCAACTGCAGCAGCGATATCGCCTGAGAATACTTCTGGAATTTCTTTACGGTCGTTAGCGTGCATTTGTAGGATACGTCCTACACGTTCACGTTTCCCTTTTGTAGCATTTTGTACGTATGAACCTGCTTGTAATGTACCAGAGTACACACGGAAGAATGTTAAACGACCTACGAATGGGTCAGTCATAACTTTAAAGGCTAATGCTGAGAAAGGTTCGTTGTCATCTGCATGACGTTCTACTTCTTCGTCAGTATTAGGGTCGATTCCTTTGATAGCTGGAACATCTAATGGAGAAGGTAGGTAATCAACAACTGCATCAAGCATTAATTGAACACCTTTGTTTTTGAAAGCTGAACCACAAAGTACTGGGTAGAATTCTACGGCAACAGTTGCTTTACGGATTGCTTGTTTCAATTCTTCTTGAGAGATTTCTTCGCCTTCTAAATAACGTTCCATCAACTCTTCGTCTGTTTCAGCAACAGCTTCTACTAAGTTTGTACGCCATTCTTCAGCTAAGTCCATCATGTCTGCTGGGATGTCAACTTCTTGGATATCTGTACCCAAGTCGTTTGTATACATTTCAGCTTTCATCTTGATAAGGTCGATGATACCTGTGAAATTGTCTTCCGAACCAATTGGTAATTGAATCGGATGAGCATTTGCTTGCAAGCGGTCATGGATTGTACGTACTGAGTACAAGAAGTCAGCACCAATCTTGTCCATCTTGTTAACGAAAACAATACGAGGTACGCCGTAAGTTGTTGCTTGACGCCATACTGTTTCAGTTTGAGGTTCAACACCTGATTGAGCATCTAGTAGAGCTACAGCACCATCTAATACACGTAGAGAACGTTCAACTTCAACAGTGAAGTCCACGTGTCCAGGGGTATCAATGATGTTTACACGGTGGTCTTTCCATTGTGCAGTTGTTGCTGCAGATGTGATAGTAATCCCACGTTCTTGCTCTTGCTCCATCCAGTCCATTTGTGAACCACCATCGTGAGTTTCACCAATTTTATGGATTTTACCAGTGTAATAAAGAACACGCTCTGTCGTTGTAGTTTTACCTGCATCGATATGGGCCATGATTCCGATATTACGAGTATTATCTAGAGAAAATTCTCTTTTTGCCATCTTCTTCCAACACCTCTTTCTTTTTTAATATTTCAGTGGATAAGGGTATAACATAAGTAACCTTAGCTATATCACTTTCATACAGCGACAAGAGTATCTGTCAAATTCACTAAAAATTTGCATCTTACTCTTAGGGCTGTACGAAATCTTATCACCAGTTTGTCTTCAAATAGGCAATGGGTTGTTGGGTTTATCTTACCAACGGTAGTGAGCAAACGCTTTGTTCGCTTCTGCCATTTTGTGTGTGTCTTCGCGTTTCTTAACAGATGCACCTGAGTTGTTAGCTGCATCCATAATTTCTTTCGCTAGACGTACTTCCATTGTGTCTTCACCACGTAGACGTGAGTAGTTCACTAACCAACGTAAACCTAATGATGTACGACGATCTGGACGAACTTCCACAGGGACTTGATAGTTAGACCCTCCTACACGACGAGCTTTAACTTCAAGAACAGGCATGATGTTTTTCATTGCTTGTTCGAAAACTTCCATTGGATCGTTTCCAGTTTTTTCTTTAATGATATCAAATGCGTTATATAAGATTGTTGCTGCTTTTCCACGTTTACCATCGACCATCAAACGGTTGATTAAACGAGTAACTAACTTAGAGTTGTACATTGGATCTGGCAACACATCACGTTTAGCGACAGGACCTTTACGAGGCATTTAAAATCCTCCTTTCATGAGTTAAATTTTTTAAATGTTTTATTGTTAGATTATTTTGCTTTTGGACGTTTAGTTCCGTATTTAGAACGGCTTTGCGCACGGTTGTTTACGCCGGCTGTATCTAAAGCTCCACGAACGATGTGGTAACGTACCCCTGGTAAGTCTTTCACACGTCCCCCACGGATAAGAACAACACTATGTTCTTGTAGGTTGTGTCCAATACCTGGAATATACGCTGTTACTTCGATTAAGTTTGACAAACGTACACGGGCATATTTACGTAAAGCAGAGTTAGGTTTTTTAGGTGTCATTGTTCCCACACGAGTACAAACACCACGTTTTTGTGGAGAGTTTGTGTTTGTTTGAGATTTTTTGAAACTGTTATAGCCTTTACCTAGCGCAGGAGAAGCAGACTTCTCGATTGCTGATTTACGAGGTTTGCGGACTAATTGGTTAATAGTTGGCATGTATTTTTCCTCCTTCCCTATCGGGTTCTTCTTGGTCCACACATCCAGGTGGACCATTTTTTCTTAAATTAAAAAGACATTCATATGTTAATGTCCATTAATGGCCTTCTTACCAGTCAGCACGACTGAATTATTTCTTATCAGGAAACAAGGTATAAAAGCACCTTTTATATAGTAGCACGCTCAATGCCTTTCGTCAACTTATTTTTTATATGTCTACATCGAAATTTTAGTTGCAGACTTTCTTCTAAAATTTACAAAGTGTATATTAAGCTCAACTTGGTACAAAGAGTCTCCGGCTAATCTGTCAGAAATAACGGTGTAGTAGCATAGCTGACGCACAGTGACTGTTTCGGCTTCAGCCGAATTACAGCCACGTAGACAGCTAAGTCGTGAGACCAAGGCTCACGACGGTGCCACCGTTTTGATTTCTGACAGATTAGCCGGAGACTCTTTGTACCTTTACATTTATCAAAAAACTACCTCTAGGGTTACTAAATAGTAGCGCCTAGAGGTAGGATGGCTATTTCTTCTTTTTTTAGGGCTTGTCCGATTCGTTCAACAAAGATGAGGGCTTTTTGACCGTCACCATGGACACAAATGCTATCTGCTTGAATGAAAATATCTTCTCCATTATGAGCTTGAACTTTGCCCTCTTTGACCATTCGAATCACTCGCTCAATAGCTAAGTCTTCGTCTTTAATTATAGCATAGTCTTTCGAACGACTGACCAAGCTACCATCTGGCTCGTAATTGCGATCGGCAAAAACTTCGCTAGCACTTCTCAGCCCAAGAGCTTTAGCTTCTTCTAAAAGACGGCTACCAGAAAGCCCCATGACAATTAGCGAATCGTCATATGCAGCTATAGCTTGACAAATCGCTTTAGCAATTCTTGAATCGGTTGCTGCTTGATTGTAAAGAGCACCATGTGGCTTTACATGATTGAGCCTGATACCATGAACTTTGCAGAAAGCATCTAGGGCACCGATTTGGTAAGTGAGGTAAGCTTTGATTTCCTGGCTAGATAGGTTCATTTCTCTTCTCCCGAAGCCCATCAGATCAGGATAGCCCGGGTGCGCTCCAACCGATATACCAGCCTCTTTGGCTAAAGCCACCGTTTGGTTCATTACAAGTGGGTCTCCGGCATGGTAGCCACAAGCCACATTAGCACTAGATATTAAAGGAATAATTTTTTGGTCCTGACCAATCCTATAATTACCAAAACTTTCCCCTAAGTCACAATTCAAATCAACTCGATACATAATCCTCCTCCTTTTCTATTTTCTAGACGAATAGATCATATAATCTTCTATAAAACTAGTTGTAGCTTTTCCTTCTATAAAGATAGGACTACGCATAATCTGAAATTGAAAATCTAAATTACTTTCAATGCCGATAACCACCATCTCATTGAGGGCAGCTCGCATTTTTTGAAGCGCCTCTTGTCGATTTGGCGCATGAACAATCACTTTGGCAATCATAGAATCATATTCACTAGGGATCCTATAGCCACTATATAGTGCTGTGTCTACTCGAACCCCATTTCCAGCTGGCAAATGGAGGTGTTTAACAAGTCCGGGACTGGGCATAAAGTTCTTTTCCGGTATCTCTGCGTTAATACGACATTCAATGGCATGTCCCTTCAATTGAACCTCTTCTTGTTTAAAACTTAATTCCTCTCCCATAGCTACTCGAATTTGTTCAATAATCAAATCCATTCCCGTGACCATTTCCGTGACACCATGTTCTACTTGAATACGGGTATTCATCTCCATAAAATAGTAAGAATTGTCCTTGCTCATGATGAACTCAATGGTTCCGGCATTGGTATAAGCAACCGTTTTGGCGGCAAGAACAGCATCCCGGTTCATGGATTGTCGAATATCTTCAGTTATAGCTGGAGACGGTGATTCCTCAACTAGTTTTTGGTGGTTACGTTGTACCGAGCAGTCTCGCTCTCTCAGAGCCACAATGTTTCCAGCATCATCTCCAATAATCTGTATCTCGATGTGCCTTGGGTCTTCAATATAGCGTTCCAAGTACATGGCATCATCACCAAATGCATTAATAGATTCCCTTTGCGCCAAGGTGAATTGGAACTCGAATTCTGAGGCATCCTTAACCACACGCATCCCTTTGCCGCCACCACCTGAAGAGGCTTTAATCATCAAGGGATAGCCTAGTTGATTCGCAAGTTCTTGAGCCTCTCCTAATTCATGCAGGGCTTCTTTACTACCCGGAACCACAGGAACTCCCGCCTCCATCATGGTTTTTCTTGCCATAGATTTATTGCCCATACGATCGATTACTTGGGCACTTGGCCCGATAAAGACCAAACCATGTTCTTGGCACAGCCTCACAAAATCAGCATTTTCAGATAGAAAGCCATATCCTGGATGAATAGCATCCGCCCCGATATTGATAGCCGCTGTTATAATTCTTTCCATATTTAAGTAGGAATTCTTTGCTGGGCCCTCACCAATACAGATACGCTGGTCTGCTAGTTTGACATGCAAGCTATCTTGGTCCTCTTTAGAGTAAATGGCAACACTACGAATGTCCATATTCCGACAGGCTCGAATAATTCGCACAGCGATTTCGCCTCGATTGGCCACTAATATTTTTTTGAACATCTTCCAACCTCTTTTCTGCCCAATCTTTAATCTAGCCGCCCCACACGAAACAAAGGCTGCCCATACTCTACTTTTTGCTCATTGCTAACTAATACCGCTTCAATCTCACAATCGAAATCACAATTCAACTCATTCATTAATTTCATGGCTTCAACGATACAGACTGGTTGGCCTTTTTTGACCACATCCCCCACTCGTACAAAGGCTGGTATATCCGGAGAAGCTGCTGAATAAAAAGTTCCCACAATTGGTGATGAAATAAAGGACTCCTCTTCGTCATCCTCAATCGGTTTTGCCAGATGTACATCTTCTCCAAGAGAAACCTGAGCTGTTTGCCCCTTTCTACTCATGGTAATCTTTGTTTCACCATCTTCTACGCTCAGTTCTACTAAACTGGACTTGTCCATAATGGCTACAAGTCGTTCAATTGCCTCTAAATCCATCATTGTCCCTCCATTTTCACGATTCATCTTTAAACAAAGTAGCCAACTGCTTGGCAACCAAACGAACATCCAGAACCTCTGGGCAAGGTTGATGGATTTGTTTTCTAAACTGGGCAAATTCACGTAGCTCTGCCCGCAAAAGATTCTGCGCTTCCTCCACGCCAATAGCTTGGAAACGAACCTGGTGGTCCACCTTTCGCTGCACTAGCTTCGGCAAATCAACACTTGCTACTGTCGCAATCTTAGGGTACCCACCAGTCGTTTGCCTATCTGCTAGTAAAATGATGGGATTCCCATGAGCCGGAACTTGAATAGCTCCAAGAGCAATCCCATCAGAAATAATATCGGCTGAACCCTTATGTGCAATATAAGGCCCGTCCAAGCGACAACCCATGCGGTCACAGTTACCACTAATAGTATAGGCTTTGCCATAAAAAGTATTTTTGCCTTCTTTAGTAAAGTATTTATCTTGCGGTCCCGCTACAACACGAATAAGCTCCTCTTCTTGATTGAACTCATCCAAGTCCAAATTTCTAGATAGAAAATACGGTAAATAGCGTCGCTTAATCCGAAAACCTATAAAGTCATTTTCCTGTAACTTCCGTCCCTTAAAGCCCCCAATGGAACAACGGACATTGGTTGAACGGCTGCCCATTACTACAGGAATATCCAAATAACAAGAAAAAGCAATATAAGCCCAAGTTCCTGCTCTGGATCCTTGAAACTCCAAGACATCCCCACTCTTCATATAAATGGCGGTATACATTGGAACAGCTTCTTTGTTAACCAAGGGCTGATAGTCAGCTCCTGTAATGGAAATAATGGCATCTGCTGTAAATTCCAATGTTGGTCCTATCAGAGAAAACTCAATGACAGCTTCATTTTCCGGATTATCTAAAAGTAGGTTTGCCAATCTGAATGAGCGTTGGTCCATGACCCCTGATACACCAAAGCCTTGACTTTGATAGCCCATGCGCCCCATGTCTTGGATGCTGGTTTGTAGGCCAGCTTTGAGAATTCGTATGCCCATGTTAGATCTCCTCCGAACGAAACGAATAGGTATAGGTTCCCGCTTCAACTTCTTTAGCAATTTCTTTGTATTCTTCCTGACTAATCGGCACAAATCGGATATAGTCTCCCGCTTCAAAAAGAATAGGTTCTTCACGCTCAGCTTGATAAGTTAAAAGTGGGGTTGCACCAATCAGCTGCCAACCACCCGGTGAATCGAGCGGATAGATACCCGTTTGTGCGCCCCCTATCCCTACTGACCCAGCTGGAATTCTAATACGAGGGTTGGCCAGACGTGGAGTGTGTATTCTTGAATCCAAACCACCTAGATAAGGAAATCCAGGTAAAAAACCTAACATGTAAATCAAATAATCTTGAGAAGAATGAATCTCAATGACCTCTTCTTTCGTCAAATTGGCCTGACTAGCCACAAAGTCTAAGTCTGGTCCAAAAGAACCCCCATAAAGAACTGGAATATCAAAAATTCGTTTTTGTGTAACTCCATCTCCCAAGTCCAAGTCAAGCAATCCCTTGATACGTTTACTTAGTTGATGGTAACCAATCACTAGTGGTTCATAATGAATCAACAAGGAAGAAAAAGCCGGTATCATATCCATAATCCCTTCAATTCGTTGCTCCTTAATCAAATGCACCAAGGCCGTGATAGACGCATTAATCTGTGGCGATATTTCTTGTGGAAATTCCACTAATAGTGCAGAATCGCCCTCTGCTTTCATCAGCACATCTTTCATAGTTGCCTCCTACGTTGTAAGAATTTGTCATCATTTGTCTAAAAACGGTCTGAAAAAATCATTAAAAACCTAAGCCGCAAATAACTTTGCTAGTCCTCCAAGAGATTGAACGCCCATATAGGTAGTTAAGCAGACAACCACAATACCTAAAACCAAAAGCCATGTTGGGTGTTTATAGCCTACACCCATAATACTTGTTTTTTGCGATGCCCATAAGGCAATTCCCAAGGTTAGGGGTAAAATCAATCCGTTTAAAGATCCAGCAATGACTAAAAGCTGTGCTGGTTGTCCAATAAAAGCCATGATAAGTGTTGAAATGGCAATAAAAGCAATAGTCACCCATTTTTCGTATTTGGCGATTGTTGCATTAAAGGTTTTTAGGAAAGAAACTGACGTATAAGCCGCACCAATAATTGATGTTATGGCAGCACAAAGTAATACCAAGCCGAAGAAGCGGTATCCTACCTGGCCCGCACCTTGTAAAAAGGCATCTGCTGCCGGGTTTGAAGCATCAAGTGTCACCCCTTTTACCACTACACCTAGAACAGCTAAGAATAAAAACACCCGCACAATAGCTGCAATACTCATCCCCATAATAGAGCTCTTGTTAATTTCTTTCAAATTATCTTGAGACGTAATCCCGGCATCAATCAGACGGTGAGCCCCAGCAAAGGTAATATAGCCACCAACAGTTCCACCTAAAAGGGTGAGAATGGCTGGAATTAAAGTTGGTACACCTGTGCTAGGAATAATACTTTCTTTTAGCGCCAAGCCGACAGGCGGTTGAACAATCAGAATGACAACGAAAATGACAATAATCATACAGGCTCCTAGAACTTTTGTTATGGTGTCCATAGCCTTCATGGCGTTTTTTAATAAGAATACTAAGATAGCAATTCCACCCGCTAAAAAATAACCGAACTCGGTTGGCAAGCCTAGCAAGGTGTTGAAACCTAAAGCTCCGCCACCAACATTTCCGATGTTGAAGACTAGTCCTCCTAGAACAACTAGGAATGCGACTAGATAGCCTAAGCCCGGTATAAGCTTGTTTGCCACGTCTTGTCCTCTAAGCCCAGTTACACATAAAACTCGCCAAACATTTAATTGCACAATAACAGCTAGAGCAACAGAAGCAATAATAACAAAACCAAAACTAGCTTGAAAGTCACTGGTGAACTTAGCGGTCTGGGTTAGAAAGCCCGGTCCAATCGCTGAAGTCGCCATAATAAATGCCGCCCCAATCAGGGCACTTGAGTTTTTCTTCTTTTCCATGTATTCCCCACCTTTTTTGTTTTTAATCGATTTATAATTTTATTATAATCAAAAGAAAGGGGAATCACAAGCTGTTTATAACATTTGATGGTAGATAATATGACATAGGGAAATGAGAATAAAGCTAAAAGTTGTTTCAGATATTAAACAAGCATCTTTTTTGTATCGTCCAGAAGCAAATCATATATATTGTGGCATCCTGCTAATTGAAATATTAACAAAGAATCTTTGGTTAATTGAGCTCCTAAAACTTTGTCGTTCGTAAACTTGGATAAAAATATTCCTTTATAAATATTGAATAAAGCTCTCTCAAACAACATGGTTTCTGGCATAGAAAAATCCTCTAAAACCTTAATAAAAAAGAATCCCTCTTCTTTTTTATTCTTTCCGATACATATAATCAAGGTGTTGATGATAGTGTTAATGGCTATCTCTAATATTCTCCCAGAATCTTGCAGTAATAATATCTTTTGTGGTAAAGATTTTGAGAACATTAGCGTAGTTTCTATAGGCAAAGCTGACATTGAGTTTGTATATAAGACCAATTCATAGTACCCCCAATTCTCACATTTAAAAAGGTAATTGAGGAGAACATCTAACAGTTCAGAGTCCGTGCTTTCTTGCTTATGATTGTTTATTAAAGTTGTTATCATAATATAATTCAAATAACTATAGATATCCTGGGTCTTTTCCCATTCAAGTCGTTCAGAATGAGCGATCTTTTTTAATTTGGTGTAATTTTCCTCTACGACACACGTTTGAATCTTATACAACAAGGTATCAAATCCTGAAGGCTGAAACATATTTTTTGCAAGTTCAAACTCACTCGATCTGACTTTAATTTTGTCTAAAAGATGAAAAAACCTAGATACACTAATCTCAGATTCATCTCGTTCAAACTTAGAAATCATTCCCTTAGAAATGTATTCATCTGCTAAAGATGAGATACTAATATTTTTATCTTGTCTTAATTTCCTAAAAAAAGTTCCATAACTATTTTTCACTTGTTTATCCCCGTTTCATATTTGAATCATTTTTATCATTATAAAGATAATTTGGTAGGCTTACAACATAAGGTATTGAAAGGAGCGACCGAAATGAAAGCAATCTTAAAACAAATCATTCATTTATTTGAACACTTTGAAAAGATGGATGATATGACTCAAATCAAGTACTTATGTCAACTGAAAAAAATACCCGGATTACGCATCGTGATAAGAAACGAGGAAATTTGATATGCTGAAACACTATATAAAAAAATACCGATACAATAACTTTTTGATATTATTGCTTACCTTTATCATAGCAGGACTTCAAGTATTTTCTTCTATTATTCATACATTTTCCATGGACGCCTTGATTAAGGGACAGGTAAGACCTTTTTTCTTATGGAATGTGTTTAGCTTAGGACTGTGGGGAATCATTTTTTTGGATAAACTATCTCGAAGGTGTCTATGAAGAGAAGATTGTCCAAAAAATCTCCACAGATATCAGAATTGATATTATCAAGAAAATAACCGCCAGCTCTTTTTCCAATGTTAGCAGTAAAAATGAAGGCACCTATGTCTCTTGGCTCAATAATGACCTTAGCCAAATTGAAGACCGTGGTATTAGACAGTACTATGCTTTTTGGGGTTATATCTTTTCAGTTCTTCTATCGGCTATAGCCTTAGTTGCCTACCATTACTCACTGATTTTCGTAACCTTTATCCTCATGGGAATATTATTGAAATTCCCTTCCTTGTTTGAGAAAAAAATGGAGACAGCAACCCATAAATTTGCATTGGCTAACGAACAGTTTGTCTCCAAGATTCAAGACGTCATTGCTGGCTATTCCGTCTTATTCGGCTACAACAAATTATTTAAAATGCCGCAACTGATTCAGCAATCTTCACAAGACTTGGCAGATGAGAAAGTTGAATTTGCAAAAACCAATAAATCCACTACAGGCTTTATAGGTATCGTGAATATCTTTAGCCAGATAGCTATTGTCACCTATACGGGTATTCTTGCAGCTTTCAACCTTGTTTCTATTGGTGCCCTAAGCACCACTGGTAACCTAGCTTCAACTATATTCAATTCTATTTCTCAAGGTAGCAGTAGTTTAATGATGTTAAAATCAGTTGACACCTATTTTAAAAAGTATGATGCCTTTGAGGCCCATACCCATAAATACATTTCACAAATTGACCTTGATAAGAGTATCGAATTAAAGAATATAACCTATAAGATAGCTGGCAAAACCATTTTGAAAAACGTTAACTTTACCTTTGAAAAAGGAAAGAAATATGCCATTATCGGTCCTAGTGGCTCAGGTAAATCTACCCTGTTAAATATATTATCTGGATGAATTGATGAGTACGACGGAGAGATATTGGTGGATGGGAAGCAGCTTGCCAAAGAAGCAGTGAAAAACTTAAATAGTATCACAGCTTACACACCACAGAACGCACATATTTTTAATGACAAGGTCATCAATAACATTAGTCTGTGGGATGAAAATCTTATCAGTAAATCACTGGAAAGCATTAAAGATCTAGAAATTGATAGATTTATTGCTAGCGAAGAAGTCGTTGAAGAGAACGGCAAGAATTTGTCTGGCGGACAAAAACAAAGAATCGCCTTTGCCAGAGCATTGACAGACTCAGATAAATTAATTTTACTAGATGAAAGCACAGCTAACTTAGACAAAGAAACAGCCTTACTACTGGAGAATACAATTCTTAATGAAGAATCAATGACAGCTGTGTTAGTGACACATCATTTATTTGATGAGAATAAAGATAAGTTTGATGCGATTATTGCTTTGTAGGTTTATTTTTCTTATTGCACTTGAGACTTTCATATGCTTGAAATACTATTCTTAACTTTCTTAAATATATAGTATGCAAACCTCTAATAAAGTCATTTTAAAGTGGCAACATTGTAACTTATGAAAAATATTAAAAATAGTGATATACCTCTCCTCATTTCCAAGTCTAGAATAGTTTCCAACTAGGGCTGTCGGAAATCACGGTGTGAAGCACGCTGGGCACACAGTAACTGTTTTGGCTTTAGCCGAATTACAGGTACGTAGCCCAGTGCGCTCTGAGACCAAGGCTCAGAGTGGTGCCACCGTTTTGATTTCCGACAGCCCTAGTTGGAAACTATTTTAATCCCCTTAACAATAAAAATAGACACCTCAATCCGAAGTGTCTATTTCTACCTATTCAATTCTTATTTATCAGTACTCTTCATAGTCGGGAAGAGCAGAACATTTCTGATCGATTGACTATTGGTCAAGAGCATCACCAAGCGGTCAATTCCAATACCTAAGCCACCAGTTGGCGCAAGTCCATATTCCAATGCTTCAACAAAGTCTTCATCAAAGGGATGCGCTTCATCATTACCTGTATCTTTTTCTTCTACCTGTGCCATGAAACGCTCACGTTGGTCAATCGGATCTGTTAACTCCGTAAAGGCATTTCCATATTCCTTACCAACGATAAAGCACTCAAAACGGTCGGTAAAGCGTGGGTCCTCTTCATTCTTACGAGCCAGTGGTGAGATAGCTGTTGGATGCCCATAAATAAAGGTTGGTTGGATCAAGGTATCTTCCACAAAACTTTCAAAGAATTCATTAACTACATGACCAAAGCTTGCTGTTTTTTCCACATGAACATTGTGTTCTTTAGCAATCTCTCTTGCTTCTTGGTCGGTCATTTCTTTCCAGAAGTCCACCCCTGTAATTTCCTTGATGGCATCTACCATATGCACTCTCTTCCATGGTGCTTGCAGAAAAATCTCATGCCCATCAAATTCAAGCGTCGTTTTGCCTAACACTTTTTCAGCAACTGTAGAGATTAAGCCCTCCACCAATTCCATTACATCTAAGTAATTAAAGTAAGCTGTATACACTTCTAAAATGGTAAACTCTGGATTATGCGTCGTATCAATCCCCTCATTACGGAAGACACGGCCAATTTCGTAAACGCGTTCCATACCGCCAACTGCCAGACGTTTTAGATGCAGCTCAGGTGCGATACGCATGTAAAGTTCCATATCTAAAGCGTTGTGATGGGTGATAAATGGTTTTGCGGCTGCTCCACCAGCTAAGGTGTGCAGGATTGGTGTTTCTACTTCCAAATAATCTCTATCGTCTAGGTAACGACGAATCTCACGAATAATCTTGCTACGTAAGACAAAACGATCCATACTTTCTGGATTACTGATTAAGTCTAAATAACGTTGACGGTATTGTTGCTCAACATTGGTTAAGCCGTGGTATTTATCTGGTAAAGGACGCAAAGCTTTGGTCAAATGAACAAAGTCAGCCGCCTTAACAGATACTTCACCAGTATTAGTAATCATAACCGTTCCACTAACCCCGATAATGTCACCAAGATCCGCCTTGCTAAACAATTCATAGGCATCATCGCCGACTGCATCTTTTCGAACATAAATTTGGATTTGACCTTTGCCATCTTGGATGTGGGCAAACCCAGCTTTCCCTTTGCCACGTTTGGTCATCATACGACCAGCAATCTTAACCTCAACCGGCTCTCTTTCAGCCAATTCTTCTTTCGTTACACCCTCAAACTCCTCATGGATGGCTTGAGAAGAAGTCGTTGGTTTAAATCCTGTCGCAAACGGCTCAATCCCTTTGTGACGTAGGTCCTCCATTTTTTGGTGACGAACAATCACTTGGTCGTTTAATAAGTCTGTGTTTTCAATCTCAGTGCTCATTTACTTGCCTCCTGTGTAATTCTAATCTCTCTATTGCTATTGTGCCAATCTTTATAGGCTAAATCAAGTGGTATTTTCTCTTATTCCACTAATAAACGCTCATCTTTGCGTTTTTCACGTTCTAGATGTTCCATGACAAATTGATCCAACAAGTGATTCACTTGGTCTACAGATTCTGCTTCATTAATGGCCACCTTTGTTTTAGAGGCACGAGGGACTCCTTTTAGGTAGTAGCCTGCTAATTTACGGAATTCTTTGGTGGCTACCTTTTCACCTTTTAGGCTAGCCAAGCGTTGCAAATGTAATTTTGCAATATCAATTTTTTCTGGTACGGTATTCGGTTCTAGTAAATCACCAGTTTCTAAATAGTGGGTTGTTTGTTTAATCATCCAAGGGTTAGCTAAGGCAGCTCGTCCAATCATAACACCATCAACACCTGATATGTCAATCATTCGTTTAGCATCTTCTGCACTTTTAACGTCACCATTTCCAATTAGTGGAATACGTTTTAGGTTGCGTTTGACTTCGCCTAGGATTTCCCAATCGGCTTTTCCGTCATACATTTGCACTCTGGTACGACCATGCATGGCAACGGCACTTGCCCCTGCTCGCTCAGCTGCCAAGGCATTCTCAACGGCATAAAGGTGTTCATGGTCCCAGCCTGTTCTCATCTTAACCGTGACTGGTTTATCGACCGCGTCCACCACTGCCGCAACCATCTCGTAGACCTTATTAGGATCTAGTAACCATTTGGCACCAGCTTCTGCTTTGATGACCTTGTTGACAGGGCAGCCCATATTGATGTCAATAATAGCCGCTTCAGTCGTTTCAGCAACATATTTAGCTGCTTCTACCAAGGTTTCACGGCTTCCACCCATGATTTGAACACTCAAAGGAAACTCGTTGGGTTCGATATGCAGCATATGTAAGGTTTTCTCATTACGGAACTGAATTCCCTTGTCGCTAATCATCTCGCAAACAACCAAGCCAGCCCCAAACTCTTTTACGGTCACGCGAAATGCCGAATTACTAATTCCTGCCATAGGGGCAACTACAACGGGATTATCTATTGTGATAGGTCCTATCTTAAAACTCATCTATATTAACTCCTCTTTTTCAATATATGCCGGCATATTTTAACACAAAAAGCCATTCATCAAAAGACAAATGGCTTAATTGTACAAAATAAGTTTAGTAGCAGCTGGATCATACATCAGTAACGAGTAAAAAACGGTTTATATCACAAAAGAGTTGCTCAGAAGTAGACCGGAAATGGGAACGATGGCACCGCCGAAAGCCTTGGTCTTTCGGCTTAGCTGACTACGTATCTGTAAGGGGCTGGGCAAAAAGTCAAGACTGCTATTCAAACAAAAGAGTTTTGCGAAAATCTTACCAGAAATAACGGTGTAAAGCATAGCTGGCGTACAGTGGATGTTTGGCGCTTTCGCCGATTACAGCCACGTAGACAGCTAAGCCAGTGAGACCTTGGCTCACGGCGGTGCCACCGTTCTCATTTCTGGTAAGATTTTCGCAAAACTCTTTTGTGCTTTAAAAAAATAAATATTAGTCATTATGGACTTTTTGTCCAGCAACTATTGACTAGACTCGCGAATCACTAACTCGGTCGAAATAGTTAATTTCTGTGCAATAATGCCTCCATTTTGCCCATAGGAAATCTGACGAAGCAAAAGATGAACCGCCATCTCACCCATACGTTCAGTATAAATACGTACCGTGGATAAAGCCGGGTCTACATATTGGGCAGTAGAAATATCGTTAAACCCTATAATACTAACCCGTTGTGGCACAGCAATATTAGCTGCTTTTAAGGCACGAATGGCACCAATAGCGATTGGGTCATTGGCTGCAAAAAAGGCTGTCGGTAACTGTTCACCGTGTTGATTAATAGCTGCCTCCATCATTTCTTGGCCGGATTGAACATTAAAATTCCCTTTATAGAAGAATTGCTCTTGGTATAAACCTTGTTCCTTGAGGTATTGTTTAAAGAAAGTTTCTCTTGGATCAACCGGAACTGGACTTCCATCTGAATAGACTTCTTCTCCTCCGATAAAGCCAATTGCTTCGTGACCATGTTCAACAAAGTAGCTCCCTACTGTTCTAACGGCCGTTTCAAAGTCAATAACAACACTGTCAAGATTTTGCGACAAGGCATCAAAATCAACAAAACAGATATTTTGGTGGTACTTTTTCAACTGCTCAATTTGGTTGGCTGAAAATTTACCAATAGCTATAATGCCTAACAAATCTTTTTCATTACCTAGGTCTACACTATGAAACACACGAACGACACGGTAACCTTCTTCTTCAGCCTGCCGTTCAACGCCTAAACGAATGGTGTAGTAGAAGATATCATCTAATTCTTCCGTTTCTGTATACCACTGTACAATGGCAATTTTCTTATCAGAACGTTGGCTTCGTTTGCTAGTTTTTTGATAATTCAATTCACTGGCTGCTTTAAAAATTTTCTTTTTAGTTGTCTCGGCAACCGACAACGTTTCATCATAGTTTAATACACGTGAAACTGTAGCAGTTGATACGCCAACTAACTCAGCTATATCTTTTAGAGTCGCCATTTCCTCACCCCTTTACACTAACTAGTTTAAGACAAAACCTAAGAAAACCAAAGCTTATACTCTGGTTTTCTAGTGTTTTTTTATTTTTTAACCATTGTTTTACGGATATCCAAAGCAACTGCTACGATAATAACAATACCTTGAATCACGTTGGTCATATCTGGTGTTACTCCTAAATAGGTCAAACAAACTTTCAATAATTCAAAGACGAATACCCCTAATAGGATACCTGGAACTGTACCTTGTCCACCAGCTGTTGATACGCCACCAATAGTTGCAGAAGCGATAGCATCTAACTCATATCCCATCCCTGCACCAGCTCCAGCTGATCCAGTTTTAGCTGAAAGCAAGTAACCAGCCAAGCCATACAAAATACCAGCTAAGGCAAAGATTTTTACTTTTGAAAAACTAACATTTACCCCGGAAACTTCTGCAGCATTCTCATTCCCACCAATAGCATACATATATTTTCCATAACGAGTTTTATTGTAAAGAATCCACATTAAAATACCAACAATTGCTGCAATAATAGCAATATAAGGGATTAAACCAGCAATCTTTCCTTGTCCTAATTGAATGAATTCTGGTTTAAACGTCCCGATTGGTTTACTTTGAGAGTAAATTAATACAAATCCATAAATCATAATTTGCGCCCCTAAAGTTGCCAAGAATGGCGGTACCTTTAGGAAAGCAATTACTATTCCGTTCATTAGGCCTAAAACTCCACCCACTGCTAATGCCACAAATAAAGGCACAATAATTGGGAAGTCTGGTAGGTCAGGGAAAAATTTACCCACAAAATCTGGTTGTTGAACTAAGGTTGCCGTTACGATTGCTGTTAAACCTACAATACGTCCCGCTGAAAGGTCAGTACCTCTGATAATTAAACAACCAGAAACACCTAAAGCGATAATAAATCGTACAGAGGTATTGGCCATGATATTGGATGCATTTCCGATGGTAAAGAAGTTATCTTGCGTTAATCCAGTATAAAGAATCATTGCAATAACAACGATATACATTGAATTCTGTGTTAGAAATTCTGATAAATTGAATTTTTTCTTACTTGGCGTTACTACTTGAGCCATAGTAATTCCTCCTTAATCGTTAGTCGAGTATTGGTTATGGGGTTTAATTGAGTTCGGGTTGGCAGTGGTTCGGAATTTAGATGAATTTTCTACAGTCTCTTTGAGACTTCCGTAAAATTCCCTAAAATTCTGTCACCTCTGTACGCCACCCCTCACATCTTGTGTAATTAGGCTCGAGTTGGCATACTCTCGGAAATTAGATAAATTCCCTACTGCCTCTTTGAGGCTTCCGTGGAATTTCCTAAATTTCTGTCGGGTATAAACGCCATCTCTCGCACCTTGTGTTAATTAGGCTCGAGTTGGCATACTCTCGGAAATTAGATAAATTCCCTACTGCCTCTTTGAGGCTTCCGTGGAATTTCCTAAATTTCTGTCGGGTATAAACGCCATCTCTCGCACCTTGTTACATAAACTTCGTTGCTAGCGTCATTACTGCTTCTTGAGAAGCTTCTTCTCTATCTAGGAAACCAGATACTCGGCCTTCACACATAACCATGATTCGGTCGCTGACACCTAGTAGTTCTGACATTTCTGAGGTAATCATAATGATACTCTTACCTTCTGCGGCTAAATCATTGATGATTTGGTAGATTTCATATTTTGCACCTACGTCAATCCCTCGAGTCGGCTCATCCAAGATTAGAATATCTGGGCTATTTGCCAACCATCTGGACAAGATAACCTTTTGTTGATTTCCTCCAGATAAACTCTCAATTTTTGTTTTGTTACTTGGCGTTTTAACACGTAATCTTGCCACATTTTCATCAACGACTTTATTAACCTCTTTTTCATTGATGATACCCACCTTACTAGTGAAGCCCTTTAAAGCAGCTATGGAGGTATTATCTGTAATAGACAATACACCAAATATGCCATTATAACGACGGTCTTCAGTCACCAAAGCTATCTTATTTGCAATGGCATCCGAAGGGGTATTAATGCTCACTTCTTTTCCTCTGATAAAAATCTTACCAGACTCAAGTTTCCTCATTCCAAATAGAGCTTCCATCAACTCTGTTCGTTGCGCTCCAACTAGCCCTCCTACTCCAAGGATTTCACCTTGATAGAGTTCGAAGTTTGCATGTTTAAAGGACAAGGGATTTGGTGATGTCATATCTTCAACTTTTAAGATAACTTTTTCGCTAGGCGCATTGGTTTTCGGTGGGAATAAGCTGGTCAATTCACGCCCCACCATTGCCGAAATAATTTTTGCTTTGGTCATTTCTTCAGCTGGCCAAGTTCCTACGTACTGCCCATCTCGCATAATCGTAATATCGTCAGAGATGCGTAAGATTTCGTCCATCTTATGAGATATATAAATAATTCCAATGTTCTTTGCTTTTAGACTTTCAATAATTTCAAATAGCTTTTCTACTTCTGAACTGGTTAAGGAGGATGTTGGTTCATCCATAATTACGATACGTGCATTATGAGAAATCGCTTTGGCAATTTCCACAGACTGCATTTGAGAAACAGTTAAATCGTTTAGCAACGTTTTCGGATCCACAACCAAACCAACTTCTTTTAGTAGAGCTTTGGTGTTTTCATTCATCTTGCCATGATCCACCGTTTTAAATTTCGTCAATGGGTAGTTGCCTAAAAATACATTCTCTGCAATGGTCATCATACGAATTGGCTGCAACTCTTGATGAATCATTGAAATTCCTGCATTGATAGCTTCTTTTGAATCCTTATAATCAACTTCTTGCCCGTCAAAAATAACGGTACCTTGATCTCTATGGTAGATTCCAAACAAACATTTCATCAGTGTTGATTTCCCAGCACCGTTTTCACCCATAAGTGCATGAACGGTTCCTGGTCTTAGGTTTAGACTAACGTTGTCTAAGGCTTTCACACCTGGAAATGTTTTGGTGATATTTTTCATCTGTAAAATATATTCACTCATTTAGCCACTCCCTATCTTGTACTATGTCAAATTCTTTTACCTTCTAACAAAATAAAACACAAATGACACTGATAAATAGCGATGATCCGATGGTTAATAAAGAAAGACTTTATTAACCATAAACCACTGAGCCAACTTCTTCTTGTGCCTATAATAATCAGAGGAAGTTGCAACCTTGGTTATCAGGCTACACAGTAATCATTCGTGCTCTCATATCACATAAAAAGATATGCTTATGTTTAACATTTGTTTTTCTAGTAATAACGTTTTAGTAGTTTGACATTAGTTGTTTAACGCTTTGTCACGTTCTGCATAACGAACCTTGATTGCTTCAGTAGTTTCAGTTTTAGCAGTAGCTGGTTTTAATTCAGCTTCTTCTGGTTTAGTAACTTTAACATAGTTGATCCAGTAGTAAGCCTCAGCATCTTCACCATTCATTAATTTAACGGCAACATCTGCTGCTGTATGAGATTGGTTGAAGTGGTCATTCAATACTGTACCTGTTAATCTACCTTTTTCTAATAGGTTGATAGCATCTGGAATCGCATCAACACCAACTACATAGATATCTTCATTTACTTTACGGCCAGCAGCTTCAATCGCTGTAACAGCCCCAACTGCCATACCATCGTTGTTAGCAAATACAACTTCTAATTTGTTGCCAAATTGTTCCAAAGCAGCAGCAGTAACTTCTTGTCCCTTAGCTGTGTCCCAGTTAGCTAAATATGGTTCTGCTAAAGCTTCTTTTTTGATTCCTGCATCGTCTAAAGCTTTAACTGAGAAAGCAGTACGTTGTTGTGCATCTACGTTAGCTGGATCTCCGAATAGAGTGATGTAGTTAACTGTTCCGTCACCATTGATGTCACCTTTGTTGCTTGTTGCAGCAATCATTTCACCTTGGAAAGTTCCTGATTGTGTTGCATCAGCACCAACATAAGTCGTTTTACCTGGCCAGATTTCTAGTTCTGCAACTTCTGGTTCACGGTTGATTAATACAACTGGAATTTCAGCAGCTTTAGCAAGGTTAATAATAGCTCCTGCAGCTGTTGGGTCCACTAAGTTAGCCAAAATAACATCTTTCTTTTGGTTAATAAAGTTATTGATTTGTTCTGTTTGTGTTGCTTGGTCTTGTTTACCATCTTGGATATCTAAGACATATTTATTCCCAGTTTCTTCACCCAATTTTTTGAAATATGCAGCTAGTTCTTCACGATATAGTGTCATGAAGTTATCGTCAAATTTGTAAATTGCAACGCCGACATTGTATGTTTTACCTTCTGCAGTACCTGTACCCGATTCAGTACTTGAGCTGGCTGTTCCTCCACCTGTGTTGCCACATGCTACTAAAACAATTGATACGAACATAAACGCAACAATCTTCCATAGTTTCTTCATCCTATTTTTCTCCTTTTCGTTTTGTCTAGTAAAACGTTTACTACTAGTTAGATATAATTTACCATTTGTAACCGATTTCGTCAAGAGGATATTTTGATTATGTTACAAATAAAAAACGCCTTTGTGAATCCAAGCAGCATCACATAGGCGTTTTCTATGATTTTCTCACTAATTTATAAGGTAAACTATTAGTAAAAATTTACTTCATTTATTAATTATTCTTAGTTGTTTTTTCATTTTTTGATAAACAGACAATAAAAAGATGCCTAAAGCACTATCTCCAATAATGACCAACAAATAAACTGGATTTTGTTCCCTAGAATAAAGATAACTTGCCAAAAACAGTAAGGCAATACAGATACCAAAACCAAACCACTCTACTCGTTTGATAATAGCTTGAATCATATTTTTGCGATCTGACTGATTGCGTTCAATATCCACCTCAGAAAACGGACGACTAAAATAGTACCAAGCTCCACCTTTTGCAGATTGGTAGTAAGCATCTAGCAGAAACCCTTGCTGTTTATAGAATTCAATACCGTCATTAGGTAAGGTCTCTAAGAAATATTCAACAATATACTGTCTGTCCTGTGCCTGATCTGATTCGAAATGGTAACCCATCTCATCATAGTTGGCAAATCTCCAACCCTTTTTTGCCATATCCACCAAATAATCTTCTTCTTTTTGACTGTCATAATTAGGGAAAGCTCTTTTCTCGATTTTACGACTCACCTTGTCACCTCTTATGCTTGTAGTTTTTGTTGACGAATTTCTTCTATTAAATCTAACAAATCTTCATTACTGTAGAAAAACTTTTCAGAACAGAAGTGACATACGACTTCTGCTCCATGGTCTTCATCCACTAGACGTTTCAACTCTTCTTCACCAATGGCAATCAAGCCTGAACTAAATTTGTCTCTAGTACAAGAACAGTTAAACTGAACTGGCATGGTTTCCAAAGGTTGAATATTCTCTTTGCCTAACAAGCGGTCCAACAAATCTTCCGGACTAGCTTCTTGGTCAAGTAGACTGGAAATCATAGGAATATCTGATAAACATTTTTCGATTTCTACGATTGTTTCTTCTGTCACTCCTGGCATTAATTGTATCATAAAGCCTCCAGCAGCACGGACTGATTCATCTGAGTTAACCAAAACAGACAGCCCCATAGATCCATTAATCTGTTCAGAAACAGCCATATAATAAGTAAAATCCGCCCCCAATTCCCCATCAACAATGGGTATCTGACCGGAAAATGGTTCCCGCATACCTAAATCTTTGATAACGGTCATGGTTCCTCTATCCCCAACAACTGTACGCACATCCAATTTCCCTTGCTCGTTAAGCGGTAAAGAAACATGAGGATTAGAAATGTAGCCACGCATATCCCCTTGTCCATTCGCATCCGTAAAAATCTTACCACCTAAGCCATTACCATGAATTTGAACAGAAATTCTTTCTTGATCTTTTAAACTAGAGGCAAGTAAGGTTGTTCCAATTAGTGTCCGACCTAAGGCAGCTGTTGCGGCACTCCATGTATCATGTTTTTTTTGTGCTGTAGAGATTGATTCTGTCGCCACAAGAGCAACTGCTTTTACTTGCCCATGAAACGCTAAAACTTTCGTCATGTAATCTGACATTATTACCCTTCTTTCTTTAAAAAAAGAGAAATGTGCCAAAAGTTTCCTTCCGCTACACTCCTCTTTTTTCTTTATAGATTATTTTTCTGTATCATCTTTTCTATCGAAGAAATCATCATCTCTGTCAAAGACATCATTAGCATGATTCTCTTCCTCTTTGGTATGTGACTCATGATGGTCATGACCTTCTTGAACCACATGAGCATTTCTACCTGAAGCGTGATGTGACTCTGTTTTAGAAGAGTCTTCCTTAGAATCAGAAGATTTTTCTGACACGTTTCTTTCTTCTAAAGCTTTCTCCTCTTCAGCTAAGCGTTTCGCTTCTTTCTTTTCCAAAGCTTCTTTGGCTTGCTCGAAACTAGTCGCTTCAGCCTCACTTGGATAATCAGTCGTATTCTCAACAGGCATCTTTCCTGTATTAAATAATGAAGCAATTGCTTTTTCATCCAAGGTTTCTAATTCAAGTAATTTTTCAGCAATGAGTTTCAATTGGTCTGAATGCTCACTTAGAATCTTGTATGCTTTGTCATGCGCTTCCTTCATCAGTTGACGAACAGCATTGTCAATCTCAAAAGCAACTTGGTCTGAGTAGACTTTCGTTTGGTTGTAATCACGTCCAACAAAAACTTGATGGTTACCTTCATATTGAACAGTTCCTAATTCATCAACCATTCCGTACTCTGTTACCATAGAACGAACGATACCAGTCGCTTGTTCAAAGTCATTGCTAGCCCCTGTGGTTTGTTCGTTAAAGATCAATTCTTCAGCCACACGGCCACCTAATAGCCCGACTACTTGATCTAACAATTCATTCTTGGTCATCAAGAAACGATCTTCTCTTGGTAACATAATAGCATAACCGCCTGCACGTCCACGAGGGACAATGGTTACCTTATGAACAACACGTGCGTCACTCAAGACCATACCAACTACAGTATGCCCCGCTTCGTGGTAGGCTACCATTTCACGTTCGCGTTTACTGATAACACGGTCACGTTTTGCTGGACCAGCGATCACTCTATCATGAGCCTCATCAATATCCAGTGCATCGATCACTTTTTTATCACGTCTAGCAGCAACTAAAGCCGCTTCGTTTAATAAATTTTCTAATTCAGCACCAGAAAATCCTGGTGTTTGTTGTGCTACAACTTTCAAATCAACATTTGGAGCCAATTTTTTATTGCGTGCATGAACTTTCAGAATGGCTTCACGGCCCTTAACGTCTGGACGGCCAACTAAAATTTGACGGTCAAAACGGCCTGGACGTAATAGCGCTGGGTCTAAAACATCTGAACGGTTGGTAGCCGCAATAACAATGATGCCTTCGTTCCCTTGGAAACCATCCATCTCAACCAACAATTGGTTCAATGTTTGTTCACGTTCATCGTGTCCACCACCCATACCGGCACCACGTTGACGTCCAACAGCATCGATTTCATCAATGAAAATGATGGCAGGAGCATTTTTCTTGGCATTATCAAACAAATCACGCACACGAGACGCTCCGACACCGACAAACATTTCAACGAATTCAGAACCTGAAATAGAATAGAATGGCACGCCTGCTTCGCCAGCTACTGCTTTGGCTAAAAGGGTTTTACCTGTCCCTGGAGGTCCTTCTAGAAGAACACCCGCAGGAATTCGTGCTCCAAGGGCGGTGAAACGACGTGGATCTTTTAAGAATTCAACTACTTCGACTAGTTCTTGTTTTTCTTCTTCCGCTCCAGCAACATCAGAGAAGCGAACTTTAATTTTTTGCTTGTTTTGGTCTTCTACTTTCGTCTTTCCAAAATTCATGACCCCTCTTTGTCCACCTTGGCCGCTTTGGCTAGACATAAAGACAAAGTAGATAAAGGCAGCAATTCCACCATATAGAAGTATTTGAAACCCTATACTTACCCATAGACTGTTCTGGCTTTCAGACAAAGTTTTCATTTCTGTTTTCGTAGCAACAGCTGCATCGGTGACATCTTTTAAGGTATCCGTATTCGGTAAGATTGTCGTTTTAAAAGTGGTTGTCGTAGTAGAACGGTTATCAAAAATAGCTAGTCCCCCAGCATCAGACGAAGAGCTTGAACGTTCTTTAGCTTCCTTGTATTCACCATCTACATTATAGACACCATTTTGAAACTGTGTTTGAAACTTTTTAATTTCTCCACCTTTAAGCTGAGTAATAAATTCAGTATAAGATATTTGTGCCGGATTGCTTGCTCCATTTTGGGTGAACATGGATATGACTGCAATAATCGACAAAAATACTAATACATACATAAAACTATTTTGTAATAAATTTCTACGGTTATTATTGTTATTATTCTTCATTTGTCCTCCTATTATTATCTACCTCCTAAGCTATCAAACTGTTTAGCTCAACTCATAACGGCTTGTCTAATCATTGGGAGTGTTTTAGTAATTCTTACCAGACCATCATACCATATTTGACTAATTTTGACGAATGAAATTACTTATAAATTTCTTCTTTTAAAACTCCGATAAATGGCGCATTTCGGTAGCCTTGGCAATAATCCAATCCATAACCTACTACGAATTTATCTGCTACTTGCAAGCCAGTATAATCAGCACGAATGGATACGACACGACGGTCAGGCTTGTCCAAGAGTGCTACAATTTTAACAGAGGCCGCTTGGCGGTGCTTAAATAGTTCAACGATATGGCTCAAGGTACGTCCAGTATCGATAATATCTTCGACCAAAAGAATATGGCGCCCTTTAACACTTTGGTCTAAATCTTTGAGAATCTTTACCTCTCCTGAAGACTCAAACGCATCTCCATAACTACTAACATCCATAAAATCAATCTCTAATGGGCAATCCATAGCACGAACGATGTCAGTCATGAAAAATACTGCTCCTTTAAGGATACAGATAACGATAGGATTTTTGTCTTTATAATCTTCCGTCAATTGTTTCCCTAACTTTTGAATTGTCTCACGTAACTCTTCCTCATTTACTAAAATTTCTTCCATATCATGAATTAACATCATACACCTCATTATTAGTTTTCTAGTCATGCTTTGCATGATTTCGATAGTTTACAAATATTCTATCAGTTTCTTCTTTTAGCGACAATTGAAATGTTCTGTATCCCAATAGCGCAACAATATTTTGCTGACAATCTTCCACCAACCAGATTTTATCCCTTAAGTCCTTAGGGATTTTTTGATTAATAAACCAACGCTTAAGACTTTGATGCATTGGCGGGTTAACCCCTATTTGTAGCAAGTCACCAGACTTACGGTGACGAATGGTCAAAGGCAACTGTGACCGATTTACCTGAAAACTATTCAAGCCTTCTTTGATCTGAAGAGAATCCGTTACTTCTATAATAGAGAGCTTTTCATTCTCATTCAAAATGTATTCACCAGGAACAGTCACTAAAAGTTCCTGTTCAGAAAAATAACTAGAAGCTTCTGATCCCACCCTTTCAATATAGAGCTTTTGATAGGTTCGGCGCAGTTGCCATTGACTAGTAAGGGCTATTATAGCTTGTGGGCGATCACTTTCCATCAGGCTCAAGGCCGATTTGACTTGCTTTCCTTTAATAAAAATTCCTTTTGCGTGAAATTCTTGCTCAAAAAAGTAGCTCAAGACCAATCTCTGCCAAGCCAAGGACAAGTCCCTCTGCCAGCCTTGCCAGTCAATCACCCACCCATCCTCAAATGGTTGAATGAATTCTTTTTCTTTTTCTCTTATGATTGGTTGAAGAACTTCCAAAGTATCAGATAGGTCATCAGAAAAGCCAAGCAAGTGGTCTTGAAACTGTGGATTTTCTTTCTTTATTTGTGGCAGAAGTTTTAATCGGACTCGATTTCGTTGATAAACTAGTTCTTGATTAGAACTATCCTCCAAGTACTTGACACCTTCTTGCAAAGCAAATGCATAAATATCGTCTTTGGAAAGTCCTAAAAATGGTCTGATTAAGTAACCCTTGGCAAAGTTTCTTTTCTTGGGCATACCCGTAAGTGCTGATAGTCGGCTGCCTCGAATTAACTTCATTAAGATGGTTTCCACTTGGTCATCACAATGATGAGCGGTTACCACATACTTAGCCTGACAATGATTCATTACTTGCTCAAACCAGTCATAGCGAAAATTTCTAGCAGCTTCTTCAATCCCCACCGCAACGGTTTTGCCTTCATGCCATTTTGTTGCATAGAGTTTGATGTTATTGGCCCGACAATAGTCTGAGACCAATTCTTCCTCGGCTTGAGATTCCTGACGAAGTTGATGGTTCACATAGGCCACAACAAACTCTATTCTTGACTCTTTTTGAGCCATTCGTTGAAATAATTCTAGGAGAACCATAGAATCTACGCCTGCAGAAACAGCTAGAACAAACGTTGGAGCGGTATCTTTTTCTAATAAGCTGTAGACCGTTTCTTGGAAAGTTTTTTCTAAACTTCTTTGCTCTGGCACGTTCTCCCTCCTATGCAAAAGATACTAATTATTCATAAAAATGGGATCTGGGACCTAGGTCCCAGATCCTGACTGTTTAATATACTTAGTTTTAGTTATTCATCACCAATATTATGAACGACGACCGCCACGCCCACCACGTTTTCCTTCGGTACTACGTTTTAACGAGGTTAGTCGATCATCACTATCCTTTAAAAAGGCGCTCATCAATGAATCAAAATCATCTGATTTAGCAAGTGCTGGAGAAGATTTTGAGCCTGAGAAGTTTGGTTTTGAATGATTTGATGAAAATGATGGCTTTCTTTGTCCTTGAGATTCAGAACTACGAGTTGGAGCTGGTTTATTATAAGTCCTTTGTGGTTTGGTTTCTTCAGCTGGTTTATCAACAGCACGTCGGATTGATAGACTAATCTTTCCATCTGCAGCAACTGTCATAACCCTAACTTGTACTTCGTCACCAACTGTTAGTACATCTTTAATATCTTTAATATACGAATCAGACACCTCACTGATATGAACTAATCCAGTTTTTCTGTCTCCTAAATCGATAAATGCTCCAAAATTTGTAATCCCTGTAACTTTTCCTGGTAAAATATTTCCTACCTCAATTGACATAAAAAAAGCGTTCCTCCTTGTTTGTTTGTAACCATTATTATAGCAACAATAGGTTTTAAATACTATTGCTCTTTGATCTTTCTACTGTTCTTTTAGTGATTTTGTTGTCAATCATTGGTTTGAAGACTGACCTTTTGCCTCAGGCTTTGAACGATTGGAAGCCAAATCCTCTGGTAAGCTGAAGATGATTTCACCTTTTTTACTGAGGTAATACTCACTTCGAGCTAGTTTGGCAACATATTCTGGATTTTGGAGTAGCTCCACTTGTTGCGTCAGAGCAACTTTCTTCTCTTGGGCTGCTTTGACTTTCGCTTCTGCCTCAACAATACTTTGGTTGATGGTATTCAACTGAATTAATTGATTGGCAATCTGCACAAGAAAAACAGCACTAATCGCCAATACAAGAGCAACAGCCAACGCTTTTCCTAATGAAGATGATTTCCATGCTATGAAACCAATCCTCTTCGTTCCACTAGCCTTTTTTGTTTTCTTTACAAAATCCTCATTTATCACTGTGACGGATTTATTTGTTTGTCTTTGGTTCACAATGATCGCCTCACTTTTTTACACATGCTTTATTTTTGGTTCCTATTGAAAGTATAGCAAGAATGACTTGTAAAAGTCTATTGCTTTCTATACTTTTTCATCATTATTTTTGTAAGTTTCTTCTAGTATGGTAAACATTTCCTTGGCATCTTCTTTACGGGTGGAGTCTAAGAGAGCTTCAACACGTACGGTTACTACCTTATTGCCGAATTGGATCGTCAATTGGTCGCCAACTTTGACAGTCGAAGAAGATTTGGCTACTTGTCCATTAAGCAAAATACGTCCTTTATCTGCTACTTCTTTAGCCACGGTTCTTCTTTTAATTAAGCGAGAAACTTTCAAATATTTATCTAATCTCATGTTTATCCTTCTTTCTATTGTAGATTATTTTTTATTGTTCCTTTGATAGTCGCTTGTAAATGGTCTTTCCTTTTGGTATAGAGGCCCATTCTCCTTGGGTAAAGAGGTCACTTCTAACAGCATAGACTAAAAATGTCATCAATCCAACTATCACTTGAAGAAAGACCATGAGAGAATCCATCCCTCTTGATAAACCATTCGGAAAAGCAACATTCAGTCCTAGATTAAGGATTCCAACAACTAAAAAAAGTAGGAAGTTACCGAAAAGTAGTTTGCGAATGAATTTATTAGGTCTAAGACTTCCTTTGACAAAGCTTGGTGTGAGCCCATACATAAAGAGTAACATAATGGTTAGCCCAAGCACAGTAATCAAACTAGCTCCTAGAGTCCCCATATCAACCACGAAGAGTTGGTTCAAAAGTAATTTGACCAATAGACCAATAGCCAGCCCCATCAAAGTAATGCGGTATTGGTTAATACTTTGAAGAATACCATGGTAGGCCAGCATCATGGAAGCTAGCCAGATGCTAAGAACATAGACGCTCAAAGCAGCATTTCCCTGCATATCTCCAAAGAGCATGTGGTTTAAACGTGGTAAGATAGCAATAATCCCTATTGTTGCAGTTGTTGAAAAAGCCATGGTCATCCGTAATAAGGATTTGGCACTTTGTTTGACTTCAGCCATATTTCCCTGAGAATATGCACGACTCATCAGTGGCATATAAGAAGACGAAAAGCCAACACCAACGACTAAACCCAACTGTACCAAAGGCTGTCCCCTGTCATAAATACCCTTTAAATTTTTAGCCATATCTGCTAGTAAGCCTTGTTCAAGCAGTCCATTAAAGACAGTAAAGGAGTCAATGAGTTGGTAGAGAACCAAAATGGAGCTCAAGAGACAAATGGTCCCACCTTCGACAATTAAACGTCTAATCAATATCCTCCATGAATAAGCGGCTGATTCCTTATGGGTTAACCAAGAATTTTCTTGTTCCATAAGGAGAGCTCTCTCTTGGCGCACAAAATAAAGTAAAATCAAACTAGCTGCTAAAGCGGCAATTGTAGCACTGGACATAGCCCAACCGCCCATCTGGTAGACATCGCCACCTACTTTGGTAAAAATCCCAGCGGCTATCAAGATGACGGCTACCCGAACAAGCTGTTCTACTACTTGAGAAATAGCGGTTGGCATCATGCGAAAGCTACCTTGGAAGTAACCTCTAACTAAAACTAAGAAAGGCATTAGTAAAAACATCCATGACACACTTTGAATAACTGGGGTTAACTGAGCGTCTCCCATCCAAAAGGCAATCTGGGCTGCAAAGGTATAGAGACTAAGGAAGATGACTAATGCTAGTACAGACAACAAGAGAAAACCATGTTTAATAATAGAAGCAATCTTTTGCCCACCATGTTGTTCAGCTATCAAATTGGAGAAGAACACTGGAAAGCCAGACAAGGCTAGGGTCATGCCTATTCCATAAATGGGATACACTTGTTGGTAAACATAAAAACCAGTATTGCCCACCATGTTCTGAAAAGGAACACGGTAAACGGCACTAAGAATTTTAGCAATAAAACCCGCTATAGAAAGCAGTAAAGCCCCTTGCATTAAGAATTTGACTGATTGATTATCGCCTGATTTCTTTTCCAAGAACTTTCCTCCTCACTGATTTTTCTTTATTATACCATTGACATAAGGCTAGAAATCACTGATTTCAGTAAGATTTTTATAAATCTGCCTACTCATCTTCCTTAAATAAAATAGCGTAGCAGGCCTTAATAAAGGTTTTAAGCACTCGTAACCACTGGTCTGTTTCCAAATTAGAAATATTGATTAAGACGCTTAATTCATCATTGGATTTTGTCACTTGTGCCGCTTGCTTGATAGAAGATAGGGCTTCAAAGATGGCAGCCCCTTCTAATTTAGCAGCATTGGGGCCTGTAAATATTAAGGTAAGAGATTGCTTCACACGTTTAATGGAGCGAATTCCAACTTCTTCTGCCAGTGTTTTAATCATACCAATTTCTACTAGATCAGCAACTTGGTCAGGAAACTCTCCGAACCGGTCAATCAAATCATCCAGTAGTGTAGAGTAGGCTTCCTCGTTTTCAATGGAACGAATCCGTTTATAGATCTCAATTTTTTGGCGCTCATCTTGAATGTAGGTACTTGGCAAGTAGGCATCAATGGCCAAGTCAATCTCAACCAACTCATCTTGTCTTCTGTCTCTTGGCTTGCCTTGTTTCTTCAGGACAGCCTCATTCAGCATTTCGGAGAACAAATCAAATCCGACAGAGTCAATAAAGCCGTGTTGTTGCTGACCTAGTAGGTTTCCGGCACCACGAATAGATAGATCACGCATAGCAATCTTGAAACCAGAACCTAGATCGGTAAAGTCCTTCATGGCTTGTAGTCTTTTCTCGCTGACCTCCGTTAAAATCTTGTTTGCTTGGTACATGAGGTAGGCATAAGCGACACGGTTAGTCCTTCCAACACGTCCCCTTAATTGATAGAGCTGAGACAAGCCCATACGGTCGGCATTCTCTACAAAAAGGGTGTTGACATTGGCAATATCTACCCCTGTTTCAATGATGGTCGTGGTGACTAGAACATCAAATTCTCCTTCAATAAATTGATACAGAATATTTTCTAAACTAGTCTCCGTCATTTGACCGTGTGCGACTCCTACACGTACGCCGGGAACTAGCTGCCTGATTTCGTCAGCTTTTCGTTCAATGGTATCCACCCGATTGTAGAGATAGAAGACCTGTCCACCACGAGCCATCTCTCTTTCAATCCCATCTCTGATGGTCAAATTATCCTGCTCCATGACATAAGTTTGAACCGGATAACGATTGGCAGGCGGCGTTTCGATAACAGACAAATCTCTGACCCCTAACATGGACATGTGCAAGGTTCTAGGAATTGGGGTTGCCGTTAAGGTTAGGACATCAACTTGCGTTTTCAATTGTTTTAGTCTTTCCTTATGTCTAACCCCAAATCGTTGTTCTTCATCGATGACTAAGAGGCCTAGATCCAAAAATTGGACATCTTTAGACAAGAGTCGATGCGTTCCAACAACCACATCCACACGTCCAGCCTTAAGGTCAGCTATGGTTTCTTCTTGTTGCTTCTTGGTTCTAAAACGACTCAAGAGTCCTACAGAAAATGGATAGTTAGCAAACCGTTGAACAAAATTCTCATAATGCTGTTCTGCCAAAATGGTTGTTGGAACTAGAATAGCCGCTTGCTTCCCATCGGCCAAAGCCTTAAACATGGCGCGCAGGGCTACTTCCGTTTTACCATAGCCTACGTCTCCAACCAATAGTCGGTCCATAGGTCTATCTTTTTCCATATCTCCTTTGATTTCGGCCACACTTCGTAGCTGGTCATCTGTTTCCGAATAAGGGAATTCATCTTCAAATTCCTTCTGTTCAGGAATATCCTTAGAAAAAGCATAGCCCTTTTCAGAATCTCTCTTGGCATATAATTGAATCAAATCGTCGGCAATATCTTCAATTTTAGCTGCAACTTTCCGCTTGGTTTTATTCCAATCACTGCTACCTAATTTATTAATTTTTGGTTCTTTGGCATCAGAAGAGACATATTTTTGAACCAATTTTATCTGAGTGATGGGAACAAATAGATTACCGCCATCCTTGTAATGGATAGAAATATAATCTTGGTGAACACCATTAATTTCTAAAGTTTCCATTCCTTGGTATTTTCCTATACCATGATTGACATGGACAACATAGTCCCCAACTGCCAACTCTGTATAACTTTTTAGGCGCTCCGCATTGGATATTTTTTGCGCTTTAGGTGTTTTCTTGGTTATTCGATTGAACAATTCTCTTTCGTTAATCATGAAAACTTTATCTTTTGGTAGCTCAAAACCACTTTGAATGGAACCCACAATGATTTGTATTTGATGTAATCTAACCTCTTTTTGATCGCTAATTATGACATCAATCTGGAAATCATTGAACGTTTGCTCTACCTTCCGCGCTCGTTTAGCGTCAGAAACCACGACAAATCCACTAAGTTTTTGCTTTTTCCAGCGGTCAAACTCCACTTTAACGAGTGGCATCTGTGAGAAAAATTGAGTCATAGCACGGTAGCTAATATTGTGAACTGCGTCAAACCGCTTATTGCCTAGGCCTTTTTGAAAGAGTGCAAAATAGGTTTTAGCTTGCCGGCTGTCTTTTAGAATGTCTTTAATAGGTACAGCAAAAGCTTCCTTATTGATAACGACTCCTTGACTTTGTTTCATCATCAACCAATGTGCCTCTTCTTCGGACAAGCTTCTTTCCCGCTCCATAATACGAGCAAAATCATCGATTACGACATGTCCCTCTTCAGAAAAGTAATCCAAGATACTGGTCTTTTCTGGGTAGATGAGATCCAACCACCAGTGGGCATTGTTGACAATTTCTTGGGCTTGCAATTGCTCTAGTAGAGATTTTTTGTTAGCCATAACCAGTTCTTTGACATTTTGGTCCTTGATACGAGAGGTTTCCTTATCAATCTGAGCCTCAATGTTAGGTGCTGCTGTCAAAAGAGCTTCTTTACTGATAGGTAATTCATCGGCTGGCAGTATGTGAATTTCTTTCAGATTCTCAATCGAGCGTTGATTTTCTACATCAAAGGTTCTTAAGGAATCTACTTCAATATCGAACAAATCAATTCTATACGGGTGGTCTTGATGGATGGAGTAAACGTCAATGATGCTTCCTCTAACAGAGTACTCCCCCGGTGCGGCTACCATACTTTCTCGACGGTAACCCATTTGGCTTAATTGTTGACTCATATGCTCAATGGATGGTACTTGACTGCCTAACTGTAAGCTTAGGGAAAAGTCATCCCAAACGGAAGCAGGCACCAATCTTTTTCTCAGAGCAGCTAAAGAAAGCACTATAAAACCTGGCTTCTTATCTCTTAAAAATTGCAAAGCCTCTACTCGTTGACTACGGATTTCTGGCGATACAAAGGCCATTTCGGCAGCTAGAGACTCCTCGGCAGAAAATAAATGTACCTGTTCCTGTGGAAACCAAGCCTGCAATTCCTCAAACGCATGAACGGCTTGGAGCTGCGTTGGCGTGATAATCATGACTGGCACCTTGAGCGTTTCAAAGAGGGCTGCTTGAGCCAAATGCTTAGCTGACCCAGACAAGCCTAAAATTAGTTGAGATGATAGCTGCTGACTAGTCGACAACCAAGGTTGAAAACTAGGGCTATTTTTTATGATATTAATAATTTCTTTCATGTGACATCCTTTCATGGGTAACCAATTTAAACTACAAAAAGGCTCAGCAATCCACTGGGCCTGCAAAACTATTTACTTATCTGACGAATATTCTAAGACTTACTATTATAGGTGTTCATGACCTTTTGAAAATCCCCCTGCTGAATCCAGTCATCAATGGCTGCAACAGCATCTTGAACAGCTGATAGTACATCCTCTTGCTCCTCTTTGGCAAATCCTGACAAAACATGATCAGTAACTGATCTACCAGAATATGGCCGCCCCACACCAACTTTGATGCGGTTAAATTCATTGCTATCTAGGCAAGAAATAATACTCTTAATCCCATTATGACCACCCGCATTGCCTTTTTGTCGCAAACGAATTTTTCCAACTGGTAAATCCATATCGTCATAAATTACCAATATATCTTTCAAATCAATATTAAAATAATTCATAATCGGTCGAATGGCTTGTCCTGATAGATTCATATAGGTTTGAGGCTTTAAAAAGATCACTTTTTCACCATTGATAAATTCTTCAAAAAAAACAGCATCAAACATAACCTTATTGAATTCTTTCTTATTTTGAAAGGCCCACTCATCTAACGAGATAAAGCCAATATTGTGCCGATTGTTGCGGTATTTAGCTCCCGGATTTCCTAATCCAACAACTAACTTCATTCTTTCACCTAATTTCCATTTTTTAGTCTTGTCTATTATAACACTTTCTTCAAAAAATGCCTTATATGAGGTATAAAAAATATTTTTAGTGAAAATGAAAATTTTCATAACTAAGAAATCGCTACCACGAAATATTCGTGATATAATAGAAGTTAAGGTAACAAGACAATGAATACAGGAGGAAGTTCAATGGAAAATGCTCAAAAATTAGGTTCAAAAGTAATGCTTGTTGGAGATGGCGCGGTTGGTTCAAGCTACGCTTTCGCTTTGGTTTTACAAGGAATTGCTGAAGAATTAGGAATTATTGATATTGCGCGTGCCAAAACTGAAGGGGATGCCCTTGACTTATCTCATGCCCTAGCCTTCAATGCGCCAAAGAAAATCTATGCTGCTTCATATGAAGACTGCCACGATGCAGATATCGTATGTATTACTGCAGGTGCACCACAAAAACCGGGTGAAACTCGTATAGACCTTGTTCACAAAAACTTAAAAATCTTAAAAAGTATTGTTGACCCAATTATGGCAAGTGGTTTTGATGGTATCTTTTTAGTAGCCGCAAACCCTGTTGATATCTTAACGTATGCCACTTGGAAGTTCTCTGGTCTACCAAAAGAACGTGTTATTGGTTCTGGTACAAGCTTAGATAGCGCTCGTTTCCGTCAAGCCATCGCTGAATTAGTTGGTGTTGACGCTCGTAACGTCCACGGCTACATTTTGGGTGAACACGGTGACACTGAATTCCCTGTTTGGTCTCATGCCAACGTGGGTGGTCTACAAATTTATGAATGGGTTAAACAAAACCCCGAAGTCGACGAAGAGAAATTAGTAGAGGTCTTCTTCCAAGTTCGTGATGCTGCCTATGAAATCATTGAGAAAAAAGGGGCTACCTTTTATGGAATCGGTGCAACTCTTGCCCGTATTACTAAGGCCATTCTAAGCAATGAAAATGCCATCTTCCCTCTATCTGTCTATCTTGAAGGACAATACAATCAAGATGATGTCTATATCGGCGCTCCAGCTATCATTGGACGTGATGGGGTTAAAAATATCATTGAAATCCCATTAGCACCAGCTGAGCAAGAAAAAATGGACTACTCTGCCGCAACGTTAAAAGCTGTTACCAAAGAAGCTTTTGAAAAACTAGAAAAAGGCGAATAAGACTTGTCTTAAGAATTGAAAAAGCTGCAAAATCACTCAAATGATTTTGCAGCTTTTTTGCTTACGTACATAGAAAACGAGTCCCTAGCCTAACTGTTGGAAATGAGAACGGTGGCACCGCCGTGAGCCTTGGTCTCCCGGCTTAGCTGTCTACGCGGCTGTAATCGGCTAAAGCCGAACATCCGCTGTGCGTCAGCTATGCTGATGCACCGTTATTTCCAACAGTTAGGCTAGGGACTCGTTTATGCACCCCTTATAGTAATGGGTTGTTTAATATTCTAATCGGAAAATCCTACTTTAAAAATTTACCAATTTCCTGCTACAGAGGCGGCTGGGTAAAAAGTCCCTGCTGCTATTTAAACAAAAGAGTTTTGCGAAAATCTTACCAGAAATAACGGTGTAAAGCATAGCTGGCGCACAGTGGATGTTTCGGCTTCAGCCGATTACAGCCACGTAGACAGCTAAGCCAGTGAGACCTTGGCTCACGGCGGTGCCACCGTTCTCATTTCTGGTAAGATTTTCGCAAAACTCTTTTGTGATTTAAAAATAGATATTAGTCATTATAACTTTTTGCCTAACCCCTAGTTTCATTTATTTGACAGCTAAAGTGAATACTGGACTACAAATAAGTAAAAATAGAGCATTATTTTCCTTTTTCCTCAAAAAGCGGTTTGTAGAAACTTCGATTGTCCAAGCCGAAAATTCTCTCTGAGAACTCTCCCGGCTCCGTTTTTTGAAGTGCGGTACCAATCATATTAACACTAGCATCAATCATATCAATCTGATGTAATAATTCCGCTTCTAACAGCTGAGGTCGAACTGGCGAACCGTATTCCAATTTACCATGATGAGCTAAGATAAGGTGCTTTAATACGATAACTTCTTCCGTGTTTTCATCAATATTCAGCTCCTGACAAGCCTTAGAAATCTCCTCTTCCAAAAGAACAATATGCCCTAAAAGTTGACCATTCAAGGTATACTCCGTAGCAAACGGCCCACTTAGTTCAATTGTCTTTCCAATATCATGCAAGATAACCCCCGCGTAAAGTAGAGGTTTTGACACTTGCTCATACTGCGAAGCAATCGCTTTGGCCAAGCGCAACATGGATATCGTATGGTAACTCAAGCCACCTACGTAGGCATGGTGGTTGCGTTTGGCAGCAGGAAACTCATAAAATTCCTTATGAAACTTATTCAGGATGAAGCGAACAATTCGATTGATCGGTGCACTAGTAATCTCAAATAAGGTTTCAGTAAATTCTTCTAGCATATCTTCCTTAGTTAGCGGAGCTTTTTCCAAGAATTGGTCAATTCTAGATGGCTCACCACGTGTTGGGTCAGCCGGTCTTAATGCCGTAATCTTAACTTGTGGCGTACCGTTGTAAAGGCTCCGTTTTCCACTTAAAAAGACA
This sequence comes from Granulicatella seriolae, assembly GCF_024543085.1. Classification (GTDB taxonomy): domain Bacteria; phylum Bacillota; class Bacilli; order Lactobacillales; family Aerococcaceae; genus Granulicatella; species Granulicatella seriolae. The sequence goes on from NZ_JANHNZ010000002.1 coordinate 334,052, forward strand.
ATCGTTCCCGCTTGGAATCGCTCAATTTCTTCTGGGTTAGCCGACCAGTATTGGCCATCCATTTGTCCAGATTTGTCTTGGAAAGTAAATGAAATATAGGGCTTACCATTTTTTGCAGTTCTAACAGTGGCTGATTTGACGAATAAAAACAGCTCGAGGTTTTCATCATTGCCATGCTCATATAATTTTTTTGTCATAATCTACCTACTTTCTTATCTATGATTGTTGAGTAAGGTTAGCTGTTGTCTTGGAAACAAGTGATCCATATGGCTATCTAGGGTAAAGTAGATAACTTGAGTATCTTGGCTAATTTCTTGTAAAATCTCCATCATAAGGTTCTTACGTTTATCATCGAAATTGACAAATCCATCATCCACAACTAGTGGCAGTGGTGCTTTTAATGCCAAATGCTTGATAAAAGCCAATCTCATGGATACATAAAGTTGGTCCAAAGTCCCTTGAGAGAGCTGATTGAATTGAAAATAGTCCCCATCAGATGCTTCAACGAATTGCTGCTGTTCAGATAAATGTATACTTTTAAAAGCTCCAAAAGTCAGCCTTGAAAAATAGTTACTGGCTTGCTCTAAGACCTGTTGGAATTGACCTTCTTTTCCTTGAGTTAAAGTTCTTTGTAAGATATTTGAAGCCATTTTATAGGCTGCCCAATCTACCATTTGTCTCCTAGTCATTTCAACTTTAGCTTCATATTCTTGTAAGAGCTCGTGATAGGAACCACTTTCTTCCAAGAATCTAATCTCTTGTTCAACTTTGGCCCATTCTTCATTCAGCTGTTCTTCAACAAGTTGCTCCTCTTGGATAGTCATCTCCAAATCTGTCACTTGTCCCTCAATCTCCGCTTTTGCAGAAAAGTTAGCCAATTGTTCTTGATAAGGCTCTATGAGTTTCCAATAATGGCTAATTTTAGCAGCTACTTGCTCTTGTTTTTCCCTTTGCTCCGATAGATGATAGAAATCTTCTTGAGAAGATGTTCCACTTGCTTCCAGAATAGCTTCTTTCTTTGCTTGAGCTGTTTGAATGGTTTTCTTTAAGTCAGATAGGTCACGTTCTAGCTCTACTTTTTTGTCCAAGCTGCTTTGTTTTTGAAGCTGCGCACCCTGGCTTTCTTGCACAAAATGCTTCAAAGCTCTCCATTCATCAACTAAAGAATCTCTGCTTTTTTCATTTCTATACTGTTTGAAAAAGGCAATCTCTTGTCGAAAAGTATCTAAGGCCTGACTTAAACCCGCTACCTCTGCCTCCAGAGCTTTTTCTTTTTCTTGCAAACGGCGATAAGTTTCAAATGGATCTTGATAGAGAATATCTTGTAAGGTCAACTTAACGTCTTGGTATCCATGTTTGCTTAGCCAAGCTGCTTTGTTTTGTTTTACTTCCTCTAACTTAGCTTGTAGTTCCTCGACTTCTCGGTTAAGTTGGACCTGTTGAGCCACTTCATCTGTTAAAAGTGTCTGAAGCAAGTCTTGGTCTTGTGGATGACTAACGTTGGAACGGCCTTTTCCAACTTTAGTCACTAATAGAAATATGGCGATACCAACGAGTCCTATTTCTCCCCCTAGAAAATATAAAAAGGATGGCTGACCTAAGTCAAAAGGATAGAAAAATGGAAGAGCACTTGCAAGAAGAAAAAGAAAAACAGATAAATAGACATAAAAATAGCTAGCTGGCCTTACTTTGTTTTCTTTTGGCACTTCTTTAGAATTTGTGCGGCTTTGGTAACTAGACACCTGCTGTAAGCTGACCTCTCGTTGAACCATCAATTTGGACAATTGTTCTTGAATCTGACTTTCTTTTTGAAGTAGCTGCTGAGCTTCTAACCTAGCATCCCCAACTATAGTTGACGGAATAATAACTTTACGGCTAATCCCTAAACTCGCCAACTGCACTTCTTGTTCGTGTTCAAGTTGGTCTAGGACTTTGCCCACCTCAATAAAGCGAAATTCTTTTTCGAAAACCTCTTCTTCTTTTCCTAATAAGTGCTTAATTGCAGCTTGGTTATCATCGATCCATCGGTCTGGATATGCTAACTTCAAATGAAAATCAAGCTCTTGCAACTTATCTTGTACTTGATCAATTCTGTCTTGCGCCTGACTTTCTATTAAACTAGCTCGTTCAAATTCAGACAATAGCTCTTTAGAAAAGGACCCATAATTTTGACTAGAAACCTGTTTCTTATCCACTAACCATTCTTGATAGATTGGATATAGACTAAGTAGATTTTTTGTTTCTTCTAAGGTAGTTTTAGTTTCTTGCGCATGTTGACGTAAGTGAGTCCGTTTTTCCTGCAATTGGTATTGATGCACTTTTAGATCTTGGTAGCGATGATCTAGTTCTTTACTAGCTAGGAGTCTTTTTTTTATGAGTTGCGCTTCTTTAAGGTCCTGATTTAAGGGATATTTGGTCCCTTTACTTCGATAGAGATGGTTAGCTGATTTATCAAAATTCTTGATTACGTCCACCACGTGTTGACTTCCCGTAAATCCTATACTGAGTAAGTACTCATTGACCATATCAGGTGACACGCGTCCAAAATCCTGCAACTGAGTCCAATTGAAGGAGTAGATTGCCTGAAAGCGTTCCTGATTGACATTATAAAACAAGTGGCTCAGATCAGGCTGCTCAATGATTTGTCCATCTTCTTGAATCCAAGTCAGCTTGCCTTTCCCAGAACTGGTCGTTCGCTCAAGAATCAATCTACCATAGCGAGCATCTTCTATATAAAGCCGCCCACCAGTAGTCTGGCCTTTTTTAGGTGTGAAGGAATATTCGTTGTTGGTACGGTTAGGAAATCCATAAAGAATATGACCAATTAAATTACGAATGGAGGACTTGCCCGACTCGTTAGGTCCACTGAAAACCTGTAGATTAGCATCTAGTTCAAATGTTTCTTGAAGCCATTTGCCATAGCCAAATATTTCAACTTTTCGAATGATCATCAGGAATCAACTCCTTTGTGGAAGGATTGGTTGAGCAGTATTTCAACTTGTCCCATAACATCCTCTTGAAACTGTTGATTGATTGGGAGACTATCTCTTAGATTTGCATAATCTCGATTGGACATCAAATCTGTTAATGCTTTTTGGAAATGTTGTGGAGCTTGATAGTATGCTTTGCTGTCTTGGAAACTTTCTTCCAGTTGCTCTTGTTGCGGCCAGAAAACTTGCTCTTGTGCTGGACCTAGTTTTATTTGGTAGAGGTAAAGCAATTGTTTGTCTGAGTCAATCAGCTCTTGCAGGACTATCAATCTGTCTTCTTCTCTTAGTAAATGAAAGACCTCTTGACTCAAGTCATCAAAATTGGTCAATACCAGTGACAGTAAGAAAAACCTTTTCTCATCCAAGTGCAAATGACTTATTTTCGTGGAAATCGCTAAAGCCAGCTCTTGAAAAGTGACAAGTCCTTTCAGATCGACCTCTTCTTCTAGCCATATAATTGGTGATGTTTCAAAAAATTCTATTTGATTTTGATTAGATACCGTTTTTGTTGGAGTAAGATTGACCAAATATGCTCCCTTAACACCAAGTTCTTTTCGCTTAAAGCCCTGGCTGTTTCCAGGATAGACAATTAATGGGTCATCAGACAAAACTTGTCGTTGGTGGATATGGCCTAAAGCCCAGTAATCATACTGTTTAGCCTGCATTTCTCCAATTGAAAATGGCGCATATGCAGCAACTTCCTTGTCAGACCCATCCAAAAAGCCATGATAAATACCAATTTGCACATCTACATGCGATTCACGATTAGGAAAATCATTCACCATCCGTTCGCTAACCCAACGCCTAGGATAGCTAAAACCCGTTAAAGCTATCCGTTCATTTGATTTTGTGGTCAAATAGATGGTTTCAACACTAGTACCAAATACGTAGGTATTATCTGGGAAAGACATGTGTAAGGCTGATTCTTGCCAGAAATCATGGTTACCTTGAATCAAAAAAACTGGAATCTGAACCTGACGAAGACGTTCAAACTGTTTGATCACAAAGACACGCTCTTGAATGTGTTGGAATTCTGTATCATAAAGATCGCCCGCCACTATCAAAAAGTCAACTTTCTCTTCAATAGCCCTATCAATAATTACTTCAAAAGCTCGGTAGCTCGCCTCTTTTGCCTTTTTGGCCATCTGACTATCTTTTTTTCCCAATCCTTTAAATGGACTTCCTAGGTGATTATCTGCTGTATGAATAAATCGTACCACGGTCTCCCTCCTTCCCAACAAATTAACCTTACAAAAAAAGGAGCCCATGCACTGGGCATTTGCTCCATTTATCTTGTAATTATTTTGGTGCGTATAATTCTTGCAATGGTAAAGTGATAATACGGTTAATATCTTGCATCACTAAGTTAAGTTGTTGCTCAGCTTGCATTAATTGTTGAATCAACTCATGCTCACTAGCTTTTTGACCTACTTCTTGTGCTTTTTGAATTTCTTCTTCTGTAATTTCTTGACCAGAGTATTGCTTTTCTTGAAGCGCCACATTCACATCGCGAAACTCATCAAACAACGCTTTAGCCGTTTCGTCAGCTTCAATAGCCTCAAAAGCGTTCTTAACTTTGTTGAATTGTTCCATCTCTCTTAATTCTCTTTCCAACTGGTTGGCAGTATCATAAATGTTCAAAAAAATAATCCCCTTTCATTAATAAATGTCTAGAACAATCCTACCATACTTTAAGAAAAATATCCATAATCAGAACGTATATTCGTGCGGGTTTTTGGTATCTTGTACTTCCGATAATCAATGATTACTACTGTCTAAAAATATGGTATACTATATAAAACAGTTTACCTGTTGCACTCTCAAAAATGATGGGTGTTATATGTTTTTGCACTCTCCATAATTTCCTATCACTAAAACCAAAAACATACTAAAATGAATAGGCAGGAACCCCGACGGAGGTTCCTGCCTATTCATTTTAGTATGTTTTTCTTTCTATTTCTTCTTACGATAGGTCCGAAGCGTCTCTAAAAATAGAGGGTAGACTGTTTTCGCATTTGCCACGACATAGGTGAACACTTGTCCTTCTGCTACTATCTTAAAGCCTCTTAACCAAAACCACAAGAGTTTATGGGGATAGACTTTTTGAATAGATTGATAGGGAATTTGCATGAAGAAGGAGCTTTGGCTAGAACGAAATTCTAACCCTTTGTCTCCAAACTCAATGGTTCCTACGGTGGCGTTGAGGGCACTGCTTAAATTATTAGCCTTCCCAGAATAGATGATCTGGCTATTTAACGGTTGATAAGCGGCCATGGGCTTAAGCAGGGAAGCCTAGTAAACCAATAACGTATCCAATGATACCAACTGCGAATAAGATAAAGATTAAACGTAGTGGGCTTACTTTCTTCTTCAATAGGTGCATACATGCAAATGTTAATAGTAATGGCACTAATCCAGGAATTAACATATTGAAGATATCTTGCAAACGAGTAACTACTTCTGTTCCATCTTGTTGTGTGATACGAGAAACAACAGTTGGGAAATAAACGGTGGTCCAACGTGGTACAAGTACCCCGATAATGAACAACCCTAGAATAGAAGCTCCTTCTGTTAGTTTTTGTAGGAAGTTATTTCCAAAGTCAGAAACAACCTCTACCCCTTTTTGGTAACCTAATGTCACACCAAAATATCTGAACAATAAACGAACGATATTGAACCCAAAGAAGAAGATTAGTGGTCCAATGATACTTCCTGTTAAGGCAAATGACGCTCCTAAAGCTCCTAAAACTGGACGAAGAGTTGCCCAGAAGATTGGGTCACCAACACCAGCCAAGGGTCCCATCATACCAACTTTAACCCCGTTGATAGCAGCATCATCAATTGGCGCACCATTTGCACGTTGTTCTTCCATCGCGATGGTTACACCAAGGATTGGTGCAGTCATAAATGGTTGTGTGTTATAGAATTCCAAATGACGTTGTAAGGCAGCAATACGTTCTGGGCTACCTTCTGGATATAATTTCTCAATAATTGGAAGCATTTGGAAGGCATAACCTAAGTTTTGCATACGCTCAAAGTTCCATGAACCTTGTAAAAAGTTGGAACGAACAATTGCTTTATTTATATCTTGTTTGGTTAATTTTACTTCAGTCATCGATTGTCTCCTCCTATAAGTCTTCTAAGTCTGCATCAAACTCATCATAGCTGCCACCATTTGCATTCGCTGTAGCTGGGCTAAGATTGTATTTAGGTGATAATTGTAAATAAACAATAGCAATGACTAATCCGATAATTCCTAGTGCAATCAAGTTCAAGTCTGAGATTGCTGCAAACGCAAATCCTAGGAAGAAGAATGGCATTAATTGTTTGGTTGCAACCATATTGATAACCATTGCATACCCGACAACTACGATAAATCCACCGGCAACAGATAAGCCCATTGTCAACCATTCTGGTAATGATGTTAAAGCAGTTTGAATAGCTGAAGGAGGCATTAAGAATAATAGAGATACTGGAATAGCAATACGTAAACCTTGAATACCTAAACTGAATAAATGCATACGACCTACACCCTTGATATCGCCAACTTCAGCATATCTATCAGCTTTATGAACGATACCAACAACGATTGTACGGGCAAAAATTGTTAAAACTTGTCCTGCTGCCGCTAGAGGAATTGCAATTGTAATTGCTGTTTCACGTTCAACACCTGAAGCAATCACTAAAACGGTAGATGCTACTGATGCTAAAGCCGCATCCGGTGCTAAAGCTGCCCCGATATTCATCCAACCTAGAGCTAACAATTCTAAAGCTCCACCTAATAGAATTCCTGTAGTAATATTTCCAAGTAGTAATCCTGTTATAGTACAAGCAACTAAAGGACGGTGTGTTTGAAATTCATCTAACACACTACCGCAGCCTGCTACGAAAGCATAAGCTACAACTAAAATAATCTGAATAAAATTGACTGACATTGACATGCTTTTTCCTCCTGATACTTAGTTTATTTTAAGAAGCCTTTGTTCTTAAGAATTGAAATCATATCTTCTTTCTTATCCGCAATAACCTTACGTGCTTCTAATTCAATTCCTTTTGATGCTAAATAGTCAAAAGCATCTGCATCTGCTTGGTCAACGGCAATAGCTGTTGTAACCATTTGTTTGCCTTCTGAATAGCTCATACCACCAATGTTGATAGACTTAAGGTCTACACCACCATCAACTACACGTTTTACATCGTGTGGGTTGGTAAACAGTAACATTGCCTTAAAAACATCATACTTTGGATTGGTCCAGATTTCTGTTAATTTGTCAACAGTGATCACGTTAACACCAACACCAAGAGGGGCTGCTTGTTTTAATAATTTTTTACGAAGTTCATCTTTTGCTACAGCATCACTCACGACTAGAATACGGTTGATTCCAGTTGCTTTAGTCCAGCTAGTGGCTACTTGTCCGTGAATTAAACGGTCATCAATTCTTGCTAAGCGTACATCCATTGTCATAGTAAATCATCATCCTCTTCTTCTTGTAATTCAAATGCAACAATTCCGTATTTTCCTGCTTCCACCACTTGTGTCGTCACAGCTTCCAACGAGTTATTTCTCATACCATACAATTCGATTAGCATACCTAGGTTGACACCGGCTACCAATCCAACTGTTTCATCTTCCACTGCAAGCTGTGTAGCAGCGTTGTATGGTGACCCACCAAATAAATCCACTAAGATAAGTGTTTCATTTCCGGGTGCTCTTTCAGCCAAGATTTCTTTGTACCTCGCTAAAAGGTCTGCTGGTCCTTGACCAGGAACAAAAGTAACTGCATGAACATCCTCTTGTTGACCAAAGATCATGTAAGATGAGTTCACGACTTCCTGGGACATTAGTCCATGTGTTGCGACAATAATTTGTAACATTTTTTCATTCCCCCTTCACTATTCCTATAGCAAAGTCCGTGCCAACTTTTTTAGGTCGGCAATAAAGATTGATCTTATGCAATTCTTAAACAATAGAAAAACACACTATCGATACACTAATTGGAATAAATTTAGTGTATCGATAGTGTGTTTCTGTATTAGCTGACTTTCTGTATCGTTTTTTTAGAAGTTTAGCCCATATAGTTTCTAACCAAATACATTTGTTCTACACTTGGGATACAGATGTTTAGCTTTTCTTCCAGAATTTGGTTTTCTTTCAAAATGGCTTGATGATACTCTTGGTAGTATCGGTTATCTTGTTCTTGCCGCTCAATTGGTAGTGGTAGAGATTCTCCTTGAATACTCCGCTCAATCATCTTTGCTAGATGTAATATCATGGCTAGTTTAAAGCCACCTGTATGATGGACATGAACCCGATTGTCAACATTATTGACATAGTTCATAAGAAGATCGACCAACTTATGTGGGTTCAAGAAGATACAGTGTTCGCTTAAGTAGCCCAAACAAAGCTCTCTAGTCAAGTTAATCTCTTCTGCCCCATCAAAGTTAATGCCTTCATTCATCATGTCTATGATAACCCGCTTGGCTTCTTGACTAAAGATCATTTCCATGGAAATGTAAGGTAATGAAGTATCCACGCAAGTAATTCCCGTTGTAAAGGCAATCTTATAGGTTTCTTTCAAACTGGCTAACTGCTCTTTTGCTTCTAAAACAGAGAGGGTGATTAGCTTGACCTCTAACGAGAAATCAGTCCCCATAAGTTGCTCAATCCGCTCACTCAAAGCCTGCGCAGAGCCTTGCCCAGTTGAACAAACTGCAACAATCGCTATTGGACGCTCATCTTCAGTCGAAGTTTCTAAGACACCTTGATCAATAATAGTGCTAGATTGAATAGCATAACCACTAAATCGTCTTAATTCCCGAGAAATAACAGGTAGAGGTTGGTTAGATATTTGGGTTTTCCTAGCTGCTTCCAACAAGAGCGGTGTTGATACCATATCATGGGTTTCAACCGCCATGCACAATTCATTTTGCAACTGCTCGCCAAACATTCGTAAGGAACCCATGTCGCAAAAATAGAGAACGCCATTTCCTTTATCTACTTTTTTCAAGGCATGCTTGACCTGTTCATAAGCCACTTTTGGTGAAATGGTTAAGGGCATGTTGACAGCTTCAATATTGGTACTTTGCAATAATTCTTTGACCACATCCACCATACCAGTGGCGACGTCATTTCCATGGCAAGCTACCACTATGCCAACACTTTCGCTTGGTAGGTCTTTACCGCTCAAGGAGATGAGCAGCATGGTGAGATAATCAACTTCTACTTCAGGCACGCGAATGCCTAGTTGTTCCTCAATGAGGTCCTTGATTAAAATAGCGCATTCCGTTTCCTTTACATAGGTAGAGACCACTTCACGAACATGTTGGTTATTCTTGTTGGCTACTGTTTTGGATTCGGAGCGACTGATAAAAGAACTGATATGCAGACTCATAGCGTATAAAAATTTACTAGAAAAAACTTGGTTAAGGTAGTCTTCTGCCATTTTTTGGATAGACATACTGAGTTGAATAATGGACTCATCTACAATATCTGCCAAGTTGCTTTGTTTGTAAGAATATAGTGTATCCTTGTAAAAAGCCTTAAGGTGCAAGTCAATATCGGTTGATAGGAAGTCATTGATTTGTTGCTCACTCATGCCATCGTTTTTCATCATGGCTAGTTTGTCGCCTATTATCTCATATAAGTTATAAGGAAGCTCATAGGTATCACCGTTAAGGTCCATGGTGAAGTCGTCATAAGACAGTACTAAAGTTTTGTCCAACAATATTTTGAGTGAGTTGGTTTTCTCACGGTCTTGTGCAATCTCGTAATACCCATCCTCCAACAAACTTCTAAAGTCATTAAAGGTAATGTGAATAGTATTGGGATCACTAATACTCATCAAGAAGCCTTTAGCGCAAATGGTTTGGATATGGGACTTGAGCTGACCAATATTGCCATAGGTGACCGAACCGATCAGTGCTTTAATAACATCTTCTTCTACGATGAGATTCTTTTGCACTCGTTTAGCTTCTAAAGTGAAGAGGAACTTAATCAGTAACACTTGCTCACTAACTTCTCGCTCACTAAATGGCGGCAACTGAATAACAATCGGAATCCGTCTTAGGAAAGTGGATAAGAGACTAGACTTTGGGTCTTCAGTTGTTGCACAAATAATCCGTACACTTGCCGTTTCCACTACACTGGTCTCACCCATTTTGCGGTAGCTACCAGTATCCATAAAATAAAAGAGCATTTCTTGAGCTTCTGGTGGAAGGCGATGAACTTCATCAAGAAAGAGTATGGTGTCGTTCGCAATAGCTAAGAGCCCATCTTTTTCCTGCTCCGCCCCTGTGTAAGCTCCCTTGACATGCCCAAAAAGATAAGATAAGAGCAATTGCGGGTTGTGGGCATAGTCCGCACAGTTGAGAACCACCATTTCACAGTTTTCTGCCAAGACACCTTGGCTTTGTGCATACTGGAAAATGGCATTGGCGAAAAATGTTTTCCCCGAACCGGTCGGACCGATAATCAAGGTGTTTAAGCCTCGCGGCGGGTAGAGGACGGATGCCTTGGCCTGCTCAATCTGAGTTTTCAAACTACCATGCCGACCAATCATACGGTCAAAGATAGCCCCTGTGTTGACTTCCTTCGCCAGACTAGGTGAATTTGGCTTTGCTAACTTTTCAAGACTAGCATCCTTGTAGGACACGGTTCTTTTTTTAGCATCAGGGCGCATAACCACCTTGGCATCGCTGTAGCGAACTGGACGTGTTTGTGTTTTTTCGAGTTTGCCTTCTTGGCAGAGTTGGTTTAAATCCTTAGAAACATTGCTTCGTAAAAGCTGCAATTCGTCCGCAATCTCTTGCGTGGTTACGCCTAGCTGCCCAGTAAGTTCGTCAACTTGTGTGGAATGTGATTTTTGACAGACATAGCTATAAATACGTTCAATTCGTTTCATTTTCTTCTCCTTTTTTCCTTTCCCGCCTATCTTTGTTTGCGTCCTTGTGAGGAGGCAATGCCTAGTTCCTCACGGTATTTGGCAACAACTCTGCGTGATAGTTGATACCCTTCTTTTTCAAGTTGAATTTGTAATTTTTGATCGGATAAGGGTTTTTGCTTGTCTTCTTGGTCTATAAGTTGCTTAATCAGCTGATGTACCTCAGATAATTGTTTGTTTTCTTGTCCCTCTTGATGGGCTGTTTTACTAAAGAGCGAAGCCAGCCTCAGCATGCCAAAAGAGGTATAGATATACTTATCCTTGATGGCTCGGCTGACGGTGGAGCTATGAATTTTACAGATTTCTGCCACATCTTGTAGACGCATGTCCTGTAAGTGGGCACCATTTGACAGGAAGTAGTTTTTTTGGATGGTTACTATGGCTTCCATGACCTTTAATAGGGTTTCTTCTCGTTTGTTCAGGCTGGCTATAAGGGCTTGGTATTCTGACTTATGGTTTTTGAGGTAGTCTTGTACTTCTTGGTCATGGGCGGATTCTTTGAACATGCGGTTATAGTAGGATTGATTAAAGGAAATCTGTCCCTTTTGCCCACCATGGTAAATGGTTTTGAAGTCTCCGTCTTCTTTGTAAATGGTTAGATCTGGGATAATATAGGCTTTGGATTCCTCGAATTGGTTGCGGTAGAGGCTCATTGGACTAGTGGACAGTCGTTTGTAATAGGTTAGTAAGTGGTTTATGTCTGCCACATCTACCTGTAAGCTGTCAGCAATGAATGAGAATTCTCGTTTGGTTAGGGCTTCAAAGTAGGACTCGACGACAAGGTAGGCTAGGTCTGGCGCTTGACTATCTTGTTCAATTTGTAAGAGCCAGTATTCTTGTAATCCTTGACAGGCAATTCCTGCTGGGTCTAAATTTTTTAACAGTTCCAGTGCATCACTTAAAAGGACTTGGCTAACCTTTAGTTGATTGGACAAATCAGCAGGTGACAGCTTAATGTAGCCATCATCGTCAAGGTAATCCAGCAAATCAATCATCAAACGGCGAATGTCCCCATCTCGGTAGCAGAGAATTTGATGAAGGAGGTGATCTCTAATGGTGATGATTGGTCTATCTGCCAAGGTATCGAATAGGGATAGTTCTCCTAGGTTACTATTTTCTTCTCGGCTCAGGTCATAGATGTTTTCCAACGATTCCATTGGTGAATCAGCTAGTTCAATGAAGGGATTCCCCTCCATTTGTTCTACTAAATAATCTTGTAGAGCGTCTTGTGCCAACTCCAACATATGTAAGGATCGCATTTGTTGCTGATTCATCATCTTTTGAGTTTGGGATTGGTCGTGTTTTGCTTGGTGACTTTGTTGCTTTTGTATGCTTTGTCCTAAACTTGTACCAAATGTCTGCTTCATAGCCTTTCTCCTTTCAATCTAGTCTAGTGTATTTTAACACACAATAGTGTATTGTGCATCTAGTGTGTTGCTTTTAAGTAATCGAGTCTCCAGACCAGCTATCGGAAATGAGAACGGTGGCACCGCCGTGAGCCTTGGTCTCACTGGCTTAGCTGTCTACGTGGCTGTAATCGGCTGAAGCCGAAACATCCACTGTGCGTCAGCTATGCTATACACCGTTCTGTACGGATAGATTTCTGGGGAACTATTTTATTTTGTTGCCATTTGGACTTTTTGCCCAGCCCCAAACATCCACTGTACGCCAGTTATGCTTTACACCGTTATTTCCGACAGCTGGTCTGGAAACTCTGGTGAGTTAAGAAACTACTTGAATTCGTTCTTTGGACTGGTTACAATGTTGGCGAGAATATATTTATACAATCCTAGCAGGGAACAGCTTGTATAAATTGTATTTTTATTCAAAAAAAGTACTTAAAGCAACATCCCTATGAATGTTAACCCTAAGTACCTTTTTTATTTTTAGTTTCTAATTTTGATTTCTACTAAAAACTACCATATTGGTTGTTGATAGCTCCAATCTGATAAAAACTAGAGTCTCCAGATAATCTGCCACCGTTCTCATTTCTGACAGATTATCTGGGGACTCTTTTCTAGTTAGTAATTGACCTTATTACTTACCTTTACATCATCCCCATGCCTGGGTCCATACCTGGCATGGCTGGAGCTGCTGGGGCTGGTTTGTCGGCTACAACTGCTTCTGTTGTTAGCAATAGGGCTGATACGGAGGCAGCATTTTGCAAGGCTGAACGAGCTACTTTAGTTGGGTCTACGATACCTGCATCGAACATGTTTACCCATTCGTTGGTTGCTGCATTGTATCCAATACCTTCTTCTTTTGTCTTTAAGTTGGCTACAACAACGGAGCCTTCTTGACCTGCATTGGTCGCGATTTGGCGAAGAGGTTCTTCTAGTGAGCGAGACACGATTCTTGCACCTGTTGCTTCGTCTCCAACTAAGTCCAAGCTATCTACTACAGCTTGCACATTAACTAGAGCAGTACCCCCACCGGATACGATTCCTTCTTCCACTGCTGCACGAGTAGCATTCAAAGCATCTTCAATTCGAAGTTTTTTCTCTTTCAATTCAGTTTCTGTTGCAGCACCCACTTTAATGACTGCCACACCACCAGAAATTTTAGCCAAACGTTCTTGTAATTTTTCACGGTCAAAATCAGATGTGGTATCTTTGATTTGTGCACGGATTAGGGCACCACGTTGTTCGATGCTTTCTTTTTCTCCAGCGCCTTCAACGATGGTAGTGTTGTCCTTGCTGACAGTAACTTTAGATGCATGACCTAAGTGTTCTAGGGTAGCATTTTTTAGTTCTAAGCCTAGGTCTTCCGTAATCACGGTTCCGCCTGTCAATACAGCGATATCTTCTAGCATTGCCTTACGACGGTCACCAAATCCTGGAGCTTTAACTGCAACCACATTGAACGTTCCACGAATCTTGTTTAACACCAAGGTAGGTAGAGCTTCACCATCAACATCATCCGCAATAATCAATAGAGATTGACCATTTTGAACGAGTTGTTCTAAGATTGGCATAATGTCTTGAATGTTAGAGATTTTCTTGTCGGTAATCAAGATGAATGGGTTGTTTAATTCCGCAAGCATCTTATCGTTATCGGTCACCATGTATTGAGATAGGTAACCACGATCGAATTGCATTCCTTCAACAACATCTAGTTCTGTATTGATTCCTCTTGATTCTTCAATAGTAATAACACCATCATTACCAACACGTTCCATAGCATCAGCGATTAGTTGACCTACTTCTTGTGAACCAGAAGAGATAGCCGCAACTTGTGCGATAGCTTCTTTTGATTCGATTTTACGTGAAATGGTGTGGAGTTTTTCTACCGCAGCATTGGTCGCAAGTTCGATTCCACGACGAATTCCAACTGGGTTAGCACCTGCTGTCACGTTTTTAAGCCCCTCACGAACGATAGCTTGAGTTAAGACTGTAGCAGTAGTTGTTCCGTCACCAGCGATATCATTGGTTTTTGACGCCACTTCAGCTACTAATTTAGCCCCCATATTTTCAAAATGGTCTTCTAATTCAATCTCTTTGGCAATGGTTACTCCGTCATTTGTAATCAATGGTGAACCATATGCTTTTTCTAAAACAACATTGCGTCCTTTAGGGCCTAAGGTTACTTTAACGGTATCCGCTAAAATATCAACACCGCGTAGCATAGCGGCACGAGCGTCTTCTGCAAATTTAATTTCTTTTGACATATTATTATCTCCTTGTCTACTTGGTATTATTTAACAATGGCGATTAAATCTTTTTCTTTCACCACAATATATTCTTGACCTTCAAACTTAATTTCTGTACCTGAATATTTTTCAAATACGACACGGTCGCCTTCTTGTACTTGGCGGTCGTCCTCATCGGTGAAGTCACTAACCGCTACCACTTGCCCAATTTGTGATTTTTCTTGAGCAGCACTAGGCAATACTAAGCCACCCAATGTTTTTTCTTCTGGTTCAACCATCTTAATGACAACACGGTCTTTTAAAGGCTTTAACATAATCGATTCCTCCAATATATAGTTTACGAATTAGCACTCATACTCTTCAAGTGCTAAGCACAAGATAATAATAATCAAAATTGGTTAGAAATGCAAGAAAAAATACTTGCCCACCTAGAGCTAAACCGTTATGATAAGTTACAGATACAAGAGAGAGGACTAAACATGACTAGAAACAGATTCTTTTTACATACCTTTACACAATTTGCTATGGGGTTCTTTTTCACCTACCTAGCAACCCTATCTGTGGCAAGTTCAGGTTGGAATATCATCAGCTTTTTCTGCTGCTTTTTCGCCACCAACACCATCGTAACAGCCCTCAAAATGGTGCTAACCTACCGCGTCTTGCGCCGAATTCAGAAAGAGGCTGAGAAAGAGTAGTTTTTTGTTGCAAATAATATTATAAAAGATTATAGAAAATGTTGAACATGCTAAAAACTCCCGAAAGTCTTGTAATTATACAAACTTTTGGGAGTTTTTTCTGAGTCTTAAGGCTCGAAATCTTGCCAAAGAGTTGGGTTAGCTTGTGGATTAGTGACAAAAGTAAAAAGTTCTCGATCCCCTTCGTACTGGGTATAAATTGGAACACCACTTTTAAGTCCGAACTCTGGATATTCTCTAGCCTTCTGTAAACAAATATTAGGTGCTTTATAAGACTCATTTTTAGTCCATGATATCTTATCTTCTACATCCAAGATTGGGAAATATGCTAATCCCCCATGAGACCGCACTTCTTCATAATCAAAACCATAATCTCGAATACACCAAGCACCAAACGACATGTTTTGGTTTGGATTGGCATTGACTGTATAATGAGCCCAAAAAGGTGGAACGATAACAAGATCCCCAACACCAGCGTAGACAGCAAAGCACTTGCCCGGATTATCCTTGGCACTTTCCTGCATATAAATAATCGCTTCTCCTGACCAAATCTCATAAACTTCTGGTGTAGATGAGCCACAAGAAGCTGAAACCGAGTGAATATGCCCTTGGCTACGAACTGGCTCCTGGCCAAATCTACCTTTTGAATAAATAACTGCTCCATATAACAAGGAACGATTTATCAAATCTTTTAAATCCCTTTTTTTGCCAACATCCATTGCAATTGCATAAGGAATTTCAGGACCGTTGCTATTAGCATTTCTTAAACTTTTTCGAATGTCATCCATACGCCTTCGTTCAACCTCGAGACCAAAAGTCTCTTCCCCATATTCAAACATCATCTTCTCTTCATCAACTCTTATATCAAACCCTGGATAAAAATTCAACTTTATCACCACCTAATACTCATAAGTTACGAACAAACGCTTGAAGGAGTGCAACTTTCTTTTCTCCAGTATTTCTAACCTTATACTGTTTAACACTCTCGGGTACAATAAATGTCTCACCATAATTAATTGACAAAGGATCAAATTGTCCATCTACACTTTCAACAACAATTGAAGTACCTTCAACAAGATTCAACATATTGACACTTTCATGTGTTTCTAGAATGGCCACTTCGTCAAACCAATGGCGATGAGTTTTGATAAATTGTAAATCACTCAGTCCCGTTTTTTCGGTTCGAACCCCTTCTTGATTTGATAAATCTTCAAAGATATCATTAGCTTCTGAAACTAAATTTTCCAAAACGTAATCAGTATCTCGCTCAACCAAAATATTAGCTTCTCCATGATCAATATGAACTGGTCTAGGAACGCCATCTAGCCCTACCCTGCCCCAATCCCAAAGTTTGAAGGTGAAATTATTGGGAGTTGCGCTTATTTCTAAGACTACCGTTTCAGGTCCACCACAGTGAATTGTGCCTGCCGGAATGGAATAATGGTCATGTTTTTTGACCGGAAAGATATTGATATATTTTTCATCAGGAAACCGTATCTCTCCTGAGCTTGCTTTTCTTAAATCAGAAATTAACTCCTCTTTATTAGTTCCATTTTTAACTCCCAGATAGATTGTCGAAGCATCTGTTGCCTCAAGAATGTAGTAACTCTCATCTTGAGTATAATGAATACCAAAAGTATCCTGGGCATACTCAACAAGGGGATGAACTTGTAAACTTAAATTTCCTCCTTGCATTGTATCTAGATAGTCAAATCGAATTGGAAAATTTGTACCAAAACGCCAACGAACTTTAGGTCCAAGCAGTTCATCCGGATTAGTAAAAACAGGATTATGTCCTGGCACCTCAATTTTGGTACCATTAAAATTAAGGATGATACTATTTTCTTCAGGCACTCCATCAAAAGCCCAACCGTAATTTTTGACATTAGGGTCTAGATTAAACATCTCTTTCATCCATTGGCCACCCCAAACACTGGCATCAAAAAATGGTACCAACCGGAACGGTCTTCTAGCAACTTGTTTTAAAGCTTCTAAATAGGATTTACCATCAATCATAGTTGGTAAACCTTTGTTAGTGGTATCTAAAAGGTAATCTATTTTATTAAAAAGTTTTTTCTTCTCACGATCGGCCATAGCCCATTCAAAAAAGTATCCTCGTTTGTATTTTCTTAAAGGATCCTCATCAAGATTATCTGTTTTCCAATTATTTAAATGCTCATTTCTATAACGACACTGTATCTCCCAACGTGGCAAATCAGCATAAACTAGAATATCTGGTTGGCAGATTAAGCGTGTCCCCATGCCATATACAACAACTAATCCCTTACTGGATGCAATTTCTTCTTTAGCTTTTACAATCAAATCAAGGGGATAAAATTGATCAATTGTATATTGGGATAAGACCCCAAAAACTCTGTCATTTGTAATCGTGTCTTTAATTCTCTCTTGAACTTGTTCAACGGATTGAGCATACTCATCTGCATCTATCACTTTACAAGGAGCAAGTAATGGGAATAATTTTTCCTTTAGCTCTAGATAGTTGACTCCTGGATACCCTTCAATAGCTAGAACAATATTTTTTTTGCTCTTTTCTTGAACTGATTTTAATAGCTGGTCAGCAATTGCTGTAAAACCATTAAATCCATCAAGTACATTCTTTATCTTGATTTCTGGTTTTAAATCATATTTCGTCATTGCACAACACCCCTATAGATATATTGTTATTACAATAAATGATTTACTATATTTATTTTTTAATTTGATTGTACCACTCCCCTTTATATGCTATTCTATTGTCATAACAATAGAGATGAGTATTAAAGGAGTTGTTTTCTTGAGTAACGCTGTTAATTATGATTCTAGTATCCCTTTATACGTACAAATAGCTGGGGAACTTCGTATGAATATTATTTCCGAAAAATGGAAACCTGGCACCAAAATTCCACCCGAATTAGATCTCTGCGATAAATATCACGTTAGTAGAATCACCATTAGAAAAAGCATTGAGGAACTAGTAAAAGAAAACCTTGTCTATAGAAAGAGGGCTAAAGGTACTTTTGTTTGTGAGTGGGAAGAAAAAGTAGATGAACACTACACTTTTGTTAAAAGTTTTACAACAGAGATGAAGGAATTAGGTAAAGAGGCTACTACATTGTGGGCTCAAATAGAAATTGTCAAGGCAAACAAGAAAATCTCTCGTTATCTAAATATAAATATTAGGGACACCATCATGAAATTAACGAGAATCCGGGGAGCTGATGGACAAGCATTTGTTTATGTTGAGTCCTTTTTCACCTATGATGAGCGATATCCTACAAATAACGAATCCTACTATGGCTCACTTTATAGCTTACTATCAGAATATGGCGTATCTTTCAATCATGAAACCGAATATGTTGAAGCCATGCTACCTACCAAAGCCATTCAAGACGCTCTGGACATTGGGCTCTATGAGCCAATATTAAAACGAGTCCGAATGGTTAAACATGTCGAAGGCACTTACCGTGAATATAGTGAAAATTTTTATATCGGTAAATATTATCGCTACTATTTGGATATGTAGCTAGTATAAGATTTCAGTTGACATAACAGTATCAATTTCCATATCCTAATTTAATAAATAGGCTAATCTACAAGAAAAGATTAGCCTATTTATATTTGACTACTTTAACTAAAAACTGGCTATAATTCATTTGAATTTTTCCAAGTCCAAGACCTTAAATTGGTTTACTTCCTCGACAACTGAGACCTTAAAGAGGCCTTTCTTATTGTAATTATGGCCTGACTCTGTCAACCAGCAAGCACCAACAGATAGTCTTTCCTGTCCAGTATTAACTAATCTATGAGCTACTTTTCCAGGAATATAATGCAAACTATTAGGTCGAACCTCTTCTACATAAGTTTTTCCATCAGGAAATGTCAAGATTAAAAGGCCCTCCCCCTCTAGTCCCCAGTAATATTCACCAGTATCTTCCACAAGATGAATATGTCCTCGAGTCATGAAATATTCGTTTCCAACCTTTCCCGGATGGATATGAGATATACCAAAGAAGAGCCCCCCTTTTTCACCTTCTTTTAATCCATTATCATGCATCTCAACTTCATAAACTACTTGATCTGGATCCATCTGTTCTAAAGCGACTTGATCTTGAAAGATATTTTGAAGACTGAACAATTTCGTTTCTTTTTTTATAACATTTTTACCTTCTAAAGTTGCTACGTTGCCGTTATAACATATTTTATTTTCCAATAGTTTTAGGCTCCTTTCTAACCATTACTGACTCCTGAAAAAGTCACCCTAAAAAAACATTTGAATTAAATAAGTTAACCCAACACCTGTAAAAGCTAAAATAAAGTAAGTTGCAATCATTTTTAATGGAGTTACGCCTTTTTTAGCCATGAAATACCAACTAGTAATCACTAATACCACTGGCAACAGCTTAGGGAAAATACCATCGAGGATTAGTTGTACATCAACAACTGCATTTCCAAAATCTAAAACTATTGGTAAATTTAAATTCACATAGGAAGCCGCTACTCCACCGATGACAATAACTCCAAGCACAGAGATTGCCTGAGTCATTTGTGCAGCCTTCTTTCCAACGAAAAGATCTACCGATTCAGCACCCAATTCATATCCCTTGAAGAAGAGATATCTTGTTCCTAATACTATAATTAGATTGTAGGTAATGATATAGAAGATGGGACCTAGAATTCCACCATCAGCTGATAAACCCATACCGATGGATAATAGAATAGGAATTAACATCCCCGGAATCATTGAATCCCCAATACCTGCAATAGGACCCATTAAACCGATTTTTAAACTATTTATGAAACTATCATCAATTTCAGAATTGCCTAAAGCTCTTTGTTCTTCAAGCCCACAAACCACACCGTTAATCAAAGCTCCTAATTGAGGTTCAGTATTATAAAAGAGAGCGTGTCGTTGCAACATTTTTTTGCGTTCTTCAGGATTATCTTTGTACAGTCTATCAGCAACTGGCTGCATAGAATAAGCGAAGCCCAGCGCTTCCAAATACTCATAACTCATCGCCACTAAATTGTGCATCATCCATCTAAAATAAGATTGATTTAACGTCTTTTTATCAAGTAATTGATAGGTTTTTTTCGTCTCCATTAGAATTCTTCCTCCTCAATCTCGTCATTTCCTCCTGCACTAACAACTGTTGGTCCTTGTTTTGAGATGATTAGATAATAAATATAGGCAATAACTGCTGCAACAATCGCTAACGCAATCATATTGAGTTTTACGAATACAACGCACACGAAACCAAATAGGAAAAATAAAATCATAATATTTTCCTTAACAACTGCAGTCAATAGCATAACGACCCCAATTGCTGGAAGTGCGCCACCTAACACAGACATCGTATCAACGATGAATTGAGGCATACTTTCTAGTAATTGTTTAGCAAAATTTGAACCAAAATAGATAACTAAGAATGAAGGGATAAATCGCAAGGCAAAGTTTAGTAACTGCGGCCCTACAATGGTATTGAAAGCGAAGCCCTTATCATCACCTTCATTTATGGCTTTTATAGCACGATGATTCCAAAAAGAGTTTGTCACTTGATAAAAGTTAAAGACAATTGTACCGAGAACACCAATCGTTGTCGCTAAAGTAACAGCAACTTCTGTAGATACACCAGACAACATAGCAAGTGCAATAGCTGGGTAAGCTACAAAGTTAAGATCGGCAGGCATTTGACCACCTGGGGTTACTAAAGCGATGTATACCGCTTGAATTGCAACACCAATAATAACTCCCTTTGTAACATCGCCTAGAATAATTCCAATTAAGAAACCTGATACTAAAGGTCTAGTTAGTGTGTACCAACCTCCTGTCAATCCCAAAAGCCATGGTGTACTCAAAGCCCCCAAGTAGCAGAGCAATGATATTAGTGCTGCTTGCAATAATAATATTCCATCCATTTTTTCCACTCTCCTTATTTAATTGTTTCTTTGATATCTTTCCATAAATAACCTTTAGAATCTGGAACTAATTTAAATTCGATTTCCATCCCAAGTTGATCTAAACGGTTGAAGGCATCTATTTCTCCTTTTGTAACAGCAACATTAGGTCCAATTTTTTGAGCTTCTTCTCTTGCACTCATGGGTCCAACATTCAATTTTGGTAATTCTTTAATAAAATCTGCTCCTTGTTCAAACAAAGTGACTAGGGTCTCGGGTGTCTTTGCGATTAAAAAATAGTTGTTATTACTGTTTACAATTTCAGTCCATTTAGTTGCTGCTCTTTCAACAGTCAAAACAAATCCCTTTAGTGGTTGAGGAACAGCTGATTTAAGCACTTTAGATAGGACAGGATTCATTGCCGCAGCATCATCAACCGCAACGACACCATCACAAGGTCTCTCACTCATCCACCTTGTTACAACTTGACCGTGAATAATTCGATCGTCGATTCGAATAAAGGAAATAGCCATTTTTTTCAACTCCTTAAAATTCTAATTCTTCGTTTTCTTCCTCTTGTACTATTTCTTTGCTAATCCCTTCTATAGATTGTTTGCCAATTGACAATGCCATCTGATATAAAACGTCTAAATCGTCAATACTAGTTACTAACATGCCAACTTCAATCAAGATTGGTAAATTAACTCCACATATAATGCTTACTCTATCAGGATGTGTCATTTGATACTTGTAAGATTCGTTGAAAGGACTACCACCTTTAATATCACATAAGATTAAAACTTTTTCATTTCCATATGAGTCTAATTTCTCCATAAATTTCTGCGTAAAATTAGCAATTCCCGCATTAGTTAAACTCAATGAATCTAACTGAGGATTTTCACCTGCAATCATTTCATAACTATTGATTAGTCCTGACGCTAATTCACCATGAGATACTACTAATATTCTCAAAATATCACCTCATTTGCCTCTCTAAATTATATTTTCTATTAACTACTCTCCATTAACAAACAGTCTATAAAGTACATCAAGAGGTTGTCATGTCTATCCCAAATCAACATTGACTAAGTTTCGACTGATTTTATTCTATTCTTGACTTTTTGTTCTGATTCCTCCTTTTTTAAATAGGTTCAATTTGTTCACGAAGATTCTTAACCGGATGTCAAGTTTATTATTACTATATCCTCAATTATTTTGTTCATTCAGCACATCATTAGTTCCATTGTCATTACAATATATATTATATTGGTAAAAACGCTTTATGTCACTCAGTTCTATTGCATATTTCGATAATACAATAGGATTATTATATTCTTCTATTGTATACATGCTTAACTCTTTGTTATCAAATCTAGTATTTCAGATTTTAAACCTACTAATCTTAGTATGTTAATAACACTATTCAATAAAAAAGTAGACAAAAGTGCTTTTCAGCTCTTTTTGTCTACTTTTATTGGCCTTTACCCTTATTCCTTCACCCGTCCCAACCACTCAACAATAGCACTGGAAATCTCTTCCTGTTGCATATCATTCGATATAGTAGCCTCTATATCGCCTTTTTGTTTGCCATACGAACCAAAACCGGCGTGATTTCCACCTTCAATATCCATATAATCTGTTTGACTTGGCAGATAAGCCTTTGCTTCTTGAAACTTTTCTTGATTCAGTACCCCATCTTTAGAAGCAGTTATTGAGAGGACTGGAATACCAGAACTCGTCAAACTACCCTTTTCATCGGGATAGCTAGCTAAAAATATCATTCCTCTTACTCGGTCAAGGTGATAGGCTGCAAAACGACTTGCCATAACACCGCCTAGTGAATGGCCCGACATCACGAACGATTTATCAGGGTTAGCCTCAATAATTTTTTCTGCTGCATTGGGAGACAATACCGCTAAATTCAAGGGCATCTTAACTACATAGACATCATAGCCTTTGGAAGCGACTTGTGACGCCCATTTGCTATAGCTTTCTGGTGCTACCAAGGCTCCAGGATAAAAAATAATGCTCAATGGATTGCCTTGTCCGTTGCTATAAAGATCATATTCTTTAGAATCAACAGCCTGCTCACTTAGTATTTGAGCAGATTCTGTCGCTGGATAGGTGCTTTGTTTCAGGTAAATGGTTCCTCCAATACCTATCACAGCTACCAAGGTTAGAATAATCCCTAGTACTTTTTTCCATAAAGGAATCTTCTTCATCAATCGTTTTCCTCTCCTACAAATTTTACAACCTTTTTAGAGCCCCTTCTTCCCGATAAATGGGACAAATTTTGGCGTATGTTTTGCATATTCTTGAAAATCTGGTCGGTCCTTGTACTTTTCCTCTAATAATGGAACGCCTGAAACGAAGAGCAAGAGTAGTGTGATGAGGACTGGACTAATCAGTAACCAAGCGTCTGACAATTGGGTAAAGGCAACCAGGAAGACGCCCCACCAAGTCAATGCTTCACCAAAATAATTAGGGTGTCTCGTCAGAGACCAGAAGCCGCTAGTTAGCAGCTTGCCCTTATTAGCTGGATTCATTTTAAACTGCTCTAATTGATAATCACCAGCCACCTCAAAAGTGAAACCAATCATCCATAAAATGACGCCAATTATTTGCCACCAAGAAAAGGTGTCTGACTTTGGATTAGAAGCAAAGATATGCGTAATTGGTAGAGCAATGATATATAAGAGAACGCCTTGTAAAAAGAAAACCTTGAAGAATGCTTTTACAGGGACAAATTTATGGCCCCATGCTTTGCGCATATTGGTATAACGGTAATCTTCCGGTTTATTCCAATTACGGCGAGCTAGGTGCCAGAACAGGCGACCACCCCATAAGGTCACTAAGAGTAGTACCACCAATTCCTGCTTGGTGCCATCAAAGGAAAAGAGAAATCCAACCCAAGCAACCACCAGATAACCACCTGGCCAAGCAATATCAACTAAAGAATAATTGTTTTTAGCTTGAGAAATTGCAAACCAACTAATAAAATACAAGGTTAAAGCGACAATCACTATCCAATACATCATAGATTCCCCTCTTTTCTGATGGCAGCTATAGCCACACTTCCTAAACCAGCACTGATAGCAATAGAAGCCGAACTATCTACAAGATAAGAAACCAGATTCTCACCTGTCTCAAATTGATTAGCCCAAATCTTGGCTTGTTCTGGAGCACAAACATGTGTAATAGCAAGCTCTTCAATCTTACCTGCCTTAATTTCCTTCTTAAGCCTTTTAATAATTTTCTTCATACTAGCCCTCTGTCCAAATGAGGCTCCAATTAATTTGCCATTTCCAGATGGATCTAGGCTAACAATCGGATAAAGGGAAAGTGCCTGTAATATTTTTCCAGCAAATTGAGGGATTCTGCCTGAATGAATCATTGGGTTCAAGTCAGCAACCGCCACATAAATCACAGTGCGGTCAATTGTTTCTTCTAACTTATCTAGAATACGTTCAAAAGTCTCATGGGTTTCAACCAATTCTACGGCTCGTTTGACCACTAGCCCTTGCGCCACTGAATTCAAACGAGAATCAACGACTCGTATCCAATCAGATGACAAGTTCTTGGCCTTAATCCGCTGCTTGATCAACTGATAAGTACCACTTAATTGAGACGAAACAGTGATAACCACTACATGATCATACTTACCCTGTAAATAGGAGAACAAAGAGTCTATCATCTGAATAGTAGGTTGTGAGGTGCTTAAAGGAATACCTTCTTTTAGCTTTTCTTTGATAATACTTGGGTCAATAGTTAGTTTGTCCAAATAATTTTTGTCTGCAGCTAAAATGTTGGTTGGAATCACATGCACTTGATGTTCAACAATAAAGTCATCCGGCAAATCAGCGATAGAATCCGTCACAACGGCTATCGGTAGTCGCCCATTTTTAGAAACTTGATACTGTACTTGCATATCATCTACTTTTTGATAAACGACTTTTCCCTCATATTCTAGCAAGGCCAAAACATCTTGTGGTTTGTTACTATGAATATGAACCTTAACCTGTGTTTTAGTGCCAGCAATAATCAAAGAATCCCCCATACCTTGCAACATATCTTTTAATTCCTGACTAGACAGACTAAGATTTTTTAGTATAAATTCGCAACAATAACGATAGATCGGTTGACTCGTTTCAAAATGGTGGCTGTCAACGACGCTTTCTCCCTCGTCAACTAGATCCAACTCTATCAAGTCACCCTCTTCACCACAGAAGGAACTTGTTAGCCCACTAATAAAATAGTAAAAGCCTTTAGCTCCTGAATCGACTAATCGATTCTTTTTGAGCACCTCTAGTTGGAATTGTGTTTCTTCTAAAGCTTTTTCAGCTGCTTTTTGTGCTTCCAATAGAGAATTTCCTAGTGAAGCTTCTTGGCTAAAGGTCTCAGCTAAGGCTTCCGCCCAAGCTCGCATAACTGATAAAATAGTGCCCTCTCTAGGTTCTAAGAGTGCCTCATATGCCTTGTCAACACCGTTTTGCAGGGCGGTTACCAAACTCTTGGAAGAAGATGAATCCACCTTATCATAATTTTCAGCAACGGCACTTAAGTAATGGGCAAAAATAATCCCAGAGTTACCTCTTGCTCCAATTAAAGCAGCTGATGAAATATTGTTTAAAAGCTCATCCACAGCATAATTCCTCGGTGGAACAATGTCTATAATAGCTTGCATCAAAGAAGCCAGATTGGTTCCCGTGTCACCATCTGCAACAGGAAAAACGTTAATTCGGTTTAACTCATCTTTTTTGCTAATAACATTCTTAGCTCCTTGATAGATACTTTGCAGTAGCTGTCGGCTTTCGACTTCCATATTATGAACCGCCTCCTCCAAAGAATTTCATAAAGATATAGTAAGTAATTCCTGAGCTTGCTGCAGTTACAAAGGTTCCCCAAACAAGGTCAATCAAGGTCATGGTCACCGGCCAATTCTTAAGGGTCGCCAAGTTTGTCAAATCATAGGTCGCATAGCAAACAAACCCAAACAAAGCGCCTGCTCCTATGGTATAGATAAGACTACTCTTTTCAATGCCCGGCATTAAGACGAAGAAAACTAGTCCAATTAGATAAATTAGATAGAAAATGATAGCTGGTGTAATCCGAACTTCCCCCATTAAGTGTCCAATAAAGTGTTGGTACATCTTCTTAGAAACAACACCTAACCAAAAAAGATCAAAAACCAAGAAAACGACTGCACTAATTAAGTATAATTTAAAGAAATTCGTCATGTTAATCCCCCTTTTTCTTTCAAATTTATCGTAGCATAAAAAAATATTAGTATCTAACAACATGCTCACATTTCACAAAAAATAGACATATTTTGTACACAAAAAAAGATGATCCCCACGGAATTCGTGGGAATCGCCTTTTTAAGAGATTAGAATTGTTTTGGCTAATAACATTCCTCAAGCAATATTACAATTTCTTAAAGCACGAAAGAGTCTCCGGATAAAGGTCAGGAATAACGGTGCAAAGCATAGCTGACGCACAGTGGATGTTTGGCGCTTTCGCCGATTACAGCCACGTAGACAGCTAAGCCGTGAAACCAAGGCTCACGGCGGTGCCACCGCTTTTGTTCCTGACCTTTATCTGGAGACTCTGTAGTGTCCTTATTACCTATTTTCGTTTTTTATTTCGCGCCTAACACTTGCTCACGAGCATGCACTAATTCGGTTAAGAATTTGCAATATGGTGTGTATAGACCATATTTTTCTGCTTTACGAGCAATGGCTCCGTTGATGTAATCAATCTCTGTTAGACGATTAGATTGGATGAGGTCTTGGTGCATTGAAGGGTAGTGTTCTCCAATAGTGGTTGGATCTGTACAACTGATACAGTGTTCAATCACTTCAGGACGATCCAAGATAATCCCTTCCGCTTCCGCCACATCAGCGAACTCGTTAACAATAGTGGTAATCATCTCGCGTGCCGTTGAAGTAGCCCCTAATTGTGCCATGTTGCTATCAAGCATGGTACATAAGCCGTTCATCGTTCCGTTAACACAGGCTTTACGGTAGATAGCCAACTTAACGTTGTCGCTATACTTACCATTTAGACCAGCATCTGTTAAGAGTTGGCAGATTTCTTTAGCTTTTTCTTCGCCTTCTGGTTCAACGTTTTCTAGTTCAACAGAACCATTTCCGTGTAGGTGAATGTGTCCTGGGCCAACTAGTCCAGCAGTCCAGATGGTGTTACCCATATGGATATTTTTCTTTGGAACGTATTTTTCAACTGTATCTTCATGTCCTAGACCGTTTAATAGACAAACAACTTGTGTGTCTTGGCTTAGGATTGGTTGGATAGACTGTAACATATCATCCAGCTGCATAGCTTTTGTAAACAGGAAGACGATATCGATGTGTTCGTGAACATCTTCTGGGAAACTTGCTGGAATCTTTTCTACAAAGTCCTCACCATTAAAGTCACCTTTTAATCCGTCACGGTTAATAGCTTCCACGTGTGCTGGCCATTTATCAATTAAAATCACGTCATTCCCTGCGCGATGTAACATAAATCCAAAACGGCTCCCCATAGCTCCTGAGCCTGCTATTGCAATTTTCAAAATACTTCACTCCTTCAATACTTGTTTGTTAGCCAGTTACTTTAACCAACTGACTGCTCTTCTATCCTACACTTATTTGGTAAATAACTCAATATCAGCTTGAATCTTCGCTAATTTTTCAGCAACCGCTTCTTGGCTATCGCCTTGGATACCCATGTAGAATTTGATTTTTGGTTCGGTACCACTTGGTCTAGCTGCTACCCAAGAACCATCCTCTAAGATGTATTTTAGGACATCTGAACTTGGCAGAGGGATTGGTGTCATCACGTCATTTGCATCTGTTTGTGTTTGGTTGGCAAAGTCTTGTGTCAAAGCGACTTTCAAACCACCGAACTCCTTAGGCGCATCCGCACGCAACTGAGCCATCAAAGCCTTAATCTTAGCGGCACCCTCCACTCCAGGAATGGTGATTGAAATAGTTTTCTCAGTGAAATACCCATATTTCTTATACAAGTCTTGCAGACCATCATATAAGGTTCTGCCTTGATTTTTGAAATGAGCCGCTACTTCTGTTAATAACAAGACAGCTTGGATAGCATCTTTATCACGAACAAATGGTTTTACTAAGAAGCCGTAGCTTTCTTCAAAGCCAAAGACAAAGGTATGTTGCCCTGTTTCTTCGTACTGTTTGATTTGTTCAGCAATAAATTTAAAGCCAGTCAAGACATCAATCATCTCAACGCCATATGCCTTAGCAATAGCGGTTGGCAATTCGCTAGAAACAATTGATTTAACAGCTGCTGAATTTCTTGGTAGTTGCCCTGATTCTTTGCGAGCATAGAGGATATAGTCCAATAATAGTGCTGCGATTTGGTTTCCGGTAATCACTTGATAGTTGCCATCTGGTAACCGTACAGCGGCACCAAGACGGTCTGCATCTGGGTCGGTAGCCAACAGTAAATCAGCCTCGGTTTCTTTTCCGAGTTTGATGGCATATTCAAAAGCGCCCGGTTCTTCTGGGTTAGGTGATTTGACAGTTGTAAAGTCTCCGTCTGGTACAGCTTGTTCTTCTACAATTCGCAAACCAGTAAAGCCTGCTTGTTCTAAAGAGGCTTTGGATAACATTTCACCCGTTCCATGGAGCGGTGTATACACTACAACCAAATCTTTTGATTCTTGTAGCAAGTCTGGATTGATGGTAACAGACTTAATTTCTTCCAAATAGGCCTTGTCAACTTCTTGACCAATCATATGGATTAGACCAGCTGCCTTAGCTTCTTCCAAATTTAAGACTTCAACTTCAAGTGGGTTTTCAACGCTTCTTACAAAAGCCGTTAGGGCATCTGCATCTTGTGGAGGCATTTGTCCGCCATCTTGGCCATATACCTTATACCCATTGTAGTCTGAAGGGTTGTGACTTGCTGTAATCATGACACCTGTAAAGGTATTTAAATGTCGAACAGCAAAAGATAATTCTGGTGTTGGACGAAGTGATTCAAACACATAGGATGGAATACCATGTTTTGCCAAGGTTAATGCTGACTCCATGGCAAATTCTGGTGAAAAATGTCGTGAATCATAGGCAATGGCCACACCACGTTCTTTTGCTTCAAGTCCTGCTGCTTCCATGAAAAGAGCTAATCCTTCGTTTGCTTGACGAATGGTATATCGGTTCATACGATTAATCCCTGGTCCGACGACGCCACGCATACCCGCTGTACCAAATTCTAATGCGGCATAAAAGGCGTCCATCTTTTCTTCATCACTCATGTTAACTAGTAAGTCTTTTAGCGGTTGATCTAAATCCTTGAAATCTTCCCATTGTTTTGCACTTTCTTTCCAAGCCATCATTTTCTCCCCCTTAACTGTTATTGATTTTCTAGTGATTCTTTCAATTCTTCTACATAATGATACACTGCTTGCCCAGCCTGCCCACCGTCTCCAACCGCTGTCGTAATTTGACGCAGTGTCTTTTGACGGACGTCTCCTATAGCAAAGATACCCGGTATGGCTGTTTCCATGTTTGAATTGGTAACAATCCAGCCCTCTTCATCGCTAATGTCTAGCCCTTGGAAAGCTTGAGAGTTAGGCAGAAGCCCTACATAGATAAATACCCCATCTGCCGGCAAAGTAGTGTTCTCATTTGTTTTGACATTTTTTAAGACAATGCCTGACACCTTACCATCAGCACCTTGAATTTCTTCCACAACGGAATCCCAGATAAAGTCGATTTTATTATTTTTACGTGCACGATCTTGTAGGATTTTTTGTGCGCGAAGTTGGTCACGGCGGTGCACGATGGTTACTCTGCTAGCGAACTGCGTTAGATAAGTTCCCTCTTCAACCGCAGAATCACCTCCACCAATGACAAATAGGTGCTTCTCTTTGAAAAAGGCACCATCACAGACCGCACAGTAGGAAACGCCTCGTCCGGCATATTCTTCCTCACCAGGAACACCTAGCTTACGGTGATGTGAGCCGGTCGCAATGATAATAGAATAGGTATAGTATGTTTTTTTGCCTGCATGAATAATTTTGATATCTCCTTCATCTTCAATCTCAGAGACATTTCCATAGGCATAGGTTGCGCCAAATTGCATAGCACCTTTGTACATATTATCGGCTAATTCTGGGCCCGTAATACTGGTAAAGCCAGGGTAGTTCTCAACGTCAGCCGTGTTAAGCAACTCGCCACCCGGCACCCCTTTTTCTAGAATCAGCGTCTTTAAATTAGAGCGTGAAGCGTATAAGGCAGCGGTCATCCCACCAGGACCTGCCCCAATGATAATAACATCATAAATAGTGGGTTTCATTTCCTTGGATTCTTCCATTCCTATCTCCTTAGTTCTTGATAACTTATTCTTTACTTTCGATGATTTCTTTTTTTAACAATTGGTTTTTCTTTTGGTCTTCTTCACGCAACTCTAAACCAACCTGAATGATATACTCACGCAATTCATCCTTGATTTCTGGATGGTGTAAACCAAATTGAATGCTGGTTTTCATAAAGCCAAATTTGTCGCCCACATCATAGCGTTGTCCCTTGAATTGCTTGGCAAAGACTCGTTGGGTCTGGTTCAAGGTATCAATGGCATCCGTTAGCTGAACCTCACCGCCAGCACCAGGTTCTTGCTCTTCTAAAATGGTAAAGATCTCCGGTGTTAAGAGATACCGTCCAATAATGGCCAAATTACTTGGTGCATCTTCCGGTCTTGGTTTTTCAACGAATTTATTGACATTGTACAAACCTTCTTCTACTTGCTTATCTGGGTCGATAATCCCATATTTATAGGTCTCTTCATGTGGGACTTCCATAACAGCAATATTCGAAGCGTGTGTTTTTTCATAGGCATCGATAAGTTGACGTGTTAAAGGAACCTCATCTTGCATAATATCGTCCCCTAACATGATGACAAATGGCTCATCACCTACAAACGCCTTGGCTTGTAAAACAGCGTCACCTAGACCTTTAGGGTAAGATTGGCGCACAAAAAAGAGATTAATGCCTGTCGTTTCTTGGACTAACTCCAATAATTCCGTTTTGCCTTTAGATTCCAAGTTTGATTCCAATTCAATATTAGAGTCAAAATGGTCTTCAATTGGTCGTTTGCTTTTCCCTGTAACAATCAAAATATCTTCAATTCCCGAGGCTAACGCTTCCTCAACAATAAATTGAATGGTTGGTTTGTCCACAATTGGCAGCATTTCCTTAGCCATAGCCTTAGTAGCAGGTAAGAATCGGGTCCCTAAACCAGCTGCCGGAATAACGGCCTTTTTCACTTTTTTCATTTGCACTCCTCCAATAACAGTATCCTCATGTTTTCTTACAGTTATAAGCGATTACTTTGATACTATTTTAACGTATTCTGGCTTTTCTTTCTAGCCTTTAAACGAGTTCTATAAGTTTATAAGTGTTCGCTGATAGAGGCTTCTGCCTTACGTTCCCGATTCATTAGGTTTTTGATTTCTTCTTTGACATCTTTCCCTTGATATAAGACATTGTAGACAGTCTGTGTGATAGGCATATCAATCTCTTTTTCCTGTGCTAGGTGGTAAGCAGCTTTAGCCGTTGCTACACCTTCAACCACCATGCCCATATTCTCCAAGACTTGGTCTAAAGGAATGCCCTGTCCTAGTTGATTTCCAGCTCGCCAGTTTCGTGAATGGGTACTGGTACAGGTTACAATTAAGTCACCGACACCACTTAAACCGATAAAGGTCAGTGGATCCGCACCAAAAGCTACGCCCAAACGACTAATTTCGCTCAATCCCCTCGTCATAAGAGCTGCCTTGGCATTGTCACCATAACCTAGACCGTGCAAGGCACCAGCACCTACTGCAATAACGTTTTTCAAGGCCGCTCCCAATTCAACACCAACCACATCTTTATTGGTATAGATACGGAAAAAGTCATTACTGAACAGGGCCTGCACATATTCCGCCGCTTGCAAATTATCAGATGCTGCCGTGATGGTGGTCAGGTCTTGGCGAACCACTTCTTCAGCGTGACTCGGTCCTGATAATACTACAATAGCTTCATAAGAATCGGCAGACAATTCTTCTTCTAAAATAACTGAAATTCGTTTAAAAGAATCCTGTTCCAAACCTTTACTGGCATGAATAATAATGGGTTTTCCGCTAATCACTTGAGCAACTTGTTGTGCTACAGAACGCATGGCTTTAGTAGGTAGAACAAATAAAATAGCATCCACGCCTGTAACGGTTTCTTTTAAATCTGTGCTTGCCTTAATAGATGGGTCTAACAAGACATCTGGTAAGTAATGTCTATTGGTATGATTTTGATTGATTTCTTCGATCTGTTCTGGTGAATTACCCCATAAGCGAACAGTATGTCCATTTCCTTGAAGAACCATGGCTAAAGCCGTCCCCCAAGAACCTGAACCTAATACAGCAATTGTTTGTTTCATTTTCCTACCTCAATTCTTCTCTGATACTATAGATTAACCTAGTAAAAGCCTACTTTTCGGATCAGTAACCTCATCGTAATAAGGATACTCAGGAATGCGACGACTTCTGAGCCACCAAACAATCAAGGCACCGATAAAGAGCACAATTGACAAAGCTTGCGATACTCGAATCAATCCAAACATCATCAAACTATCCGTTCTTAAGCCTTCAATAAAGAAACGTCCAAATGAGTACCACATGGTATAAATAATGGCAATATCTCCCACTCGGAGCAAGTGCTTCCGTCTGCGTAAAACTAGGAGAAGAATAACTCCGATGGCAGACCAGACAGACTCATACAAAAAGGTTGGTTGGTAATAAACACCGTTAATGTTCATCTGTTCAATAATCCAGTTGGGCAAGAAAAGACTTTCTAAGAAGGCACGACTAACTTCTCCACCATGAGCTTCTTGATTAATAAAGTTACCCCATCGTCCCATAGCTTGAGCTAGTAAAACAACCGGTGCCGCAATATCTAAAAAGAGGGCAAAGGAAACTCCTTCTTTTTTACAAAACCAATAGGCCGTTGCCGCCCCAGCTAACAAGCCTCCATAGATGGCAATCCCCCCATTCCATATTTGGATAATTTCTTCCGGATGTGCCAAATAGTAATTCAAGTTAAACACAACATAATATAAGCGTGCTCCTAAAAACGCTATTGGTAAGACCCACATAACTAAGTCTATAATAAAATCTTTTCGATAGCCTTTTCTAGTTGCCTCTTTATCTGCTAGGGTTACAGCAATATAGATTCCTAAAGCAATAATCACGCCATACCAATGGACTGCTATAGGACCTAATTCAAAAAAAACTGGATCTATTACGCTAAAACTGTTCATCAAATCCTTCTTTCTCTATTGAATGCATTATTAGGTGTTTAAGCTGTTCCTACACCTCTTTCAAAACCTGCTTAATTATTATCACTTTCTTCCATATTTTTGGCGATTAGTTTATCTAGATTTCTTTGGAAGGTTTCGCTGGCATCAAAGCCCATATTTTTAGCTCTAAAGTTCATAGATGCCACTTCCAAGATAATAGAAACGTTACGACCGGTTTTAACAGGGATGCGAATCTTTGGTATAGAAACGCCCATAATATCAACCAACTCTTCCGGCCCGCCAAGTCTTTCATACTTTTTATCTGGCGACCAATTCTCAAGATGGACTAACAAATCAACTTGCTTACTTTCTAGAATAGCTCCAGCTCCGAATAAGGTCATGACATCGATAATACCTATTCCACGAATTTCAATGAGGTTGGCTAAGATTTCTGGAGCCTCTCCAACTAGTGTCAATTCATCGTGTTGGTACAACTCTACTCGGTCATCCGCTACAAGTCGATGGCCTTTTTGAATTAGTTCAAGTGCCGTTTCAGACTTACCAACACCACTCTCACCCGTAATCAATAGACCAATTCCATAGACGTCCACCAATACACCATGCATGGACATGCGCTCTGCCAAACGGCTTTCCAAATAATTGGTTACACTACTGGAGACATGTGTTGTTCTAGAAGATGCTTGTAAGATGGGAATCTTAGCTTCAGCAGCAGCTTGTATCAATTCTTCAGAAGCATCCAATTTACGAGAAATAATAATACATGGTGTCTGCTCAGTACATAAACGTCTCATAATTAATAAACGCTCTTCTGGAATCATTTTATCTGAAAATGACTTTTCTGTTCGTCCAAACAACTGTATCCGTTCTGCTGGGTAAAAGTTGAAATAGCCTGTTAATTCCAAGCCTGGTCGGGAAATTTCACTGGTTGTGATTGGGCGGTCCAAGTATTCTTTTCCATGAATTGGTTTTAAACGAATTTTACTAACTAGCTCTCCTACTGTAACGAAGTTCGACATCGACATCCCTCTTTCTATCCATCTATTTTATCTTGAAGTCTCTGACTTGCCTACTAAAACAAGAAGATGAAAACCTCTTTCTATTGGTAATATTATCATACCATATTAGAGCTATTAAGAGGAATGAAGTCGTTTGACAAGTTTTAAATAATGTTGGTTGTTTCTAAAGCACAAAAGAGTTACCGAAAAATATATCCGAAATGAGAACGGTGGCACCACCGTGAGCCTTGGTCTCACGGTTTAGCTGTCTACGTGACTGTAGATCGGCTAAAGCCGAAACAGTCACTGTGCGTCAGCTATGCTTTGCACCGTTCTGTACGGATATATTTCTCGGTAACTCTTTTGTTTAGTTTTGCTGTTTACACACTGGTTTATTTGTTCTAGTACATTGTCAACGTAAAAAAATCCAGCCCTTTAATGTGAGAGCTGGATTTAAAATGTGCTTTAATAGCCTCTTGGTTCGGTAAATTGTTCCACGAATTGTTGGAAAATGGTTAGCAAGATGCTGACAACGATGGTCATTCCGAAAGAGGTGATGTAAAAACTACTCCCCATGAAGAATGAGGTTAGGCTTAACATAAAAGCATTGATGATGAAACTGAACAAGCCAAATGTTAAGAAGTTAATTGGTAAGGTTAGCAGTAACAAGATTGGTTTGACCAATAAATTAAGTATGGCCAAAACCACACTGGCAATTAAAGCTGTCACCCAACCACTTACATGAAAACTTGGAACTAATGTGGCTATTAAGATGAAACCTATCGTATTGATAATAATCTTTTTACCCATCAGTAGTCACTCCAATCTTCGTCATCTTCTTCAAAGTCGACATCTGTTTTTTTAGATTTTTTAGCTTTATTGTTGTCTGAGTAGAAGAAATCTCTTCCACTTGACCATTTTTCTTGTTCTTGACGATTCTTTTTATTCTTGCGACTCTCTTTAGATTCTTCTGGCATGATGATGGCCAATAAGATATAAATCATGATGGACACACCTGACCAAACTAAGAGAATAAAGATGAGTCGAATAATCGTCGCATCGATACCTAAATATTCTGCAATCCCACCTAGAACCCCTGTTAGGACTCTATTGGTAGACGATTTGGTTAGTTTTTTTTGATACACTGTTCTCACTCACTTTCCTTTCTTATTCAGCTTCTGGCATGATTAAAGCCATCGCAATATATAAGATAATTGGAATACCGGATCCTGCCACTAGTAAGAAGATGACACGGACTACTGTTGGGTCAACCCCTAGGTAATCAGCAATTCCTCCTAAGACACCTGATATCATTCTATGATTTTTTGATTTTGTTAATTTTTTATAGCCCATGATTCCCACCCTTTCTGATTGGCTAGCTATTATTCTTCGCTTGTTTCTTCTTTCTTATCTTCCATTATATCTTTAATCTCTTCTTCTGTCTGTTCTACTGACTTATCTTTTTTAGGATTGGTTGCGGCAAGCAATCGCACACTTCCTGTAGTTGTTGATAAATTGATTTGAACAGGAGCCCCTTCCGTTACTTTACGAAGATGTACTTTTTTAGAAGCAGTATCCTTGGTTTCATTAATGACTTCTGCTTGTAAACTTTCATAGTCTAACTT
This sequence comes from Granulicatella seriolae, assembly GCF_024543085.1. Taxonomy (GTDB): domain Bacteria; phylum Bacillota; class Bacilli; order Lactobacillales; family Aerococcaceae; genus Granulicatella; species Granulicatella seriolae. The sequence goes on from NZ_JANHNZ010000002.1 coordinate 370,159, forward strand.
ACCAAGTGCCGTTGACAATTTTGCTTCAAACTCTTGATCCTTATCAATCTGAACGGAAATAGAACCGCTAACTGTGCTTGCATTCATCTTCTTAATGGTAGCTTTGGTTGCTTCTACTTTGATAGAGCCAGAGACAGATGTAATTTTGCTGCTAACGATATCACTCTTGATAACTGATTTGCCAGCTACTTTTTTGCTGATTAAGTCTCTTAGCGTACAATCTATAACTTTTGAAGTACCATTTACGCTGTCAATTTCTACCATGGTCCCTGTAATATTTTTTAGGAGTACGTCACCGTTAACGGATTTTAGATAGAAATCCTTTCCTTGAATATCTTTTAAGCGGATACTAGCGTTCAAGGCTTGAACAGAAATGTAATCATACTCTTGTCGTGGTAGATAGATGATTAGATCTGCGTAGATACGTTTGTTTGGAATATGGAAAGTAATCTTTTCTTCATCAAAAACCACTTTACTACGGTTTTCAAAAATTTCTAGAGGTGTGTCTTCCTCAAAGGCACCATACAGTTTGTAGTTCCCTTCGATTTTTACATATGGAAGATCCCATGTTTTAAATTTGACTTCACCATTTGCGACTTTCACATCTACAATTGTTGCACTGGTTGTTGGGCTTTCAATGGTGTGTGTGAATTTTTGTGACGCTAATTTTGGAATGTTGAACTCTTTTGTTTCCCATTCCACATTGTCCATCACATTCTTGAAGCCACTGCTGAATAGGTTGGATAGGGCTTCACCTAGTTTTGATGCGGTTGAGCCTACTTGATTCATTGTTTCATTGACAGACTCTTTGATTTTTGCGGATTCAACTTTTTCTTTCATTTTTTTGATAGCTTCGTCCATCTCTTCTTTTTTCAAGCGAGCCATTTCTTCTTCGAGAGCTTTTTTATCTTCTTCTAGGGCTTTGGTTTGCCCATCTAGAGAATCTAGCTCTTCCTTGATACGTTGTGCTTCCATTTCTTGGTCACTGGACCATTCATCCAATTCTTTCATCACATCTAGTTCTGCTAAACGGTCTTTTTTAGCTTGAATATCTGCATAGAGTGTTTTTAAGGTTTGGTCTTTGCCATCAACATCTGCTGAGAAGGAGGTTAATGCGCTCGCAATTCCTTCTAGAATTTTGTTGAGGTTGTTTTGGTCGTCGGCTTCCATAGATTCTGCACTAGTTTCTTTTTTATGATTAGTGGTTGTCTCTTTAACAGTTTCTTGACTTGCGGCTTCAGCTGCTTTTTGTCCTAGTTGTTCCAATAAGACTAATGCTTCTTCTGAGCTGATAATACCTTCTTTGACAAGTGTAATGATTCTTTCTTTTTCTTCCATTATCGTTTCCTCCTCAATATATGGTTAGCTAAATCATTCTCTATTGGTTCAATGACGGATAGAGTATTTCTTTACACTACTGATTATGACGTATTCCAAATGATTTTTCATAGGTCTTAAGATTGAACTATTAAAAATTTCTCCTAGGACCTTTGTACTAGGATGGTAAGAAATCGTGCTAGAATAACGGAGAAACCCAAAGTAGCCAGTACAATATATTGGGTAAAAATTCCATAAATAACTAGAATCTATTTCTAAGACTTAAAAGAGTTTCCGAGAACAGCAGCAGAAATGAGAACGGTGGCACCGCCGTGAGCCCTGGTCTCACGACTTAGCTGTCTACGTATCTGTAATCGACTAACGTCGAAACAGCTACTGTGCACCAGCTATGCTCATTCACCGTTATTTCTGCTGCTGTTCTCGGAAACTCTTTTGTTTTCTAAGTGGTACTAGCTTCCTAATGGGGAATAAACCACTTTTATTCCCCATTAGATACTAATAGAGATCTTGTTTTTTCATAATTTTTCCTTACAAATGTCTATTCTATACATCACCAAACATAAAAACTGCTGTGAAACCCAAAAGTTTCCACAGCAGTTATTTATCTATTTAAATTTTCTACAAACAGATTTCCTTACCCATTTACAATCCGGGGGTTGACGCTGCGGATTAGGGTGTAGAGTTCGTCGATGACTTTTTGGCCGTCATGATAGACGCCTGAGTCTCTTAGTTTGATAAAGTCAGCGGACACCACTCGACAACCTTGTTCTCTTAGGCCTTTGAAGTCGTAGGTCACTTGGTAGAGATATTCTTCATTCTTTTGTTGGTTGAGGTATTCGTCTGGCACTGGTTCGGTGTTAACTAGGACTGTGTCAATAAAGTTCTTGCCCAGATGTTCATGCAAGACTCGCACATGGTCGGCATCGGTGAACTGTTCTGTTTCGCCAAACTGGGTCATAATATTGCAGATATACACAACTTCCGCCTGTGTTTCGCAAATGGCTGTGCCGATGTCTTCAATCATCAGATTCGGAAGGATGCTGGTATAGAGGCTTCCTGGCCCTATGACAACCATGTCTGATTCCATAATGGATTTGATGACATCTCTGGCCGCCTTGGCTGGTCGTCCGGGTTCATAGGTTTCAACTGTTACTCGTTTAATTTTTTTGCGGTGATGGGCTAGTTTGGATTCCCCCACAACCTTGGTTCCATCTTCGAATTCTGCATGGAGCACAAGCGGTTCTTCGGCTGCTGGATAAATGTGTCCGTCAATCTGCATCATCTTAGACAACAAACGGATGGCATCAAAAATATTGTTGCCCTTCATTTCTGTTAAAGCAGCAATTAGTAAATTCCCAATAGCATGTCCAGCAAAAAACTGATCATCAGAATTGAAGCGATATTGAAAAATTTCTTTTTGAAGTTTCCCCATTGACGATAAGGCAATCATACAGTTCCGAATATCCCCGGGCGGCACCACGTTGATATAGTCTCTGATAACGCCCGAAGAGCCTCCATCATCCGCAACGGTTACTACCGCAGTAATATCCGCATTTCTCTTTCTTAGGTTTCGTAAGAGGACTGGCAGACCAGTTCCGCCGCCGATAACCGTTATTTTTGGTCTTCTTTTTCGTTGGCCATTTTGCCCTGTTTGGTTGTTAAGTAGTTGCTCTTCCATTAGGATCGCCCATTCCCTTCTTTGCGGCGATCTTTATCTCGGTGACTGATGTTCACCTTGTAGGAATCGCTCATCAACTCTTTGCCTGCTCTCTCCGCTAGAGCAACTGAACGGTGTTGTCCACCTGTACAACCAATCGCTATGGTCACACTTGATTTCCCCTCTTTTTTATAGCCCGGAATAACGAAATCCAGTAGGTCCATAAATTTATGGTAGAAGATTTTAGTTTCAGGTTGCGTCATCACGTAATCATAGACTTCTTGATCCAGACCTGTCATCGGTCTCAAGCTGTCGATATAGTGCGGGTTAGGTAGAAAACGGACATCCATGACGATATCAGCATCAATTGGAATACCATACTTAAAGCCAAATGACATGACTTGTACGGTGAATACACTACTGTCGCCATCTGAAAAACTTCCCATAATCTCTTCACGCAATTGTCTTGGGGATAGGTTGGTGGTATCGATAATTTTTTGTGCTCGAATACGGATATCTTCCAATAACTTGCGCTCAGACACAATCCCATCGTAAACACGTCCATTGGTGGCTAGCGGATGTGTGCGGCGAGTTTCTTTATAGCGTGAAACCAAAGCATCATCACTAGCTTCTAAGAATAAAATCTTTGTTGTAATAAATGACGTATTGTCTAAATTACCAATAGCGCTCATGATTTCATCAAAAAAGGCTCTAGAACGTAGGTCGATGACTAAGGCTATCTTGGATACCTTGCCTGATTCTTTGACCAATTCCCAAAACTTAGGCAACAAACTTGGTGGCATATTGTCCACACAAAAATAGCCCATGTCTTCAAAACTTTGCATAGCAACGGTCTTCCCCGCACCACTCATCCCAGTAATAATCACTAACTCTAGTTGATCTGCCATAATCTTCACTCTCCTATATAACTTTCATTACTATCATACTTTTTCTATTCTAGTCTATCATACCACAATCCGCCAATCCTTTCTCTCTATTCTCATCTATGCTACAATGAAAAATAGATTAGTGAAGACTTTACTTAATAAACTACCTATTAAAAAGAGGAGCATGATTATGCATTCTATATTAATTGTTGAAGATGATTTTGTCATTCGGACAGCCCTGACCAAAGAACTTAGCAAATGGGGCTATGACGTTCATGGGGTTGATGAATTCGATCAAGTCTTGACGGAGTTCATCCGCTTGAACCCTCAATTGGTCATTCTAGATATTACACTGCCATTTTTCAACGGCTATTACTGGTGCCAAGAAATTCGTAAACTATCAAAAGTACCGATTCTCTTCTTGTCCTCTCGTGACCAAGCCATGGATATCGTTATGTCGATTAATATGGGGGCAGACGACTTTATCACCAAGCCTTTTGACATGACCATCTTGGTGGCAAAAATTCAAGGTCTTATCAGACGTAGCTATGAATTTATGGGCAATCAAGATTGGATAGATTTTAAGGGCGTGACCCTTCATCTCAAATCAACACACCTAACCTATCAAGGTCAGACAGTTGATCTAACCAAGAATGAGTTTCAAATTCTGCGCATTCTATTTGAACATATGGAAACCTACGTCAGCCGTGATGACTTGATGAAGGGCTTATGGAATAGCAACCTCTTTATTGACGACAATACCTTAACGGTCAACGTTGCCAGACTACGTAAAAAACTAGAAGATGTAGGATTGAAAGACTTTATCTCTACCAAGAAGGGGATTGGGTATGGGCTGGTGAGTGCTTTATGACAAAACAACTCCTAAAACGTCACTTATTGGCTTGGGTAACATCCCATATCTGGTTTTTGGTACAATTTCTCTTAATTAGCGCTCTCTTTCTGCTTTACCCTCATCTCTACCAAGCTGACCTCGGTCTACTATCCTATCTATGGCTTTTATATGCGGTGTTGAGCCTACTCTTTTTCCTTGGTGACTTCTATACGAGTTACCAACGTAGCACCAGATTGGCCTTTCTTTTGAATGCTATTAAAAACGGCGATAGCGTACCTGATAATTTGCCAGTGATTGGCCTTGCGGAAGAGTCTCTCTTAGAAGCCTTAACCATCAGTAACCAACGTCTCCAAGAACAAGTTCAAAAACAACAAATACAAAATAGTCAACAATTAGACTACTACACCATGTGGATTCACCAAATTAAAACTCCCATCGCTGCAGGCCGACTCTTAGTTGACCAACTTCCCGCTTCTTTAGAGAAAAAACTGTTGGAACAAGAATTCATTAAGATTCAAACTTATAGTGACTTTGTCCTGCACTACCTTCGTATGGAAAGTTTTCACCAAGATTTACTTCTGGAAGAACAGTCTCTGGAAGATATGCTTCAATCTATCATCAAAAAATACGCCAGTTTCTTTATCCAAAAACAAATCCAACTCAATCTTGAGCCCATCAACTATCGCTTCACCACTGACAAAAAATGGTTCAGCGTCATCTTAGAACAGGTCATCTCTAATGCCCTCAAATATACCAAAGACCATGGACAAATCTCAATTAGACTAGATGGAGATATCCTATTGGTTGAAGATAGTGGAATTGGTATCTCTAAAGCTGACCTAGGTCGTATTTTCGAACGTGGTTTCAGCGGCTTTAATGGCCGCATGCAAAATCATTCATCCGGACTGGGGTTATATCTTTCTAGCGAAATTGCTAAAAAGTTAGGAATTGCCTTAAAAGCCGAGTCCAGCCCCGGTAAAGGTACCACCATTTTGATTGATTTGGAACAAGTTGAGCTAGATTTTGACTAACCTTACAAAAATGTAAGATTAAACTCACAAATGAAAGCTCAAGCTAAGGCAAGGTAGCCACCAATCGGATAAGATAGTCCTATCAAGAGAGAAAAAGGAGGGACTAGTCTAATGACTCTATTAGATGTGTTACATGTACAAAAAATTTATCAAACCCGTTTTGGCGGTACCAAAGTTACTGCTTTGTCCGATATTCATTTTACCGTAGAGGCTGGTGAATATGTTGCCATCATGGGGGAATCTGGTTCAGGAAAAACCACTTTATTGAATATTTTAGCCACACTGGACAGGCCATCACAAGGTATCGTCAAGCTAAATGGCGTCGAGATTCAGTCCATCCCTGAAAAAGCCCTATCCGCCTTCCGCAGGGACCACCTAGGCTTTGTCTTCCAAGACTTTAACCTGCTGGACACCCTTTCCGTCAAAGACAATATCCTATTGCCACTAGTTTTAGCCCAAACACCTTACAAAGAAATGCAAGAACGACTTAGAACACTAGCCTCATTGCTAGGCATCAGTCGACTCTTAGAAAACTTCCCTTATGAATTATCCGGTGGGCAACAACAACGCGTTGCCATTGGTCGTGCCCTTATTACCGAACCCACCTTACTATTAGCAGATGAGCCTACAGGTTCCTTGGATTCCAAATCATCTTCTAAAATTCTTGACCTATTCGATGCTATTAACGAACGAGGTCAGACCGTTTTGATGGTAACCCACAGTATCACTGCCGCAAGTCGTGCCAAACGTGTCTTGTTTATCAAAGACGGTGTGCTTTACAACCAAGTCTTTCGAGGTGAAAGAACCTACCAAGAAATGTTCGAGTTGATATCGGAAACACTGACAGTTATGGCTGGAAGAGGTGAGTTAAATGATCAAATTAATCAATAAACTCGCATTAAGTAATCTAAGGCAACACCGAACACTCTATTTCCCTTTTTCTTTAGCAGTTTTTATCTCCGTTACAGTTTTCTACATCTTCCTATCCATCGCCAAAAATCCCGGCATAAAAAATGCTCCATACGGCGGAAGCAGTATGCAAGCTGCTTTAGGTTTTGGTGTTACGATTGTAGGTATAACCGTTCTCTTTATTATGGCTTATGCCAATGCCTACGTACGTAAAAACCGAACCAAGGAGTTAGGACTTTACACCATTCTAGGTTTAGAAAAACGACATCTGCATCTCCTTTCTGCACTTGAAATCTTTTATTTTGCTTTAGTTACTATTTTTCTCGGCTTATTCTTTGGGCTCATCTTTGAACGCTTAGCCTTTGCCATCTTGGTAAGAGCTATGGACTACGCCTTGCCTTTGACTTATATGTTTCAATGGTCCAATGTTACTGAAACTTTGCTCTATTTTCCGCTCATCTTTCTGATACTCTTTCTCTACAACGCTGTACGACTACAGTTTGGCAAGCCACTTGACCTATTAAAGAACCCTAAAAAAGGTGAGAAACAAGGCAGATTCTTAACGATTCGTGCACTGATTGGCCTAGCCCTCATACTAGTTGGCTACTACCTATCCATCACATCCACTGGCATCCGACAAGCCATTCCAACATTTTTCCTAGCTGTCTTGCTGGTCATCCTTGGAACCTTTATCACCTTTGATGCAGGTATCATTCGTTTCCTACAGTTCTTAAAGCAGCGTCCTAACTATTATTACAAGCCGCAAAACTTTATTTCTATTTCTAATTTAATCTTCCGTATGAGAAAGAACGCTGCTGGTCTGGCATCTATCTGTGTTCTATCAACCATGGTTTTAGTCACCTTAACCACTTCCATCTCACTACAGACGGGTACAAACGTTAATAGTAACGAACAATATCCCTATGATTTTACTTTCAAAGCGGCATACTCAGATGGAGAAAATCAGCGTGACATTCTGAATAGATTATATGAATCTAAACCAGTAATTGATAAGGTTCTTAAAACAAGTAAGGACCCTGTTACGGAAAAACTTCAATACAGCTTCATACGAGCTGCTGGAGAATTGGAACAAGAGAATTCGTTTCAATTTACTGAACCTACTACCGAAGAAACGTTTGGTTTAATCATCCTTGTTGATATTGAAGATTATAATCATATAACAGGCCAAGAACTTACACTTGATAAGGGGAAAGTAATCTTATTTTCTATCGACACCAATAAAAATAAACCATTTACTAATTTTCAATTGGGAGACAAGGAATTTCCAATCCAAGAGATGGTTGATGGGAATACTTTCCTAAACCGTGTACCTGTACTACAAGAAGCTGCCTATGCTGAGCATCAAGTAACCTTGGTAGTCCCTAGCCTAAATGATATCTATCCTGATCTGAAAACAACTTTAAAGACTGCAACATTCTTTACCGCTTGGAATACGGAACATTCCTCAGATAAGACGGTTCAAAGAGAGCAAGCTCGTCTATATTTTGACCAATTAAATGAGGATGGCTGGGGTTTTAATATGGACTACAAAGTAGCTTATGAAACTAAAACATTCTACTTATACGGCACCCTTTTCTTTGTTGGCCTCTTCCTTTCACTGCTGTTCTTCACCGGAACCGTCCTCGTCATCTACTACAAACAGATTTCAGAAGGCTGGGAAGACCGTCAACGGTTCGATATTCTGCAAAAAGTTGGGCTAGACAGCAAGATGGTAAAACAAACCATTAATCGACAAGTTCTAACTGTTTTCTTTCTGCCGATTATCCTAGCACTGGCCCATGTCGCTGCTGCTTACCCAATAACTACACGAATTTTAGAGCAGCTAGGCGTTACTGATGATAGCCTAATCTTGAAATCTAACCTCTTGGTTGTTGCGGTTTTCATCCTCGCATATTTTGTCGTCTACCGCATTACATCACGTAGCTACTTGCGAATTGTTAAGCGGTGATGTGTTAGAGCTCTATAATTTGACATCTTACTGAATCGCTATTAGTCAAAGAAACCTTTAACTCAAAATGAGCCGAGCAATAAGTCCATAATGATTACTATTTATTTTTAAATCACAAAATAGCAGCAAGAACTTTTCACCCAGCCCTTTTCCTACAAAAAGAATCGAGATAATGGATTATGAGAAAAGTACTTGAAAACAGAGCTCTAACGAGGAATAAAAGCACTTTATTCCTCGTTAGAGCTCTAAAAATACTTACTTTTCTCATAATCACACTCAAAACAGACTGTATACTGCTGAAAACAGCCAATTTACTAACGAATGATGAGAAAACTACTCAAAATCAAGCATCTAACGAGGAATAAACGACTTTTATTCCTCGTTAGAGAGCTAAAAATACTTACTTTTCTCATAAACGCACTCAAAATAGACTGTATACTGCTGAAAACAGCTAATTCACTAACGAATAATGAGAAAACTACCCAAAATCAAGCGTCTAACGAGGAACAAATCACTTTTATTCCTCGTTAGAGAGTCAAAAACAGCTCCTTTTCTCATAATCACCTTGCAAAGAGCTTATACTTTACCGAAAGGAGTCAAGTCAGAGCAAAAAGTCCCTAGTATGACAACACAAAAATTCCCGAAACATCTATCAAAAATAGTGGTGCCACCATTTTGGCGTCTGATACATGTTTCGGGAACTCTTTTATGATTTAGAAAGCTTTATATTTTATGACAGACTTTATGCCGGCTTTTAAGCAAGTGTAAATGTCGGCAAATTCAATGATATGATTTATGCTAGCTTATCTTGCTTTTAATGTCATCTTTTCCTCCCAACATTCCTATTGTTTATTTTTTTCATAATCCACTGTATCAAAATAATCATAAATCCCATTAAGATTACAATTAAAATATATCCAAACATCTTTCTTATTGTTTTAGATAATACATATTTCGTATCTAATAGCACCATACCTACTATTATAGCCAATCCCATTACTACATATATATACTTCTTTTTGAATATTGAGCTCAAGCTTCCGTTGAAGGTTAGAGACTTCAGCTCTTTATACTCTTCCCAATAATCTTTGTTTACAGTTTTCAAATATGTTAAATAGCCAATTTCTATAAGCAATCTTGGAAAGGCTAATACAACAACTAAGGCATAAAAAAGTGCATAAGTAAGTATCATTCTTTTTAAAAATAATCCTATAATACTAAGTACTCCAAAAATAATCCAAATTGAACTAGAATTAAATATTGTAGAAAAAGCTAAATAACTAGCTACATTTCTTTGTTCCGAAAAGCCATTTTTTATATTTTTTCTAATCCAAAAAACGTTATAGCAAGTTGCCAGCAGAGCTACGGCTCCAATTATAACTAGAAATATTGTTGAATAGGTTGCATTAAAATAAGTTTTGTATGACCTATATCCAATCGCTTTAGTATTACTTATCCAGAATAGAAATGCTAGAAAAATAACTAATTCTATGAATAAAGTAAGAAATAATAAGATAGAATTAGCTACCTGATGCTTATAGACTCTTCTTTGTGGGACAAGAAAAAAATAGATATTCAATACAATAGCGTAAATCACATAAAATTTTAGCATTCCATATAAGATTGTACTTGCTGTATTATTGTACCAAGAATGGATGTCCCTTCCTGAGATCAATCCAATAATGGAGAAGAAAAACAAAACAATTAATTGAAATCGTAACATCCCCACCGATCCTATATCATTCATCAAAGAAATAAAGTATTTTTTGTTTAATGCTTCTGGGCTGTTTTTATTTTTTATAAGAGGTCCCCCTTTTAAAGCTTTATCCCCGTGCTGTCTTTATCTCACTTAACTCAAATTTATCATTTGGAATTCTAGAATAGTCATAGCCTTTCCTGAACCAATCCAAGATTTGTTGTAGAATTAGTATATCAAAAATAGCTACATCATGTTTAAAAAATATTTAGAATAAGCAAGAATTCAGCGTGACTCTTTTATTATTTTACCCTGCAAATCTAAAAATCGGTAGAGAAGATTCTCCACCGATTTCTGACGATAATTTTATTCATTTTGACTCTATCAACACTATTTGACGAACAGCCAAAATCCTCAGATTCCTATAAAAACTTCATAGGAATCTGAGGACCTTTTTAACTAGCTTTTTTCTTTATTACTCTTTTTTTAGTGGGCAACACCAATCCAACTCCTAGTAGGACAAATGCTAGAGCAGCTATTTGTAGCTCTGTGTTATTATTTGTTCCTGTTTTAGGGAGTTGTTTTTTTGTTGTTGGTGTCGGTTTGACTTTTTCTGGTTTTGGTGGGTTTGGTTTTTCTGGTTTATCTGGTATTGTGCTATCTTCTTTAAGAATATTGGTAATAGTAAATCCATATACTTTGCTCTCATACCCACTTACAGCAAGCTCCCTAATTTGGTAAACAATTTCTTTACCGTCTTTGAATTTAGGTAGATTAGTGAAGATAAATTCCCAACCAGAAGTTGCTTCAACTGTTTGTTGAGATATCTTTTCCCCATCAGCCAGTAATTCAACTACAATAAATTCTGGACGTTTACCAGCTTTGTTGTCAGCGTCAACCCATATCTTATACCCAGAAACGTGTGTGATTTCTGGATTGTAGCTGTTGATAATGGTTGTACCTTGTATTTCTGTTGTGTAGTTTTCTACAACTTCTTCTGTTACAGTGTAGGATATTTCTTTGCCATCTTTGTATTTTGGTAAGTTGGTAAAGCTAAATTTCCACTCTGTATCGGCCGACACTGTCTGGTCTGTTACTTTTGTACCATCTGCCAAGAGGTTCACCATGATAGTTGCCGGACGTTTGCCGTCTTGGTTATTACTGTCGTTCCAGACTTTTTCACCAGTTAGATCGGTCGTTTCTGGTGTGTATGAGTTAGTAATTGTCGTTCCTTTAATTTCTGTTGTGTAGTTTTCTACAACTTCTTCCGTTACAGTGTAGGATATTTCTTTGCCATCTTTGTATTTTGGTAAGTTGGTGAAATTAAATTTCCACTCTGTATCGGCTGACACTATTTGGTCTGTTACTTTTGTACCATCTGCCAAGAGGTTCACCATGATAGTTGCCGGACGTTTGCCGTCTTGGTTATTGGCGTCATTCCAGATTTTTTCACCCGATATCTTTATCGTTTCTGAGATACGAGAGTTAGTTATGATATTCCCTTCAACATTTGTTAAGTACCCTTCCACTGCTTCCTCTGAAATGGTGTAAATAATTTCTTTGCCTTCTTTATATTTAGGTAAGTTAGCAAAAGTAAATTTCCAATTATTATCAGCTTCCACATCTTGAGCAGATACTTTCTGGCCATCTGCGTGTAAGCTCACTCTAATGGTGCTTGGTCGTTTTCCATCTTGGTTATCAGCATCATCCCAAATTTTTTGGCCTGAAATGCTGGTTATTTCTGGAATATACGAGTTATTAATTGTCGTTCCCTGTATTTCGCTTGTATAATTTTCCACCGCTTCTTCAGAAATAGTGTAAACAATTTCTTTGCCTTCCTTAAATTTCGGTAAGTTAGCAAAAGTAAACTTCCATTCACTATCCGCTTTGACGGTTTGATTAGCTACTTTTTGCCCATTTGCCAAAAGATTAACTACAATTGCCTCTGGTCGTTTTCCATCTTGGTTATTGTTATCGCTCCATGTTTTCAAACCTTGAATTTCTGTTGTTTCTGGAGTGTAACTATTTGTCAACAAGATATTGCCCTTATCTGAGTTGTCTACAGTACTTGTGTAGTCTTTAACACTAACTTCTTCAATAGTGTAAACAATATCTTGTCCAGCAGTTTTTTGATCTAGGTCATTCCAAGTCGTCGTCCAATTATTATTGGCGTTCAGTTCTACTAGATCTCCTTGTTTTTGCCCATTTGCTAGTAGTTGTACTTGAATACTATCTGGGCGTTTTCCATCTTGATTGTTGGCATCTACCCATTTTTTCGTCACAGATACACTAGTTTTACTCGGGGTATAGCTATTAGTAATGTCAAAGCCTTTAATATCAGTATTATAGTCAGCCACTTGATTCTCAGTAACCGTATAGATAATCTCTTTACCATCCTTGAATTTCGGTAAATTGGTAAACTCGTATTCCCAATTTTCAGCTAAAGTGACTACTTTGCTGTCAATTTGAGAACCATCTGCTAACAAATTCACCGTAATAGCATTCGGACGCTTACCATCTTGATTATTATTATCCTTCCATATTTTTGATCCTTTGACATCTGTTTTTTGTGGTACTGTTTTTTTGTTAACCACTTCTTTAAAAGCTTCTTTAATGCTACCAAAATCAGATGGCGAGATTTTAATATCTTCAGGTAGTAAATCATATCCTTCAGGTGCCTTCGTTTCTTTTAACGTATAATCGTCTTTTAAAAGATTTCCAATAGATGCATTACCAGAAGGATCCGTTACTATAGTACCAAATGATTGTTGATTTCTATCACGAATAACTTCAAATTCAGCACCCACTAAGTTATCGCCGTCTTCATTTACCTTATGAATTCTAATAGTAAATACTGCACCTTCCCCAGCACCTCCACCTTGATGATAAGGAACGTTAGTAATGAATTCATTGATGACTTGGTAATCTGACAACATCTTAGCACCATTTCTTATTATTTCACCATCAACTGCATGGTATTCTAATTCAACTAAATATTTAATATTAAATCCGTCTGAAGCTTTAATATCCCCTAAATTAACAGAAAACCCTTTATTTCCAGCTTCCATTTGGATAGTGTAGTTATTTGTAACATTTTGTTCATTCTCTAGAAGCCAGTTGTTATCTTTAAATACCCAATCTCCTTTTCCTATTTCTATACTCCCCTCAACAATCTTTGCGCCTTGATTAGCTAGGGAATCTTGGATAACTACATTATTAAAATCATTCTTGGAACGATTCACCTCAACGCGGAAGTTTATGACTTGATCACTACCACCTTCAAACCAACCACTCTTATCAAGCGTTCTTCCCGGAGCAACATAAACTCCATAATCAATTTCTCCGGCATGAAAGGTAGTCTCTTTATCAATTTGAATGGCTACCGGAATAATCTGGCTCTCTTTTACAACTGCGTAATCCACTTGAGCATAAAAGTAAAAACTACCTTTGACATCAGAATGATTTTCAACATAGTCTGTATACGTTAATACTATAGTTTTATTATCAGGGTTAATAACAGCATGTGCTACAATTTGTCCATTTGTATCCTTTAAAGCAAAATTTTCTGTTGAAGCAAATTTTAATTGTTCGGGTAAGGTAATAGTAGTTATATCACCAGATGAAACTGTATTATTTGGTAAATCGAAATTCCCATTAATCCTAAAATTTGTCCACTGTGTCACTTGTTCATTTAATGGGTTTCCTTTATCATCTGTGATACTAAAAGAGGTGATAACATTATTTTGAGAACTTTGTCGTCTATTACTTGGTGCTCTTGGTTGAATTTCAGTTAATTGGACAGTTTCTTTGGTTATTGGATCTTTTGTTGCAGAATTTACCTGTTCGTCATCTTTAACAATTGTTTTGTTTTCAGATTGTTGAACTTGTTCTCCATTTTTATTATCTTCCACTACTTTTGGAGTTTCTTGAATTATTGGTTCTGTTGCTGATGAATTTGATTGTTGATTACTTTGGGCTGTTGTAGACTTTTCAACTAGCGGTTCTTTCTCATCAACTTTATTGCTTTCAATCGCTGAAATCACTGGTACTACTTCAGCTGGAAGTTCAATGTTCTCGTCGGCCTCACTTTTTAAAACGGTTTCATCTTGCTGGTTGCCTTGTCCCTCTTCTTTTCCATTTGTAGCTTGCACTTGTTTTTGGACATCTGTTGTCTGTATGGCTCCATCTGGTTGGGTTGTCGTTTTGGCATAAATACTAATGGGTTCTACAATTAAACTACTTAAAATCACCATCAGACTAAACCACATACTTAGTTTCTTCTTCATTTCACACGCTCCCTTCTCAAATTCTTCCCTTTTATTTCTTCATATATATACATCGTATCACAAACAATGTAAGCGGAACAACAAGTGTGACAACATGTCACTTAAAATGTCACATTTTGAGAAACTAAATTTTACATACGTCATTCTCTATATTTTTCCCAATACTATATCCAGTACTTTTTATATAGAAAATTGGTGGGGCTGGTATGGATTTAGCCGAGCTTTTAATATCGTAATTTTAGATGTTCCATCCAAAAATTAAAAACCCACTAAAGATAGAGTTTTCTACCTTTAGTGGGTTTCTTGAAATTCAAAATGCGGATTCATTTTAACTAACTTTTTTCTTCATTTCTCTTTTCTTCGTTGCCAACGTCAATCCAGCTCCTAATAGGACAAATGCTAGAGCAGCTATTTGTAGCTCTGTGTTATTATTTGTTCCTGTTTTAGGGAGTTGTTTTTTTGTTGTAGGGCTAGGTTTGACGGTTTCTGGTTTTGAAGGTGTTGGTTTTTCTGGTTTTGTAGGAGTCACTGGAGTCACAGGTTTACTTGGTTCACCACTATTCTTCTTAAGAATATTTGTAATAGTGAATCCATCTACCTTACTTTCATATCCAGCTACAGCAACTTCCCTAATTTGATAACTGATTTCTTTACCTTCTTTGAACTTAGGTAAGTTAGCAAAAACAAATGCCCAATCAGAAGTTTCACTGACTGTTTGTTGAGAAATCTTTTCTCCATCAACCAATAATTCGATTACGATAGATTCTGGGCGCTTACCAGATTTATTATCCGCATCATCCCAAATTTTATGCCCGGAAACATGAGTAATTTCTGGATTATAAGTGTTGATAATGGTTGTGCCTTGAGTTTCCGTTGCGTAGTTTTCCACTGCTTCCTCGGTTACTGTATAAGAAATTTCTTTACCATCCTTATATTTAGGCAGGTTATTAAAACTAAATTTCCATTCAGTATCAACTGTAACTGTTTGGCTCGATACTTTTGTACCATTTGCCAAAAGGTTGACTGTAATCAATTTCGGACGTTTTCCGTCTTGGTTATCTGCATCTTTCCAGACTTTTTCTCCAGACAAATTAGTTATTTCTGGAGTGTAGGAGTTGGTAATAGTTGTACCTTGGATTTCTGTAGTATAGTTTTCTACTGCTTCTTCAGTAACTGTATAAGAAATTTCTTTTCCATCTCTGAACTTAGGTAGATTATTGAAACTGAACTGCCAAACCGTATTAGCTTCAACAGTTTGTTGATCAACTTTTTGACCATCTGCTAAAAGATTAACAGTAATTGATGTTGGACGTTTGCCATCTTGATTGTTAGCATCATTCCAGACCTTGTTTCCAGCTACATGAGTAATCTCTGGGTTATACGTGTTTATAATTTTATTACCCTGAACTTCACTAGTATAGCCTTCTACAGCTTCCTCGGAAATGGTATAAACAATTTCTTTACCTTCTTTATATTTAGGTAGGTCAGCAAAAGTGAACTTCCATTCTGTATTGGCTTTAACAGTTTGCTTGTCTACTTTTTGGTTATCAGCTAACAAGTTTACCACTATTGATTCTGGACGTTTGCCATCCTGGTTGTCAGCATCGTTCCAGATTTTTTCTCCTGATACATTTGTCGTTTCTGGCGTATATGAGTTAGTAATCGTTGTACCTTGGATTTCTGTTGTGTAGTTTTCCACTACCTCTTCAGAAATGGTATAAACAATTTCTTTACCAGCCTTATACTTCGGTAAGTTGGTAAAAGTGAATTTCCATTCTGCATCTACCTTAATCATTTGGCTATCTACTTTTTGTCCATCCGCTAGTAGGTTTACTACAATCGATTCTGGACGCTTGCCGTCTTGGTTATTGACATCGTTCCAAATCTTAACCCCATTTATATGAGTAATTTCTGGGTTGTAGGTATTAATAACTTTATTGCCTTGTATTTCAGAAGTATAGTTTTCTACCGCTTGCTCTGAAATAGTGTAAGAAATTTCTTTGCCTTCTTTGTATTTAGGTAAGTTGATGAAATTGAACTTCCACTCTGTATCAGCTTTTACAGACATTTCTTGTACTTTTTTTCCATCTGCTAACAAGTTTACCTTGATGGACGCTGGGCGCTTACCGTCTTGGTTATTGGCGTCATCCCAGACTTTTTCACCAGCGATACTTGTTACTTCTGGCGTATAACTGTTGGTGATGATATTTCCTTTGATATTAGTAGAATAATTTTCTACGGCTTCTTCTGAAATGGTATAAACAACTTCTTTGCCATCCTTATATTTTGGCAAATTAGCAAAAGTATATTTCCATCCGCTATCTGCTTTTATTGTTTCAGACAGCAACTTCGTACCATCTGCCAATAGATTTACTACAATAGATTCTGGGCGTTTACCGTCTTGATTGTTGGCATCATCCCAGACCTTTTCAATGGATACACTTGTTGTTTCTGGTGTGTAGGAATTAGTGATAGTCGTACCTTGAATCTGGCTAGTGTAGTTTTCCACAGTGTCTTCTGAAATGGTATAAACAATCTCTTTACCATCTTTGTATTTAGGTAAGTTAGCGAAAGTGAATTTCCACTCACCATCAGCTTTGACAGTTTGGTTAGCTACTTTTTGACCATCTGCCAATAGGTTAACCCCAATTGATTCTGGGCGTTTGCCATCTTGGTTATTAGCATCATCCCACACTTTTTCACCGGATACATTTGTTACTTCTGGTGTATATGAGTTAGTGATAGTTGTTCCTTGAACTTCTGTTGTATAATTTTCTACCACTTCTTCAGTCACTGTATAAGAAATTTCTTTACCATCTTTATACTTAGGTAAGTTAGCAAAAGTGAACTTCCATTCACTATCCGCTTTAATGGCTTGGTCTAATACTTTTGTCCCATCAGCCAACAAGTTGACTGTAATCGACTCTGGACGCTTGCCGTCTTGGTTGTTAGCATCATTCCAGATTTTCTCTCCTGATACACTTGTTGTTTCCGGAGTATAGGAATTGGTGATGGTTGTACCTTGGACTTGGCTGGTGTAGTGTTCAACTGCTTCTTCAGTTATCGTGTAAACAATCTCTTTACCGTCTTTATACTTAGGTAAATTCGCAAAAGTGAATTTCCACTCACCATCCGTTTTGACAGTTTGGTCTGATACTTTTTCACCGTCTGCTAATAGATTTATTACAATTGATGTCGGACGTTTACCGTCTTGGTTATTAGCGTCATTCCAGACCTTCTCTCCAGATATGCTTGTGACTTCTGGCGTATATGAGTTAGTGATAGTAGTGCCCTGGATTTGACTAGTATAATTTTCTACTACTTCTTCTGACACAGTGTAAACAATCTCTTTACCATCTTTATACTTAGGTAAGTTGTTAAAAATAAATTCCCAATTACTATCTGCAGTGACATCTTGGATGGAAACTTTCTGATCATCTGCTAGTAAGTTCACCTTAATAGTAGCTGGTCGCTTACCATCTTGATTATTGGCATCATTCCAGATTTTCTTACCTGATACACTTGTGACTTCTGGCGTATATGAGTTGGTGATAATTGTTCCATTAACCTCAACACTATAATTTTCTACAACTTCTTCGGTAACTGTGTAGGAAATTTCCTTGCCGTCTTTATATTTAGGCAAGTTATTGAAAACAAATCTCCAGTCACTGTCTGCTTTAACCGTAACATTTTCTATATTGTTGCCATCTGCTAGAAGGTTTACCACAATAGATTCTGGACGTTTGCCGTCTTGATTATTGGCATCATTCCAGATCTTCTGACCTGAAATAGTTGTCACTTCTGAGCTATAGGAATTAGTAATAGTTGTTCCTTGAATGTCACTAGTATAATTTTCTACTGCTTCTTCGGAAATGGTGTAAACAATTTCCTTGCCATCTTTATATTTTGGTAGCTCTGAGAAAGTAAACTTCCAGTCGCTATCTGCTTTGACTTCTCGGCTTCCAATCTTCTGACCATCTGCTAACAAGTTCACTGTGATGGTGGCTGGTCGTTTACCATCTTGGTTGTTGGCATCGTTCCAAATTTTCTCGCCAGACACACTAGTTGTTTCAGGTCTATGCGAGTTGGTAATCGTGCCTCCATTAATAGATGAGAGATAACTGTCTACTGGTTCTTCAGAAAGCACATAGGAGATTTCTTTTCCATCTTTGTATTTTGGTAGGTTTGCAAAAGTACCCTTCCATTGACTATCAGCCGTTATCGTTTGAGAGCTTACTTTAGTACCATCTGCAAAAAGATGAACCTCAATTGACGCTGGGCGCTTACCGTCTTGGTTATCCGCATCATCCCAGATTTTTTGAACAGGTAGACTAATGGTTTCAGGTGTGTAGGAGTTGGTGATGGTCATCCCTTGGATTTGAGTCGTATAGTTAGCCACTGCCTCTTCGGAAATAGTGTAAACAATTTCTTTACCATCTTTGTATTTTGGCAAGTTTGCAAAAGTATATTTCCATTGGTTATCAGCGGTGATCTGTTGCGAAGCAAGTTTAACACCATCAGCCAAGACATTTACTGTGACAGAGTCTGGGCGTTTGCCGTCCTGATTATTGGCATCATTCCAGATTTTTTCAACAGCTAAACTAGTCACTTCAGGGCTATGTGAATTGGTAATGGTATCCCCTTCGACTTTGGTCGTGTAGCCGTCCACTGCCTCTTCGGTAAAGCTATAAACGATTTCTTTACCGTCCTTATATTTAGGGAAACCTGTAAAACTGAATTTCCAATCGGTATCAGCTTTAACCTCTAATTCATCTACCTTATCACCATTTGCCAAGAGATGAACGGTAATAGATTCTGGACGTTTGCCATCTTGATTATTCGCATCATCCCAGACTTTAGTTCCTGAAAGATCAATCAATTCTGGACTATAGCTATTGGTAATAATAAAACCTTCAATAGTTGTTGTATATCCTGCAACTACCTCTTCTTCTAAACTATACTGAATTTCTGTCCCATTAGTGTAGATAGGTAGTTTATCGAATACAAATTGCCAGTCACTAGCTTGAGTGACTTCTTGTTCTTGAATTCTCTTGCCATCAGCTAGAAGATGAACCTTAATAGTAGAAGGACGCTTGCCATCTTGATTGTCAGCATCATTCCAAATTTTTTGACCTTCAACTTTTGTCAGATTCTCCGTATTGGTAATGATAAAACCACGATCTGCATCACCAGTAATCGATACCTTGTATTGTTTATCAAAATTCTGAAGGTTCGTCGTTAATTCCTTAACCTTGTAGTCGGTGATAATAGCACCGTTTTTATCCGCTGCTGGTAAATTCATAAACAAGGCAGAATAGTTATTTGCTTGGGTCAAGGTTAGCTGTTGCAGTATAGTGTTTGGAGCAGATTGACGATAAACTCCAACCTCAATACTAGGCAGCGGCGTACCAACCCATTTTTTAGTAACTGGGATGTTTTGTGGCATCTGGTTATAAACGGCATTCGTTTCTCCAAATGTTACCCCTGAATCTCGAGAGGAATAGAAATGGTTGATGGCTACTTTTGTTTCTAAAACTCCTCCAGCATAGGAAGCAGCTTTCATCGGCACATCAAAATAAACAATATTGCCACGTTTCAGAATGGTTCCCGGATTCATCACTACTTTGATAGCTGTAACTTTCGAGTAATCTGTAACGCTGGTTTGCCAACTGTTTTCCGCTACGGCAGTATTAACATCATCTGATGGAATATCTGTACGATAATATACCGTATAGCCATTAGGCACAACGACTGGTCCACGTAATTTGTTAGAGAAATGGCTTCCGTTTGCATCCCCACTGTAAGGAAGTCGGTCGTAAACGATAAGGTTGTCCATATCCCCACCAGAATAGTTTTCCGTTTCTAAACGATACTCAAAATCTTCATCGTATTTGGTGAAAATGCCTGTACGTAGCCAAGATCCATTCACATTACGGATAAACTTGACCGAACGGATTTCCGTTGGTAGATTTGCAATGGTATCACTTTGGCTACCGATAACCATGTCTGCCTTATTACCATCGTTGTCCACGTCAAATATATCTGGTAATAAAGAACTAACGGTTATTTCTGATGGAATAGTTTTAAGGTTATCTGCGGTGAAATATACGCGGTTGATATTATTGTGTTCAGGACTTACTGCACTCACTGGAACAGCATTTGCATTAATAAAACCAGAGATACTAATAGTATTTGTATTTTTTAAGGTAATGTCTCGAACCAGCTCATCAGCAAATGAAAAGACTACCGCTTGTCTACCGGTATTATTATAGTTCTCAATTACTTCAACGGATTTGAATCCTCGGTCAAGCAGCGCTTGCCCAGTTGGATAGGTTCTAAGATAGGTAACTCCTTCTGGAAGAACATCGATTAATTTTGCATTTGTCAATCGTCTGCCTTGAGCAAGGTTACGAGTATCAAAAGACATACGGTATTCTACTTGTTCACCAAGTGCACCAGTAGGGTTTGAATAGGTTATTTTTGAAATGGACATGGATTCTGCTTTTTGCGTTGCTCGGCTAAATGAATTGCTGTCAAAAGAGAAGTTCATATTCTGTGTTTCCATTACTAGCTGCCCAGCAGCCTTGGCCGCATTGCGATAGGTATTGGCCTCACTATTTGTTGGTTGAATAACCTTGGCGTGATAAGGATCATTTAACATCAGTGATAATAAAAAGCTGAAGGTTTGTCCCGGTTGTAAGGCAAACTCATCTTTGAGTGCAATTTCCAAACCTGTATAAGTTGTCTGAGCTTTTGGTGCATTTTCCTCAGTGATTTGTCCACTTTCTACTTGATTCACGATGGATAAGACTTGATTCCTCGTTGCCGTGTCAATCATTGGTATAGTCACATTTCCATTGGCACTTGGTGTAAAACTGATGGCTTCTTTTGTACCATCTGCTTTCACGCCGTAGATTGCCTTGATTTGATTGCCTAAGCTTCCTTGATAGTTAAGAGCTGCCAAGTAAAAACGACTATCGAAAGGTCCATCAGTGATAACAATATTTTTCATCGGATAAGATGCTTTATTGGTCAAGGTCAAACTATATTGGTCATAGACGGTATGGTTGAAACCGGGATCTAAGATAACCTGAAATCTGAGATTTGAGTTTTTGATAAAATAACCACTACCCGGGAAAATATCAGCAGATAATTTAAAGTTGATTGGGTCACTCACCTTAGCAATCGTTTCATAGTTAGCCTTATTATAAGGTGTTAAGTCGGCTGAAACAGAATTGGTAAAGGTATCTTTTAATTGTGCTCCTGGGAATGATAAGACTAACTTTTCATCAGAAACTGCCGTATCAGCCCCACCAGTTATTAAATCGGTGCTTTGACTATCAACAATTTTAGAAACAGTTCCATCCCCATTATCCACCCAACCAGGATTTTTCGCAGCTGAAAAAACAGCAGTTACTCTTTGGTTTTGGTTATTGATATAGGTTGGAAGAACATCAGTCAAGACAATCTTCTCATATAAGCGAACAGAACTTAATCCATCTCCATATGAGAGAGCATTTCTACCTAATTTATTTTCCATGCGGTACATAAAGGTTACATCAGAGGCATTGGCAATATAAGTCTTACTTGGATCAGCTCCACCTCCATATACCGTTTGCCCATCATTTGAAAAATTAGTAGTCTCATTTGACACGACATATTTATAAATATTAGGAGTCACCGTTTTAACGGCAAAATTAAGATTACCTGTAGCCATTTTAACTTTTGTTCCATCTTGGTTAAAAAGTGTTACTTCTGGATTGATTGCATAACCATTTGGCGTCATTCGGTTTAAAAATTTTAATGAAAAGGTAAATGATGCTGTTGTCGTTGCATCAATATCTTTTAGATAAACCCTAACCGTCCGAGTTCCATTTCCATTATCGATTTGTGTGGTTTTTTTGACAATTGTTGCCGTCGTTGGCACATCAATCCTACTCAAATAAGTACTGTCAAGAGTGATTTCTAAGTAGGCATTAGTTAGAACACTTGTAGCTCCTGTTCCGTCTAAAGAAATTCTTCCAGTATGAGTGAAGGTGGTAAATTGTGGATCTGCACTACTTTCGTTAGATTTTACTAAAGACACTTGTGTTGCTAGCAAGGCCGCCTGTAGTTCTCGCTTAGCACGTGTTTTTACTTCGCTAGATGAGCTTTCTATCATTGAAGTACTGTCTAGTGAGCTACTATCAATGCTAGGCGTTTCATCAGGCTTTGAACTATCTATTGAACTAGTGCTAGTGCCAGCCTCTACCTCTGAAACTGGCTGGCTAGAAATCACCTCTTGTGCAGAAGAACTTGAGGGATCGGTTTGAAAACTACTCTCTAAACTAGAACTATCAATAATAAGTGATTTCTGTTCCCCACTGCTTGTCTCCACTATAGATGATTCAACTGAGGATTCAGCCGTACTCTCCATTTGGCTTGACACCGTGCTTCCTTGTTCCATAGCCATTACTACAGTAGGGTTTACTACCTGAGCAAACAAACTAAATAACATCATGTAATTAATTATCTTATATACCCTTAGTGCTAGTTAAAAAAGTTAAATCAAGCAAAAAAAGAAAGTTCTTGCTATACTAACCTCAAATCGACCAAGAAACGAGGTAAGAAGATATGCAAGAACTTCCTAACACCCAT